>NZ_FOVF01000012.1 GCF_900115085.1 Dokdonella immobilis | reverse complement strand
ATAAGTTATTCGATTCCCTTCACCGTCAGCGCGACACGGGTGACAACGGGTCAGACCGACCTGGAGAAAACCTGACTAACTTTCCGGCCGTCACAGCGTGCTTCGACTGATCCTCGAACACCGACGACACCGATGGACGAACGAGGTCTCCGGGTGCGGTTTATACCCTGGTCCGAGTCGGCATCCGCGACTCAACAAGACCGTTTGAGGAAATGCAGTCTGACATCGTTTGGTCTCCGCATCGCACTGACAAATCAGCACGGACCAAAGGAACAACTCGATGACCAGCAAACGCCTAAGAGCTCAGGGCCACAGCCTCACTCACCCGGAGTTGACGGGAAGTCTCTTGAGGACTGGTTAGGGGCGAAGTAGACCTGCACGCTCTGCCACTTGTACATGTAGAACGCGCCGATGCCAACAACCAGCAAGCTGGGAAGAACATACGCTAGCATGCCGACATACGGACATGGTGCTACGAACGCGAGGCCCAGAAAAACCAAATACACAGCGCGAGCATATGGCTGTCTTGAAACCAGCGTCCATGCGGCGAATGGGCCAACGATGCCTAGCAAGGAAGCGAGTACGCCCGCGCCGCTGCTCCACCACTCAGTGTAAGTGACGTGCCGACCTTGTATAGCGTATGAGTCAATTGGAATGACTGATATGACTAAGAATACGAAGCAACATGCCGCATGCGCAGTGAGGAACTTTAGAAGTCTTGGCATGCTGCTAAAGTTTGCCCACATGGCCTAGCCCCTAACGCCAATTCGATCCCACAATGGGATCTATTCCATAAGCCTATCACGGCAAACTGCGCAAATGCCCGGAGAATTTCCTCATGCAAATCAGCGACATTTGCTGACCGAGCGGTCTAATCCATCAGCCTAATCCTGGGGTTTTTCTTCTGGCAAGTTGACGCCCAGAAGATGATGCACTACGCGCGGTTTCCCATCCCATGGCCTAGATGATTGCCCAATGCGGCAGATCCCGAAAATGCGCCTTCATTCGGATCGCCCCGCTCGGTCAAGACCGAATCGGCGGCTGCATGAATCGCACTGCTTCGGGCGATGAAGGACGTGGGAGTCGAAAGGAACTCGGATCGGCGGGATACTTGTCGGCATATTTCCGGCAAGCCCCACATGCTCAATATCGTCCTCCACCGCCCCGAGATCCCGCCGAATACCGGCAATGTCATCCGCCTGTGCGCGAACACGGGTGCGCGGCTGCACTTGATCGGTCCGCTTGGCTTTGCATTGGATGACGCCAAGCTGAAACGCGCCGGGCTCGATTATCACGAGTACGCGGCATTGACCGTGCATGAGGATCTCGGGGCCTTCCTGGCGGCCGTGAAGCCTGCGCGCGTGTTTGCGGTGTCGACGCGGGGAACGGTGCGCTATGACACCGTGCATTACGACGAGGACGATGCCGTGATGTTCGGGTCGGAGACGAGTGGCTTGCCGCAGGCGGTGCTCGAGTCGGTGCCGATGGGGCAGCGCATCCGGTTGCCGATGCGGCCGGAAAACCGCAGCCTCAATCTGTCGAATGCGGTGGCGGTGGTGGCTTATGAGGCGTGGCGGCAGAGGGGGTTTGCGGGGGGTGGGTGATTGCGGGCTGGCGGCGAGGAGCGGATAGGAGGGAGGATCTGAACAGGCGAACACGTCGCGTCAGGAGACGTGAAGCGAAGGGCCCCTCATCCGCCTCCAGCACCTGAACTCGCACCCTCCATGGTGCTCGCCCCTGCGGGCAGCATTCGCGGCGCAAAACGGCAATCCTGCCGTTTGGTCTCCCGCGGGCGGGAGAAGGGAAAAGCGCGGCGTTGGTCCCGGGTAGCTCAAGATGGCCGCGGGGAGGCGTCTCGAGGGTTGTGCTTGATCGTGCGATCGCCTCGTGGGGTGATGCCTTGGGTCTTGGACGGAAAGGCATCGCGCCTGAAGGCGCTCCTACGAGAGGCGGACGAAAGTCTTGAGGGCGGGTGGAGTGGGTTCGCACCGGCGTCGGCGGTGGCCGAAACGCGGGGAGGGAATTGCGAGTCAGTCGGGGTATTCGGGTTTCTGCTCGCGCGCGAGCAGGGCGCGCAGGCCTTCTTCGGGGGTCATGTCCTCGTGCAGGACATGTTGCACGTGTTCGGCGATCGGCAGTTCGATGCCGACGCGCTGGGCGAGGCGGACGACCTCGTCGACCGTGACGATGCTCTCGACGACCTGGCCGATCTCGGCAATGGCCTGTTTGAGCGGGACGCCGCGACCCAGGGCGATGCCGAGGCGGCGGTTGCGCGACAGATCGCCGGTACAGGTAAGGACGAGGTCGCCGAGCCCCGCGAGGCCCATCAGGGTTTCGGGCTTGGCGCCGAGAGCGGTGCCGAGGCGCAGGATCTCGTTCATGCCGCGCGTGATCAGGCCGGCGCGGGCGTTGAGGCCAAGTTCCATGCCATCGGCGACGCCGGTGGCGACCGCGAGCACGTTCTTCATCGCCCCGCCGAGTTCGGCGCCGAGGATGTCGGTACCGGTGTAGGCGCGGAAGGTCGGCGCGTGCAGCAGGCGGGCCAGCTTCCTGGCGAACTCGGGGTCGTTGGACTGCACGGTCAGGGCGGTCGGCAGACCGGCAGCGACTTCCTTGGCGAACGAAGGGCCGGTGACGACAGCGGCCGGATGGCCCGGCAGGCGCTCCTCGACCAGCTCATGCAGGAATCGACCGGAACCCGGGTCGAAGCCCTTGGTCGCCCAGGCAATCCCGACACCGGGACCGACCCACGGCGTGATCGTGTCGAGCAGATCGCGGAAGGCGTGGCTCGGCACGGCAATCAGGACGATGCCGGCATCGCGCACGCAGGTTTCGATGACGCCGGTGATGCCGAGCGCGTCGGGAAATTTCATTTCCGGGAGGTAGCGCGTGTTCGCGCGCGCCGTGGCCATGTCGACCACGGCCTGCGGCGAGCGCCCCCACAACGTGGTGGGGACGCCATTGCGAGCGAGCAGCACGGCCAGCGCCGTGCCCCACGATCCGGCGCCGAGGACCGCAACCGGCGTGCTCATCGATCGGTGGCTCAGGAGTTGAGCGTGGTCGGGCTTTCGGCCGGGGCTTCGGCGCGGCGACGCTGCTGTTCGGCGTAGATCGCATCGAAGTTGATCGGCTGCAGGAACAGGGGCGGGAAGCCGCCGCTCTGGACCAGGTCGGAGACGATCTGGCGCACGTACGGGAACAGCACGTTCGGGCAGTAGGTGTTGAGCACGCCTTCCTGCGAAGCCGCATCGAAGCCGGCGACGCCGAAGATGCCGGCCTGATGCACTTCGCACAGGTAGGCGGTGTTTTCCTCGATCTTGCAGGTCACGGTGACGCTGAGGACCACTTCGAAGATCGAATCGGCGAGCGTGTTGACGCGCTGGCTCAGGTTCAGTTCGACCGCCGGCTGACCCTGCAGCTGGAACACCTTCGGTGCGTTCGGCACTTCGAACGAGACGTCCTTGGTGTAGATCTTCTGCAGGTTGAGCTGGGCCTGGATGGCGCCGCCATCCGGGTTGGGATTGGCCGCGCCGTTCGCGGGGGAATTCTCTGCCATGTTGCGGTTGCTCCAAGAAAAGCGGGGAAAAAAGGACACGGATTATCCCATGCCGGGCAGGGCAACGCACGCTCCGACCCGATGCGGCGATCCGCTGGAATGCAAACGAAGGCCCGGTTCGCGGCTCAGGCGCGGCCCTTGGCCAGCGGCAGCTGGGCCTCGCTCCACGAGCGCAGGCCGCCTTCCAGCGTGTAGACCTGGGTGAAGCCGGCCTTCTTCAGGCGCTTGGCGGCGAGGCCCGAGGTTTGGCCGGACTTGCAGTAGACCGCAACCGGCAGCTCACGGGCCTTGGCCAGGTCCTTGTTCTCGGGATCGAACTGGCTCATGGCGACGTGGCGGGCGCCCGGGATATGCCCCTGCTCGAAGTCCTGGATGCTCGAGACATCGATCAAAAGGGCGTTGTTGCGGTTGATCAGCTGGGTCAGTCCGGCCGGCGTGAGCGCCGTGTAGCCGCGGGTCAGGCGGCCGAACTCGAGGGCGACGAGGGCGACAAGCACGCCGATGAAGCCGAACGAAAGGAAGGGATGATTGCCGATGAATTCGGGCAGACGATGCAGGATTTCGGACACGGTGTTGGCTTGGCCTGAGGCAGCGCGCGCTGGGTGCGCCGGGATGAAATGGGCGCCGATTGTCCGTGAGCAAGGGTGCCGCATGCAAATCGCGGCACTCTTGCGGGGCGTCACTCCGCGCCGGACCCTGGCCCCGAGCGGGGGGCCGGGGCGGAATCGCCGTAGCGACCGGCTCCAGGCGGCCGCATCCGGATGACGACTACTTCCCTTCGCGCTTGACCCGCTCCGCAACCAGGGCCACGGCCGGCATCGTCGCGTAGACCTCGGCGGGCGGATCCTGGTTAGCCAGGACCACGACCGTGTACGGCGATCCCTGCACGAGCAGCAGGTGGGTGCTGACGCCCGGGAACCCGCCATCGTGGCCGACCGCGGTCTCGCCGTAGATGTCGGCGATGCCCATGGCGTAGCCGTAGCCCCAGCCGTCCCCGGCCGGACCGTGCGGCGTGGCCATGTCCTTGAGCCAGGCCATGCTGACCAGACGACCGCTGCGCAGCGCTTCGGCAAAGCGGACGAGATCGTCGGCGCTGGAGACGGCGCCGCCGGCCGGGCTGCCGATGTCGGCCTCGGCGATCTTCCAGTCCGGGGAACCTTCCTTCGTGTACGGCGTGACCAGGGCGGGGCCGGCGAGCGGGACATTGTTGGCCGAGCTGTGCAGCATGCCGGCCGGCTCGAAGATGTGCTTGCGCAGATAGTCCGGATAGCTCTCGCCGGAGACCTTTTCGACGATCGCGCCGGCCAGGGCGAAGCCCGCATTGCTGTACTCGCGTCCGTTGCCCGGTACAAAGCTCGGTTCGTCATTCGCATACAGCGGCACGAACTCGTCTGCGCGGCGAACGCCGTGCTTCATCATCGCCGGCGTGCGCTTGTCGAGGAAGTCGCCCATGCCCGAGGTGTGCGACAGCAACATCGCCACGGTGACCTTCTCGCGCACGGTCTTGTTCGGATAATCGGGAAAGAACTTGCCAACGGTATCGTCGAGGGCGAGCTTGTTGCGGTCGGCGAGCTGGCCAATCGCCACGGCCGTGAACATCTTGCCCATCGAGCCGAGCGTGAACAGGCTCGATCCGGTGAGCGGGGTCTTCTTGGCGCGGTTGGCAAATCCGCCGCTGGCGCGGGCGATGACGGTGTTACCGCGGGCCACCGCGACGATGCCGGAAAACAGGCCCGCGCCGGTGAGGCGCGCCACCATCTGTTTCACTTCGCGGGCTATCGCAGCGTCATCGAGATGGGCCGGGAGGGAAGCCTCTTCGGGCAATGCGGGCCGCAGGCCGCCGCGATCAAGCTGACCCTCCGCATTGGCGATCAGCACCCCTTCGAACCATGCGCCGGTCTTGCGACCCTGCATCCTGAGGGTGATCGACAAGGGCTCGGAACTGGCCACGGCGACCGGATCGAGGCCCCCGTTCGCCGAACAGGTCGCGAACATGTCGGCGGCGCGCGCCTCGGCGGGCATGCGCCCGGCACCACCCGAGGACAGATGCTGGCCGATCCACGCCGTCATGCGGGCGAGGTCGGGGTCGCGACACTGCGCGATCCAGTCGCTCATCAGGTGCCCGGCGGTCGTTTCGGGCAAGGCGACCGGTTGGTCGGTCGCGGTTTGCGCCGACACGGCGCCTGTTACCAGGATCAGTGTGGGAAGGAGAAGGAGCCGGGCAAACGCAATATGGTGGGGCCTGATCATGGCAATGAGTTTCCTTGACGGGGTGCGCGCGATGCGATTCCAGAGGCGAGCGTGTGCGGCGCAAGCCGGACACGTACGGGTTCGAAGAAGGAGATGCGCGAACTTGGCGCCTGGTTGCAGCCTCCTGCGGACGATCGCGATGTCGAATCGATCGCGACAGGGCCCAGCAATCGAGTACCGGTACCGACGGCTACCGCTCAGCGGTTCGTCAATTGCAATTCGATGCGCCGGTTCTTCGCATAGGCCTCGGGCGTGTCGGCGGTATCGATAGGCTGGAACTGGCCGAAACCATTGGCTGACAGGCGATGGGCCGGAATGCCCTGGACGACGAGGTATTTGACGATGGCCACGGCGCGCGCCGTCGACAGCTCCCAGTTCGACGGGAAGCGGTCGGTGTGGATCGGCCGGCGGTCGGTGTGGCCGTCGATGCGCAGCACCCAGTCGATCGACGAGGGGATCTCGGCCGACACTTCACGTACGGTCGCGGCCAGCGAATCGAGCCGTGTCTGCGCCGCCGGGCCGAGTTCGGCCGAAGCCGAATCGAACAGGATGTCGGTCGGCACGATGAAACGGTCGCCGACCACCTGCACGTCGGTGCGGTCGCCGAGCGCTTCGCGCAGCTTACCGAAGAACTCCGAGCGGTAGCGCTCGAGTTCGCCGACCCGGTTGGCCAGGGCGATGTTGAGCTGCTTGCCGAGATCGGCGATCTTCAGATCCTTGGCCTGGATGTCCTTGTTGGCGATGCCGAGGGCCGCCTCGAGCTTGCCGAGCTGTTCGCGGATCGCCGCCATCTGCCGGTTCAGCAGTTCGACCTGGGCGGTCGCGGCATTGCCGAGCTCGGTCTGCTTGACCAGGTCGTCCTGGGTCGTATCGAGTTGCGTGCTCAGGCGCGCCACCTCGGCCTCGAGATCGTGCTTGAGCGCGGTCAGGGCGGCGATGTCGGCGCTCAGGCTGGCCGCCTGCGTGTTCGCCGCGCTCAGTTCGCTGCTCAGCTGGTCGCGCTCGGATTGGGTCGTGCCGAGCGAAGCGCTGAGCTCGGTCACGCGTGCGTCGAGGGCGTGCTTCTGGTCCTCGCTCAACGAAAGCGTGCGCGCGAGTTCGGCAACCTGGGCATTCAGCGCATCGAGCGCCTTGTTCTTGCCGGCCAGGGTATCGGAGAGCACGAACTGGCCGATCGCGAAGATCAGCAGGACGAAGATCATGACCATGATCAGCGAGGTCAGCGCGTCGACGAAACCCGGCCAGATGTCGAAGGCGCGCCGACGCCGGCGCAGGGCGGCACTCATGCGCGCGGCTCGCGACCTGCGCCGACCGAAGCGGCGATCGTGCGCGAAAGCAGGCGCAGTTCGCTGCGCAGCTCATCGGACAGGCGCGATTCCGAAGGCGGATGGCTGGCGATCTGGCGCAGCACGCCCTTCAGTTCGTCCTGCACCTCGGCAGCGGCCTGGCGTTCGCGCGCATCGCGCGCGAGCAGGTCGTTGAGGCGACCGAGCTGGGTCGAGATCTCGGCGAACTGCTCGTTGCTGCCGCGGCGTTCGCGTTCGTTCTCGACGATCGCGCGCTGCATGCGTTCGAGGCCGTCGGCGGTCTGCTCGAGCAGTGCCTGCACGTAGGCCGGCACCGAGGCATCGCCTTCGAGCGCGCTGCCCGAGGACAGATGGGTCATGCCCGACAGCCATTCCTCGAGATCGTTGTAGAAGCGGTTCTGCGCATGCCCGGCCTGGAGGTCGAGAAAGCCGATCACGAGCGAACTGGCGAGGCCGAACAACGAGGTCGAGAAACTGGTCGACATGCCGCCGAGCGGCTCCTTGAGGTTTTCCTTGAGCGCGCTGAACATGGTCAGGGCGTCGTTGCCGACATTCAGCGTGCCGATCGTCTCGGAGACCGAGCGGATCGTCACGAGCAGGCCCCAGAAGGTGCCGAGCAGACCGAGGAAGATGGCCAGGCCAATCAGGTAGCGCGAGAGATCGCGTGATTCCTCGAGGCGCGACTGCACGCTGTCGAGGATCGTGCGCATCGATGGCGCCGACAGGGCGGCCTTGCCGCGCGCGCGATTGCCGAGCATGCGCGCCATCGGCGCGAGCAGGCGCGGCTTGCCTTCGACCGTGCGCTCGGGATTCGAGCGGCGGAACGATTCCATCCAGTGTGATTCGCGACCGAGCACGATGACCTGGCGCAGGTTGACCACGATGCCGGCGACGAGCACGGTCAGGATCACGCCGTTGAAGAACGGATTGGCCGAAAAGATCTCGAGCAGACGGTGTCCGACCAGGGCCGCCAGGGCCGCCACCAGCACCAGAAAGGCGGACATCCAGAGCAGGGCACGGTTGAATCGGGACATGAGGGCCTCGGTTTGCGGGGGATTCGGTTACACGGATGCAGCGAGGCGGCAATGCGTTGTGCACGCTCGCGCCCGGCTACCATGCCACGCGCGCGCTGCGCGCTGCATGCCGGTTGCCGCTTTCGACCCTTGTCGTTGCGGATTGGTTCAGCGTCGCGGCTTGGCCCGGTGGGTCGCGGTTGCCGTCCACGGATCGTCGGGCCAGGGATGTTTCGGGTAGCGGCCCTTCAGTTCCTTTTTCACTTGCGGATAGGTGCGCTCCCAGAATCCACGCAGGTCCTGGGTCACCTGGATCGGGCGTCCGGCCGGCGAGAGCAGGTGCAGGGTGACCGCGACGCGGCCATTGGCGACGCGCGGCGTGTCGGCCAGGCCGAACAGTTCCTGCAGCTTGACCGCGAGCACCGGCGGCGCACCGGCCGCATAGCTGACCCGGCGGGCGAGTCCACTCGGCACCGTGATCGTGGTCGGCGCCTGTTCGTCGAGGGCGCGGCGCAAGGCGTAGTCGAGCTGCCCGGCGAGCGCGTTCGAGAGTTCCTCGGGGCGCAGCGCATCAAGGCGCCGCTTGCCGTCGAGGGCCGGTGCCAGCCAGGTTTCCAGCGTTTCCAGCAAGCGCGCGTCGGAATAGTCGGGCAGGCCGAGTTCGGGCGTCTGCGCGCGCAGGAATTCGACGCGCTGGCGCAGCTCGCTGGCCGCGTCGCTCCAGGGCAGCGCATCGAGTCCGAGCTCGCGGATCGCGGCGAGCAGGGCCGGCACGGCATCCTCCGCGCGTGCCGGCACGCTGCGCCGCTCGAGCACGATCGCCGCAAAGCAGCGTTCCTCGAAGGCCTCGACCGCGCGCGACTCGCGATTCCAGCGCACGCTGCGGCGGGTCGCGAAGCGCTGCGGAAATTCGCGCTCGAGGGCGGCTTCGTCGAACGGGGCGGCGGCCAGGATCAGGCTGTCGCGTTCCTCGAAGCGCAGGTCGATGACGACCAGCCACGGTTCGCCGTACAGGCTGCTCTCCTCGAGCAGGCGCGCGCCACGCCCGTTGGCCAGCTGGTAGCGACGCGGATTGGCCGGATCCTGGCGGGCGACGCGATCGGGGAAGGCGTGGATCAGCAGGTCACCGAGCGCGGTCGATCCAGCATCGGCGCGGTTCGATGCCGGCACGCGCGCACGCCGTCGCCAGGCATCGGCCGATTGTGCGATCGCTGCCAGGGCGCCGCGATCGGCGCCGAGTTCACGCGCGGTCGTGGCATCGCGCTCGCGCCAGGCGCCGAGTGCGCGCTGGCGCAGGCGGAAGTCGTCGTTGCGCGAGGCCTCGCCACGCAGCGGATTGCGCGCCTCGATCAGGGCCACCGCGTCGCAGGCCAGGGCGCGCTGGTCCGGCGCGGCGCGCACTACCGCGGCGGCGAGACGCGGATGGGCGCCGAAGGCCAGCAGCTCGCGTCCGAACGGATTGATCGACGCATTCGCCTCCAGTGCACCGAGGGCGACCAGCAGTTCGACCGCCTGCGCCGATGCGCCGGGCGGCGGCGGATCGAGCCAGCACAACGCTTCGCTGCCCCAGGCCTTGAGTTCGAGCATCAGCTGCGAAAGCTCGACCTGGGCAATCTCGGGTGTGCGCGAAGCATCGAGGCGGCGGCTCTGCGGCCACAGGCGATAGGCGCTACCGGGACCGAGCCGGCCGGCGCGTCCGGCACGCTGATCGGCCGAGGCCTGCGAAATATTTACAGTCTGCAATCGTGAGAATCCCGAACTGGGATCGAAGCGCGGTTCACGGGCGAGGCCGAGGTCGACCACGGCGCGGATGCCGGGCAGGGTCAGGCTCGACTCGGCAACGTTGGTGGCGAGGACGACGCGCCGCGTGCCGGGTGCCGCAGCGGCCAGCGCGGCATGCTGCTCGGCCAGGGCCAGTTCGCCGTGCAGGGCGATCGCTTCGGCGGCGATCCCGGCCAGGGCCTCGCGGGCGCGCTCGATCTCGCGCCGACCAGGCAGGAACACGAGCACGTCACCGTCGCTTTCGGCGAGGGCCTGTTCGACCGCACGGCGGAGATGGGCGATCCAGCCGCGCTCGGGCCAGGCTTCGCCCTGGCGGGCCGGCGGGTGCCCGATGCGCACCGGGTAGCTGCGTCCGGCGCTGCTCAGACGCGGCGCCTCGAACCAGCGCGCGATGCGCTCGCCGTCGAGTGTGGCCGACATGATGACGAGGCGCAGTTCGGGGCGCAGGTTGGCCTGCACGTCAAGGGCCAGTGCGGCGCCGAGATCGCCGTGCAGGTGGCGTTCGTGGAACTCGTCGAACAGGATCGCGCCGACACCGGGCAGTTCGGGGTCGTCCTGCAGCAGGCGCGTCAGGATGCCTTCGGTGATGACCTCGATGCGCGTCGCCGGGGAGATCTTCGACTCGTGGCGTATCCGGTAGCCGACCGTCGCGCCGACGGCCTCGCCGCGCGCGGCAGCCATGAACTCGGCCGCCGCGCGCGCGGCGATGCGGCGCGGTTCGAGCATCAGGATGCGGCGGCCCTCGAGCCAGGCCTCATCGAGCAGGGCCGGTGGCACCTGCGTCGTCTTGCCGGCACCGGGCGGCGCTTCGAGGACGAGCCGCGTGTTCGCCGCCAATAGTGTGCGCAGCTCGGGCAGGACCTCGTCGATCGGGAAGCGCGGTGCGGTCAAGGCGTGTGGCTGTTTCAGGGGACGCGGCATTCTCGCCGATCAGCGCCACGCGCGTCGCCGGTTTGGACTTTGAGGCGAGCGACGGCGAAGCGCGAGTAGTTTGCGATGGGAGGCGCGGGGCTTGATGGTGGTCGATGTGTTGCGTGCACCGTGTCAAAAACATCGAGCCTGAAGGCTCTTCCTGCGAAGGGCGTGTGTGGGCGCGGGTTTTGATGACTGTCGACGCGTTTCCGCTTCGTTGTAGGTTGGTGGTGAGCGCAAGCGAACCCCAACGTCGCGATGTTGGTTCGTTGCGTGCATGGTGTCAAAAGGCATCGAGCCTGAAGGCTCTTCCTACAAAGAACGCGCGTGGATGGAAAGCGGCTTTGACCGCGATACGTTCTATCGCAGCGTGACGAAGTACATCGCGCGTGAACGCGCTCCTACGAGAGCGACAGGAGCGCGAATGGGCGGCGCGGGCGTCGGTGGCCGGCGACGCGCTACTGCTTCGTTGTAGGTTGGCGGTGAGCGCATGCGAACCCCAACGTCGTCATGTCGACGGATCGCGTGTGGGGGCTTGTTGGGGTGCGCTGCAGCGAACCCTAACCTACGAGCCTTGCATGGTGTCAAAAGGTATCGAGCCTGAAGGCTCTTCCTGCAAAGAACGCACGTGGACGGAAAGCGGCTTTGGCCGCGATACGTTCTATCGCAGCGTGACGAAGTGCATCGCGCGTGAATGCGCTCCTGCGAGAGCGGCAGGAGCGCGAATGGGGCGCGGCCTTCGATGGTGGTCGATGCGTTGCGGCTTCGTCGTAGGTTCGCGGTGAGCGCAAGCGAACCCCAACTTCGTGATGTTGGTTCGTTGCGTGCAAAGGTTGTTGGGGTGCGCGTGGAGACCTCGCGGGCTTCGATGGCGCTCCTCGCTGTACTGCCTCGTTGCTGGTGACTTCCGCTCAGCGCCGCAGTGCGGCGTTGAGCGAATAGGTGCCGATGATCTCGGCTTCTGCCAGCACGTGGCCCTCCATCGCCCGGCGCACGTCGCCGATGTCGAAGCGACCGTCGAGGCCGAGACTCGGGATATCGAGCGCGGCGACGCGGAAGTGGTAGCGGTGCAGGCGTTCGTCGTTCCATGGCGGACACGGACCGTCGTAGCCGTAGTAGTCGCCGGCCATGTCGGTATCGCCTGCGAACCAGCCGGTGTAGTCGTTGATGCCCTGCTTCGAACCGGGCGGACCGAACGGTTCCTGCTTGCCGTGCGGGACCACGCCCTCGGCGCAGCTGCCGGCGCCGAACTCGCGGAACTCGGCCGGAATGTCGACCATCAGCCAGTGGACGAATTCGGTCCGCGGCAGGTCGGAGCGCACGCTGCGTCCTTCCTGATTGACGTCGTCGCCGACGCTCGGCACGTCGACGTCGATGCAGGTCAGCACGAACGAGCGCGTCGCATCCGGCACATCGCTCCAGGTCAGATGCGGATTGCGGTTGTCGGCAAAGACGCAGGGTTCGCCGTCGGGCCCGGGCTTGCCGAAGGCAAACTCGGACGGGATCGGCTGCATGTCGTGGAAGCTCTTGCTGCGGATATGCATGCGTGCTCTCCGGTCTCGATCAGGAAGCGGGATTCTCGGCTTCGGGCAGGCTGGCAAAGGCGTCCGCCAGGGTCTGCGCATAGGTCTTCCAGTAGCCGTCGGCGAAACGGTTCGGCAGTCCGCCCGGACCGCTGTCCACACGCGCTGCCATCGCCCCGGGCGTAAGCGAGTCGACGCCAACGAAGCGGGCCAGTTCAGCGCCGGCGCCTGCCGGATCGGCCAGCACCTGCTCGGCATTGACCACGAGACACGGCAGTCTTGCGTGATCGGCGACGAATCGGGTGTGGGCCACGGCGCGACCGAGCCAGCCGGTGCAGGCATCGAAATCATTGAGTCCGGCATACGGCAACCAGCCGAAGGCCAGCCAGTTGAGCAGGCAGTCGCGCGCATCGCGATCGACAATGATGACCCGTGTGCCGGGCAGCAGGCGCTGGGCATAGATGATGTGGTGGGCATCGAAACGCGGAATCCAGTCGACCAGGGTGCGGCTCGGGTCGACGCCGCGGGCACGCAAGGGCGCCAGGTAGGCCTCGCGCTGTTCCGCAATCATCCCGGCCGGGATGTCGCCTTCGGGCACCGCCACCATCGCCGTGTCGAATCCGTCATTGCGCACGCCCTGGATGCGGTCGCGCAGCACGGTCAGCCCGGGCTGGTCGGCGAGCAGGGCGGCGATCCGCTCGACACCGCTACCGGGCACGCCGAGCAGGAGGATCGGCGCCTCGGCCCAGTCGGCGGCCTCGCTGGCAGCCGTCGCGGCCGCGGCTTCGGCCGGCAGCGCTTCGAGTTTCGGCAACATGCCGGGCAGGCCCGCCTGCGACTCGCGGAAGTCCTTGACCGCCTCGGCGGTTTCGCCGACGCGATCATGCAGCTGCCCGGACAGGTTCTGACAGGTGCGAACGACGTCCTTGCCGGCCTTGCGCAGGTTGATGGTCGAGAGCAGTTCGCGGGCGCCGGCGTCTTCGCCCCGGCGCATCCGCGCGCGCACGCGCACCAGGGTCAGGTTCGGATCGGAAGCGGCCAGCTTGACGGTGGCTTCGGCGAGCTCTGCAGCGAGCTCGAACTCGCCGTTGCGTTCGCGGGCCCGCACCAGTTCGACATTCGCTTCGGCGTTTTGCGGATCCCGCTCGCGCAGGGCCTGCCAGTCGGCGGCCGCTTCGGCATGCCGGCCCCGGGCCTCGTGGATGCGCGCCCGGGTCGCGCGCCAGCGGAGTTGTTCGGGGAATCGGGTGATGCGCTCGCCAAGCAAGGCCATCACTTCCTCGCCGCGTCCGAGCTTGCCGGTCGACCAGATCAGGGCCTCGAAGCAGTTTTCGTGCTCGGGCTTCAGGACCAGGGCGCGCTGATAGGCCGCAATCGCCTCCTCGTGCTTGTCCTGCATGCGGGCGGCATCGCCCATGCCGAGTTCGGCCATCAACTCGAATCCGCGGACGCCGTGGAGGGCACGAAAATACGGTTCCGCCTCGGCGGCGCGCTTGTCGTGTATCAGCAACTGTCCGAGCGCATGGCTGGCATGCGGCAGCCCGGGCTTGAGGCGCAGCGCATTGCGGAAGGCCTGTTCGGCGAAGGCGGTCATGCCGCGCTTGGCGAACCCGCGGCCCAGGGCATAGGCGATGCCGGGATCACTCGGCGCCAGATCGGATGCGCGGGCCAGGTACTTCAGGGCATTCTCGTCGTCGCCACGGTCGAGCGCGAGGCTGCCGAGGCCACTGAGCGCCTGCGGATCCTCGGTGACGCGCAAGGCGGTACGGAAATATTGTTCTGCCAGTTTCGCATCGCCCTGCATCATCGCGATGTGGCCGAGCGCGGTATGCGCGCCGGCCAGGTTCGGATCGAGCGCCAGGGCGCGCTCGTAGGCATCGCGCGAGCCCTCGATATTGCCTGACTCGAGCTGGATCGAACCGAGCATGAGCAGCAGCTTCGGTTGTTCCGGAGCGAGTTCGTGGGCGCGCTTGATCAGCTGGGCGCTTTCGGCCAGATCACCGCGCAGGCGGCGCACGGCGCTGAGGCCACGCAGGGCCTCGCTGCTGTCGGGATTGGCAGCCAGTTCCTCGCGATAGCCCTTTTCGGCCTCCTCGAGACGGCCCTGGCGATGGTGTTCGATGGTTTCTCTGAGCATGTTCTTCTATCGTTGGGCGCCGTTTGCGGCGCACGGAAAACGCCAATTATGCCGCATGGCGCCGTGTTAGGCTTCCGCGCCGTGCTGAAGCGGTCGCTGCGGGCGGCCGCGGGGGGAACCAGGAAACGATGAGCGGCAATCAGGATCTCACCACGTTGCTGCGGGCGCGGACGCCGCTGCTGGTCATAGAATCGGCCGAGGAAGGCCGGGTCATCGAGAGTTTCCGGCACGCGATTGCACAGTCGCTGCGGCCCCTGTTCACCTGGAGCATCACCGATGGCCTGCGTCGCATCGACATGGACGACGATGGCGAGCACGCCGTTCCCGACGCGACCATGACCCTGACTTCGATCAAGCAGCGCACCGAGGCCGGCGTCTTCCTGCTGCTCGATTTCCAGCCTTATCTGCGTTACCCGATGACCCTGCGCCTGCTGCGCGAGATCGTCCTGCGCCAGGCCGCGGCCGAGCACACCCTGGTTCTGGTCGGTTCGAAGATCGAACTGCCGGACGACCTGACCGCCCTGGCCACGCCGTTCCAGATGGCCTTGCCGGACGCCCAGGCCATGGCTGCCCTCGTGCGCGAGGAGGCCTTCGCCTATTCGCGCGAAAACAGCGGCCGCCGGGTCGAGGTCGACGCCGATGCGGCGCGCACGATCGTGCGCAACCTGGCCGGGCTGACCCATGCCGACGCACGCCGTATCGTGCGCAAGCTGATCTACGCCGACGGTGCGCTCGGTCCGGCCGACATCCCGGGCCTGGCCCAGGCCAAGTTCGAACTGCTCGACCGCGAGAACCTGCTGCACTTCGAGTACGAGACCGCGCGCTTTGCCGATGTGGCCGGCCTGGCCCGGCTCAAGCGCTGGATCCAGCAGCGCGAACCGGCATTCGTCGGCCGCAAGCAGACGGTCAGGCTCGATCCGCCCAAGGGCATCCTGCTGCTCGGCGTGCAAGGCTGCGGCAAGAGCCTGGCCGCCAAGGCGGTCGCCGGCGGCTTCGGCGTGCCCCTGCTGCGCCTCGACATCGGCACGCTCTACAACAAGTACCACGGTGAGACCGAGCGCAACCTGCGCGCCGCGCTGAAGAACGCGGAGATGCTCTCGCCGTGCGTGCTCTGGCTCGACGAGATCGAGAAGGCGCTGGCGACCGAGGGCAGCGACGACGGCGTTTCGCGGCGCGTACTCGGTTACCTGCTGACCTGGATGGCCGAGCGCAAGGGCAAGGTCTTCCTCGTCGCCACCGCCAACGATGTCAGCGCGCTGCCGGCGGAACTGCTGCGCAAGGGCCGCTTCGACGAGATCTTCTTCGTCGACCTGCCCGGTCCCGAGGCGCGCGCCGAGGTGTTGCGCATCCATCTCACCAAGCGCGAACTGAATGCAGCGGATTTCGATCTCGACATGATCGTCGCCGCCAGCGACGGCTTTTCCGGTGCCGAAATCGAGCAGCTGGTGGTCGCCGCCCTGTACGCGGCGGCCGCGGAGGATCGCCCGCTCGACACTTGGCATCTGCTCGACGAAGCGAAGCTGACCCGACCGCTGTCGGTCATGATGGCCGACCGCGTGTCGGCCCTGCGCGAATGGGCGCGCGAGCGCACGGTGCCGGCCGATTGAGCCCGGTTTACGGGTATCGTCGCAGCGAGCGAAAGTCCGCAGCGCATCGAAGCTCAGCGAAACCCGCGCCATCCACCCGGAACGTCTGCAGGAAGAGCCTTCAGGCTCGATGCCTTTCGTCATGTTGCTGGGAGGGCATCGCGGCTGAAGCCGCTTCCAACAACGAAGCAGCAACGCGGGTACGGTGAGCGAAGCCGGCGTAGTCTCAACGCGCGCTCTTCGTGGGAAGGGCTCGAAGGTCGGGGTAAGCGCCAGCGCACCCCAACCACCTTTGCACGTAACGAACCAACATGACGATGTTGGGGTTCGCATACGCTCACCACCCACCTACAACGAAGCGGGAACGCGCCGACATCCATCGAAACTCGAGCAGCATGATCGCGTCAAGAACGATCGAAACCCCGATCAGGTGCCCAGGGCAGCCGTTTCGGTGCCGGCCTCAACCTCGATCCCGGGCGCCTGGAGGTGGCGCAACATGCGCTCGGCGATGTAGTCCTCGGTCCAACTGGTCAGCGAGAGGCTGCGGATGAAGCCGCAATGGCCGCCGCCCGGGGCGATGTCGAGTTCGACGCATTCGGGTAGCTCGAGCTTGCGGAAATCGGCGACCGGGATGATCGGGTCGTCGACCGAGGTCAGGATGCTGGTCGGTACTGTCAGCGGGGCGAGGCGGTCTCCGGCGATCGAGTAACCGTCGAAATAGTCCTCGAGCGTGGCGAAGCCGGTATGGCGCAGGACCAGCGAACGGGTCAGTTCGCGCAGGTTGCCGCGCATGTCGTCGGCGGTGAACAGCGCCGAATCGGGAAATGCGCGCTGCTTGAGGCCGAGCGAACGCCGCCATTTGCGCAGGAAATAGGCTTCATAGAACCACGGTGCCTGTTCGATCGCGTCCATTGCATCGCGCGGACTGATCGCCGGACAGACCGCCAGCGCATAGGCCAACGGGATGCCGGCCGCCGGTGCGCGCAGGGCCACGCGCAGGGCGAAGTTGCCGCCCAGCGAGAAGCCGGCGATGCCGAGCGGCAGTTGCGGAAAGCGTTCGGCCACGGCCTTGACCGCGCCGACCACCTCGCCGATGCGGCAGGAATGGAACAGCTCGCGATTGAGGTGGTGGGTGGCGCCGTGGTCGCGGAAGTTGAGGCGGAACACATCGTAGCCTTCGGCAAGCAGGCGCGATCCGGTGTGCAGCAGATAGCTCGATTGCACGCTGCCTTCCCAGCCGTGCAGCAGCACGACCAGGCCACGCGCTTGCTCGCGAGCCGTCTGCGCGGTATGCAGGCCGAGCAGGCGCACGCCGTCGCCGCAGTCGAGCAGGTGCTCGGTCGCAGTGCGTTCGAGACGCGACAGGCGACGGCGAAAGAGCAGCCGGCGCACCCCGCTCGAGGCCAGTACCGATTGAACGTGCGCATTGCGCAGCAGGCGCGGCGGTCGATAGTCGGTCGCGTTCACAGGTCACCGTAGCCGAGCGTGCGGACGATGCGCGCACGGCTCTCTTCGGCCATGCGCCGCCTTGCCTCGGGCGTCGCTTCGACGCACTCGAGGAAATGCACCTCGGCGTCCATCGAGGGATTGCCGAGGATCCGCAGCAGGTTGGTGAAGAAACCCTCGTTGGCGCCGAATGGCATCGAGAGATCCTGGCGGCCGTGGCGTCCGTAGCGCAATGCCACCGGTTGCACCGGCACTTCGGCATCGAGGGCGGCCTGGAAGATGCGCGCATGGAATGTGCGTACCTGGTCGCCACGTCCGGTCCCGCCTTCGGGAAAAATACCGACCGGCTCGCCCTGGCGCAGGCGCTCGACCACGCGGCCCATCACCGCGGTCATCGAATCGGAGTTGCCGCGACGGTGGTAGATGGTGCCGGCGCGCGTCGCCAGCCAGCCGACCAGGGGCCACTGGGCGATCTCGCTCTTGGCCACGAAGCTGATCGCGCGCTGGCTGTGCATGAGCTCGATGTCGAGCCAGGAAACGTGGTTGGCGACATACATCACGGCACCGGACTGCGGTGTGCCGAAGGCGCGGACGCGGAAGCCGAACAGGCGCACCAGGGTGCCCGACCACCAGCTGATCATGAACTGGTCGAAGCGCCGCCGGCCGACCGGAATGCGCGCGACCAGCGGATTCAGGGCGATCACGGCCAGCGGCAGGGCGAACACGATGTGGAGGAGCACGAACGGGGTGCGCACCAGGTAGCGCAACGGACGCATGGCGTCCCTGCGAGCGGTCTCCCCTGTCCTGTCGGTGGCTGAATTCATCGAACCCCAATCCTACCGGATGCCCGGGCATGGTCGCCGATAGGCATTGATCGATTGCTCTAAAGCGTGATGGCGCTGGCCTGTCAGGATATCAATGACGCAGGATCGGGTGGATTTCTGGCAGGACCGGCGGCGCCGGATGGGGCCAGGGAGGCTCTGCGCCGGCGGCGCAACCCAGACTACTGCAACTGCTCGCTGGCCTCGTCGAGATCGTTGCAGTGCTGCTCCCACCAGCGCGCCTCGCCGACATGGGCAAAGGCCATCGGGAAGGCCGGATCGTGCCAGCGCATTGCCACCCAGCCGGCCCAGTGCACCTGGCGCATGATGCGCAGCGGTTCGATCATGGCCACTTCGGCGAAGTCGAATTCGCGGAATTCGGCATAGCCCTCGAGCAGGATCGCGAGCGCGTCGGGCGAGGGCGCGAGCATCCACAGGTCCTGCACGGCGGGTCCCATGCGCGCGTCGTCGAGATCGACGAAATGTGGACCGGCATCGGTCCAGAGCACGTTGCCGAGATGGCAGTCGCCGTGCAGTCGAATCTGGCGCAGTGGTCCGATCGCCTCGATGCGCGCCTCGAGCAGGTCGGCCAGGCGCGCGGTCGATTCGCGATAGCGCCGCTGCAGGGTCGCCGGCAGCAGATCGGAGGCCAGCACCGCGCGCGCCGGCATGCGCACGAACGACTCGAGGTCGATGCGACCGCGTTCGAGGAACACGCCGCGCGAGCCGACCCCGTGGATGCGCGCGAGCAGGCGGCCCATCCATTCCAGGTTCTCGCGCGACTCGAGCTCGGGCGAACGCCCGCCCTGGCGTGGATACAGGCTGTAGCGGAAGCCGGCATGCTCGAGCAGGCTGCGACCGCCAAGGATCAGCGGCGCCACCATCGGCAGCTCGGCCGCGGCGAGCTCATGGGCGAAGGCGTGTTCCTCGGCAATCGCGGCGTTGCTCCAGCGCGCCGGGCGATAGAACTTGGCGACCAGCGGCGTCGCCTCCTCGATGCCGACCTGGAACACGCGATTCTCATAACTGCCGAGCGCGAGCATGCGCCCATCCGGTTCGAACCCGGCCGCGGCCACGGCATCGAGAATGAGGTCCGGGCTCAGCTCCGCATACGGTGCGTCGGCGGTCGGCACGCCTCAGACCGGCTTCGGCGAACGCCGCGGCACCACCGACACGGTCAGCCGCGAAATGCAGATCAGGCGCTCGTCCTCGTCGACGATGCGGATTTCCCAGACCTGGGTCGAGCGACCCAGATGCAGCGGGCGAGCGCTGCCGGTGACCAGGCCCGACGTCGCCGCGCGCACATGGTTGGCGTTGATGTCGAGGCCGACCGCCATTTCCCGCTCGGAATCCAGGGTCAGGTTGGCGGCAAGGCTGCCGAGCGATTCGGCCAGGGCGACCGAGGCGCCGCCGTGCAGCAGGCCGAAGGGTTGCACGGTGCGCGCATCGACCGGCATCGTGCCACTGACATGGTCTTCGCCGATCGCGGTCACGCGCATGCCGAGGTGTTCGACCAGCGTATTCGCGTTCCAGGCGTTGATCCGGTCGAGGTCGATGGACTGCTTCCAGATAGCCATGGCAAGGCTCCACGATTGGACGGTGGGGGACTATAGCAAGGCCGGCCGCCGTATCGCGGTCCATCAGGTCGGATGAACCACTGCCACTCGGCGTCGGTCGAATGATATAGATGATCGGGGACAATGCCGGGGTGCGTTGCGACCGGAGCAGCCTTTCCAGCGGAGCCGAACCTGATGAACCGACTGTTGTGTTTCCTGATCCTGCTGGTGGCCACGGCGCCGGTGCTCGCGGCCACGCGTTGCGGCGGCCGCCTGGTCGATGAGGGCGATCGTGATTTCCGCGTCCGCGAGCGCTGCGGGGAACCGTTCTGGTCGGAGTCGTGGCTGGGTGTCGACGTCAGCAACCGCGGCAGCGTCTACGAACAGCAACGCGAGGTCGAGTGGAGCGTCTGGTACTACAACTTCGGGCCGCGCGCCCTGATGCTGCGGCTGGTCTTCCAGGATGGCGTCCTGCACAGCAGCGAGACGCTCGGTTACGGCGTGACCCGGATCGGCGAGAGCTGCCGCGCCAACATGAACTTCACGGGCCTGACCAGCGGTGAACTGGTGGCCCGTTGCGGCGAGCCGGCGCACCGCCGTGAAGCGCGCGACAGCGTCGTATTCCGGCCTGGTCCCGGCATCGAGAACTGGCGCGAGCGGCGCCGCGAGGAGTGGGTTTACGATTTCGGTGGCAGCCAGTTCCAGCGCGTCCTGACGATCGTCAACGGCCGCGTGTTCTCGGCCGAACCGCTGTCGCGCTGAAAACAACAGCGGAGCAGGGTCACGGCCAAGGTCATCGGAGCCCGCACCCCCACACGCTCTCCACGCAGGAAGAGCCTTCAGGCTCGATGGCGTTCGAAACCACGCACGCAAGGCATCGCGGCTGAAGCCGCTTCCAACAACGAAGCAGCAACGCGAGCACGCTGAGCGAAGCCCGCGCCCAACATCGCCGGTCAAGGCAGCGCGTCAGTCACCATCGAAACCCGCCCGCGTCGGCGAACCGCTAACCGGTCTTCGGCAGGCGCGGCACGCCGTGGCTGTCGCGCTCCTCGACGATCAGCGCGCGCGTGTCGACGCGGGCGGATATCTGGCCGGCCAGCGGCAGGGGCTGCTTGCCGCGCAGGATCGACAAGGCGTTGCTGTAGCAGCGATTGGCGCGGCTCTCGTCGCCGGCGCCGGCGTGGCAATCGCCGAGCGCTTCCCAGGCCGGGGCCAGGGCCGAAATTTCCACTGCCCGATCGAGATACTGGATACCCTTGCCCCAGAGCTTCTGATCGCGACACAGGCGCCCGAGCGTGGTCAGCAGCGCCGCGCTGTTCGGCGCGATCGTCAGCCAGGCTTCGGCGTGGCGCGTGCGCGTAGCCAGTTCGGCCGGTCCGATCTCGCTGTAGCAGAGTGCGAGTTCCTCACTCCACTCGCGCCGCTGTGCCGACTCGATCTCGTCCATGGCGGCGAGGGCCTGGCCGAAGCTCGCAGCCCGCCGGGCAAAGGCGGCAATGATCGGCGCCTGCCTGCGCCGCCCGCGCGGTGTCGCATTCCACAAGGTATTCAGGCGCGCCTGCGAAGCCGCGGTCGAGAGCGCGGCCACCAGCACGCGCGTTTCGAGCACGCCGAGTGCAGCTGGGGCGAGCGATTGCGACTTGGCCAGTGGCGGCAGCGCATCGAGTGCGGTCTGCGCATCGCCCTGGGCCAGCGCCGCCTCGATCAGGGCCTGCCAGCCGACTGGCGGCAGGCCGCCCGCGGTTGCCTTGGGCTTGAGCAGGGCCAGGGCCTCGGCATGGCGACCGCGTTCGATCAGGAACTTCGCGCGCTGGGCCAGGGCCGCCGCAGCGACGTCGGCAGATGCATGGTCGAGCGCCCTGGCCGCGGCCTCGTCGTCGCCGCGGGCATGTGCGGCGCGGGCCATGGCCAGAAAGGCCGGACCACGCACCGCGTCCTGCCGCGTGGCCTTGGCCAGGCAGCGTTCCGCGTGCAGATAACGGCCCTCGGCGAACGCGGCCAGGCCGGCGGCCAGGTTCTCGCGTGCGCGCCGGCGCTGGGCGCGGACCCAGGCCCGCGCCGGCCAGCGCAGCAGGCGCCAGAGAATGCTGAGCACGCCCCAGGCGAGGAACAGGGCGACCGCGGCAAACACGAGGCTGGTCTCGATCGAGGTGCCGCGCAGGCGCACCAGCACGTAGCCCGGATCTTCGACGACCCACTGCCAGCCGAACGCGGCCGCCGCCGCGAGCAGCAGCAACAGCAGGATGCCGATCCAGATTCTCACGGGGTGGCCCCGTTCTTCGTTTCGGTGGCGGTCGCGGCTGGCCGGGCCGGCTGCGACAGGGCGCGCGTCGTGCGCAGGTTGCGCAGCTCGTTGAGTGCCGTTCCGAGTTCGGGAAGTGCCGGGGCGAGGGGTGTCGCGGCGAGTTGATCCAGCGTTGACAGGGCTTCGCGCACGGCCGGCGCGTCGTTGTCGAAGGCCGCTTCGATGCCGCTGCGGGCGCGCTTGAGCGCGGCTTCGAACTCGCTCTGGTCGCGCACGAAGAGCGCTGCCTCGGCGGCGCGCAGGTCGAGGGCGGCCAGCGATCGGGTCAGCTTTTCGTCGCGCAGGGAGAGCATCGCGGCGGCGTCATCGTGGCTGATGCGCACGAACTGCGAAAGGATCTGGCGCAAGCGTGAACGCTGTTCCGGCGTATTGGCCGGGCCGTCCGCCGGGCCCGCCTTGAGCGGCAGGCTGGCCAGGCTCGCGCGCAACGTGGCCAGGGCATTCAGCGTCGCCCGGGTCTGCATCGGCTTCGCCGCCTCGATCGCCTGCATCTCGGCGCTGATGGTCTGGCGCACGTTGGCGAACAGCGGATCCTCGGCCGAAGCCAGGGCGCTGTCGGCGAGCCGGTAGGCGGCCAGGGTGCCGCTCGCGTCACGGAACAGGGCGAGGCGCTCGCCGGCCAGTTGCAGGATGAATTCGGCTTCGTTGAGGGCCATCGCATCGCGATTGCTCAGGCGCTGGTCGGCCAGGTTGGCGACCGCGTCCTCGAGTGCCCGCGAGCGTTCGTTGAATCCGAGGACCTCCTCGCGGATGCCGCGATTCATCGATTCGGAATCGGTGTAGCGCGAGCGCAGGCTGTCGATGTCGCGGCGCAATTGCTCATTGCCGCGCGCGAGCTGATCGACCTGGGCGGCCAGTGCATCGAGGCGCGAAGCATCGCGCTCGCGCGTCTGGCGGTTGAAATACCACCAGGCGAATGCGGCTGCGAGTGCAAGCACGACAAGCAGGACAAGCGCGCCGGTCAGGCGCCCGCGGCCGGAACGCGAAGCGGCCTTGGCGTCCATGCCGCGACGCTCGGGCGCCGGCAGCTTTGCGGGATTCTCGGGTTCCATGACGCTCATGCTAGCGGAAGACGTCCGTCCAGGGCAGGAAGAGTTTACAGCCGATGCCGGGCCAAAACGGCACAGGCGCTGTCGAGCAGATCGCCGGTGAGAGCGGAACGCGCGACATGCACGTCGACGAAGCCACAACCGGCAACTTCGCGGGCCAGGCGCTCGCTGCTGACGATCATCGCTTCCTGCCGCCAGCGCTCAATCAGCGCGCCCGGCAACGTCGCCAGCAGATACCGCAGGGCGAGGCCGCTCGACAGCAGGCTGAGCCAGGGTCGCTGGGCGCGCTGCAGCGCCTCGAGATGCCGACCGGTCAGGCGCGGCGGCAGGCGTCGATAGACGGCGATGCTTTCGACCTCGGCACCGCGCTCGCGCAGGACCGGTGCGAGCAGGTCGCGGCCGCCCGGTGCCTCGATGATGGCGATCCTCCAGCCACGCGGATCGGCCAGGACCGGCTCTTCGAGCAGACCCTCGCTGTTCTGTGCGCCCGCAGGCGCCAGCGAAGCGACGCCGCAGCGAGCCAGCGCGCGCGCCGTCGCGCCGCCGACCGCCAGCACCCGCTTCGCCATTGCCAGCCGCCCCGGCGGAGCCAGGCGGAAGAAGAATTCGACCGAAGCCGGGCTGGTGAAGACCCAGGCGTGCACGGTACGTGTGGTGGCCAGGGAATTGGCCACGGCAGCCGCATCCTCGGCGGCAGCCAGGCGCATGCCGGGCAGGCGCACGGCACTACCGCCACGCGCCTGCACGCCGCGCACCAGCGGGCCCGAGGTGGCCGCCGGGCGCGTCACGATGACGCTGGCGCCGGCCAGGGCGTGTGATCCGGGCAGCTTGCTTGCGGGCATCGGTCGGTCCTGCGGTGAGGCAATGCGATGATAGGCCATGCGTGCCGGGCGCTTGAATCAGCACCACGCCCATGCGCACACTCGGCGGTCCCGTTTCCTGACGAGTTCCGCATGCGATCGCCGAAAACCCCGACCGACGCGGCATCGTCGCGCCGCGACGCTCTGCGCGACGCCGCGCAGGCGCATATCCTGGCCGATATTCCGCTGAGCCGCTTCATGCATCTGGCGATCACCGCTTGGGACGGCGATTCGCTGCACATGAGCGCGCCGTTGGCGCCGAACATCAATGACAAGGGTTGCGCCTTCGGCGGCAGCCTGGCCAGCGTCATGACCCTGGCTTGCTGGTCGCTGATCAAGCTGGCCGCCGACGAGCGCGAACTCGAATGCGACATCTACGTGCAGGACAGCAGCCTGCACTACCTGGCGCCGGTCTGGGAGGACTTCACGGCCGAGGCCAGGCTGGTCGAAAACCAGTCCTTCGAGACCTTCTTCGCCACCCTCGGCGGGCGTGGCAAGGCGCGCCTGACCGTGCATTGCGCGGTCCGCCTTGCCGATGGCACGCTGGCTTGCAGCCTGAACGCGCGGTTCGTGGCCCTAAGGAGGCTCTGAACACGTGGCGCAATCGTCATGACGCCTGGCTGCATGCAGATCGCGTCGCGCCGACGCAGACAGACTGGCCGTCTTTCAAGGCGGCGCAACAACGAGCTGCGCGCAGGCAGGCGTCGCCCAAATCGATTGATCCAGTGGAACAAGGGTGGCGTCCAGAAGGTCCGCCACAGGCACCGTGCGGCTCGTCAAGGCAACCAGCCTTCACTTCGCCACGCAGCACTTGTGGCGAGCCTTCCGAACGCCATGACGATTGCGCCACGTGTTCAGAGCCTCCTCAACACGTTCCGCTTTGGCCGGCGCCTCCGATGCGGCACAATTGGACTCCGCCGGTCCGAGCTGAGGAATCGTCATGCTGCGTGCGAGCCCCGAACCACGTCGATTCTCGACCCTGGCGCTGACTGCCCTGCTGCTCCTGGTCGTGGTCCAGCCGGCACTGGCCAAGTCGCGCGAGAAGATCCTCACCGAAACCCTGCGCACCTACGCGGCGACGATCCGTTGGGGCTCGATCGAACAGGCCGAAAGCTTCGTCGACCCGGCCTACCGGGCGGCCCATCCGCTGACCCAGCTCGAACTCGATCGCTACAAGCAAGTGCGCTTCACCAACTACAACGACACCGCGCCGGTCCCGGTCAACGACGACGAAGTGCGGCAGACGGTCGAGATCGGCATCGTCAACATCCATACCCAGGAAGCGCGCAGCATCATCGATCGCCAGGTCTGGAAGTACGACAAGAAGACCAAGGTCTGGCTGCTCAGCAGCGGATTGCCCGACATCACGCGTCACGACTGACCCCGTCCATGCAAACCCTCTCCACTGAATGCATCGCATCGCGATGCGCGGGCTGCCGGCCGTGAACGCAAGCGCCGCGCGTTCCCCGGCCTGGCAGCTGTTCGTGCCCAAGCTGGTCACGGTGCTGCGTCACGGCTACGGTGCCGCCGACCTGCGCCAGGATCTGCTCGCCGGCCTGACCGTGGCGATCGTCGCGCTGCCGCTCTCGATGGCCCTGGCGATCGCCTCGGGCGCCTCGCCGGCGACCGGCCTGCACACGGCGATCGTCGCCGGGTTCCTCATTTCCGCGCTGGGCGGGTCGCGCGTGCAGATCGGTGGACCGACCGCGGCGTTCATTCCGGTGGTTTTCAACGTCATCGACAAGTTCGGCATGGATGGCCTGATCATCGCCACCCTGATGGCTGGCGCGATGCTGGTGCTGGCGGGCCTGCTGCGCCTCGGCACGCTGATGAAGTTCATGCCGCAGCCGGTCATTACGGGCTTCACCGCCGGCATCGCCGTGAGCATCTTCACCAGCCAGATCAAGGACCTGCTCGGCCTCGATATCGACAAGCTGCCAGCCGAGTTCGTGGCCCGCTGGGAGGCCTATTTCGGGCACATCTCGAGTTTCAGCCTGGCTGCGACCGGGCTGGCCCTGGCCACGCTCACCCTGCTGGTGCTGATCCGGCGCTTCCGGCCGCGCTGGCCGGTGTTCCTGATCGGCGTCAGCGTGGCCTCGCTGGCAACGCTGCTTTTGCAACTGCCGGTCGAGACCATCGGTACGCGCTTCGGCGGTGTACCGACCAGCTTGCCGATACCGCACCTGCCGAGCTTCGAATTGGCGCGCCTGCACGAACTGCTGCCGGCGGCGTTCACGATTGCCTTCCTCGGCGGCGTCGAGTCGCTGCTCTCGGCCGTGGTCGCAGACGGCATGATCGGCGGGCGCCATCGATCGAACGGCGAACTGGTCGCGCAAGGCGTGGCCAACACCGCATCCGCGCTGATCGGCGGCCTGCCGGCCACCGGCGCCATCGTGCGCACGGCCACCAACGTGCGCGCTGGCGGGCGTACCCCGATCGCCGGCATGGCGCATGCCCTGTTCATCCTGCTGTTCGTGCTGGTCGCCGCGCCGCTGGCCAACTACGTGCCGCTGCCGGCGATGGCCGCGCTGCTCGTGCTGGTCGCCTGGAACATGAGCGAGATCGAACGCATTCGCCAGCTCATGCGCGCGCCGCATGGCGACCGCGCGGTTCTCGTCGTCACTTTCCTGCTGACCGTGATGTTCGACCTGACCGTGGCCGTCGAAGTCGGCGTGGTTCTCGCCGCATTCCTGTTCATGCACCGCATGAGCGAGGTGGTCGCGC
Organism: Dokdonella immobilis; assembly: GCF_900115085.1. Taxonomy (GTDB): domain Bacteria; phylum Pseudomonadota; class Gammaproteobacteria; order Xanthomonadales; family Rhodanobacteraceae; genus Dokdonella; species Dokdonella immobilis. The sequence goes on along the minus strand of NZ_FOVF01000012.1, from coordinate 75,774 downwards.
TCGAATCGCATGTCGACCTGGTCGAGGAAGATCGCGAGGAGAGCGCCAGCGATCTCGACGCGAACCAGCGCGCGAGCCTGCCCGAGGGCGTCGAGGCCTATCGCGTGTCGGGTCCGCTGTTCTTCGCCGTCGCCAACCGCATCGAGGACGTGCTGCGCGCGTTCGGGCGGCCACCGCGCGTATTCATCCTGCGCATGCGCCTGGTGCCGCTGGTCGACGCCTCGGGCGTGACCGCGATCGAGAACCTGATCGCGCGCTGCCGCCGCGACGGCACCCGGCTGATCCTGTCCGGGCTGCAGAGCCAGCCACGCGAAATCCTCAGCCAGATGGGCATCGTCAGCGATTCCCAACACGTGCAATTCGCCGCCGATTTCAGCGAAGCAGTGCGCCTGGCCGGAGCGCCCGCCGCCGCGGAAGGTGGCTGAGGGTCCGGTCTCCTTTGTCGCGGTGGCTGCGAATGGAATGCGCGGCATCACCTTTGAAGCGGGAGAGATGAGTATGCACAAGAGCCGCCTGGCCGGATTCATCATCGATTGCCAGACCGAGAACCTCGACGCTGCCGCGCACTTCTGGGGCGGCGCGCTCGGCATGCGTGTCGGTGCGACCTCGGGAGCCAACGACACCTACATCAAGCTCGACGATGGCGCGCGCGGCCTGATCATCGAAGTGCAGTCGGTCGACCACGCCAGCCGCGTCCATCTCGATATCGAGACCGACGATATCGAAGCGGAGGTGCGGCGGCTCGAGGCGCTCGGTGCCACCCGCGTCAAGCAGGTGCAATCCTGGTGGGTCATGCAGGCACCGACCGGCCAACGCTTCTGCGTCGTGCGTCCGCAGGCGGCCGACTTTGCCGAACACGCCAACGTCTGGGACGAGGACGCCACTCGCCCAGTGGCCCCCTGAATGGTCTGAACACGCGAAATCTGGGGCGAACTCCGGTCGGCGCAGCGACTAGGGAGGGTCTGAACAAGTGGCACAACCGTCACGACACCTGCCTGCGTGCAGATCGCGACGCGCCGACGCAGACAGACTGGCCGTCTTTCAAGGCGGCGCAACAACGAGCTGCGCGCAGGCAGGCGTCGCCCAATCGATTGATTCAATGGAACACGGGTGGCGTCCAGAAGGCCCGCCACAGGCACCGCGCGGCTCGTCAAGGCAACCAGCCTTCACGTCGCCACGCAGCACCTTTGGCGAGCCTTCTGAACGCCATGACGATTGTGCCACTTGTTCAGACCTTCCCTACACGCGCCCGCAATGGAGATGGAGATCCCAGCGCACCGAACGCACGCGCTCGGGCGCGCCCCAGGCCTCGCGCAGTGGCGCTTCGATCAGGCTGACCGGATCCTCGTCGCGGTCGCGCAGGTAGGCCTGGCTCGCCGACCACGAACGCAGATAGGCCAGGTAGCGATCCACGGTCCATTCCATGCGCAGCTCGAACGCGGGCGTGCGGATACGCTCGAACGGAAACGGCAGGTCGACGTAACCGCTTTCGACGAGCGCGCGTTCCGGTGGCCAGTACGGTCCGGTGAGGTCGATGTAGAGACGATCCTTGTGCCGGTCGACCGGGTCGCTGACCCGGCAATCGGCGTAGCTCCAGAAGGCGACCACGCCGCGCGGCCTGAGGACGCGACGGACCTCGGCGTGGAAGCGTTCCAGGTCGAGCCAGTGCAGCGCCTGGGCGACGCAGACCAGGTCGATGCTGGCGGCGGCGAGGGACGAATGCTCGGCCGCCTCGACCCGATAGTCGACATTGGCGCAGCGCTGCGCATGGGCGATCTGTTCGGCGCTCGGGTCAGTGGCGACGACCGCCCGAAAATGGCGGGCCAGCGCGACGCTGGCCTGGCCGTTGCCGCAACCGGCGTCCCAGGCGCGTTCACCTGCGGGCGCCTGCGCGCGCAGGAATTCGAAAAGCGCGTCCGGATACTGCGGACGCGCCTCGCGATAGATCGCCGCGTGTGCGGAAAAATGATCCTTGAAGCTCATTCGCACCTTTCCCTCAGGCGTTCGCCAGCACGCGACTCTGTCCCGGTTGCAGGTCACCCAGCGCGTGTTCGCCGACTCGCGTCCTGACCAGGCGCAAGGTCGGCAACCCGACCGCCGCGGTCATGCGCCGGACCTGCCGGTTGCGACCCTCGCGGATGGTCAACTCGAGCCACGCGGTTGGCACGCGTTTGCGGAAACGCACCGGCGGATCGCGCGGCCACAGCCATTCGGGCTCGCCGGCGAGGGCAGTGACCCGGGCCGGCAGGGTCGGGCCGTCGCGAAGGCGGACGCCCGCACGCAGGGCGGCGAGCGCCTCGGCTCCCGGTACGCCTTCGACCTGGACCAGGTAGGTCTTGTCCTGTCGATGGCGCGGGTCGGTGATGCGATGGGCCAGGGCGCCGTCATCGGTCAACAGCAACAGGCCCTCGGAATCCTGGTCGAGACGGCCGGCCGCATAGACGTTCTTCTGTGTCACATGATCGGCCAGGGTCGGCCGGCCGTCCCGATCGGTGAACTGGCACAACACGCCGTACGGCTTGTTGAGCAGGATCAGCATGCAGGATGTCGCCGCGCAGCGGTCGCCGGGGCGACCGCTGCGCGGCTTCGACGATCAGTTGCCGGAGGGCGCCGGAGCGCTCTTGTCCGTGCCCTGCTCGAAGATCTGGTCGCCCTTCGGCTTGACGAACTTGAGGGTCATGCGATCGGACTCGCCGATGGCCAGGTACTTGTCGCGATCGACATCGCCGAGGGTCAGCGTCGGCGGCAGGGTCCAGACACCCTTCTCGTAGTCCCGGGTGTCCTTCGGATTGGCGTTGATCTCGCTCTGTTCGGCCAGCTCGAAGCCGGCATCGGTGGCCAGCTTGATTATCGCGTCGGTGCGCATGTAGCCGGACTTCTTCAGTGATTCGGGATCCGCGTTGTCGGCGGCGCGATGATCGACCACGCCGAGCGTGCCGCCCGGCTTGAGCACGGCATTGAAGGCCTTGAACATGAGCGGCGCCTTGTCGCCCCAGTTGTGCACGTTGCGGAAGGTCAGGACCACGTCGGCCGAACCATCAGGCCCGAGTTTTGGCGCATCGACGTCGTATTCGACCGTCTTCGCTTCGCCGAGATGCTCCGGGTCGGACACCAGCATGGCGCGGAACTTCTCGTTGTTGCGCTTGGCGTAATCCGACGTCGAGTCGGCAGGATAGGCGGCGATGTAGGTGCCGTTTCCGTGCAGCAGCGGGGCGAGGATCTCGGTGTACCAGCCGCCACCGGGGGTGATCTCGACGACGGTCTGGCCGGGCTTGACGCCGAAGAACTCGAGCGTGGCCTTGGGGTGGCGATATTCGTCGCGCGCCTTGTCGCCCGCGGAGCGCCAGCTTCCGGCGAGGACATTGGCGAGGGCGTCCTCGGCCAGCGCATCGGCGGCCTTGGGCGCTACCGCCTCGGCAGGCTGGTCGGAGGCGGCTTCGGGGGCGGGCGCCTGTTGAGCGGTCGGGCCGCAGGCAGTCAGCACCAGGGTCAGGGCGAGACCGAGAGAGAGCTGTTTCATGATCGACTCCAGTTCGATACCGGCAAGGCGGCAGGGGGACCGCAAAGCCTACAGCAATGCCGGCGAAAATGAACGGCAACCCCCTGTTCATCCCGCAGTCGGGAAAACCTTAGGCGCAATTCATGCGCGCCGGTCTAGCTTTGACCGTGTCGGGCAGGAAGGGTTCACCACGACCGCCTGCACCGTGCGCCCCAGCACTCAAGGAGATCCGTCATGCTGCACTACGCCATCGTCTTTCTCGTCATCGCCCTGATCGCGGCCGTCCTCGGCTTCGGCGGCATCGCCGGCGCCTCGGCCGGCATCGCCAAGATCCTGTTCCTGGTCTTCCTCGTGCTGTTCATCGCCTCGCTGATCTTCGGTCGCAAGCGACTCTAGTCGCTTCGCCAGAACGAAAACACGGCTTGGAAAATGGGCCGGTGCGTTCGACGCACCGGCCCATTACGTTTCGCGCGCGTGCAGACGGACCGATTGCGGATACGGCGGGATATCGCTGTAGTCGCCACGCGCCAGGCCCTGCTGGACCTCGCGCCACCATTCGGCGTCGAAGATTTCCCCGTGGCGCGCGATCAGGGCCTCGCGCAGTCGCGCCGGAACGCCGAGAAAGCGTGGAAACATTTCCGGAAAGACATCACCTTCGCGCACCGTCAGCCATTCTTCCAGCGGGCGGGTCTCGTCCTCGTCGCGCGCTTCCGGCAGGTGCCGGAAGCAGCAGGTGTCGAGCAGGCACAGTTCGTCGTAGTCGTAGAAGATCGCGCGACCGCCACGGGTCAGGCCGAAGTTCTTCAGCAGCAGGTCGCCGGGAAAGATGTTGCTGCGGGCGAGATCCTTGATCGACTGCCCGTAGTCGAGCATCGCGCGCACGGCGGCCTCGTCGTCGGCCTCGCGCACGAACAGGTTGAGCGGGCGCAGGCGCCGTTCGACGTAGCAGTGACGGACCAGTACCTCCTCGCCGACGAGCACGACCGTCTCGGCGCATTCGCCGAGCAGTTCCTCGAGCATGCTCTCCTCGAACTGGCGCCGCGGAAAGCGCAGGTGGCGGTATTCCTGGGCATCGACGAGGCGGCCGATGCGGTCGTAGCGGAACACCAGGCGGTATTTCTCCTCGACCTGGCGCCGGGCGATGTCCTTCGGGTAGGCAAATCGGTCGCGGATCACCTTGAACACCAGCGGATAGGCCTTCGGCGTGAACACCGCCATGACCATGCCGCGCTCGCCGTCGGCACGCACCAGACGCTCCTCGGGGTGAGCCTCGAGATGGCGGAAGAGGTGGCGATAGCGTTCGGTCTTGCCCTGCTTGGCGCGACCGAGCACGGTGTAGATCTCCTCGACCGGCTTGTGCGGCAGCAGGCCGCCGAGGAACACGACGTTGTCGGCGATCGTCGGCAGGTCGACATGGAAATAGCTGCGCGTGTAGCTGAACAGCAGCGAGACCTGGTCGACTTCGGTGATCACGGCATCGGCGCGCACCCCGTCCTCGGCGCTGACCAGGGCGATGACCAGCGGCGTGATCCCGCTGCGAGCGACGGCGCGGCCGACCAGGTAGGCGCGGCGTTCGCGGAAAAAGGCGGTCCTGATCAACTCGATCGTGTGCGGGCGGTCGCCGCCGCGGGCGCGCATGCGCTGGCCGAGCGTGCGCGCGATGGCCTTCACGCAACCGCCGATGTCGGCATAGCCATTGGCGAACGGATAGTCGGCAAGGATGCGTTCGCAGACCGCATCGAGGCCGTCCGCGGCCGAGTAGCGATGCAGGTCGACGGCGTCCTCGATGCCCGCGGTCGGTTCCTGGTCGAGGGCCACGAACTCGATGTCGGCGGCGACGCCGGAGGTATGGAAATAGCGCCGTGACAATGAATTGAAGAAAGTCTTGGGCAGCTCGCGATCGAGCATCGGCCCGATCAGCGCCTCGAATTCGCCGCGCATCGAGGCCCAGATCTGGCGCGAACGCACGCGCTCTTCGAGCAGCAGTTCGAGCCGGCCGAGGGTTTCCTTCAGGCAGACGTCATAGAGGTCGATGCGCGCGTGCGCATCGACGCGCACGTACTTCCAGTCGCGCCGCTCGAAGCGCCGCTTGGCCCGCCGCGTGATGTCCGAGAAGCGCGCGTTGTAGTCGAGGAACGCATCGAGGATCAGCGCGGCGGCGCGCGACTGGATAGTGGCGGTCACGGCGTGACTGCCGGGATTCGAGATTCGAGATTCGGGATTCGGCAAGCACACGCCGCGGCGTGATGCGAATCGCATTGAGGCAAAGGTCGGACTGGCTGGGGATCAGAAATGCGCATTGTCAGCTCTTGCGAATCCCCAATCCCCAATCCCCAATCCCGAATCCCGAATCCCGTCTCTCCCAATCACATCGCCGCGATCAACCGATCGGCGAACTCCGAACATTTCACTTCGGTGGCGCCTTCCATCAGGCGGGCGAAGTCGTAGGTGACCTGCTTCTGGCCGATCGCCTTGTCCATGGCCGCGATGATCGCATCGGCGGCTTCGTGCCAGCCCATGTAGCGCAGCATCATTTCGCCGGAAAGGATCACCGAGCCCGGGTTGACCTTGTCGAGACCGGCGTATTTCGGTGCGGTGCCGTGGGTCGCCTCGAACACGGCGTGGCCGGTCACGTAGTTGATGTTGCCGCCCGGAGCGATGCCGATACCGCCGACCTGGGCGGCCAGGGCGTCGGACAGGTAGTCGCCGTTGAGGTTGAGCGTGGCGACCACGTCGTATTCGGACGGGCGCAGCAGGATCTGCTGCAGGAAGGCGTCGGCGATCGCGTCCTTGACGATGATCTCCTTGCCGGTCTTGGGGTTCTTGAACTTCGACCACGGGCCACCGTCGATCTCGACCGCGCCGAATTCGGTGTGCGCGAGCGCATAGCCCCAGTCACGGAAACCGCCCTCGGTGAACTTCATGATGTTGCCCTTGTGCACCAGGGTCACCGAATCGCGGTCGTTGTCGATCGCGTAGAGGATGGCCGCGCGCACGAGGCGTTCGGTGCCTTCCTTCGAAACCGGCTTGATGCCGAAGCCCGAGCTGTCCGGGAAGCGGATCTTCTTGTAGCGGTCGGGGAAGTGCTCCTTGATCAGGGCGGCGAACTTCCTCGCGTCGTCGGTGCCTTGCTGGAATTCGATGCCGGCGTAGATGTCCTCGGTGTTCTCGCGGTAGATCGTCATGTCGACCTTGCCTGGATCCTTGACCGGCGAGGGCACGCCGTTGAACCAGCGCACCGGGCGCACGCAGGCGTACAGGTCGAGCATCTGGCGCAGGGCGACGTTGAGCGAGCGGATGCCGCCGCCGACCGGCGTGGTCAGCGGGCCCTTGATCGAGACGAGGTAGTCACGGCAGGCGGTGACCGTGTCATCGGGCAGCCAGTTGCCGGTCTCGTTGAAGGCCTTCTCGCCCGCCAGCACTTCCATCCAGTGGATCTTGCGCTTGCCGCCGTAGGTCTTGGCGACCACCGCATCGAACACGCGCACCGAGGCGTTCCAGATGTCGGGCCCGGTGCCGTCACCCTCGATGTACGGGATGACCGGATGGTCCGGAACCGTGAGCTTGCCGTTGGCGATGGTGATTTTCTCGCCACCGGCGGGCGGCGTGAGTTTGGTGTCGGCCATGAAGGTCTCCGCTGGAAGGGTGGATGCGCAGGGGGGCCACCGGCGGGCGGCGGCGTGGCGCGGGTCGCCGCTATTGTCTCCGGAATGCGCCGGCGGTGCCAATGTCGCGTACGGCGCGGCATCCCCAAATGCAACGAGGCGCGGATTGCTCCGCGCCTCGTCGGGGTGCTGCCGGCAGGTGGAGCGCTTGCTACTTGACCTCGAACTCCTGGCTTGCGACCGGATTGCCGTCGATGCTGATGTCGACCTTGTATTTGCCGACCGGCCAGCCGTCCGGCTTGGCGATGTGGAAGGTCGTGGTGGCCGGACCGGTCGGCGCGATCGACTCGTCGCTCTCGTCGACCAGCTGGCCGTCGCCGAACGTCCAGCGGGCGACGATCGCCGCGTTCGGCGCGGCACCGGTGGTCGCGACGGCGGCATAGATCGTGTCGGTCGGTGCGAAGGTGGTCGCCGGTGCAGTGACCTTCTGTTCGGCGTCGACCGCGGTGCCGAGAGTGAGGCCTGCGAAGCTGACCCCTTCCGGGGCCGGCGGGGGTGCCACCTCGGCCGCAACCGGCGGTGGTGCGGGCGCAACGGTCGGGGCCGGAGCCTCTTCCTTCTTGCCGCAGGCCGACAGGGCCAGGGCGATAGCGAACGTGCTGGCGAGCGAAACGCTGTGCATGGCTTTCATGATGGTGAGCCTCCTTGGGGTCAGGACTTGGATGGCGGAATCTTCAGGACCTGGCCGATCTGGATCAGGTCGGGATTGCTGATGCGATCGCGGTTGGCCTCGAAAATCACGCGCCACTGGTTGGCGTTGCCATAGAACTTCTTGGCAATCTTCGACAGGCTGTCGCCCTTGGCCACGGTATAGGTCTGCAGGGTGCTGGCGGCGGGTGCCGCGGTCGAGGCGACGCCGCTGCTGACATTGCCGAAATCGGGTTTCGCCTTGGCCGGCTCGGCGCTTGAGCTGCTGCCGCTCTTGACGTTGGAGAAATCCGGCTTGCCGGGATCGTTGGCCATGGTCGTCGCCTCCAGAGGGAATCAAGCGGCCAAGGTACACCGGACTCGCGTTAATAAATCGTTTTTCGGACGTCCGTTTGCCAACAGTGGTTACGCCGCGTTCACGCGGCTCGCCGCTACTGGCGAAGCAGGCGCGGATTGTCCGCCCGGCGCTGCGGGTCGTTGCTGCGCCACGGATTGATGTCGAGGCCGCCGCGCCGCGTGTAGCGCGCGCTCACGGTCAGGCGGGTCGGCGCGCAGCGCGCGAGCAGGTCGCGGAAGATGCGCTCGACGCATTGTTCGTGGAAGTCGTCATGGTCACGGTAGGAGACCAGATAGCGCAGCAGACCCTCGCGGTCGATCGGTGCGCCGGCATAGGCGATCTGCACACTGGCCCAGTCCGGCTGCCCGGTGACCGGACAGTTCGACTTGAGCAGGTGCGAAACGAGCGTTTCCTCGACCAGCGATTCGCCCGAGCGCACGGCGAGCTCTTGCACCTGCGGCGGGCCATAGCAATCGATGGCGACCGGCAACCCGTCGATGCATTCTCCCGCGAACGCACCCTGCATCGAGGCCAGCGGCTGGTCGACCTCGGCCATGCTCACTCCGATCCTTGCACCAGCGGCCGCCGAAAGATCGTCGGCGATCCGATCCCGGACCGCTGCCGGGTCGGAAAAACGCGTCTGGTTGAGGCTGTTCAGATAGAGCTTGAAGGATTTCGATTCGATCAGGTTCGGCGTCGACGCCGGCACACGGAACTCGGCAATGGCGACGACCGGCTTGCCGCGCGGGTCGAGCCAGGACAGCTCGTAGGCGTTCCAGATGTCGACGCCCTCGAACGGCAGCACGGAGCCAAAGCCGAGTTGCTCGCGCCCATGCGCCCGCGCGATGGGAAACAGCAGGCCCGGATCAAGCTGCCTGCTGCCGGTGACGGCGCGGCCGAGCGGGGAATCGGTGATGCGATGGGTCATGCCGGCATTCCAGGGGGGTTCTGATCCAGGCACTGAACAAAAGCGCTGCGCGCCGGCAGGCGGTGCCTGACCGACTCACTCCCGGGGCGCGGCAACGAGTTCGTCGCCGCGCCGCAGGGTTCAGGCCGGCACACCATCCGCTGCCGGCGGATGCGATTCGCCGTTCTCGAGCTGCTTGGCCGCCTCGCCGTGATGGTCGTCGGCCAGCAACATGTAGAACGCCGGCACCACGAACAGCGTGAACATCGTGCCGATGGTCAGTCCGGTGGTGATGACGAGGCCCATGTTGAAGCGGCCGGCGGCGCCAGCGCCGCTGGCGATCACCAGCGGCATGACGCCGAGCACCATCGCCGCGGTGGTCATCAGGATCGGCCGCAGACGCGTTGCCGCGGCCTGCTCGATCGCCTCGCGCTTGGTCTTGCCGGCACGCTGCAGCTCGTTGGCGAACTCGACGATCAGGATGCCATGCTTGGAGATCAGACCCATCAGGGTGACCAGGCCGACCTGGGTGTAGATGTTGAGCGAGGTCGCCCAGCGCGAGGACAGGGCGCCCATGCCGACGAAACCCGGCAACAGGTTGATGAAGATCATCGCGCCGAACATCGCCATCGGCACCGAGACCAGGATCACGATCGGATCACGCAGGCTGTTGAACTGCGCGGCCAGGGCCAGGTAGACGATGATCACGGCGAACAGCAGGGTCAGGGCGAATCCGCCGGTCTCGTTCATGAACTGCCGTGACTGGCCCGAATAGTCGACCTGGTAGCCGGCCGGGGCGATCTCGCGGATCGTGTTGCGGACGAACTCGATCGCTTCACCCTGGGTCACGCTCGGTACCCCGGAGAAGGTCACCGCATTGAGCTGCTGGAAACGCGTCAGCGACTGCGGCACGACCGAATCGCGGATGCTGGCGACCGTGGAGGCCTGCACCAACGATCCGTCGCCGGTGCGGACGTAATAGTCGAGGACCTGGTCGGGATTCAGGCGATCCTTCTGCAGGACCTGCGGGATCACCCGGTAGGAGCGGCCGGCGATCGAGAAGTAGTTGACGTAGCCGCCGCCGAGGGCGGCGCCGAGCGAGGCGCCGACATCCTGCTGGGTCAGGCCGAGCGCGGTGATCATGTCGCGATCGACCTCGAGCGTGCTCTGCGGCTTGTCGATCTTGAGGTCCATGTCGATGAACCAGAACTTGCCGCTGGACTGCAGCTTGGCCAGCACGTTCTTCGAGACCTCGTAGAGATTCTCGAATGGCTCGGTGGTCGAGAGCACGACCCCGACCGGCTGGCCCTGGGCACCGGGCAGCGAGGGAAACTGGAAGGCGAAGGCGTTGGTCGCGGCCATGCTGCCCCACTTCCCTTGCAGTTCGTTCTGGATCTCGGTAGCGCTGCGCGAGCGTTCGCTCCATGGCACGAGCTTGGCGCCGGTCAGCACCGAGTTCGGCCCGTTCACGCCGCTGATCTGGAAGGTCTGCTTGACCTCGGGAATGGACTTGGTGATCGCCTGCATCTCGGTCATGTAGCTCTTGACCTGGGCCGGCGAGGCATTCGGCGCGCCGGTGGCGATGCCGACGACGAAGCCCTGGTCCTCCTGCGGAGCCAGTTCGGATTGCGAATTCATGAACAGGAAGATCGTGCCGCCAAAGATCATCGCGCCCATGACGACGAGCACGATCCACGTATCGAGGATGCCGTGCAGGCGCCGCTGGTAACCGTTGTGCAGGCGATCGAACTGGCGGTCGATGAAGGCGACGAAGCGGCTGCCCTCGTGGGTGTCGCGCAGGAAGCGCGAACACAACATCGGACTAAGGAACAGCGCGATGATCGCCGATACCGTGACCGCGCCGGCCAGGGTGAAGGCGAACTCGGTGAACAACGCGCCGGTCAGCCCGCCCTGGAATCCGATCGGCACGTAGACTGCGACCAGCACGATGGTCATGGCGATGATCGGCCCGGTCAGTTCGCGCGCAGCGACCAGGGCCGCCTGCAGCGGCGTCTTGCCCTCCTCGGTAATGTGGCGATCGACGTTCTCGACGACGATGATGGCATCGTCGACGACCAGGCCAATGGCCAGGACCAGGGCGAGCAGGGTGATCAGGTTGATGGTGTAGCCGAGCACCAGCATGATGAAGAACGCGCCGATCAGCGACAGCGGCATGGCGATGACCGGGATCATCACCGCGCGAATGCTGCCCATGAACAGGAAGATGACCAGGGTGACGATGACCAGTGCCTCGATCAGGGTCTTGACGACCTCCTCGATCGAGGTCGTGATGAACTGGGTGGCGTCGTAGGCGATGTTCGCGGTCAGGCCGGTCGGCAGCTGCGCCTGGATGTCCGGAAAGGCGTTGCGCACGCGTTCGGCGACATCGAGCACGTTCGCGTCTGGCGCCGTCTTGATGCCGACGAACACGGACTGGTTGCCGTCGAAGGCGACGAACGAGTCGTAGTCCTCGGCGCCGAGGACGACATTGGCGACGTCTTCGAGACGCACGATCGCGCCTTCCTTCGACTTCACCGCGAGCTTGCGGAATTCGTCGACCGAATGCAGGTCGGTGGCGGCGGTCAGGGCGACGGTGACGGCATTGCCCTTGGTCGCGCCGACGGCGGCCAGGTAGTTGTTCGACGAGAGCGCCTGCGAGACATCCGCGGCGGTGACGCCCTGAGCGGCCATGCGCACCGGGTCGAGCCAGGCGCGCAAGGCAAAGCGGCGACCACCGATGACCTGCGCTTCCTGCACGCCATCGATGGCATCGAGCTGCGGCTTGATCACGCGGATCATGTAGTCGGTGATGTTGTTGGTCGGCAGCGTGTCGCTGTAGAAGCCGAGGTACATCGAGGCTGTGGTCTCGCCGACCTGCACCGAGACGACCGGTTGCTGCGCCTGCGGCGGCAACTGGTTGGTCACCGAGCTGATCTGGGTCTGGATCTCGGTCAGGGCGCGATTGGAGTCGTAATTGAGCTTGAGGGTGGCGGTGATCGTCGACACGCCGGTCACGCTCGAGGACGACAGGTAGTCGATGCCCTGGGCCTGCGCGATCGCCGATTCGAGCGGCTGGGTGATGAAGCCGGCCACGGTCTGCGCGTCGGCGCCGTAATAGGCCGTGCTGACCGTGACCACCGCATTCTCGGTCTTCGGAAACTGGCGTACGGTCATGTCGATGACCGAACGCAGGCCTAGGACGAGGATGACCAGGCTGACGACGATCGCCCAGACCGGCTTGTTGATGAAGGAGTCGGTGAATTTCATGAGGTTCCGCTTCGCTGGATTTGGATGGAGCGACCGGGTCGGTCGGGCGGCGCCGACTGGGCGCCGCTGGCCGTCGCCAGGTTCACGACATCGCTACTGTTCCTGGGGCGTCGGGGCCGGGTCATTCGGCGGCTGCTTGCTGTTGTCGATGATCAGCGGCGTACCGTTCTTGATCTTGAGCTGACCGCTGGTGACCACTTCGTCGCCCTCCTGGATGCCACTCAGCACGGCGATCTGGTCGCCACGCTTGAGGCCGGTGGTGACGAACACCGACTGTGCGGTCGGCTTCTCGGGCTTGCCCTGGGCGTCCTTCTTGTCCGAGGGTTTGACCAGGAACACCGTCTCGCCATACGGGTTGAAGGTGATCGCGGTCTGCGGCAGGGTCAGGAACTCCTGCTGCTGGCCAACCTGGATCGCGACGTTGGCGAACATGCCGGGCTTCAGCATCTTGTCCGGGTTCGGCACGCTGGCTTCGACCTGCACGTTGCGCGTCGCCGTGTCGAGCTTTGGACTGATCGCGGTTACTTCGCCGATGAACGGATGCTCGGCAAAGGCGTCCAGGGACAGGATCGCGGTCTGGCCAACCTTTATTTCAGCCAGGCTGTCCTGCGGCACGTTGAGATCGACGAAGACCGGATCGACCTGCTGCAGGGTCATGACGACATCGCCTGAATTCACGTAGCTGCCGGGATTGAGGCTGACGATGCCGATGCGTCCGTCGAACGGCGCGCGCAACTGGCGCTTGTCGATCAGCGCCTGCTGCTGGGCGACGCCGGCCTGGGCGGCCTTGTAGCTGGCTTCGGCACTATCGAAGTCGGCCTGGCTGATGCCCTTGTAGGCAAGCTGCTGGCGGGAGCGCTCGAGATTGGTCTTGAGCAGTACTGCATTGGCTTCGAGCTGACGGCGCTGGGCGATCAGATCATCGGCATTCAGTTCGACCAGCAACTGGCCCTGCTTGACCTCCTCGCCGGACTTCACGCGCACGGCGCTGACCAGGCCGCTGACGTCAAAGGCCAGGTCGGCACCGCGGGCGGCGCGCAAGGAGCCGACACTGGTCCGCTCGGGTTGCCAGAAATCCTTGCCGACCTTCATCGAGGTCACCGTCTGCGGCGGCACATGCGCCTGCAGGGCGGCCTGGCTGGCCATGTACTGGCCGAACAGGTTCCAGGCGATCAACAGGGCCAGGAAGCCGCCGACGAAGATGCCCATGATGATCATGCGCTTGGTGGTGCTCGGTTTGCGTTCGCTGCGCGATTTCATGCGCAATCCTCTTCTTCTTTAGGTCTGGATCGGAACCGGTCCGCGTGTTGCCATCGACCGGCTGTGGATGGATTCTGCGCCGTCCGGCGACTAGCGCGCAGTCTGGGCCTCGGCTGGCGCAGGAGCATCGCCGGCGTCGGCGAAGCCGCCGCCGAGGGCGGCGTACAGGGCCGCCGTGTCGGCCAGGCGCGTGGCCCTCGCGTCGATCACGGCAAGCCGTGTTTGCTGATAGAGCCGGGTCGCGTCGAGCACCTGCAGGTAGGCCACCGAGCCGTCCTCGTATTGGCGGCGGGTCAGGGCGAGGCTGTTCGACGTCGCCTCCTGCGCGGCGCTCTGCGAGGCCAGGCTTTCGGCATCGAGCTCGAGCGCGCGCAGACTGTCGGCGACGTTCTGGAACGCGGTCAGCACGGTCGTGCGGTAGTCCGCCGCGGCCTGGTCGAGCCCGGCTTGGGCCGCGCGTTTCTGCGCGCGCAGGCTGCCGCCACGGAAGATCGGCTGCAGCAGGTTCAAACCGAGGCTCCAGGCTTCGGCGGAACTGCCGAACAGGTCGCCGCGATCAAGCGCCTGCGAGCCGAACGAGGCGGACAGGCCGATGTTCGGGAACAGGTTCGCGGTGGCGACGCCGACGCGCGCGGTCGCCTCGTGCAAGCGTGCTTCGGCCGCGCGGATGTCCGGCCGCTGGCGCACCAGCACCGAAGGCAGGCTGACCGGAACCTCGCCCGGCAGGGTCAGCGCATCGAGATCGAGTGCTTCCAGTTCGGCCTGTGACGGAAAGCGGCCGAGATAGACGGCAAGCTGGGTGCGGCTGCGCTCGAGCGCCTTGCGCAGGGCCGGCAGGCCGGCGCGTGCGGTCGCCACCTGGCTCTGCGCGAGGAGCACGTCGCCTTGTGATTTGGCCCCGGTTGCAAACTGCTTGTCGACCAGATCGTACTGCTGGCGATAGGCCTCGACGATTTCCTCGGTGGCGCGAATCTGCTCGCGCAGCGAGGCTTCGAGAATGCTGGTCGTGACCACGTTCGAAGCGAGGCTCAGGTAGGTGCCTTCGAGCTGGAACTGCTGGTAGTCGGCGAGCGCCCGCTGCGCCTCGACGCCGCGGCGAATGCCACCGAACAGATCGAGCGTGTAGCCGATATCGACCGAGGCGTTGTAGACCGTGTAGGGCGAGGTCGAGAAGCCGCCGCCGGTCGCCACCGGGCTCTTCTGCCGGTTCGCGCCGAGCGCGGCGTCCAGCGACGGAAACAGCTGGCCGCGGGCGACCCCGGCTTCTTCCTGCGCCTTGCGCAAGGCAGCCTGGGCCGACGCCACGGTCGGACTGTTCGCCAGGGCCTCGGTGACACGCCGGTTCAGTTCCTCGCTGCCGAAGCCGGTCCACCATAGCGCGGGAACCTGTTCGCCTTCGAGGAAGCGCTGCGCATCACCGGTCGGGCCGTCCGTCGAGGCGGTCGACGCCGGCAAGGCCGTGGCGCGATAGCCGGCCTCGTCCGCCAGTGTCGGCGCACGGAAATCGGGTCCGGCCGCACACCCGGCGAGGACGAGGGCAAGGCCGACGGAGCAGGCCACGAGGCTTGGCCGGACAGGCGCGCCGCGGGGGCGCGATCGACCATCCGGCTCGCGGAAAGGTTGCACATTCATGGGCAGGGGAGTCCGAAAATACAAAACTTATCGGTTCAATAATAGGTGTTTGGCGGCGAATCACGCAAGCCCCATGGAGACGAACGGGGGCGGCGGAATTCGACACTCTGTCGGTCGATCACATTGTGCACAAGCCCCGGAAGTCACCCCGGGGCGTGGATTCCCCGTCCGTCAGCGGTCGAGCAAGGCCATCATGCCAGCCGGGTAGCGCGTTCCGGCGACCGCGGCGGCCGGGAACGCCGCGTCGATCGCGGCGAGGTCTGCTGCATTCAGGACGATCTCGACAGCCGAAATATTCTGATCGAGATAGCGTCTCCGCTTGGTCCCCGGAATCGGTACGATGTCCTCGCCCTGGGCCAGTACCCAGGCCAGGGCCAGTTGCGCCGGGGTCACCCCTTTCGCTTCGGCCACGGCGCGCACGGCGTCGACGAGGGCCAGGTTGCGGGCGAAGTTTTCGCCCTGGAAGCGCGGCTGCCGGCGCCGGTAGTCGTCCTCGGCGAAATCCTCGAAGGAACGGATTTCTCCGCTCAGGAAGCCGCGACCGAGCGGACTGTAGGCGACCAGGGTGACGCCGAGTTCGCGGCAGGTGTCGAGGACCGCGCCCTCGGGATCGCGCGTCCACAGCGAATACTCGCTTTGCAGGGCGCTGATCGGGTGTACGGCATGTGCGCGCTGCAGGGTCGCCGCGCCGACTTCGGACAGGCCGAGCCAACGTACCTTGCCGGCGGCCACGAGATCGGCCATCGCGCCGACGGTGTCCTCGATGGGGACGCGGGCATCGATACGATGCAGATAGTAGAGGTCGATCGTGTCCACGCCGAGCCGGCGCAGGCTGCCCTCGCAGGCTTCGCGCACGTGCGCCGGCGAGCCATCGATGACGCGCTTGTCGGGATCGGCCGGATCGCGCACGAAGCCGAACTTGGTGGCCAGCAGGACTTCATCGCGGCGCCCCTGGATCGCGCGACCGACCAACGCTTCGTTGATGTAGGGCCCGTACATGTCGGCGGTATCGAGCAGGTTGATGCCGCGGTCGAGCGCGTGCCGGATCGTCGCGATCGATTCGGCATCCTCGCGCGGCCCATAGAATTCGCTCATGCCCATGCAGCCGAGCCCGATCGCGGACACTGCCGGGCCATCGCGGCCGATCTTTCGCATCTTCATGGTCTGGCTCCGTCATTGGTGGCATGCCGCCGCCCGACATCGGGTGGACCCCGGCGCGGAAATGCACTGCCAGGAACTTCGCCGGCAGCCGCAGTCGCTCAGCCGTGCGCGGCGAGAAAATAGATGGTCAGGCTGAAGATGACGATCATCGTCGTCGTTTCAAGCCAGTTGACCGTGCCATCGTCCTGGATCGCCTTCCAGAGGATCAGCATCGACGGGAAGCCGAGCAGCAGCACGCTGACCGTGTCGAGGTCGATCGGCAATACACCACCGCTGGATGTCAGCGGGATGACACCGGCCTGGCCGAACGCGGCAAGCAGGATCAGGGCGAAAGGAAGGACCACGAACGGCACCTGGGTGACCTGGCCCGACGCATTGGCCAGGGCCACGTCGATCATGCCCTTGGCATGCGCGGAGGCCATCACCACCAAGGCACCGGCCGAGGCGAATACGCTGAGCACGAGCGCGCCGACCATCTTCGGATAGCCGGCCCGATCGAGGGCGCTGACGAGGACATCGGCGAACTGGCCGACGGCATGCCCGCCGAATACGCTGGCGACGATGCCGAGCAGGCCGAACGCGACGATCGCCGTGAACGTCGGCGCGTCGCCTTCCTTTGCCGCAGGTTGGGCCGTGGTCGGCCCTGCGGATACCTCGTGCTCACCGCTGAAGCGCTTCACCAGGCGCGCGATCGCGACCACCTGGACGCTGAGCAGGGCGGCACCGAGCACGTAGAGGTCGGTCGCATTGAGGGCATTGCCGTGGTGCACGCCGGCGTCGAAGACATACATCAGCAGCATGATCGCGCCGGTCGCGAAAAAGGCACCGCCGGCGCAGGCATACAGATCGGTGCTGAGCAGGACCAGCGGCTTCGGCATCGCCGCATTGCCGCGCGCGTCGCGCGGCAGCAGCGCACTGTAGATGCCGAAGGCCGCCGCACTGACGTGCACGGTGACGACGGTGACCAGGAATCCGACCCGAGGCGTCGCCGCAAGCACGAAACCGAGCATGACCAGTTCGGGAATGTTGCTGGCCAGTCCGGCCATGGTGCCGGCGACGTAGCGGTTCATGTGCAGGCGCAGGCCGATACCGTCGACGGCCAGGATCATCAGCTCGCAGGCGGCGAACACGACCAGCAATCCACCGAGCCCGAGCAGGCCGGTCGACAGCCAGCCTGGCGTCGTCGAACGTCCGATCAGCATCTCGGCCACGATCAGGGCGCTGCCTGCGAGCCCGGTCGTCTGCCAGACCCAGTGGCCGTTTGCGCCTTTCGACATGCCTGCCTCCTCCCTGACGTCGCCGTTGCGAGCGCGGCGATTGCGCGTTGTGTCCTGCCCGAGTGTGTGGCGGGATGGCGCGGCTGTACAGCCCCGCGCGCCCGAACTGTGGCACGCTTGCGCCCCTCGCCTCCCGTCCGGATTGGCCCGCATGTCATTGACCGCGAATCCCCCGCCCGCCGCGGCGACGCTCGAAGGCGAGGCGGCCCTGGTCCGTGCCGTCGGCGGCGTCTCGCTGGCTGCGGCGATCATCAACATCATCGTCGGCTCGGGCATCTTCCTGCTGCCGGCCCTGCTGTTCACGCGCATGGGCTCGTCGGCGCCGATCGCATTCCTTGCTGGCGCCATGGCGATCGTGCCGATTGCGCTGTGCTTTGCCGCGATCGGCAGTCGTGCCGCCACCACCGGCGGACCCTATACCTATGTCGCCGCGGCTTTCGGCCCGTTTCCGGGTTTCGTCGCCGGCGCGCTGATGTGGATCTGCAATGCGGCGTCGAGCGGCGCCGTCGCTTCCGCGCTGTTCCTGCAGGTCGCGCGCGCCTGGCCGCAGTTCGACGTACCGGCGGCGCGCGCGGCCTTCATGATCGTGCTGTACGCGATCCTGATCGCCTTGAACGCCTTCGGCGTCAGGCTCGGTGCGCGCGCCATAACCGTGCTGGCGACGCTCAAGCTGACTCCGCTGTTCCTGCTCGCCGCCGTCGGCCTGTTCTTCGTCGACTGGAGCCAGATCAGCTGGCTGGCGATTCCCTCGTGGCCGACCCTCGGCGCCTCGATGGTACTGGTCATGTTCGCCTACTCCGGCATGGAAACCGCGCTGATTCCGTCCGGCGAACTGCGCGACGCCTCGCACAGCGTGCCGCGCGCGACGATGGCGGCGATCCTCGTCGTCGTGCTGCTGTACATGGGTATCCAGATCGTCACCCAGGGCATCCTCGGACCGGCACTGGGCACCAGCAAGGTGCCGCTGGCCGAGGCCGCAGGCACGTTGTGGACACCGGGTCTGGTCCTGCTTCTCGTTACCGCCGGGGTTTCGATGGGTGGCTTCATGATGGGCAACCTGCTGGCGTCCTCGCGGCTTCTGTATGCCCTCGGTCGCGACGGCTACCTGCCTTCGGCCTATGGTCGCGTGACCGCGACCTATCGCGTGCCCTTGCTCGCCATCGTCACCCATGGCGTGGTCGGCTTCGGCCTCGCCATGCTCGGCAACTTCGAAGCGCTGGCCCTGGTCTCGGGCGGCGCCAATTGCCTGATCTATCTCGGCGTCAGCCTGGCCACGTGGTTCGCCCAGAAGCGCGACCTGCGCAGCGGCGGAGCCCCGTTTGTGCTGCCCGGCGGAGCCCTGATCCCGGCCCTGTCGACGCTCGCCATGATCGCCATCATCGGCACCCTGAGTCGCGCCGAATGGACCGCGATCGGTGTCGCCCTGGCCATCCTCGTTCTCGTCTATGCGGGGCTGCGCCACTGGCGCCTGCGTCCCTGAGCGATTCGGCGGCAGCGCCGCACCCGCCCGCCTGGCTGATTGCGCCACTGGCCCAGCCAAGGGTCACCGGACCGAAGCGCGCCGACGTGGCTTCGAGTACCGGAGCGGAATCGCGTTCCAGAACAGCGGCGCCGGGCGCGTCACCATCCAGCCATCGACAACCGTGCTGTTCGGAAATTCGAGGAGTTCGCGCCGAGCGGGTCGCGCCGCCCGGCTCGCCGTGAGGGATGTTCACGGCCCGGTCGATCTCGGCGCCTTCGAACTCGCGTTCGACGACACGATCTTCGCCGACGGCTTCGAATAGGAAGCGCTGTGACTTGGGGCACTCGTCGAGTGGCGGGCGCGGGTGGAACATGTCCCGTCCCCAGAACCGAGGAACGAGCAATGCATGTGATCGCAGTGGCCGCGCTGGCGGTATGGATGCTCGCCGGCGCCACGCCCGCTCCGGCGCAAACGACCGCGCTGGCGAGGCAACGCGCCGACGAACTGCTTGCTGCCGACAAGGCCCTCGGTTCGGCCAGTGCGAAGACCGATGGGCTGGCTGGATTGACCGCCGCCTTCGCCGAGGAGGTGAGCGTGCCGGTGCCGGGGAAGGGCTTCGCGCGCGGCAAGACCGAAGTCATCGCTGCATTGCGGGCCAATCCGGCGCTCGATTCGGCCCGCATCGACTGGGCGCCGGTTCGCGCCGGCATCTCGGCCGATGGCAGCCAGGGTTTCACCTATGGATTCATGACCCAGCGCCTGGCCGATGGCTCGACCCAGCCCTACAAGTACCTCGCCTACTGGCGACGCGACACCGAGGGCTGGCACGCGATCGCCTGGAAGCGCGCCCGGCGCGCGGACGGCAAGGTTGATCTCGCCGAGCAGGCGCCGCTGCTGCCCGGCGCGTTCGCGCCGGAGGCGCCCGCGCCCGCGCTCGACCTCGCCGAGAAGGCCTTCTCCGATGACGCGCAGACGATCGGGCTCGGGCCGGCCTTCGCCAAATTCGGCAACGCCGATTCGATGAATCTCGGCGGGGCCGCGAATGCCGGCTTCGTCTTCGGCGCCGAAGCAATCGCGAGGCTGGTCAGCGAAGGACAGCCGGCCGGCGGCAGCACGCTGAACTGGTCAGCCGATCGCGTGGTCGTCGCGGCCAGCGGCGATCTCGGCCTCAGCATCGGTCATATCCGTTTCAACGAACGCGCCGAGGATGGCAGCGAGCGCCCGGCGATCCCGTTCTTCACGGTCTGGCGCCGGGCCGCGCCGGACCAGCCATGGCGCTACATCGCCGAATAGGCTGCGCTGCTGGCCGGGTTTCGGCGTGCGCCTCGACTAGTCGAGGCGATCGCGGGCATACAGGTGGTCGAGCACGAGGCGCCCGGCTGCCGAGCAGCGCTCGCGATCGGCGTATTCGAGCCAGAGCACTTCCTCGATCTCCGCCGCCGGCGCGATTACGCCTTCGAACGCAGCCTCGTAGCAGGTCAGCTTGACCATTACGCCGGACGGCTTCCCATCTGCCTGGGCGCGGAACTCTCCGGCCGCAACGAGCGTGGTCGGATCGAGTGCGATCGAGAGCTCCTCGCGAATCTCACGTACGAGCGCCTCGGCATCGCTTTCGCCGGGCTCGCGCTTGCCGCCGGGCAGATAGCAGACCGGATTGCCGCGCGATCGTGCGCCGAGCAATTTGCGCTCGCGGATATGGATCCAGGCCAACTTGTCGATTTCCACGAACGACCAATCCTCGATGCGACGTTGGGCAGCGGCACGCGCCGATCGGCAAGCGCGTTCGCGCTCAATCGTAGCCGTCGCGGAAGATCGTGTCGTCGGCGCCGATGAAGAAGGCCCGATCCACCCGCGTGATGTTGCCCTGGTTGTCGCGCACGCTGATGTGCACATGCCGGTTCCATCCACTCTGCAGTGGCGGCACCAGTGCAATCGCCCAGATGCCTTCGTCGACGGCAGCGGCAAGATCGGCCAGCTCGGCACCGGCCGGGCGCCCATTGACCGTGAAGTCGGCGTTGACGCGCAGGCTCGACAGCGCGATTCCGCTGTCTGCGTCGGCGAGGCCGAAGCGGATCTGCGCGAGCGCTGCCGGATTGGCGCGCGGGCGCGGCTGGCTCAGGGCAACCGTGGGCTTGAGGTCATCGAGGAACCAGCCGTAGTCCGGATCGCCGGTATCGATCGGCGCGCCGAGATCGATCCAGCGCACGAACAGGAGCTTTTCGTCGGCCGTCAACGGTGCGACCGGACTGCCCGGTGGCGGCATCATCGTGCCGCTGTAGTCGAGGTCGGCCTCGTTCGGATCGGCTCCCGCCGGCAGGGTGGCGGCATTGCCCGGCACGCTCTCGGTCGGATGGTCGGCGTTGCTCCAACCGTCCAGGCGGGCGTCGAACAGCTTCCAGACCAGCAGGCTGCGTCGGCTCTGGAACATGCGCAGGTAGCGGCTGGCGTTGGTCTGTCGCCAGCTTCGATTCGCGATCACCGGCGCGTAGCCGTATTCGGCCTGGGAATCCGCGGCCAGGCGCCGGTAGTCGCCGGGCAGGCCGCCGACGACACTCGTGTCGGCCAGATCCAGATTGCCCGCGGGATTCGCGCCCTGATGGCAGCCGATGCAACGCTGCTGCAGCAATGGCCGGATATCGTGCAGGAACTCGACACTGACCTGGCGCGTGTTCTCGATGCGCAGATCGGGTTGGCCTGCGGCATCGAAGGTCAGCAGTGGCGTGCTCGTCGACAGGTCCATGACCGCATAGTTCGATTGCGCCGCGGCGGTGCTGCCGAATGCGAGGGCCTGCTGGCTGTGCGCGTGGCAGCCCCCGCAATCGGCACGCATCTCGCCGGGGCGCACCTGGTGCCAGGTCTGGGCCATGCTCAGGACCATGCCGTTGCGGTCGAGCATCTGGAACGTAAACGGCGTGTCGGCGACGATCTTGGCCAGGAAGCTCGTATCGGGATTGCCCTCGAGGTCGAGTATGGGCGCGCCACCGCTGCCGAACTTGCGCACCGGGATCTCGCCGAAAACGCGCAGGCGCTCTTCGGCGTGGCTGGTGAACCTGCGCCCGCTGTTGGGTCCGTAACTGCGGTGCGAGTTCGGTTCCATGCCGACGATGCGCACCGCCCAGATGTCGCTGTCGCTGTACCTGCCGGCATCGCTGCCCTGGGTCGACCAGTTGCTCGACTGGCCGTTTTCGCCGGTATTGAAGGCGTCGAGGCCGTCGAAGGTATCCGACCAGGACGTCACCTGGCCCGGAAAGCTCTCGCGCTTGTACAGGCTCGAGCTGCCGACCAGGCCGTATGGCGTGCCGGCCGGCAACTGCGCATGCGTGCCGCCATCGTTCGGCAGCCAGCCCAGTTCGTCGGGTTCGTCGACGCCATGGATGCGGCTGTAGGGCACCACGGCCCGAGGCCAGGCCTCGTTCCAGGCCGGGTCGTTCCTGATCAGCACGAGTTCCTGCGGCGAATGAACCACGTTGCCGCCGGCGATCGCATACAGGCCGGCATCGTAGTAGGGCGCCGGCGTCGGGCGATTGAGATCGTTCGCCGGTCCCGGCGTCCAGACCACGAGGAGGTCGCCGTCCGGCGCCGCCGAGGGATGCGTGAACTTGCCGACGCGCTGGCCGTTGCTGCCGATCGGCGCCGCTTCGTCGTCGCCGTGCGTGAACGGCGCCAGCGCATGGAGGCCGCCGCGCGGCGTGAACGGGATCGTGTACGGATAGGAAAAGCCGGCGCCGACGGTACGCTCGATCGGCGGATTGTCCGCCGCGAAGGCGCTGAAGAAATGCGGTTGTCCGGCCGGCGGCCGCGCCGGCGTGCGATAGAGCTGGCCAAAACCGTTGTTGTTGAGGTTGTAGTAGTCCTCGATGACGAGATCGCCGCCGGACAGCTGGGTCATGAAATGAAAGGCCTGGCCCTCGCGGAAGGCACTGAGGACCGGTTCCCAGCGCCGGCCGTCGGGCCAGATCGCCCAGACGCCCCACATGCGCGTGTCACGCAGGCCCTGGTCCTCGTGCGAGGAGAACAGCAGCCGACCGTCGCGAAGAATGGTCGGGTGCAGCGCGCTGGAGATGTTCATTGGCGCGATCTGGGTGACGTTCTGCCCGTCGCCATCCATGACGAACAGCTGCAGGGTTGGATTGGTGTAACCCTTGGGCGGTTCGAAGCCGTTGCGATTGCTGACGAAGGCGATGCGGCCACCGGGCAGCGGACACGGCGCAAGGTTGAGGATGCCGTAGCCGAGCCGATCGAACTGCGCCGGCGGATCGAGCGGATTGCCTTCGTCCCAGTTGCCTGCGCCCGTGTTTGGCGTGAACTCGCCATGGGTCAGGCGTTCGATCTGGCGCGTGGCCAGCCGGATGCGGTAGATATCCGCACCCTGGTACGGCAGATCGCCGCGTTGGTGGTTGAGCGACTGCGGGCGCAGGTCGGGAAAGCGCGCGTAGTAGACCCATTGCGCATCGAAGGAGACGAACGGATCGGTGACGCCGCCGTTGCCGCCGGCAACGAGCACCTCCTCGCTGCCGTCCGGATGCAGGAGCATCAGGTCGGCACCCGGATCGAGCCGCGCCGGATGAAACACTTCGGGCCACATCGTGTTCTGGTTGTCGCCGAAGCGCACCTGGCGGACGTAGACGATGTCGTAGTCGCGCGGCATCCGGGCCGGCAGCTCGCTGGCGGCAAGCAGGGCGAGGGCGGCCAGCAGGATACGGAATGGCATGGTCTTGACTCCGGCGGTGCACGGTCGCCCGCTTGCGACCGGGATTTCGGAGCGCCTCCTGGCCGTCCGAATGCCTCGAAACGTGGCCGCAAGCGGCCAGTCGCGGGCCGGCCGCTGCCGTCGTTGGCGGGTCACCGGGGCAGTGTCCTGCTCCCAGGCCAGCCCCGCCGTGACCGCCTGCCCAGTTCGTCGACACACGTCCCTGCCTCGGTACCCGATTCGAGTTTCCGAGCGCATCGCCGATGCGAGTTCCGCCGTGCGCGACGCGATCACGGGGCCGCGAGCCGACGACAATGCGGCATGCATCGTGCATGCGCGCCGCGTGCCGGACAGATCGGCGCCGATTCGGCAAACGACCGTGTTGCCGGCTGACCTGACCACCCCGAAACCGGAAAAACGACCAGGAATGCGCCTTCGAGTCCCTACCGCCCTGCTCGGCATGCTCGCCTGTCTGCTCGCCCCGATGCCCGCCGATGCGACCGCCTCGCTCGATCTGGCTGACGAAGGCGCGCCGAGATTCACTGTCTACGGGCCGCGCGAGGGCTTGTCCGAAGAAATCTGGAGCACTGTCGGCGTTGATGCCAGGGGCTTCGTCTGGGCCGGTTCGGCTTCCTCGTTGGCGCGCTTCGACGGATACCGCTGGACGCCGTGGCCGTTCGCCGACGCGCACAGTCTCGTGCGCGACATGCAGGCTGACGGCAAGGGCGGGCTCTGGGCGATCTTCGAGCGAGAAGGACTGGCCCGCCTTGACGGCAGCCAGTGGTCGCTGTATCCGGCCACCAGCAAGTTCCACCAGCGATTTTCCGATATCCGTCATGCGGATGGGAGCGACGATCTGTGGGTCAGCCTCGATACCGGCTTCTGGCATTTCGAGGCTGGCGAGTGGCGCAGCGATCCGGGCAACGACTCAGTGCAGAAGGGGCCGGCTGCGCGCATCGAGGAAACCGATACCCTGTTCGGAGAGCCGCGCCAATGGATGCTGACGACACTGGACGGACTCTGGTACCGCAAGCGCGCTGACCCGCGCGCGCCGGCTGCGTGGCAACGATTCGAAAGACCGGAGTTCCGAGGTTGGCATGGTACCGACATGTTGCGCACGCAGCATGGCGGCGAAGAGGAGCTCTGGATCACCAGCTACGGCGATGGTCTGGCCCGGATACGCAAGGACGGTGTCCGCATCTGGCGCGCGGCCAGCGGCGAACTGCCGACCGAAGCCTTGTATACGCTGCGCGCGACGACCTCGGCGGCCGGAAAGCAGACGATCTGGATTGCCTCGCGGGCGGGCCTGTTGCGCATCATCGATGACAAGATCGCGGTCTTCGATCGCCGCCACGGTCTGCCTTCCGATGCGGTGCGCGGTATCAAGGTGCAACGCAATGCCGACGGCACGGACCTGCTCTGGCTGGCCACCGAGGGCGGCATCGCGCGGGCCGCCCTGACCCCCAGTCAGTGGCAGACCGTGACCTTGATGGGCGCACGCGAGAACGGCGTGTTCGCGGTGCTGCCGGAGACCGATGCCGGCGGCCAGCGGCAACTCTGGGTCGGCACGGCGAAACAGGGTCTTGGATTGTTGCGGGCGGGCGAATGGCGCTACTTCACCGCGGCCAACGGGTACTTGCCCGCGGAGGGCGTGCGCCAGATCTGGAATCTGCCCGGTCCCGATGGAAGGCGCTGGCGTCTGCTGAGCCTGGTCGGTGGCCAGTTGCTGCGCGTGCATGATGCCCTGCGGTTCGAACCAATGTCGGTGCCATGGACGCTCGGCCCCGACGAGGCCGCCAGTCACGCCATCGGGCGTCGAATCGACGGTCGCAACGAACTGTGGTTCGCGACCCTGCACAGCGGCATCTTCCGTTTGCGCAACGGCCGCTGGACACGATTCATCGCCGAGGGCGTCGATCCGGACTGGACGGTCGTCGGCCTCGCCGAACAGGTCGACGCCAGCGGTCGCTCCTGGCTCTGGGCCGCGAGCAACCGCGGACTGGCACGATTCGACGGCGAACACTGGCGGCTCCTGCCGGCCGACACGGTCATGGACGCCGACGGCTTCCGCAGCGTCACGCCCATCGTCGACGGTTCACGGACGATACTCTGGGCCAGCAGCAATCGCAGCGGCGTGGTCCGGCTTGATGTCACCGACCCGGAGCATCCGCGTCGCCTGACCGACACGCAGGTGCCGGCGCCACCCGATCCGACCGTCTACAGCGTCGTTCCGGACCGCCAGGGGCGAATCTACGTTTGCACCAACAACGGCGTCCAGCAACTGACCCGCCAGTCCGATGGCAGCTACGCAGAGCGCGTATTCCGGCGTCGCGACGGCCTCGTGCACGACGAATGCAACACCAATGCGCAGGCCATCGACGACCAGGACCGCTATTGGGTCGGCACCCTCGGCGGACTTGGCGTGTTCGACCCGGGCATCCACACCGGTTCGCGCGACACGCAGCCGAAGCCGCTGCATTTCACCGACTGGATTGCAGACGGCGTTTCGACGGATCCACAAGACCGCGACGAATGGAAGCTGCCCGCCGGCACGCGCGAGGTGCAGATCGAATTCACGGTGCTGTCCGGATTGCGCGAACAGGAATCCACCTACCGCAGCGAACTCCTTGGCATCGACGACGGTCCCG
Organism: Dokdonella immobilis; assembly: GCF_900115085.1. Classification (GTDB taxonomy): domain Bacteria; phylum Pseudomonadota; class Gammaproteobacteria; order Xanthomonadales; family Rhodanobacteraceae; genus Dokdonella; species Dokdonella immobilis. The sequence continues at coordinate 49,321 of NZ_FOVF01000012.1, read as the reverse complement.
GTGCCTGGAGCCACGACCACGCGCGCCGCTTCAGCGGACTGGCGCCGGGCGATTATGAGCTGCGCGTGGAAGCCCGCGATTTCGCGGGCACGCCAAGCAGCCCGCGCGTGCTGAAATTCTCCGTGGACGCCCGCTGGTGGGAACAACCCCTGGTGCGCATGGCCTTCGTGCTGTTGCTGGCGGCGCTCGTCGCAGGGCTGGTGCTGCTCTACAACCGCGGTCTGCGGGCGCGGCAACGGCGGCTGAAACGCGAAGTCGCCGAACGGACCCTGGAAATCCGCGCCGCCAACGCGCGCCTGACCGAGCTCTCCTATCAGGATCCGCTGACCGGAGTAGCCAATCGCCGGCGCCTGATGGAAGCCCTCGACGCGGCGATTGAACGCTCGGTGGTGCGCGGCCTGCCGGTCGGTCTGATGGTCATCGATGTCGATCACTTCAAGCAGTACAACGACCAGTACGGGCACCTGGCCGGCGATGTCGCCTTGCGCGCAATCGCCCAGGCCCTGCAGAGCGCAACGCGCGAGCAGGACCTGGTGGCCCGTTTTGGCGGCGAGGAATTCGCTTGCCTGCTGATCGACGCCGATATCGACATCGTGGCCGGCTGCGCCGAACGCATGCGCGCACTGGTCGAGGCGCTGCCGCCGCGCACGCTCGGCAACCGCACCCAGACCGTCACCATCAGTGCGGGCGTGCTGAGCCGCATCCCCGCGCCGGGCGAACACGCCGCCGATCTGCTGCGGGATGCGGATCGCGCCCTGTACCAGGCCAAGCATGAAGGCCGCAATTGCGTGCGCCGGGCGAACTCCGCATCGGCCATGCAGCCGACTCGTGCAACCTAGTGTGGTGTCCCACAAATACCATCAAATAATTCCGGCGTCTTTCCCGGCGATACTGCGTTGCTCGTCGTCGCCATAGTGCCCACCATGACTCCTCCTCGCGCCTTGTCTCGCCATGAAATCCATCCGGAATTTCTTCGCGTTATTTGCGGGACACCACACCAGCGGAGCCGCGCCCCGGCGTGCCGGTCCGCCCGAAACGCCGGACAGGTTCGCTCAGGCCGGCGCCGGGGTCGCGCCGGCGAGGTCGAGCGGGCGCTCGGCCAGCTTCAGAATCTCGTCTATCGGCATGGCTTGGTAGAACAGCCAGCCCTGGGCAAATTCCACTCCATGCGCGCGCAGGAACGCCGCCTGCGCCTCGTTCTCGACACCCTCGCCGATCACCTTCAACCCGAGTGTCTCGGCTATGCGGATGATGTGCGGGGCGACCTGGCTGGTGGCCGAGTCGGTGCCGACGGTCTCGACGAACACCTTGTCGATCTTAAGGAAATCGGTCTGCAGGGTGGTCAGGTGCGAAAGGCTGGAGAATCCCGTGCCGAAATCGTCGATGGCCACGCGGATGCCGAGGGCACGGATCTCGGCGACGATCGGCCGGGCCAGCAGCGGATCGAGAAAGGAGTGCTCGGTCGCCTCGACGACGATGCACTGCGGACGGATGCCCCGTGTCGCCAGCAGCTTGCGCAACTGGTCGAGGATTGCCTCGGAATGCAGATCCGATGAACCGAGATTGACGCTGACATAGCAATGCGGCCGGCGCTCGATCAGTCGGGGCGCATCGACCGCGATCCGCTTGAGCATGTAATCGGTGAACTGGGTGATCAAGCCACAGTCCTCGGCTGCGGGAATGAACAGGTCGGGACGCAGGCGCGGCCCGTCGCGGCGCGGCCATCGCATCAGCGCCTCGAAGCCGACGATGCGGCGGGTCGCCAGCTCGACGATGGGCTGATAGTACATTTCGAATTCTCCGCGACGCAGCGCAGCCTTCAATTCCGCCGGCAACGAAGCACGCTGGCGGGCCAGGCGCACGATGCCGAACGAGAGCAGGGCGCCTAGCACGAGGGCGATCGGCACGAGCACGCTGAAGAATCCGTAGAGCCGGGACCTCAGATAGTCCGCCGGTACCGCGACATAGGCCACCGTGTCGTAGTGGCTGGATCGAAGCAGCGTCACCAGATGGCGTCCGTCGAAGAAATTCGCGCTGGTGGCACCGCCGAGTCGGGACATCCACTTCGTTTCGAACTCGCCGCGGCTGCTGAGGCGCATCCTGCCGGTGCGGCCGAATATGCCGACCGCGATGTCCTTGCGATCCTGAAAGGTGTCGATCAGCATCTCCGGATGCAAAGCCGCAGCCAGCGAGCCCTTTTGCAGGATCAGGAACCGCCCGTCTTCGCCGGTCCCCAGCCCGAGGTCGACCGATGTCCGTACGCTGGCGCCGCGTGAGCTGACGAACTCGACAGGCCCCAGCGGAATGCCTTCGCCATGCCGGCCCAGGGACGAGCAAACGAGGCGGTCCTTGTCGACGTAACCGACGACCTCGACATAGCTCAGGTTCAGATCGACATCGCGCATGCGCTTCAGGCGCGCATCCGAACAGGGATCGCCGTCTTCCGGCGTGGACAGTTCCGTGTAGGCCGCAATCGCCTGATCGCCCGCGGCGTCGGCCCGGCGCAGGATTTCGCCGGCCATGGTATTGGCCAGGCGGATCTCGGCATCCATGCTCTGGCGATGGGCGAGATACAACGCCGCCAGTACGGGCAACGCGATGCCGAAAATGCCGACGGCCAGCACGATCGTTGTGGTCAACTTCTTCCGCATGGCCCACCGACGATATGCCGCCGCTGCAGCAGCTGATCCCCACGCCGATCATGCACCTTTGCGTTCCATGGCGCATCCGTACCCAAGGAGCGGGCCGTGGCCGGAAGTCCACCATCGGCCGCGCCGGATCTGCCCCGCTCGCGCGGTACCCACGGCGGCGCATGGCTTCCGGCTGCGGGCTACCCGATGCGCCGGCCCAACGGTTGCCCGCGCCGTATCGATGCTGCCGGGCATCCCCGCGGCCGGCTCCTTCATCTGCCTGCGGGGCATCGACTTCAGCCGCCGGTCGCGGGCTTGCCCAGCGCCGACTGGATCTCCTCCAGGCGCAGGCCGCGCGTCTCCACGCCGGTACGGGCGAGCAGCAACGCAGCAGCGACCATGGGCAAGGCAATCAGGGCGGCCGACATGGCGAGGTTCTCGAAGAATCCGAGCGTGCCGAGACCGGCGCCGAGGATTCCGCCGAACTTGGAGCTGGCAGCGATCACGCCCGATCCGCTGCCGCGAAGATGAACCGGGTAGATCTCCGCGGCATACGGAATCAGCATTGCAATGACGCCGCTCGTGCTGACCAGCAGCGCGACCGTAGCCGCGGTCGTCATCTCCGCTGAGCTCCGCTCGAGCAACGCCATGAGCATGAAGGCCGCCAATGCGGCGACGCTGAGGGCGATGAACAGCACCAGTGAGCGCACGCTGCTCCAGCGCTGGTACAGCCAGACCACGAGCGCGATACCGGGCAGCGCGATCACCGCGGAACGGGCGAGCAGCGCGCTCGAGCCGGCCGGGTCGATGCCCAGGCTGACGAGATTGCTCGGTAGCCAGAGCAGGAACCCGAAATTGGTCAGGCCCCAGGCGATGCCACAGACCACGAGGCCCAGGGTCAGCATGGCATGGCGTCCACGCATCAGCTGCCGCATGCTGGCGATCGGATGCTGCTCCTCGACGATCGGGGGTCCGGGATGGTCCGCATCGTCCGCTTCTATTGCCCCCTGGGCATTGCCCGAGAATCTCAGCAGCACCTGCTGGGCAGCGTCGCGAAGACCCACGCTGGAGAGAAAGCGTGGCGATTCGGGGATCCAGCGATTGAGGAGAATGATCAGCGCGCCGGTGGGAAGCCCGAGCAGCCACAGCGCCCGCCAGCTGAACAACGGCTCGAGCCATGTTGCCGCGGAGGCCGCGAGCAGGTAACCCGCGGATGTGCCGAGTCCGCCGAGCGCAACGAGCAGCCAGCCGCGGTGCGCGGCCGGCACCGTTTCGGCCATCAGGGTGAACGCGATCGGCAGCAGACCGCCGGCCGAAGCGCCCATCAGGAAACACATGGCCAGATTCCAGCCGAAGGTCGGCATGGCTCCGCAGATCGCCGTGCCGATGAACATCAGCGCCGACAGCAGGATGGCCGAACGTCGTCCGAACAGGTCGCCGAGATGGCCCCAAAGAATCGACCCGAGCGTGGTTCCGGTCAACGCGACCAGGGCAAGCAGGGCTCCGGTCTCGCGGCTGATGGCGTACTCCCGGGTCATGCCGGGCATGACGAATCCGAGGGTCGCCGGTTTCATCACGTCGACGGCAAGGGCGACCACCAGGACCAGCACCAGGGTCCAGTGGCGGCGATTGAGCGCCACCCCATCGGCGAGATGGAAGTGGCACTCCCCGACGGTCCGTTGCGGCGTCAGGCGCAAGTTTCCGATACGTGGCAACAGGCCGTAGCCGGACAGGCAAAGACCCAGCGGAATCAGGGCCATGCCCACCAGCATGCCGGTATCCATCGGCATGCCAGCCAGGTGGTAGTGCGTATGCGCACCCATCAGGAACATCGGGGCATGCGACAAGACGCCGATGGTCAGCAGAATGCAGCCGAACCAGAACGCAAGCGGACGATGGAACGAGATTTCCCCTGGCTGCATCGGTTCGTGCGCACTCATGGGTGGGTTGCGGTGAGCGGGCAGCGCTGGCCCGCGAGGTTCGACGGCAATCCGGCATCATAGCCGTCGGCTACGACCGGGAAGGAAATTTCTTTGGCGAACGTTCGCTCGTGGCCGTGGCGACAGGTTGAAGACGTGTCGGTCGCACCGGCGTGCGAGCGATCCCGGGATCGTGCCGGGCGGATCCTGCCGGGGGACGGCCCTGCCGAATCGGCGGCCGATGGCGGCACGTCCCGCGATGGCTACGCGCGTGCCGTGACGGCAGCGGCCAGGGCCGTTTGCGGTGCCAGAATAGCCAATGCCTGGGCACACGGCAGGCCGACCTTGAGCGCAAGCAGGTCGTCGGCCCGGGTCCGGCCCAGGTTGACCGCGGCAATCGGCGTGCCCAGCTGCGCAGCCATTCGGGCAAAGCGGAATCCCGAATAGACCATCAATGAGGATCCGACCACGAGCATGGCATCGGCCCGCTGCAGATGATCGACGGCGCGCTCCACGCGCTCGCGCGGCACGTTTTCGCCGAAGAAGACGACGTCGGGTTTCAGCAGGCCGCCGCAATGCGCGCAGGCCGGCTCCTCGAAGTCTGTGAAGTCGATCGCCTCGAGATCGGCATCGCCATCGGGCGCGGGGCGCGCAGCGAGTCCGACCCATGCCGCATTGCGCGCAAGCAGGTCGGGTTGCAAGGCCTCACGTGCGATGCACTCGCCACAACCCAGGCAGCGGACCCGATCCATGCGACCATGCAGATCGATCACGTTGCTGCTGCCGGCGCGCTGGTGCAGGCGATCGACGTTCTGGGTCAGCAGGACCTGCAGACGCCCCTGTTCTTCCAGCTGCGCCAGGGCGTGATGGGCGAGGTTCGGGGACGCGGACCCGAATCGGCCCCAGCCCAGCATGTTGCGCGCCCAGTAGCGGCGACGGGTCTCGCGATCACCGAGGAAGGCCTGCAGGGTCACTGGCGGCGAACGCTTCCAGCCGCCATCGGCGTCGCGGTAGTCGGGGATGCCCGAGTCGGTGCTGCAGCCGGCGCCGGTGAGCACGAACAGGCGCTCATGGCGGTCGACGAACTCTCTCAGGGCCTCGATCTGCATGCGTCGAGCATAGCGCGGCAGGACGCCGGACGATGGTCAGAATGCTTCGTCGAAACCGACTTCGCCCTGCACGCCGACCTGGTAGGCCGAGACGCGGCGCTCGAAGAAGTTGGTCACTTCCTGCACGTCCTGGAGCTGCATGAAGTCGAACGGATTGCTTGCGCCGTACTGGCGCGGCATGCCGAGCTGGGCGAAGCGCTGGTCGGCACAGTACTCGAGGTACTGGCGCATGTCCCTTGGCGAAATCCCGGCAACGCCGCCGCCCAGTACGTCCTCGGCGAACGCGATCTCGCACTGGATGGCCTCTTCGAGCATCTCGACGACCTGGCCCTGCATGTCGGCATCGAACAGCCCGGGTTCCTCCTCGCGCACGCAGCGGATCGCCTCGAAGGCGAAAGCCATGTGGCCGCTTTCGTCGCGAAATACCCAGTTTGTTCCCGAGGCGAGGCCGTGCAGCAGGCCGCGTGAACGCAGGAAGTAGACATAGGCGAACGCGGCGAAGAAGAACAGGCCTTCGATACAGCAGGCGAAGCAGATCAGGTTGAGCAGGAACTGGCGCCGCTGGGCGCGGGTCTCGAGCCGCTTGAGGTCCTGGACCGAGTCGATCCAGCGGAAGCAGAACTCGGCCTTGCGCCGGATCGAGGGAATGTTCTCGATCGCCGCGAAGGCCCTGTTGCGCTCTTCCGGATCGGGCAGGTAGGTGTCGAGCAGGGTCAGGTAGAACTGCACGTGCAGCGCCTCTTCGTAGAGCTGGCGCGACAGGTACATGCGTGCTTCGGGCGCGTTGATGTGCGTATACAGATTGAGCACGAGGTTGTTCGAGACGATCGAGTCGCCGGTCGCGAAGAAGGCGATCAGCCGATGCACGAGATGGCGTTCGGCCGGCGACATCTTCGATTTCAGATCGTTGACGTCGGGCGCGAAATCGACTTCCTCGACCGTCCAGGTATTGCGGATCGCGGCCCGGTACATCTCGTAGAACTGCGGATAGCGCATCGGACGCAGGGTCAGTTCGAAGCCGGGATCGAGCAGGTGCTGCTTCTTGAAGGGTGGTTGCGCGGACATGGGGTTCTGGCCTCGGGAATGCGTTTTGGGTTGCGTAGCTCGACGGGGATGCGGAACGCATCACCCACCGGTTCGATTGAGTCCAGGTCTTCCGCCCGTCGTCCCTGCGCAGGCAGGGACCCGGCGACCTGGCTGCGGTACCCGATCTACTGACAGGCCTCGCAATACTCCGGATTCTCGAGCGAGCAGACGACCGCACTCGTTGCCTCGGGCGCGGACGGCGCGGCTGGCGTCCCGGCAACGGCGATGCCGAGGGTCGTCTTGGCGATGCGCGTGGCCGGGCGCGAGCGCAGGTAGTAGGTGGTCTTGATGCCGGCTTTCCAGGCGTACATGTACATCGACGACAGCCGGCCGATGTTCGGGTTTTCCTGGAACAGGTTGAGCGACTGGCTCTGGTCGATGAAGGCGCCGCGCGCGGCGGCATGGTCGATCAGCGCCTTCTGCGGCAATTCCCAGACGGTCCGGTAGATTTCGCGCAGACGCTCGGGAATCGCCGCGATGCCCTGGATCGAACCCTCGGCCTGCTTGATCGCATCGCGAACCTCGGCGGTCCACAGCCCGAGTGTCTTTAGCTCCTCGACGAGGTAGCGGTTGATGACGAGGAAATCGCCGGACAGCGTCTCGCGCTTGAACAGGTTCGAGACCTGCGGCTCGATGCACTCGTAGCAGCCGGCGATCGAGGCGATCGTCGCGGTCGGCGCGATCGCGATCAGCAGCGAGTTGCGCAGTCCGCTGTCGCGGATGCGCGCGCGCAGCGCGTCCCAGTGGGCGACCGCGATGCTCGCCCTGGCGTTCGGCCAGTGGTCGAACTGCAGCTCGCCGCGGGCGGCGCGGGTCTCGGCGAAACCGGGGTGCGCGCCAAGTGCGGCGGCGAGCGCACAGGATTGTTCGAGGGCATGGAAGTAGATGTGCTCGGCGATCTGCGCCGACAGGGCCTGTGACTCGGCCGAGTCGAAGGCCAGGCGTAGCTGGAAGAAGACGTCCTGCAACCCCATCACGCCGAGACCGACCGGCCGCCATTTGCGGTTTGCCGCCGCCGCCGTGTCGATCGGATAGAAGTTCAGGTCGATGACGCGGTCGAGCTGGCGTAGGGCGATCGCGACCGTGGCGGCGAGCTGGGCGAAGTCGAAGGCGCCGTCGCGCACGTGCCGGGCAAGATTGATCGAGCCGAGATTGCAGACCGCAGTCTCCTGGTCCGAAGTCACCTCGAGGATCTCGGTGCACAGGTTCGACAGGTGGATCACGTTGCCCGGGCGCGCGGTCTGGTTCGAGGTCGCATTGCAGCGATCCTTGAAGGTCATCCAGCCGTTGCCGGTTTGCGCCAGCGTGCGCAGCATGCGCGCGTAAAGTTCACGCGCCTTGATCGTGCGCGCGGCGAGGCCGTCGGCCTCGGCCTGGCGATAGGCCGTGTCGAAGTCCGCACCCCACAGATCGACGAGCTGCGGCACGCGCTTCGGGTCGAACAGGGACCACTCGCCATCGGCCTCGACGCGGCGCATGAACTCGTCGGGTATCCAGTTGGCAAGATTGAGGTTGTGCGTGCGTCGTGCGTCATCGCCGGTGTTGTCGCGCAACTCGAGGAACTCCTCGATATCGGCATGCCAGGTCTCGAGATAGACGCAGGCGGCGCCCTTGCGCTTGCCGCCCTGGTTGACCGCGGCGACCGAGGCATCGAGCGTCTTCAGCCACGGCACGAGTCCGTTCGAATGACCGTTCGTTCCCCTGATCAGCGAGCCGCGCGAACGCACGCGCGAATACGAAAGGCCGATGCCGCCGGCGTACTTGCTGAGTTTGGCGACGTCGGCGTACTTGTCGTAGATGCTCTCGAGCGAGTCGAGCGGCGAATCGAGCAGGAAACACGAGGACAGCTGCTCGTGGGCGGTGCCGGCATTGAACAGCGAGGGCGAACTCGGCACGTATTCGAGCGCGGAAAGCAGGCGGTACAGTTCCAGCGTTTCGCCGAGATGGCCGCCACCGAGCGCGCAGGCGACGCGCATGAAGAAGTACTGTGGCGTCTCGATGACCTTGCGCTGCTCGGGATGGCGCAGCAGGTAGCGGTCATAGACCGTGCGCAGGCCGAAATACTCGAAGCGTCGTGTCGCCAGCGGGTCGATCGCATCATTGAGCTTGCGCGCATTGAGGGCGACGAAGTCGCGCAGGCGTTCATTGATGATGCCGAGCTCGGCACCGCGCGCGACCGATTGCGAATAGGACTGGATCTCCTGGCCCGAGACCTCCTTGTCGATATAGGACGCGAGCAGGCGCGCGGCGAGGAAACCGTATTCGGGCTCCTCGGCGGTCAGTGCGGCGGCCGTGCGGATCGAAAGCTCGTCGAGCTCACGCGTGCTGGCGCCGTCGTAGATGCCGCCGATCGTCTTCAGGGCGACCCGCATCGGATCGACCGCGTGCAGATCCTCGGCGCTGCGCGTGACTGCGCGCACGATCTTGGCCAGGTCGACGCTCTCGCTGCGACCGTTGCGTTTGGTCACGCGCATCTGGGTTGGGCTGTGCGGGGCGGTCAGGGCGAACGCATCGCCGCCGGACGCTTCGGAAACGGAGGGACAGGCGGTCGCGCTGGCGACAGCGGTGCTGGCATTCATGGTGATTTCACTGTCAGACGTGGAAACGGTCACGGCGCCGTCGTCGGCGCGCGAATCGAGTGGGTGCATGATGTTCTCCCGTGCCTTACCGATGGCCTGCTCCCGCGCGCAGGGCTGTTCGGTACCGGATCACGGAGGACGCCACGGAACGGTTGCCTCGGCAGCCGTCCTGCAACGCGCTTCCCCGCGGAAGCGGCCACCTGCACCGGGGAGCCGACGATCCGTTGCCTGCGTCTCAGCGGACGAGAACAACGGGCCACAGACCCGGTGTGCCGGCAGGTTTTCGGGCTTGCGGACTCGGATCCTTCGATCCACCTACTTCCCGTGGCTTCCCGGAATCTCGGTTCCAGTGCCTGGTACGGGGTTCGTTTCCACTTACCGCTGCGGGGCAGCTCCCGATTTGCACCGGATTCCCTTTTAACCCGGCCATACCGTCAATGGATCACGGGCAGGCGGGCACCGACCGGGCACAAGCTATTGGGTTCGTCCGATCGAGTCAACGGAATATTTTGTGCTTTCGGGCTTGCAATCCCCGGAAAGGCCACGGCCCCGCGGCCTGCCGACCGAGTCGCCCGATCCAGGCTCTCAGGCGCGTCGACGGTCCGGTTCGTCGGCTTCGGCCTGGCGCGCGGCCAGCGCGTCTTCGGCATCCATGGCCGCGAGGAAGGTGTCGACCGTGGTCGGGCCACCCCCGAACAGAGCGATGGCGGTGCGCGCGACCTGGCGCGTGTCGTACCAGGCGTAGGCGCCGACGCCGACCGCACCGATCACCGGCAACCAGCGCGATACACCGCCGCCGATCAGGCGTCGGGTCACGCGCAGGCCGATCGCCTTGGCCACGCGTTCGATCACGCGCATCGACACATCCTGGGCAATCAGGCGGCCGCCGATCTGGACCACGAGGTCGCGCACGGCCTGGGCCGCCGCGTGGCGGAACAGGCAATACATCATCTGCTCGCGGCTGAGCCGCCCATGCACGCCGAAGACTCCCGAAAGATCGGCGACGAGCTGGGCCTGGATGCGCCAGATCGCCACCAGCTCAGGCACGATGGTGAGCCAGCCGAGCGGCCCGGGCGGCAGGGCCAGGGTGCCGGCGGCGAGGGCCGCCTTGTTGGCCGCCGCATTGGTCAGGGCACGCACGCGTGCGTCGGCATTTCCGGCACGCTGCTCGCCTGTTGCCGGCACGTGCCCGATCAACTCGACCAGGTGCCGGCTGATCCGGCTGGCCAGGTCGGCTTCGCTTTCGGGCGCCCCGCGCACGGCGGGAATGTATTCGGACTTCTTTTTCATGGCCTCGGTCATGCGGGTGGCTTCGGCGAAGACAATGGCTTCGTGGCATGCAAACTTGACGCCACGGGTGCCGGAAACAGGTCAGTCAGCCTAGCCGGCGGCGCCTGAAGCGCGGCAGTCTGGCCCCGCCTGGCCGCGCTAGCGGGTCAGGAAGCGGGTCAGGAAATCGGCCAGCTTGCCGTAGGGCGGGCGCATCAGTGCCATCGACGACCAGCGTGCCTGGTGCAGCACCGGCATCTGCTTGGAGAAGGTCAGGAATCCGGCGTGGCCGTGATAGTGGCCCATGCCCGAGGGACCGATGCCGCCGAACGGCAGATTGCTCTGGGCGATGTGCAGCACGCAGTCGTTGACGGTGACGCCGCCGGCCAGGGTCGCCGCGAGTACCTGCCGGGTGCGCCTGCGATCGTGGTCGAAATGGTACAGGGCCAGCGGCCGCGGCCGCGCATTGACGAAGGCGATTGCGTCCTCGATCCGCTCGTAGCCGAGTACCGGTAGCACCGGCCCGAAGATCTCCTCCTGCATGACTCGCAGGTCCGGCCCCGGATCAACGATGACGGTGGGTGCGAAGATCCGCCGCTCAGGGTCATGTGCCGACGCATCGGGAAAGGTCTCGATGGAGGCGCCGGTCGCGCGCGCCTCCTCGACCAGCCCGTGCAGGCGCTGGTAGTGCGCATCGTGGATGATGCTGGTGTAATCCGGGCCTTGCCGGAGCCGGGGATAATGCCTGGCCACGTATTCACGCAGCGCGGCGACGAAGGCGGTGCGCTGGTCATTGGGCACCAGCACGTAGTCCGGGGCGATGCAGGTCTGGCCGGCATTGAGCAGCTTGCCCGCGGCGATCCGGTTCGCCGCGGTGTCGATCGGATAGTCCGGCGCGACGATCGCCGGCGACTTGCCGCCGAGTTCGAGCGTGACCGGGGTCAGATTCTGCGCGGCCGCGGCCATGACCTTGCGTCCGACCGCGGTGGATCCGGTGAAGAACAGATGATCGAACGGCAGGCTGGCGAAGCGCGCGGCAACTGCTGCATCGCCGAGCACCGTCGCGACGCGATCCTGCGGGAATACCTCGGCCAGCAGCTCACCGAGCAGGGCAGACGTGCGTGGCGTGTGCTCGGAGGGTTTCAGCATGACGTGGTTGCCCGCGGCAATCGCCGAAACCAGCGGGATCAGGGCCAGGTTGACCGGGTAGTTCCACGGCGAAATGATGCCGACCACACCGAGCGGCCGGTACTGCACCTCGGTACGCGCCGGCCAGAACAGCCAGTCGGCCAGGCGATGGCGCGAACGCGACCAGCGCGTCAGCCGCTTGCGCATGAAGTCGATCTCGTGGAGCACGGTCATGCCGTCGGTAAGCAGGCTCTCGTGCGCCGAACGGCGGCCGAAATCCGCGCCCATCGCGGCGATGAGTTCATCGAAGCGGCGACGCAGCACCTCGCGCAGCGCGCCGAGATCGCGCAGGCGCTGGGCCGGGTCCGGGACACAGGCCTGCCAGGCGGCGCGCTGGCGTTCGAGAAGGGCGGAAAGATCCTGCACGGGTTCGCTGTTCATGACCCCAGTCTAACGCCCCTTCGTGCCTGTTCGCCGCCGCCTCGGAGTGGGAACGCGACAGCGTGGTGGATTCCGCTCGATGCCGATGCCATGCATGCTAACTTGCGGCATCACGTCCTGGAGCGCCCTCGATGAGCATCCGAGCCTACAACGGCATCGTCCCGCGACTCGGCGCGGCGGTCTATGTCGACGCCGATGCGGTACTCATCGGCGACGTCGAACTGGCCGATGACGTCTCGATCTGGCCCTGTGCGGTCGCCCGGGGCGACGTCCATCACATTCGCGTCGGCGCGCGCAGCAACATCCAGGACGGGGCGGTCCTGCATGTGACCCACGATGGACCCTACACGCCAGGGGGTTCCCCACTGCTGATCGGCGCCGACGTGACCATCGGCCACGGCGCCATCCTGCACGCCTGCACGGTCGAGGACGCCTGCCTGATCGGCATGCACGCAACCGTGCTCGACGGCGTGCGCGTGCAGCGGCACAGCATGATCGGCGCAGGCGCCGTGGTCAGTCCGGGCAAGCTCGTCGGCACTGGCGAACTCTGGCTCGGCAACCCGGCGCGCCGGGTGCGCGCCCTGAGCGATGTCGAAATCGAAATGCTCCACTACTCGGCAAAAAACTATGTCGGCCTGAAGAACCGCTATCTCGCCGAAAGCGGGGGCTGAGGCATGCCGGTGCCGGAGAAAGTCGCAGCTCTGCGCTCTCTCGAGATTGTCTCGCCGTTGACGGCGGTGGTATTCGGAGCCGTTGGATGGCTCGTTTTTTCCCGACTTTTCGAGACCGCCGAGAGGAATGCATTGCCCGCTCTGACGCAATCCTTCCTGGCCACCCAGCCGTGGTGGTTCGGCGCCGGCCTGCTCACCGCCGGCCTGTCCGCCATGGCTCGCGTCGAGGGCATTGGGCCCTCATGGAAACAGGCCAGTGCGATCGGCTCGGGTCTGCTTGCGCTGCTCAGCACGATCAACGTCGGCTGGGGCATCGTCGCGATGTACCTGCTGACCCTGCCGCCGGCCGGGCTCTGAGTCTCAGACCGCAGCCGGCCGGGTCAAAGATTCGAGCCTGGAGAGGTAGTGCAGTGCCTGCTCGGCACGGGTTCCGCACATGGCCGGCTCGGGCCGCAGTTGGCGACAGACTTCGGGTCGCTCGGGCCGACCGAAGATGGCGCAGGCGTTGTCGTCGGTCAGCTGGATGCAGCGCACGCCGGCCGGCTTGCCGAACGGCATGCCCGGGATGGCCGAGGAAATCGATGGGGCGATGCAGCAGGCGCCGCAACCCGGTCGGCAGGCGAAAGCGCTCAATCCTCGGCGTCGCCCGGCAGATAGGCGCGCAGTTCGGCGTAGATCGCGTCGGTCTCGGGGCGTTTGCCGTGCCAGATCTCGAAGGCTTCGGCGGCCTGCTCGACGAGCATGCCGAGGCCGTCGAGGGCGTGGCCGGCGCCGGCGCTGCGCGCCCAAGCCAGGAAGCCGAACGAGGCCTTGCCGTAGGAGAGGTCGTAGCAGATCGCGCGCGAGGCCAGCAGCGAGGTTGGCAGGGCCAGCGACATATTGGCGTGGCCGGCCGAGGTGGCATTGACGACGAGGTCGAACCCGCCCCACTGACCGAGATCGGTCCAGTAGCGCGTGTGCACGCGTTCCGGCTGGCCGATCGCGTCGGCCAGCGCGTCGGCACGTTCGGCCGTGCGATTGGCGATGGTCAGTTCGCCGATGCCGGCGTCGAGCAGGGCAAAGGCCACCGCGCGCGCGGCGCCACCGGCACCGAGCAGCAGGGTGCGGCGGCCACGCACGTAGAGACGCTGGCGACCGGTGATGTCGCGGATCAGGCCGGCACCGTCGGTGCTCTCGCCATGCCAGCCTTCACCGCGGCGGACCAGGGTGTTGACGCTGTCCGCGCGGCGCGCGGTCTCGCTGATCGACAGGCACAGGCGCGCCGCGTGCTGCTTGAGCGGCAGCGTCACGTTGGCGCCGACGCCGCCGCTCTCGGCAAAGGCCGCCAGCGCGCCGACGAATTCCTCGGTGGACGCCTCGATCGGGCGGTAGTCGTGTGCGATCGAGAGCTGACGTGCGAAGGCCGCATGGATGCGTGGCGACAGCGAATGCGCAATCGGCTGGCCGAAGACGGCGTAGCGACCCGGTCCGCGATTCGAACTGGCGATTTCGCTGGATTCCTCTTCGATCAATTGCATGCTATCGCTCCGAAATTGCCCCCGGGGGCGAGTCAACGAAACCTGCTCTAATGGCAGATCGCGGGTAGCGCGGACGGTCGCATGCCGTGTGGACCGGCGTCGGGCTGATGGCCAGGTTGCGCGGCCGACCGTGCAGTTCCCCGGCCCTAGTCTGCACGCAACCAGCGCGCGGCTTCAATGGCGTAGTAACTGAGGATCGCGTCGGCGCCGGCGCGTTTCATCGCGATCAGCGACTCGAGCACGACCGACCGCTCGTCGAGCCAGCCGTTCTGCGCGGCCGCCTTGAGCATCGCGTACTCGCCGCTGACCTGGTAGACGAAGGTGGGCATGCCGAAATGATCCTTGACCCGGCGCACGACGTCGAGATACGGCAGTCCCGGCTTGACCATGACCATGTCGGCCCCTTCGCCGATGTCGAGCTCGACCTCGCGCAGGGCCTCGTCGCTGTTGCCGATGTCCATCTGATAGGTGTGCTTGTCGCCCTTGCCGAGGCTGGCCGAGGAGCCGACCGCGTCGCGGAACGGCCCATAGAAGGCCGAGGCGTACTTGGCCGAATAGGCGAGGATGCGCGTGTTGACGTGGCCCGCGTTTTCGAGGGCGTCGCGGATCGCACCGATGCGCCCGTCCATCATGTCCGACGGCGCGACGATGTCGAAACCGGCTTCGGCCTGGGCCAGGGCCATGCGCACGAGGGCCTCGATGGTGAGGTCGTTGAGCACGTAACCGTGGTCGTCGATGAGGCCGTCCTGGCCGTGCGTGGTGTACGGGTCGAGGGCGACGTCGCCGATCAGGCCGAGCTGCGGATGTCGTGCCTTGAGGGCGCGCGCGGCGCGCTGGAACAGACCCTGCGGGTTCCAGGCCTCGGCCGCGTCCGCGCTCTTGTATTGCGCCTCGACCGACGGAAACAGCGCCAGGGCGGGGATACCGAGTGCGACGCAGTCGTCGGCCAGATTCAGCGAATGATCGATCGAGAGGCGCTCGACACCGGGCATCGAGGGCACCGCCTCGCGCCGGTCGCTGCCGTCGATGACGAAGGCGACCATGATCAGGTCGCCCGGGTGCAGTCGTGTCTCGCGCATCAATTCGCGCGAGAACGCATCGCGACGCATGCGGCGCAGGCGGGTATGCGGAAAGGTCATGGCGATCTCGACAGGGGCTTTGTTCCAGTCTAATGAATGCGCGGGCACGGCCGAAGCGGTATTTCGTCGCGATGGCCCCACACCGGAGTCCCGACTACCGTTCCGGACGAGGCGCAGCGCCCTTCCGGCCAGGCCTGAACGCGACATACCCGCCGGGTGACCGGTCTTGCAAAGCTGTACGTGTGCTGGTCTCATGGCATGACGTCTGCTGGAGGGCCAGGGTGCGACGTGTCGGTAGCGGCGCGCCGAGGGCGGGGAGCGAGGCTGCAGTCCGGGCACGCAATTTCCGGGACGGGGCGACCCGAGCGGCGGCGATCACGAACATGGCCGTCATGGCGCGGGGAAACCGGCTGCCGGCCATAACTGCCCTGTCGTCTTACCGGGAACTGACGGCGCACCAACCACCGTATTGCTGTCGAGGCATCCTTGAGCGGAATCCTGCTAGTAGAGCGTTCGACCACCCTCAGCCACCTGCTGCGACGGACGCTCGCCGCCGCCGCGCTGCCTGTTCGCGCGGAAATCGGCAACTACCTCGAGGCGCATGACCACCTGCGCCGGATCGGCCGACCCAACTCCAAGGATCCGCCCTACGCCTTGGCCATCATCGGTGCGCCGGCGCGGGCGACCCGCGAGTACCAGGCCCTGCTCGAATTCGCCCGGCATGCCCCGGACGCGCCGGCCACGCTGTTGATGGCGCACGAGGAAACCGCGGAAATCCGCACCTGGGCGGCGACCACGATGCGCGGCCGTTTCCTGCTCTGGTCGCAATTCAGCCGCATTCCGGCCTGCGTCGCCGAACTGGCGCCCGAAGAAGTCGTCACCGAGAGCCCGGCCATCGAAACCGGCACCCGTGTGCGCATCCTTTTCGTCGACGATTCACGCAGCGTTTGCCAGGCCTACAGCGACCTGCTGGGACGAAACGGCTATGCGGTCGATGTCGCCGATTCGATCGGCGAGGCCGAACAGAAAGTGGCGGAGAACGCCTACGACATCGTCATCGTCGACTACTTCCTGCCAGACGGCAGCGGTGACGAGCTGTGCCGCCGTCTTGGCGAGCGCGAGGATCCGCCGATCCTGGCGGTGATCACGGGCAGCTACCGCGAGGACATCATCCGTCGCTGCCTGCAGGCCGGCGCCAGCGAGTGCATGTTCAAGAACGAAGCGCGCGAACTCTTCCTTGCCCGCGTGCGCACCCTCGCCCGCACCATCGAAATGCGCAAATCGGCGGAAGCCGAGCGCGAACAACTGGACGGGATACTCGGCTCGGTCGGCGATGGCGTGTTCGGTGTCGACGGCGATGGCCGCATCACCTTCGTCAACCCGACCGGACTGCGCCTGCTCGGCTATGGCGACGACAGCGACCTGATCGGATTGCTCGCCCAGGCTGCCATTCACCCGCAGGAATCGCCGCGCAGTTCGCCATTGAGCCGCGCCTATTCCGAAGGCGTCGCCGTGCATCACATCGAAAACATGTTCCGCCGCCGCGACGGCAGCGGGGTGCCGGTCGAGTACACCGTACTGCCGTTGGCCGGAAGCGGCCAGGGCGCGGTCGTGATCTTCCGCGACATCGCCGAGCGACGCACTGCGGAACGCCTGCGTTGGGAGCTCAGCCACGATCCGCTGACCGGCCTGCCGAACGCCCGCCACCTGCGCCAGCGACTGATTGCCGAACTGGCGCGCCTGCGCGATCGCGGCGGCTATTCCGCGCTGATCCACATCGAACTCGATCGCGACGACCGCCATGAGCCACCGCGCGGCGATGAACTGCTGCGCACCGTGGCGCATGCGCTCGCCCATCGACTGCGCGAAGGCGACGTCCTCGCGCGCGGCGAGGGCGACAGCTTCCTGCTCCTGCTCAGCACCGTGCAGGTCGACAACATCGACGTGCTGGCCGACAGCTTCCGCCAGCTCCTGGCCGAGCGCGAGTATGCGGTCGGCGAGGTCCAGCACAAGGTCCATGCGCGCATCGGCGCCGAGCTGCTGAGCCCGCGCACGGTCACCGCGGACGAAGCCCTGGCGCACGCGCGGGCGGCGGCGGATAGTGGCCGCGAACGCGCTGTCGAAGCGCAGCAGGCTGCGCCGAATACTTCGGTCGAGGCGCCTTCACCGGCGCCCGTCAGCGCACCGAGCGAGCGCTTGCGGTTGGCGCTCGAGCAGGCCCGCTTCGTCATCCTGGTGCAGCCGCTGGTCGCGATAGAGGGTCTGCCGAGAGCCTCTGCCGTGGGCGAAAACGTCGGCTGGCAGCTCGACAAGAGCGAGCTCGAGCCATTGTTCGCCGTGCAGTTGCGCATGGTCGGCAAGGACGGCCAGCTGATCCAGCCGCGTGCCTTCATTCCGCTGGCCGAGCGTGTCGGCATGGTCCAGCGCATCGACCTCTGGGTGGTCAACGGCTTGCTCATGCACCTGGCCAACGAGCGCGCCCGCCACGCGCCGGTCGGCCTGATCGCCCGCCTTTCCCCGGCGACCATCGCCGATCCGGATTCATTGGCCGCGATCGAGAAATCCATCGTCTCGACCGGTGTTCCGGCAGAACGGTTGATCTTCGAGATCAGCGACAGCCCCGAACTCGCCAACCTGCCTGCCGCGCTGCATTTCATCACGCGCCTGCGCGCGATCGGCTGCCGTTTCGTGCTCAACGGCGTCGATACCGAAGCCGGCCTGCTGCCCTTCCTGCACTCGCTGCGCCGGCCGGGCGATTTCCTGCGCATCGACCGCAACGTCGTCGGTCGCATGACCACGGCCGCCGCTGACCGCGACCTGGTCGTCTCGATCGCCACCCTGGCGCGCTCGATGCAGATGCAGTCGATTGCCGGGGAAGTCGAGGATGATGCGACCCTGCAAGCGCTGCAGGAGGCCGCTGTCGATTACGTGCAGGGCAGGCGGCTGGGCGAGGCACGGCTGATCAAGCGCGTCGATTTCAGCAAATTGCTGGCCTTGACCTGAGCATCGGCCCGGTCGCTTTCGCGCTGGTCGGCGGCGCTATCAGACCCGCAGCGGAATCTGTTCGTGCAGGCGTTCGAGGCGCCCGCCGATCACGCGCAGCGCGTACTGGTAGCCCGCTTCGACCGCGCGTTCGTAGGCCTTCCAGTCGAGCAGGCCGATATCGCGGACCGGAGGCTCCAGCAGCAGGGTGGCCAGGTGCCGGCGTTCGGCGCTGGCCAGCTCGGCGTTGACCATGCCGGAACGGATCAGGATGTCGAAGATGCCGGGCCGCTGGCCGCGGCCGAACTCGAACAGCAACTTCCACATCGGTGGCGTGTTGTACTCCTCGAGCGTCGTGTGCAGGGCGTCGTCGGCGCCGATATCGACCGCCGCGATTGCGCCAGGCTGCTGGGCATGCATGATGTCGGTCGGCAGGTTGTTGATGACGGCGCCATCGACATAGACCTGGCCGCGATGGCAGACCGGCGGCAGCACGCCCGGAATCGCGCAGGAAGCGCGCAGCCAGAGCCACAGGGGCCCGTGCCGGTGCGTCTCGAGATCGCCCGAACTGAGGTTCGACGAGCAGCAGAAGTAGGGCAGGGGCAGGTCGGTGATGTCGCTCTCGCCGAACTGTTCGCGCAGCAGCCGGGCCACCCGGCGGCCCCGAGTCAGGGCCACCAGCGGCAGGGTGTAGTCGCCGAGCGGGCGGCTGGCGACGAAGCTGTGCCGGTAGTTGTCGAACATTTCCTGGTCTGACCACTCCAGGGCGACGCCGGCACCGATGATGGCGCCGATGCTGGTGCCGCCGACGCAGTCGATTTCGAGGCCGGCCTCGCGCAGGGCGCGAACGATGCCGATCTGGGTGAAGCCGCGCGCGCCGCCACCGGACAGGACCAGGCTCAGGCAGCGCCCGGTCAGCAGGCGTGCGATGCGCCGGATGTCGTGCGCGTCGCGCACGTGATGGTGCGGTACCAGGGGTGTCCTGGCCAGCCAGCGTCGCGCCGCGCCGTGGACCAGCTTGCCCGGATGCAGCAGGACCAGGTGGCGCGGTCGAGACAACGCACTCGAGGCATCCGCACAGGCGCTGGCCGGCCAGTCGCCCGGCGCATCGTTCGCATTGGCCAGCAACAGCAGGCAATCGGCCTGGCGCACGCACAGGGCCTGCCAGTGGTCATCGGCATCGGCGACGTAGACGACGTAGCGCGTGCGCGCTTCGAGTTCGTTGAACCAGCTGCTCAGGCGCCCTTCGCCGGTCTCGCGGCTGATCATCGCGCATTCGCCGAAAGCGCCGAGCATGCGCACCAGTTCCCCGGCGAAGCCGTGCACGTCGACCCCGGCGTCATGGCGCAGCACGGCAAAGGTACGCAGCGACGACCCGGAGCCTTCGCCTTCGCCGGCGGAAAGCCGGCGCACGGCGAGGCGCGCCATCGCCAGCATCGATTTCGGGTGGTGGTTGACGAGCTTGTCGAAGGCCTCTCGGGAAAGCCGCAGCAGTTCCGAATCGCGCAGCGCGCGAACGCTGGCATTGCGCGGCATGTCGACGATCATGCCGACTTCGCCGACGGTTTCGCCGGCCGCGACCACGCCGACCAGGCGCGGCTGGCCGCCGGCATCGTCGCGGAACGCGCCGAGGCTGCCGCTCTTGAGCACGTAGAACGCATCGCTGGTATCACCCTGCTCGAACAGCGAGGCGCCGCCGGGCAGGGCGAAAAACTGAAGCTCGCCGCCGAGTTCGGCCAGGGCGGCGTCGTCGAGATGGCGGAACAGCGGCAAGGCGCGCAGGATGTCGCGGGTCTGGCTGGTATCCACGCTGTCCATGCAAATCGGGCCGGCTCGGGAATGCGCTTGATTTTGCGCCATCCGCGCTCCAAGTTCACCGGTCCGAACAGGAAAACCATCATGACCAACCCGCTTCTCGCCATCACCGAATTGCCGCGATTCAGCGCAATCGAGCCAGCCCATGTCGAACCCGCGATCGAGGCCGTACTCGCCGAATACCAGGCCGGCATCGATGCCATGCTCGCCTCGGACCGCCCGCGCAGCTTCGAGACGGTGATGCAGGTCGGCGAGCGTCTCGACGATCGCCTGTCGCGGGTCTGGGCCCCGGTCAGCCATCTGCACGGGGTCAAGGATTCCGAAGCCCTGCGCCACGCTTATTCGGCGGCCCAGGAAAAGATCGTCGCCTTCCAGACCGCGCTCGGCCAGAATCGCGAACTGTATGCGGCGGTCAAGGCGGTTCGCGATTCGGCCGGATTCGAGACCCTGCCGCGTCCGGCACGGACCCTGGTCGAGCATGAACTGCGCGATTTCAAACTGGCCGGCGTCGCCCTCGAGGAACCGGCACGTTCGCGCTTTCGCGAAATCTCCGGCGAACTGGCCCGGCTCTCGACCGAATTCGAGGAAGCCGTGCTCGACTCGACCGATGCCTGGAGCGAGCACCTGACCGAAGAAGCGGCCCTGGCCGGCATCCCCGAGTCGGGCCGCGCGGTGTTGCGTGCCTATGCCCGCGAAAAGGAGCTGGACGGCTGGCTGGTCACCCTCAAGCAACCGAGCGTGCAGGCCGTGCTGACCTATGCCGACGATCGCGACCTGCGCGCGCGCGTCTATCGCGCCTACGGCACGCGCGCTTCGGAAAACGCCAACGAAGGCCGCTTCGACAACAGCGCGCGGATCGAGAAGATCATGGCATTGCGCCACGAATCAGCCCGCCTGCTCGGTTTCGCCAGCACGGCCGAGGAGTCGCTGGCGACCAAGATGGCCGGCTCTGCCGACCAGGTCATCGGCTTCCTGCGCGATTTCATCGCCAAGGCCCGGCCGATGGCCGCGAACGACCTGGCCGAACTGAAGCGTTTTGCCGCGGATGAACTCGGCCTCGACGATCTCGCGCCTTGGGATGTCGGCTACGCCGCCGAGAAACTGCGCGAGCAGAAATACGCCCTGAGCGAGGAAGAGCTGAAACCCTATTTTCCGCTGCCGGCCGTGCTCGAGGGCCTGTTCGGCGTGATCGAGCGCGTTCTGGGCGTCAGCGTGCGCGCGCGCGACGATGTCGATGTCTGGCATCCCGATGCGCGCTACTACGACCTCGTCGATGCCGGTGGCAAGGTCTTCGCCGGGGCCTACATCGATCTGTACGCACGCACCGGCAAGCGCGGCGGGGCCTGGATGGATGTCTGCACCTCGCGCCTGCGCGAAGACGATTCGCTGCAGCTGCCGGTCGCCTTCCTGACCTGCAATTTCGCGCCGCCGACCGAGAACAAGCCATCCCTGCTGACCCACGACGACGTCATCACCCTGTTCCACGAATTCGGCCACGGCCTGCACCACATGCTGACCGAAGTCGACTATGCCGGCGTGTCCGGGATCAGCGGCGTCGAATGGGACGCGGTCGAGTTGCCGAGCCAGTTCATGGAGAACTTTGCCTGGAAACGCGAAGGCCTCGACCTGATCGCGCGCCACTGGCAGACCGGCGAACGCCTGCCGGACGACCTGTTCGAGCGCATGCAGGCGGCGCGCAATTTCCACTCGGGTCTGTTCCTCGTACGCCAGCTCGAGTTCGCCCTGTTCGATTTCCGCCTGCACCACGAATTCGATCCCGTTCGCGGCGCACGCACGATGGAACTGCTCGATGAAGTGCGTCGAGAGGTCTCGGTGTTGATGCCGCCCGAGTGGCATCGCTTCCCGCATGCGTTCACGCACATCTTCGCCGGCGGCTACGGCGCCGGCTACTACAGCTACCTGTGGGCCGAAGTGCTGTCGGCCGACGCCTTCGAGCGTTTCGAGCAGGAAGGCGTGTTCAACCGCGAGGTCGGCGAGGCCTGGCGCAAGGCCATCCTCGCCGTCGGTGGATCCCGTCCGGCACTCGAATCCTTCGTCGAGTTCCGCGGTCGCGAACCGAGTCCTGACGCCCTGCTGCGCAGCTACGGCGTGGCTGCCTGAGTGGACGCGGCGAGCTCCGCCGGCTTCAGCAAAGACCCTCCCTAGGAGTCTGTCGGACTTGAGCGTTCGAGGCGAAAATTCGGCTGCGTGAGGACAGATTTTCGACGATTCGCAGGCCCATAGTGGTTCTATGGGTCAAGAAGCGACGGAAATATGGACCGCGCAGACGGATTTGCAGCCCGATCGATTCAAGTCCGACAGGCGCCTAGAACAGCAGCCGCGCGCCGAGCTGGACTTGGGTATCGGTCCGCCCGGCGACGGCATTTTCCAGAATGCGCTGCCTGCGCCAACTTTCCATTCGCACGACTTCACCGGTCACGCGCAACCAGGGTCGTGGACGCCAGGAAAGGGCGGCCGTGATCGCGTTGCCATGTTCCGAGAGCGGCACCTCGCTCGGCGGAATCTGGCGCAGACTGAACAGATCCAGGCGCAGGGCCGGTCGCCACTCGCCGCGCGCCCAGCCCGCCAGCACGTAGCCGGCATGGAAACGGGTTTCCCCGGTGTAGGACGGCGAGGGGGTGAACAGCGTGCTGCCGGTCATGGCCTGGGCGATGATTTCGATCGGACCGAGCCGGCGCTGCGCACCGAGGCCCCAGAATTTCGTCCGCCAGGCGAACGTGGTATGGCCGTCGTAGGTGCTGCGTTCGGTCGGATCGGCGCGATTGTCGTAGTACATGACGCTGTAGCGGCCGTGGCGTTGCGAGCGCCAGGTCAGGTCGGCATACCAGCCCAGGCGCTGATCGAGTTCCACGAACGGACGATAGCGCAAGGGCGGCACGACACCTTCCTCGAGCGCATACACGTCGGGTTCGCGCACCTGGCCACCGAAGCCGTAGCTGGCGTCCCCCAGCGACCAGCCGCGGGCGGCGAGGATTTCCCCGGCCGGATCGTTGCCGACGAACGCGGCAAGGCGTGCTTCGATGCTCGAATGCGCGCCGCGGCGTTCGACCAGGAATTCGGTGCCGGTGCTGCGCAGTTCTTCGCCGACCCAGCTGTTGATCGCCGAAGGCGTCAGTGTCCACGGACTGGTCCAGCCGATGGCGTCGTTCTCGAGTGAAACGGGTGGGAAGAAGGCGCCGGCCTTGAGCGACCATCGCCACGGCGTCAGCGAAACCGGTCGGTAGCGCAGATACGCCTCGATCAGTTCAAGCGAGGCGCCATCGTCGTTGCGGAACTGCACGTCGGCGTAGGCGAGCAGCGCCGGCGTCAGCTGCGCCGTGCCGATCAGGGCAGCGCCGCCGAAGCGCCCCTGGGTTCCGCCTCCGCCATAACGAAGCTTGCCGGTACCGCCCGCGATCCAGCTGCGTTGCGCCGCTGCGTCGACGATCCGCAGGTCGAGGAAGCCGTGCCACTGGATATCCTGGGCCCGCGCCGCCAGCGGCAGGGCAAGCAACAAGGCGAACAGCACAGGTCTCATCGGCCAGCCTCCGTATGCGGTCCGCGGACCTGCGCGAGGACGATGTGGGCGGGAATGG
Organism: Dokdonella immobilis; assembly: GCF_900115085.1. Classification (GTDB taxonomy): domain Bacteria; phylum Pseudomonadota; class Gammaproteobacteria; order Xanthomonadales; family Rhodanobacteraceae; genus Dokdonella; species Dokdonella immobilis. The sequence goes on along the minus strand of NZ_FOVF01000012.1, from coordinate 25,500 downwards.
AATGCATGCCGGGCCGGCTCAATAGATCGACCGTTCGCGATCGCGCGGCTGGCGCGGGTCGGGCAGCAGCGACAGCGAAAAGGCCGCGCGAACCGAGGTCACCGCCGCATCGATCGTGATGTGCTGCGCCGCGCCTTCCTCGCCCGGAGTCTGCCACGGATGCCACAAGGCGATCGTATAGGTGCCCGCGGGCAGCTTGTCGAAATGCACGCTCCCGCGCCGATCGGATCGGCCGACCCAGGGCGCATCGGAAACGAAGACATAGGCGATCATCGAGTCGTGGATATTGCAGCCGATGGCAATCACGCCGGGCCGGTCGAGCAGGATCGGCGTCGAGGATTCCCCCTTGGCGAGGACGAACTCGAATGACTTGACCTCGGAAAACGAATAGACGTGGTGGCGCGTGCTGTCGTTGTTCTGGAAGACGAGGCGGTCGCCAGGCCGGAATATTTCCAGAAAGGGCACGAAGACCTCGTTGCGCTGGTCGATCGATTTCGTCGTCGACGGCGGCGGGTCGGGCAGGGCGGGGCGACCGTCCAGCGCAGTGAGGCTGACGACCGCATCCTCGACCGGTCCACCGTCCTGATCGCTGATTTCGACGAACAGCTCAGCCGCACAGAGCAGGCGCGTCGCCAGCAGCAGGGCCGCCGCCAGCGCACCAGCGAAGCATCGCGCATTGCGACGGAATGGCCCGGATCGGATCATGCGCTCGTTTCGTCCCGATGCTGGGTTCGATGGCCGCTGTCCGCTGGCCGCATCGGCCGGCAGGCCATCGCACAGCCCTTGCGGCCGACAACATACGCCCGTTCAATTCGGTCCGACAAGGAGCTGGCACTGCCCACCATCGGCTGCCGCTGCGGCGGGGCTGCGGCGATTCGGTCCGCGGCCACCCGTGTCGTCCCCGCGGGCAGCCGGCCACCCCCCGGTTGGCCATGCGGTCCGGGGTCCGGCACGTGCAGCACCGCTTGACGATGGCATGGCCTCGATCGACGATGTCGACCATGAACCTGTCGACCGCCCAGGCCATCGTTTCGCCGATGCCGATGCAAACCGAGCGCCTGCAACTGCGCCTGCTGAACCTCGACGATGCCGAATTCATGCTCGAACTGCTCAACGATGCGGATTTCCTCAGCCAGATCGGTGATCGGGGGGTCCGAACCGCAGAGGATGCGCGGCGCTATCTCGAGACCGGCCCCATGGCGAGCTATGCGCAGTTCGGATTTGGCATGTGGGCCGTCGAAACCCTCGACGGGGGACATCGGGCCGGCATCTGCGGATTGATCCGGCGCGCCGGCCTCGATGCCGTCGATATCGGGTACGCATTCCTGCCAGCCTGGCGCGGCCGCGGCTATGCGCTGGAAGCCGCCGAGGCCGTGATGCGGCTGGCGCGCGGGTTCTTTTCCTTGCCCCGCGTCGTGGCGATCACGGCGCCGCACAACGTGGCGTCCGCCGCCCTGCTCGGGAAGCTCGGATTCCGCTTCGAACAGATGGTGCGGATGGGCGAGGAAGCAGACGAAGTCCGGTTGTTCTCCTGGATGGCCTGACGGGTCCGGGGCATGGACAGCTTCGGCGCGTCCCCGCAGACTTCCGCGCTGCCGTCGTTCGGAGTCTGAAGCGTGCCGATTTTCGGTCTGGGCCTGCACATCATCGTTGCCATCCTGTGTGCCGTGCACGCGCTGCGCACGGGTCAGGAGCGCTACTGGCTGCTCGTTCTGTTCATCTTTCCATTGCTTGGCAGCGTCATCTACGCGCTGGCGGTGGTCTTGCCGCAGCTTTCGGATTCGCGCGGGGGACGACGGGTCGTGCGCGACATTCGCCAGTCGCTCGATCCGGGTCGCGAGTTGCGCGAGGCGCAGGCCGAGTTCGAACACTCGGCGACCATCGCCAACCGCGTCCGCGTGGCCGATGCGCTGCACGGAACCGGCCGCTTCAGCGAGGCGATCGCGGCCTATGACGAAGCATTGCGCGGCGTGCACAGCGACGATCCCGACATCCAGGTCAAGTTGGCCCGTGCCCTGCTCGACGATGGTCGGGCGGTCGAGGCGCGCGAGCGGCTCGAGGCGCTGATCGGCCAGCATCCCGACTACAAATCCCCGGAAGGACACCTGATCTACGCCCGCGCCCTCGCCGCCAGCGGCGATCGGACCCGGGCGCGAGAGGAATTCGATGTCCTGATCGGCTACTTTGCCGGCATCGAGCCGCGCGCACGCTACGTCGGGATACTGCGCGACTGGGGCGAGGATGCGGCGGCCGATGCGCTGGTCGAGGAATCCCTTCGGCATATCAAGCACATGCCGGCCGGTTCGCGGCGCCTCAACGAGGAATGGATCCGCCAACTGAAACGGGCGCCGAAGCGGATTGGCGCCGCAACCTGAACGGCCGGCGCGCCGAACTTGTCGCCGAAAGGCGGGGTCCCTTGCAGTCCAGACCCCAGCCTTGCGTGCTGGACGGACGCTGCAAAGCGCCCGCGCCGACACGCCTGGCGGGCGTGCGCACAGCCGGGTCGGTTAGAGTAGGCATATGTATCTCGAGTATTACGGCCTGCGCGAGGCCCCGTTTTCGATAACGCCGGACCCGCGCTATGTTTTCCTGTCCGAAAGGCACCGGGATGCGCTCGCGCACCTGCTCTACGGGGTCGGCAAGGGCGGCAGTGGTGGCTTCGTCCAGCTCACCGGCGAGGTCGGCACCGGCAAGACCACGCTGAGCCGCCTGCTGCTCGAACAATTGCCGGAAAACACCCAGGTCGCCCTGCTGCTCAATCCAAAGCTGTCGCCGGTCGAGATGATCGAGACTGTCTGCGAGGAGCTCAAGCTCGACATCACTGGCAAGCGCGGCAGCCTCAAGGGACTCACCGATACGCTCAATACCTATCTGCTCGATGCCTATGCGCAAGGTTTGCGCGTGGTCCTGATCGTCGACGAGGCGCAGAACCTCTCGCTCGACGCGCTCGAGCAGATCCGCCTGCTGACCAATCTCGAAACGCCGACCCAGAAGCTGTTGCAGATCATCCTGCTCGGCCAGCCCGAACTGCGTGACATGCTGGTCCGGCCCGAGCTGCGCCAGCTCGCCCAGCGCATCACCGCGCGCTACCACCTGACCCCTCTCGACGCGGCCGAGACCGAAGCCTACGTCAGGCATCGCATGGCCGTCGCCGGTTGCCAGCACGTTCCGTTCTCGCGACTTGGACTTCGCGCGCTCTACCAGCGCTCGACCGGCATTCCGCGCCTGATCAACGTGATCGCCGATCGCGCGCTGATGGCAGGTTATGCGCGTGAACAGCAGAGCATCGGCGAGCGCCTGGTCGACCGCTCGGCCGACGAGACCCTGCCGGGCCACGCCCGCTATTGGGTGCGCCGCTACGCGCGCTGGGTGATCGCCGCCCTGCTACTGGTGGCCCTGGTCGCTGTGCTTTACCCGCGCCAGCAAGCGGACCCTGTCGACCAGACGCCGCAAATGAGGTCGCCGCCACCGGCGCCGGTCGAAGACGGCGCCGCCCTGCTGCAGGCGCGCCTGTCCAAAGCCCCTGAAACCGAACTGTCGACGGTCACCCAGCTGCTTTCGCGCTGGCAAGTCGGTTCCGCCGAAGCCTCGGTCCGCGTCGCGACACGCTGTCCGCCGATGATCGCCGCCGGGCTGTATTGCCTGCGCGGGCGGGGCAGCCTCGACCAGGTCTTGCGTTTCGACCGTCCCCTGATCCTCGTGCTGGGCCAGGACGACTACACCGCCCATGCGCTGCTCCAGGGTGCCGGTCGCCAGCAGGTTCAGCTTGACCTGGCTGGCGAGAGCATCAAGCTGCCACGGGCGGATCTGGAGCGCTTCTGGACCGGCGAATTCATGGCCATCTGGCGCGTTCCGGCCAGCATCAACGGTTCGATCCGCCGCGGTGACGCGGGGCCGGGCGTGGCCTGGGCCAAGCAAAGGCTGCGTCATCTCGACGGCGGCGCGGGTGCCGACAGCGGTCCGGCCTATTTCGATGCCGAGATGGAGGAGCGCGTGCGCAAACTGCAGCTCGCCTACGGGATCCAGGCCGATGGCATCATCGGACCGGAAACCCTGTTCGCCCTTTCCGCACTGGACGAATCCGGTCCGCACCTGACCCGCAACATCGAGTAGAACGCACCACGCCATGTCGCTGATCCTTGAAGCCCTGAAGAAATCCGAACGCCAGCGCCGGCTTGGCGAGTCGCCGTCGATCGGCTCGCCGATCATGGCGGTGCGCCGTCGTCGCAGCCTGCTGCCGGTGCTCGTTGCGCTGATCGCAGTGGCCCTGCTCGGCCTGTGGTGGATGCGCCGCGCCAGCGAGACTCCACCGACCGAGGCTGCGGCTGTCCCGCCAAGCCCGCCCGCGCTGACGTTGGCCAGCAAGGAGGAAGCGGCCCGCCCGCCAGCGCGCAGCGCGATCACCTTTGACGGCTTGCCTCCAAGCGCAAACCCCGCCGCCGAAACGGCACAGAGCAGCTCCGCCGAGCGCATGCCGCGCAGCAAGGTCGCGCCCGACGCCACCGCCGGAATGCGTCCTGACCTGCGCGAGAAAGTGAAAAGCGGCGAGCTGGTCGTGGCCAATCCGCAACTGCTCAAACCGGGAGAGCCGGCCACGATCAAGGAATCGGAACCGCAACCGGCGAGCGCCGATCCGGCCGCTGTCGAATCGACGCGTGCGGCCACGGATGCGGGGGCCGTCGCGGTTCCGCCATCGCCGCCCCAGGGCGAGCCCAGGGCAAACCCCGCCAGGCTCACTGCTCCGGCAAGCCCGCCGTCGAAGCCGGAGGCCTCCGCCGCTGCACCTGGCAATCCGGCCGTGTCGGCGCCGGCTGCCGGAACGGCACCGGCCGATTCGATCAAGTTGATCTGGGAGCTGCCCTACGCGGTTCGTCGGGAGTTGCCGGAGATCAAGCTGACCATGCACGTATTCGCCAACGCCCCGGAAAACCGCTTCGTCATCATCAATGACGCCCGCCATGTCGAGGGCGACGAGATCGATGGCATGAAGCTCGTCGAGATCCGCAGCGACGGGGTCGTCTTCGAGCGCGAAGGCCAGCGGTTCCTGTATCCGCGCGGCGGCCGCTGAGGCGGCCCAAGCCGGCATGTTCATCCAGCTCGAGAGTCGCCGCCGGCCGCCGCCCACCTGGGCTACCCTTCTGCTGGTCGGCATCTGCGTGGCCATGTTCCTGTGGATCGCCACCGAGCCGGCCAGCGGCCGCACCCGTCTGCTGATGGTCTGGGGCACGGTGCCGGCAACCCTGCTCGATACCTCGGCGCCGTGGGCGATCCAGCTGGCCGAACTGCGCTTCGCGCGCCTGGTCACCGCGCTCTTCATCCATGCCGACTGGATACACCTGACGACCAACCTGCTGTTCCTGATCATCTTTGGCGTACCGACCGAACGCGCCCTCGGCGCCGCGCGCTTCCTGGTGCTCTTCGTCATCGGCGGCGCGCTGGCCAACCTGATCGGCGCGCTGACCTTGGCCACCACGAACTCTCCGATCATCGGTTCCAGCGGCGCCGTCTCGAGCGTGGTCGGCGCCTACCTTGCGCTGTATCCGCGCGCCCGCCTCGGTCTGGTCCTTCCGCTCGGATTCTTCCTCGAATTCGTGCGCGTGCCGGCTTCGCTACTGATCGGTTTCTGGGCCGTCCTGCAGATCCTGTTCACCTATGTGGGCCCGGCCTTTGGCGCGGTGGCGTGGTGGACCCATATCGCGGGATTCCTGCTCGGCATCGTCTTTGCGCTGATGTGGCGCCCGGGAATCGCCCGACGCGCGCGCCGGTAACGGCCGAAGGTCGTCGATTGCGATGGCGCACACTACACTGGGCGCATGAGCGACACGCCTCCTCCACCAAACGATCCACCCCGCAGGCGACCGCGGTCGCCCGGCGCTGGCGCGCTGCCGCCGTCGCCGCGCAAGACGGCACCCCGCAAGAGCGTCGATGACGAGAGCATCGCCAAGCAGGCGCCATTGCCGCGGCCGCCGACGCGGCGCGTCGTGCCGAAAGCAAGCTCTCAGTCCGATCGGCCCGCGGCACCCGAATCGGTGAAGGCCGCGTCGGGCAAGCCGGACCTGCCCCACGGTGCGCTGCCGATGCCTCCCAGGCGAACGGCCTCTTCACGCGCCAACTCATCGCCTCCGGCCAGAACCAGGCCTGCGGCCGCCGAGCAGCTTTCGGCTCCCGAGTCGCCAGCAAACGCCAAGCCCTCTGCGCGGCGGCCGGCGCCGCGCAACGAAACGCCATCGCAGGCGCTTGCGGCGCCGGCGCGCGCCCGGTCGACTCCCTCCGTCGAGCCATCCACGCGTGATCCGGCCTCGATGGGTCCGCCGCGGACCGGCAGGCCCACCACCGCACCACCTGTCCCCCGGGAGTCGAGCCCTGCAGCGACACGCAACCTGGACCAGGGCCGTGTGCCGGAATCGAACGACCCGGCTTCGGAGAGCGCCCAGGAAGAGCGCGCCATACCGCCACCCTGGGCAGTCGGGCCGGCCGCGCTCGCGACCGCGGCCGCGGCCGCGCCGCCGAGCCGCCAAGCCGTCAGGTCAACGCAGCCTCATCCGGCCGATGCCTCGACCCGCTCGATGCGCGTCATCGAGTGGTTGACCGATCGTCTGCGCGATCCCTGGCGCGAACGCATTCGCCAATACCTCGTGCTGATGCGCATGGACCGCCCGGTCGGCGCACTGCTGCTGCTGTGGCCGACCTGGTGGGGGCTCTGGTTCGCCGCCAACGATTTTCCGCCGATCGGCGCGCTGGTCATCTTCACGCTCGGCGTTTTCGTCATGCGCTCTGCCGGGTGCGTGATCAACGACTACGCCGACCACGCCTGGCTCGACGCACATGTCGAGCGCACGCGCGGCCGGCCGATGGCAGCCGGCCGCGTTTCCAGGCGCGAGGCGATCCTGTTGTTCCTCGGCCTGCTCGCCTTCGCCTTCGCCCTGGTCCTGTTCACCAATGCGCTGACCATCAAGCTGTCGTTCGCCGGCGCTGCGCTGGCCGCGATCTATCCGTTCTGCAAGCGCTATACCCACCTGGCCCAGGTCGTCCTCGGCGCCGCGTTCGGCTGGTCGATTCCGATGGCTTTCGCCGCCGTGACCGGTGCCGTACCGGCCATGGCCTGGCTACTCTTCCTCGCCAACGTGCTGTTCTCGACGATCTACGACACCGAGTACGCGATGGTCGACCGCGAGGACGACATCCGCGTCGGCGCCAAGTCGACAGCGATCCTGTTCGCCGACGCCGACCGCCCGATCATCGGCATCCTCATGGCCACCTTCCTGTTCGCCATGCTCCTCGCCGGCATGCGCGCGCAACTGGTCTGGCCCTACTTCGCCGGCCTGGCGATCGCCGCGGCGCTGTTCGGCTGGCAGCAATGGATCATCCGCAAGCGCGAACGCGAAGCCTGCTTCGCCGCCTTCCGCAACAACAACTGGGTCGGCTGTGTGTTGTGGGTCGGCCTGCTGCTGGCTTTGGCGATTCGCTAGCGCCGCGCTCTTTTGACCGTCCGCGAATGCGTGATCCATTTTCGTGCTTGTGAGCCGCGAGCGCGATCGGCTTGCGGTGGAACTTATACCCTAGCTGATCCCCTCCGGGCCCAACCACACCTGGTCCATGGACTTTGTCTTCAAGCTCTATCCAATGGCCGGCTGAGCAAATGCCCGACGGTGGTCGATGTCTGCACCAAGGAAGCCTTCGAAATCGTGGTAGCCAAGCGCAATAACAGATACCCAGCTAAAACGTGCCTTCCAGCACACTTTCCTGCGAGACAGGTAACCAGGATCACGATCGCGCTGGCGCGCGCGCAAGGGCCCAGACATCGACCTGCCGGACCCCGGCCCGAAGCAGCACGCGGGCGCACTCATTGAGGGTCGACCCGGTCGTCATGACATCGTCGAGGATAGCCACGTGATCGGGGATGTTGCCGGGTGCGACCACGGCAAACGCGCCACGCAGGTTGCGTCGGCGTGCGCGGGCATCGAGTCCTGTTTGCGCCGCGGTCGGGCGCGTGCGTGTCAGCAGATGCAGATCGAGCGGAATGCCGAGCGCGCTCGCCAGCGGCCTGGCCAGTTCGAGGGCCTGGTTGAAGCCACGCTCGCGCAGGCGTGTGGCGTGCAGGGGCACGCAGAGCAGGCGCTGCGGACGGGCCAGCGACGGCTCGCGTTGGGCGGAATCGACGAAGAGTTCAGACAGCACCCGGCCGGCGGCCAGGTCACGGCGGAATTTGAAGCGGGCTTCGAGCAGGTCGAGCGGATGGCCATAGCGGAACGGTGCCCAGGCCCGCGAGAAAGCCGGTTCGCGGCGCAGGCATTCGCCGCACTGGGCCGCGGCATGGGCCAGGGGCAGGGCACAGCGCGCGCAGCAGGTGTTGTTGCGCGGCAGGTCGGCTTGGCAGCCGGCGCAGAGGTCGCGTCCCGCCGCGCCTGCGCCGCCGCACAGCAGGCAGCGCGCCGGCAGCAGCGCGCGCAGCGCTCGCCCACCCATGCCGTCAACCCAGCGTGTCCATTCCAAGTTGACAGCCTCCCATGCCGAACCCAGACTTCCTGCACCACTCTACCGAACTAGGGACCCCCTGATGCCTGAACTGCGCCACGACTGGACCCGCGACGAAGTCCTCGCGATCCTCGACCTGCCGTTCGCGGACCTGCTCCACCGTGCCCACGCCGTGCACCGGGCCCATCACGACGCCAACGCGGTGCAGGTCTCGACCCTGCTCTCGATCAAGACCGGCGGATGTCCGGAAGATTGCGCCTACTGCCCGCAGGCCGCGCGCTATTCGACCGGTGTCCAGGCCGAAAAGCTGTTGCCGCTGGAAACCGTGGTCGAGCGTGCCCGCCAGGCTCGGGCAGCCGGGGCGACGCGCTTCTGCATGGGCGCGGCCTGGCGCTCACCCAAGGATCGCGACGTGCCGAAGGTGGCGGCGATGATTCGCGCGGTGCGCGACCTCGGCATGGAAACCTGTGCCACGCTGGGCATGCTGTCCGGGGAGCAAGCCGCCGCCCTGCAGGCGGCGGGGCTCGACTACTACAACCACAACCTCGACACCGCGCCCGAGTTCTATGCCGATGTCATCCGCACCCGCGACTACCAGGATCGCCTCGACACCCTCGGCCACGTGCGCAAGGCTGGAATGAAGACCTGTTGCGGCGGCATCGTCGGCATGGGCGAAACGCGCGATCAGCGCGCCGGTCTGTTGCACGCGCTGGCGACCTTGCCCGAGCACCCGCAATCGGTGCCGATCAATCGTCTGGTCCAGGTCGAAGGCACGCCGCTGGCCGGCACCGCACTGCTTGATCCCTTCGAGTTCGTGCGTACGATCGCCACGGCGCGCATCGTCATGCCGGCCTCGATGGTGCGACTGTCGGCCGGTCGTGCGGAGATGAGCGACGAACTGCAGGCCCTGTGCTTCTTCGCCGGTGCGAACTCGATCTTCTACGGTGAGAAGCTGCTGACCACGGGCAATCCTGACGTCGTCGCCGACCAGCAGCTGTTCGCGCGGCTCGGCATCCATGCCATGCAGATCGACGCCATCGATTCCGACGCTGCGCGCACCGTGCACGCAGCGATCCACGAGCCGGCCTGCGATACCGCCGCGGAAACAGCGGTTGCCTGACGGCCTCGCCCTGCACCAGGGCGACCGCCGTCAGTGCAGCTTCAGGCGACCTGAAACGCGGCGTTGCAGGAGTCGCGCGAGGGCCAGCACGAGCGTGTTCCAGAAGCCCAGGATGGCCCGGTGATGATCCAGATGCAGCGCCATGTACATGCCCTTGGCGATCAGGCCATCGACGAAGAAGTTGCGTCCACCGAGGCCCCCCATGAGGCTGCCGAGACCGCGCTTCTCGCCGAGCGAGACCAGCGAGCCGAAGTCGCGGTAGGCAAAGTCGCGACCGAAGTCTCGACCACGCAGGCGGGCCATCAGCAGATCGGCCAGATAGCTGGCCTGCTGGTGGGCCGCCTGGGCGCGCGCCGGCACGAGCCGATCGCCCCAGGCACAGGCCGCGCAGTCACCGAGGGCGAAAACGCCGGCACCCGAGGTCTCGAGTCGGGCGTTGACGACGAACTGGTTGGCGCGATTGATTTCCAAACCGTAGCCGGCGTTGCTCTCGGCCGCCTTGATGCCGGCAGCCCAGACGATCAGATCGGCTTCGATGGTTCGCTCGCCGGCGACCAGGTGGTCTTCGGCGATTCGCGAAACCGGCGCCGAGACCTGCACGGTGACGCCGCGCGCTTCGAGCGCGGCCTGGGCCTTGGCCGAAATCCGCTCCGGCAGCGCAGCGAGGATCCGCGGGCCGGCCTCGATCAGACTGATGTCGAGGCGGAAGTGCTGGTCGCGGGACAGGCCGAGCAACATGAGCTGGTGCGCCTCGAGCAACTCGGCCGACAGTTCCACGCCGGTTGCACCGGCACCGACAATGGCGATTCCGAGCTTGCGCTCGCTGGAGAATGCCGCGCGCGTGAACGCCGCGAGCAGGCGACGCTGGAAGCGGATCGCGTCGCTCGCCCTTTCCAGCACGAAGGCATGCTCGGCGCCGGGTGTACCGAAGAAGTTCGAGCCGCTGCCGATGGCCAGCACGGCCCAGGTGAAACTGATTCTGCGTGCGGGTACGATCTGCTCGCCAGTGTCATCGACGACTTCGGCAAGGCTGAGCGTTTTCCCCTCTGCATCGAGGGCGGCGATCTCGCCGAGCGTGAAGCTGAAATGGTTGCGTCGCGCAAGGATCACGTAGGAGAGGCCTTCCTGATGCGCATCGAGCGTGCCCGCGGCGACTTCATGAAGGGTCGGTTTCCAGATGTGGACGACCGAGCGGTCGACCAGAAGGATCTTGTCGCGCCCGATTTTTCTGCCGAGCCTGCGACCGAGCTGCGCGGCCAGCTCGAGGCCGCCGGCGCCACCTCCGATGATCACGATTTCGTAGTGCATGGCGACAGGGCGGGCTCGCTGGGCGAAACGAGGAGCCCAAGGATAGCCGGGCTGGCCAACGCGTTCACCCTCGTGCCGGTAGCTGGCAGGATCACAGGTTCCCGGCGGTGAACCGACCCCCGCTATTGAGCCGCCTGGCCCGGGCTTCGGGCGACCGCGCCCGTGATGCCCTGCTGCGACGCTTGCGAACGATCACCGACGTCGAGGGATCGCATGTCGTCGTCGACGGCAAACGACTGCTCAACTTCGCCAGCAACGACTATCTGGGGCTGGCCCAGCATCCGGCGGTCGTCGAAGCCCTTGTCGGCGCCGCCCGACGCTGGGGTGTCGGCGCGTCGGCGGCCCATCTCCTCGGCGGTCACCGCGAGGAACACGACCTGCTCGAGCGCGAACTGGCGGCCTGGTGCGGGCGCGATCGTGCCGCGCTGTTCTCGACCGGCTACATGGCCAATCTCGGCATCATGCAGGCGCTGCTCGACCCGCGCGCGGTCTGTATCCAGGACAAGCTCAACCACGTCTGCCTGATCGATGGCGCCCGCCTGTCCGGCGCCCGCTTGCGTCGCTATGTGCACGCCGATGTCGACAGCGCGCGCCGCCAACTCGACTCGGACCCTGCTGCGGCAGCACTGCTCGCCACCGACGGGGTCTTCAGCATGGATGGCGACATCGCGCCCTTGCAGGCACTGGCCAGGCTCTGTCGCGAGCAGCAGGCCACCCTGGTGGTCGACGACGCGCACGGACTCGGCGTGCTCGGCGCCGATGGCAGTGGCAGCGTCGCCGATGCGGGGCTGGGCCAGGCCGACGTGCCGGTCTACATGGCGACCCTGGGCAAGGCCCTGGGCGTCGCCGGGGCCTTTGTCGCCGGCTCCGAAGCGCTGGTCGATGGTTTGATCCAGTTTGCACGCACCCATGTCTACACGACCGCCATGCCGCCGGCGCTGGCCGCTGCGACCCGGGTCGCCGTGAGGCTGGCCCGCGACGAAGCCTGGCGTCGCGAAAAGCTGGCCCGCCTGATCACGCAGTTTCGCGCGGGTGCCACCCGCCGGGGCATCGCCCTGGCCGAGTCTCGAACACCGATCCAGCCGGTCCTGGTCGGCAAGAGCGACGAGGCGACCCGCCTGTCCGCACAGCTGGAGGCGGCCGGATTCTTCGTGCCGGCGATCCGGCCACCCACCGTGGCCGAAAACGGGGCGCGCCTGCGCGTCACCCTCTCCGCGGCGCATGAGGAAGCCGATGTCGATGCGTTACTGGCGGCGCTCGGTGCCAGCTGGGCGACGCCCGGGTGATGCGCGACATTGCGGATATCGAAATGCGTCGCGGCGTCTGGATCAGCTTCTCCGAACTCTACCTCGACACCGATCCGGTGCCGGCCTACGCCCATGTGGCGCGCACCCTGGCGGCATCGCCGTACCCGCTCGATGAACTTCGCCACATCCTGTTCGAGGAGGTGCACCCGATCGTGCGCGCAAACCTGTGGGCCAGCGCCGGCATCTGGGATGGCTTCGACAACGACTGGCTTTGCGCACGTATCGCCGCTCGCCTCGCACGACCGCGCTGGCTGCGGCTGCCGGCCGGGCTGTTCGCCGCTACGGCGAAGACTTCGTGGCGCGAGCTGGAACCGCGCATCGCCCGGCTGCGGGAAGCCGGCACCGTTGTCCTCCAGAACACGTCAAAATAGACCGGTGAACCTCTCGATCAAGACCATGGGGCGAGGCCCCGATCTCGTCCTGCTGCATGGCTGGGCCATGCACAGTGGCATCTTCGCGCCGCTCAGCGAGCGCCTGGCCGGGCGTTTCCGCCTGCATCTGGTCGACCTGCCGGGGCATGGCGACAGCCACGAATTCACCTCCGGTGATCTCGATCCAGGGCGCCTGGCCCGAGCCATCGCCGCCGCCACGCCGCCTGCGCTCTGGCTCGGCTGGTCGCTCGGTGGACTGATTGCGCTGCGCGCGGCACTCGATCTGCCGGGCCAGGTCAGCGCGCTTGTGGAGATCGCGTCGAGTCCCCGCTTCGTGCGCGCCGCGGACTGGCCGCATGCGGTTCCGGCGGCGATCTTTCGCGAATTCGGATCGAACCTGGTGGCCTCCTTCCGACCCGCGATCGAACGCTTCCTGGCCCTCGAGACGTTGGGCTCGGTCCATGCCCAGGACGAGCTGCGCGAACTCAAGGCCCATGTCTACGAACGCGGCGAGCCGTCGGAACAGGCGTTGCACGAGGGGCTCGACCTGCTCGATCAATGCGATTTCCGCGCGCAACTGTCCGCGCTGGCGATGCCGAGCCTGTGGATTGCCGGGCGCCGCGATCGCATCGTTCCGCCCGGCGCCCTGCGCTGGGCAGCCTCACAATGCACGCACAGCGACTTCCTCGAACTGTCGGCCGGACATGCACCGTTCCTCAGCCACGCCGCGGAGGTCGCCGAAGCCGTCGCGGCCCTGGCGAGCGCACAGCAGCCGGCATGAGCGGACCGTTCGACGGCCAGCAAGTGCGCCGTGCCTTCGGTCGCGCGGCAACAAGCTACGAAGCCCATGCGGCCCTGCAGGATGAAGTCCAGCGGCGTCTGCAGGAACGCCTCGACGATCTGTCGCTGAGCCCGCAGCGCGTGCTCGATGTCGGCAGCGGCACGGCACGCGGCACGGCGGCCTTGCGCAAGCGTTTTCCGCAAGCGCAGACGATCGCGCTCGATCTGGCGATGCCGATGCTGCGCGCCGCGCGCAGGCATCGTTCGTGGCTGCGGCCCTTCGCCCGCGTCTGTGCCGACGCCGAGTCGCTGCCGCTGGCCGAGAACAGCATCGATCTGCTGTATTCCAGCCTCTGCCTGCAATGGTGCGGGCAGCTCGATGCGGTGTTCGACGAGTTTCGCCGCGTGCTGCGCGCCGACGGCGTGGTCCTGTTCAGCACCTTCGGGCCACAGACCCTGATCGAGCTGCGCACGGCCTTTGCCGAAGTCGACCAGACGCCCCATGTGAGCCGATTCCTCGATATCCACCAGATCGGCGATGCCCTGCTCGCGGCCGGATTCCGCGACCCGGTGCTCGAGCGCGATGTCTTCACCCTGACCTATGCCGATGTCCTCGGCCTGATGCGCGAATTGCGCGCGATCGGTGCGACCAACGCCGACACCGGACGCGCGCGTGGCCTGACCGGCAAGGCCCATCTGCAGCGCGTCATCGAGGCCTATGAGGTGAACCGCCACGAAGGTCGCGTGCCGGCCACGTATGAGGTGGTCTACGCGCTGGCCTGGGCACCGCAGGCCGGTCAACCGCGTCGTTCTGCGCAGGGTGCGGTCGCCAGTTTCCCGCTCGATCAGTTGCGCGGTTCGCGACGTGTTCGGCGCTGACCGGATAGACGCGCAGGGCTCCGATTCCGCTACGATGCGGACACTTTGCTATTCATGGAATACCGTGACGTGAGCCGCGCGCTGCAGTTCGTGCTTCTCCTGATGCTGGCGTCGGGCACGACCGCGCACGCTGCCGGGACGGTTGCGGACGCAAGCCACTGCGCCGGCATCGAGGCCGATGATGCGCGACTTGCCTGCTACGACCGTGCCTTTGCCGAATCCGATGCCGATACGCAACAGGCGCGAGCGCTTTCGGCGACCGATGTCTTTGCGCGGTCGTCCGCGATGCCCAACAGCCGATGCGACAAGGGGCCGCCCAGTTCGCTGCTCGATTCGCGCTGGGAACTCGATGCCGCGAACGAGGCGTCCGGCAAGGCCGCGCCGTTCTGCATCCGGCCGTATCGCCCGATTTACCTGATGCCGTACTACACCTCGCGCACGAACCGGCTGCCGAGTTCGCCCGCACCCGAAAACACCGTGACCGAACCGGAAGACATCACGCGCGGCGAACTGAAGTACCAGCTCAGCCTGAAGACCAAGATCCTCGACGACATCTTCGGCGACAACGGCGACTTCTGGATGGGCTATACCCAGGTCTCGCACTGGCAGATCTTCAATGCCCAGCGCTCGCGTCCGTTCCGTGAAACCAATTACGAACCCGATGCCAATCTGATCTTCCGGACCCACTACGACGTGCTCGGCTGGAACGCCCGGCTGCTCGGCTTCGGCCTCGTGCACCAGTCGAACGGGCGCAGCGATCCACTGTCGCGCAGCTGGAACAGGGCCACGGCCTCGATCGGACTCGAAAAGGAAAACTGGACGATCACGCTGCGGCCGTGGTGGCGCGTGCTCGAGTTCGGTGACGACAACAATCCCGACATCAGCGACTACATGGGGCGCGGCGACGTCGAAATCATCCGCGTCGCCGGCGACTCGCAGTTTGCCTTGCTGCTGCGCCACTCGCTGCGTGGTGGTGATCGCAGCCATGGCGCCGTGCAGTTCGACTGGGCGTTCCCGATTGCGCCGCCACTGCGCGGTCATGTCCAGGTGTTCAACGGCTACGGCGAGAGCCTGATCGACTACAACCATCGCGCCTGGTACGCGGGCGTCGGCCTTTCCCTGATCGAGTGGTACTGAACCGAACCGAAAGGCGACCAGGGGCGCGGTTTCGGCCGACATGGCCGATCTGGTAGAATCCTCACCGCTCCAACGGGGAGTAGTCGACCGCATCGAAACGCTGCGGGGTCCGCGTCAACACACTTGGCGACCACGCCATGGCGCGAACGTATCCGCGCGCAGTCATGCGCCTCGCGGATTCCGGCAAGACCGCTGGTTCGCACGTGATGATCCCGGGCCGGGGCCGCGCGTGTGGATCATCGCGTCCTTGATCGCCCCGGCCCGTCGGAGTACCCATGCAAACCCTGTTCATTTCGACCGCGGCCGTGGCGATCGCCGAGATCGGCGACAAGACCCAGTTGCTGTCCCTGATCCTGGCTGCGAAATATCGCCGGCCGCTGCCGATCTGCATCGGCATCTTCGTCGCGACCCTGCTCAATCACGCATTGGCCGGCTGGTTCGGGGCCGCGATCGCAGCATGGCTGCAGCCCTCGACGCTGACCTGGATCGTGGCGTTGTCATTCTTCGCCATCGCGCTGTGGACGCTGGTTCCCGACAAGGTCGATGGCGATGACGTGCGCGGCATGGCCGGACATGGGGTGCTGGTCGCCACGGTGATCGCCTTTTTCCTCGCCGAGATGGGCGACAAGACCCAGGTCGCCACGGTCGTGCTGGCCGCCCGCTATTCGCCACTCTGGGAGGTCGTCGCCGGTACCACGATCGGCATGTTGCTGGCCAACGTACCGGTAGTCTGGCTCGGTGCGCGTTTTGCGCAGCGCCTGCCATTGCGGACGGCGCGCTACAGCGCTGCGGCACTGTTTGCGGCCCTGGCGATATGGATCGTGGCCCGCCAGGTGGTTCCGGGCCCTTGATGGTCTGCACTGCCTCGGTCCGGAGCCCGGATTTGCACACTGCTGCGGCGCATTTTCCCCGGCACAGCAGTGAGTTCGTCATCAATGCCCGAGTCACCTCGCTTCCATCGTAGGAGCGCCTTCAGGCGCGATGCTCTCTCCGCACGACTCGAACTTCTACGCCGCCGTCCCTGACCTGCGAGAGGCTCCGAACAGGCCGGACTTCGACCGGGCAGGGACCCAGTGCCTTGGCCTTTCCGCTTGTTCGTGCATCGCTGCGCGGCGCATTCTTGGGATAGGAGCAGAGCTTTCACTCGCATTCGGCGAGCGAGTCATATTGTTGTCACTGTAGGAGCGCCTTCAGGCGCGATGCTCTTTCTCCACGTTTCGAACTTCCACGCCGTCGTCCCTGCCCTTCGACAGGCTCAGGACGGACCGGACTTCAGCCTGGCAGGGAACCAGTGCCTTGGCCTTTTCGCTTGTTCGTGCATCGCTACGCGGTGCATCCGTCATGGCAAAGGCTTTCACACGCGCCCGAGGGACGAAGGGCAGGAAGCCAGGAGTCAAGGAAGTATCCAAGAGAAAGGCCACCCCAAAGCGGTGGTCTCCGTGCATCCTGCCCTGCGATTGCGCAGCCGGGCTACGGGGGTTCGCTGACAACACCTCCGTGGCTGGCAGCGAACGGGGCGCGATCCCTCGCGCCCACCCTGCGGACCTTTGCTTCGCCCGGCCGCCACCGCTTACGGGGCCCGGTTAGCGCGCAACCTGTGCGCCCAAGTAGAAGCGCCAGCCAAGGCCCCTCATCCGCCTTTGGCACCTTCTCCCGCAATGCGGGAGAAGGAAGAGCAAGAGCCCCAGCCGAAGCCCAGGCCGAAGCCTAAACCTAAGCGGAAGCGGAAGCGTCCTGATCCGGTTTATTCCCGGCAACCCTCGCGTTCGCCCTTCGGGCCGGCTGTCAGCGTTCGCGCTCGATCCCGTCGCGCGCAGTCGGCACCTCCCGCCCGCGGGGGAAGAAACGGCAAGCGCCCATCACTCCCGTTCGTCCTGAGCGTAGCGCAGCGAAGTCGAAGGACAGTTCTGGCAAAAACCCCCATCCACTGGGCCGGCCGCAAGACAAAGACCGCGAAGATCGGGGAACAACAGCACAGGGCGCCGATTCCAGGCACCACGACACGCCAGCCAAAGACCATTGCGGCGAGACTTCGCGCCTGGGGAGGCTCTGAACACCACCCTTGTTCCGTTCAATCCATTGCTTGGGCGACGCCTGCCTGCGCGCGGCTCTTTGTTACGCCATATTGAAAGACGGCCCGTCTGTCTGCGCCTGTGCGCCGTGATCTGCGCGCAGGCAGGTGTCGTGACGATTGCGCCACGTGTTCAGCGCCTCGCAAGTGTGGTGTCCCGCAAATAACGCGAAGAAATTTCGGATGGATTTCATGGCGAGGACGAGCAACGCGGTATCGCCGTGAAAGACGCCGGAATTATTTGATGGAGATTGCGGGACACCACACTAGAGGGCGTCGTCGTCGAGCTCGCCGGTGCGAATGCGCATGACCTGGTCGAGCTGCCAGACGAAGATCTTGCCGTCGCCGATCTTGCCGGTGTTGGCGCTCTGGCGCAGGGCCTCGACCACGCGCTCGAGCTGGTCCTCGGCGACCGCGATCTCGATCTTGATCTTGGGCAGGAAATCGACGACGTACTCGGCACCACGATAGAGTTCGGTATGGCCCTTCTGGCGGCCGAATCCCTTGACTTCACTGACCGTGATGCCCTGCACGCCGATGTCGGCCAGTGCCTCGCGCACATCATCCAGTTTGAACGGCTTGATGATCGCCATGACCATTTTCATCGGCGTGTCCTGTCATTGCGGTAGCGGCGGTGCCGACTATAGCGGAATGCCGTGTGGCGGGAACCGTGTAGGAAATTTCCTACAGGAAAATCCGAATTCGCCCACTGCGCGATTGCCAACGGCTGCCTAGACTTTGGCTCAAGGGATGGCCCGTCGGCACTACCGCTGACGCAGGCGCAGGGATGCACGCAGGGAGGCAGGCAAGGACGCACGCAGGGATCTGCAGCCGGCCGCGTCGACGCTTTGCGTCGGCGCAGCCGGCACCCCCGTCACGGGACTGCCGCGACGTACGCCTCGAATCGTCCCACCGGGCAGCCGAGCGCGCGTTCGACGAGTACCATTTGACCCTTCGCTTGTACCGAGGTTTGCCATGATTCCCGCCAGCAGCATCGATGAACTCGCCCAGCGCCTCGCCGCCCTCCTTCCGCCCGGTCTCAAGGAGGCCCGTGAGGATATCGGCGCGAATTTCCGCAGTGTCCTGCAGGCCGGGCTCGGCAAGCTGGACCTCGTGACCCGCGAGGAATTCGACGTGCAGCGCTGCGTATTGCTGCGCACGCGGGAAAAGCTCGAAGCGCTGGAGCGCCAGTTGGCAGCGCTGGAAACCGCGCTGAACACGCAACCGCGACACTGATCACGGCGGCCGCCCGGTCAGCGGCCGCATCCTGTCCACCTGACCTGACGACCCTGCCGCCGATGAGCCTCGCCGTTGTCTACAGTCGTGCTCAGGAGGGCGTCAGCGCGCCGCTGGTGATCTGCGAGGTGCATCTCTCGGGCGGACTGCCGAGCACCTCGATCGTCGGCTTGCCCGAAACCGCCGTGCGCGAAGCCCGCGATCGGGTGCGCGCGGCGATCCTCAATTCCCAGCTCGATTACCCGCAGCGCAAGGTTACGGTCGGTCTGGCCCCGGCCGACCTGCCCAAGGACGGTGGCCGTTTCGACCTGCCGATCGCGCTCGGCATCCTGGCCGCCAACGGCAGCATTCCGCGCGATGCGCTGGAACGCTACGAATTCCTCGGCGAGCTGGCCCTGTCGGGCGAATTGCGCGCCGTGCATGGCGTGCTGCCGGCCGTCCTGCGCGCCGCGCGCACCGGGCGCAGCGTGATCGTGCCGCGCGACAATGCGGCCGAAGCAGCGCTCGTCAGCGACGTCGACGTGCGTTGCGCCGACACCCTGCTCGAGGTCTGCGCGCACCTGTGCGGACGCGATGAACTCCCGGTCGCCCAGCGCGCCGAGCCGCAGCCACGCGACAGCAACGAACCGGATCTCGCCGAGGTGCGCGGTCAGCCTCACGCGCGTCGCGCCCTCGAGATCGCCGCCGCCGGCGCGCACAATCTGCTGCTGGTCGGTCCACCCGGCACCGGCAAGACCATGCTGGCCTGCCGGCTGCCCGGCATCCTGCCGCCACTGGCCGAGCACGAGGCGCTCGAACTGGCCGCGGTGCGATCGGTGGCGGGCCTCGGCGCCGGCATCGACGACTGGATGCGGCGCGCCTTTCGCGCGCCGCATCACACCGCCTCGGCGGTCGCCCTGGTCGGTGGCGGTTCGGTACCGCGCCCCGGCGAGGTCTCGCTGGCCCATCACGGCGTCCTCTTTCTCGACGAATTGCCCGAGTTCGACCGCCGCGTGCTCGAAGTGCTGCGCGAACCGATCGAGTCGGGGCACATCACGATCTCGCGGGCCGCCCGCCAGGCTGATTTCCCCGCCCGCTTCCAGTTGGTCGCGGCCATGAACCCGTGTCCATGCGGCCATGCCGGCGATCCGGGCGGGCGCTGTCGCTGCACACCGGACCAGATTGCACGCTACCGCGCGCGCATTTCGGGACCGTTGCTCGATCGCATCGACCTCAAGCTCGAAGTACCCCGGGTCAACCACGCCGAGCTGCGCGAATCGACCCCCGGAGAGCCTTCGGTCCGGGTCCGCGAACGAGTGGTCGCGGCACGCGAGCGCCAGCTTGCACGCTCGGGAAAGCCGAATGCCTGGCTCAACAATCGCGAAACCGAGCGCGATTGCGCCTTGGGAGACCACGAGCACGCCTTGCTCGACCGTGCCGTCGAGCGCCTTGGCCTGTCGGCGCGGGCATACCATCGCGTGCTCCGGGTGGCGCGCAGCATTGCCGACCTCGCCGGATCTACCCGTATCGAGGGGGTGCATCTGTCCGAAGCGATCCAGTTCCGACGATTCGACCCGGCCCGGCTCTGATTCACCGGTTCGCTCTCCGCCCGGTTGGATCCTTGACCCCCGCGCATTGACATCGCTGCCATCCCGCTCCGGTCCCGGGTACACTTGTGCGGACATGCCCAGTCACTTGTCCGCCGTTGCGCCACCCGCAGCACGCCTGGCGCCATTGCCAGTTGGCGGCGGCATGCGGGGTATCGCCGAGACCGCGCAGGCACTGGCTGCACGCTCGGTCGATTGCGTGCTTGCCCTCGTGGTCAGCAGCTCCGGCACCTCGGCACGTCCGCGCGGCGCCATGGGTCTCGTCGATGCCGAGCGCGTGCAGTCGGGTTCGCTCAGTGGTGGCAAACTCGAGCAGCGCCTGCTCGAGGCAGCGCGTGCGGTGCTGGAGGGCGGCCGTGCGAACACGGTCGAGATCGACGCCTTCGACGACAGCAGCCACGCATCGGCCCTGCCCAGCGACAGTCTGGGCTCGATGCAGATCGCCTTGCTGCCGATGCCCGCACGAGGATCACCCTTGCGCGATGCCCTGGTCAGCGCCTGCGTCGGCAGCTCCTGGCTGCGCTTGCGCCTGGACCTCGGCGCTGACCCGGGCGCAGGCGGCGATCTCGGGTTCGGCGAGGCACGCACCGGACCGGAGGTTCATGTGTTCAACAGCCGTGGTGAAGCCTGTGCCGGTCCGGTCGAGTTCGTCCGTCATGCCAGCCTGAGCTTTGCGCCGCCGCCACGGATTGCCCTGCTCGGGGCGGGACCCGAATCCCGCACCTTGGTGCGCATGGCCCGCCTGCTTGGCTGGTACATCGAAGTGGTCGATCAGCGTACCGAGCGCGATACTTATTTCGACAACGAGGGAGCCGATCGCTTGCATGCCATCGCCCCGGAAATGCTGCCGACGCTGCTCGCCGAGCGCCATTTCGATGCCGCGGTCATCGGTGGCCATGACTTCGACCTGGACATGCGTCACCTGCGTCATCTCGGCGCATCGGGCATCGGCTATGTCGGTTTGCTCGGACCACCCGAGCGTCGTGACGCCCTGCTCGGGCGTCTCGGCGACATCATCGCGACCCAACTCGAGCCGCGCCTTTACGCACCGGTCGGACTGCGTCTGGGCGGCGACGGTCCGGAGGCCGCGGCGCTGGCGATCATCGCGCAGATGCAGTATTACCTCGCCCACGACGTGCATGCCTGAACCGGCAAGCGCGCGGCACGGGGTGATCGTGCTCGCGGCGGGGCGCTCGCGGCGCCTTGGCCAGGCCAAGCAACTCCTGACCGTGGACGGCGAAACCCTCGTTCATCGTGCGGTGCGCCTGGCGCTGCAAACCGGACCGGCCGATTGCGTGGTCGTCTGTGGTCCTGAGCCCGGTCCTGTCGCGGCGTCGGTCGCCGATCTCGCTTGCCGCTGCGTGACCTGCGCCGACGCGGACGCAGGTCTGTCGGCTTCGCTGCGCCATGGCCTTCGCGAACTGGACGCGCGCTGTGGCGGCGCACTGGTGGTGCTGACCGATCAACCCGATCTCGACGCGGCGCACCTCCAGGCCTTACGCGACACCTGGCGGGAGAAGCCTGATTGCGCAACGGCCAGCGGCTACGCCGGCACCCTGGGCGTGCCGGCTCTGTTGCCGCGAAGCTGGTTCGCCTCGCTGCTCGAAGGGACCGGCGATACCGGCGCGCGCGAGTTGTTGCGCGCTGGAAGAGACCACGTACAAGTGGTCTTGGCACCGCGACTCGAGCGCGACATCGATTGCCCGAACGACCTCGAATAGCCTTCCTGGCGAGACTCGAACGCCGAACCGGCAACGCATCGCCTTCGTCGAGACTCGCGCCTACTCGACCTTCTTCATCCCGCCGCCATTCGGCCAGACGCTGCCCAGCGGATCGAACTCGACCTCATCGACGAACTCGCCACGCCAGCCGAATCCGCTTACGGCGAGCACGCCCTCGAGCATCGGATCGAGACCGAAGATCTCCTCGATGTCGCGCTCGTTGACGGCGGCGGTGATGAACGCGGCGAGGCCGCGTTCGGCGGCGGCGAGGTACAGCGTCTGCGACAGATGCCCGGCATCGAGGATCACCGCGCGGTAGGCCTTGGCGTGGTTGCGGTATTTCCAGAAAGTGCGCCGGAAGCGGCTGGCGAGCACGATCACGACATGCGCCTTCATGAAATGACGCTGCCCGGCGACCAGACGCAGGGCCAGCGCTTCACTGTCTTCGGGGGCCACTTCGGCCAACGGCTCGAGGGCGTGATCGATCGGGTGATAGTGGTACAGCCCGGGCCGCACGCCTTCGACGTTCTGCACGAGCAGATACGCCTCGGTCGGATGCAGCCCGCCCGCCGAGGGTACGGCGCGCTTCATCACCGTGATGCCCGGTTCGTCGCTGGTTGCGCGAGCGCCGAACGTCCGATACAGCGTAGTTGCAAAGTCCTCGGTCGATAGCGGCCGCGTGGTGTCCCAGTTCCGGCATGTCACGCGTTGCCGGATCAGCGCCTCGAGACCGCTGTCGGCCGCCTTGCCGAGCGCGATACGCCGGCCAGGCTCGACGCGTTCGCGAACCGGCGCCTCGGGCGCGCCGAGGCGATCGAGGAACGGGCGATCGCTCTCTCGGCCGAAACGCTGCTCTGCCTCGAGTGTGTCGATCCCCCGCCAGCGCGTGTGCCGGTGCAGCGCGGCCGAGATGCCACGCCAATGGCTTGCGCGTACGTCTTCGTCACGGCGTCGAACGTCGCCCTGTGCCCCGGCGTCGCTGATCAGCAGGCCCTTGCCCAAAAGGCCTTGCAGCACCCGCAGATGCGCTGGGTCTGCAATCGAATCCAGATCGACCCACTTCTCCGGAGACATCGTCCCCAATGCCTGCATCTCGTCGGCACAAAGCAGCAATTCGTCATCCAGATGGGCCGCCAGCGCGATCCACTCGAGAACGGTCTCGACGCCGGTTCCGCCGGAGACCAGCCGCGCCAGATCGAAATCCAGTCGTTCCCTCGGTTCAACAAAAACCACCGCGCAACGGCGTACCTGCATGGAAGCGATCCGAACGGAAAAGTTCTGCTAGCCTACGCAGTGCAGAGGTTGGCCCACAAGGGCAACGCGGCCGGCCCCTCCAGCATCGATTCGCGCACCGGTCCTATATCTGGCTCCGCGCGACCGCTGATTCGCTGGCCAGGAACGGCCAGTCCTTTGCCAAATCACTCAGGGGGAACGATAGATGAACAGCACACGCCTGCAAAAGGAGCACGAGCTGAATCTGCTCAAGAAGCTGTCGACCGACGATGCATACCGTGCGCGCTTCGAAGCGAGTCCCAGCGACGCACTGAAGGAGATTGGCGTACCTGATGGCGCCGTGTCGTCGCTGGATGCGCAGGCCCTCTTGCCCGGAAAACTGGCCACTAAGGACGAGATCGCCAGGGCGCATGCAAAATTGGACGCAGAGAATCTGACCGACCACGCGTGCATGGTCTGGCCCCTTCTCCGCGTCAACTACGGCGAGTCCTCCGGACCCAAATCCGACTGAATCTCGGTCATCCTGCGGGCCAGCGCGGGGAACGGCTTCACGTCCGGCCAGGCGTTGCGGAAGGCGCCGAGCATTTCACCCGCTTCCTTGCGGTTTCCGAGGGTGCGGGAGAGCTCCGCGGCACGCAGCAGGGCCAGATTCGCCTGCTTGATGTTGAAGGTCGTGAGCAGGTTTCCTGGACTGTACTCCGCATAGGCACGCCCCCGATGGGCGGTGAGCCAGCGTGCCTCATCAAGTGCCATACGGGCTTGGCCAGCTGCGGAATGCGCATTGAGCAGCGCGACATGCGTCAAATACAACTCGGATCCGTCGAGCAGTTTGTTCAGTTGTTCGATGGCCCGATCCGGCTGGCCGTTGGCGCGCGCGATCTCCGCCCTCGCAATGGCCCTCAGCTTGTAGTTGGCCGAATACTCGGGAAAGTTCTGGTCGGCGAGCCCGGCCAATCCGGCCCGCGCCCCCTCGACATCACCCTGGTTCGCTCGCAGGTAGGCGAGAAGCAGAATCTGCGCGTCAAGACTCTCTGCAGCGGCCGTTGCCGCGACTTGCTTCAGGCTCAGGGCTCTCGCCATCGCCTTGCGCAGTAGGATCAGCCGTTGCGCATCGCTCGTGTCGCCCAAATCGCCCCCGATGCTCAGTTCCATCGCCTCGAACAAGCCGGACAAAGCATTGCCTGCAGGGACATCCATCGCGCTGGCGGAGAGATGACGCATGGCTTCGGCGAGCAATCCACGGTCCACGAGAAACGCGCTCTCTAACGCGCCGCGCGTAGATCGCACGACTGCATTCTCGGAGGCCGTGGCGTCCGGGGATCGGGCAAGTGTCGCGGCCGCCTGATCGAACTTTCTTTGCGAGGCCAGGGTGGCGGCGTGATATTCGGTACGAACGAAGCCCTCACTTTCGGCCTCGGCAAAGGTGCGCAGCGCTTCTTCGGCTCGCTCCTCACCTGCCAGCAGGATTCCGAGCAAATGCAGCGATGCCTGGCGAGACGGATTCTTCATCGACGCCGCGGCTTCTGCCAGCGACAATGTTTTCTTGTCGAAATGATTTGCATATCGCCAATTGAAGTATGCGCAGCCCGCAGTGCCGGCAAAATAGTCCGGATAGGTCTCCGCCAGCGCCGACCACTTCGTCGCCACGTCGGGTTGCGCGCGAAGGGTAGACAGCAAGACCTCGGCATAGAGCACATCGCGCGGCGATAGTCGCTCTCTTCTGGACAGCGCCTGTTGCAGGGCGGCATCGGCGGCGTCGGAACGCCCGGAGCTTGCGTGGATGGTGGCGACCCTGAGACTGGCCGAGGAAAACGTCGTGTCGATGGCCAGCGCCTGTTGATAGAGGGCCATCGCTTCCTTGAACTGTCCCCTCACATAGTTGTGATT
Source organism: Dokdonella immobilis (assembly GCF_900115085.1). Classification (GTDB taxonomy): domain Bacteria; phylum Pseudomonadota; class Gammaproteobacteria; order Xanthomonadales; family Rhodanobacteraceae; genus Dokdonella; species Dokdonella immobilis. The sequence continues at coordinate 389 of NZ_FOVF01000012.1, read as the reverse complement.
GCCGAGGGAATAGGCCTTCAAGGCATCCAGATTGTCCGTCGCAACCTTCTCCAGCGGCCTGGACTCCTTCGACACGGTCGCCAGGGCCTCGCCGAGTCGCACGCGCAGGCGGCTGTTGATGGTGTCGAGCGAGGGCAGGATGGATTCCTTGCCGATGCCATCGGCGGTCTCGGAGTAGACCGTGGTCTGGGTCTGCGGATCGATCACCTCGGCGGTGATGCGTACGCGCCCGCCGATCTCGGCGATGGTCGGCAGGATCAGCGCCTTGGCACCGTCGCGGATCGCCACTTCGGAGCCGACCGCACGGTCGATCTCGGTCTTGTCCGGATCGCGTTGCATGCGCGTGACCGTGTCGCGGACCTTCAGGTCGGGCATCACGTTGACATAGC
>NZ_FOVF01000049.1 GCF_900115085.1 Dokdonella immobilis | reverse complement strand
TCGATCACGCCGCACACGAAGTTCGAAGCGGAAGTGTACGTGCTGTCGAAGGAAGAGGGCGGTCGTCATACGCCGTTCTTCAAGGGCTACCGCCCGCAGTTCTACTTCCGCACGACGGACGTGACGGGCGCGTGCGAGCTGCCGGAAGGCGTCGAGATGGTGATGCCGGGCGACAACGTGAAGATGGTGGTGAGCCTGATCGCGCCGATCGCGATGGACGAAGGCCTGCGCTTCGCGATCCGCGAAGGCGGCCGCACCGTCGGTGCCGGCGTCGTTGCCAAGATTCTCGAGTAACCAAGAGAAGGGATTGGAGATTCGGGATTAGGGATTCGGGAAAGCGGAAATCAAGAGCGGCTCTCTCGCTTCGACCGAATCCCGAATATGGAATCCCGAATCCCGGCCCCCAGACATACGCCAGTAGCTCAATTGGCAGAGCAGCGGTCTCCAAAACCGCAGGTTGGGGGTTCGAGTCCCTCCTGGCGTGCCAGCTTCGCCAATCGAGCCGGCACCCGTGGCGTCAACAGGTCAATTCGGCAGGATGAATGAACGCAAAGGTTGAACAATCCGAGAGCAACAGCGGCGCTGACATCGTCAAGCTCAGTCTGGCCGTTTTGCTGATCGTCGCCGGGCTGGTCGGTTTCTACTATTTCGTCGGCCAGTGGAACACGGCATTGCGCGTCGTTGCGCTGATCGGCGCGTTTGTCGCTGCCGGCCTGATCGGTGCGACCACGCATACCGGTCGCAGCCTGCGCACGTTCATAGCCGAATCGCAGTTCGAACTGCGCAAGGTGGTCTGGCCGACTCGCGAGGAAACCGTACGCACGACGGGCGTCATCATCGTCGTCGTCATCATCATCAGCCTCATCCTGGGCCTGATCGACCTGATACTGAAATGGGTCGTGATGGACTGGCTCCTGACGATCGGGCACTGAGGTAGACATGGCAAAGCGCTGGTACGTCGTCCACGCCTACTCCGGTTTCGAGAATCAGGTCGCGCGCGCCCTCAATGAGCGCATCGCACGTGAGTCGATGCAGGAGAAGTTCGGCGAAATTCTCGTGCCAACCGAAGAAGTGATCGAGATGCGCGGCGGCCAGAAGCGCCGCAGCGAACGCAAGTTCTTCCCTGGCTACGTTCTGGTCCAGATCGAGACGCACGACGAAAATCGGACCCTGCGCATCGACGACGAATCCTGGCATCTGGTCAAGGAGACGCCGAAGGTCATGGGATTCATCGGCGGCACCGCCGACCGTCCGATGCCGATCAAGGATACCGAGGCCGACGCGATCCTGCGCCGCGTCCAGGACGGCGTCGACAAGCCGAAGCCGAAGGTCCTGTTCGAACCGGGCGAAATGGTCCGCGTCACCGAGGGCCCGTTCAACGACTTCAACGGCGTGGTCGAGGAAGTCAACTACGAAAAGAGCCGCCTGCGCGTGGCTGTGCTGATTTTTGGTCGTTCCACCCCGGTCGAACTCGAGTTCGGCCAGGTGGAGAAGGCCTGAAGGGCCGGGATTCGAGATTCGGGATTCGAGATTCGTAAAGCGGCGTGTCGCACGCACCCGCTTTTTCGAATCCCGAATCCCGAATCCCGAATCCCGGAATCTGAAAAACAGCGAGGAGCCTGACAACAGGCGTTTGCACTCGCAGGAGTAGCTAACAATGGCAAAGAAAGTCGTCGGTTACATCAAGCTTCAGGTCAAGGCCGGTCAGGCCAACCCGTCGCCGCCCGTGGGCCCCGCCCTCGGCCAGCGTGGCCTGAACATCATGGAGTTCTGCAAGGCGTTCAATGCCGCCACGCAGAAGCTCGAGCCGGGCCTGCCGATTCCGTGCGTGATCACCGCGTATTCGGATCGCAGCTTCACCTTCATCACGAAGACACCCCCTGCATCCATCCTTCTGAAGAAGGCGGTCGGCATCACCTCGGGCTCCAAGCGCCCGAATACGGAGAAGGTCGGCAAGGTCACGCGCAAGCAGCTCGAGGACATCGCCAAGGCGAAGGAACCCGATCTGACCGCAGCGGATCTGGACGCGGCCGTGCGTACCATCGCCGGCAGCGCGCGCAGCATGGGCCTGGTGGTGGAGGGATAAGACATGGCTAACAACAGCAAACGCTACAAGGCAATCCGCGAGAAAGTCGTCCCAGGCAAGGCCTATGTCCTCGCCGACGCGCTCAAGCTCGTCCAGGATGGCGCCAAGACCAAGTTCGTCGAGTCGGTCGACGTCGCGATCCGCCTCGGCATCGACGCCAAGAAGTCCGACCAGGGTGTGCGCGGTTCGTCCGTGCTGCCACACGGTACCGGCAAGTCGGTCCGCGTCGCGGTGTTCTGCCCGGCCGGTGAAAAGGCCGATGCGGCACGCGCCGCCGGTGCGGACATCGTCGGCATGGATGACCTCGCCGAAAAGATGCAGGCGGGCGATCTGAACTATGACCGCGTCATTGCCACTCCGGATGCGATGCGTGTCGTCGGCAAGCTCGGTCAGGTGCTCGGTCCACGCGGTCTGATGCCGAATCCGAAGGACGGCTCGGTCTCGGCCGACGTCGTCACCGCGGTGAAGAATGCGAAGGCCGGTCAGGTGCGTTTCCGCAATGACAAGGCCGGCATCATCCATTGCACGATCGGCAAGGTGAATTTCGAGACCAGCGCGTTGAGCGAGAACCTCGGCCACCTGCTCGGCGACCTGATCAAGGCAAAGCCTGCTGCAGCGAAGGGCATCTTCGTGCAGAAGGTCTCGGTGTCGAGCACGATGGGTGTCGGCGTCGTCGTCGACCCGTCGAGCCTGCCGCTGAAGTAATTAGTTTCATGGCGGTCGCGGATGCGATCGCCAGGGTTTTGAGGGCGTGCGGAGTTCCGGCAACGGAAGGACGCCAGCCGTCAAAGACCGCAGGCGGCCTCGAAGTCGCGATCGGGATGCACGGAAGCGCGCTCACAGCAACGGATCACCCCGATCCCGCCGGACAGGTCTCAAACTCCCAGCCTGCGTAGATGGTGCAGCCCGACAGGTTTACCTGAAACGGCCACCGGACATGGCATCGAAGGATGCCGGCGGACACGCGAAGGACCCCGCGATCCGCGTCGTTTTCGGGAATCGGAATGCGCAGGAGCGCAGACGATGCCCAATCGGAGAAAGCAATGGCGCTCAATCTTGCGCAAAAGAAAGAGGTCGTTGCCGAACTGGCGAACGTGGCTGCCACGGCACATTCACTGGTCGCGTCCGAGTACGTCGGTCTTACCGTCGAGCAGCTGACATCGCTGCGAAAGAAGGCCCGCCAGGACGGGGTGTTCATCCGGGTTGCAAAAAATACCCTGGTGTCCCGTGCGGTGGAAGGAACGGACTATGCGTGTGTCAAGGACACGCTCACGGGCCCGTTGCTGTATGCCTTCTCGAAGGAAGATCCCGGCGCTGCCGGCCGTCTGATCAAGGAATTTGCCAAGGCCAACGACAAGCTGAAGCCCATGCTGGTTGCGGTGGGCGGCAAGGCATACCCGGGGACGCACGTCGACGTGCTGGCCTCGCTGCCGACCCGCGAACAGGCCCTGACCATGCTGGTCAGCCTGCTTGCACAGCCTGCCACCATGCTGGTCCGTGTTCTGGCTGAGCCCGCTACCCAAGTGGCGCGCGTCATCAACCAGGTCGGACAGAAGCAGGCCGCCTAGGCGTTCGTTTTTTCGGTACCCAATCCAATAGCCGTTTTTCAGGAGTCAAATCATGTCCCTTAGCAATGAACAGATCATCGACGCGATCGCCGGCAAGTCCCTCGTTGAGGTGATGGAGCTGGTCAAGGCGCTGGAAGAGAAGTTTGGTGTTTCCGCCGCCGCCCCGGTCGCCATGGCCGCTGCCCCGGCCGCCGCTGGCGGCGCTGCTGCTGCCGAAGAGCAGACCGAATTCTCGGTCGGCCTCAAGGCTGCCGGCGAGAAGAAGGTGGAAGTCATCAAGGTCGTCCGCGCCATCACCGGTCTTGGCCTCAAGGAAGCCAAGGACCTGGTCGAGTCCGCTCCCGCCGTCGTCAAGGATGGTGTGAGCAAGGATGACGCCGCCAAGCTCAAGAAGGATCTTGAGGCTGCCGGTGCCACCGTCGAGATCAAGTAATCGACACATTGGGTCATTCAACTGACCAGATTCAGGCATGCCTGGGGGTGCGAACCCCCGGGCTTTGTCCGTTTTCTCTCGTGATTGGGGATTAGGGATTCGGGATTCGAAATGGCGCGACCGGGCGCCCGCCGAATCCCGAATCCCAAATCTCGAATCCCGTTTTCTTCACCCCCGTCGGCCTCCCCACGCCGACCAAGCTCCGAGGCGGTACCCCCACCATGACCTACTCGTTCACTGAAAAGAAGCGCATCCGCAAGGATTTCGGCAAGCGTCCGCCCGTGCTGGACGTTCCCTTCCTGCTGGCCATCCAGGTCGATTCGTATCGCGAGTTCCTGCAACTCGAAGGCGATCCGAACAAGCGCGACGACAAGGGTCTGCATGCTGCCTTGCAGTCGGTGTTTCCGATCTCGAGCTATTCCGGCAATGCCGCGCTCGAGTACGTCAGCTACCGCCTCGGCGAACCGGCCTTCGACGAGCGCGAGTGCCGCTCGCGCGGCATGTCCTACGGCGCGCCGCTGCGGGTGACCGTGCGCCTGGTCATCTACGATCGTGAATCGTCGAACAAGGCGATCAAGTACGTCAAGGAGCAGGAAGTCTACATGGGCGAACTGCCGCTCATGACCGACACCGGTACCTTCATCGTAAACGGCACCGAGCGCGTCATCGTTTCCCAGCTGCACCGCTCGCCGGGCGTGTTCTTCGATCACGACCGCGGCAAGACGCACAGCTCTGGCAAGCTGCTCTACAGCGCCCGCGTGATTCCGTATCGTGGCTCCTGGCTCGACTTCGAATTCGACCCGAAGGACGCGCTGTTCACGCGCATCGATCGTCGCCGCAAGCTGCCGGTGACGATCCTGCTGCGCGCACTCGGTTATACCAATGAGCAGATGCTCGAGATCTTCTTCGAGCACAACGTGTTCCACCTGGGCAAGAAAGACGGCGCCGAGCTCGAACTGGTCGCCGAACGCCTGCGTGGCGAGACACTCAACTTCGACCTGCGCATCGGCAAGGACATCATCGTCGAGGCTGGCAAGCGCATCACGGCGCGTCACGTGCGCCAGCTCGAAGCCGCCAAGATCAAGTCGCTGGAAGTGCCGGACGAGTACCTGATCGGTCGCATCCTGGCCAACGATATCGTCGACACCAAGACCGGCGAACTGCTGGCTTCGGCCAATGACGAGATCGAGGAATCGCACGTCGAAGCCTTCCGCAAGGCCGGCATCGACCGCATCGCCACGCTCTGGGTCAACGATCTCGATCGCGGCCCGTACATCTCGCAGACCCTGCGCATCGATCCGTCGAAGACGCCGCTCGAGGCCCTGGTCGAGATCTACCGCATGATGCGTCCGGGCGAGCCGCCGACCAAGGATGCCGCGCAGAACCTGTTCCAGAACCTGTTCTTCTCGGCCGAGCGCTACGACCTCGATCGCGTTGGTCGCATGAAATTCAACCGCCGTGTCGGCCGCAAGGACGACAAGGGGCCGGGCGTGCTCTACGACGGGCGCTATTTCCGCGATCGCAACGACGAGACTTCGAAGGCGATGGTCAAGGAGCTCGGCACGGGTTCGGACATCCTCGACGTGCTCAAGGTGCTGATCGACATCCGCAACGGTCGCGGCACCGTCGACGACATCGATCATCTTGGCAACCGCCGCGTTCGGTCGGTCGGCGAGATGGCCGAGAACGTGTTCCGCATCGGCCTCGTGCGCGTCGAGCGCGCGGTCAAGGAGCGCCTGTCGCTGGCCGAGTCGGAAGGCCTGACCCCGCAGGAGCTGATCAACGCCAAGCCGGTCGCGGCGGCGATCAAGGAATTCTTCGGTTCCTCGCAGCTCTCGCAGTTCATGGACCAGAACAACCCGCTCTCGGAAGTCACCCACAAGCGCCGCGTCTCGGCTCTCGGTCCGGGCGGCCTGACCCGCGAGCGCGCCGGCTTCGAAGTGCGCGACGTGCATCCGACCCATTACGGACGCGTCTGCACGATCGAGACGCCGGAAGGCCCGAACATCGGCCTGATCAACTCGCTGGCCGTGTACGCACGGACCAACGGCTACGGCTTCCTCGAGACCCCGTACCGCAAGGTCGTCAAGGGCAAGATCACCAACGAGGTCGAATTCCTCTCCGCGATCGACGAGGGCGACCACGTCATCGCCCAGGCCAACTCGCCGCTGAGCAAGGATGGCAGCTTCACCGAGGAATTCGTGTCCTGCCGTTCCCATGGCGAGTCCGAACTGCGTCCGCCGAGCGACGTCGAGTACATGGACGTCTCGCCGATGCAGACCGTATCGGTCGCGGCCGCGCTCGTGCCGTTCCTCGAGCACGACGACGCGAACCGCGCCCTGATGGGCGCGAACATGCAGCGCCAGGCCGTGCCGACGCTGCGTGCGCAGACGCCGGTCGTCGGTACCGGCATCGAGCGTGCCGTGGCGCGCGACTCGGGCGTGATCGTGGCCGCCCGTCGTGGCGGCGAAATCGACCAGGTTGATGCGGGTCGTATCGTGGTACGTGTGAAGGAAGACCAGATCGGCGAGAACGACGCCGGCGTGGATATCTATCCGCTGACCAAGTACACGCGCTCGAACCAGAACACCAACCTCAACCAGCGTCCGCTGGTCAACGTCGGTGACAAGGTCGAGATCGGCGACGTGCTGGCCGACGGTCCATCGACGGATCTCGGCGAACTGGCCCTCGGCCAGAACATGCTCGTGGCGTTCATGCCGTGGAACGGCTACAACTTCGAGGACTCGATCCTGATCTCGGAGCGCGTGGTCCAGGAAGACCGCTACACGACGATCCACATCGAGGAACTGACCTGCGTGGCCCGCGACACCAAGCTCGGGCCGGAGGAGATCACCGCGGATATTCCGAACGTCGGCGAGCAGGCCCTGGCGCGTCTCGACGAATCCGGCGTGGTCTACATCGGTGCCGAGGTCAAGGCCGGCGACATCCTGGTCGGCAAGGTCACGCCGAAGGGCGAAAGCCAGCTGACCCCGGAAGAGAAGCTGCTGCGCGCGATCTTCGGCGAGAAGGCCTCCGACGTGAAGGACAGCTCGCTGCGCGTGCCGCCCGGCATGGACGGCACCGTCATCGACGTCACCGTGTTCACCCGGGATGGCATCGAGAAGGACAAGCGTGCGCGCCAGATCGAAGAGATGGAAATCAAGCGCATCAAGAAGGACTTCGACGACCAGTTCCGCATTCTCGAAGGCGCGATCTACAACCGCCTGCGCGGTTCGATCCTGGGCAAGACCGCCAATGGCGGCCCCGGAGCGCTGAAGAAGGGCGCTACGTTGACCGACGAGTACCTCGACAGCCTCAAGCGCGACGAGTGGTTCTCGATCCGCATGAAGGACGAGGACGCCGCCGAAATGCTCGAGCGTGCGCAGGAACAGATCAAGGGCCATCGCGAGGAGTTCGATCGCCGCTTCAAGGAGAAGCAGGCCAAGATCACCGCGGGCGACGATCTCGCCCCGGGCGTGCTCAAGATGGTCAAGGTGTACCTGGCGGTCAAGCGCCGCATCCAGCCGGGCGACAAGATGGCCGGACGCCATGGCAACAAGGGTGTCGTCTCGATGATCGTGCCGGTGGAGGACATGCCGTTCGCGGCCGACGGCCGCCCGGTCGACATCGTGCTGAACCCGCTCGGCGTGCCGTCGCGAATGAACATCGGCCAGATCCTCGAGACCCATCTCGGCTGGGCCGCGAAGGGCCTGGGCGAGAAGATCGGCAAGATGCTCGACAGCAATGAAAAGGTCAGCGAGCTGCGCAAGTTCCTCGACGCGATCTACAACCACGACAAGGATACGTTCAAGCAGCGCGTCGACCTCAAGTCGTTCACCGACGAGGAACTGCTGTCGATGGCGCGCAACCTGCGCACCGGCGTGCCGATGGCGACGCCGGTGTTCGACGGTGCGTTCGAGTCCGAGATCAAGGCCATGCTGAAGCTGGCCGGCCTGCCCGAGTCGGGCCAGACCATGCTCATCGACGGACGTACCGGCGAGCAGTTCGACCGGCCGGTCACGGTCGGCTACATGCACATGCTAAAGCTCAACCACCTGGTCGACGACAAGATGCACGCCCGTTCCACCGGTCCGTACTCACTGGTCACCCAGCAGCCGCTCGGCGGCAAGGCCCAGTTCGGCGGCCAGCGCTTCGGCGAAATGGAAGTCTGGGCGCTGGAAGCCTACGGCGCGGCGTACACGCTGCAGGAAATGCTCACGGTCAAGTCCGATGACGTTTCCGGACGCAACCAGATGTACAAGAACATCGTCGACGGCGACCACGAGATGGTGGCGGGCATGCCGGAGTCGTTCAATGTGTTGGTCAAGGAAATCCGCTCGCTCGCGATCAATATCGAGCTTGATGAAACCAAGTCCAAGTGATCGGCTGCTGAGCTCAGGAGAACCCCATGAAAGATCTGCTTAACCTGTTCAACCAGCAGCGCCAGACGCTGGACTTCGACGCGATCAAGATCGCGCTGGCTTCGCCGGACCTGATCCGTTCGTGGTCGTTCGGCGAAGTGAAGAAGCCGGAGACCATCAACTACCGCACGTTCAAGCCCGAGCGTGACGGCCTGTTCTGCGCGGCCATCTTCGGACCGACCAAGGACTACGAGTGCCTGTGCGGCAAGTACAAGCGCATGAAGCACCGCGGCGTGGTCTGCGAGAAGTGCGGCACCGAGGTCACCCTGGCCAAGGTCCGTCGCGAGCGCATGGGCCATATCGAACTGGCCAGCCCGACCGCGCACATCTGGTTCCTCAAGTCGCTGCCCTCGCGCATCGGCCTGATGCTGGACATGACCCTGCGCGACATCGAGCGCATCCTCTATTTCGAAGCCTACGTCGTCGTCGATCCGGGCCTGACCGCGCTCGAGCGCGGTCAGTTGCTCAACGAGGAGCAGTACCTGCAGGCGGTCGAGGAGCATGGCGACGAGTTCGACGCGCGCATGGGCGCCGAAGCCGTCTATGAGCTGCTGAAGACGATCGACCTCAACGCCGAACTGATCCGTCTGCGCGAGGAAATCGCGGCGACCGGTTCGGAGACCAAGCTCAAGCGGCTGACCAAGCGCATCAAGCTGGTCGAGGCCTTCCTCGAGTCGGGCAATCGTCCCGAGTACATGGTGCTGACCGTGCTGCCGGTGCTGCCGCCGGATCTGCGTCCGCTGGTGCCGCTCGATGGCGGCCGCTTCGCGACGTCGGATCTGAACGACCTGTATCGCCGCGTGATCAACCGCAACAACCGCCTCAAGCGCCTGCTCGAGCTCAATGCGCCCGACATCATCGTGCGCAACGAAAAGCGCATGCTGCAGGAAGCGGTGGATGCGCTGATGGACAACGGCCGTCGCGGTCGCGCCATCACCGGCACCAACAAGCGCCCGCTGAAGTCGCTGGCCGACATGATCAAGGGCAAGCAGGGGCGCTTCCGCCAGAACCTGCTCGGCAAGCGCGTCGACTACTCGGGCCGTTCGGTCATCGTGGTCGGCCCGACCCTCAAGCTGCACCAGTGTGGCCTGCCGAAGAAGATGGCGCTCGAGCTGTTCAAGCCGTTCATCTTCTCGAAGCTGCAGCGTCGCGGCCTGGCTGCGACGATCAAGGCGGCGAAGAAGCTGGTCGAGCGTGAGGAAGCCGAAGTCTGGGACATCCTCGAGGAAGTGATCCGCGAGCATCCGGTCCTGCTGAACCGTGCGCCGACCCTGCATCGCCTCGGCATCCAGGCTTTCGAGCCGGTCCTGATCGAGGGCAAGGCGATCCAGCTGCATCCGCTGGTCTGTACATCGTTCAACGCCGACTTCGACGGTGACCAGATGGCCGTGCACGTGCCGCTGTCGCTGGAAGCCCAGCTCGAGGCGCGCGCGTTGATGATGTCGTCGAACAACATCCTCTCGCCGGCCAATGGCGATCCGATCATCGTGCCGACCCAGGACGTCGTCCTCGGTCTGTACTACATGACCCGCGCGCTCGAGAACGTGCGCGGCGAAGGCATGGTGTTCGCCAATATCGACGAAGTGAATCGCGCCTACGAAAGCCGCGTGGTCGAACTGCACGCCAAGGTCAAGGTGCGCATCGACGAGACCAGCATCGACGACACCACCGGCGAGCGCAGCGAGCGCCGCGTGATCGTGGATACCACGATCGGCCGCGCCCTCCTGTGCGACATCCTGCCGGTCGGCCTGCCGTTCGCGCTGGTCAACACGGAACTGACCAAGAAGAACATCTCGCGCCTGATCAATGCCTGCTATCGCCTGCTCGGCCTCAAGGAAACGGTCGTGTTCGCCGACAAGCTCATGTACATGGGCTTTCATTACGCGACCCGCGCCGGCATTTCGATCGGCATCGACGACATGAAGATCCCCGACGCCAAGAAGGGCATCCTCGAGTCGGCCGAGAAGGAAGTGGTCGAGATCCAGGAACAGTTCCAGTCCGGCCTGGTCACCGCCGGCGAGCGCTACAACAAGGTCGTCGACATCTGGTCACGCACCAACGAGCAGGTCGCCAAGGCGATGATGGACGTCATCGGCATCGACAAGGTCAAGACCGCCAAGGGCGAGGACGTCAACCAGAAATCGATGAACTCGCTGTACATCATGGCCGACTCCGGAGCGCGTGGCTCCGCCGCGCAGATTCGCCAGCTGGCCGGCATGCGCGGACTGATGGCGCGACCGGACGGCTCGATCATCGAGACGCCGATCAAGGCCAACTTCCGTGAAGGTCTCGACGTGCTGCAGTACTTCAACTCGACCCACGGTGCACGAAAGGGTCTGGCCGACACCGCGCTGAAGACCGCCAACTCCGGTTACCTGACCCGTCGTCTGGTCGACGTGGCCCAGGACGTCGTGGTCACCGCGGTGGATTGCGGTACCCACCATGGCCTGACCATGACCGCCATCGTCGAAGGCGGTGACGTGGTCGAGCCGCTGCGTGATCGCGTGCTCGGTCGCGTGGTCGCCGAGGACGTTTTCGCGCCGGGCGACAAGGAAGACCCGATCGTCACCCGCGGCACCCTGCTCGACGAGAAGATCGTCGAGCAACTCGAAGCCGATGGCGTGCAGTCGGTGCTGGTCCGTTCGCCGATCACCTGCGAGGCAACATTCGGCGTTTGCGGACTCTGCTACGGACGTGACCTGGCCCGTGGCCATATCGTCAATATCGGCGAGGCGGTCGGCGTCATCGCCGCCCAGTCGATCGGCGAGCCGGGTACCCAGCTGACCATGCGCACGTTCCATATCGGTGGTGCCGCCTCGCGTGCGGCGGCCATCGACAACGTTCATGTGAAGACCACCGGCGCGGTCAAGTTCAACAACCTCAAGACCGTCCAGCACGGCAATGGCCATCTGGTCGCGGTCTCGCGTTCCGGCGAACTGTCGATCATGGATGCGCACGGTCGCGAGCGTGAGCGCTACAAGGTGCCCTATGGCGCGGTCATCGACGTCAAGGACGGCGCCGACATCAAGGCCGGCCAGACCATCGCCAAGTGGGATCCGCATACCCACCCGATCGTTTCGGAAGTGGCCGGCGTGATCCGCTATATCGACTTCGTCGAAGGCATCACGGTCATCGAGAAGACCGACGAGCTGACCGGCCTGGCCAGCGTCGAGGTCACCGATCCGAAGCGTCGCGGCAGCGCGGCCAAGGACCTGCGTCCCATGGTCCGCCTGGTCGACAAGAAGGGTGGCGAGCTGCGCCTGCCCGGCACCGATATCCCGGCCCAGTACTTCCTGCCGGCCGGGGCCATCGTGTCCCTGCAGGACGGTGCGGAAGTCGGCGTCGGCGACGTCGTCGCGCGTATTCCGCAGGAAACCTCGAAGACCCGCGACATCACCGGCGGTCTGCCGCGCGTCGCCGATCTGTTCGAGGCACGCAAGCCGAAGGAGCCGGCGATCCTGGCCGAGCGCTCCGGCGTGATCGCCTTCGGCAAGGACACCAAGGGCAAGCAGCGCCTGATCATCCGCGATTCCGATGGCAGCGAACACGAGGAGCTGATTCCGAAGTGGCGCCAGGTCATCGTGTTCGAGGGTGAGCATGTCGAGAAGGGCGAGACCGTCGTCGACGGCGAGCCGAACCCGCATGACATCCTGCGCCTGCTCGGCGTGGAGCCGCTGGCGGTCTACCTGACCAAGGAAATCCAGGACGTCTATCGCCTGCAGGGTGTTCGCATCAACGACAAGCACATCGAAGCGATCATTCGCCAGATGCTGCGCAAGGTCGAGATCTCGGTCGCCGGTGACTCCCGTTACCTGCGTGGCGAGCAGGCCGACCGCCTGCGCGTGATCGAGGAGAACGAGCGTGTCGTGGCCAAGGACGGTCTGCCGGCCGAGTATCTGCCGGTCCTGCTCGGCATCACCAAGGCCTCGCTGGCCACAGAATCGTTCATCTCGGCAGCTTCGTTCCAGGAGACGACCCGGGTCCTGACCGAGGCGGCGGTGCGCGGTACGCGCGATACCTTGCGTGGCCTGAAGGAAAACGTTATAGTTGGGCGCTTGATTCCCGCCGGTACGGGGTTGGCCTACCATTCCGCTCGTCGGACCGTGGAAGGCGAACTGACCGATCTCGAGCGGGCTGCGCTGGGTTCAACGAGTTCCGTCGCCGAGGCAGTTGCCGGCGACAGCGATTCGGCCTGACGGCGCGATCAACCTTACATCGAAATGAGGCGCAGGAAGTGCCTCGTGTTCGAGCGAATGGATGCGAGCGTAGGGCGGCAAGGCGTTGACAGTCTTGTTGCCCGAACGTTAAACTCCCGCTTCTGGGCAGGTCGAGTTCACTCGGCCTGTCTTTTGTTTCTTAGGGCTCAAAACGCATGTCAACAGTCAATCAATTGGTGCGCAAGCCACGTAGTCCGAAGACGTACAAGAGCGCTTCGCCTGCCCTGCAGGATTGCCCTCAGCGTCGCGGCGTGTGCACGCGTGTCTACACCACGACCCCGAAGAAGCCGAATTCGGCTCTGCGCAAGGTCGCCAAGGTTCGCCTCACCAACGGTTTTGAGGTGATCAGCTATATCGGTGGCGAAGGCCACAACCTGCAGGAGCACTCGGTGGTGCTGATCCGCGGCGGTCGCGTCAAGGACCTTCCCGGCGTCCGCTACCACACCGTGCGCGGCAGTCTCGACGCGGCCGGCGTGACCAAGCGCCGCCAGAGTCGTTCGAAGTACGGCGCCAAGCGCCCGAAGTCCTGAGCAAGTTCACCTGGAAAGGTTTGATCCATGTCGCGTAAAGGTTCCAATCCATCCCGCACCACGCTGCCCGACCCGAAGCACGGCAGTGACGTCATCGCTCGCTTCATCAACATGGTGATGCAGAGCGGCAAGAAGTCGGTGGCAGAAAAGATCGTCTACGGCGCTCTCGACCAGATCGGCGAGAAGCATGCCGAGCCGGTCGGTGTCGTCGAGAAGGCGCTTGGCAATGTGGCTCCCGCGGTCGAGGTGAAGTCCCGCCGTGTCGGTGGCGCGACCTACCAGGTGCCGGTCGAAGTGCGTTCGTCCCGCCGCATGGCGCTGGCCATGCGCTGGTTGATCGAGGCGGCGCGCAAGCGCGGAGAGAACACGATGCCGCGCAAGCTTGCGGCCGAGTTGCTCGACGCCGCGGAAAGCCGTGGTGGAGCCGTGAAGAAGCGTGAGGAAACGCATCGCATGGCCGAAGCCAACAAGGCGTTCTCGCATTACCGCTGGTAATACCCTTTGAATGATGCGGCCACGGATGGTCGCTTTGCGTCGGGAACGGATACCCGCTGGAGATAGACACCGTGGCTCGCAGCACCCCCATCGAGCGTTATCGTAATTTCGGCATCATGGCCCATATCGATGCCGGCAAGACGACGACAACCGAACGAATCCTGTTCTACACCGGCGTCAACCACAAGATCGGTGAAGTGCACGAGGGTGCGGCAACCATGGACTGGATGGAGCAGGAGCAGGAGCGCGGCATCACGATCACGTCCGCTGCGACCACCTGTTTCTGGTCGGGCATGGACAACAGCCTCGAGCAGCACCGTTTCAATATCATCGACACCCCCGGGCACGTCGATTTCACGATTGAAGTGGAGCGCTCGCTGCGAGTCCTCGATGGCGCGGTTTTTGTTCTCTGCGCGGTCGGTGGCGTGCAGCCGCAGTCTGAAACGGTCTGGCGCCAGGCCAACAAGTACGGCGTGCCGAGGCTTGCGTTCGTCAACAAGATGGATCGCACCGGCGCGGATTTCAACAAGGTGGTTGGCCAGCTCAAGGGCCGCCTCGGTGCCAGTCCGGTTCCGATGCAGCTGCCGATCGGCGCCGAAGAGAATTTCGAAGGCGTGGTCGACCTGGTCAAGATGAAGGCGATTTACTGGGACGTCGAATCCCAGGGTTTGAAGTTCGAGTATCGCGACATTCCGGCATCGCTCAAGGATGCCTGCGAAAAGGCGCACTCGTTCCTCGTGGAAGCGGCCGCCGAGACGTCCGAAGAGTTGATGAACAAGTATCTCGAGGATGGCGAGCTGTCGGAAGCCGAGATCATCGGCGGCATCCGGGCCGGAACGGTCAGTGGTTCGATCATCCCGGTGTTTTGCGGTACCGCGTTCAAGAACAAGGGCGTGCAGGCGATGCTGGATGCGGTCATCCAGTTGTTGCCCTCGCCAGCGGATCGTCCGCCGGTCAAGGGTGTGGACGAATCCGAGAAGGAAGATTCGCGTTCGGCCAAGGACGATTCACCGTTCTCGGCGCTGGCCTTCAAGATCATGACCGACCCGTTCGTCGGTTCGCTGACATTCTTCCGCGTCTACTCGGGCGTGCTGAATTCCGGCGACACGGTGTACAACCCGGTCAAGAGCAAGAAGGAGCGAGTCGGCCGTTTGCTGCAGATGCATGCGAACCAGCGTGACGAGATCAAGGAAGTGCGGGCCGGCGACATCGCCGCCGCCGTCGGTCTCAAGGACGTCACCACGGGTGACACGCTGTGTGCGCAGGACAAGGTCATCACGCTCGAGCGCATGACGTTCCCGGAACCGGTGATCGCCATGGCCGTGGAGCCGAAGACCAAGTCCGACCAGGAAAAGATGGGCATTGCCTTGTCGCGTCTCGCCCAGGAGGATCCGTCCTTCCGAGTGCGCACCGACGAGGAGTCCGGACAGACGATCATCGCCGGCATGGGCGAGTTGCACCTGGATATCCTGGTCGACCGCATGCGCCGCGAGTTCAATGTCGAGGCCAATGTCGGCAAGCCGCAGGTCGCCTACCGCGAGACCATCCGCAAGGCGGTCAAGCAGGAAGGCAAGTTCGTGCGTCAGTCGGGTGGCAAGGGCCAGTACGGCCATGTTGTCCTCGAGATCGAGCCGCAGGAGCGCGGCGCCGGATACGAATTCGTCAACGAAACCGTTGGCGGGTCCGTGCCGAAGGAATATGTGCCGGCGGTCGACAAGGGCATTCGCGAAGCGATGACCAGTGGACCGATGGCGGGTTATCCGGTGGTCGACATCAAGATCCGCCTGGTCGATGGTTCGTACCACGAAGTCGACTCCAACGAGATGGCCTTCAAGGTCGCTGGCTCGATGGGCTTCAAGGAAGGTTTCAACAAGGCCAACCCGGTCTTGCTGGAGCCGGTGATGAAGGTCGAGGTGGTGACGCCGGAAGACTACATGGGCGATGTCATGGGCGACTTGAGCAGGCGCCGCGGTCTCCTCCAGGGGACTGATGACACCCCGTCCGGCAAGGTCATCGCCGCCCAGGTGCCGTTGGGCGAGATGTTCGGATATGCAACCAGCCTGCGCTCGATGTCGCAGGGCCGTGCCACCTTCACGATGGAGTTCGATCACTACGCCGAGGCGCCGAGCAGCATCGCCGAAGCCGTGATCAAGAAGTCGTAATCCTTGCGATCGCCCGCGATCGCGGAAGATCGAAAAGCGTCCATCCGTGGCCGCACTTGTCAACAAAATCTGTTTAGAGGTTTGAGCCATGTCGAAAGAGAAGTTCGAGCGCAAGAAGCCACACGTGAACGTGGGCACGATCGGTCACGTTGACCACGGCAAGACGACCTTGACGGCGGCGCTGACGAAGATCGGCGCGGAGCGTTTTGGCGGCGAATTCAAGGCCTATGACGCGATCGACGCGGCGCCGGAAGAGAAGGCGCGCGGCATCACGATTTCGACGGCGCACGTGGAATACGA
>NZ_FOVF01000046.1 GCF_900115085.1 Dokdonella immobilis | reverse complement strand
CTAGCCCGCGGTTAAGGTACAAGCGGCTCGCCCCGGATCGGGTGCAATAGCCCGGATTCGTCTGGATCGACGTCACAATCAGGCTGATGCGGGCGCAGAAAAGAAAACGGCGCGGGTGACCGCGCCGTTTTCCACGCAGACATGTCGCTCAGCCTGTCACTCGCAGCTCAGTGCATTGACGTTGGCAATGCGACTCCAGGTGCGCGTCCCACTGCCCGTCGGGACGCCCGCTGGCAGGCCCTGGGTCGAAGCGTAGGTCAGGACCATCGTGTTGCAATCGGGGAACGAGACTGTAGCCGTGCCCCACGGGATCGGTTCGCTCGCCTCACCGGCATTGCCGCCGAGGCCACCGCCGGTCCGGTAGAACATCGTGGCATTGGCGGATTTTGCGCCACGCGCGATGGTGACCTGGCCCGACAGCCAGAACGGGATGCCGCTCGGATCGTAGGCCGCCCAGGTGAACGAGACGACGAGGTTCTGGGTGTCGCCGCCGACCTCGTAGATCTGAAGGATGATGCCTTCGCCACCGGCGTCCGGGTCGAACCAGTTGGTGCTCATGTAGCCCGAGATCGGCAGGTTCTGAAAGGCCGCCGGGTAGGTGCCCACGGTTGGACTGTAGGCCGGAACGTCGAGAAAGTAGAGATCGCTGTTTCCGCCCGTCAGGAGATTGTCGAAGCGCAGCGAGAAGGCCAGGTTGAAGTCGAAAAAGCCAGCCGATGCGGAGTCGTAGTTCTCGAGCACGAAGGTGGAACTGAAAGGGACCGGTGAAAACGTCAGCGTGTCTGCAATGACCGTGTTCGGTTCGGTCGGAATGCGCACCAGGTTGAGCAGGTAGTCCGGGTCATCACTGAAGACGATGTTGCCCTGGGCGGCCTCGACCGCAGGAAAGAGCGGATAGATGTCGAGGCGACCATTGAGAGAGCCACTGCGCTCGATCCGCAACAGGGTCGCCGACGTGAAGAACTCGGAGCTGCTGCAGGCAACGCGCCAGACCTTGATCGTCACCGACTCCGAGCCCGAAATCTGGCCGGTACTTGCCGTCACCTGGGGCAGGACCACGGCCTTGCTGTAGACCGGACCCAAGGTCTGATCGGGCAGCGGATCGGCGAGGCAGCTCGGCGGATAGGCGCGAACCGGATTGGCGACTGGAAGGACCGGCGTCGCTGTATTGATGGCATTTGTCGACTTGGGACCGGCCGTGCGCGAGATCAGGGCGTGATGCCGGCTCTGCACGTTCGCGGCTCGCTCCGAGGGATTCACTCCGACGGGTGTGGAAGTGCGGGTCTGCGCCCCGGCCGATACGGCCGTAGCGAACAGCGCGGCGGCCAGCAGCAATCTGGAAGAGGCAAACATGGAGGTCTCCGGACAGGGGTGAGCGGTCACAAGGATACTCGCAATGCGGTAGTGAATCCGATGTGAACCATTGCGGAATGTGTGGGCTGGGCAGCGCCCGGACGGCCGCTCATAATGTCGCCTTTTGCGCAGCCCTGTGCCATGCAGCTGATCGACATCGGAGCCAACCTGACCCACGAATCGTTCCGGCCGGACTTCGATCAGGTCCTGGCGCGCGCGCGCCAGGCCGGAGTCGCACAGATGGTCGTGACCGGCGCGAGCGCGGCCGGCAGCCGCATGGCGCTGTCGATCGCGCGGGCGCATCCGGGTGAACTGTTCGCGACCGCCGGCGTGCATCCGCATCACGCCGTCGACTACGACGACGCCACCGATGCCCTGCTGCGCGAGCTGGCCTTGGCCGACGAGGTCAGGGCGGTCGGCGAAACCGGGCTCGACTACCACCGCAACTACTCTCCGCAGACCGCCCAGATCGAGGCCTTCGAGCGCCAGCTCGCGATCGCCGCCGACTGCGGCAAACCGCTGTTCCTGCACCAGCGCGACGCGCATGACGATTTCATGGCCGTGATGAGGGCCTTCGAAGGCCGGCTCGGCAATGTCGTCGTGCACTGCTTCACCGGCACCCGCAACGAGATGGTCGACTACCTCGATGCCGGCTGGCATATCGGCATTACCGGCTGGCTCTGCGACGAACGCCGCGGCACCCATCTGCGCGAACTCGTGCGCGATATTCCGGCCGATCGGTTGATGATCGAGACCGACTCGCCGTACCTGCTGCCGCGCACGGTCACGCCGAAGCCCTCGCACCGGCGCAATGAGCCGATGTACCTGAAGCATATCGTCGAGGAACTCGCCCGCGATCGCGGCGAGGATGTCGACGTCACCGCGGCGAATGCGACGGCAACGGCAACGGCGTTCTTCAATCTCTGAAAGCTCGATCACAGAGTCGGATCGCTCAGCCCCGCGCTCTCCTTGTAGGAGCGCCTTCAGGCGCGATGCCTTTCACCCACGCCGCCAAAAGCATCGCGCCTGAAGGCGCTCCTACGAGAGCCAAGCGAGTTGCCGCAAGCGGCGGCGGCCGACTGGGTCAGCTGCGCAAACCGACACCGCGCTTGAGCAACCACAGGCCGAGCGTGCCGAGGACGACGACGAAACCCACCATCAGGCCGAAGGCGATGCCGACCGGGATGTCGCTGGTGCCGAGCAGGCCGTAGCGGAACGCGTTGACCATGTAGAACACCGGGTTGGCATGGGTCAGGGTCTGCGCCCAGTCGGGCAGCATCCTGACCGAATAGAACACGCCGCCGAGGTAGGTCAGCGGGGTCAGGATGAAGGTCGGTACGATCGCGACGTCGTCGAACTTCTTCGCATAGACCGCATTGACGAAGCCGGCCAGCGAGAAGATCGTCGCACCGAGCAACACCGTGGCAATGGTGACCAGCGGATGCGGGATGCGCACATGCGTGAACAGCATGGCGATGCACAGCACGATCACGCCGACCAGCAGGCCGCGCAGCACGGCACCGGTGACGTAACCACCGAGGATGACCCAGTTCGGCATCGGGCTGACCAGCATCTCCTCGATGTGGCGGCCGAACTTGGCGCCGAAGAAGCTCGAGGAAATGTTGCCGTAGCTGTTCTGGATGATCGACATCATGACCAGGCCCGGCACGATGAAGTCCATGTAGTCGTAGCCGCCCATGTCGCCGATGCGACGTCCGATCAGGCTGCCGAAGATCAGGAAGTAGAGGGTCATCGTGATCGCCGGGGGAACCAGGGTCTGGCCCCAGATGCGCAGGATGCGCATCACTTCGCGGCGCACGATCGTGAGCAGGGCGACCAGGTTCGGGTGGCGCTGTTCGCCGCTCATGCCGCCACCTCCTTGCCGCCGGTCAGGCGCACGAACAGTTCCTCGAGCCGGTTGGTCTTGGTCCGCATCGAGCGCACGCGGATGCCGGCGGCGTCGAGTCCGGCGAAGACCCCGTTGAGGTCCATCGCCCGAGGCATCTCCAGATCCAGCGTATGGCTGTCCTCGGCACGCAGCGTCACGCCTTCGATGTGCGGCAGCTCGGCGGGCAGGCCACCGTCGATATCGAGCAGGAAGCCTTCGACGTCGAGTTTGGCCAGCAGCGTCTTCATCGGACCGTTCTCGATGATGCGCCCGCCATCGATGATGGCGAGATTGCGGCACAGGCTCTCGGCTTCCTCGAGATAGTGGGTGGTCAGGATCACCGTGGTACCGGCTGCATTGACCTCCTTGAGCACGCGCCACATGCCGCGACGGATCTCGATGTCGACGCCGGCGGTCGGCTCGTCGAGGATCAGCAGGCGCGGGCGCGTCATCATCGCGCGGGCGATCATCAGGCGCCGCTTCATGCCGCCGGACAGGGTGCGCGCCATCGTGTGCGCCTTGTCCCAGAGCTGGGCGCGGCGCAATTCCTGCTCGGCGCGCAGCTTCGCCTCGGCGCGTGGAATGCCGTAGAAGCCGGCGTAGTTGCAGAGGATGTCGAACGGCTTCTCGAAGAAATTGAAGTTGACTTCCTGCGGAACCAGGCCGAGCAGGCGCATCGCGGCTTCGCGGTTCGCGTCGATGTCGACGCCGAACACCTTGACCGAACCCGAGCTGGCGTTGACCAGCGAGCTGACGATGCCGATCAGGGTCGACTTGCCGGCGCCATTCGGGCCGAGCAGGGCGAAGAAGTCGCCGGGTTGCACGCTGAGCGAAACGCCCTTGAGCGCTTCGACGCCGGTCGCATAGATCTTGCGCAGCTCGTGGATTTCGAGCGCGGGGACATTGCTCATGGAGATTGGCGGGATGGTTGATGCGGGGAGGCCGTCATGGCCCTGATAGTATAGCGGGCCACCCACCCTGACTGTTCCTGCCGTGGCCGCACACTTCCCGCTTCGCCTCGTTTCCGCCCGCATGATCGCCCCTGCCGTCCGCCACATGGCCTTCGAGCGGGCCGATGGCGAACCGTTCGCCTTCATCCCGGGCCAGTTCATCCAGATCCATTTCAACTACGCCGACGGCAAGCCGACCAAGCGCAGCTATTCGGTCGCCACGGTCGGCACGGGCGATGCCACGCCGATCGACCGGATCGAGATTGCCGTGTCCTACGTCGACGGCGGTGCAGCGACCGACCTGCTGTCGAATCTCGAGGTCGGCGGCACGGTCGATGCGAGCGGTCCCTATGGGCGCTTCTGCCTGATGGACGCCGACACCAACTCACGCTACCTGCTGGTCGCCACCGGCACCGGCGTGACCCCGTACCGGGCCATGCTTCCGCTGATCGCCCGGCTTACGCGGACTCGCGGCTGTACGTTCGAGCTGGTCTATGGCGCGCGCAACGAGGGCGACCTGCTCTATGGCGAGGAATTCGCCGCGTTCGCCGAGGCGAATCCGGGCTTCCGTTTCCATCCGTGCTTCAGCCGCACGCCGCGCGCGCTGCCGCGCCCGGGCGATACCGCGGGGCGCGTGCAAGTCGCCATCGATGCGCTCAAGCCCGATGTGGCCGGCGACATCGTCTACCTGTGCGGCAATCCGGACATGGTCGACCAGAGCTTCGGCCTGCTCAAGGACATCGGCCTGCCGGTGCCGCATATCCGGCGCGAGAAATACATCTCCTCGCGCTGATCGCCCCGCCGCGATGTAAAGGTCGCTTGACATATCGCCGGATCGGTCGCTAGCCTGTGTCAAGCTTACTTGACACCCGGACCGCCATGGAAATCCGCAAAGCCTGTTCACGTCGCCTTCGCGGCTGCGCCTTCGCGTCCTTCGCCTATCTGGCCACGACCGCGCTCAGCGTCTGGCTGCTCAAGGGCCCGATGACCGATGCGCCGACCAGCCTGCGCGCCATGGTGAGCCTGCTGCCGCTGATCCCGATCGGTTTCGCGATCCGGGAAGTGCTGCACCTGGTCCGGGCCAGCGACGAGTTGCAGCGGCGCATCGACCTCGAGGCGCTGGCGGTCGCCGCCCTCGTGGTTGGACTGGCCTGCCTCAGCCTGGGCTTTCTCGTTTCCGCGCAGGTCTTCGAGATCAAGGGGAGCAGCGTGCTGATCTGGATGTTTCCGGCGTTGTCTGTGACCTATGTACTGGCCCGGGTCCGCGCACAGAGGCACTACCGTTGATCAACCGGATGCGCGAACTGCGTTCGCAACGCCAATGGTCGCAGGCCGAGCTGGCCGAGCGCCTCGATGTTTCGCGGCAAACGGTCAACGCCATCGAGACCGGCAAGTACGACCCGAGCCTGCCGCTGGCGTTCGCCATCGCGCGCCTGTTCGGCCAGCCCATCGAAGGGATTTTCGATCCGGATGCCTGAGGACGATTCGCAGATGGAGCGACACTGGGCGATGAAAGAGCGGTCCAGAATGAAATCGAGGGAATTTTTGCCATGAACCAGAAGAAACGCATCGCCATCATCGCTTTCCTCGTGATTGTGATGCTCGGCTATGCCGCGTTACAGAAGCGCACTGCCGGCTCCGCCCACGGGGAGAGCCCAAGCGGTCGCTATCGGATCGCGGCCAACGCCGAGGTCTTCCGCTTCGGTGAGCTCGAGTTCCACGCCTGCGAGCTCGCGCGCGCACATTCAGCGGCGACCACCGAGGCCTACTGCGCACCGTTCCGGGTGCCCGAGAACCGCGCCGCGCCTGGCGGCCGCCAGATCGACCTGCGCCTGGCCCTGATCCGCAGCGCGCAGGCGGCCGACGACGACTTCATCGTCTATCTCGCCGGCGGGCCGGGCCAGTCGGCGATCGATACCTGGCCGCAGATGGCGGCTTCGCTCGGACCGGCGCGCAAGCATCGGCACGTCCTGCTGCTCGATCAGCGCGGCACCGGCGAATCGAACGCCCTCGACTGCAAGGCCATGGCCGAGCAGGAAGAGGCACTCGATTTCGACGTCGAGCGCACGCGGGCCGCGACGCGGACCTGCCTCGAGCAGGTCAGCCAGCATGCCGACCCGCGCTTCTACACGACCACCGATGCGGTCGAGGATCTCGAAGCGCTGCGCCAGGCGCTCGGCGCGCCGCAGTTCGACCTGGTCGGCGTGTCCTACGGTACGCGCGTCGCCCAGCAGTACCTGCGCCGTCATGCCGACGGCGTGCGCAGCATCGTGCTCGACAGCGTTGCGCCGAACTCGCTCGTGCTCGGCAACGAGTTCGCGCGCAACCTCGATGACGCGCTGAAGGCGCAGTTCGCCTATTGCGCGAAGGCACCGGCCTGCGCGAAGGCCTTTCCCGATCCGTACGCGAGCCTGATGCAGTTACGCGACAGCCTGAGCGCTGCACCGCGCAGCGTGCAGTTCCCCGATCCGGTCAACTTCACGCTGCAGACCCGACGCCTCGATGCCGCTGCGATGGCCGGCCTCGTGCGCATGTTCGCCTACAGCCCCGAAACCGCGGCGCTGATTCCGCATACGATCCAGCAGTCGCTGGCCGGCAACGACGTGCCGCTGATGGGACAGATCGGCGTACTGAGCGAGGGCGTCGAAGCCCTGGTCGGCAACGGCATGCAGCTCTCGGTCCTGTGCGCCGAGGACGCCGACCTGCTCAAGCCTGATCCGCAAACCGCGCAGACCCTGCTCGGCAACCTGCTCGTCGATGTCGCGCGCACGCAGTGCGAGATCTGGCCACGCGGCATGCGACCCGCGGATTTCCGAGAACCGGCCAGCGGCGACGCGCCGGTGCTGATCCTCGAAGGCGAACTCGATCCGGTGACGCCGCCGCGCTATGGCGAGGAAGTCGCAAAGACCCTGGCCAACGCGAAGCTGATCGTGGCCAGGGGCCAGGGACACAACGTGATCGGGCGCGGCTGCCTACCCCGGTTGGTCAGCGAGTTCATGGACAGGCGAGAACCGAAATCGCTCGACGCGAGTTGCGTCGACGAACTCGGGCCGATTCCGCATTTCATCGATTTCAACGGAGCGGCACCATGATCGAACTGAAAGGACTGACCAAGGCGTTCGGCGAGGTCAAGGCCGTCGACGGCGTTTCCTTCAGCGCACGCGACGGCGAAATCACCGGCCTGCTCGGCCCGAACGGCGCCGGCAAGACAACCACGCTGCGCATGCTCTACACGCTGATGAAGCCCGATCAGGGCCAGGTGCTGGTCGACGGCATCGACGCAGCCGTCGATCCGATCGCGGTGCGCAAGCGCCTCGGCGTGTTGCCCGATGCGCGCGGCCTGTACAAGCGCCTGAGCTCGCGCGAGAACATCGAATACTTCGGCCGGCTGCAGGGCATGGACGAGGCCACCATCGCCCGCCGCATCGATGGCCTGGTCAAGGCCCTCGACATGGGCGAGATCATCGACCGTCGCACCGACGGATTTTCCCAGGGCCAGCGGGTCAAGACCGCGATTGCGCGGGCCCTGATCCACGACCCGAAGAACTGCATCCTCGACGAGCCGACCAATGGCCTCGACGTGATGGCGACACGCGCCATGCGCGACTTCCTCAGGCACCTGAAAGCCGAGGGTCGCTGCGTCCTGTTCTCGAGCCACATCATGCAGGAGGTCGCTGCGCTGTGCGATCGCATCGTCGTGATCGCGCATGGCCATGTCGTCGCCGACGCCTCCCCGGATGCGCTGCGCGAGCAGGCAGGCACGACCAATCTCGAAGATGCCTTCGTCAAGGTCATCGGTTCCGCAGAAGGACTCGCCGCATGAAGACCAGCATCACCGTATTCCTCAAGGAGGTGCGCGAGAACATCCGCGACCGCCGCACGGTCATGAACACCTTGCTGACCGGCCCGCTGATGGCACCGCTGATCTTCGTGCTGCTGATCAACGGCATCGTCTCGCGCGAACTCGAAAAAGCCGAAAAGCCGTTGCCGGTGCCGGTCATCGGCGCCGCCCACGCGCCGAACCTGATCGATGCACTGAAGCAGAGCGGCATCATCGTCAAGGATCCGCTGCCCGACCCCGAGCGGGCCGTTCGCGACCAGGAAGCCGATCTCGTGCTGCGCATTCCCGATACCTATGCCGAGGCCTGGAGCAAGGGCGAGCCGGCCCAGGTCGAGCTGATCTACGACGAGTCGCAGCGGGATGCCCAGGGTTCGGTCTCGCGCCTGCGGCGCATCCTCGATGGCTACGGCCAGCGCACCTCGACCCTGCGCGTCGTCGCACGCGGCCTCTCGCCGACGATATTGCGCCCGCTCGTCGTCGCCGACCGCGACCAGTCGACCGCCCAGGCACGCGGCGGCATGATGTTCTCGATGCTGCCGTACTTCTTCATCCTCGGCGCGTTCATCGGCGGCATGGCGCTGGCGATCGACACGACCGCCGGCGAGCGCGAGCGGCAGTCGCTGGAGCCCTTGTTCGCCAACCCGGTTGCGCGCTCGAGGATCCTGCTCGGCAAGCTCGGCGCAACCAGCGCCTTCGCCCTGACCACCCTGCTGCTCAGCATCATCGCGTTCTCGTTCGCCGGCCAGTTCATGCCGACCGAGAAGCTCGGCATGACCCTTTCGATCGGGCCGCACTTCGCCCTGCTGACCCTGCTCGCGATGCTGCCGCTGGTGTTCCTGATCGCCTCGCTGCAGACCCTGGCCGCGGCCTTCGCCAAGACCTTTCGCGAAGCGCAGACCTACCTGTCGCTGCTGATGTTCGTGCCGGCCGTGCCGACGATGCTGATGTCGCTGTTTCCGTTCAAGGTCGAGACCTGGATGTATGCGGTGCCGCTGGTCGGCCAGCAGATCACGATCACGCGCCTGATGCGCGGCGAGATCGTCAGTGCAGGCAGCGTCGGGCTCTGTTTCCTCTGCACCTCGATCGCGGCCGTGCTGGTCTATTTCCTCACGGCGCGGATCTACCAGGGCGAGCGCCTGGCCATCTCGACCTGAGCAGGCTGCGTGGCGCGTCCGGCGCTGCCGCCGGACGGCGTCGCGGAAGACTGGAATTGCGGGCCGGCCTGCGCAGCCCGGATGCGCCGGCACCCTGAGTCGCCCCGGGGCCGAGCACGAGGCGCGGGACGAATGGCTACTGGCGCAGCATCACCGCGGCGCGGCCCGCGGCGATTTCGCGCCCCGCATGTTCGATGCGGAAGGCGTACTGCCAGCTCGCCTCGCTGCCAAGCAGGCGCTCGCCATGCACGTCGAGCGGACCGTCGAGGTCATCGATGCGCGCCAGCGCCAGCGAGACGCCGCGCAGGGAAACGAGGAAGCCCGGGGCCGCCCCGAGTCCGGCTGCGCGCGCAACCAGGGCACCGTGCACGGCCATCGACTGGGCGCCGTATTCGCACAGATGGACGGCGCGCAGGATGCCGTCGCTGCGCAGCGGATTGTCGGCGCGCCGGTGCGAATCGGTGCGCGCATGGATCGCCTCGGGCGTCCACGCAACGACCGCATCGAGCAGGCACATCGTGCCCTGGTGCGGTATCAGGTGGCCCCAGTCCGATTTATCCAGCATCGCGGGCGCGTCCCTTGCGCGCCATCAGGATCGACAGGCAGAAGTGGAAACCGACGCCGAGACTGACGGTCAGGCCGATCGCGCGCAGCACCGGCAACGACGACCAGGCCAGCAAGGCGAACACGAGCAGGGCCGAGATCACGCAGACCAGGGTCGCATGCAGGGTGCGTCGCGCTTCGGCGGCATCCGGCGTCGTGCGCTCGAAGAACAGGGCGTAGTGCAGGCCAAGGCCTGCGGCCAGGGTCAGGGCGACCAGATGGAACAACGACAGCGAGGTCCCGCCGAAGCGCAGCACGGCGAGCACGAGGATCGTCGCCAGGGTCATCGGTGCCAGCACATGCCAGGCCCGATGCAGGTCGCGGAAGGCGATGAAGACCGTGGCCACGAGCAGCACGATGGCGATGCCGAAGGCCCGCAGGATGCGTTCGCGATAGGCCGCGACCAATGATTCCGATGCGCCCTTCAGATCGAGCAGGCGCACCGCGTCGTTGGTTTCGGTGGCCAATGCGTCGAACGCCGCCGGATCCTGCATGCCGATGATCGTGCCGAGGCCGAGCCAATGGTCGCCGCGCTTGACCAGCATCGCCTCGATGCGCGCACCGATGGGTGAGCTGGCGAAACGGGCCGGGGTCAGCGGTTCCAGGCTGCGCGCCGTTTCGACATCATCGACGAACGGCGCGAACAGGCCCTGGCGAAACGGCAGGTCGGCGCTGGCGCTGGCCAGCATCGTTTCGAGTGCAGCGCGATCGGGCAGTCGGGACTGGCGCGCGCGCTGGGTGGCCAGGCTCGGCAGGTAGCGGCTCGGCAGTTCGGCCGCGCCGACCGCACCCTGGGCGACCAGGGCATCGATGCGCGGGCTGACCTTTTCCGACAGTTCGAGCACGCCTTCGGCATCGGCCGCCTCGACGATCAGCAGGTAGCGCACGTCCGGCGCACCGAGCGCGGCACGCAAGCGGCCTTCGCGTTTCATCAGGTCCTGCGGCACCGGGGTCAGCGCGGCCAGGTCGTTCTGCCAGAACGGCGTCGACGCCGATCCCAGCATCAGCGCGGCGATCGCGAGCAGCAAGGGCGGCAGCCAGCGCGGCCGTGGCAGGCTCTCGAGCCAGTTCCAGACCGCACCGAGACCGGGCGTGTCGGCGGCATCGCGGAATTTCGCCGGCAAGACCCGCGGCAACAGGTAGCGCGTGCTGAAGCCGGCGACGAGCAGGCCGCTGATCGTGAACACGGCGAGCTGCATGAGTCCGGTCACGCCCGAGGCGAAGAAGGCGAGGTAGGCGATGCAGGCCGAGGCGATCGCGGTCAGCAACAGGGGCCACAGGCCGCGCACGCTTTCGAGCGCGGTTTCGCCGGCACGGCGATGACTGAGCAGTCGGATCGGGTATTCCTGGGCCACCCCGAGCAGGGTGAAGCCGAAGGCCAGGGTGATGCCATGCATGGTGCCGAACACGGCGGCGATTGCGGCGACGCCGGCCAGCGCACCGGAGGCGATCGGCAGCGCGGCCAGGCCGAGCACGGCCACGCTGCGGTAGGCGAGGAGCAGCAGCACGATGAAACCGACCGTACTGATCCGGCCGAGCCACTCCGATTCGCCGCGCGTGCTCGCATTGACCAGGACCGTGAAGTAGCCCGGACCGCTGATCACCAGGCTGGCGTCAGCCTGCGCACCGCGGGACGCATCGAAGGCGGCATGGATGGCATCGATCGCCTCGCCCTGCGCGGCCGGATCGAAACCGGCTGCACGGGTCTGCACGAGCAGCAGCGCCTCGCCTTCCGGCGAAAACCAGACGCCGTCGCGAACCAGCGGCGCCTTCGGCGGCGACCAGCGTTCGGCGAGCTTCATGATCTCGAGCGTCGGGTCGCGCGGCAGCAACGGCTTGAGCAGGGTTGCGGCCGGCGAGCCGAGGTCCTCGACGCGCTGGCTCAATTCGTCGGCCAGCACGCTCTCGTCGAGCGGCGCCTCGTCGAAGCTCGAGCTCAGCAGGTAGCGGTACGGCAAAAGGCGCTCGTCGAGCATGCCGGCGTCGAATTCGCCATTGATGGCCTGGCTGAAATGCGGATCGGCCCGCAAGGCAGCAACGAAGGATCGGCTGATCTCGGCGAGACGGGCCTCGTCGGCGCCGCTGATCGCGAGCAGCAGCAGGCGCGATCCGGGGCCTTCGCCGATCTGCTCCATCAGCAGCTTCTGGTCCGCCGTCTGCGCCGGTGGCATGAAGCTGCGCAGGTCGGTGCTCAGTTTCAGCGTGTGTACGGTGTAGGCCGTGACAACGGCCAACACGCCGATCCAGCCCACCAGCAGGACCAGCCGACGCATCGCTGCCGTCACTGCGCGGCGACTCCACCGCGGCAGGCGCTCTCGACCTTGCGCCGGGTCAGCGGCTCGGGCAGCGTCGCGGTTGCCAGGCCCTCGACCAGCATGATGCTGGCGTCGTCATCGGCATCGAGGATGCTGAAGCAGCGAGCGCTGTCGGCGCTGCCGTCGACCTCGATCGCGTCGATGCGCTTCTTCAGGCGAGGATCGCGTGGCGCCAGGCGCAGCCGCCACTGGCTCGTGTCGCCGCTGCTGGTCAGCTCGAAATCGCGCTGCACGGCGGCGACGTCGCCGCCGAGCAGGGCGCTGAAACCGCGCAGGAAGCCTTCCAGTTCGGGCACGCGCTCGAGCGAAATCTGGCGCGGCTTGCGCTTGCCGCGCTGCAGGGTGACTTCGCCATCGACGATCGTCGTGGTTTCCTGGTACGGCGAATCGACGCGCTTGCCGAGCTGGCCAGGGCCGAGATATTCGAGTTCGCCACGCGCGATCAGGGCGTGATCGTACATGTGCGAAAAGCGCACCTCGGTATACGCGGTGCGCGCAGGCAGTTCGCGCTTGAGGCCGCCGATCAGGGCGGCGGCGTCGATGTCAGCCGCGTTCGCCAGATACGGCAGCAACAGGCTCAGCAGGCTCAGCGTGGCCAGTCGAATCGGTCTTCCAGAAGTCATAGAAATTGAACCAGTTGTAGGGATAGGCACGCACGTAGTGTTCGAGCCGTTCCGCATAGCGTTGCACGAAAGCGCGCAGTTCGGCCTCCCTGCCGCGCCGGGGCAGGTCGAGCTGTTCAGCCAGCGTCTCGAAAACGAGGTCGTAACTTCGCCCGCCGCGATAGAGGCCGAGGCACAGCACGATCGGCACCTTGAGCATGCTCGCGATCAGGAACGGGGCGATCGGAAACTGCGCCGGCGCGCCGAGGAAATCGATCTCGATGGTCGCTTCGTTGGGTCGCGCGCGATCGCCGAGCAGGGTCGCCAGGGCGCCCTCGTGCATCGCGTCGTGCAGGGCGAAGACGACTTCGTGGCCCGGTCGCGAGGCGTCGATCACGTTCTTCGCGATCTCCGGGTTGAGCGCATGCAGCAGCTCGGTCATCGCCGGCGTCTGCTGCGTATTGAGGACCACGCGCACCTTGACGTCCGGGCGTTGCAGCGAAAGCACGCGCAATGCCTCGAAGCTGCCTACGTGCGCGCCGAGCAGCAGCATGCCGCGATCGGGGCGCATCTGTGCGTGCAGTTCATCGAGCCCGAACGTGCGCACGTCGAATTTGCGCAGATGATCGGTCAGGAGATAAATGCGGTCGAGGATGGTCGCGGCGAAACAATGGATGTGCCGATAGACCATGCGCCAGTTGGCCGGCCGCCCGGTGATGCGCTGGAGGTAGTCGTAGGACGCACGTCGCTCGGCGCCGCGGCGCAGGAAGAAATACAGCGTGATCGGATAGAGCAGGAGACGCGAACAGGATCGACCGAAACGCAGCCCGAAGGTGCGGATCAGCCACAGCGCGAAACGACTGCCGCCTTCGCGGTGCTCGCTCCAGTGCGCGCTCATGCCAGCTCGCCCTCGCCGCTCATCAGCAGCGTTTCTCCGCGGCTCACGCGAAAGTCGACACGACGACCGTTGAGGACGATGCGCAGCTCGGCCTGCTCCTCGGGTAGCAAGGGCGAACGGAACTTGACGCTGGAAATCCTGCCGAGCCGCCCGGCCTGCTCGCGCTCGATGCGCGCAGCCACCCGGTCCAGCAGGAGCACACCCGGCACCACCGGCTGGCCCGGAAAATGGCCTGGCAGGCACGGATGCGAGGCCGCCACGGACAGCGGCTCGATCCACTCGATCGAATCAGCCGACATGCCGCGCTCCGCGCTCGGGGATGATGTCCCTGTCGTGCAACAGGCGCGGCCAGTTGTGCACGAGGCGCGCAAAGAAAAGCCGTGCTGGCATGTGTGGCACGTGGCGCAGGTACCAGCGACGGAATCCGTATTCGCCGAGCATGAACACGGCGGGCAACAGGAATCCGCCGACATGCAGCCAGGTCAGCGCCCAGCCGCGCGACGCAGCCTTGCCATCGGCTCCCGGCAGCCACCCGCAGAGCACGCAGGCAAAGGTCAGCGCCTGGATCAGGAACAGCGCGGTCCATGCGGCGGTCAGCGCACGCGCGTAGCCGGCCACTTTCGGCAGGGCCAGGTGTTCTCGCCCCTCGATGGCGACAATGGCGCGCGCGATCAGCGGAGTTCGCCCCCCCAGCAAGGTGTGGCCGAACAGGACGGCCAGGGCCAGGTTGACCGCCAGCGGCACGAGGTCGAGCGCCGTCCGAGCGTGTCCGGCGAAGGTCAGCGCGACCACGCCACCGACAAGGGCGAGCCACAGGATCCACAGTCCGCGCGCGTGCGGGCCCAGGCGCGGCGCGAGCACTGCGCTGATCAGGACCACGACGCAGATCGCCGAGAGCAGGTCGTTGCCGGTGATCCAGGCGATGGCGACGAGGGCGAGATAGCACAAGGCCAGGGCGAGCACGCGCAGCTGGGAAATGACTGCGGTGATCGATGGCGGCTCGGGTTGGAGAGGGCGGTCTGCAGGCACGGAGAGGCTTTCGCCCGGGAAACGGAGCGGAAATGTAACATGGCCGCTGCCACCGGCCGATTCGCCGCAGCCGGCGCACCGAGCTAATCAAGGGTCGGAAAACCACCATGAATCCGCAGGAGAGCCACGTTGTGCGCGTGCCCCGATGCCTTTCGGCATCGGTGCGTGTGCACCCGCGCGCGAAGGGATGGCAGCGGGCCGGCATGCGCTGCCGCGAGGATCGGGTTGGCCGCCACAGGCGACCGGGCGCACAACCCGGAACCGGCTCGCGACGCCGCATCCGGGCCAGCGCGGAGCCGCATCCGTGACCGGAACCAACGGAATCGCGCAAGCGTGGACCGCCGACGATTTCACCGACCGCGAACTTCCCGTCGCCCTGGCGGCCGACGAATTGCATCTGTGGCTGTGGCGCATGGACCAGCCATTTCCCCCGCGCCAGGTTTCGGCCCTGGCGCGCCGCGCGCTCGGCCGGCTGCTGCAGGCCTACGCCGGCACGGACGTTGCGCCGTCGATCGCCCACGGCGAACACGGCAAGCCGTTCGTGGCCGAAGCGGGCTTCCCCCATTTCAACCTGAGTCATTCGGGATGTTGCGTGGTCTTCGCGTTCGCGAAGGACCACGAGATCGGCGTCGACGTCGAGATGATCAGCCGCCGCCACTCGACCCGGGATCTGGCCCGGCGGTTTTACGCCGCCGAAGAGGCGGCCGCGCTCGATGCCCTGGCGGAGGACGAGCGCGAGATCGCCTTCATGCATTTGTGGACCTGCAAGGAAGCGGTCCTCAAGTCGCTCGGTCGTGGCCTGTCGTTCGGACTGGATCGGGTCCGCTTCGAGATCGTCCCGGGCACGCAAGCGGTCGCCCTGCGCTCGATCGCGGAGGAAGCCGGGCACGCAAACGAATGGCAATTGCGACGATTCGAGCCGGCTCCCGGCCACGCCGGCGCGCTGGCCTGGCGCGGACCCTCGCTGCAGGTCCGGACTTTCCGTTTGCGCGCGGAGGCTGCGGCGGATTGAGCCCGCCGGTTTATACGGACGCGGCGTCGGTCTAGCGGGCCCGCTGCTGCTCGATGTGCGCCGACAGCGCGCGCAGGCTGCCGAAGATCTGCCGGTTGTCGGGATTGTCCGAACGCAGCTGGAAGCCGTAGTGCTTGGAAACCGCGAGTGCCAGTTCGAGCGCATCGATCGAATCGAGTCCGAGATCGCCTTCACCGAACAATGGCGCCTCCGGATCGATGGCATCCGCCTGGACGCCTTCGATATTGAGGCTGCTGACCACGAGTCGGGCGAGCTCCAGTTCGGCGGGGGATTGTTGCGTGGATGCCTGTACGTCGGTCACGGAATGGCCTGCCTGTTCAGTTTGTCAATGGATTTGGGCGCCGCAGTGTATCATCCGCGACCGCCCACCTTGCGGCGCCTTCCGGAACCGGCGACCCTTCCCATCGTGCGACTGATCGAACCGACAACCACGCCGACGACGAAACCGCTGCCGGCCTTGCGCGCAAGTTACGTCGAGGGAGCTGCGCAGAGCCTGCTGGCCGAGCGCGATGTGCTGGCCGTGATCGATTTTGGCAGCGCCCGCCCGGCATGCACCGACCCTCGCTTCCTGCGCATCGGACTGGAGCCCCTCGGCAGGCCGCAGCTCGAAGTCTGGCGAGGCCACGGTCCGGTCAGCAGCGGGCGCCACGGCGCGCTCGCCTGGAGTGCCGATGACGACTATCTGTACTTCGCCATCGAAGTCGATGAGTCCGCCTGTGGCGGCCTCGATGCGGCAGCCGAGCACGCCTATGCGGAGATCTGCCGATACCTCGCCGAGTTTCGATTTGGCGACGGCTCGGACGGCCACATCCTGCGCCTGTGGAATTACATGGACGCCATCAACCTCGGTGACGGCGACGACGAGCGCTACCGGCATTTCTGTTGCGGTCGCGCCCGCGGCATCACCCCGGCGGCGCGCAACGGCTATTCGGCCGCCACGGCGATCGGCCGCCGCGACGGCGTGCGTGTCCTCCAGGTGTATGGCCTGGCCGCCCGCCTGCCCGGTGTCGCCGTCGAAAACCCGCGTCAGGTCAGCGCCTGGGCCTACCCGCGCGAATACGGTCCGGTCGCGCCCACCTTTGCCCGCGCCACCCGGACGCCGGCCGGGCAGTTGCTGGTTTCGGGCACGGCTGCCGTGGTCGGGCATCGCTCGCAGCACGTCGGCGACACGCCTGCCCAGCTCGAGGAAACCCTGCTCAACCTCGATGCACTGCTGGCGGCGGCGGGCCCGCAGATTTCGGCGCGGGGGCTCGACGCGACCCTGCTCAAGATCTACCTGCGCCAGGCCGACGAGGCTGCCGCCGTGCTCGCCGACATCGATCGGCGCCATCCCGGTGCGCCCGGTCGCATGATCCTGCTCGGCGATATCTGCCGGCACGACCTGAGCATCGAAATCGACGGCATCCAGGTCTGAGTCGAACCGGCTCGCGCCGGAGGCTCTCGGGCCCGCCCCGAACCAGGGCGCGGCCCGTCGATTGTGCGGCGCACCAGCAGCGCAGGGAGGTCCGGCCCGGGCGCAAGAAATCCCCCGCGGTGTGCTAACTTCAGCCGAAATGTGACCGGGTTCACACTCCCTACGTGCTGGAAACCCGGTTTTCGTTGCGATGCGTTGGACGAATATCTGCAGGAACCCGGTGCTAGCATTTGTCACCGCAGCATCACTACCGGCGCCTGGCGCCACGGAGACACCATGAAAACGCGTTTGGGACACTACGACATCGTTGCCGAGCTGGGTCGAGGAGGCATGGGCGTGGTCTACAAGGGCCACGAGTCCTCGCTCAACCGCTATGTCGCCATCAAGGTACTGGCTGATTCGCTCGCCCATGACGAAGGCGTCAAGGAACGCTTCCTGCGCGAAGCGCGCAGCATGGCCGCGCTCAACGATCCGCACATCATCCAGATCTACTACATCGGCGACGACGAGGGCCAGACCTACTTCGTCATGGAGTTCGTCGAGGGCGAGTCGCTCGGTACCCTGCTCAAGCGCGAGCACAAGGTGCCGGTGGGTCCTGCCGCGAAGATCATCTACCAGACCGCGATGGGCCTGGCCACGGCGCACGACAAGGGCGTGATCCATCGCGACATCAAGCCCGGCAACCTGATGGTTTCGAGCCGCGGCACGATCAAGATCGCCGACTTCGGCATCGCCCTGTCGAACCAGGACATCTCCAAGAAGCTGACCTCGACCGGCGAATTCGTCGGCACGCCGGGCTACCTCTCCCCCGAAGTCTGCCTCGGCAAGCAGGTCGACCGCCGCTCCGACATCTTCTCGCTCGGCATCGTGCTGTTTGAGATGCTGGCCGGACGCATGCCGTTCACCGACGAGTCGCCACTCGGCCTGATGCTCGAGGTCGTGCGCGCGGAGATTCCCGACGTGCGCCAGCTCAATGGCGAAGTCGACGAGCAGATCGCCTGGATCCTGTCGAAGATGATCGCCAAGGAACCGGAAGACCGCTACCAGAGCTGCCATGAGCTGGCCGAGGACCTGGCCGCGCATCCGCTGGTCGCCAAGGGCGGCCCGATCACGATCGTGCCGAAGGTCTCGGCGGCAGCCGCAACCCTGATCGGACAGAGGACGCCGGTTCCCAATGCCGCGGTGGCGAACACCCGGATCACGCCGTCGGCGCAGCCGATGCCGCCCGCGCACACCCCGGCGGCCACCGCACCGGGCAGTGCGCAGCCGGCCTTCGAGCGCCAGTCCGTGCTCGATCGTCCGACCGACGTGGGGGGCAAGCGCAGCAGCGCGGCGCTGCCGATCGCGATCGCCGCCATTCTCGTGCTTTGCCTGATCGGCGGCGCCTGGGCGTTCCGCGACAAGATCCCCGGCCTGAGCGGACTCGGCAGCAATCCGGTCGCAGCAACCGATGCGAACACCGCAAATGCGATGGCTTCGACCGCAACCGTCACGAACACGCCGGCCACGACGGGGCAGAACGATTCGCTGCCATCGTCGAATACGAACGGCGTACCGGATTCGAGCACCGACATGCCGGCAACCGATGCAGTCGCTGACAATGGTGCCGAGGGTCCGGGTCCACGGGCATCGCAGGCCGACGTCGACGCCTTGCGCGATCTGCCAGCCGCACGCGCCTCCGAAGACGCGCCGGACAGCGTGCCCATGCCACGCGCCGAAGAGGCCACCGATGTCGCGATGGTGGCGCCGAAGAAGACCGTGACCACGCCACCCAGACCGCACGTGCCGACCATCGCGGTCGTGGTCGGCGGTGACGACGTGATCACCGAACCGGCCCGCGACGCCATCGTCAGCCTGCTGCAGCGGCGCGGCTTTCGCGTGATCGAAGCCGGCGAGGCTTCCGGCAGCAAGCCGAACATGGGCTCCCTGCGTGGCCGCGCCGACGCCGTGGTCTTCGTCCAGGCCAAGCCGATCGGTTCACAGCAGCTCAACTACTACGGGCAGAGCTCGACGCTGTACACGGTGCAGATGGGCGTCAAGGCCTACCGCGTTTCGGACGGCAGCACGCTCTGGAGCAGCGGCATGGAACAGGTCAATTTCAGCACGCTGAACGCGACCGAGAAAGCCCAGGAAGCCGTCGAACCGCTGCTCGACGCGGTCGACAGCAGACTTGACGAGTTCCGCTCGCGCCGCCGCGGCTGAGTGTTTCGCAATCCGGAAAAAGGCGGGCCTCGGCCCGCCTTTTTTCGTTCACCCGGTTTGTCGCCTCGCACGCTCCCCGTAGGAAGAGCCTTCAGGCTCGATGCTGTTCGATAGCGTGGGAGAAAAGGCATCTCGGCTGAAGCCGCTCCTACAACGAAATTCAGCGAAGCGGAAACGCAGCGGCGGCATTCGAAGCTCGCGCCACCAACAACGAAGCAGAAACGCGTCAAGCGCCATCGAGGCCCGCGCAACAGGTCGTCCGCTCTTCGTAGGAGCGCGTTCACGCGCGATGCTTTTCG
>NZ_FOVF01000008.1 GCF_900115085.1 Dokdonella immobilis | reverse complement strand
TCACGATCACGATCAACGACGACGCCGCACCCGAAGGTGACGAAACGGTGAGCCTGACCCTCGGCGCGCCGAGCGGCGGCGCCACCCTCGGTGTCCCGTCGACCGCGATCCTGACGATCCTCGCCAACGATGCCGCGGCCGGCACGCTGCAGTTCACGCCGAACCCGGCCGACCAGACGGTGGCGGAAAATGCCGGGACGGCCTCCTTCACGGTGACCCGCAGCGGCGGCGCATCGGGTGCGATCAGCACGACCATCGCCCTCGGCGGCAGCGCCACACTCGGCGCCGGCAACGACTACACGACCTCGACCCTGACCCTGGACTGGGCCGACGGCGATGCCAGCGATCGCACGGTCACGATCACGGTCAACGACGACGCCGCACCCGAAGGTGACGAAACGGTGAGCCTGACCCTCGGTGCGCCGAGCGGTGGCGCCACCCTCGGTGTCCCGTCGACAGCGATCCTGACCATCCTCGCCAACGATGCCGCGGCCGGCTCGCTGCAGTTCACGCCGAATCCGGCCGACCAGACCGTGGCGGAAAATGCCGGAACGGCCACTTTCACGGTGACCCGCAGCGGCGGCGCATCGGGTGCGATCAGCACGACCATCGCCCTCGGCGGCAGCGCGACACTCGGCGCCGGCAATGATTACACGACCTCGACCCTGACCCTGGACTGGGCCGACGGCGATGCCAGCGATCGCACGGTCACGATCACGATCAACGACGACGCCGCACCCGAGGGCGACGAAACGGTGAGTCTGACCCTCGGTGCGCCGAGCGGTGGCGCGGTTCTCGGCTCGCCATCGCTGGCCACGTTGACCATCATCGCCAATGACGCCGCAGCCGGCGTGCTCCGGTTTGCCGCCGATCCCCCCGACCAGGTCGTGGTCGAGAGCGTCGGCACCGTGAATTTCATGGTCAGCCGGGGTGGCGGCAGTGTCGGCGCCATCAGCGCCACGGTCGCGCTCGGCGGCAGCGCGATCCTGGGCAGCGACTACACGAGCTCGAACCTGGTCCTCGACTGGGCCGACGGCGACGCGACCGATCGCACGATCACGCTGACGGTCATCGACGACAGCGGGATCGAGGGCAGCGAAAGCGTAGCGCTCGTTCTCGGCGCACCGAGCGGCGGCGCCGTACTTGGAACACCGGCTACGGCCAACCTGACCATTCTCGACAACGATGCAAATGGCGGTCCGGCGCCGGCCACGGCGATTCCGGCCAGCTCGACCTGGTCGCTGGCCCTGCTCGCCCTGCTGTTGACGGCGTTCGCGGTCGTGCGGACGGGGACGGCCGAGCGCAGGATCGATTGAGACGCCGGCGCGGCCACCCCCCCCCCCCCCGGGCTCGGCGAGGGGTGGCCGCGACCGCGGTCAGGCTCGCGTCGGAATCGCGCGGACGATGCAGAGCACGGCCGCGGCCGCCGCGACGTGCTTGAGCGAATGCCCGCTGACCACCGCGGTCAGTTCGAGCGTGCGTGAGTCGAACGTTTCGAGCAGCTTGGCCAGGCCATAGAGACCCAGCGCGGCCAGCAGCAGGCGATTGCTCGATGGTCCGGTCGGGAACAGGGCGATGATCAGCGGGATCAGGACGACCGGCAGGAATTGCACGAGGATGTAAGGTCGCAGGTCGCCCTGGCCGAGCGACTCGGTCAGGGCCCAATAGACGGCAGAACTTGCGCCCACTGCGACCAGCAGCCAGAGCAGTCCCGGCTTGCGTCGTTCGAGCACGCGCTCCTCGAGCAGGAGAGTCAACAAGGCCATGAAGGCTACGGTCATCGGCAGGCGATCCCAGAGCAAGGTCGCATTGCCCGGCACGTGGTGGTAATACGCCGAACCGAAGCCGACCAGGATCACGGCCATGCAAAGGACCCGATAGGCGTCGCGCGCGGGGGCGTGCGCCAGCCGCGGCGCGCGCCACAGGCCGAACGCGCCAACCCCGATGAAGGGCAGATTCGAGACCACGTTGAAGAAGTTCGCGAGGCCGAAGAGCGTTGTCGAATCGGCGAACCGGTGGTACCCGGGATCCTGCGCCACGCGTCCAGCCACGGACAGCGCGAGCACCGCGATCAGGGAAATCGCAACGAGCACTCCCTGGCGCCAGTTTTCGACTCGCATGCGGTTTCCGGGTTTGGTGAGGATGGATGCGCGTCACTGTCCGTCGTGACGGCTTGCCGCGCAAGCGCACCGAGATTTGCCCGGTCGGCGTGTCGACACGCCAGGCCTCGCTTGAAGCTCCCGCATTCAGGCATCGAGCAGTGGCTGCAGGAGGGCCGAGGCCATCGTCGGCGTGAAGCGGATCAGCGTGTAGCGGGCGACACCATGGATCTGGAACGGGTCGGTCGCGAGCAGCTCGCGCAACGGCGCTTCGCTGCTCGCGCTGGCCAGGATGATGCCGCCCTCGCGCGGTTCGCGACGGCCCGAAAGCAGGAATACGCCCGCTTCGTAGCCGCGCTCGAGAAACGCGCGGTGTGCGGGCAGGTGAAGGTCGACGATCGCGAGGGGTTGGGTATAGGTCAGGACGACGAGAAACATCGGCAGGCTTCCGGATCGAAGGCCCACGAAGAGTGCGCACCGGATCGGTCCCGCGCAAGGGCGCACCGGTCGACCGGAATCGCCGTTCCGTGCCGCACGGCGGCGTT
Organism: Dokdonella immobilis; assembly: GCF_900115085.1. GTDB lineage: Bacteria > Pseudomonadota > Gammaproteobacteria > Xanthomonadales > Rhodanobacteraceae > Dokdonella > Dokdonella immobilis. Next base: position 140,939 of record NZ_FOVF01000008.1, on the reverse strand, counting down.
GACCCGGCGCATTGCCTCGAGAAGCGCGGCTTGCATCGGGCAGGCATCCCCCGCGGCGGGCACGGGCGCATCCTGGGGCACGTGGCGGTTCGGAGTTCCCTGGCGCGACGCGCTTGCAGGTCATCCGTCGGCGGTGTAGAAAATACATTCCTCGGATGACTGCGGGGGTCTGACATGAGCTGCATTCGCCATGTGTCCCTGGTCCTGGCGTGCGTCGTTGCGAGCGCCTGCAACCGCGCCCCCGAAGCGCCTGCGCCCACGGCGGGTCCGACGCCCGTTGCGGCGACCGCTGGGACGATCGCCGAGGAGATCCCCGGCGCCACCCTGATCCCGGGCCTGGGCAACTACCACTTCACGATCAGCAGCACCACGCCCGATGTGCAACGCTGGTTCGACCAGGGCCTGATGCTCACGTACGGGTTCAACCATGATGCCGCCGAACGCTCGTTCCTGCGCGCCGCATCGCTCGATCCCGATTGTGCGATGTGCTGGTGGGGCGCGGCACTCGTGCTGGGTCCGCACGTCAACGCCGGCATGGACCCCGGCAACAACGAGAAGGCGTGGAAGCGCCTGCAGCGCGCGCAGGCACTGGCCGCTGGCGCAACGCCTCGCGAACAGGCGTTCATCGAAGCGCTCGCCGCGCGCTATGCCGAACAACCACCGGAGAACCGCCGGTCACTCGACGAGGCCTATGCCGCAGCGACCGGCGCGCTGACGAAGGCGCGGCCCGACGACCTCGATGCCGCGGTGTTCCATGCCGAGGCGCTGATGGACCTGCAACCTTGGGACTACTACGACGGCCAGGGCCAACCGAAGGGCCATACCGACGAGATCGTGGCGGCGCTGGAATCGGTGATGGAGCGCGACCCCGACCATGCCGGCGCCCTGCACCTCTATGTGCATGCGGTGGAAGCCTCAGCGCATCCCGAGCGCGGTGTCGCCGCGGCCGACCATCTGCGCACGCTGATTCCGGGTTCCGGCCATCTCGTGCACATGCCCGCGCACATCTATTCACGTGTCGGCCGCTGGCACGATGCCGTGCTCGCCAACCAGATCGCAATCGAATCCGACGATGCCTACCTGAACCTCTGCCGCGGCAATACCGGCGGCGTCTATCCGCTCGGCTACGTGCCGCACAACCATCACTTCCTCTGGTTCGCGGCGAGCATGGAGGGCAACAGCACACTTGCCCGCGAGGCCGCCCGGCACACCGCGGAACGCACCGCTGACGCGCAGCTGATGCGAACGGCAGGCTTCGAAGCCATGCAGCATTACTGGATGACGCCCTGGTTCGATGATGTGCGCTTCGGGCGTTGGGACGACATTGCCGGCAAGCCCAACCCGGCGCCCGACCTGCCCTATGTCAGCGTGGTCTGGCACTACGCCCAAGGCATGGCGGCGGCGCGCCAGGGCCGCACGCAGGATGCCAGGCAGCACCTCGAGGCCATGCGCCCGCTGGTCGCCTCGCCCGAGCTGCGCAAGATCACGGTCTGGGACCGTTATCCGCTCAGCCATGCCGCGGATATCGCCGAGCGCAGCCTGACCGCCGAAGTGGCTCTGCTCGACCGGGACGCCGATGCGGCACTCGCCGCGCTGCGCGAGGCGACGACGATCGAGGACAGCATTCCGTACGACGAGCCACCCGGCTGGCACTCGCCGACCCGGCATGCGCTCGGTGCCGTACTGCTCGATGCCGGAAAAGCCGCCGAAGCCGAAGCGGTCTATCGGGCCGAGCTGGCCCGCAATCCGCAGAACGGGTGGTCGCTGGTGGGTCTGGCGAAGAGCCTGCGTGCGCAGAAGCGCAACGCCGAAGCCGCCGAAACGGAGCAGGCCTTCGAGCGCTCCTGGCAGAACGCGGACATCACCCTGGTCAATTCGCGGATCTGAGCCTGGGGAGCCTGCCGGCCCAGGCCTCTTGCAGGGTTCGCCGATCAGCAGCGGCAGCGGGGTCAGCCTGGACTCCCTCTCCGCCAGGTTCGGCCACGCTCCCGCCCCCGGGCGACGCTCATGCCGACCGCCCCTGCACGACCCAGAGCCATGCCGCATAGGCCACCGCGCAGACGTACAGGGTGCCGAAGATCAGCTTGTTGTTCCGCGCCAGCCAGAGCGGCAGGAAGATATCGAAATTGGCGTCACGGTCCTGCGTATAGCGAGCGGCGACGCCGGTCAGCGGGCAGCTCCAGCGGTTGACCAGCAACACCAGCGTCTCCAAAAGTACCGCGCCGCCCATCGCCGCAGCCCATTCGAATCGTCGCAGCTGCGCGGCCACCGGAATGGCCACGATGCAGACGACGAAGAACAGCCAGACCGCGGTATGGACAAGCTTGACCGTGAGCAGGGCGGTCGATGGCTTCATGCAGGGAGCAGGCTCCGGCGTGGGACGGAGAGGACGCACAGGTAGCGCTGTCAACCGGCTGCGCCGATGCCGCAGTCCGCAGGCGCAGGAAGATCCTAGGCAACAGCCTGCAGCGAGGCGAGCAGGCCACCCTGGTTCCAGGCGTCCCAACCCTCGACGATCCGGCCGTCGGCGAAGCGAAACCAGCTGATGCCGCGAAAGCCGACAGCGCGATTCGAAGGCGCGAGGCCCAGGTCGGCTCCCCGATGGGTCGCTGTGGCCGACCAGCGCACGACCACGTCGTCGCCCTGGCCGATCACCGATTCGAGGGTCACGCGCAGGTCGGGGAACGCGCCGAGCAGGGCGGCGCGTGCGGCGAGGAATTCATTGACGCCGTGCACGTCGGCACCCTCGAGGTGGCCGACCGCCTCGGCATGCAGGAGTTCGTGCACGGTGGCGTCGTGGCGACGGTTCCAGACATCCTCGAACCAGCGGCGGGCGAGTTGGATATTGGCATTGTCCGACATCACGGTGATCCTCCTTGTCAGCTTGCGCCAGGATGGCCGCGCTTGTTGCGGCGGGGAATGCATTCCGGTATTGCGCGAAGCCGGAATCCAGCGGACGGGATTTGACGCCCGATTGGATTCCTTTACAAGTTCGAATCACCGCAGAAATGGGATTTGCCCGCAGCGCCGTGTACCGGCTCGCCGAGATAGAGCTGGCGGCATGCGGCCCTCTCGAGCGACCGCCGGATGCACGCCGCGGGTTGCGCCCGCCTCTGCGTCGCAGAGCTAGCTCGCAGCGGGCGGGCGATAGCCGAGGATGCGCGCCGGCAGCAGGAAGATCGCCTTGATCAGGGCCAGGATGCCTTCCATCAAGGCGCCGACGATGCGGAACGGGATCGACAGCAGCCAGAGGATCGGCCACAGGATCAGCAGGACCAGGGCGACCGGCCAGCACAGCACCAGCAGGATGGCCCAGAGCAGCAGGACGAACAGTGCACGCATCGATGTCAGCTCCTGTGTTTGAGCGCACGAAGGATCGGGCCGGGCTTGTTACGGGTCGATCCACCGGAACGGCGCCGATGAACGCCCCATCTGGCGACCGCGCTCTCCAGGAGACAGGTGGTGTCAGGTCTCGTCGCAATCAAGCATGGGTTCGAAACACTTGCCGCGCCCGGTGAGCGTGAGCCGCGGACACGGTACCCGACTCCTCGAAAAGACGGCAGCGCCATTGGTCATTGGCAGCCCGCGCGCCGGCCACCGTTCAGAGCGGTGCGAACAGCTCGGCCAGGTCGTCCTCGTCGAAGCGCAGCGATTGCGTGCTGCCGCCTTCGAGCACGGCGGCCGCGAGCTCGGCCTTGCGTTCCTGCAGGGCGAGGATCTTTTCCTCGACCGTGCCGGTGCAGATCAGCTTGTAGACGAATACCGGCTTTTCCTGGCCGATTCGGTGCGCACGATCGGTGGCCTGCGCCTCGGCTGCGGGATTCCACCACGGATCGTAGTGGATCACGGTATCGGCTGCGGTCAGGTTGAGGCCGACGCCGCCGGCCTTGAGGCTGATCAGGAAGATCGGCACTTCGCCGGCCTGGAACCGCGCCACGAGTTCGGCCCGCTGCGTGCCGGGGGTCTGCCCGGTCAGCATCTGGTACTTGTGCTTGCGCAGGGTCAGGGCCTTCGCGATCAGCTCGAGCATCTCGGCGAACTGGCTGAAGACGAGGATGCGGCGGCCTTCGTCGACGAGGCTGTCGGTGAGTTCGAGCAACAGGTCGAGCTTGGCCGACTCCTTGATGCGTTTGGCCCCTTCGAGCTTGACCAGGCGCGGATCGCAGCAGGCCTGGCGCAATTTGAGCAGGGCGTCGAGGACGATGATGCCGCTTTGCGCGAGGCCGCGCTTCTGCACCTCGGCGAGGACGCGCTCGTGCTGGGCCAGGCGCAGGGTTTCATAGAGTTCGCGCTGGGCGCCGTCGAGTTCGACATGACGCGGGATGAAGGTCTTTTCGGGCAGGTCGGCGAGCACGTCCTCCTTGCGCCGGCGCAACAGCAGCGGCGCGATGCGCCGACTCAGGCGTTCGCGGCGTTCGGCGTCGTTGTGCTTCTCGATCGGCGTGCGGTAGAAGCGCGTGAAGTGGCGGTCGCTGCCGAGCAGGCCGGGCTCGACCGCATCGAATTGCGCCCAGAGTTCGCCAAGATGGTTCTCCAGCGGCGTGCCGGTCATGGCCAGGCGGCGGCGCGCGGAGATTTCGCGCACGATCCGCGCCGCCTGGCTCTTCGAGTTCTTCACCACCTGGGATTCGTCGAGGACGAGCAGGGCATATTCGTGCGCGAGCAGCGCGTCGCGGTCGCGGGCCAGCAGCGGATAGGTGGTGATGACCAGGTCATGGTGCGGGATCGCGTCGTGCAGGCCGCCGCGGGTCGGCCCGTGCAGGACCAGCACGGAAAGGTCCGGCGTGAACCGCCGCGCCTCTTCACGCCAGTTCGAGACGAGGCTGGTCGGGGCGACGATCAGGGCCGGTCGGTCGAGCCGGCCGCGCTGTTTCTCGGCGAGCAGATGGGCCAATACCTGCACGGTCTTGCCAAGGCCCATGTCGTCGGCGAGCACGCCACCGAGACCGGCATCGGCGAGGAAGCCGAGCCAGGCCAGGCCGTCGCGCTGATAGGCGCGCAGGGTCGCCTTGAAGCCGGGCGGCTCGGTCGCCGGCGTTCGCGCATCGCGCAAGCGGGCGAGCTCCGTGCGCAAGCGTTCGCCGCCGCGCCATGGCATCTCGCTGCGCGCGGCGAGTTCGTCGAGCACGCTGGCCTGCGATCGACGCAGACGCAGGCTGCCCCGTTCGATCTCGCGTTCAGGCATGTCCTGCAGCCATTCGAGCAGCGGCGCCATGAGCTGGCGCAGGCGCTCGAGCGGCAATGGCACGCGACGGCGGCCATCGATCGGTACCAGCCACAGGGCATCGGGCTCCTCGCCCTTGCGCGGATGCAACGGAAAGCCCGGATCGGCGAGCAGGCGGCGCAGGATCGGCAACAGGTCGACACGCTCGCCGCCGATGTCGATGCCGAGACTGAGATCGAACCAGGCATTGCCCGATTCCTCGATCTCGGCATACCAGTCATCGGGCTCGTCGAGCAGCTCGAACGGAAAGCCTGCATCGGTCTCGAGCCGAAAGCCGTGGTCGCGCAGGCGTGGTGCGAGTGCGAACAGGTGCTCGGCGGCGATCAGCTGGCCGCGTCGCGGTTCGAGCACGAAGTCGCCATCGCTGAACACGTCGCGCGGCACGTTCGGCAGGCGTGGCAGCAGGTCGATATCGATCAGGCCGAGCGCCTCGAGCTGCTCGACCGCGGCGATCTCGGCCGAGCGGTCACGCACGATATCGAGCAGGCGGCCGTCGTACAGGCGACGTTCGCGTGGCCGGACCGGAGCGAATGGCAGGCGCGGCCCGTCGTAGTCGAAGCTCAGGCGCACGCAGCCGGCCTGGTAGCGATGCGGCATGCCGTTCTGGTGGGTCAGCAGCGGAAATGCGCGCAGGGTCAGCACCGGTGTCGGCACCGCCTGATGGGTCTCCGGCGCACTCGCCCTGGCCGGCTTCGGCAAGCCCTCGAGCTGGCTCGTCTTGTGCCAGTGTTCGACCACGAACTCGGCATGTTCGGGCATCAGGGCCGGCGCGCGCAGGGCTGCGTCGATGACCTGGGCATCGCCATCGACCCGGCCGAGCGCCCGCGCCGAAGCATCGAAGTACCAGATGTGCGCGATGCGCAGCAGGCGTGTCGAGCTGTCCGCGCCTTCGAGCTGCGGCACGAGCTTCTGGTTGCCATCCTCGGACAGCGTCCAGCCCCATTCGAGGGTGCGCTTGTCGCCGAGGCTCACCTGTCCGCGCGAGGGTTTCTCGACGAAGCAGGGGTAGTCGTGGAGAAGGATTTCAAGCAGGGCCTCGTCGCGTTCGCCGCTGAGCGGATACCAAGCGCTCGATGCGTAATGCGGGCTGGCCATGCGCAGCCGGGCCACGTGCTCGAACTGGCGCGGGGTCAGGCGTTGCCACGGATCGGCGCCGAACTGGAACTGGCCGACCGGTTGCGGCGCGCCGAGGCCGCCGCGCTTGTTCGGTTTGAGCCATACCGGCTGCGCCTGCATGCCCGGCAAGGTCCCGTCGCCGATGCGCAGCAGGATGCCGAAGACCAGGCCCGCGTCGGCCGGCGGCTTGCGCTGGGACACCTTCGGAGCGGCGCCGAGCGCCTCGAACCAAGGTTTCCAGGCGCCGAGGTCGGCCCGCGGCGCGGCCGCGGAGGGGGTCGGATTGTAGGCTTCGGAGCGCGCGCCGAGCATCTTCAGCGCGATCGCCGCGACGTGCTTGCATTCGCCTTCGAGCGGACAGGTGCACTGGGTGTCGAATTTGGGCTTGCCGCCGTTCAGGCCGATCAGGATCGCGGCGGTGTACGGTTCGGGCTCGCGTCCCTGGACCGCCCCGAACAGGGTTCCGGCATCGTCCGAACGCTCGTACCAGACCTCGCGCACGCGCCCGCGACGCACGTAGTCGGCGCCCTTGGCGAGGGTGTGCTGATCGAGCACCGCATTGGCGCTGCGCGAGAGCAACTGGCGGAAAAACGACTCTTCCATGCGGCGCAGGTCGACCGATCGGCAAAAGCGAACAGACAATCGTGCCTGCACCGACCCGATCCGTCCAGCACCGGGTGGCCGTGGCGGATTGCGCGGGAAATCCGCGCCGACCGCAATCAAGTTTCCGCCGACGTCGTAGCGCCACATCAGGGGCCGGCCATCGCGGTCCGGCGGCGAGCGGCGGACGCGATCGGGGTCGATCGCATGGCGCCGCTCGCCGCCGCCGCGTGCGCAGGCAGCGGCCGTTGCAGCAGGGTCTCGCCAATCCTCAGGGTGCCGGATCGAAGCCGTCGACGAAGACAGGATCCACCAGGATCGGCGTGAGCATGAAGCTCGCGGGTGCGTCCGAGGCGTCTCGGCCGTTGCCGACGATCACGCCGAGGTCGTTGATGGCGGTACCGCCACGGAAGCTCGTCAATCCGCCGGTGTCGTCGACCACGTCGAACAGATCGTGGATCGTTCCATCCCGCCACACCCATGCCTTCAGGCCCAGGCCCGGTCCGCTCTGGGTGCCGATGCCGGCCGAGCCGACGATGACGCCCGCGGCGTTGATGTCGAGCGCTGCGCCATTGACCTGGTCGAGGATGGCGCCGGGGATCTGGGTGAACGTCCCGTCCAGGGAGAAGATGACCGGTACCAGCTTGGCCGTTGCCGGATCGAGTCCGACACCGACCGAAAGGCCGGCCTCGTTGATGGCTGCGGGAAAGCTCGGCAGCGATTCGGTCATGTCGCTCATCGACTGGACCGCTACGCTACCGACCTGGCCGACCGTGGCATGGACGTTCGAACTCTGGGTGTACCAGTTGCCGACGATACGCCCGGCACTGTTGACGTCGGACCAGCGCGCATTCTGGTCCGGATCGAGCATGGTCGGGTCCTGCAGGCCGTAGTCGACGAGGCCGGTGGAGTCCTGCCAGACGAAGGCGTGGTTCGGAACGCCCTGTTGCCATCGCACGGAACCGACCACCACGCCGTTCTCGCTGATCCCGTTCGGCTGCACCTGCAGGGCGGTGCCATCGCCGATCACGGTGTACTGATCCGGCGTCGCCGCGTTCCAGAGCAGACCGCGCAGTGTCATGAAATCGTCGGCGGTACCGACGATCTGGCCGGCATCGTTGATTGCGTAGGCGATCCCGAGCACTTCGGCGCCGGCAGGGATCGCCAGCTCATGCCAGCCGGCATCGTCCCAAAGGACCGCGTGACTGACGAAATCCTGGTCCTGGTAGGTGCCGACCGCCTGGCCGACGTTGTTGATGTCCTTGACCGTCACGCTCCACGCCCCGGGTACCTCGAGTCGGGTCAGGTGATAGAGCGGAGGCGATCCGGCCAGGGCGCAACCGCACAACGCGGTCAGGGTGAGCGACAGCAGAGTCAGCAGGTAGCGTGAGGGTGCCTGGGAAGTTGATGCGGAAAGGGTCATGGGCGCGATCTCATCGAAGGGAAGCTGGCGGCGATCGTCGATCGGGAAGATCGATTCCGCCTGTCCAGCCGGTGCACCGACCATCCACCAGTGCGCCAGCCGGTGCATGTAGAGGGCATGTAGAAACCATGTACCGGCACGTGGATCGCCGCATTTCCGGGTCAATCGGTGCCTCGGCGCATCGCTTCGTGCGACCTTGTCGGCTCGGGCAGGGCCCGTTCTCCGGCCAGTTGGCGCGCCCGCGCAAACGCGGTGCGCGCCTCCTCGGAATGCCCGCGCGCCGCCTCGAGGAGGCCCGAGGACCAGGCGACACGCATGTCCCGGGCCACCCATGGCGCCAACTGGCGCAGGACTTCACTCGCCTCGTCGAGCCGGTCGGCATCGATCAGCAGCGGAACCAGGGCGCTGCCGGCGGCCACGATTTCGTCCGGGATTCCGCGCGCCTCGGTCTGCGCCATGACCTCCCGAAAACGCTGGCGAGCGTCCTCGGCCCGGCCTTCGGCCTGGAACTGATAGGCCGCGCCGAGTTCTGCCTGGATGCGCGCGGCCTGATCCCGCGCCGAAGCGGCCCAGCTGGCCAGATGGGTCTGTTCGGCGCCGGACTGCACCTGTCGACCCAGGGCCTGCAGGGCTCGGATGCGGACCAGGGCGACCCGGGCATAGTCCCCGGGTGCGCGTTTTGCCAGCTCCGGAGTCGCCGCCGCATCGGCCAGGCGGATCGCCGCTGCGAAGTCGGCACGGGCGAACGCGTTCTCGGCCAGCAGTCCGCTGGCCTGCAGGCGCACCGCGGCATCGGCCTGGGCCTCGCTGGCCTCGCGTATTCGCGACAACTCGCTGTCCGCCTCGCTCAAGCGCCCATTGGCCGCAAGGGCGCGGGCGCGCGACAGCACCAGCTCCCAGCGTTGGCGCTGGTTGCCGGTCTGCGCCCCGGCATCCTGCAAGCGCTCGCTGGTCGCAAGCGCCCCATCGAAATCGAGCAACTGCAGTTCGACCTCGATCGTACTGGCCATGCTGGCCGCCCAGGCGTCGTCGGCACCGAGTTCGCGCAGGCGCTCGCTGGCCCCGCGCAGGATCGGCAGCGCGATCGCGGGCTGCCCGCGCTGGATCGCGTTCATGCCGAGATTGAGATCGACCACGGCCACCCCGAAGACGTCGTTGCCGAATTCGTAGAGGGCCCGGGCACGGCCATAGTCGGCCGCCGCCGCCTCCAGGTCCATGTGCTGGCTGGCAATGCCGCCTCGGCCGACATAGGCCTTGGCCAGGCTGATCGGCTGGCTGCCTTCGGCCAGCAGGCGGATCGCTTCGGCATAGGCCGCGCTGGCATTCTCGAACTGACCTTGTCGATACCGGGTGGCGCCGAGGGTGATCAGTGCACGGCCCCGCAATTCGGCAAAGCGGTCCGCGGGCAGTCGCTCGAGCAAGGAGTCGATGCGCTGCGCGGCGGCCTCGTAATTGCCCGAGAAGAATTCGACCGAGGCCTGGCTCAGGGCGATTTCGGGCTGGTTCTGCAGGGCCGGCGTGGCCTCCTCGATCAGGGCGCGGGCAACCGCAAGCTGGCCGCTCAGTACCGCCGCATTGACCCGCTGCCGGAGGGTTTCCCTGACCAGCGTTGCATCACTGGTGTTTTCCGCGGGCGGCGCATGTCCGAGTTTGATCAGGAGTTCGTCGCTGGCCATGCGCGCGGCCCGGATCGCATCCGGCGCGTGCGATTCGACGACCAGGGTCCCGCGCGGGCGCCGAGCTTCGAGACGAATCGTCCACTGCCCGCGGGTCAGGGTGCCGCTTGGCTGGATCTGCAGATCGGCAGCCAGTGGCCGCAGCGCTTCGACCGGACGCAGGCCGGGATTGCGCTCGAGCAGGGCGACGACGGTTTCGCTCGGTGCGGTTGCCAGGTCGCCGCGGCGCAGCTGCGAGGCCACGAGATCCATCAGTCCGAGTTCGAGCCACTCCCATTGAGCGGGTGCGCTGATTTCGGCGGGAAGCACCAGCGCGGGAACCGGGGCAGGGCCTGGCTCCCGCGGCACCGGCGCCAGTCCGGTCCAGCGCAGGACGCCGACACCCAGCGCGGCCAATGCCGCCACGCCGACGGCACCCGCGATGAGCCGGTAACGCAACGCGCCCATCCAGCGCGCGCCGGACATGCCCGCCGCGGCCGCGGGTTCCGGCTCGTGCGGCGCCGGCGTTGCATCCGCTGCGGTCGAACCGGCCTGCGCGGCAGGCGCTTCCTCGATGGTGCCTTCGCCGACCCATCGGTAGCCCAGTCGCGGCACGGTACGGATGATGCGCTGATCGCTGCCGGTGTCGCCGAGGCGCCGTCGCAGGCGCATGATCGCGTGACTGACCGACACTTCGCTGACATCGATCCGCTCCCAGACCGCCGCGGCCAGTTCATCGCGACCGACCGGGCGATCGCGATGGCGAATCAGGTAGATCAGGCAATCGATGGTGCTGAGCGGAAGTACGACGCGCTGACCGTCCTCGAACAACTCGCGCGCCTGGGTATCGAGTCGAAAGCGGTCGAAGCGGAAAACCGGCTTTTGCATGACGACAGATTACCCGCAAATCGCCGACGGCCAGCGTCCAAGCCGGTCGGCAAGCCGCTCTCAGCCGAAGAACCAGTAGCACACACCGATCGAGGCGAGCACGCCGCAGAGTTCGGCGAACAACGCGCAGCCGACCGCATGGCGCGCACGTTTGATGCCGACCGCGCCGAAGTAGACCGCGAGCACATAGAAGGTCGTCTCGGTGCTGCCCTGCATGGTCGCGGCGAGCAGGGCCGGAAAACTGTCGACACCGTGCGTGGTCATCGTCTCGATCAGCATCGCGCGCGCCGCACTGCCCGAGAACGGCTTGACCAGCGCGGTAGGCAAGGCGTCGACGAAGCGGGTGTCGAGGCCGGCGTGGGCGACCAGCCAGCGGATCCCGTCGAGGGCGAAATCGAGGGCGCCCGAGGCGCGCAGCACGCCGACCGCGCACAGCATCGCAACCAGGTAAGGCAGCAGGTCCCTGGCCACGTCGAAACCCTGGCGCGCGCCTTCGATGAAGCTTTCGTAGACCGCCACCCTGCGAAACGCGGCAACGAGCAGGAACAGCACGATGATACCGAACAGGACGAGGTTGCCGAGCAAGGAGGAGAGCGCGGCCAGGGCCGTCGCCGACAGCGCCGCGAGCACCGCAATGAAGCCGCCCAGCAGCAGGGCGCCGGCGCCCAGAAAGCCGAGCACGACCGGATCCCACAACTTGAGTCGCTGGACCACGGCGACGCCGAGCAGGCCGGCCAGCGACGAGGCGCAGGTGGCGAGCAGGATCGGCAGGAACACGAGGGTCGGATCCGCAGCACCCTGCTGCACGCGGTACATGAAGATCGAGACCGGCAGCAGGGTCAGCGACGAGGCATTCATGACCAGGAACAGGATTTGCGCGTTGCTCGCCGATTCCGGTTCTTCATTCAGGGTCTGCAGCTCGCGCATCGCGCGCAGGCCGATCGGCGTCGCCGCATTGTCGAGGCCGAGGCCATTGGCGGCGAAGTTGAGGGTGATCAGGCCGATCGCCGGATGACCCCGCGGCACGCCGGGCATCAGGCGGGCGAACAGCGGGCCGAGCCAGCGCGCCAGGGCGCCGACCAGGCCAGCCTGCTCGGCGATCTGCAGGAAGCCGAGCCACAGGGTCAGCGTGCCGAACAGCAGGACCATGACCTCGACCGACAGCCGCGCCATGTCGAACAGGCTGGCGACCATCGTGGCGAACACGGTCTCGTCGCCGCCGACCAGCCAGCGGGCCAGCGCGGCGATGGTGGCGGTCAGGAAGAAGCCGAGCCAGAGTTTGTTGAGCATGCCAGGTGCCGGGCCTGGCCCGGATTATTCGTGAATACGCGCGATGATCGCCCAGGGCCCTGGATTCACGCGGTTTTCGGAGAATGAGGGGATAGCGGGCATTATCGCCGAATGAGCCGAAAGTCGTGTGGATTCAAGGAACAAGCGGGGCGCGCGCAACTCATGAATAACCCGGGCGGGGACCGTTGAGGAGGGTCTGAACAAGTAGCAAAGTTGTCACGACGCTTGCCTGGGTGATTGGATCCTGAAAAGGTGGCGTCCAGAAGGCTTCCCACTTGCACCGCGCGCCTCGTCAAGGCAACCCGCCTTCACTTCGCCACGCGGTACATGTGGAAAACCTTCTGAACGCCATGACGACTCTGCTACTTGTTCAGACCCTCCTCAAAGCATCGCACAGTCGCCGGGAACGGCGCAGCGCTACGTGGCCTCGGAAAAAGTGGGCGCCGGGTGCCGAAGCAACCCGGCGCCCGGCAGGTCGACCGTGCTCAGTCCTGGCCGATCAGTTGTTCGGCGTGCGCGCTGAACTCGGCGACACGACCGGCATCGACACTCTTGCGCAGGACGCGACGGAATTCAGGCAGCAATTCGAGCAGGGCCTCGCGGGTCGGGGCCTTTTCGATCTTCTGGTTGAACAGGAAAGCGCGCAGGCCGATCTTGGCGGTCAGCATGCGGGTCATGAAATCGCGCGCGGGCTGCAGCGACTCGCCATCGTTGGCCGAACGCGAGGCCGTCGCGGCAACCGGCTTCGGTGCCGGGCGCGCTTCCGGCGGCGGCGCGGTGATCTCTTCCTTGGCGGCGACGATCGGAGCAGCAGCCAGCGCCTGCACCTCACCGCCGTCGGCAACCTCGATCATGCCTCCGGCAGCCAGCTCGTCGAGCACATGGTCGATCTCGTTGATGGCGGCGAACTGCTGGCGGATCCCGGCGACGGTGCGCTCGCCGTTGATCGATATCAGCACCATGCGATGGCGCGGACCAAGCTTGTGCTTGCGTTCGTCGATTTCCTGGCGGCCGGCCGCCGTCTTGACCGGAATGGCACTCTCGAGCATTGGATGTCCCTCATGACCTTCCGGCTCGCTGGGTATCGGGCCGGATGAAGAAAAGTGTTTTGGCGAGCACTGACAAATTTCGGCAATGTCTTACGCGGAGGGCTTCAGGTCTCGCTCCCGACATCGTCGTCGAGCTCGAAGCGATAGCCTACTCCGTATACGGCGGAAATCGGATCGATGCCGACCTCCACCAGCTTGCGCCGCAGGTTCTTGACGTGACTGTCGACCGTGCGATCGCTGACCACGCGGTGATCTGCATAAAGCGCGCCAATCAGCTGGGCACGCGAAAACACGCGTCCGGGCTGTCCGCAGAGCTTGCCGAGCAGGCGGAATTCGACCGGGGTCAGGGTCAGCGCGATGCCGTGGACGCGTGCCTCGAAGCGCTCTTCGTCGAGAACGACAGCGGCCTCCCTGACCTTCGCTGGCGTATTGATGCGTCGCAGCACGGCGCGCACGCGAGCCACGACTTCGCGTGGGCTGAACGGTTTGCAGATGTAGTCGTCGGCGCCGAGCTCGAGGCCGAGCAGGCGATCGAGTTCCTCGACCCGCGCGGTCAGCATCAGGATCGGCACCTCGCTGAAGCGGCGCAGCTCGCGGCAGATGCTGAGGCCGTCGATGCCGGGCAGGTTGATGTCGAGCAGGACCGCGGCCGGCGGGTGCGCGCGAACGCGCTCGACCACGCCCTCGCCGCTCGCGCAGATTTCGGCCGTATAGCCGGCGGCGAGCAGATAGTCGCGCAGCACCGAGGCGAGCTTGGGCTCGTCCTCGACGATCAGGATCGATGGCGTGTTCATGGGCCCCTCGCCAGCGCCGGCAGGCGCACCTCGATGCGCAGGCCACCGAGCGTCGATGCCGCGGCGCCGATGCTGCCGCCGTGGGCGAGGACGATGGCGCGGCAGATGGCGAGACCGAGACCGGCGCCGCCGGCGTCGCGGTTGCGCGAGGGGTCGACGCGGAACAGCCGGTCGAACAGGCGCGGCAAGTCCGCTTCCGGCACGCCCGGTGCGCTGTCCTCGATCACCATCGAGACGCTGTCCGCATCGTCCTCGAGCGTCACGCGCACGCGTCCGGGTGATGCGGTGTAGCGCCGGCTGTTGGCGAGCAGATTGTCGACGAGCTGGCCGAGCCGCCGGGTGTCGCCACGCACGCGCGCGTCGCCGTGCATCGCGAGCCCGAGTTCGAGACCGGCATCGGCGAAACCGTTTTTCTGCAGATCGACCGCTTCGTGCAGCAGTTCGCCGAGGTCGACCGGCTCGAAGGTGTATTCGAGCGCGCCGGCATCGGCCAGCGACAGCTGGTAGAGATCCTCGACCAGGCTGCCGATGCGCTCGCACTCGGCGTTCAGCGAGTTCAGCGCCGACGGCGTGACCTCGCGGATGCCGTCCTGCAGGGCCTGGATCTCGCCGCGCAGCACACTCAGTGGGGTGCGCAACTCATGCGCGATGTCGGCGCCCCAGCGCCGCCGCGATTCGCGGTGTTGTTCGAGGGTGTGCGCGAGGTGGTTGAAATCGCGGGCCAGCTCACCGAGCTCATCGCCACGGCGGTCGCCGACCCGACGGCCATAGTCGCCTTCGGCCAGGGCGCGGGTGCCGGCCGCCAGCTCGCGCACCGGGTCGAGCAGCCAGCGGGCAAGAGCGAAGGCCAGCAGCAGGGCCATGGCCAGGATCGCCACGCAGGCGATCAAGGCGTTGCGGAGCTGGTCGCGGGCGAACGAAAGGTCGGTATCGCCACGCAACTGCGGCAACCGACGCAGGTACAGGGTGCCGACCGTCTGGCCATCGACCTCGATCGGCAGGCTGGCCGCAGCGCCGGCGATCTCGGGATCGCCGACCACCGGCAGGCCGCGCGCGTCGACCAGCAGCAGCCGAGAAAGCAGGTTCAGCTCGGCCAGATGCGCCCGCCGGGCCCGCTCCGGACCGTGCCTTGGTGGTGGTGGACGGCGCCAGTCGTCGTCGCGCGGCGGTGGTGGTTCGTCGTCGGATCCGGACCGGTCGAGTGGCGGTCGATGCCGCGGTATGCGCTGGCCGCGGCGCAGATCGGGTTCGATCAGGTCGGCAAACGCGCGCGGATCACCGCGCAGGAAGGTCCACCCGCCGTTTTCGGAATACGCGATCGCCAGGCGTTCGCTGACCGGCTGCAGGCGTTCGAGCGCGACTTCATCGAGATAGCCGAGAAAGCCCTTGCGGAACGTCTGCTGCTGCCAGATCACGAAGGCGGCCAGGGCCAGGCTGCTGATCGCGGCAAAGGTCAGGAACAGGCGTTGCCAGAGACGCAGCTTCATGGGCGGGTGAGAACGGAAAGCATGGCGACACCATAGCGCCGTTGGCGGGCGCGCGTCCGGGTTGCGCAAAAAATCCACGATTCCTGCGTATTCGCTGCGCATTGGCGGCGTAGGGTGGAGCCTGAATCGACCCCGGGCCGGCGCGACTCAGGCTATGAGCGCGTGCACCGAACCCTCCCGCTCCCACTCCCGGTCCTGGTCCGGGGTCGCTTCATCCACCTCACCATCCCCAACGAGGAAATCCCCATGAGAACTGCCATCCGAAATGCCGTCATCGCCGCCCTGCTCGTCGGCGCGAGCGCGGTCAGCCAGGCCCGCGGGCCGAACTCCTACGAAATGCTCGCGACCCTGCCCGACACGAGCGCTGCCCAGCAGGAGACCATCCACCGTATCGAGAACGAGCGTCGCTCGGCCTATGCCGACCTGTTCGCCAAGCAGCGCGCCGAGCGCGAGCGCATCGACGCCGACACGGCGCAGAAGCTGCGCAAGGCGCTCGGTGACGAGGGCTATCGCAAGTATGCCGAATGGAAACTGTCGCACGGCCACGGTCGCGGAGAGGGTCGCATGCATGCGCGCGGCAAGCATGGTGATCGTCGTCATCCAGGCATGCGCGGCGGTCCCGGCATGTCCGGCGGTCCCGACCAGGCGCCGCCGATCGACGAGGACGAGAGCGACGACGCACCGAAGGCCTGAGCCTGCGTAACCGCCGGCTGGGCCGATCGGCCCGGCACGGCGGTGACCACGTAGCGCAACGGGCCACCTGGGTCGAGGGCATCGAACGGATAGCAGGTGACCAGCAGCAGCGCATCGGCCGCGGTCGCGGTCTCGATGCGCTCATGGCGGGCGTCGACGATTCGGATCGATGCCACGCGGTAGTCTTCCGCTTCGTGCATCGCATCGAGCGTGATCGCATCGCCGACGCTGAGCTGGCGCAGAAAGGCGAAGTGGGTGTCGCGGTGCGCGCTGATGACACTGAGACCGGACGACGCCGGCGGCGCACTCGATTCGGCCCAGCCCGGACCGAAGGCCAGGGTGCGGCCCGAATCGCCACTCAGCACGATCTCGTCGACGCCGAGGCGGGCCACGCGCAGGCGCGCCACGGGCGACATGTCGGCCCAGGGCCACGGCCGGGCCGCGTCGCCGCTCTCGAGATGCCGCTGCCAGGCCTGTCGCAGCAGGACCTGGGCCAGGCCGGCCTTGGCCTGCATATAGCTCGCGTGGCCGAGCGGCATGCAGGCGCACAGTGCGAGCAGCAGGGCCAGTCGTCGTGATGGTTGTGCCATTGGTTCAGATCCCCCTAGAGCGGCAGCCAATCGCTGGCTGCGTCCTCGACGCGCACTTCGCGGTCGGCTTCGGCGTGGCGTTCGGCCAGTCCGGCCGCGACCACCCAGGCCTCGGCGCCGAACCAGTCGCCCTCGAACGCCGGGCTGGCCTGCGTCGAAGCGGCGTTGCCGCGGCGTTGTGCAAAGAGTGAAAAAGACATGACGGATCTCCTGGTTCAGTGGGTCAGGGACGGTCTGATCAAGCAGCCAGATCGCCGCGGCGACGTCCGCCGCAGGCCAGCAGGGCAGCCAGGGCAAGCAGAACCAGGCCGATCAGGAACTGCAGCGGCGCCGAGGTCGCGGTCGCCGCATAGGCCAGGCTGCCTGCCGGCTGGCCGTTGGCGATGCGATGCGAGGCGAGGTCGAGCATCGGGTCGCGTGCCGGGGTGCGGTCGACCGCAATCAGGCTCGTGTACGGGCTGACCAGATGGTGCGCGATGGCCAGCCCGAGCACCTCGTTGCGGACCTCGGCGGCATTGGCGCCGCGCTCGAGCGACTGTTCGAGGCTCTCGATCTTGCGTTGCGCCCAGAGCCGCGCGATTCCGCCAGCCGTGGCCGCGCGAGCGAGCGCCAGCGAGGCCGCCCACGGCGCCTCGCTGCTGGCAGCGCGCGCCTCGAGGGTCCCGTTCAGAGCGGACACCCGGGCCACGACCAGCAGCGGCTCGCCGGCATACAGGTCGGGCAGGCGCTCAGGATAGACCTCGGCCGTGCCGGGCCAGCTCAGGCTGAGGTCGCGCAGGGCCGGGCGATCGAGTTTTCCGAACAGTTCGCGCATGCGCTCGCCAACCTCGGCCGGGCCGCGGATCACGATCGAGGAACCGCGACCCGAGGTCGCCGCGCGGGCGATGAACTGCGCATTCGGCGCGCTGCCGATGCCGATCGGGAACAGCCGCGACTGGCCCAGTTCGCGATCGATCAGGCTATACAGGCCGGCGGCATTGTCGACCGCGCCATCGGTGGCGAACACGACCTGGCGCACGTAGCCGGGTGGCGGCGTACCCTGCAGGGCCGTGCGCAGCGCACCGAGCATTTCGGTGCCGCCAGTGGCGTACAGGCGACCGACCCACTCGCGGGCCAGGGCGACGTCGCGCGGGCTGGCCGGCACGGCGCTGTCGAACAGGGCCTCGGTGACCGAATTGAACTGGATCACGTTGAACCGGTCGTTCGGGCGCAACGAGGCCAGGGCGAGGTCGAGCGCGGCCTGGGCCTGGCGGATCGACTCGCCGCCCATCGAGCCCGAGGTGTCGATGACGAGGATCAGCTCGCGCGGCAGCGGACGGCTGAGCTGGCTGTTCGGCAGCATCATGACCATCGCATAGGTGTCGCCGTCGACGGTTTCGGTCAGCACCGCCGAGGCCGGCGCCTTTCCGAGGACCGGCGTCCACTCGAGCACGAAGTCGCAATCGGCCGGCACCGGGCCATCGGCGAGGCTGATCGAATAGGCCGCGCCGCGACGGGCGACCGTGATCGCGTGGCTCGAACTCTCGATGCGGCTCAGGCTTACGCCTGGATCGAGATCGATGCGGACCTCGACCCGTGGCGCGTTGTTCGAGTGGACGTCGTCGTGCGTGGTCGAGAGGCGCTCATAGTCATATCCGGCCAGGGCGTCGTCGATGCTCGGAATTTCGGCGGAGAGGGCCTGCTGTGAGGCATAGCGCGGGGTATAGGTCAGCGGCAGGCTCAGCGTGAAGCGGTCGTCGCGATACTGGATCGTCTGCCACCAGCGCACCTCGACTTCGATCGTCTCGCCCGGTCCGACATTCGCCACCGCCGTGCGGAACAGGTTGGCCCGGTCGGCCTCGACCAGGGCCGCACGCTTGCCGCTGGCCGCGGCTTCGACGTATTCGGCGCGGGCCTGTTCCTTCTCGCGGATCTCGCCGACGATGACGCGCTCGCCGACCCGCAGGGTCATGTCGTGCACGGCCGCGCCGTCGGGCAGGGGCAGCAGGTACTCGACCTCGACCCAGTCGTTGCTGGAATTGCTGAAGCGCTGGCGGATGCTGGCTTCGGCGATGAGCCCGCCGATCTGGTAGTGGACATCGCTGGCCAGCGCAACGAGTTCGAAAGGTTGGCCGTCCCTGGCCGTTGCCTTGATCGTGCCGAATCCGGTTTCGGCGCGCGCGCCGGCGGCGAAGCCGAGCAGCAGGACGAGCAGGGCGAAGATCGTACGCAGCGGCTCGAAGCCGCGTTCGAGATCGGTGTCTTTTTCGCTGCGGTTCGCTTTCATCGCACGCTCCGGTCGGGTTCGCTGCCATTGCAGCGTCGGCCGCGGCCGCGACGGCGACGCGACGCGGGCAGGCCGGCGACGAGTTCTGGCGATTTGCGGGCAAATGCGCCCCGCGCATTGCGCACGGCCCGCGGCGCTGCGTAAGCTCGATTCCAGTCCCGGGAGTACCGCCAATGCCGCGCAGCATCGCCATCGTCGAAGACGAACCGTTGATCCGGGCCAACTATGTCGAGGCCCTGACCCGCGCCGGTTACGAAGTGCGCGGCCATGCCGGTCGCATCGAGGCCGAAACCGCCTTCGCCCAGCGCATGCCCGAGCTGGTCATCATCGATGTCGGCCTCGGCGACGAACCCGAGGGCGGCTTCGACCTCTGTCGCAGCCTGCGGGCCAGGGCGCCGACCCTGCCGATCATCTTCCTGACCGCGCGCGACTCGGATTTCGACGTGATTTCCGGACTACGCCTCGGCGCCGACGACTACCTGGCCAAGGACGTCTCGTTCCACCAGCTCGCTGCACGCATCAGCGCGCTGTTCCGGCGCATGGAGGCGCTGCGCAAGCCGACCGTCGCCGACAGCGTCCACGAACAGGGCCCGCTGCGCCTCGAATCCGAACGCATGCGCGTGACCTGGAACGGCGAGGAAGTGCCGCTGACCGTGACCGAATTCTGGATGGTGCACACCCTCGTGCGCTTCCCCGGCCACGTGAAGAGCCGCGAACAACTCATGCGCGACGCCCAGGTCGTCGTCGACGACGCCACCATCACCTCCCACATCAAACGCATCCGCCGCAAGTTCCTCGCCATCGACCCGGCCTTCGACGCCATCGACACCGTGCATGGTGCGGGGTATCGGTGGGTTGGTCGGGGCTAGCCGGGAATGGACAATGGGGAATAGGGAATGGGTTGGAGCCGGGAATGAGTTGGAACTGGGAATGGGGAATGGGGAGTCGGGAATGGGGAGTCGGGAATGGAAAAAGCCGGGTTTCCCGAAATGATTCAACCATCGCAGTTGCCGAGCGAGCTTCGATTGCTGAATGGCCATTTGAATAAGCAGAGCGGAATCTTGAAAAGCACTGCTCCTCATCGATTCTCCATTCCCCATTCTCCATTCCCGGCCCCTGAATGTCCCTCCGCCTGAAACTCCTGCTCGTCGCCCTCTCGACCCTGACCTTGCCCTGGGCTGGCTGGCAGTTCGTGCGCCAGACCGAGGCGGTGTTGCGCCAGGGCCAGGAGCAGACCCTGCTGGCCTCGGCGAGCACCCTGGCGCGCGCACTCGACGTGCTCGGCATCGAGCCGCCGCAACCCGATGCCGCACTCTATGTGCACGAGCGCAGCACGGTGCTGCGGATCGATGGCTACGCCGATGACTGGCAACCGTTCCGTGCCTATGCGCAGACTTTCGCCGCCGATGGCGACAGCGCGAAACTCGAGGTCATGCTCGCCGAGGATGCGCAGTGGCTTTACCTGTTCGCCCAGGTCCGCGATGCAACCCGCCAGCGCGTCGACGCGCGCGACCCGGCGATCGCACGCAGCGACTATCTCGACCTGGTCCTGAGCCGAGGCGATCAGAGCCGGCGCTACCGGATCGCCAGCGCGGCTCCGGGCAGCTTCGATGCGCCGGCCATCGACGGCATCGGCCCGTTTCCCGATCGCCTGACCGGCGAATGGCAGGAAGACGGCTCGAGCTACAGCATCGAGTTGCGCATGCGACGCGACGAAGTACCCGACCACCTGCGCTTCGACGTGCACGACTCGGCGGTGCCGGATCCGGTGCCGGGACAGGCGCTGGCCCTGCTCGGCTACAACGAAACGACCGCGCACATGCTGGCGCGACTGGCCCCCGAACACGTGCGCGTGCGCATGGTTTCTGCCGATGGCTGGCTGGTCGCCGCGGGCGGTTCGCTCGATGCGGTGGCGCCCTCGTCCGCCCAGCAGGGCTGGCTGGCCGGACTGATCTATCGCAACCTGCTCGCCCCGGAGTCCACCGATGCGACGGCGAGGCGACCGAACGTGGACGCGTTCGGCACGATCGACCCGCGCCTGCAGGGCGAGGATCTCTGGCAGGCCCTGTCCGGGGCGCCGGCGACCGGATGGCGATCGAGCGACGACGGCGGCGTGCTGCTGGTCGCCGCGGTGCCCTTGCGCAGCCGCGATGCCTTGCTCGGCGCCCTCGTCCTCGAACAGGCCAATCCGGCCTTGCCGATGCTGGCCAACCGTGCCCTGTCGAGTCTGCTCGGCGCGAGCCTGCTGGCCCTGCTCGTCACCGCCGCACTGCTGTTGCTGTTCGGCGGCCTGTTGAGCTGGCGCATCCGGCGCCTGCGCAATGCCACCGAGCGCGCCACGCGCGCCGGCGGCCGCCTGTCAGGCCCGTTGCCGCTGGCGGACGCCAACGACGAACTGGGCGACCTCGCGCGCAGCTTCGGCCGCCTGTTCGACGAAGTCGAGGCCTACACCGAGTACCTGCGCACGCTGGCCTCGAAACTCTCGCACGAGCTCAACACACCGCTCGCGATCGTCAAGTCCTCGCTCGACAATCTCGATCACCAGGGCTTGCCGGCCGACTCGCAGTCCTATCTCGACCGCGCCCGCGACGGGGCCGGACGGCTCGGTGCGATCGTCCGCGCGATGAGTGAATCGAGTCGCGTCGAGCGCGCCATCGCATCGGCCGATGCCGAGGACTTCGACCTGCGTGCGCTGGTCGCCGGATGCGCCGAAGGCTATCGGGCCCTGGCCGGCACGCGTGACCTGCGCGTGAGCCTGCCGGACTCGCCGCTGCCGTTCCATGGCGCACCGGACCTGCTCGCCCAGGCGCTCGACAAGCTGTTCGACAACGCGCGCTCGTTCAGCGCCGAGGATGGCTGGATCGCGATCGGCCTGCGCGCTGAGCATGGCGGCGTGCTCGTGACGATGGCCAACAGCGGCCCCGCGCTGCCGAGGCAGCTCCAGGATCGCCTGTTCGATTCGCTCGTGAGCCTGCGCGAACGCTCGAGTCGGACGGCCGGCGAGACACCCCATCTCGGGCTCGGCCTGCATGTCGTGCGGTTGGTCGCCGAGCTGCACCGTGGACGCGCCTCGGCGGCGAATCTCGCCGACGGCAGCGGCGTCGAATTCAGCCTGCGCCTGGCCGGCATGCCGCGCCGACGCCTCAGCGAGAGTGATTCCACATGACCATGATTCGTGCATGCGCCTTCGTGCTGCTCGGCATGTTGCCGGCGCTGGCCGCGGCCAGCGTGCAACCGGTGACCTCGGGCAGCGGGCTCGACTACCAGGCCGCGATCCTGCGCGCGAGCAGCGGCGGCGCCCGCATCGTCGTCTTCGAACGCCTGGATGCGTCGGTGTCCGGCGACCTGTGGCTGACCCGATCGATCGACGGCGGCCAGACCTGGAGTCCACCGGTCCCGATCATCGCGAGCGCCGCGAACGAACGCCACCCGGCCCTGGTCGAGACGGCACCGGGTGCGTTTGCGCTGTTCTATCTGAAGGGCAGTGGCGCGGGTTCGAGCTACCGCCTGTGGCGCGCGACCAGCAGCGACGGCATCACCTTCAGCGAACAGGGCATGCTCGACCTCGGCTGGGCGACCGGCGGCGAGGTCAATCCGCACGTGATCCGCCGCGCGGACGGCAGGCTGACGATGAGCTACCAGCGCCTCTCGGGCGGCGTCTACGTCGCCGAATCGAGCGACGGCGGGGTGACCTGGGATGCACAACAGACCGCGATCAACGCCAATGGCCAGTTGCCGCGGATCACCTATCGTGACAGCGACGGCCTCTATCTGGCCAGCTACCAGACCGGCGGCACGGACCTGCAGATGTGGGTCAAGACCACGACCGACCTGCGCGACTGGGGCGCGCCGGCGCAGGCGTTTGCGACGAGCGGCAACAACCACGATTCACTGCCGGTGGTGATGCGGGACGATGCGTTCGTCCTGTTCTGGATTCGCGAGGCCGGTGGCCAGTTCGACATCGCGGCGCGCCGCTCGGCGGATGGGGCGAACTGGAGCGATGACATCGTCGTGACGGCGAGCGCCGATGAGAACGACGTCGAACCCCACCCGCTGGTCGGCGCGTCGCCCGGTCTCGTCGAGCTCTACTGGGGCCGCGAATCGCCACTCGGCAGCGGCGACTACGACATCGTCCGCGATCCGGCCGTGGTCGTCCTCGATGCCATCTTCGCCGACGGATTCGGCGACGGATAGGGATTTGGCGCGACGCCTGGGCCGGGCCTTGTGGACGCCACCCTTGGTTCATTGAATCAATCGCTTGGGCGACGCCTGCCTGCGCGCAGGCAGGCGTCGTGGCGGTTGTTCCACTTGTTCAGATCCTCCCTGGTGGATCCAGACGGCGCTTTTGCACCCGGTTGGGCCCTGCTATCTTCTCGGGCCGCCCGCCGCCGAAGACCCGTTTCGTGATCAGCCAGGACGAATTCAACGCGCTCGCCGCGCAGGGTTACAACCGCATTCCGGTCATGCGCGAGGTGCTCTCGGATCTCGACACGCCGCTTTCGGTCTACCTCAAGCTCGCCGATGGTCCCTATGCCTACCTGCTCGAGTCGGTGCAGGGCGGCGAGAACTGGGGACGCCACTCGATCATCGGCTTGCCCTGCCGGCGCATCCATTCGCTGCGCGGGCGCACGCTTCGCATCGAGGACCTCGGTGAAGTCGTCGAGACGCGCGAACTGGCCGATCCGCTCGCCGAGATCGAAGCGTTGCGGGCGCAGTACCGCGTGCCGGTGCTGCCCGACATGCCGGCCTTCACCGGCGGGCTGGTCGGCTATTTCGGCTTCGAAACGATCGGCTGGATCGAACCGCGATTCGCCATGGACGACAAGCCCGACCCGCTCGGCACGCCCGACGCGCTGCTGATGCTGAGCGAGGAAGTCGCGGTCTTCGATAACCTCAAGGGCCGGCTATACCTGATCGTACATGCCGAACCGGCCCAGCCGCAGGCCTACGCGCAGGCCTGCCGGCGCCTCGACCAGCTCGCATTCCGCCTGCGCCACGCGGGCTCGAGCTATCCGGAAACGCTCGATCCGAAGCCCCTGGATGAATCGGACTTCGTATCGGGCTTCACGCGCGAAGGCTTCGAGAACGCCGTGCGCCGGGCCCAGGACTACATCCGCGCTGGCGACATCTTCCAGGTCGTACTGTCGCAGCGCCTCAGCGTGCCGTTCCGCGCGCGGCCGGTCGACGTCTACCGCGCCCTGCGTTCGATGAATCCGTCGCCGTACATGTATTTCATCGACCTCGGCGCGACCCAGATCGTCGGCTCATCGCCGGAGATCCTCGTGCGCCAACAGAAGGGCCGCGTGACCTTGCGTCCCATTGCCGGCACGCGCCCGCGCGGCGCGACTCCCGAAGCAGATCTTGCCCTCGAGGCCGAGCTGCTCGCCGATCCGAAGGAGCGTGCCGAGCACCTGATGCTGATCGACCTCGGCCGCAACGACGTCGGCCGGGTCAGCAGGACCGGCACGGTGCGACTCACCGACAGTTTCGTGGTCGAGCGCTATTCGCACGTCATGCACATCGTCAGCCAGGTCGAAGGCGAGCTGCGCGAGGGCCTCAATTCCATGGATGTACTGAAGGCATCGTTCCCGGCCGGCACGGTCAGCGGCGCGCCGAAGATCCGCGCGCTCGAGGTGATCCGCGAACTCGAACCGATCAAGCGCAACATCTACGCCGGCGCGATCGGCTACATCGGCTGGGACGGCGACACCGACACCGCGATCGCGATCCGCACCGCAGTGATCCAAGACGGGCGCCTGCATGTGCAGGCCGGCGCTGGCATCGTCTACGACTCCGATCCCGCTACCGAGTGGGAGGAGACGATGAACAAAGGCCGCGCCCTGTTCCGTGCGGTCACGAAGGCGGCCGCTGGCCTCTGAGCAGACGTGGCTCTTGCGATTCCACGGGCGCCACATCGATAGAACTGGAAGTTCGCGCAGAGTGGATGCTAGCCTGCGATGACCTTCGCTTCGAGGACGTTGCCATGGACTCCGGATTCCGCTTCGCGTCGATCCTCACATCGGTCGTGCTTGCCGGTGTCTCCGCGCTCACGCTGGCTCGCGCCAACAGTTCCGGCGGCCAGCAGATCTGCGACGGACGCTACGCGCTGTGCTCGTCGGCCGCCTGCAGCATCGACGCGAAGGATCCGCAGCACGCGACCTGCCGTTGTGAAGGCCCACTCGATGGACTCAACATCGGCGATTCGACCTGCCAATCGCGCGCCGCGACGCTGACCTCGACGTTCTCGGTCTGGGACCTCACGCGCACCGCGAAAAAAGCGGCCAAGCACTCGCTCGCGTGCACGGGGGAGGATGCCGGAGTCTGGGCGTTCTGCCTCGACGCCCCGTGCGCGGTGCATGCGGACGGCAGCGTGACCTGTCATTGCACGATGAGCGAGGCATCGGATTACTACACGTTCACCGACGCCTGCCCGGCCGACGCGAAGGCGCGCCATGCCGCCTGCGGCAGGGTCTGGTCGGCGGCGCTGCAGGCCGAGCTGCTGAGTGGTTACTCGCAGCTGTGGTCGTTCTACGCCGACATCCCGAAGCTCGAGTACTGCCCCGTTCGCTGATCTCAGGCAGGTCCCTTCAATTCGACCCGGCCGCGCCGCACGCGCGCCGTGCATGGGCGTGTGCCGAGCGCGTGGCCCGATCGACGCTTGCTATAGTGAAGTCCACGCCCGAGCGATGCTCGCGCGGGTGAAGGAGGGACGAACGTGCACCATACGCCCCTGATCGCGATGCTCGTCGGCGGCATCTGCCTGGCCTTCGTGTTCGGCATGCTGGCCCAGCGCCTGCGCCTGTCGCCGTTGTTCGGCTATCTCGTCGCCGGGGTCGTGGTCGGTCCATTCACGCCCGGATTCGTGGCCGACTCGGCGATCGCCCAGCAACTGTCCGAAATCGGCGTGATCCTGCTGATGTTCGGCGTGGGCCTCCACTTCTCGATCGGCGACCTCTGGGCGGTGCGCAAGATCGTCGTGCCCGGCGCCCTGTTCCAGGTGCTCGTGGCGACCAGTCTCGGCATGCTGCTCGGCTGGTTCATGGACTGGAGCTGGGGTTCGGGGCTGATCTTCGGGGTCTGCCTGTCCGTGGCCAGCACGGTGGTCCTGATGCGCGCGCTCGAGGAACGCCGCCTGCTCGAAACCCAGCGCGGTCGCATCGCGATCGGCTGGCTGATCGTCGAAGACCTGCTGATGGTGCTCGTGCTGGTCATGCTGCCGCCGCTGGCCGGCGTGCTCGGCGGTGATGCGGCCGATGCCGGCGCTCGCGGCAGCCTGCTCAGTGCACTGGGCTGGACCCTTGGCAAGGTCACCGTCTTCATCGTGCTGATGCTGGCCATTGGCCGGCGCGTCATTCCGTGGGCACTCGAGCGCACCGCCAGCATCGGCTCGCGCGAACTGTTCACCCTGGCCGTGCTCGCGATCGCGCTTGGCGTGGCGTATGTTTCCGCGGCGATCTTCGAGGTTTCCTTCGCGCTCGGTGCGTTCCTCGCCGGGGTCATGCTCAACGAGTCCAAGCTCAGCCATGCGGCGGCCAACGATTCGCTGCCGATGCGCGATGCCTTCGCCGTGCTGTTCTTCGTTTCGGTCGGCATGCTGTTCGATCCGCACATCCTGCTCGAGCAACCACTGGCGATCCTCGCCACCTTCCTGATCATCGTGCTCGGCAATTCGTTTTGCGGCTTCATCGTCACCCGCATCTTTCGCCAGCCGAAGCAGACCCAGCTGACCCTGGCCACCGGGCTGGCCCAGATCGGCGAGTTTTCCTTCATCCTCGCCGCGCTGGGCGTCAGCCTCGGTCTGCTCAGCCCCGACGCGCGCAACCTGATCCTCGCCGCCGCGCTGCTTTCGATCATCGTCAATCCAATGCTGTTCGTCCTGCTCGATCGCTGGTCGGCCGCTCACGGGCCTGAGATCCATGCGGCCGCCGAGCGCTCACTGGATAGCCGCGAAGACGATATCCTGCCGGATCGCGCCGCCATTCCGACCGCCAACCACATCATCCTGGTCGGCTATGGCCAGGTCGGTTCGCGCGTGGCCCGGGCGCTGCACGAGCACGGCATGCCGCTGGTCCTGATCGATTCCGACCGCGACCACTGCATCGACGCGCGCAAGCTCGGCATTCCGTGCATCTTCGGCAACGCAGTCTCGACCGAAGTGCTCAGCGACGCCCATCTGGGCAGCGCGCGCGCGCTGCTGGT
Organism: Dokdonella immobilis; assembly: GCF_900115085.1. GTDB lineage: Bacteria > Pseudomonadota > Gammaproteobacteria > Xanthomonadales > Rhodanobacteraceae > Dokdonella > Dokdonella immobilis. The sequence goes on along the minus strand of NZ_FOVF01000008.1, from coordinate 113,665 downwards.
GGCGATCTCCCAGGCCCTCGAGGCGGGCCCGATCATCAAGCTGGCCCGCGAGGCCAATCCGGGATTGGCCATCCTTGCGCGCGCGCACTCCGACGAGGAGGTCGCCTATCTGCACAAGGCCGGCGCGGACGCCACGATCATGGGCGAAAGTGAAATCGCGCGCAGCATGTGCGATTCGGTCGAATCGCTGGTGCGCCTGGCCCAGCGCCTCGAGGCGGCCAACCAGTTGCCAACCCCCGGCGAGGCTGCCGGCGAGAGTCCGCAGCCGGTCTGATTCAGCGCGTCAGCCACCCCGCCAGCCAACGCGTCATCCGCGGCATGATCAGGTAGACGACGAGCAGCACCATGCACAGCGTGACCAGCAGTCCGCGCTGCGGCTGGGTTGCGAACCAGGGCACGGCGTCGAACAGCGGGTGCAGGAGGAACGGCACCAGCACGGTCAATGGATAGATCACGAGCAGGGTCAGCAGGGCCTGCTTCCAGCGTACGGGCGCGCGGCTGCCGACGACGCTCGGCGTGAACCAGAACGCCGCACCGGGATGTGTTTCAAAAGTATCGGGGCTGGCCAGGATCGGCGTGATCTCGGCAATCAGTGCGCGCCGCTGCGGCGAACCCATCCATGCATTCAGATGTTCGCTGTCGATGAAGCGGATCACGATCGTGTAGGGCTCCGACGCAGTCGTCGGACGAATCACCTGGGTACCAAGATGGCCAGGGAAGTCATGTGCGATCGGCATGATCCGGCTGAGCCACGCTTCATAGGCTGGTGCGAGGCCAGGCCGGATCAGGTGGCGGATGACCAGGGTTATCAGTTCGTTCGGGTGCGGCAACGCAGAAGGGGTCAAGGCACAGCCTCCGCCATGAATGAAGGTTCGATGCAATGACGCAGCATGCGGTCGAACACGTTCGGCTGGCCCATCGCGTGCAGCCACCAGGCGCGTGCCTGCCCGCCCTCTTCGGTGCGCCAGGCGAGGTGAAAGGTCTCGTCGGGTTTGGGCTCCTCGACCTCCAGGGCGACGAGGCGACCGGCATCGATGGCGGCCTGGGCGCACGCCTTCGGCAGGAAGCCGAAGCCGAGCCCCGCCAGCTGGAAGTCGAGCTTGCTGCGCATGTCGGGTACGGTCAGCGTGTCCTGCCCGAGCATGACGCCGACCGTGCGCGGCGCCAGTCGGCGCGCGGAGTCGGCCGCAACGATGGCCCGGTGGGCCTGCAGATCGCCCTTGCCGAGCGGTCGCCGCAGGCGCGCCAAGGCGTGTTCGGGCGCGACGGCAAAAACGAATTGCATGGTGCCAAGCGGTACCGAGCCATAGCCGCCTCCGGAGGGGCCATCGCCGGCGGCGCCGACCAGCAGGTCGACGCGATGATCGAGCAGCGACTCCCAGGTACCAGACAGGGTCTCCTGGGCGATGCGCAGGCGGGTCTGTTCGGCCACCGCGCAGAAGGCTTCGATTTCGGCGCGCAGGCAGATCGGCGCGAACATCGAATCGATGCCGATGGCGAACTCGGTTTCCCAGCCCGAGGCGACGCGGCGAACCCGATGTTCCAGATCCTCGGCCGCCTTCAGCAGGTGTCGGCCCTCGCGCAGCAGCTCCTGGCCGGCCTGGGTCAGGACCACGCGTGGGCCGTGACGCTCGAACAGCGCCACGCCGAGGTCTTCCTCAAGCCTGGCCACCGTGTAGGAGACCGTCGAGGGCACCCGGAACAGCTCGCGTGCGGCCGCCGAGAACGAGCCGCGGCGATCGATCGCGTCGACGACCTCGAGCGCATCGAGGCTCAGGCGCAACATTCGAAGAAATCGATGATAGACACGGAAATTACTCGTTTTTGGAATCGGTTTGCTGGGCGGATAATGCGCGTCATCCAAGGTAGCACTGAGTTCGGGCCCGTCAAGTAGCCGAAATTCAAGTGTCGATGAATTTGAACAGGATCAGGAGAAGCATCATGTTGCAAGTCCACAAAGGCGAGGACCGTGGTCCGGCCGAGCACGGCTGGCTGTCGTCGCGCCACAGTTTTTCGTTCGCCGGCTACCACGATCCGGCACATATGGGTTTTGGTCCCCTGCGCGTGATCAACGAGGACCGCGTGCAGCCAGGCCAGGGTTTCGGAACCCATGCCCATCAGGACATGGAGATCATCTCCTACGTGCTTGATGGCGCCCTCGAGCACAAGGACAGCATGGGTACCGGCTCGGTCATCCGCTACGGCGACGTGCAGCGCATGAGCGCCGGAACCGGCGTGCAGCACAGCGAGTTCAATCACTCGAACCGCGAACCGGTGCACTTCCTGCAGATCTGGATCATCCCCGAGCGCCGTGGCATCGCGCCGAGCTACGAGGAGAAGCACTTCCCGACGGAATCCAAGCGCGGACGGCTGCGTCTGATCGCTTCGGACGATGGCCGCGAAGGTTCGGTGCTCGTGCATCAGGATGTGGCCATCTACGCTTCGATCGTCGATGGCGCCGATCGTCTGCAGCACGCGCTCGAGCCGGGCCGCATCGCCTATCTGCACCTGATCCGCGGTTCCCTGTCGGCCAACGGCATTGCCCTCAAGGGCGGTGACGCCCTGAAGATTACCGACGAAACGGCGGTGGTGGTCGACGGTGGCAACGACGCCGAGTTCCTGCTGTTCGACCTGCCGCGCTGAGGCCAGAGCGATCCGGCTTCCGGCAGCAGCGGCCCGCGGCCGACACTATCGGCGGCGGGCCGGGACCCTCCCGCGTCGATGGAGGCCCGCACGGTTCGCCTATACAATCGGCGGCCGCTTCCGCTGGCGTCACGCCCGGATCGAACCCTGGGCGCCCGCCATGCTGCTGATGATCGACAACTACGACAGCTTCACCTTCAACCTCGTGCAGTACCTGGGCGAGCTGGGCGAGGACGTCAAGGTGGTGCGCAACGACGAGTTGTCGGTGGCGCAGATTGCCGAGCTCAAACCGAGTTCCATCGTGATTTCGCCCGGGCCGTGCACGCCGAACGAAGCCGGGGTGTCGCTTGAGTTGCTCGCCGAGCTTTCGGCCGTTGTGCCGATCTTCGGCGTCTGCCTCGGCCACCAGGCGATCGGCCAGGCCTTCGGCGGCAAGGTCGTGCGTGCGCGCCAGATCATGCACGGCAAGACCTCGCCGATCCACCATACCGGCAAGGGCGTGTTCCGCGACCTGCCCAATCCGTTCGAGGCCACGCGCTATCATTCGCTCGTGGTCGACAAGGACTCGCTGCCCGATTGCCTCGAAGTCACGGCCTGGACCGAGAGCGCCAACGGCAGTCGCGACGAAATCATGGGCTTTCGCCATCGCGAGCTCGCCGTCGAAGGCGTGCAGTTCCATCCCGAATCGATCCTGACCCAGCATGGCCATGCCTTGCTGCGGAATTTTCTGCGTCGATGAACGCGCGCAACATCCACGCATTCGCCGGCACCGGCGTAGGAGCGCCTTCAGGCGCGATGCCTTTCGACGATGCGCCCCGGAAAAGCATCGCGCCTGAAGGCGCTCCTACGGAAGCGATTGAGACGAAACTGACATGTCGATAACGCCCCAACAGGCCCTGCAGCGCGCCATCGAGCATCGCGAGATCTTCCATGACGAGATGGTCGCGCTGATGCGCCAGGTCATGCGCGGCGAAGTCTCCGACGCGATGCTGGCGGCGATCCTGACCGGCCTGCGCGTGAAGAAGGAAAGCATCGGCGAGATCAGCGCGGCGGCCGAGGTCATGCGCGAGCTGGCCGCGCCCGTGATCGTCGCCGAGCGCGAGCACTTCGTCGATATCGTCGGCACCGGGGGCGACGGCGGCAACAGCTTCAACATCTCCACGGCCTCGATGTTCGTCGTGGCCGCTGCCGGCGCGCGCGTGGCCAAGCACGGCAACCGCAGCGTGTCGTCGAAATCGGGCAGCGCCGACGTGCTCGAGGCGCTCGGTGCCGCGATCGAATTGCAACCGGCCCAGGTGGCCGCCTGCATCGAGGAGGTCGGCATCGGCTTCATGTTCGCGCCGATCCATCATCCGGCGATGAAAGCAGTCGCGGCGGTGCGCCGCGAAATGGGCGTGCGCACGATCTTCAACATCCTCGGTCCGCTGACCAATCCGGCCGGCGCGCCGAACATCCTGCTCGGCGTCTTCCATCCCGACCTGGTTGGCATCCTCGTGCGCGTGCTCAAGCAGCTCGGCGCGCGCCATGCGCTGGTGGTCTGGGGCAAGGACGGCATGGACGAGATCTCGCTCGGTGCGGCGACCCTGGTCGGCGAACTTCGTGACGGCGTCGTCCATGAATACGAAGTGCATCCCGAGGAATTCGGCCTGGCCATGGCCTCCGGCCAGCAATTGCGCGTGGACAATGCCGAGCAGTCGCGCGAGCGCGTACTCGAGGCGCTGGAGAACCGGCCCGGGGTGGCCCGTGACATCGTCAGCCTGAATGCCGGCGCGGCGCTGTACGCGGCGAATGCAGCGGGTTCGATCGCCGAGGGCATCGGTCTGGCCCGTGCGGCCATTGAAAGCGGCGCGGCCCGGGCCAAGCTCGACGAATTCGTGCGCGCCACGCAGCGGCTGGCCGTCGAGAAACCCTTGTAGGAAGCGGCTTCAGCCGCGATGCCCTTGCTTTGGATATGAAACGAAGAGCATCGCGGCTGAAGCCGCTTCCTACGATTCGATGATGATGAGTGAACAGGGGCACCGATGAGTGACATTCTGGACCGTATCCTTGCCCGCAAGGTCGAGGAAATCGCCGAGCGCAGCGCGCGCACGCCGCTGCGCGAGCTGGTCGCGCGCTGCGCCGACCTCGCCGACACGCGCGGCTTCGCGGCGGCGATCGAATCGCGGCTCGAAGCCGGCCAGCCGGCGGTGATCGCCGAGGTCAAGAAGGCGAGCCCGAGCAAGGGCGTGATCCGCCCCGATTTCGATCCGGCCGCGATTGCGCGCAGTTACGAGAAGGGCGGTGCAACCTGCCTTTCGGTGCTGACCGATGCGGATTTCTTCCAGGGTAGCGAGGCCTTCCTCCAGCAGGCGCGTGCCGCCTGCGCCTTGCCGGTGCTGCGCAAGGATTTCACGATCGATGCCTACCAGGTCTACGAGGCACGCGCGATCGGCGCCGATTGCATCCTGCTGATCGTCGCCGCGCTCGACGACGCGCGCCTGCTCGAGCTCTGCCTGCTCGCCGCGGAGCTCGATCTCGACGTGCTGGTCGAGGTGCATGACGCCGACGAGCTGGAGCGGGCCCTCGACGTGCCGGCGCCGCTGATCGGCGTCAACAACCGTAACCTGCGCAGCTTCGAGGTGGCGCTGGAGACCTCGCTGGACCTGCGTCGGCAGACGCCGGCCGATCGTCTGCTGGTCAGCGAGAGCGGCATTGCGACCCGTACCGACGTCGCGCGCCTGCGCGAAGCCGGCATCGGTGCGTTCCTGGTCGGCGAATCGTTCATGCGCGCCGAGGATCCGGGCGTGGCCTTGCGCGCGCTGTTCCAGGCCGACTGATGGACGCCTCTTTGGAAAGCGCCGTTCCGCCAGGCACGGCGGAAGGCCGACAGCGCCTGGTCCTGTTCGATTTCGATGGCGTGCTGATGCGCGGCGATGCCTATACGCGCTTCGTGCGTTCGCGCCTGCGCCGCTCGTGGTGGCGGCTTTCGATTGCCCTGGTCGCGGTGCCGCTGCTGCTGCCGTTGACCGGGATCCGCTCGTTGCGCATGCCGGTGGCCGGCGTGTTCGTGCGCATCGGCCTGCTCGGCGTGGGCGCCGCGCGCTACCGCGAGATGGCGCGCGCGTTCGCCGCCGAGCTCGTGCAGCGGCCGCGCATCTTCATCCGCGATGGCATTGCCGCGATGCGCCGCCATGTCGTCGACGGCGATCGGGTCGTCATCGTGACTGGTTGCGAGGAAACCCTGGCCCGCGCGATCTTCGAGGCCGTCGGCCTGCACGATCTTGAAATCATCGCATCGCGATTGCGCGAAGGCCGGCTCGGCATGCGCAAGGATGTGCACAACATCGGCGCGCGCAAACCGGTGCAGATCGCAGCGCATGGGCTTGCTGAAACCTGGGACATCGCCTACAGCGATTCCTCGCGCGACATCCCGATGCTCAGGGCGGCGCGCGAAGCGGTGCTGGTGAATGCCGGGCCGCAGACCGTGAAGCGGGTCGAAGCGGCGCTCGGGCGAACGGTGCGCCGGGTCGACTGGTTCTGAGCCGCCCCGTCGTCGGCTTCAGGGCGGATCCGCGCGGCGCCCGAGCACGACGATGGTCTTGCCCGAGACATCGATCATGCGCTGCTCTTCAAGCTGCTTGAGCACGCGTCCGACCATCTCGCGCGAACAGCCGACGATGCGGCTGATTTCCTGGCGCGAGATGCGGATCTGGGTGCCGAGCGGATGGGTCATCGCATCGGGCTCGTTGGTCAGGTCGATCAGGGTCTTGCCGACGCGGCCGGTGACGTCCATGAAGGCGAGGCGGCTGACCTTGCGGCTGGTGTGCAGCAGGCGGTTGGTCAGCTGCGAGCCGATCGCGAACAGGATCTTCGGGCATTCGTCGCGCAGCGGGCCCTCGAACAGGTTGAACATGCGCTCGTAGCCGATCTCGGCCAGCTCGCACGGCGTGCGCGTGCGCACCATGACCTCGCGGCGCGGGGTCTCGACGAAGATGCCCATCTCGCCGATGAACTCGCCGCGGTTGAGATAGGTGAGGATCAGCTCGCGGCCTTCCTCGTCTTCCGAGGAGACCGTCAGCGAGCCGTCGATGACGTAATAGAGAATGTTGGCCGAATCGCCCGGTCGGATGATCGCGGTCTTGTTCGGGTAGCGCCGGCGATGGCACATGCCGAGAAACCGCTCCATGGCCTCGCGGTCCGGCGTCAGCGATGGCGGGGCCTGCACCTTTGAGACATTGCGCTGCAGGGTGTATCGGAAATCAGCCATTTTCACGCGAGGTTCTCCCATGGCGCCGCATTCGCAGGTCATATGCGGCTGGAATTTTCCATCGACTGCGCCCCTGATTCGCAGCCTCGCCTCAATCTTATTGCAAATCGGCTCTCAGGTGTCGGCAAGCAGCCGATGGCAGCCCGGCGTGGCGCGCATGCAAGCGCCGCCAGCGCCGAGGCCAGGCGAACGGCGAACCTGGCCCAGCCGGGAGCCAGCCGGACTGCCAGCGCCTGCCGGTTGGCTTGGCCGGCGCGGGCATGCATATGAATGTGACCTGAGGATGATGATCACAGGATGCGCGGAAATCGGCCGGGCCGGCATGACAAAGGTTTATTCACCTGCCTGATTGCCCCATAATGCGCGCCGTTTCCCCGGGGTCCGGGTCGGAGGTCGTCGCAGTGGTAAAGCCCATCCCCCGTCTGCGTTTGCAGGGTTTCAACAACCTCACGAAGGCGCTCAGCTTCAATATCTACGACATCTGCTACGCGGTGTCGGAAGACCAGCGCCAGCGCTACATCGAGTACATCGACGAGGCCTACAACGCCGAGCGCCTGACCACGATCCTGACCGACGTGGCCGACATCATCGGCGCCAACATCCTCAACGTCGCGCGCCAGGACTACGATCCGCAGGGCGCCAGCGTGACGATCCTGATCTCCGAGGAGCCGGTGGTCGAGAAGCTCGGTCGCGACACGATCTCGGGCGCCGTCGTCGCCCACCTCGACAAGAGCCACATCACCGTCCATACCTATCCGGAAACGCATCCGCACAACGGCATCGCGACCTTCCGCGCGGATATCGACGTGGCCACCTGCGGCGTCATCTCGCCGCTGAAGGCGCTCAACTTCCTGATCGACAGCTTCGAGTCGGACATCGTCATCGCCGACTACCGCGTGCGCGGCTTCACCCGCGACGTGAAGGGCCGCAAGCACTACATGGACCACCGCATCAACTCGGTGCAGGAATACCTGGCCAAGCACATCCGCCAGAAATACGAGATGTTCGACGTCAACGTGTACCAGGAAAACATGTTCCACACGAAAATGCACATCAAGGACTTCGACCTCGACACCTACCTGTTCGAAGCCCACTCCGACGACCTCTCGTTCAAGGAACGCCAGCGCATCGGCGCCCTGCTCCGCCGCGAGATCGAGGAACTCTTCCACGGGCGCAATCTGGCCTGAAGGCCGGGATTGGGGATTCGGGATTGGGAAACGCAGGTCGCCGCTTTGCGGGCGACGCCGCGGTTCCGACTCCAGAATTCGCGGGCTGGAGCGAGGAACGACCAGCCAGCCATGAGCCGGCTTTACCGAATCCCCAATCTCGAATCCCGAATCCCTAGATCCTATAAGCCACCGCCCGCATCACATTGGCGGCGAGGCGCATCGCGCCGCGGACCGGTGCCGGCAGCGCGACGCCGCCGGCGGCCTGGGCCAGTTCGGCATGGCGGGCTTCGTCTTCCTTCATTTGCGTGACGATCGCACGGCTGCGCTGGTCGCTTGCCGGCAGCTTGCCGAGATGACCCTGCAGATGGGCCTCGACCTGGCGTTCGGTCTCGACCACGAAACCGAGGCTGAGGCGGTCGCTGACCAGGCCGGCCACGGCGCCGATCGCGTAGGCGCCGCCATACCAGAGCGGGTTGAGCAGGCTCGGGCGGTCGCCGAGTTCGCGCAGGCGTTCGCCGCACCAGGCCAGATGGTCGGTTTCCTCGGCCGCCGCCTCGAGCAGCTGTTCGCGCACGGCGGAATCGCGGGCGACCGCGGCTTGGCCCGAGTAGAGCGCCTGCGCACAGACCTCGCCGACATGGTTGATGCGCATCAGGCCGCCGGCATGGCGGCGGGCGGCCTCGTCGAGGTCGGCGTCGGCCAGTTCACCGGCCGGCGAAGGCCGGCGGGCGATCGGCTCGGCATCGAACGCGGTGCCGAGGGCGCGTTCGATTTCGACGAGGATGCGGTCGATTCGGGAGAGCGGACGCGGGTTCATGGGCGGGCAGTTTCCAGTTGCATGGCGAGCATGGCAAGCGGATGGCGGACCGGCACCGCCGAGGCGCGCTGGCGCAGGCCGTTGCCGAGAAAGATCCGGCAGCCGATGTTGCTGGTCAGCAGCAGGTCGGGCGCCTGGGCCACGACCTGGTCGAGCCTATCGGCACGTAGACGGTCGGCCTGGTCGGCGTGCTCGAGGAAATAGCTGCCGGCCGCGCCGCAGCAGCGTGGCTGCGCCGGCAACTCGAGCACTTCGAGGCCCGGAATCCGGCCGAGCAGGGCCCGGATCGGTGCTGCCCCCGAGCCACCATTGAGCTGCGTACAGGGCAGGTGCAGGGCCGCGCGCGCGGCCAGCGGCCGGAACCGCAGGGTTTCGAGTCCCGGATCCCGGGCCACGAAGGCCAGGATGTCCTCGACCTCGAGGTGGCTGCCGGCCAGGGCATGATCGCGCAGGCTGCCCAGGCAGCCCGATGCGCTGACCAGTACGCGGTCGGCGCCGAGCGACTCCAGCGCCGCCCGGGTGCCGGCTGCACTCGCTGCTGCACCCGCGCTGTCACCGGCGTGCAGGGCCAACGCGCCGCAGCAGACCGTTCCCTGCGGCAGGCGAACCTCGTAGCCGAGCGCCTCGAGCAGGACGCGGCCCGCGGCCAGCGTATCGCGGTCGAAGACACTGGCGATGCAGCCCGGAAACAGGGTCAAGGGACCGCGCGGGGCGGCATTCGGGGGATTCCGGGTCGATGAAGCCAAGGGTTTGGGCGCCGCCGGCACTTCCAGGGCCAGCCGGCGCAGGGGCGAAGCGGCCGGCAGCCAGCGCCCGAGCCGCGGCAGCCAGCGCTCGGCACGCACGAACGCACTGAGCGCGGCCAGTCGGCGCAGCCGCGCAGGTTGGGTCAGCCAGCGCCGCAGCGGGCCGGGCGCCGGTCGCAACGGAGCCAGCAGGGCCCGGCTCTGCACCAGGATGGCCTCGTAGCGGACCCCGGAAGGGCAAACCGCCTGGCAGGACAGGCAGCCCAGGCAGCGGTCCAGGTGGGCGACGGCCTCGGCCGTGGGTTGCAGGGCCCCGCGGGCGAACTGGCGGGCCAGCACGATGCGGCCACGCGGCGACTCCGACTCATGGCGGTCCAGGGCATAGGTCGGGCAGTGCGGCAGACAGAGCCCGCACATCACGCATTGGTCGGCCAGGGCCTCGATGGCGCTGCCGGATTGCCCAGGGGTCGTTTCGGCCATGCGTTGATGCTATCATTCGCGGCTCGCTGCGCTCGGCCTTTTCCGGGGCGCTCAGACTTGCGTGGCGCGGGCGCTTCCTATATTCTCCCGCGCCTTTCGCCGCATCCAGCCCATCAGGGGCATCAAGGTTTTGATATGAAGACGATCAGCGCCAAGCCAGAAAGCGTCAAGCGCGACTGGTTCATTGTCGACGCCACCAACAAGACGCTGGGGCGCCTGTCGACCGAACTTGCACGCCGCCTGAAGGGCAAGCACAAGCCGATCTACACGACCCACGTCGATACCGGCGATTTCCTTGTCGTGGTCAACGCCGAAAAGGTCGCGGTCACCGGCAACAAGCTGAATGACAAGAACTACCACCGCTTCACCGGCCACATCGGCAACCTGAAGACGACCTCGCTGAAGGACATGCTCGCGACCCATCCGGAGCGCGTCATCGAGATCGCCGTCAAGGGCATGCTGCCGAAGAACCCGCTGGGCCGTGCGATGTATCGCAAGCTCAAGGTCTACGCCGGCCCGAACCACCCGCATACCGCCCAGCAGCCGCAAGTGCTGGATATTTAATTTACTAGGCATCGACAGTCATGGCAGCGATCCAGCAGAACTACGGCACCGGCCGTCGCAAATCCTCCGCAGCGCGCGTGTACCTGCGCAAGGGCAGCGGCGCGATCACGGTCAACGGCAAGGCCCTCGACGAATTCTTCGGCCGCGAAACCGCGCGCATGATCGTGCGCCAGCCGCTGCAGCTGGTTGATGCGACCGAGAAGTTCGACGTGCTGGTCAGCGTTTCCGGCGGCGGCACGACCGGCCAGGCCGGCGCCATCCGCCTCGGCATCGCCCGCGCCCTGGTCGAGTACGACGAGAACCTCAAGTCGCCGCTGCGCAAGGCCGGTTTCATGACCCGCGATGCGCGCGAGGTCGAGCGCAAGAAGATCGGTCTGCACAAGGCCCGTCGCGCGACCCAGTACTCGAAGCGCTAATCCGTCCACAGCCCCGTCGCCAAGCGGTAAGGCACCTGACTCTGACTCAGGCATTCGGTGGTTCGAATCCATCCGGGGCTGCCAAATCCAGGTCAAGGGAGCGACCGCCGCACCGGCCCAGGATCGGAAACGATCCAGCCGGGATGCCAACGGAAAACGGCAACATGCACAAGAAACCCCGCCTCGCGCGGGGTTTTTTGTGCGCGCGATTCCCGGGTCTCGCTGGCGGGCCCGATCTTTTTCAAGTGCGGCAAACCCGCACGCTGTGACAGCTAGCCGCACGAAATGGAAATCCGATCGGACTAGACTGCGCGACAAGGTTATGACGATGTCGACCAAGCGCAGCGATGTGCCGAGCTCCTGGTTCCGCAGCCGCGGAGGTCGGCGCTTTGCCCTCGAGTTCGCCCTGATCATCGTCGTCAAGCTGGTACTACTGAGCGCCCTCTGGGTGCTCGTGATCCGGCCCCTGCCGCGGGCCGACACCGCACCGGCCGCGATCGAGCAGCATTTCTCGGTGCCGGCCGGCCAGGAGGCGAAGCCATGATCGATCACGCCGTCGTCGACCTCTCGCGCCTGCAGTTCGCGCTGACCGCGCTGTACCACTTCCTGTTCGTGCCGCTGACGCTTGGTCTCGTCTTCATGCTCGCAATAATGGAGTCGGTCTATGTGATGACCGGACGCGAGATCTGGAAGCGCATGACCCAGTTCTGGGGCATCCTGTTCGGCATCAACTTCGCCATGGGCGTGGCCACCGGTGTCACCCTCGAGTTCCAGTTCGGCACCAACTGGGCCTACTACTCGCACTATGTCGGCGACGTCTTCGGCACGCCGCTGGCGATCGAGGGCCTGATGGCCTTCTTCCTCGAGGCGACCTTCGTCGGCCTGTTCTTCTTCGGCTGGGACAGGCTCAGCCGCGTCGCCCATCTCGTCGTGACCTGGCTGCTCGCCTTCGGCACCAGCATGTCGGCACTGTGGATCCTCGCCGCCAATGCCTGGATGCAGAATCCGGTCGGTGCCGAGTTCAACATCGATACGATGCGAATGGAGGTGACCTCGTTCAGCGAAGTCTTCTTCAATCCGGTCGCGCAGTCGAAGTTCGTGCACACGGTCAGCGCCGGCTACGTGCTCGGCGCGATGTTCGTGCTTTCGATCAGCGCCTGGTACCTGCTCAGGGGCCGCAACATCGACTTCGCCAAGCGCTCGATGACCGTGGCCGCGAGCTTCGGCCTGGCCGCTGCGCTCAGCGTGGTCGTGCTCGGCGACGAATCGGGCTACACGATCACCGAGCATCAGAAGATGAAGCTCGCTGCGATCGAGGCGATGTGGGAGACCGAGCCGCCGCCGGCCGCCTTCACCCTGTTCGGCCTGCCCGACGTGGCCGAACGCAAGACCCACTACGCCGTGCACATTCCCTGGGTCATGGGCCTGATCGGCACGCGTTCGCTCGATGGCGTGCTGCCTGGCATCAGCCAGCTCGTCGAGGAAACCGCCGACAAGATCGAAAACGGACGCATCGCCTATGCGGCAATGCAGAAACTTCGCACCAACCGGGACGATGCCGAAGCGCGGGCGCAATTCGAGGCGCACAAGGACGACCTCGGCTACGCCCTGCTGCTCTCGCGCCTGAACATCGATCCGCTGACGGCGACCCCGGAGGACGTCAGTCGCGCTGCCGACAGCACGATTCCGAACGTGCCGGTCCTGTTCTGGTCGTTCCGCATCATGGTCGCCTGCGGTTTCTACTTCATTGCCCTGTTCGCCTACTCGTTCTGGCTCGCCTCGAAGCGTCAGCTCGACCGCAAGCGCTGGTATCTGCGCGTGGCGCTATGGAGCCTGCCGCTGCCCTGGGTCGCCGCCGAACTCGGCTGGATCGTCGCCGAGCACGGGCGCCAGCCGTGGGCGATCGAAGGCATCCTGCCGACCGCGCTTGGTGTCTCGTCGGTCTCGGCGAGCCAGGTCTGGACCAGCCTGATCGGCTTCGTCATCTTCTACACGACCCTGGCCGTGGTCGATGCCTTCCTGATGGTGCGCTACGCGCGCAAGGGCCCCGACGGCCTCGGCATGTGGCCGAACCAATCCGCGGAGAATCCCGGATGAGCGGAAGCGCCTCTATGAAAAGTGCGGCCACGGATGGCCGCTGCTCTGGCTTTGCGTTCAAGGACGAACGCACAAATGCCAAAGTCAAACGAAGCGAGCCTGAAATGTCAGGCACACCGCTGATCCACGAAGGGCCAGAAGCATGATCGATTACGAAACCCTCAGGATCATCTGGTGGCTGCTGCTCGGCGTGTTGCTGGCCGGTTTCGCGATCATGGACGGCTTCGATCTCGGCATCGCCGCCCTGGTCCGCGTGCTGGCCCGCGACGACACCGAACGCCGTGCCCTGCTCGAAACGATCGAACCGACCTGGGAAGGCAACCAGGTCTGGCTCGTCCTCGGTGCTGGCGCGATCTTCGCGGCCTGGCCGCTGCTCTATGCGGTGGCCTTCTCGGGCTTCTACTTCGCGATGCTGCTGGTGCTGTTCGCCCTGATCCTGCGCCCGGGCGGATTCAGCTTCCGCAACAAGGTCGCCGATCCACGCTGGCGCAATGCCTGGGACTGGGTCATCACGGTGTCCGGCGTGGTGCCGGCGCTGATCTTCGGCGTCGCCATCGGCAATCTGTTCCTCGGTGTGCCGTTCCGCTTCGACGACACCCTGCGCATGAGCTACGAGGGCGGCCTGATCGATCTGCTCGGGCCGTTTCCGCTGCTGGTCGGCGGTGTTTCCCTGATCATGCTCCTGCTGCATGGATGCGCCTGGGCCGCGTTGAAGTCCGAGGCACCGATCGGGCCGCGCGCCGAGCGCCTGCTGGGTTGGCTCTCGCCTGCGTTGATCGTGCTCTATCTTGGCGCGGGCGCCTGGCTCGCGTTCGGCATCGAGGCTTATGCGATCGACGGCGTCGCCGCGGCTGCCGCGCCATCGAATCCACTGGCCAAGCAGGTCATGGTCGGCGGCCACTGGCTCGCCGATGGCGCCCTCGGTGGCTGGGCCTGCGCACTCGCCGCGATCGCCATCGCACTCGCCGCCGGCGTGCCGCTGCTGGCGCGTCGCCAGCACCATCGCAGCGCCTTCCTCGCCAGCGCGATGATGGTCTTCGCCATGCTGTTCTCGGCCGGTTTCGCGCTGTTTCCGTTCCTGCTGCCCTCGAGCCTCGATCCGCGCAGCAGCCTGACCGTCTGGGACGCCTCGTCGAGCCAGCACACGCTTGGCCTCATGCTGATCGCCGTGACCGTCTTCATGCCGCTGATCCTGGCCTACACGACCTGGGTCTACCGCGTGCTGCGCGGGCGCGTCAGCCTCAAGCACATCCGCGAGTCGCACTCGCTGTACTGAACACAGGAGCCATCCGCCATGTGGTACTTTAGCTGGATCCTCGGCGTCGGCCTGGCCTGCAGCTTCGCCATCCTCAATGCGATGTGGTTCGAGCTGCATGCCGACGCCGCAGCCGCAGCCCTGTCGAAAGCCGACGAAATTTCGGGTCGACACTGAGTACGCTCGACCGCGTCGGCCTGCAGAATCCTTGCCAGCAGGCGCTGCGGCATTTGACCCTCGCTAGGGCTCAGCCTGGCCCAGCGTTCCTCCCACGTTGACCTGGTACACGCCACAACTCGGATAGAGGCTGCCGACGACGATCTGGTAGTTGCCCGGTTGCATCGCCACGATTCCCTGGTCGACGCTCCCCTGGACACACGGACCCGAAGGTCCACTACCCGCAGGGCACGCGAAAACGACCATGCCGGGCACCGACGATGAGAGTTGCACCCATCGCTGGTTTGCGCTGGGCGCTGCCAGCGAATGGATGGCAGTTGGGCCCGCGAGTCGTGTGCTCCCCGATGCGATGACCGGTAGTTGCACGCTTCCGCCGCAAGTGCTTCCTGTCAGTGAAAAAGGAATGGTCGAAAGATCCCCGGCATTGATTGCTATCCCACCAACCGAGTCATTCTCGAATCCACTCCAGAACAACTCGGGGTCGCTGACCGAGATGTCGCTGAACGTAAAGGCTTGCGTCCCGATCGCCGCGAAAAGCGCTGGTGACACGTCACTCAGACCGATGCCGACGCGGTCGACACCTGCCCAGCGCTCATTGTCGAGATCGTCCAGCGCCAGAGTCGGGGGCCCGGAGGTGTCATTACCGAGCCACGCATGGATTTGACCGGCACTACCGGAGCCTATCTGCACTTCCACAGTGATTCGCAGCGGAAAATTTTCGAACGATGTCGATGCGATCGAGTAGCACACGCCATCGCTTGCTGCCGCTTGGTTGCAGGCACCGGAAAGCACGATTCGGGGGCTCCCGCCGGTGTTTCCCGTCAGCGAAACCTGGAACAGCGTTGCGGTATTCGGACCCGCCACCGGCACCCGTTCGGCGACTCCGGTTGCCAAGGTTGCGGATTGGGTACCAGCCAATGAAGTCAGGTGCGGGTCGACGACAAAGCTCAATTGCAGCGGCTCGTGCGGCGATCTTCGGCGAAAATGAACCGTTGCCGCGCTGGGGCTTGGCCCGCTCACGCTTGAATCAAGACTGCATGCCGATGGACCTTCGGTCCAGCTCACCGAACCGCTGTTCGTCCACGTCTCGACGAATGGCGGCGAAATGCAGGCCAGGGTCGTCAATGGAAAAGACCCGATAGCAACAATCAGGAAAGCTATCATCCGCCGCTGCATTCTCATCCTCCCTATTCCTAAAAAAGCTTCTGCTATCACAAAGGCTTTTCTGGCTTGTAATCCAGACACCCAGTATCACACCGAATACGGTTGGAGACGAGCTGCGCATTGCCATTATGCCGTAGCACGATGGTCGTTTGGCTTCATGCCGATCGCGGTGATCGTCTTCATGCCGCTGATCGTGGCCTACACGACCTGGGTCTACCACGTGCTGCGCGGGCGCATCAGCCGCAAGCACATCCGCGAGTCGCACTCTTTGTACTGAACACAGGAGCCATCCGCCATGTGGTATTTCAGCTGGATCCTCGGCGTCGGCCTGGCCTGCAGCTTCGCCATCCTCAATGCGATGTGGTTCGAGCTGCATGCCGACGCAGCGGCGAAGCGCAATGCGGACGAGGAAGCGCAGTCGCGTTGAGCCGGCGCTTCCAGTTCGTGAGCGCCAACCCGAAGCGTCAGTTCGGAGAACCGATGGGATTCAGGCTGTAATTCCCGCACGCCCCATCCGTGTCGCCGATCACGATCTGGTAGTCGCCGGCCGGAAGCTGAGGAAACTGAAGATTCTGTCCGATCGCATTGATCGCGCTCACGCAAGGCCCTGACGGACCGCTGCCGGCCGGGCAGGCGAATGCCACCATGGAAGTCGAGTTCGGGATCACTTGAACGGCGAAGGTCGCCGAGGGGCCCAGGGTCAGCGGGTGGACAACGGACAAGCCCGACAGCCGGGTCGTTCCCGAGGCAATCGTCGGAAACTGCGACTGTCCATTGCACGTGGTTCCGGAGATGTTGGTCGGGCTGTTGAGCGGAGAGCCGGTGACGACGATATTGCCGACCCGATCGCTTTCGAAATCGCTCCAGAACAGTCGCGGTTCGTTGACCGCGATTTCGCTGAACGTGAACGGCTGCGAGCCGATCGTCGTGGCGAGTGCAGTCGAAACATCGCTGAGACCGAGGCTGATCCGGTCGATACCGCCCCAGCGTGCATTGTCGAGATGATCCAGCGTCAGCGCGGGTGAGCCCGAGGTGTCGTCGCCGAGCCAGGCGCGCAACTGACCCTGATCCCCATCACCCGCGCCCACGTCGAGCTCCAGGGTGATGCGCAGGGGCAGGTCGGTCAGGGCGAATGGCAGTGTCCCGCTGCACAGGCCATTCTGGCCTTGTGGCGACGCGCAGGCCGCGTCCACGGTCAGTTGCGGATGCGTCCCCGACGCGTCTCCCGATAGCCTCAGCGCGTACAGGGAGACCTGCGGCGGACCGATATCCGGCACGGCGAGCGCCGCTCCCGAGCTCAGGGTTGCGCTCTGCGTGGGGTCGATCGAGGTCAGTGCAGGCGCAGGCGTTAGCACGAAGCTGATGCGGAAAGCCGCAGTTCGGTCGGCGCGGCGATAGTGGACCGTCGCCGCAGCAGGTTGGGCCGCCGCGACCGCGGCAGTAAGCACGCAGTCGTCACCATTCTGGACCCAGGCGACCGTTCCTGAGGGACTCCAGGTTTCGTTGAAGGGCGCGATGCTGCAGGCCATGCAGGACGAAGTCACGGCAAGCCCCGCGAGAAGAGCCAAGAACGCATGATGAGTCGTATTCAGCATGTTCCCTCTCCTGGTTTGATGTGCGCAATATCATCGCAAGCCGGCAATGCCGCCAGGGTCGGGCCCCGATTGGCGCAGCGCACGCATTTCACATGTCCCCTTCGGCAATAAGCGTAGCCGCTCACACGACGCGAGTGGTTAAGAAGAAGTGACATCCTAAGCCCGCGTGATCCATTCGAGCATGAATGGATATTGTTTCCCGGAGTGCGCGCCCGTCCACGCGCGGGTTGCCAGCGACCGTGCGGAGGAGTGGAGGAAGCTTTGCACGTGCAGCGCCACCTCCAAGGGGTAGGGGCCGCTGGGACCCTACGCGGAAACTGGCCACCCGCCAGCAGCACTGTCGCCCATGCCGGTGCGGGTGCCCACCATGGCGGCCAGCGCGGTGCGGTTAACGAGGCTTGAACACCGCCCGCAGCGCGGTCTGCTAAGGTCGCGGCGGCCCGCGGGGAGACCGCCCGGGCACGACCGATTCAGCATTCCGATCGAGAGCCTGAGCGCATGCGAACCTGCCGCCGGTTTCCCCTATCCGTTGTCGTCCTGTTTTGCCTGTTCGGCTCGGGCAGCGTGCTGGCCGGGCCGGTCGCACTGGCGCCGCCACCGGTCTGGCAGATCGACAGCGGAATGGCGGAATGGCTGGCTCCGCCGGTAGCCGACACCGCCTTGCCGAAGCCATCGCTTGCACCCGCGGCTGCGACCGGCGCCGCGTCCTTCTCGCCGGTGCAACTGCTGACCCGGCTCGCCGATGGCCTGCGCAATATCCGCTACAAGCGCGGCGGACGCTCACCGACGACCGGATTCGACTGCAGCGGCTTTGTCCGCTACGTGTTCCGCCAGGGCATCGGCGCCGAGCTTCCGAATACCTCGTCGGCGCAGTTCCTCACCGGCCACGCCGTTGCGCGCGATGCCATGCGCAGCGGCGACCTCGTCTTCTTCCGGACCCGCGGCAAGCGTGTGTCCCATGTCGGCATCTATCTGGGCGAGGGCCGCTTCATCCATGCCCCGAGCAGCGGCAAGACGGTCAGCGTCAGCAGCCTGTCCGAGCATTACTGGTCGCGCCGCTTCGCCGGAGCGCGACGACCCGACGTGCTGGTCGAGCATTCCGGCGACAGCCTCGTCGGCAGCAGCTGAGCGGTCAGCGCCGGATCTGCGCCGGCGAACAGTGAAGGCCATCGTCTTCAGGCGGCCAGCGCCGTCGGCCGCCGGCCATCATGGCCAGGCGTGATGTCCGCGTTGCGGAGTCAGCGGGATCCCATCAGCGCTTCGATGTCATCCGGATCCTTGGGCGCCGCCGCCGAGATCACCTCCGGATCGCCGTTGGTGACCACGACATCGTCCTCGATGCGGATGCCGATGCCGCGCCAGCGGGCCGGTACGCCCTTCAAGTCGCGGCCGATGTAAAGGCCCGGCTCGACCGTCACCACCATGCCAGCCTCGAGTTCGCGGAACTCGCCGTCGACACGGTAATCGCCGACGTCGTGCACGTCGAGGCCGAGCCAGTGGCCGGTCTTGTGCATGTAGAACTTGCGGTAGCTGTGCTCGGCGAGATTCTTCGCCAGGCTGCCCTTGAGCAGGCCGAGCTCGATCAGGCCCTCGGTCAGCGTGCCCACCGCCGCTTCGTGGTAGACATCGAACGGCTTGCCGACGCGGACCTTGTCGATCGCGGCATGCTGGGCAGCGAGGACGACTTCGTAAAGCGCGCGCTGCTCGGGTGAGAAGCGGCCATTGACCGGAAACGTGCGGGTGATGTCGGAGGCGTAGCAGGCGTATTCGGCGCCGGCGTCGATCAGCAGCAAGTCTCCGTCGGCGAGCACCGCATTGTTGGCCCGGTAATGCAGCACGCAGGCATTGGCGCCGCCGCCGACGATCGGTTCGTAGCTCGGCACCGCGCCGTGGCGGCGGAAGGTATGCAGCAGTTCGGCCTCGACCTCGTGTTCGTTCATGCCGGGCCGGGTCGCGCGCATCGCGCGCACGTGCGCCTCGGCACCGATCTGCGCCGATTTGCGCATCAGGCGCAGTTCGGCCCGCGACTTGTACAGGCGCAAGTCGTGCAGCAAATGCGAAAGGGCGACGAATTCGTGCGGCGGACGGGCGCCCTGGCGGATCTGCGAGCGTACGCTGTTGACCCAGCCGATCAGGACCAGGTCGAAGTCGCTGTCGCGGCCGAAATGGTAATAGACGCGCGAGCGCCCCTCGATCAATCCCGGCAGGATGTCGTCGATGTCCTCGATCGGAAACGCATCATCCATGCCGAAGTCGGCGACGGCGCCTTCCTGTCCGGCACGGTAGCCGTCCCACTGTTCGCGGGTGCGATCGCGCTCGCGGCAGAACAGGATGGTCTCGCCCTGGGCCCGGCCCGGGACCAGGGCAAGCACGGCTTCGGGCTCGCCGAAGCCGGTCAGGTAATGGAAGTCGCTGTCCTGGCGATACGGATAGTGCGCATCGTTGTTGCGCAGGTGTTCCGGAGCCGCAGGCACGATGACGATGGCGTCGCGTCCGGCCATGCGCATCAGCTGGCGTCGGCGACGGCTGAACTCCTTGCGGTCTATCATCAGTGCAGGCGTCGGCTGGGCGCGGTGCGGAGATCCCGGCGCAGCGGAGTCGGGTCGAGTTCGCTGTAGAGAAGCAGGACGCCGACGCGGACGAATTCGAGGACCTCGCTGAGTGCGGTCTCGTCTTCGTCGTCGTCGGAATAGTCGAAGTTCGAGGCGGCAATCGTGCTGAAGTCCTGGACGATCTCGCGCGCCTCAGCCGACAGCGCCTCGCGCTTGCCGCCGATGCCGGCCAGCCCGACGCCGCCGAGGAAACCGCGACACCATTCGACCAGGGCTTCGGCACGCCTGGCCAGGGCCACGTCTTCGCCCGGCAACAGCGGTTCAAAGCCGAGATCCACATCGTCGAGCTGTTCGCGACAATGGCGGAACAGCAGCGGGAATGCGGCATCCTGCGGGATCCCGGTCGGGCCGGTATCGAGTTCCAGGGCCTCCGGCCAGGACTCGGCCGTGGTCGAACCGCCCGCGCACAGATAGCCGGTCAGCGAGCCATGCAGATCGCTGGCACTGACCCCGACCTGCAGGCGGGCCAGGATGTCGGCAAGTTCCTGATGGCTGATACGCGCGTGAGGCATGGCGAACGGGAAGTACGAGCGATGGCTGATTCTAGCCTGCATCCGTTGTCCGTGTTCACCCCGGAGACCGTCGGCCCGGGCACTGGCGACGGGAAACCGGCCCTGGCGGGACTCGTGGCAAGCCCCGGGCCGATTGCCTACACTGGAGACTGGGCGTGAATGCGCTCGCAACAATCCGGGAGCCAGCGCCGACCGATGAACGGGATGCAGACAGCCTGCCGCTTCCGACATCTCGTCTGTCTGCTGGCGCGTGGCCTGGTGATCGGCCTGATGGTTTCAGGCTCGCTCGCGGCTTCCGCGCTCGAGCGCGAGTACTTCTTCGACCATCTCGACAACGAAAGGGGCCTGCTGCAGAACTCGATCCAGGCGCTGGCGCAGACACGCGACGGCACGATGTGGATCGGCACCCAGGCCGGCCTGCATCAGTTCGACGGCTATCGATTCAAGGTCTACGAACACGATCCGGACGATCCGCATAGCCTGCCCGACAGCGTGATCTCCGCACTCGCCGAAGATGACGAGGGTCGCCTCTGGGTCTCCACGAGCGCCAGTGGCGTCGCCCGTTTTGATCCGCGAACGTCCCGTTTCGATTCGTTCGCGCTGCCGGCGGAGGCGGCCGAGCGCAACGAGCGCGAGGCACTCAGCGCCTTGGCCTTCGATCGCCAGAGCGGCCTCTGGCTGGGCGGCCGCAGTGGTCTGGAGCGGATGGACCCGGAGACCGGGGAGCGCCAGCGCATCCAGCCGCAGAACGACTCCGGCGCCATCGGCGCCGTGCGCGGCATCGCGATCTCCGGCGACCATACGATCTGGGTGGTCGGCAACGGCGGACTGTGGCGGATCCCGGCCAGCGCAGATCGCGCCGAGCGCATCGACGCCGGAGTGCTCGGAGAGTTGTACAGCGTCCACGAGGCCACGGACCATTCCATTCTTGTCGGCAGCAAGCTGGGCCTCTTCCGGATCGACCCGGTCGCCGGAAAGGCCGTACAGATCTGGGCCAACGACGGCATCAACCCGATCATCGCGATCGCCGAGGATGGCGTGGGCAAGGTCTGGATGGCGGCGCGCGGCCGCGGCCTCGCCAACCTCGATCCGCAATCGGGGCGGCTACAGTGGATCCGCAGCGACCGCAACCTGCGCGGCAGCCTGCCGCCCTCCGAAGTCACGACACTGCTGGTCGACCAGTCCGGCCTGCTCTGGATCGGCAGCGAAGCGCTTGGCCTGAGCAAGGCCGACCCGCTCGGAGCGACCTTTCACTACATCGTCGACAACGAGCGTTCGCGCGACCCGGGCTCGACCAACAACATCCGCGCCATTCTCGAGGACAAGACCGGGAGGATCTGGCTTGGCACCGATGGCGACGGCCTGAAGAGCTATTCGCGCGAAGCCGGCGAATTCGAATACCACGATGCGGACCTGGCCCGCGCCTTCGAGGTCGCGCTGCCGGCGCGCATCCAGATCGAAGCGCTTGCCGAGGCCGTCGATGGAAAGATCTGGTTCGCCGGCAGCCTCGGCGTCGGTTCGCTCGAACCGCGAACGGGCAAGGTCGCGGCCCTGCCAGCCGGACTTGGCAGCGCCGTCGATGACCCGGAGCGCGGGCGGCGCAGCCTCATCATCGCGCGCGACGGCAGCATCTGGTTCTCGGGTCGCAGCACGGGTGTCGTGCGCTACGACCCGCGCGATGGATCGAGGCGAAACTGGCGGCACCGCGATGGTGATGCCACCAGCCTGACCCACGACCACGTGCTTGCCCTCCACGAGGATCGCGAGGGGCGCATCTGGGCTGGAACGGTCGATGGACTCAACATCATCGATCCGCAATCCGACCAGGTGCGCACGGTCAGATTCGTGCCCGGTGATCCGCACTCGCTGTCCGGAAACATCGTGCGCTCGATCCACGAAAGCGATGACGGGACGTTCTGGATCGGTACCCACAGCGGCCTCAACCGGCTCATCGACGCGGATGCCGTCTCGCCCCGGTTCGACCGCGTCCTCCAGCGCGACGGCCTGCCCGATGCGACCATCTACGGCATCCTCGAAGACGGCATGGGCCGCCTCTGGCTGAGCTCGAATCGCGGCATCGCCTCTTACGACCGCAACACCGGCGCGGTGCACCCGTTCTCGGTCAAGGACGGCCTGCAGGGCCAGGAGTTCAACGGTGGCGCCGTCGCCGTACTGCGCAGCGGCGAGTTTGCCTTCGGTGGAATCAACGGCCTCAATCTGGTCAAGCCGGGAGCCGTCGCGGCGAGCCGATTCGTCGCTCCGGTGGAGATCAACGAGGTTCGTATCGGCGATGCCGATCCGGTCAGGGTGCTTGCCGGACAGCCATTGCACATGAAGCAGGTCGACCGTCTCATCCATTTCAGTTTTGCCGCACTCGACTACACTGCGCCCGAACGCAACCGCTTCCGCTATCGCCTCGAAGGCTTCGACGAAGACTGGGTCGATGCAGGTACGCGCCACGAGGCCACCTACACCAACCTCGATGCCGGGCGTTACAAATTCCGCGTGCTGGCCAGCAACCACGACGGGCACTGGGGCGATACCGGAGCGTCCGTCGAGCTGCAGGTCGAGCCGGCCTGGTGGAACACGCGGGCGATGAGGATCGCCTATGCCGGCGCGGGACTTCTGATCGCGCTGGCATTCTGGTGGGCGATGCGGCGCCAGCGCCAGGCCCAGCGCCAGCACGCCCGCGAACTGGAGGAGCGCGAACAGCGCCTGCGCCTGGCCCTGTGGGGTTCCAGCGACGAATTCTGGGATCTCAACATGGACTCCGGCGTGCTGGTCCGACTCAGCGCGGCACGCACCCAGGCCAGCCAGCGCGAGGAAATCCATTCGGTCTACGACTGGGTGCGCGAACACGTGCATCCGGACGACCAGCGCGCCATTGCCCAGCGGCTCGACGATCACATCAGCAACAAGGTCGCCCTGTTCGAATCCGAGCAGCGGGTGCGCGTTCGCAAGGACAAATGGATCTGGGTGCTGGCGCGCGGCAAGATCGTAGAGCGCAACGAGCAGGGGCGGCCGCTGCGCATCTGCGGCACCGCGCGCAACATCACGGCTTCGCGCGAAGCCGAGCGCGAGCGCCGCATCGTCCAGGAAGTGATCAGCAGCATGCGCGAGGCGGTCACGGTCTGCGACCTCGAGTTCAAGTTCGTTTCGGTGAACCCGGCATTCACCCGGATCACCGGCTGGCAGGAACACGAGGTCGTCGGGCGTTCCGTGGCTTTGCTCAATTGCGCGCAACACTCCCCGGAGTACTACCAGAACCTGCGCGATTCGGTCATGCGCGAAGGCCTCTGGCGCGGCGAGCTGTGGCAGCGCCGCAAGGACGGCGAGGAATTCCTGTGCTGGCTGCAAAGCTCGGAGGTGCGCGACGCGCAAGGCCAGCGCACGCACTACATCGGCGTCCTCACCGACATCACCGAACGCAAGCGGACCGAGCAGGAACTGCGCTACCTGGCGAATTACGACACCCTGACCGGATTGCCCAACCGCACCCTGCTCTCGGAGCGGCTCGGTCACGCCGTGATTCGCGCGCGCCGTGGCGGGCGCAAGGTGGCCGTGCTGTTTCTCGATCTCGACCGCTTCAAGCACGTCAACGATTCGATGGGCCACGCCGCCGGCGACCGCATGCTCAAGGCGGCCGGCAGCCGTTTGCGCGACAACGTCCGCGACGGCGATACCGTGGCCCGCATCGGCGGCGACGAGTTCACGGTCGTGCTCGAGGAACTGGCCGATGCCGGCGAGGCCGAGCGCGTCGCCATGAAGCTGATCACCGCCTTCGAGAAGCCGCTCGAGCTGAACGATGGCCAGGACGTGGTCATCTCGCCGTCGATCGGCATCAGCCTCTATCCCGATCACGCGCAGACGCCGACCGACCTGCTCAAGTTCGCCGACACGGCCATGTACCAGGCCAAGGATCGCGGCCGCAAGACCTACATGGTCTACACCGAAACCATGGATGCCGCGGCGCGCATGCGCGCGACCCTGGTCGGTGCGCTGCGCAAGGCCATGGAGCGCGGCGAATTCAGCCTGGTCTACCAGCCCAAGCTGTCCCTGCTCGACGAACGCATCACCGGCGTCGAGGCCCTGCTGCGCTGGAACAGCCAGGACCTCGGCGAGATTTCCCCGGTCACC
Source organism: Dokdonella immobilis (assembly GCF_900115085.1). Lineage (GTDB taxonomy): Bacteria > Pseudomonadota > Gammaproteobacteria > Xanthomonadales > Rhodanobacteraceae > Dokdonella > Dokdonella immobilis. The sequence goes on along the minus strand of NZ_FOVF01000008.1, from coordinate 89,035 downwards.
TTCATCCCGGTCGCCGAGGAGTCCGGGATGATCATCGAGATCGGCGACTGGGTCCTGGTCAGGGCCTGCGAGCAACTCTCGCAATGGCACCGCGACGGCCTGCGTGACATCTCGATGTCGGTCAATCTTTCCGTGCTGCAGCTGCAGCGCGGCGACCTGACCCAGCGCCTGTGCGACATCCTCGCCGAAAACGACATGGCGCCGAACCAGCTCGAACTCGAGCTGACCGAGAGCGTGATCATGGCCAACGCCGAACAGTCGATCAGCACGCTGCGCCAGCTCAAGGCGGTCGGCGTGACCCTGTCGATCGACGATTTCGGCACCGGCTACTCGTCGCTGAGCTACCTGCGCCGGCTGCCGATCGATGCGCTCAAGATCGACAAGGAATTCGTCGGCGACATCACCACCGATCCGGACGACGAGGCGATCACCGCGACCGTCATCAACATGGCCCATTCGCTCGGCCTCAACGTGGTCGCCGAGGGCGTGGAAACGGCCGAGCAGGCCGAATACCTGCGCGAGCAGGGCTGCGACGAGATCCAGGGCCACTGGCTGTCGACGCCGCTGCCGCCCGAGCAGTGCTTCGTGTTCCTGCGCGACCGCGCGCGGCGGCGCCAGGAGGTGCTCGATGACAACAAGTAGCCGGGCCGTACGTGCGAATTGCGGGGTCCGCGGGCGCGTCGCCGGGGCCGGGTCGGGGCTGCACAGAGGCGCTCGCCAGGGGGCTTGTCGGCGATCCGGGCAAGTGTCGACCGCGTCGAGGCAATGCCCGTCCACCGGTGTATAGTTCCTGCCATGCCCGAGAACGAGCCGATGCAGAATACCGTCGCCGAAATCGCCGCCCGCGTCGACCAGCTGGTCGAACTGTGCCGGCGCCTGAGCGAGGAAAACCGCAGCTTGCGCCAGAGCCAGGAACAGCTGGCCAGCGAACGGGCCGGATTGATCGCTCGCAACGAACAGGCGCGGGCCCGGGTCGAGGCGATGATCGGCCGTCTCAAATCGCTGGAGCAGAACCAGGCATGAGTGACCCGGTCGCGGTACGAATCCTTGATCGGGAATACCTGATCGCCTGCAAGCCCGAGGAGCGCAAGGGCCTGGTCGCCGCTGCCGCCTACCTGGACGGCAAGTTGCGCGAGCTGCGCGACAGCCACCGCGGCGGTGGCCTCGAACGCATTGCTATCCTGGCCGGGCTGAACATCGCCCATGAACTGCTCGATCAGCAGCAGCAGCAGGCGAGCAGCAGCGAAAACCTGGCACAGCATCTGCAAGCGATCAAGACAAAGCTTGAAGCGGGTTTGCCGACATCACTACAATAGACCCCGGTGTCCTCGGCAGTGTCCGACAGCTCATTCAACATTTTGCCTTGTTCCTGTAGCGACCCCGGGTCGGTTACGTACAGGTCGGTGTGCAAGTCCGCCCCGAGCGGAAAGCCTGATGACCGTGCCAGACCTTCCCACCTGAACCGATCGGTTCAAGGTCGTTAGATGCGCATCGGCATGGCGGAGGACGCCACCCCTTTCCTTTTCGTGTTGGCAGCATGACGGTCGACGATGCGCGCCAATCCCTGCGTGCCGAACTGCGCGCGCGGCGCAAGGCCCTGCATGCCAGCGAGCGTATCGCCGCAGCCAATGGCGTCGCCGAATCGCTGGAACAGCTGGCCGATTTTCTCGTCGATCATCGGATCGCCGGCTACTGGGCGATCGATGGCGAGCTGCCGCTGCACATCGTGGTGTCGAACCTCGCGCGTCGCGACCAGCAATATTGCCTGCCGCGCATTACCGGCCCCCGCCAGCTCTCCTTCGTGCCCTGGAAATCCGGCGCCGACCTCGAATCGAACCGCTACGGCATTCCCGAACCGGTGTGCACGAAGGAAGACCTGCTCGAGCCCGCGGATCTCGATATCGTCCTGCTGCCCTTGCTCGGATTCGACCGCCGCGGCGGGCGCATCGGCTACGGCGGAGGCTATTACGATGCGAGTTTCGCCTTCCTGCGCGAGCGCAGCGAGGCGACCCGCCCGCTGCTGGTCGGCATCGCCTATTCGGCCCAGGAACTCGACCTCATCGAGCTGGCTCCATGGGACGTCCGACTCGATTATGTCGCGACCGAACGCGGGCTGATCGACTGCTGGGAATCCTAGGGAGCCTCTGAACACCACCCGCGTTCCATTGAATCAATCGATTGGGCGACGCCTGCCTGCGCGCAGCTCGTTGTTGCGCCGCCTTGAAAGACGGCCAGTCTGTCTGCGTCGGCGCGCCGCGATCTGCACGCAGGCAGGTGTCGTGACGGTTGTGCCACGTGTCCAGAGGCTCCCGGGGGCATCGGAACACGACGGGACAGATAACTGAACGGCGAAGGCCGCATGCGGGCCGGTCTGGCAGGCGTTCAACCGGCTGCGTATTGTCAGGTTCGGGCGTGCGGCAGCGGACACCTTTCCGTCCGAACGAGGTTGGTGCGCGGCCCTTTGAATTCACCCCGAAAGCCGGCAAGAATGGCGAAGCCATCCGGGTTGATGGTCGAGCGATTCGGGCCGCAGCCGGTGGCCGTGACGAACTTCTGGAGGGATGCCATGACCAGGCGCCATGGATTGATCGAGAGCGAACCAGCCTTCATGGGGAAGCCATGACCAAGCGCTACGGGTTGACCAAGAGCGAACCAACCGCCTCGGGGAAGCCATGACCAAGCGATACTGGTTGATCAAGAGCGAACCAGAAGAGTTTTCGATCGACGCCCTGGCCAAGGTCAAGGTCGAGCCCTGGACCGGTATCCGCAACTACCAGGCACGCAACTTCATGCGTGACGGCATGCAGATCGGCGACGGCATCCTGTTCTACCACTCCAACTGCCCGGAGCCGGGCGTGGTCGGCATCGCCGAAGTGGCGAGCACGACGTTTCCCGATCCGACCCAGTTCGACAAGCGCAGCGACTACTATGACCCTGCCAGCAAGCGCGAAGAACCCCGCTGGCTAGCCATCGACGTGCGCTATGTGCGCAAACTGGTGCGCACGATCAGCCTCGCCGAGCTGAAGGACCACGACGAACTCTCGGAATTCACCTTGGTCCGGCGCGGCAACCGGCTCTCGGTGATGCCGGTGACGCGTGCGCACTGGGACTTCATCATCGATCTCGAAATGCAGTGAGTGGATAGACGCGGGCAAGGCGAGCCGCTCGCCGGCAGCCGTCGGCGTCCCCCGATACGTTGCAACGACATTTCCATTTTCCATTCCTCTGGAGCCAGCCCCATGTCCCAGGAAGAAGGCAAGCGCCGCGCCGGCCGTGCCGCCATGCGATTCGTCGAACCCGGCATGATCGTCGGCGTCGGCACCGGTTCGACCGTGGCCCACTTCATCGATGCCCTGGGCGAGCGCCGCGGCGACATCGAAGCCGCGGTTTCGAGCTCGGAACAGTCGAGCCGTCTGCTCAGGGAGCGCGGCATACCGCTGGTCGATCTCAATTCGGTCGGCGAGCTCGCCCTGTATGTCGACGGCGCCGACGAGTGCGATCCGAATCGCTGCCTGATCAAGGGCGGTGGCGCCGCGCTGACCCGCGAGAAGATCATTGCCGCGGTCTCGCGCCAGTTCGTCTGCATCATCGACCCGAGCAAGCGTGTCGAGGTGCTCGGCAGGTTCCCGCTTCCGGTCGAAGTGATTCCGATGGCGCGCAGCCACGTCGCCCGCCAGCTCGTGCTGCTCGGCGGCCAGCCGGTCTGGCGCGACGGCGTCGTCACCGACAACGGCAACTGGATCCTCGACGTGCACAACCTGCGCATCACCGACCCCGTGGCCCTCGAACGCGAGATCAACCAGATCGTCGGCGTGGTGACGGTCGGCCTGTTCGCGCAGCGCCGTGCCGACGTCGTGCTGACCGGCGAAGACGGCTGATCGCGCTCGTCCGCGAATCCGCGCCGGACCGCGGACTCAGCGCGCGGCGGCCGCGGCGATCAGGCGCGCGCGCTGGTGCTCGATCGCGCCGACGAACGCATCGGCGCCCGGCCATTCGGTGATCCTTCCCAGCCGGCGTGCGTGATGGAAAACGAAGAAGGTCGGAACGCCATGCAAGCCGAATCGCGTGGCCATGTCAGGATCGGAGTAGACGTTGGCATGCAGCCAGCGCACATCGACCCAGTGGAAGCGCGGACCCGCGGCGAGCATGGCGGCCTTGGCGATCTCGCAGTTCACGCAGTCGCGACCCCAGAGGAACAGGATGTCGAGCAGGGCCGGGGTCGTCGCGAGGTCCGCGTCGAGCTGGGCAGCGCGCGTGCGCCGCATCGGGAAGGCGAGCAGGAACTCGTTGAACGTGGCCTCGTTCATCGCTGCGGCGACCGGTTCGCGGACGGCCTGGAGGCATCCGCGCGGCCGGGCCCGGTACGGCCCGGCCGGATCGGTCAATCCAGGGCCACCGCATCGATGCGATCGAGGCGGATCAGCACGGTCGCATTCTGCTGGTTGGCGACGATGACGGCATCGGACAGGATGCGCTTGACGACGCCCGCCACCTCCTGGCCATTGATGTGGAACACGATGCCGCGCTTCGACTCCAGTCCACGGGCGAGGATGGATTTGAGCTCACCCTGGAAGCTTGCGTCGGCGCCGGAATCGGCGCGCACCGACGAGGGGGTCAAGGCGCCGGCGAGGATGAACAGGGCGAATGCAAGGGCGATGCGAATCATGGCGGTACTCCCTGGGTGATGGGGCAGCGCGGGCAGAATCGTCGGTACTGTATGCGGTTCCGCATGCCGGATTCTCGCACAGCTGATGCTTGCCAATCCGACTTCGCTGGCGGATCAGCCCGGGTCGACCTGAAGTAGCTGGTTTTCGTCCTGCCGTGCCGAGGTCAACCGCTGTCGCCAGCTGGCCGGCAACGGGTCTGCCGCACCGTCGAGGCGCACACAATCGCCGCCGACAAGGGCCGCGACCGGCACGCCGTCGACGTAGAGGACCCGTGAGCGCGCCACCGCCGCAACGCGGGCCCCGCCACCGAGGATGCCGACCAGATTGAGCGGGTCGGCGGCCGCCACCACCACACCCTGGCCGTCGCGATCGCGTGCACGCGCCTTGCGCAGCAGCGGAATCGCCTCGGCCAGCGCGAACTGCTCGCCGCTCAGGCCGGCGATGAAGCGGCCGCCGCGGATCTCGCCGCGCGCCTCGAGCCGGCGAAAAACCCGCAACAGTTCGCGCCAGGGCGGCAGCCACGCCGCTTCGCGCGCAAGCAGTCGCCAGCAGACCACGCCATAGCGGCGCAGAAGGGTACGCGCGACATGCTCGACGGTTTCGGCATCGGCGCCGATCGCGCCAGCCGGACTGGCGGCGGTCCCCGAGCGCGCGGGTTCGCCGCTGTCCTCGATCGCCACCGCCGCGGCAGGACTCAGCGCCCAGCGTCCGGCGTCCTCGATACCGAGCAGGCTGGCGCGTCGGAAGGAGCGGCCACGGCGCGAGTTGCGCCTGGCCGCGGGCACGAGCAGTGCACGCAGCCCGGCAAAGCTGTCGGCATTGACCAGACCCCGGGCGACCAGTTCACCGAGTGCCTCCTCGAGCTCGACCTTGAGCAGATGGGCCCCGTGGGCGATCTCGTCGAAGAACGACGCGCCATTGCGGCGCAGGTAGTCGAGCACGGCGCCGGCACGCGAGGACGTGCGCGCGGGCTCGCGCACCGTCGCCGCGGCCAGTCGGCTCCACAGGGCCAGCGCGCGGCGCGGCAGGAGAACGACCGGCGTGCTGCGCAGCGGACTCGCGACGCGCTCGCGGCTCGCGGTATGGGCCGATGCGAAACGCGCCCAGACGATGCGACCGCTGCGGCACTGTTCGTCGAGCCAGTGGATCGCGTAGTCGGCCAGGCGCGCCGGCAGCACCTCCGCTTCCCAGGCCGCGGCCGCGCATTCGAAGCCCTCGAGCTGGGCCAGCACGCCAGGCAGCGCATCCGCACCGCGCGCCTGCATTCCCGGCGTCAATCGGTGCCAGTCGAACAGGAAGCGCATGAAGTCGCGCGCCTCGACCGGCTCGATCTCGCGCCGCAGACGCTTGAGCGTGTAGCGATGGATGCGCGAAAGCAGGTGGCGCTCGCACCACTCTTCGTCCGCGCTGCCCGGACTGAAGCGACCGCGCATCGCCGTGCCCTCGGCCTCGAGCGCGAGCACGGCCTGTTCGACCTGCGCCGGGCTGACATGCAGCGATCCTGCGAGGGTGCCGACCGTGACGGGTCCAAGCGCGCTGAGCCGCGCGCGCAGTACTTCGACCAGGGCATCGTCCTGCGTCCACGGGATCGCCGCATACTCCGCCGGCGCCGCGATCGCGGGCTGCAACGACGCGCCGGGATGGATGGCCATGAACTGGCCGAGGCGTTCGGCGGCGACCCAAATTGCGCCGTCGCCCCCGCCGTCGCCCGGTGGCGTAGGAAGCGGCTTCAGCCGCGATGCTTCGATTCCATCAGACGCAGAAGCATCGCGGCTGAAGCCGCTTCCTACAGAAAGCCGGGTGGCTCGTTTCGCATGCCCAAGCTGGTTCAGCCAGTCGGCCCAATGCGGATGGCTGGCGGCCTCTTCGGCACTGACCCAGCCGATGCCCATCAGGGTCTCGTGCATCTCGTCGGCATCGCGGGGGTCGGGCCAGGCTTCCTCGCGCACGGCCTCGATCGCGGCCGCATCGAGCGCGCCGAGATCGTCGGCCGATTCGGGATCGCTCCAGCGCCGCATCTGCACGGCCTGGGTCCGACGCTCCTCGAGCGGCGCGTCATCGAGGAAGGCGTAGGGCCGCGCGCCGAGAATCTCGGCAGCCAGCGGCGAGGGCTCGGGCAGATCCCGCGCGAGGATGCCGATCGAGCCGTCCTCGAGACCACGCAACACCGCCAGCCAGCCTTCGGCATCCATGGCTTCGTGCAGGCAATCATCGAGGGTTTGCGCGACCAGCGGGTGGTCTGGAATCTGGCGCTCACCGACGATGTTTTCGAGACAGGCGACCTGATCTGGAAACACGCTGGCAAGCAGGTCCTCGGACTTCATGCGCTGCAGCTGCGGAGCGACGCGACGCCCGCCGGCATAACGCGGCAGGGCCAGGGCCGTGGTCGCCGCCCAGCGCCAGCGCACGCCGAACAGCGGCGCATCGAGCAGGGCCTGCACGAGCACGTCGCCGGCACTGGCCGAATGCAGGTAGCGCGAGACCTCGATCAGCGGAAAGCTGTGGCTGGTCGACAGCGACAGCACGATTGCGTCCTCGGTGGCCGCGGCCTGCAGCTCGAAGTTGAAGGTGCGGCAGAAGCGCTTGCGCAGGGCCAGTCCCCAGGCCTTGTTGATGCGACTGCCGAACGGCGAGTGCACGATCAGCTGGGTCCCGCCCGATTCGTCGAAGAAGCGCTCGAGGACGATTTGCCGCCGGGTCGGCAACACGCCGAGGGCATTGCGCGCACGGGCCAGATAGTCGACCAGTTGCTGCGCAGCGACCGCATCGATGCCGACCGTGTCGACCAGCCAGGCGCAGGCCGACGCGATACTGTCTCTGTCCATCGTCGGAAGCGGCTTCAGCCGCGATGCCTTTGCGTCATCTGTCGAGGGATCAGAAGCATCGCGGCTGAAGCCGCCTCCTACGACAGCACGATCCGCATTCGCACTGACCATCGCTTGCGTGGCGCCAGTCAGTCGCGCCTCGACCGCTTGGCGAAGGCGCGAGACGCCGAGCGAGAGCTCGTCGCTGCGCCCCGGTGCCTCGGCGATCCAGAACGGAATACTCGGCGGCAGTCCTTGCGCATCCTCGACGCGCAATTGGCCGCGCTCGACGCGCAGAACCCGGTAGCTCGTGTTGCCGAGCTGGAAGATGTCGCCGGCCATGCTCTCGATGGCGAAATCCTCGTGCACGCTGCCGACCGTCAGCGCGGCCGGCTCGACCACGACGGCGTAGTCGGCGGTATCGGGAATCGTGCCGGCCGAGGTCAGTGCGGTCAGGCGCGCATTGCGCCGGCCGCGCAGCTTGCCGTGCACGGCGTCGCGGTGCACATAGCCAGCGCGCGCGCCGTGCCGCGTCGTGTAACCCTCGGCGAGCATGCGCACGACCGCGTCGAAATCAGCGCGCGCCAGCTCGCGATAGGGCCAGGCCCGACGCAGCCAGTCGTATAGCGCGCTCTCGTCCCACTCGCCGCAGGCAACCTCGGCGACGATCTGCTGGGCGAGCACGTCGAGCGGCGCGGTCGGAATCTTCAGGGCATCGAGTTCGCCACGACGGATGCAGTCGAGCAGGGCCACGCACTCGACCAGATCGTCGCGCGATTGCGGAAACAGGCGCCCCTTCGGGGTCGCCCCGACCGCATGTCCGGAGCGGCCGACGCGCTGCAACAGGGCCGCGATCGAGCGCGGCGAGCCGAGCTGGCAGACCAGGTCGACATCGCCGATGTCGATGCCGAGCTCGAGTGATGCCGTGGCCACGAGGACTTTCAGATCGGCGCGCTTGAGGCGCTGCTCGGCCTCGAGGCGCAACTCGCGGGCCAGGCTGCCGTGGTGGGCGGCGACATGTTCCTTGCCGAGGCGCTCGCCGAGATGGCGGGCGGCGCGTTCGGCCATGCGCCGCGTGTTGACGAAGACCAGGGTCGTGCGATGCGCGTCGACCAGGGTGGCGAGGCGGTCATAGACGGTCTGCCAGGCCTCGTTCGACATCACTGCCTCGAGCGGCACCGGCGGCATCTCGATGGCGAGGTCGCGCGGGCGCACGTGGCCGCTGTCGACGATCGCGCAGTCGGGTACGCCGTGCGCATCGACATGGCTGGCGCCGACCAGGAATCGCGCAACCTCCTCGATCGGTTTCTGCGTGGCCGACAGGCCGATGCGGATCAGCCGGCGCTGGCACAGCGCCTCGAGGCGTTCGAGACTCAGGGCCAGATGGCTGCCACGCTTGTCGTCGGCAATGGCGTGGATCTCGTCGACGATGACCGAGCGGGTGCCGGCCAGCATCAGGCGCCCGGATTCCGAACCGAGCAGCAGGTACAGCGACTCGGGCGTGGTGACGAGGATCTGCGGTGGCCGCTTCAGCATGCGCTGGCGCTCGGCCGCGGGTGTGTCGCCGGTACGCACGCCGGTGCGTATTTCGAGGTCGCCGAGTCCACGCCGCGCCAGCTCGTCGCGAATTCCGGCCAGCGGTGCCTCGAGATTGATCGCGATGTCGTTGGACAAGGCCTTCAGCGGCGACACGTAGACGACCGTGGTCTGCTCGGGCAGGCCCGAGCTGACACCTTCGCGCACGAGGCCGTCGATTGCAGCGAGAAACGCGGCCAGGGTCTTGCCGGAGCCGGTCGGCGCCGCGACCAGGGTGTGCCGGCCGGCGCGAATCGCCGGCCAGGCGTCACACTGGGCCGGCGTCGGGGCGGCGAAGGTCTGGGCGAACCACGCCGCTACGGCCGGATGGAAGGCATCGAGGGCGGACGAAGCGGACATCGAGGCGATATGCGTCGGCTTGACGGGAAAAGCAAGCCTACACCCGAACGCGTCTCAGGCCCTGCGTCGAGACGGTTCAGGTTGGATGTGGTCCGACCGCGGCCTGGCCAGCCCGGTTGTCGCTCAGTCGAATCCGGCGGCAAAGATCGCGTCGCTCAGGATCGTGATCGGACCGTTCATCGGGGCATGGTTGCCGCAGTTGTAGTGCAGGCTGTCGGGCGCATTGAGCGGCACCACGAAGGTCAGCGTCTGGGTGCCGGTGGCGCCATTGTTGGTGACTCCGTCGTTGTACAGGTTGGCCGAGCCGGTGGTGTTGGTCGTGTTGATGTTGAACGGGTGGGCGCCGCTGACGTTCTGCATGACGAAGGCATAGGTCTTGCCGCGCAGCAGGGTCAGTGGCGGATTGGCGACGCCATCGATGCTCCAGCTGCTCATGCCGTTGTTGACGACATCCATCGAAATCGGCGGATCGCCGGCCCAGGCGGATGAGCTGGCGGCGAGCAGGCCGATGGCGAACAGTGCCGTGCGGACATGGGCGCGCGGGCTAAAGGGACGCAAGGCCATGGTTGGATCTCCCTGTGGAAAACGTGGGTGGAGGAACGCGACGGATCGCGGAAGTGCAACCGCGCATGCAGTGAGTACCGGCACAGGGCTCTTCGGTTGCGCAATCCGGCGACCAGCCATCGATGCCGGGGCCGGCGCGGGAACCTGCCGCGTCAGCGCAAGGAATCGGGCAGGCGGACCATGGTTTCCAGCAGGTGCTCGACGGCCTCGGCCGGCTCGGCGCAGCGGCCGCTGTGCGCAGCCGAGGTCTGGATCACCGCGCTGCGCGGCGCGACCAGCCAGTGGAAGCGTTCGCGCTGGCTGAGCCGGCCGATCGGGCCCGCCGCGGCGCCGCCCGCGCAGATGCGTGCCATGGTCGCCAGGTGGCCCTCGACCAGGTCGAGGTCGATCGACGGATCGAAGGCAAGCAGCCGGCCGCTGTCGAGCTCGATGCGGGCCTCGAGGAACTTTGCCGCGGCACACGAGAGGATCACGCCGACGTTGAGGAACTCCTCGCGCTCGGGGCGCGGCACGACGCGAACGATCGCATAGTCATACCAGTGCGGCGTGGGCACGGATGGCCTCCTCGACAAAGGCGCGCGGTGCCTCGATGCGCTGCTGGAGCCAATCGAGGTAGGCCGCGCGGTGCGCGTCGAGACTGGCAAAACCCGGTTCGTGGCCGAGCCAGGCATCGGGTATCGAAGCGACGATATCGCGCACCCGCCCGCAATCCAGGCGGCTCGCCATGTCGGCATCGATCTCGGCCAGGCGGCTCGCCATCGGCAACAGCACGTGGTCGCGGATCTGCGCGAGTGGGAAACGGCTGCGCGCCAGCGCACCGTCCCAGGCATGGTGGAAATACAGGGCCGCGCCGTGGTCGATCAGCCACAGCTGGCGATGCCAGACCATCATGTTGGCATTGCGCGGGCTGCGATCGATGTTGGTCACGAACGCGTCGAACCAGACGATGCGCGAGGCCAGTTCGGCATCGACCGGCCAGGCCAGCGGGTCGAACGTGACCGCGCCGGGTAGATAGTCGAGGGCGAGATTGAGGCCGGTGCTGGCCCGGATCAGGTCCTGGATTTCCGGGTCCGGCTCGGTGCGCGCGAGCTCGGCATCGACCTCGACGAAGACGATCTCGGGGACCGGCAGGTCCAGCGCGCGGGCCAGTTCGCCGCCAACGAGTTCGGCGATCAACGCCTTCGGTCCCTGGCCGGCGCCGCGGAACTTGAGCACGTACATGCCCGAATCGTCGGCTTCGATGATGGCCGGCAGCGAGCCACCCTCGCGCAGCGGCGTGACATAGCGGGTTGCGGTGACGGTGCGTAGCTCCATCCCGGGATGCTCGCATTGTTCCCGCGCGCTGCAAAGCGTGGCCACGCCGCGGCGATCGACCGTCGCAGATACTCCGCGTCGGCGCGAGCATCCGCGCCGTGCCGGGATCAGCCGCCCTGGGAGGCGCTCCAGGCGGCCATGCGCTTTTGCATTTCCTCGGGCGAGACATCCTCGACATGGGTCGCCAGCGACCATTTGTGGCCGAACGGATCGAACACCGAGCCCATGCGGTCGCCCCAGAACTGGTCGCTGACCGGTCGATCCTCGATTGCCCCGGCCTTCATTGCGCGCACGAAGGCGGCGTCGGCGTCGGTGGTGTAGATCATGAAGGCCGCGGTCGGGCCCCCGCGCGCCTTCGGCCCGCGGATGTTCATGTCGGCGAATTCATCGGAAAGCATCAGGCGCGTGTCGCCGATCTGGATCTCGGCATGGCCGATGCGCTCGCCCATCGGCAGGCGGTACAGCTCTTCGGCGCCAAAAGCGGCCTTGTAGAACTCGATTGCCCGGGCCGCATCATCGACGGTCAGGTAGGCGGTGACCGAGTGATAGCCCTCGGGGATGGGGTTTACGTTCGTCTTGGTGCTCATGGCGGGGTCTCCTTGAGGTTGGGCGGATGCTAACGCCGTCAGGGTTAGCGCGAGATAACCGGTGCTGCCGGCGCGGATGGCATGGGCGCGTGCTGCATATCGGCAAGCCAGCGCCGGCGCAACGCGCGATCGCAGGGAATCGACCAGGCATGGGCCAGCGCCGCACCGAGCAACCAGCAGAGCAATACCACCGGTGCGTACCAGAGGAAGCCGAACCACGGATTCCCTTCGAAGTGCCGGTACAGCGCCACGGCCGCGAACACGACGAACATGTGGGTCAGGTAGATCTCGTAGCTGAGTCGGCCCATCGATGCGAGCCAGCCGGTGCCGCGCGGCGCCGCGGCGTGCTCGCCGTGCAGGGCGAACAGCAGCACGGCCGCGCCCAGCGTCAGCACCAGCATCAGGCCGTTGCCGAGCACGGGCCACAGCATCGAGCCGAACAGCAGGTTGGCCGCGATGCCGACGCAGCCGAGGACGCAAAGGATGGACCGCAGCATCCGCGGAACCCCGCGCCAGCGGCGCACCAGGATCGCGCTGACCACGCCGCTCGCGATCGCGGCCATGCCCGGCAGGTAGGCTTTTTCCTGCCAGATCTCGTTCCCAACAAGTGCCGCTCGCGCTATCGGCAATGAAAGCATCAGCAACGCCAGTAATGCCAACAGCGTGGTTTCCCTTCTTGTCGCCAGACAGAGCAGCGGAAAGCCCAGGTAGAACACTTCCTCGATCGACAGCGACCACAGCACATCCCAGTTGCCGGGCAGGTAACCGGTCACGCCCTCGTACCAGTTCAGGTGCAGGCCGAGCACGGCCAGCACGGCGCGGCCGAGCGACTGGCCGTCGCGCTCGATCGTGAAATACGGCACGCCTGCCACGTGCAGGGCGCTCAACACGAGCATCAGCAAGACCAGGCACGGCAGGATGCGCGCCGCGCGCCGGGCATAGAAAACGCGCAGGTCGATCGCGGCGAGGCTGCCCCAACGTTCGAGGGCGTTGCCGGCGATCAGGAACCCGGAGACGACGAAGAACAGGAACACGGCCTCATAGCCGTTGTAGCTCAGGGCACCAAGCACGGAGCGCGGCAGGAAGGTCTGCAGGGCGCCATCGCGCAGGGGAATGCGCAGTGCAACGTGATGCACCACGACCAGCAGGATCGACAAGCCGCGCAACAGGTCGATGGCGGCGTTGCGACCGGCGGCCGCTGGCGGTGTCTCGTCGGGTGTCGTCATCGATCGGCCGACTGCGGAGGAGGCGGCATTATTCCGCACCTGCGCGCCGCCGTCTGTTGCCCGGATCGCAGGGCCGGAAACGAAAACGCCTGCGGCCGGGATACGGCACGCAGGCGTTCTCTCGGCGGCTCGAAGGGCCGCGCGGATAAGTCAGCCGATTACTTGGCTTCCTTCTCCATCAGCTTCTCGACCAGGTTGGCCGGCACTTCGGCGTAGTTGTCGAACTCCATCGTGAACGTGCCGCGGCCGCGCGTGGCGGAACGCAGGAAGTTGATGTAGCCGAACATCTCCGACAGCGGCACCTGGCCCTGCACGAACGACTGCGGGCCCTTCTGGCCCTGCTCGCTGACCGTGCCACGGCGGCGGTTGACGTCGCCGATGATGTCGCCGAGGAACTCGGCCTCGGTCACCACCTCGACGCCCATGATCGGCTCGAGCAGCTTCGGACGGCTGCCGCGATGCGCTTCGCGGAAGGCACCCTTGCCGGCGATCTCGAAGGCCAGTGCCGAGGAGTCGACGTCGTGGAACTTGCCGTCGATCAGGCGCGCCTTGAAGTCGACCACTTCGTAGCCGGCGACCTGGCCCTTGCGGCTCTCGGTGCGGATCGCGTGCTCGACCGCCGGGATGTACTCGCGCGGAATGCGGCCACCGACGATCTCGTCGGAGAACTCGATGCCGGTGCCCGGCTCGGCCGGCTCGAAGATCATCTTCACCTCGGCGAACTGGCCCGAACCGCCGGACTGCTTCTTGTGCGTGTAGACGAGTTCGATCGGACCGCCGAAGGCTTCGCGGAAGCTGACCTTGGGCTTACCCATGACGGCCTCGACGCCGAGTTCGGTACGCATGCGGTCGACGGTGATCTCCAGGTGCAGCTCGCCCATGCCCTTGAGCACGGTCTCGCCGGTTTCCTTGTCCACCTCGAGGCGCAGCGACGGATCGGCCTTGGCCATCTTGTAGAGCGCGGTCGACATCTTGTCGATGTCGTTGCGGTTCTTCGGTTCGACCGAGACGCTGATCACCGGATCCGGGAAGCGCATGCGCTCGAGCAGGACCGGATGCGCCGGATCGGACAGCGAATCGCCCGTCTCGGTGTCCTTCATCGAGACGAACGCGCAGATGTCGCCGGCGCGCACTTCGTCGATGTCCTTGGTCGCGTTGGCCTGCACCTCGACGATGCGGCCGACGCGTTCCTTCTTGCCGCGGGTCACGTTGAGCAGGGTGTCGCCCTTCTTGATCACGCCCGAGTAGATACGGCAGAACGTGAGCGTGCCGAACTGGTCGTTGATGACCTTGAAGGCCAGCGCGCGGGCCGGCGCGTCGTCGCGCACTTCCTGCTCGCCGATGACCTTGCCGTCGGCGTCGACCATTGAGATGCCGCCGTTCTCGCCCGGATACGGCAGGTAGTCGATGACGCCGTCGAGCAGCTGCTGGACGCCCTTGTTGCGGTAGGAGGAGCCGCAGAAGACCGGCACCAGCTTGCCGCTGACCGTGCCCTTGCGGATGCACTGCTTGAGCATGGCCGGATCGAATTCGCCGCTTTCGAGCAGGCGCTCGAAGGCGTCATCGTCCATGGCCAGGGCGGTTTCGAGCATGTCCTGGCGCAGCTTCGGCAGCTGGTCGATCCAGTCGTTGTCGGCAGTCGAGGCGAAGTTCAGGCGCGCGCGCAGGTCCTCGAGCGGCACCGTTTCCCAGGTGCTGTCCTTGTCGTGCGAAGCCCAGATGTAGCCGACGCCGGCAACCAGGTCGGCCATGCCGACGAATTCGTCGTTGCTGCCGAGCGGGATCTGGCAAAGCAGGGCGTTGGCGCCGAGGCGCTCGCGGATGCCCTTCACGCAATGGCCGAAGTTGGCGCCAATGCGGTCCATCTTGTTGACGTAGCACATGCGCGGCACGTTGTACTGGTCGGCCAGGCGCCAGTTGGTCTCGGTCTGCGGCTCGACGCCGGCGACGCCGTCGAAAACGACGACCGCACCATCGAGCACGCGCAGCGAACGGTTCACCTCGATCGTGAAATCGACGTGTCCCGGGGTATCGATGACGTTGATCTGGAAGCCCTTCCACTCGGTCGAGACCGCCGCGCTCTGGATCGTGATGCCGCGCTTGCGCTCCTGTTCCATGTAGTCGGTCGTGGTCGAGCCCTTGCCGTCCTTGGTGTCGTGCACGTCGACGATCTGGTGCTTGCGACCGGTGTAATAGAGCACGCGCTCCGTGGTCGTCGTCTTGCCCGCGTCGATGTGGGCGATGATTCCGATGTTGCGGTAGAGCTTGAGCTCTTTCTGCCTGGCCATGGTTCTTCTCTGATGCCTAAGATGAAAATGCTGGGCCGAACCGACAGGCGATCAAGAAACGCGCCAGCTTTCGACCACGAAAAAGACGACACCCGTCCGACCAGCATCGGCGCGTTTGATCGCGCTGCTGTCCGGTGGTTGTCGTGGAAACTGCACTTGCTGCCCTGTCCCGTGGCGGGTCTGGACCCGCACGAACATCCAGGTCCGGCCTGAATGGGCGCGCGGATTTTACACGAACTGCGGCTGCCGTGCCGCCTGCAACCTGAACGGCCGCGATATTCGGCAGGATTCAAGCCCCGGCAAGGGCTGCGGCGGGTCCAACCTGAAGCCGGCGCGGGCGTCCGACCTGGTCGAGGAAGCGGTTGAAGGCGGCCAGCGCGCGCGTCTGCATCAAGGCCAGTGCATCCGGCGTGCGTGTCCGGATCGCGTCGGCGTCGTGGCCGAGGCCGGCCTCGGCCAACTCGGTGCGATAGGCCGGAATGCCGAGCCAGCGCTCGATCAGGGCCTGGTTGACCTCGGGGTGGAACTGGAAGCCGTAGGCGTTGCTGCCGTACCGGAACGCCTGGTGCGCGCAGCTGGCCGTGCGGGCCAGGTGCACGGCGCCGTGCGGAATGGCGAAAGTGCGGCTGTGCCACTGGAACACCGGTAGACGCGTGCCGAAGCTGGCCATGACTGGGTCGGCGGCACCTTCGGCATGGGTTTCGAGCTCGTACCAGCCGATTTCGGTCTGCGCGCTGCGCGAAATCAGCGCGCCAAGAGCATGCGCCAGCAGTTGCGCGCCGAGGCAGATGCCGAGCACGGGCTTGCCCTGGGCCAGGGCCTGCTCGATCACCGCCAGTTCGGTGCGCAGGTGCGGCCGCGCTGCCTGTTCCTCGACGTTCATCGGCCCGCCGAGCACGATGAGGCCGCGATAGCGGTCCATGTTCGGCCGGGCCTCGGGCTGGCGCTCGAAATTGACGAACTTGATGCGATGGCCGCGCCGGCGGATCAGCGGATCCAGCGTGCCTAGCGGCTCGGCCGCGACGTGCTGGAAGACGAGAAGACGCGACATCGGGATCCCGGCAAGGCTGACTGATCCTGCACTCTAACGTGTCGACGTCTAGACGTCCAAATGCAAACACCGGCGCGCCTCCAGGACGATTCCCGCGTGCGGCCGGACCCAGGTGCTGCGAGAATGGACACATGTCCGCGAGAAATCCGCCAAATAGCCCCTGTCCCTGCGACTCGGGCCGCGCCTATGCACGTTGCTGCGGGCCGCTGCACGGGGGTGCGGCGGCCGCCGATGCCGAGAGCCTGATGCGCTCGCGCTACAGCGCCTACGCGCTCGGGCTCGAGCCTTACCTGCTCGAAACCTGGCATCCCTCGACGCGACCCGCGGCGCTCGGGCTGGTGCCAGGGCAGCCACGCTGGCTCGGGCTTTCGGTCAGCGCTCACCGGCCCATGGCGACCGATCGTGCCGAGGTCGAGTTCGTCGCGCGCTTCCGCGTCGGCGGCGGGCGCGCCGAGCGCCTGCATGAACGCAGCCGATTCGTGCGCGAAGCAGATCGCTGGTTCTACCTCGACGGTGACCTTGCCCCGGACTGATTCTGGGGCGTCCGGCCATTCCGGACACGGCTGGCGACCGACGAGGCGATGCGCTTTCGGCACCAGACGTTGAACAGACCGATGGCACATCGTCGATCGGGTACATTCTGCGAAGATGGCGCCGTGCAGGTTCGCCGACGGATTTGCGCCATTCTTGCCTTTCCGTTGCCGGGCGCCGACTTTGAAGACCCTCTTTCTCGATTCGAACCGTCGTTTGCGCAACGGCTGGTGGATTGTGCTGTTCGTTACGCTGTTCCTGCTCAGTCGCGCCCTCTACACGCCGCTGTCACAGGCGCTCCGCCATGCCGGTGTTCCGGCCACCTGGCTCGAGCCGCTGCGGTTGATGTTCGTTCTGCTGGTGACCTGGATCTGCGTACGCCTGCGTGGCGAGCCGCTGGCGAGCGTCGGTTTCCGCCTCAATCGCCAGTGGCTGGTCCAGCTGATGATCGGCAGCGGACTCGGCATCGCTTCGATGCTGGTCATCGTCGGCCTGATCTGGATGGCAGGCGGCGTGCGTCTCGTCCTCGAGCCTGCGCGCAACTTCGGCACGCTCGGCTACGGTTTGTACCTGTTTCTCTGCGTGGCCCTGTTCGAGGAAACCCTGTTCCGCGGCTTCCTGTTCCAGCGTCTCGTCGATGGAGCCGGGATCTGGATCGCCCAGCTCAGTCTCGCCTTGCTGTTCGCCGCCGGGCATTGGGGCAATCCGGGCATGCAGGGCGCCACCGAAGTCGTCGCCAGTCTCGATCTGGCCCTTGGCGCGATCATGCTCGGGCTGGCCTGGCTGCGCACGCGCAGCCTCGCCCTGCCGGTCGGACTGCACCTCGGCTGGAACTGGATGCAGGGCCACGTGCTCGGCTTCGGCGTCAGCGGCTTCGATTACGTGGGCTGGTTCCAGCCGGTTTTCTCGGATCGGCCGCAATGGCTGAGCGGCGGTGAGTTCGGTCCCGAGTCGAGCGTGTTCGCGGTGCTCGTCGACCTCGGCGTCATCCTCTTGCTGTGGAAATGGCGAGGCACGGTCGAACCGGCTGCGGGCGAACAGGCGACGCGAACTCGGGTCCGCCGGGAGCGCGCGCCAGGCGCTTGACCGGGCGCGGCGGTGGCAGCCTCGTCGCGCCCCTGCCGCTTCAGCGGACGTCGTTGGCGGCCGAATTCAGGCGTTGGCGCGATGCGCCTGCATGGCGCGCCGGAACGAGGCCATGCGCGCGTCATGGTCGAATACATTGGCGGTCAGCAGCAGTTCGTCGGGGCGATGGGTTTCGATGAACTGGCGCAGGCCATCGCGCACGGTCGTGGTCGAGCCGACCACCGCGCAGGCCAGGGCCTGGTCGACGCCGGCCTTCTCCTCCGGACTGCACCAGTTTTCGATGTCGGTGGCGTGCTCGAGCGGTGGCGGCACGAGGCCGGGTCGGCCGCGGCGCAGGTTGACGAAGGCTTGTTGCTGGGTCGTGAACAGGCGGCGCGCCTCTTCGTCGCTGTCGGCGGCGACCACGTTGAGGGCCAGCATGACGTGGGCCTGGTCGAGTCGCGCCGAGGGCCGGAACTCGCGCCGATAGAGCGCGACCGCCTCGCTCAGCGCGGCCGGCGCGAAGTGCGAGGCGAAGGCATAGGGCAGGCCGAGCAGGGCGGCCAGACGCGCGCCGAACAGGCTCGAGCCGAGGATCCAGGTCTCCACGGCAACGCCGGCGCCGGGTACGGCGCGCACCGGCTGATCCGGTGTTGCCGGCTCGAAATAGTGCAGCAGTTCGACCACGTCGTTCGGAAACTCCTTGGCGTTCTCGTAGTAGCGGCGCAATGCACGCGCGGTGGCCTGGTCGGTGCCCGGGGCGCGACCGAGACCGAGATCGATGCGGCCGGGGTACAGCGAAGCGAGCGTGCCAAACTGTTCGGCGACCTGCAGCGGCGCGTGGTTCGGCAGCATGATGCCGCCGGCGCCGACCCGGATGGCCGCCGTGCCGCCAGCGACATGGCCGATCAGCACCGCGGTCGCCGCGCTGGCGATGCCGGGCATGTTGTGGTGTTCGGCCAGCCAGTAGCGCTTGTAGCCGAGACGTTCGGCGTGGCGGGCCAGGTCGAGGGTGTTGGCGAAGGTCTGGCTGGCATCGCTGCCTTCGGTGACCGGGGCAAGATCGAGGATCGACAACGGAATCATCGCGAGCTCCAGGGCGAGGGGCGGCCACGAATGCCTGAACATGGAGCCCTTTTGCAGAGATGCAAGATTGTCCGGCGCCTTGCGTACCCGGCGCCGACCGGGCACGTGATGCCGCCACGTATCGCGTGGTTGCGCTATGGTGCCGCGATGTTCTCGATGACCGCCGTCAGCAAGCGTTACGGGCCCGGCTTCGCCCTGGGTCCTATCGACCTGGCCCTGGCGCCAGCCAGCACGACCGCACTGATCGGACCGAGCGGTGCCGGCAAGTCGACGATTCTGCGCCTGCTGCTCGGGCTCGACTGGCCCGATGCCGGTGAAGTCCGATTCGACGGCGCGCCGCTGCGACGCGCCGACCTGCTTTCGACGCGGCGACGTATCGGCTATGTGATCCAGGAAGGTGGCCTGTTTCCGCACTTGAATTGCGCGGCCAATGTCGGCCTGCTCGCGCGCACGCTGGGCTGGTCGCCGGCACGCATCACGGAGCGCAGCCGCGAGTTGGCCGAACGCTGCCAGTTGCCGGTCGACGCATTGGCACGCTATCCGGCCGAGCTCTCCGGCGGCCAGCGTCAGCGCGTCGGCCTGATCCGCGCGTTGATGCTCGATCCGCCGGCGCTGCTGCTCGATGAACCGCTCGGTGCGCTCGATCCGATCGTGCGCCATGACCTGCAGGCGCAAATGCGCGAACTGTTTGCCACGCTCGGCAAGACCGTCGTGCTGGTCACCCACGATGTCGCCGAGGCGGCCTTCCTGGCCGACCGCCTCGTCCTAATGCGCGATGGCGCGATCATCCAGCAGGGAAGCGCGCGCGATCTGCTCGACGCGCCGGCGGAACCGTTCGTGCGCCCTTTCATGACGGCGCAACGCAGCCTCAAGGTATCCGCGTGAGCGGTCGACAGGCTGCAACGGCGCTGCTGGGGCTCGGGCTTTTCCTGCTCGCGCCGGCACTCGACGCGCAGACGCCGACCGTCGGGTCGAAGAACTTCACCGAATCGGTGATCCTCGGCGAGATTGCGCAAGGGCTCGCTCGTCAGGCCGGGGTCGAGGTCTCGCATCGGCGCCAGCTCGGCGGCACGCGCATCCTCTGGCGCGCCCTGCTCGATGGCGAAATCGACGTCTATCCGGAATACAGCGGAACCTTGCTGCAGGAACTGCTGCAGATACCCGATGCCGACGAGGACGCTGTGCGCAAGGCGCTCGCGATGCGCGGTTTGCGCATGACCGCCTCGCTCGGTTTCAACGACACCTACGCGATCGGCATGCGCGAAGAAAAGGCCAGCACGCTCGGTATCCGCACGATCGGCGACCTGCGCAACCATCCGCGGTTGCGCCTCGGCCTCAGCAACGAATTCATGCAACGTGCCGACGGTTGGCCCGGCCTGCGCCAGGCGTATGCCTTGCCGCAGACGGCCAACGGTCTCGACCACGACCTCGCCTATCGCGGCCTCGCCAGCGATGCGCTCGATGCCACCGATCTCTACAGCACCGACGCCGAGATCCCCTACTACGGCTTGCGCGTGCTCGTGGACGACCGTCGGTACTTTCCGGTCTACGAGGCGATCTATCTCTACCGCGACGATCTCGTGCGGCGCGCGCCGACCTGGGTCGCCGCCCTCGAAGGCATGGCTGGGCGCCTCGATGCAGCGACCATGCAGGCGCTCAATGGCCGCGTGAAGATCGACAAGGAACAGGAAGCCGATGTCGCCGCGAGCTGGATCGGCATCGCCGCCGAGCATTCGCCCGATCGCTGGCAGCGCATCGCGCAGCGAACGCGCGAGCATCTCGCCCTGGTCGTGGTCTCGCTCGGCCTGGCCCTGCTCGTGGCGCTGCCGCTCGGCATCCTTGCCGCGCGCCGGCCGCGACTCGGCCAGGTCGTGCTCGCCGTGGCCGGTCTGCTGCAGACCCTGCCGTCGCTGGCCGTGTTCGTGTTCATGATCCCCTTGCTCGGCATCGGCGCGCGACCGGCGATTGCCGCATTGTTCCTCTACAGCCTGCTGCCGATCGTGCGCAACACGCACGCCGGCATCCTTGGAATCCCGGCGGAGTTGCGCGAAACCGCCGCTGCGATAGGACTGCCGCATTCGACCCGCCTGTGGCGCATCGAACTGCCGCTGGCCTCGCGCTCGATCCTGGCCGGCATCAAGACCGCCGCCGTGATCAATGTCGGCACGGCCACGCTCGGGGCGTTGATCGGCGCCGGCGGCTACGGCCAGCCGATCCTCGCCGGCATCCGCCTCGACGATCTCGCGCTGATCCTCGAAGGCGCCGTACCCGCGGCCTTGCTGGCACTGGTCGTGCAGGGCCTGTTCGAGGGGCTCGAACGGATCCTGATGCCGCGCGGCCTGCGCCTGCGTGCTCGCGAGTAGGCACGAGCCGAATCGAGCGCCCTCGATTCGACGGCGCGCCGTACACTGGCCGTCCCGCTTCCCGGCAACAACGATGACCGATCCGATCCGCCTGGCCAAACGCGTCGCCGAAATCGTGCAGTGCTCGCGCGCGGATGCCGAGCGCTACATCGAGGACGGCTGGGTCACGGTCGATGGCGTGATCGTCGACCGGCCGCAGCACAAGGTCACCGACCAGCACGTCGCCATCGATCCCGCGGCGCGGCTCGAAGCCCCGCAACCGGCGACCCTGCTGTTGCACAAGCCGCCCGGCTACGACGCGATCAGCGGCGTCCAACCCGCGCTGGTCCTGGCCACCCCGGCAAAGCACTGGAGCGAAGACGGCAGCGGCGTGCGTCCGTTGCGCCGTCACCTGGTCAACCTGACTCCGCTCGTGCCACTCGATCGTGAAGCCAGCGGCCTGGTCGTGCTGACCCAGGATGGCCGCGTCTGGCGGAGGCTCAGCGAGGATGGTGACGAGATCGAACACGAATACGTGGTCGAGGTCGCCGGCGAGATCGCGCCGTGGGGGCTGCGCCGGCTCAATCACGGGCTCAGCTACGAAGGCCGCGAACTGGCACCGTGCAAGGTCAGCTGGCAGAGCGAAACGCGCCTGCGCTTCGCGATCAAGGCTGTCCAGGGCGGGCAATTGCGCGCCATGTGCCGACAGGTTGGCCTTGAGGTGCTGGCCATCCGGCGTATCCGCATCGGCCGCATACCGCTCGGCAAGATGCCGCCCGGGCAGTGGCGCTACCTGCCGCCACAGGAACGAATCTGAGTCCTCGGTGTGCGGCTGATTCGCGGTGCGCATCGACGATGCCGCGGCCCGATCGGATTTCGCGGGAAACGCCGAAGCGCGAGGGCGCCAGGCTGCGGGCATGCGTCGAGGCAAGCGCACCGGGCCCTATTTACAAGCACGAATCGAAGTGACAATCTCGCCCCACTCGCATCGCAAAGATGCTGCTGAGCCACAGGGGGCAAGGCAATGAACTCGAGGTTTCGACGCGCACTCGTTTGCGCGGCGTTGGCTGGATGCGCGCTGTCGTCCGCACTCTTTGCCCAGCAGATCGTCGTCGGCAGCGGCGCCCGTCTGGTCATGGGCAGCTCGGTGATCGATGCGGGCTGTCGCGACGTGCAGATCCCCGGCAATTTCGCGATCGGCTCGGGCAGTTTGCAGGGCGTGCGCGATCTCACCGTCAGCGGCCAGCTCGACGGCGGCTCGGGCCTGATTTCGCTCAGTGGCGATCTGGCCGCGGCGGGCGGCCTGAATCCGCAGACGGGCACGGTGCGCATCGGCGACGGCTGCGGCAGCAGCGAAAGCCGAATCATCGGCAATCATCAGTTCAACAACTTCGTCGTGCAGACCTCGGCGGCCCATGCCCTCGAGCTGCCGGCCGGCGGCACCCAGTTCATTGCGAGCTCGCTGCAACTGGCCGGCGGCGCCGAACGCCTGGTCATGCGCAGCAGCAGTCCGGGTGCGGTCGGCTTCCTCGACCTGCCGGGCGGCGGTAGCCAGCTCGTCAGTCGCGTCGATGCCATCGATGTCGGTGGCGCGCCCTTCGGCCAGTTCCTGGCTCCGCAGGCGCCCGAGTTCTACGACAGTATCGATCGCGGCAACACACCGCGCTTCCTCGGCGAGGAACTGGCCTTGCCGCTCCCGACGCTTTCGCCGGGCGGCCTGCTGGCCTTGTTGCTGCTGGTTGCCGGTTTCGCCCTGACCCAATTGCGTACGCTGAACCGAGGGGAACACTAATGCGCCCGATCCAAATGCTCCGTCATCCGCTCACACTCGCGCTCCAGCTTGCCCTGGTCAGCGGCGCCGCCAGCGCCGCCGACATCGAGGCGCAACTCGCCCCCGGCGATGGTTTCGTCGTCAACAGCCAGGCCGGCTCGGTGGTCCGGCTGCGCGTCAACGACGACGGTAGCGTCGTCGTGCCGGCCCTGCCCGGCAGTGCCGGCGTCGACCAGTTCCTCTGCTTCGATACGGTCAGCGGCCGGCTCGGAACCTGCAACACGATTCCGACGGGTGCGACCGGTGCAACGGGCGCCACCGGCCCGGCGGGTCCGACCGGCGCGACCGGCAGCACCGGCGCCACGGGCGTCGCCGGCCCGACCGGCGCGGACGGCACCGCCGGTCCCACGGGTGCGACCGGGGCAACGGGCGCGACCGGCGCGGCAGGTCCGACCGGTGCAGATGGTGCAACGGGCGCAACCGGCGCAACCGGCGCAACCGGTGACATCGGTCCGACCGGCCCGACCGGCGCAACCGGACTGGATGGACTCATCGGTCCCCCCGGCCCCCCCGGCACGGACGGCGCGCCGGGTCCGACCGGCGCCACGGGTGCGACCGGCGCGACCGGCGCGACCGGTGCCACGGGTCCGGCCGGAACCGGCACCGTGGCCGGCACCCCGAACTATGTCGGCAAGTTCACGGCCGCCACGACCATGGGCAATTCCCTGATCCAGGACAATGGCACCAGCGTAGCAATCAATGGCGCGCCTACCGCGATTTACCAGCAGTACGTCTACCGCCAGCAACTGACTGCAAACGGTGATGGGCAATCCACCATCTTCGGCTACCGCACGCGCGATTCGCAAAATGATGGGTTCAGCTACAGGCAGAGCGAAGTCAACAGCGCCGTTGCGGGTTACAACTTCTGGGGGGACGTCTACACCTTCGGCGTGGCCGGTCACAACTACAACGACTATACGCGAACGGGCGGCGTGCTCGGCGCCGAGGTCAACGGTGCCTACTGGGGATCGCTGGGTTACCGAAGCAGCGGCCTGGCGAATTACGGCGTCTACGGCAGTTCCGCCTATGCCAGCGGCGGTGGAAGTCCGCAGGCACCCGACCAGCAAGGCATCGGCGGCGGCTTCTACGGCGGCATGATCGGCTCGTGGTCGCACGGCGAGGTCATGGGCGCGGTCAGCAGCGGCGAGATGTTCGCTTCCTATAACCTCGGCAACGTCTATACCAGCGGCTACTCGGCCGATCTGGTCGCCAACAGCACCAACGCCGCCGCGCCGCGCGCGCCGGCTTTCGCAGTCACCTCGCCCGATCTGAAGGTCTACGACAACGGCTCGGCGCAGATCGCCGGCGCTTCGGTGTTCGTGCCGTTCAGCAGCACCTACGCCGGCATGCTCGGTGGCGTGCCGGACGTCACCGTGACCCCGGTCGGTTCGCCCGCGCAGTTGTACATCGCGAGCATCGACAAGAACGGCTTTACGGTCGCGGTGGCCTCGGGCACGGCCAATGTGCGCTTCAGCTGGATCGCGGTCGGCAGCCGTACCGACGCGAGCAAGGTCAAGTCCTTGCCAGCCGAACTCGCCAATGGCGGCTTTGATGCGCAACTGAAGGCGGTCATGTTCAACGAAGCCGACACCGCGCACTCGGCCAAGCCGATCTGGTGGGACGGCCAGAAGGTGCGCTTCGACACCGCGCCGCAACCTGCGGCGCCGTCCAAGCAGGAACTGCAGTAGGCCGCGTTCGGGGCGTCGCGGAGCAGACAAAGTGGCCGGTTCGCCGGCCACCCATGCTGCCAGCGCAGGTTGGGCGCAAGCGAACGGCTCAGGCGCACTGTTCGTTCGAAGGATGCAACGCGCGGGGGCCGCTTGCCTGTCCGCTGGCCGATCCGACCTTCGTGCGTGATGCGGAAAACCGGCCCGTGCGGATCGTCCGTGCCGCACGAAGGCTGACCGTGGCCCTGCGACTGGCCAGTCGCGACCCGCTTGCGGCACACTGATCCGATGCGAATTTGCCTGTCCATGATCGTCCGCAACGAGGCGCCCGTGATCGAGCGCTGCCTGCGCTCGGTTCGACCGTACATCCACAGCTGGGCAATCGCCGATACCGGATCGAACGACGGCACCCAGGACCTCGTTCGGCGCACCATGGCCGATCTGCCCGGCGAGCTGATCGAGCGGCCCTGGGTCGATTTCGCCCACAACCGCAACGAGGCCCTGCAACTGGCGCGAGCGCACGGCGACTACGCGCTGATCATCGATGCCGACGAAGTGCTGGTCGGCGATGCGGACTTCAGCTGGCCGGCGCTCGACGCGCCGGGTTACCTGCTCGAACTCGTCTACGGCACCACGCGCTACCGGCGCGTCGCGCTGCCGCGCCTCGATCTCGACTGGTGCTGGCGCGGCGTCCTGCACGAGGCCCTGGTCTCGAGCCGCGCCGCCGAGGCGCGCTATCTGCCCGGTCTGCGCATCCATGTGCATTCGGATGGCGCGCGCAGCCAGCGCCCGCAGGCCGAGAAATTCGCCGCCGATGCCGAAGTGCTGCGACGCGCCCTGGCCGACGAGCCGGACAATGCCCGCTACGCGTTCTACCTGGCCCAGAGCCTGCGCGATGCAGGTCGCATCGAGGACGCAATCACGGCCTACCGCCAGCGCGTGGCCATGGGCGGCTGGAGCGAGGAGGTCTATCAGTCGATGCTGCAGATCGCCCTGCTCGGCGAACGCAGCGGGCGCCCGGAAGCGGAGGTGCTGACCGCCTACCTGCATGCCTACGACTATCGCCCCGGCCGTGCCGAAGCGCCGTGCGAACTGGCCCGTTATTGCCGCTTGCACAAGCACTACGCGCTGGGTCGCGATTTCGCCGCCATCGCGGTCGCCCTGCCGCCGACCGAGGATGTCCTGTTCGTCGATCACAGCGTCTACGCCTGGCGTGCGCGCGACGAGCTGGCCGTATCGAGCTACTGGTGTGGCGAGTACGCACGCAGCGCCGAACTCTCACGCGAACTGTTGGCGAATCCGCTGCTGCCCGGGACCGAGCGCGCGCGGATCGAGGCCAATCTGGGCTTTGCCCAGTCGGCCCTCGGCGACGCGCAGCAATGAGCCGTCCGGGTCCGCTCGCCGACCCGGGCAACGGGTCGGACGGCGGGCCTCGTTGAGCCGCACGCGAGCGGTCCCCGCGCGCGGTGGCGAGCTCGGGCCGACCTCGGCCAGTGATCCGCGCGCCGTCGGCGTCAGGACTTCGGCGCGGTCAGCTTTGGCGGCTCGGCGAATGGCTTGATGCCGAAGTGCGGATAGACTTCCGAGGGGAAGTAGACGACGCCGTCCTTGACCACCATGCGGATGCGCTTGATGGCCTTGAGGTCCTTCGTCGGGTCGCCGGCAACGAGGAAGAAGTCGGCCAGCTTGCCCTTCTCGATCGAGCCGAGCGACTGTTCGCGGCCGAGGTATTCGGCCATGTCCCAGGTCGCCCGCTTGAGCACCTCGGGCGCGCTGTAGCCGATCTTCTCGAACAGTTCGAGTTCGCGGTGGTAGCTGAACGAGCCGCCGGTGTCGGTGCCGGGAATCAGCAGGATGCCGCGCTCGCGCATCATGCGCAGGGTGGCCAGGATCTGTTGCCATGCGCCGGCATAGGCCTCGGCATCGCCGGGTGCGGACATGTCGGACCAGGCCCTCTTCGCATCACGCTGCACACCGATCGGCAGGTGCTCGATCGTGTCGACCTTGCCGGCCGGCACCTCGCCGTCGCGCGACAGCAGCAGCGCTTCGTGGATACCGATGGTCGGCTCGACCGCGACCTTGCGCGCGACGATGTGGTCGATCGTGTGCTGCACCTTCGTCGATTGCAGGTCGAGTCCCGGCAGGCGACGCAGCGCGGTCAGGCGCAGCAGGGTGCGCGTGTCCTCGTCGGGCGCCAGCACCCAGCCGAGCATGATCTGGTTGATGTGAGTCAGCTCGTCGAAGCCGGCATCGATCATCGCGTCGGCATTCGAGAAGGCCGGCACGTGGCCGTCGACACGCATGCCGAGCCGGTGTGCCTCGGCCGCGGTCGCCTTGGCCCAGGCCGGATTCATGCTGTTGTAGAGCTTGACCTGCCAGAAGCCGCGCGCGCCGTACCAGCGCACCGCGTCGATCGCGGCCTGCTGGCTGTCGACGAGGATGCCGTTGTTGGCGCTGAACGGACTCTTGCCTTCGATGAAGCCGCTGCGCGTGATGCGCGGGCCGGCGATCGTGCCGGCTTCGATACGCTCGATCAGCTTTGCCAGCACGGCATTGTCGTTGCCCATATCACGCATCGAAGTGACCCCGGCCGCGACGTTGAGCAGGGCGCCTTCCTGCGAGACATGGCCGTGCATGTCGTTGAGGCCGGCGACCAGGCTGCCGCCTTCGCCGTCGATCAGCACTTCGCCGGGCGTCGCCGGACTGTCGAGCGGTTCGACCGCAGCGATGCGCTGACCGGAGACCAGCACCGAGACCGACGCTGACAGCGCCAGCGTGTGCGGATCGAACACGCGCACGTTGCGGATTCGCAGCGGCGCCTCGAAGCGATGCGCGGTCTCTTTCTGGATCGTCTCGAAGCGCGTCGTCGAGAGCTGTGCGGCGATGCCGCGCAGGCGCACTTCCTCGCCCTCGAAACCCTTGCGCACGATCACGAAGCTCGGCGTGATGTAGGCGAACAGCGCCTGCTTTTCGTCCAGCAACAGGTAGGACGGATTGAGCTCGAGGCCGCTCAGCGCCACGCTGCGCACGCGCTCGGTCGTCTTGCCGTCGCTGACGCTGATCGGCTCGCCTTCGTCGAGATGCACGCTGCCGCCGGGCAGCGTCGGCAGGGTGCGGTCGATATCGCCGAGCAGGGCGCGCGCATAGAGGCCGAGTGCCCACGGGCTCGCACCCTGGCCGATGTAGAGCCGGTGCTCGGGCGAATCGAGGCTGCCGCTGCCGACCGAATCGGTCCATTGCGCCTTGTCGCCGACCTGCTCGAAGTGTTCGTCGACCTTGCTGCCGAAGGTGGTCGCGCCCTGGATCGTCCAGGCGGTCGGCAGGCCCTTGCCGTCGAGGCGGATCGTCTCGGCCAGGGTCGGGCCGCGGCCGTTGTTCTTGTAGTCGAAGTCGACGCGGGTTTCGCCGTCATTCGTGGTCGTGGTCAGGTGGCCGAGCACCTTGCCGCCGAAGATCACGCTGAATGATTCATCGGCTTGCGCCGCGGATTGCAGCATCACCAGCACGGCGGTCGCCATCAGGGCGCGGAACAGGCTCATGCGTCGTTTCCCCATCTCGTCCGGAATTCGGACATCGACGGCCACTGTGACAAGCGCGGCGCGCATTCACAACTGCCGATCGTCCCGGGTCGATGGTGCAATGCACATTCCACTGCAGGCGCAGCCGCCCGCGCACGGTCTCGTCCGCGCAACCAGGAAACGAGAGATCAGGCCGCCGTACGCTGCGCCTGCAACCACTGGCGCGGTGACTCGCCGAGGGTCTGCGTGAAGGCGCGCGACAACGAGGCTGGACTTGCATAACCGAGCTGGAAACTCGCCGTCTTGATCGACGCGCCTTCGCGCAGCAGCGACTGCGCAATCGCGATGCGCCAGCGCTGCAGGTAGTCGGCCGGGGTCGAACCGACCACATCGCGAAAGCTTGCCGCGAACGCGCTGCGCGACATGCCGGCCGCCTCGGCCATCGACGCGAGCGTCCATGGCTTGCCCGGCTCCTCATGGATCGCCGTCAGCACACGGGCCAGGCGCGGATGCGAAAGCCCGGCGAGCAGGCCATCCTGCAGGCCGGCTTCCTCGGCATGGTCGAGCAGCCAACGCAGCAGTTGCAGGACCAGCACTTCGAACAGGCGATCGGCCAGCAGGCGCTGGCCGCACTGCACCCGCTCGCCCTCGGCGAACAGCAGTTCGAGCGTCTTGCCGATTCCGTCGATTCGACGCAATGGCAGCACCAGCACCGGCGGCAACGCGGCCGCCAACGGATGGTTCGCTCCACCATCGAAATCGAGCGTCGCGCAGACCAGGTCCGCGCCGTCCTCGGGCGGGTTCTCGAACGTGTGCTCGAACGCGCGCGGATAGAACAGCAGGGTCGGCTCGTCGAGTTGCACCCGAGCCGGTGCACCCGAGCCGCGCGGATGCAGCACAGCCATCTCGCCGCGCTTGAGCAGGTGCAGGAAGGCGCGCCCGGGCCGCGCATCGAAGCGGGTCAGCCCGCAAAGCGAGCCGCTGTGGAACAGATGGGCGCGCACGCGGAAGCGTTCGAGCAGGGAGGAGAGACGGTCGATCGATTCCATGGCCGGCAGCGATTCTGGACGAATTGGATCGAATAATGGACTAAATAGAACCATAAGTCCTGCATCTTCCACGAAACTGCCGCCCACCGGATCACCGCAGCGGACCCATCGGGGTTCAACCGGCCCGGCTCCTTCCCCACCATCCATTGGAGACAATCATGACCCGTGTTCCCTTGATCGACCGCAGCGCCACCAGTCCCGATCGCAAGCAACTGCTCGATTCGATCCACGGCGCCTTCGGCGCGACCCCAAACATGTTCCGCGCCGTCGCCAACTCGCCGGCCGCACTGAAGAGCCTCTGGGGTTCGTTCGGCGCCCTCGGCGGCGGCACCCTCGATGCGAAGCTCGGCGAACAGATCGCCGTCGCCGTCGCCGACCGCAATGGCTGCGAATACTGTCTGGCCGCGCACACGATGCTCGGCAAGAAGGCCGGCGCGACGGCCGAGCAGATGCGCGAGGCACAGAACGCCGAATCGACCGACCCGAAGACCCGCGCCGCCCTGCAGATCGCCGCCCGCATCGTCGATACGCGCGGCCGCGTCAGCGACGCCGACGTCAAAGCCATCCGCGAGGCCGGCTACGGTGACGAACAGATCGTCGAGATCCTCGCCCACGTCGCCCTCAACCTGTTCACGAACTACGTCAACAACGCCCTCGCCGTCGAAGTCGACTTCCCGGCTGCGCGCCTGCGCAACGCGGCCTGAGCCCAACCCGAGCCGCCGGACTGGTCGCGGGAGCGTCCGCTCCGGCGGCCAAGCGGACCGGCGCACGCGCATCGAAAGGGCCGTGGCGAAGTACCACGCGGCCTGCGCCACCGACTCGCTCGGCGACATGGTCGACCCGGGCACGCGCCGGCCGTTCCTCGTCACCGCGTTCGCTGCCGGCAGGGGCCGCGTGCAGGGCACAGATCTGTATGCCTGCGGTTCGAACTTCGCCAGGTCCGTGGTCCACGCTGGCGTGCTCGCCGACGGCGCGACCGGCATCGTCGAAGTCGCAGCCACCCCGGAGCGGCAGCGTGGCGGCTTCCTCGGTTCGCCGCGCCATGGCGTCAGCTCCGAAAACTACACCCGCTCCGCATACGCCTGCGCGATCCGCTTGCTGGAGTGCATCTCGGATGCGCAGTGAGCAGCCCATGGATGCGCACGCGCCGGCGCCCGGAACGCGGGCGCAATGCGTGGGAAGGGGCACCGATCGGGATCATCGCGCCCCGGCTTCAGAGCCGTGCACAGACCGGAAGGAGTGCAAAATGAAGATCGTTCCCCAGACGCGCAAACACGGCCTCTCCCTTGCCGGCGCAAGCCTGTTCATGGCCGCCCTGATGGGCAGCGCCGGTCCGGCCCGGGCGGCGATTCCGGAAGCCGAACGCAACGTATTGCTGGTGCTGTACACAAATACAAATGGCGCCGGCTGGACCGACCATGCCGGCTGGGGCGGAGCAGCCGGCAGCGAGTGCACCTGGTACGGCGTCGAATGCAGTGGCGACCACGTGACCGGGCTATTTCTTGACTCGAATCATCTGGCCGGCAGCCTGCCTTCGCTGACCGGATTGACCGCGCTCGAAGCAATCTCCGCGTTCGGCAATGCGTTGTCGGGCGGGATTCCCGAGCTCGCGGGGATGGCGAACCTGCGCTACTTCGAAGTCAGCGTCAATCAACTGAGCGGACCGTTGCCCTCGTTGTCGGACCTGCAAAACCTGGGAATTTTCGGCGCCCAACTCAACCAGCTGAGCGGCCCGATCCCCCCGTTCGCGGATCTTCCCGCACTGCGCGGATTTGTGGCTCTGGGCAATCGGCTGAGCGGATCACTGCCGTCTCTCGATGCGCTCGGCAGTCTCGAATCGTTCTATGTGGACTACATCGAACTTACCGGCTTCGTGCCCTCGCTCGATGCCCTGCAACGCTTGAAGCGGATCCAACTCAACGACAACCAGTTGCGTGGCGATATGCCGTCACCACCGAACCCTGGCATCCTCCTCGACGGCGATTCGCAATTGTGCGGAAACTACCTGACCCCGATTCCCAATGCCGACTGGGATCGGGCGACCGGCGAAAGCCCGTGGTACCAGCACTGCACACCGTTGCCGGACCGGATCTTCGCCGACGGCTTCGATCCTTGAGCGATCGTCGCCCGACCGCTCCGCGCCGGCCTTGCCACCGAGATCGGGCGGCCAGCCCTTGGCGGCTGGCGTCGCAGCGGGTCGGTTCGCGCCCTGTGCCGGGCGACCAAGTCACGCCCTGACTTGCCTCGAGCCGCCAAGCAGTGGTACCAATCGCTTTCGCTGAATGCGAACCGGGGACTTTGGAGGTTCCGATGAAGCGTACGAAGGGTCTTTCCCGCTTCCTGCATGCCGCGACGGCCTGCTGCAGTCTGGTCTTTTCCACATCGGCGCATGCCGATCCCGACGAGATCTACGGTGACGATTTCGAGGGCTTTGATCCGCCTCCTTGCGATATGGCAATTCCGACCCAGCCCGGCGATCTGAAGGATTATGCCAAGGCCATGGACCTGTGCTCGGTGTACGCGCCCGGTGCGCAGACGTCCGGCGTGGTCAGCGCCGTGCTGAGCCGGGTCGACGGCACCGGCTCGCCGGCCGCTTCCTCTTACGCGGTGCGTCCGCGCTTCGGAACGGGGACGCTACCCACCTTCGGCGACTCCACCGTGGTGCTATCCACCGGTGCGGCGGCGGGTCAGGGCGACACTGCGCCGAGCTTTGTCGCGTTCGAGCCCGGCTTCAACCATGCCATCTCCAGTGCCTTGCCCGGAGACTGGTTGGCTGCGAACGGAAACGCCATTCCCCGGCCACCCAATTGTCCCGCCGTTCCGGTCAACCTGGCCCACGATCCCGTGATGCTGACCTTGAATGTGCGCGTGCCCGGCAATGCGCACTCCTTCAGCGTCGACGTGAACTATTTCGGTGCGGACTTTCCCGAATGGGTGTGCAGCCCTCTCAACGACGTCTTCGTCGCCCTGCTCGACAGCACCTACGCAGGGTCGCCGGCCAATCCGGCGGACCGCAATCTTGCCGCTTCCACCGAGCCCGGCTCGGGCGGGCTGCCGCTCGGTGCCTACCTGGCGTACGCCAACAGCGGCCTGTTCAGGCAATGCATCAATGGCAACATGGGCTGCGAATCGGGCGGTGTCGCGGCGCAGATAAACACCTGTACATCAACAGCGGGTCTGGTATCGACTGGCATGGATATCGCCCATCCGGGTGCGTGCGATTCCAATTCGCTGGCCGGAGGCGGCACCGACTGGCTGGTCATTCGTGGCAACGTCGTGCCGGGCGAAACGATCACGCTGCGATTCGGGCTTTGGGATAGCGGCGATGGATTTTCCGATTCGCTGGTCCTGCTCGACCACTTTCGCTGGTCGCCGCTGACGGTCAGCCCCGGCATGCGGCTGCCGTAGAGACAACAAGGTACGAGGTACGGGGTCAGGTCTTGAAATGTGAATTCCTTTCTAGCGTTAATTTGATGTCGCACAATACTGCAAAAAATGACGAGTGCAATCGTTCGAAGAGTGTCGATCTAATCATCCGATCCATAACTCACTCGCCAGCATCTCAGATCGTCCCATAACGGTTCTTTGGGGTTGCGCTGGCGGCAGCCCCGGCAGGCTAGCCAGTGCATCGCCCAGGCCAATGTGGCTCACCGAATCGGTGTGCCGCTCGCAAAGGCCGGACAGCCCTTCATTCCAGGCGAACAGCATCCGCGCGCCAATTTCCTCGAACCCGGGATTTGCGCGCATGGCTTCGCGTACGCGGGGTGCAACGTCCTGACTCATCCCAGGCCGCGCCAGGCTATGGCTTTGGCAGATGCTTCCTGGCGTAGACCAATTTGCCGTGATCGCTTCGCCCGAGAAATGGCTCAAAGGGTTGCAACAATTCAACAACATCAACGTACTTGCGTCTTTGAAACGCATCTGCTGCCGCGAGTGACGCTTGCTCTATGCGCTTCGGCCTTGTCTCGCGCTCCCAACGCTCATCGCGAAGGCGGATTTCCCCTGGAGTAGGCTCATAGGCTTCATCGTGAGCTATAGCCAAATACATGAAGTGGCCCGCTGCGTCAGGCCACTCGGCTATATCGCCCGGAAGCGCGTCCAGCCATGCGTCGATAGCCTCGCGGAAGGGCCGAACAAACTCATGGAAGCGGCGCACCTCGTCGAGAGGCTGCTTGTGGATGTAGTCGAGACGGGTGACGTCGCACCCAATTGCCCAGCGCTCGGCAGTAGGGATGAGCGGTTGTAATTCCTCAGGGACCTGCGCTGGATCGATCACGATCTCCGGCCTATTCTCGCCGTAGAGCCCGTACTTTTGCTGCAAAAGCCACGCGGCGCCGACTTCGAATCCAGGGTCCTTCTTTCTCATTCGTCGCTTACGCTCTCTGGGGCAAGCCAACTAGGCCGCAGAAAAAAGTCTACCGATATTGCTGGAACAATCGCGTGTACACCAGAGCTATTTGTGGATGGCGAGCTCCTGCGATCCAGGCGGGACCTGAGGCCTCTTGAATATTGAATGGCTACTGCGGCTGAAGACCATCATTTGATGGCCGTCTTGGATTTCATGCCGATGCGCCGCGGTCCATGTAGCAGTGACGCTTTGGAGGCGACCACGCGATCTCAATGGCGCGCTGGGTCCGATCGGCCATAGCAATCGATCCGAGCGCGCGGCGAATCGTAGCGTGGCTCGGAAAACCCAATACTGGTATTCCGGACTCCGGATCGAACAGGATCTCGCGCACTTCCTGCGCGCAGCGGCACGCGGCGGCGAACTTGGCGGCCCACTTCAGGGCGTCGTCTCGGGTCGGGCCGTCGAGGATCGAGAAACCGCCAAGGACGGCCTTGGTCTCGGGGTAGGGATCGGCGGAGACGGCGGGGAGATCGGTGTCGGGAATCTTCATTGTTCCGTCGTCGAACGAGATCAGGAAGCGCTGCATGCTTGGCTCCTTGGTTTATCGACCCGGCCAGCCAGCGCCCGGCACGCCGGACGCGCCCATCAGCGCGGCATAGGCGGGTGGGTCGCGCAGGTGGTCCAGCGCAGCGGCGTCACGTTGGCGTCCCCTTTTCATGTCGAATCAATTGCGCGGCATCGCGAATTGTTCGCTTCTCGACGTCGTCCAGCCGTTCCAGATTGCGCACCTGCAGGGCCATGCGCGGATTCTCGCGCAATCGATCGGCATGGCGGATCAGGAAATCCCAGTACAGGGTGCTGAACGGGCAGGCGGTTTCGCCGGTGCGCTGTTTCGGGTCGTAACGGCAATCCTTGCAGTAGCCGCTCATGCGGTCGATGTACTGGCCGGTAGCGGCATAGGGTTTGCTCGCCATCAGGCCGCCGTCGGCAAACTGGCTCATGCCGAGGGTGTTCGGAAGTTCGACCCACTCGACCGCGTCGACGTAGACGGCCAGATACCATGCGTGGACTTGCTTCGGTTCGACCCCAAGCAGCAGCGCATAGAGGCCGGTGACCATCAGGCGCTGGATGTGGTGGGCGTAGCCGTGTTCGAGCGTTTGCGCGATCGTATCGGCCAGACAGTGCATGTCGGTGTCGCCGGTCCAGTAGAAGCCGGGCAGGTCGACGTGTGCGTCGAGCGCATTCGACTCGAGGTAGTCCGGCATGCGCGTCCAGTAGATGCCGCGCACGTATTCGCGCCAGCCGAGGATCTGGCGCACGAAGCCCTCGACGTCGGCGAGCGGGGCCCTGCCGTCTTCATGGGCCTCGACCGCGGCGGATACGACTTCGCGCGGGTCGAGCAGCTTGAGATTGAGCGCAGCCGAAAGATGGGAGTGGTAGAGCCAGGGCTGGCCGGGCCACATCGCATCCTGGTAGCGGCCGAACTGCGGCAGACGATCGCGCACGAAGCGCATCAGTGATTCGAGGGCCTGTTCGCGACTCACCGGCCAGGCGAACGCATCGAGTGAGCCGGGGTGATCGGCGAAGCGCGATGCGACGAGGTCGAGGACTTCACGGGTCAACGCGTCGGGTTCGAAACGGATCGGCTCGGGCACGTCGCGCGGTCCTTCGGCATCGAAGGCGCCGCGATTCTCGACGTCGTAGTTCCATTGGCCACCGAGCGGTTTTCCACCATCCATGAGGATGTCATGGCGCTTGCGCAGCTCGCGGTAGAAGTATTCGAGCCGCAGCGTCTTGCGGCCCTTGGCGTGGGCGGCGAAGTCGCGCACGGTCGTGTAGAAATGCCGGTCATCGCGCAGCTCGAGTTCGAGCCCGGCGTCGCGGGCCACGCCGCGCAGGGCTTGCAGCACGCGCCAGTCGCCCGGTGCGGTCATCACGAGTCGTTCGGGGCCATGCTTCGCGATCGCAGCGCGCAGCGCTGTCGCCAGATCGGGCGCTGCGTCGGCATCATCAAGCTGCTGGTAGATCAGCGTTCGCCCGGCCTTGCGCAGGGCCAAGGCGAAGTGGCGCATGGCCGCGAGGAACAGCGCAATGCGGGGCTTGGACGACCAGACATGGGTCGACTCCTCGGCGACTTCGGCCATCCAGACCGTGTCGCGCGCGGCATCGAATCCATCGAAGGCGCTGGCGGCGAGATCGAGCTGGTCGCCGAGCACGATGACCAGGGAACGCGCGGCTGGCTTGCTCATCCGCAGAGCATACCGGCAAGTGCGCACGCCGGGTCGCGCGATCTCGATCCCTGAGACCGCGCCGGCACACTCTTTCGCCGCAGCTTCGGCTGCAGTTCCCTCCGTTGGATCAGCCCTTGGGCGCGGCCCGCCGTCAGCGCGCCGCGCCTTTTTTTCGGACCGATCCTGCGCCTTGACCGGCTGCCAGCCGGCCTTCGAGCAATTGCTTGAGTATGGGCGGCTGCAGCCTGCGTGCGGTCGTGATCGCGTAGAAGTTTTCGTGCACCTTTGGCACCGTGCAGTAGACCTGCAGGATGCCGTTGCGCAGTTCGTCCTGGACCACCACCTCGGGCAACAGGGCGATGCCCCCGGAGTCGCGCGCGAGCAGGCGCAGCATGGCCATGTCATCGACCTCGGCAAACAGCGTGTAGCTCACGTCCAGATCCTCGCAAAGCACATCGAACTGGGCGCGCAGGTCGCTGCCGATGCCGGGCAGCAGCAAGCGCGCATCGGCAAGATCGCGCGGAAAACGGAACGGCTTGCCGCGTGGCCGCGGATGCCCGACCAGGCACACCGGCTGGCGCGCCAGCCGACGGCAGCGCCACGGTCGATCGATCTCGGTGGCGACCGCCGAGTTGGAAAGGACGAGATCGAGCCTGTGCACGCGCAGACGCTCGAGCAGTTCCTCGAGCGAGCCCGATTCGTGGACCAGATGGACTCCGTCCAGGCCGACCACCGGACGCAGGAAATTTTCCTGGAAATTGCGCGACAGGGTCGCCACCCCGCCGACGCGCAGGCGCTGCACGGCCTGGGTCTGTCCCGTACTGACCGCTTCGACGAGCTCGCTGCCGAGGGCGAAGATGCCTTCGGCGAAGCCGAGCACGAGCTGGCCGGTTTCGCTGAGCACGAGGCGGCGGCCTTCGCGCTCGAACAGCGGTTGTCCGAGCTGCTCCTCGAGCTGTCGGATCTGCGCCGACAGGGCCGACTGCGAGACATGCAGTTTCGTCGCGACACGGGTCAGGTTCCCCTCCTTGGCCACGGCCCAGAAATAGTGGAGATGCCGGTAGTTGAGCTGGCGCAGCGCGGGCGTGTGCATTCCGTTGTTCTCCAAAACAGAACGAATCGTCAACAACAAACTATTTTACGTTCGATCTCCATTGCCGCAAAGTGCCGCCGCCCCGCCTGGAGACCGCAAGATGATTGTCGACGCCACCGTGTTGCCCTGGGCCTCGCCGTTGCTCTACGTGGCCGGCGCACTGGCCGCCCTGGCGATTGCCGACGACGCGCGCCGCTGGCGCCTCGCCGGCCGCATCGCGGCGGTGGCGCCGTTGGCTGCGCTGGCCACGGCGCTGTTCGAAGTCCCTCAGGGCGCCAGAGTCGACATGATCGGCCTCGCCATGGTCCTGCTGGTCGGGTTGATCGGCTGGGTCATCGTCCGCTATTCGGCGCGCTACCTGGCTGGCGAGCGTGGCCAGCGCCGTTACGTCGCGGCCACGCTGCTGACCCTGGCCGCGGTCTGCACGGTCGCCCTGAGCCAACACCTGGGGCTGCTCGTCGCCGCCTGGATCGCGAGCAGCCTGGCCCTGCATCCGTTGCTGACGTTTTTCCGCGAGCGCCCGCAGGCGCTCGTCGTCGCGCACAAGAAGTTCATCGCCAGCCGCCTGGCCGAGCTGTGCCTGCTCGGCGCCCTGGCCCTGATCCACGCCGCGCTCGGCACGCTGGCATTGCCTGCGATCACGAATGCGCTGGTCGGCGCAGCGGGGCTGCCTGTCGGCCTGCAGGCGGCGGCGCTGCTGGTCGCCCTGGCCGTGATCCTGAAATCCGCGCAGCTGCCGGTGCACGGCTGGCTGATCCAGGTCATGGAGGCACCGACTCCGGTCTCGGCCTTGCTGCACGCCGGCATCGTCAACCTCGGCGGATTCGTGCTGATCCGGCTGGCGGCGCTGATCGGCGCGGTGCCGGCGGCGCAGACACTGCTCGTCGTGGTCGGCAGCCTGACCGCGGTGCTGGCCGGCCTGATCATGATGACCCGGATCAGCATCAAGGTGCGCCTGGCCTGGTCGACCTGCGCGCAGATGGGCTTCATGTTGATGGAGTGCGGCCTCGGCCTGTATGAACTCGCCCTGCTGCACCTCGTCGCGCACTCGCTGTACAAGGCGCACGCCTTCCTCGGCGCGGGCGGACGTGTCGCTGACTATCGCCAGGGCCTGCTCGGCGAACGGACTGCCGACCGGCGGAGTGCCGGTCGGCGCATAGGCGCGGGAATGCTTGCGGCGGTATTCACGGTGACCGTGGTCGGCGTCCTCGCCGCGGCCTGGAGCGCCGGCTTGCAGGTGACACCGCTGCCCTGGATCGTCAGCCTGATTCTCGGCCTCGGCCTGACCCCGCTGCTCGGCGCCACATTGCGCGAGCTGCCGCGCGGGCTCTTGCGCGTGGCCGCCGTGGTGCTTGCCTACCTGGCCTGGCATGCCGTGGCCGGTTCGCTGATGACGCTGCCCGCGGCCCCGCCACCGACCGCTCTGGCACTGTGGGCCGCGGCCTGCTTCGTCGCCCTGTACGGCGTGCAGACCGTCCTGCGCTCGGCGCCGCAGGGAAGGCTGGCGCGCACGCTGCACGCGCCGATTCACGCCGGCCTGCACCTCGATGAACGCTTCCAGCGCCTGACCCTGCGCATCTGGCCGGCCCCGCGGGTGACCGCGAACGCGGCGCTGCGGTCACGCATTCCCATCACCGAACCGAGCGGAGAACATCGATGACCCTCGCCCTCATGGCGCTACCGAGAAACGCCGACGCCTCGCGTGCCGCGGCGATCGAGACGGCCATCGAATCGGCCTGTCGCTCGATTGCACCGACCTGGCCGCTGGACCGCTTCATTGCGGTCAGTCCCTACTGGGAACAGATCGAGAGGCCGTTCGCCGAGGTCGATGCGCGACAGCGCCGATTGGCCGGGCGCGGACTGCAGATGCCGTTCGACTACTTCCGGGAGACCTGGCGCGAGCGGCGCTTCGATGCCGGTCACTTGCGCACCGCCGTCGCCGAACAGGGCGTCGCCGGCGAAGTCGAGGCAATCATCGCGGCGCTCGAGTCCGCGCACGCGCCGGCCGATGAGCGTCGGCCCTTGCCGCTACCCAGCGACAGCCTCGACCGCCACCGCGACCTGCGCCACGAGCCCGCCTGGGCCGATCTCGTCACCCAGCAGGTCAGCCAGTTCTGTGCGGCGTGGTTCGACGCCGGCGAATCCGACTGGGCGATGCCGACGGGCGCCAGCCTCTACGCGGACTGGCGCCGGGCCATCGCCGCCGATCGCGGCATCGACCTGCTCGTGCACCTGCCGCAGCGCAAGGCACGGGTGGCGATGCTGGAGCCCGATGCGCGCGCCATGATCGGCCAGGCGGTGGATGCGCTCGGGATCCTGGATGCCGAACTCGAGGACTTCCTCCACCTTGTCCTGATGCGCATCAACGGCTGGGCGGCCTGGTGCGCGTACCGGCGCTGGCAGGCCCGCCTGGGCGGCAGCGAGGACGATTGCCTGCTCGAGCTGCTGGCGATCCGTCTGGCCTGGGAGTGCCTGCTCGATGATGGCCGCCGCGACGATCATTCGAGCTGGGCCGACTGGCGCAAGGCCTGGCAGCGCCGCGATCCCGAGCCGGTTGGCTCCCGCTTCGCGCGGACCTGCCAGCGCGCACTCGAGATCGCCTACGAGCAGCGTTTGGGTCGATCGCTGGCCGCCTGCACCGACCGTGACGAGGCGGCCGCCGAGGTGCTCGCCGTGTTCTGCATCGACGTGCGTTCCGAGGTGTTCCGGCGCGCCCTCGAGGCGGTCGCCCCGAACCTGCGCACGGCCGGCTTCGCCGGCTTCTTCGGCCTTCCAGTGGCCTATGCGCCGATTGGCACCGCATTGCGCGAGCCGCGCCTGCCCGGGCTGCTCGCGCCTGCGCTCGAGGTCAGCGAGCGCGTGGTCGCCGGCAGCGACGATGACCTGCGCCGTCGCCGCGGCCAGCGCCTGCAGGCGAGCGCCGGCTGGCGATCGACCTGGCAGCTGCCAGCGGCCGCGTTCGGCCTGGTCGAGGCCCTCGGCATCGGCCATGCGCTGAAGCTGGTGCGACGCAGCCTGCCGGCGACCGCAGCGCGTTGCGCCGTGACCGACGCTGGCCTGAGCAAGCATGAGCTCGATTCCTTGCGGCCCCGCCTGGTCATCGCGGGGTCGGATGTTCGGAAGAAGCGCGTGGACCTCGCCGAAACCGTGCTGCGCGCGATGAGCCTGAGCCGCATCGAAGCGCGTGTCGTCGCCCTGGTCGGCCATGGCAGCCAGAGTGCCAACAACGCCCATGCTGCCGGACTCGACTGCGGTGCTTGCGGCGGCCAGGCCGGCGACCTCAATGCGCGCGTCCTCGCCGACCTGCTCAACGATTCGACGGTTCGCGCGGCCCTGCCCGGGCGCGGCCTGCAGATTCCGGACGACACCGTGTTCGTCGCCGCCCTGCACAACACCACGACCGACGAGGTCGAGTTGTTCGAAGACCACGCCATCCCCGGATCGCAGGCGCCACTCGTGCGCGGGCTGGTTGATGCCTTGCGTGCCGCCGGCGCGCGCGCCCGCGCCGAACGCGCGGCGACCCTTGGCCTCGATGCAGCGAGCGGCGATGCCCGCCTGCTGCGCGCGCTGCACCAGCGCGCCAACCACTGGGCCGAGACCCGACCGGAGTGGGGACTGGCCGGCAACGCCGCCTTCATCGTTGCGCCGCGGGCGCGAAGCCGCGGTGTCGACCTCGGCGGCCGCGCCTTCCTGCACGACTACGACTGGCGCAGCGACCGCGGCGAGGTCCTCGAACTGATCATGACCGCGCCGATGGTGGTCGCGCACTGGATCAACATGCAGTACCACGCCTCGATGGTCGATCCGGTCCTCTATGGCAGCGGCAACAAGCTCCTGCACAACGTGGTCGGCGGCCATATCGGCGTCTTCGAAGGCAACAGCGGCGACCTGCGCATCGGCCTGCCGCTGCAGTCGCTGTACGACGGCCGGCGCTGGATGCACGAACCGCTGCGGCTGTCGGTGTTCATCGAGGCGCCGCGACCGATGATCGATGCGGTCATCGAGCGCCACGCGGTCGTGCGCCAGTTGGTCGACAACGGCTGGCTGCACCTGTTTCGCATCGAACCCGAGGGACACGCCGTCGAAGTGCGAAGCGGTGGTGCCTGGATCGCCGGAACGGAAGCAGCGCCGGTGCATGACTGAGCCGGTGCGGTCGCCAGCGTCGGCCTATGCCGGCCGACGCATGGTCCTGCTGACCCGGCACGGCAAGCAGGCGCAGATCGGCCCGCTGCTCGAAGCGGCGATCGCTTGTACGGTCGAGGTCAATGAGCAATTCGACACCGATCGGCTCGGCACCTTCACGCGCGAGGTCGCGCGCGCGGGCAGCCAGCTCGAAGCGGCCCGGCACAAGGCCCGGCTCGCGCTCGAACTCGGCGATTGCGCGTTCGGGCTTGGCAGTGAGGGCGCGTTCTTCAGCGATCCGGTCAGTGGCTTGTTGCCGTGGAATCGCGAGCTGGTCGTGCTGGTCGATGCCGAGCGCCGCATCGAGGTCTGCGGTGTCGCCCACGGCCCGGCCTGGAACAGCCACCGGCAGACCGGCGATTGGGACGAACTGCTGGCCTTCGCCGAGGCTGCGGGCTTTCCGGACCAGCAACTCGTGCTGCGTCCGCTCGACGCGGCACGGGCCGGATTGCGCAAGGGCATTGGCGACTGCGGGACACTGGCGGCCGCGTTCCAGTGGGCGGTCAGCCAGTCACCGTCGGCGATGGTGCTGGCCGAAACCGATCTGCGCGCGCATTGCAGTCCGCGGCGCCGGCAGCGCATCGCCGAGGCGGCCACGGATCTGGCCCGTCGCCTTCGTTCGCTCTGCCCACGATGTGCAGCGCCGGGATTCTGGCTGGGCGAAAAGCGCCCGGGCCTGCCTTGCGCCTGGTGTGGCGAGCCGACCGAGCTCGCCGTTGCCGAAATCGAGGCTTGCGTGCGTTGCGCGCATCGCGTGGAGCGCGCCGCGGCCGGAGCGGCCGAAGCCGATCCGGCGCATTGCAGGGTCTGCAATCCCTGAGTTCAATCCTTGTTCGCCCTGGCTGCCGGCCGGGCGAAATCGGCACCGGGTTTCCACTGCGGGAAACGCGTCTCGTCTGACAGCTTGTGGCCGACCTTGTAGAGCATCTCGAGGTCGGCGACCGCGCCGCGGTAATCCCAATCCGGATCGAAGTTGTCGCTCGGCTTGTGGTAGCGGTTGGTCGTGTAATCATCGGCCGCGGCACGCCCGGCCGCCTCACCGCCTTCGACCCAGTCGAGGCCGCCGGAGGCGTACAGGGCCGGGACGCCGGCGCGAGCGAAGTTGACGTGGTCGGAGCGGAAGAAGAAGCCCTTTTCGGGCTCTTCGTCGCCGCTGATGACGCGGCCCTGGGCCTTCGCCGCTTCGGTCACGTAGTCGTCGAGTTCGCTCTGGCCGAGCCCGATCACGGTGACGTTCTTCGTCGGTCCG
The DNA here is from genome assembly GCF_900115085.1 of Dokdonella immobilis. Lineage (GTDB taxonomy): Bacteria > Pseudomonadota > Gammaproteobacteria > Xanthomonadales > Rhodanobacteraceae > Dokdonella > Dokdonella immobilis. Next base: position 46,407 of record NZ_FOVF01000008.1, on the reverse strand, counting down.
GTCATGGCCAGGGCATCGATGTTGATATTGGCCGCGATCCTGTCGAGCGCAAACGGCGAATGCGCGACGAGGTACTGGGCGCCGAGCAGGCCCGATTCCTCGAGCGTGACTGCGGCGAACACGACCGAACGCTGCGGTGGCTGCGCCTGGTGCGTGAAGGCCTCGGCGATTTCGATGATTGCGGCGACGCCGGTGGCGTTGTCGATCGCACCATTGAGGATCTGGTCGCCCTCGAGGCTCTCGTCCTTGCCGAAATGATCCCAGTGCGCGGTGTAGACGATCGCCTCGTCCGGGCGCTGGCTGCCGGGCAGTACGCCGATGACGTTCTCCGAACTGGTCGTCTCGACCTTGCTGCGGAAGTCGACCGAGAGCTTGGCGCCGAGCACGCTGGCCTTGAAGCCGCGCAGGTCGGCGCTCTTCTTCATCGCGGCGAAATCCTCGCCGGCCGTGGCGAACAGGCGCGTGGCTGCATCCTCACTGAGCCAGCCGGCCGCTTCGAGGCGCGGCGCTGGGTCCTCGCTCGCGGGCAGCGCGAGCTGTGGGCCGCTCCAGCCGTTCTGCACGACGCTCCACGGATACCCCGCTCCCGGCGTCTCATGGACGATGAACAGCGCCGCCGCGCCCTGCCGGGCCGCTTCCTCGTACTTGTAGGTCCAGCGACCGTAATAGGTCAGCGCCGTACCCTTGAACAGATCGGGATCCTTGTTGCCCCAACCCGGGTCGTTGACCAGCACGATCACGGTCTTGCCCTTGACGTCGATGTCGGCGTAGTCGTTCCAGTCCGGCGCATTGACACCGTAGCCGGCGAAGACGATGTCGGAATCCCTGATGCTGACGTCCTGGCTGCCATTCAGCGTATTGAGAACCGCGTCAGCACCGATGCCGAAATTCGCGTTGCCGGTGCTGCCCTTGACTTCGATCTTCACGCTGGCCGGATCGATCAGTTCGGTCTTGACCATCGGCACGGTCTGGAACCAGTTGCCGTTGTTGCCCGGCTTGAGCCCGATGCGTTCGAACTGGTCCTTGATGTAGTTGGTCGTCACACGCTCGCCGATCGTGCCGGGTTCGCGGCCCTCGAACTGGTCGGAAGAGAGTTTCTTCAGGCGCGCGGCGAAATCTTCCGCCGTGATGGCGCCGCTGAAGCGGCCTTCGGCGGTCGGAGTGACCGGCGCCGGCTTTGCGCCGCTGGTCGCCGGCGCCACCGCGGGCGCCGATCCGGTCGCGGGCTCCTGCTTGCCACAGGCGCACAGGACCAGGGCCAGGGTGCCGACGAGAACAGGACGGATCATGGTTTTCTCCGGTGGCGAACAAGCCTGCGATCTTAGCCGCGACCGCGTCGATTTCCGAGCCTTGCATCGTTCAGCGGCGCAAAAGCGGGGCGGCAGCGATGTTCCGTGCATGGACCGATGCGGGATTACGGGCCCGGCTGCCTGCGCACCCGCCCGCTTCTGCAAGAACTTGTGGTTGGGGAGGCTGTGCGCACCCGGCAACGCGCGGGTCGTTGCCGCCTTGACCTCGATCAATAAAGGCCAGTGCAGGCAGGCGCAGCATGAAAACGTCACGCATCGTCAAGGAGGGGCTGATCAAGTAGCAAAGTCGCCCAACCGATTGTTGATTGCTGAAAAGGTGGCGTCCAGAAGGCTCCCCACATGCGCCGCGCGCCGCGTCAGGGCAACCAGCCTTCAGTTCGCCATGCGCCACATGTGGAAAACTTTCTGAACGCCATGACGACTCTGCTACTTGATCGGACCCTCCCTTGGTGGCATTCCCGTCGACGAGGAGTTTTCCAATGCGTATCCATTACAGGCTCGTGCTCGGTCTTTCACTTTCCCTGGCGCTGGCTCTCCCGGCCTTGGCCGATCAGCAGGGCAACGCCGGTGGACAAGGCCAGGACAAGGCCGCAGCGACGAACGCGAAGCAGGATGGCACGACGCAGCAGACGCCGGTCACGGATGCCAATCAGGTCTACGGTTGGCAACTGATGACGCCCGAAGAGCGCGATGCGTTCAGGCAGCAGATGCGCAGCATGAAGACGGACCAGGAGCGCGAGGCCCTGCGCCTTCAACATCATGAACAGATGAAGAAGCGCGCTGCCGAGCGAGGCGTGACCCTGCCCGAGATGCCGATGCATCGCGGCGGCGGGATGGGTCCGGGAGCCGGCATGGGTCCGCGTGGACAGCCCCAGCAACCTCCGCCGCCGAAGGACGAGGGCGGCGGCTGATCCGCAGCAGTCAACGCCGGCCACGCGCAAGCGGCAGTGGGCGGCCGCGGGTTTTCCGCCAGTGCACGCGCCACCTGCGTCGGCCTGGCAGGGACAGTTGAACAACGAATGCCGGTCGCGTCGAAGCTTCGTCGGCGTATCCGACCGAGTACCGGATCTGCCAGGCGCTGGAGCGACCGGCGCGGGGTTCGCATCAATGAAAGCAGGAGATCACCATGCGTCAACTTTGCATTGCGACAATGTTTGCCCTGGGATGCCTGTGCACCGGCCAGGCATCCGCCCAGTCCGCCCTGATGAAGCAGGCGCAGGGCCTGTTCAAGCCGATTCCGACCACGGCGCCGGCCTTGCCCGGCAACGCCGCGACTCCGGCCAAGCAGGAACTCGGCAAGATGCTGTACTTCGACACCCGCTTGTCCGAAAGCCATGCCCTCAGTTGCAACTCCTGCCACATGATCGGCATGGGGGGCGTCGACCTGCAGGAGACCTCGCTGGGCCATCGCTGGCAGCACGGCGGCCGCAACGCGCCGACGGTCTACAATGCGGTGTTCGAAGTCGCCCAGTTCTGGGATGGGCGGGCCAAGGATCTCGAGGCGCAGGCCGGTGGCCCGCTGGTCAACCCGGTGGAAATGGACACCACGCCGGAACATGTCATCGAACAGCTGAAGGGCATACCGGGCTATACAGCAGCCTTCGCCAAGGCCTTTCCGGGTGTCGCCGATCCGTTGACCTTCGACAACGTGCGCAAGGCCATCGCGGTGTTCGAGGCGACCCTGATCACGCCGAACGCGGCCTTCGATCGTTATCTCAAGGGTAGCGAAGAGGCGCTCGATGCCAACCAGAAAGCGGGCCTGGAACTCTTCATCGGCAAGGGTTGCGTGGCTTGCCACAACGGCATCAACGTGGGCGGCAGCATGTATGCCGCATTTGGTGTGATCGAGCGCCCGGGCGCCGAGATCCTGCCGCCGGATGACAAGGGTCGCTTCGCCGTAACCAAGACCGCGAGTGACGCCTACGTTTTCCGGGCGGCGTCACTGCGCAATGTCGCGCTGACACCGCCGTATTTCCATTCGGGCAAGGTCTGGGATCTGCGCCAGGCGGTGGCGATCATGGGCAACAGCCAACTCGGCGCCGATCTGAACGATGGCGAAGTCGACCGGATCACCGATTTCCTCGGTTCGCTAACCGGTGACCAGCCCCAGGTGATGTTGCCGATCCTGCCGCCCAGCGTTGCCACGACGCCCAGACCCAAACCGTAAGCCAGGTCGACGAACGCCCACGAATGAGCGGGCTCCAGGGCGATGAAGAAAAACCCCGCCCCTCCCTGGGCGGGGTCAAGACGCCCGCGATCAGCGGGCAACGCTGGAGTCGATGATGACCTCGACGCGACGGTTCTGCTGGCGGCCGCTCTCGGTGTCGTTGCTGGCAACCGGATAGTCCTGGCCGAGGCCACGCGCGGTGATCCGGGCCGGATCGACGCCGTGGGTGACGAGGTAGGCGCGGACCACGTCGGCGCGACGCTTGGACAGATCCATGTTGTAGTCGGGCGATCCGGTCGAATCGGTGTGGCCTTCGATCGTGATATGCGCATCAGGGTCGTCGGCGAGGACGCGCGACAACTGGTCGAGCGCGCGCGTGGCGCCCGGCTTGATCGCGGCGCGGTCGACCTCGAACAGCACGTCGCCGAGGGTGACGACCAGTCCGCGCTCGGTTTCCGCGGTCTGCAATTCGGTCAGGCGTGCCTGCATGGAAGCCAGTTCCATGCGTGCCGCATTCGCATCGGCGCGAGCCAGATTGGCGTTGTGGCGTTCCGCATCGGCGGTGGCCAGCGCGGCGTTGGCCAGTTGGCGCGCTTCCGCGGCCTGGCGGGTCCGCACGTCGACGAGCAGGCGGTCGCGCTCGAGGCCGAGTTCCTTGCCGCGCGCCTCGGCATGACGCGCCAGGCCAACGGCTTCGGCCGTCTGCACGAGGCGGTCGGCCAGGTAGATGCCGTGGCGAAACATCGGTTCGTCGAGTCGGCGTCCCTGGCTGCCCATGACGTCGACCGCTGCCTGAGCACGGCTGATCTCCTCAACGGCATTCGGTCCGACGCGCGGATCGGCACGCAGGCGGCTCAAGGTCTGATCGAGACGCACGATTTCCGGAGGCGGTCCCTTCGGCGTGGTCGCGCAGGCGGCGAGCAGCAGAACTGAGAGAACGGAAGTGAGATGCAGGATTTTCGGTTTCATGGCTCAGCTCCCCGGTCGTTCGAGTTCGCGGCGCAGCGTTTCGACGCTGGCTTCGATTTCGGCAGTCGCTGCCGTGGCGCGCTGCTCGCGAGCGCGGGCGGCGGCAAGATCGGCGTCGGCCTTGGCCTTCTCCGAGCTCATTGAGCTGGCCTCCCATTCGCGGCGATCGAGTGCGCCGCGGGCGGCGGTCAGATTGGACTGCGCGGCGTCCCATTCGGTTGGCGCGGCGCGGGCCGCATCGGCCGCTTCGGCCGCCTGCACGGCGGTCTGTGCCTGGGCGAATGCGATCTCGGCGTCATCATGGCGCGAGGCGAATGCGCTGCCGCACCACAGCGTGGTCAACAACAGTATTGCTAGGCGAAACTTCATGGTGTTCTCCCTTGGCCGGGCCCGGCGCATGTCGCGGCGCACAGTGCGATCGACATGCAGACCGGGGCGATTCCGGACACGACTATTCCTGCCTCATAGTGAACAACGGCAAAATTCAGCGTGGGTTGAAGTTGGTGAAGCGGCCGTTCATCGAGTCAGCGATCGAAGCAACGCTCAATCCAGCTCAGACATGCGCTCGCGAATCTCGCCCTGCCGTTCCGGATCGGCTTCGCCCGGGAGCAGCCGTCCGAGTATCGCCACCTGGGCCACATCCGCCGCGTCGCTGGCCGGGGCCGAGATGTCCGGCGCGATGCCCACGCCTTCCCAGTCGGTGTGCGTGACCGGACTGATCGGACGGCCGCTCGGCACGAACATCATGAAGTGCGCGTCGAGTCGCTGCGGACTTCCCGCATGCGCGCCACCGCCCGTGTTCTCCCCGACCACGACCGCGCGATGTGCATTCTTCAATGCATAGGTGATGTCTTCGCACGCCGAAAATGTATCGTGGCTGGTCAGCAGGTAGACCATGCGCTCCTGCCCATACTTGATTCCGGGCACTGCCTTCGTGGTCCAGCGCACCTCGGTGCGGTCTTCGTCGCGGAAGTAGATGTCGTTCAAGTGTTCGGGCGCGTCGAACAGATAGCTTGCGAACAGCATGACCGTGTCGGGATCGCCGCCGCCGCACTTGCGCAGATCGATGACGAGCGCGTCGGATTCGCTCACCAGGGTCATCGCGGCGGCGATGCGATCGGTCGCATGCTCGGGGCGGGCGAACGCGTGCAGGTCGATGTAGCCGATGTTGAACGGAAACCGGCCGACACTGGCGAATCCATAATTGAGCCGCCGTTGGCGCAAATCCTCGATCGCCTGTTCCTCGGGCGTGCCCTGCCCCGACTCGCCCACGGACAGCGGCTTTTCGAAATAGCGCACTTCAAGGTGGCGGTCGCCGGTCTGCTCCTGAAGCACGTCGGTCAGGTGCCCGGCAAAGGATTGCGCACTCGTGATCGAGTCGAATTCTCCGCGCCGTTGGCGTTCGCGCAGATCGCTTTCGATGGCGGCGGTCTTCTCCGGAATGACATAGGCACGGTGGAGTTGGGCGATCGCCGCGTCGATGACCGTGTTGCGCTCACTGGCGTCGATCACGCTGTCGCGCTGGCCGGAAGCATTCGCGGCGGGTTCCGAGACCACGTGCCGGACGAGCAAGGACGCCCCGGCGACCGCGATCAGGGCACAGGCCCAGGTTCTCTTCTTCATTTGCACATCCTCGTCGGCTGGCCCGAAAGCGGGCAGGACGCAGGGTGCCGGGCGAATGTGGGGAAACCGTGAGCAGGCGACCAGGCATCGCCCGGAGTCAGGTTTCGACGCGGTAGCCGAGGCCGTACACGGAATGGATGACGGCTGTATCGGGCAACACCTCGGCGATCTTGCGCCGCAGATTCTTGATGTGGGTGTCGATCGCGCGGTCGGCACTATCGAGGCTGCTGCAGCTGACGATGTCGAGCAACTGGGCGCGCGAAAAGATCGTCCCGGGCCGGCTTGCCATGGCCGCGAACAGGTCGAACTCGCTGCGCGTGAGCGAGAGTGCATGCGAGCCCACGCGCACGCGTCGCCGGGCCGCATCGACCTGCACCAGTTGCGCGCCGGTGTCGATTCGGCTCCGTCGCAAGATCGCCTTGATCCGCGCGACGAGTTCGCGGGGACTGAAAGGCTTGCAGACATAGTCGTCGGCACCGGTTTCGAGTCCGAGCAGGCGATCGATCTCGGCCACCCGCGCCGTGAGCATGATGATGGGCAGGTCCGAGAACGTTCGTATCGCCCTGCAGATCGCGACCCCGTCGAGTCCGGGCAGCATCAGATCCAGCACGACCAGATCGGGTGGGTCGCGGCGCACGCGAGCCAGTGCCTCGTTGCCATCGTGCAGCACGCTCGCCTCGTAGCCGGCGGCCGACACGTAATCCGCGATGATCGCGGCCAGATCGCTCTCGTCCTCGATGATCAGGATCGTCGGGTTCACGGCATCAGGGCCTGTGCAGCACCACGCTCACGCGCAGGCCGCCCTGTGGAGATTCCGCGAATTCGATTCGGCCGCCGTGCAATGTGACGATCTGCCGGGCCAGGGCAAGGCCGAGGCCCGAACCGCCGGAGTTGCGGTGGCGCGAGGGATCGACACGAAAGAAGCGCTCGCCGAGTCGGGCCCGATCAGCTTCGGCGACACCGGGCGCGGAATCATCGACGACGACGTGCAACTCGTCAGCGTCGGTGTGGGCGCAGACGTCGATGCGGCCGCCGGCGGCGGTATGGCGGATGCTGTTCTCGATCAGGTTTGCGAGCAGGCGCCGCAGTTGTTCGGCATCGCCCAGGACCATGCCCGGTTCGCGCGGCGTGCGCGTTTCGAGCAGCAGTCCGGCGGCGCGGGCTCGTTCCGAGAAGGCATCGCTGGTCTCGCGCAGGATCGACCACAGGTCACAGGGTTCCGCGACGAGCGCAGACTGGCATTCGTCACCCAACGACAGTGCGTGCAGTGCATCGACGAGATGGCCGAGCGCACCCACCTGGCGCAGCAGCAAGTCGATGTTCGCCGGCGTCGCGCTGCGTATCCCGTCCTGCATGCTTTCCAGCTGCGCGCGCAAGACGGCCACGGGCGTGCGCAATTCGTGCGAGGTGTCGGCCACCCAGCGCTTGCGCATGGCCTCCACCTCCGCGAGCCGCGCCGCCATTCGATCGAACGCATTCGCGAGTTCGCCGAGTTCGTCGGTCCGGTGGACCCCGGATCGGGCCTCGAAGCGCCCCCGCTCGAACTGGCGGACACTCTCGAGCAGGCGTCGTATCGGGCGGCGAAAATGGTCGGCGAGAAGGGCGGCCAGCACGGCGCTGAGCAGGATGCCCGCCAGCAACACGCACAGCAGCCGGTCCTGGCGTTCGATGAGAAACGCCACGGCCAGCGCGTCATCCGGATTTCCGGGCTCGGCGAGCACCAGATGGCCAATGACCTCTCCGTCGATCATGAGAGTCCTGCGGATCGTGTCGATTGACGCGAAAGCGACGACGACCCGGCGCGCGAGCAATCCGGCGATGCGATCCTCGTGACGATCCAGCAGGGCGATGCGCGTGCCAAGGCCGGGCAGGGGATCCTCGGCGTCGTGCCTCGCATCCATGGCACGACGGACCTGTTCACGCATCCACGATGCTTGCAAGGCCGTTGCGGGTGGCACGAATGTCCAGCCACCGTGCTCGCGATAGCGCTGTTCGAGATCATTGGCGAGTTGGTCGAGCACGGCGACATCCGCTGTTGGGCGGGGCGCGCCGGAACCGTCGAACACCGACCAGCGGATCAATTGCAGCCCGATCGCGGCCAGGATCAGTATGGCCGATGCGATCGTGGCGAATAGTCGGAGTCCGATCGGTAGTCTCAAGGGAGGGTCTGACCAGGTACGGAACCCGCTGCAGCGATCCAGGCAGAGTAGTGAGGGCCGCTCGCGCCCGCAAGATGCCAGGGGCCGTGCGGCCCATTCCGGCGAGAATCGATGCCGGCGGCACCGGCCAGCGCGCATCGGGCGGCGTCCGGCGGCAACGACGTCGAGGCCGCAGCAGGCTCAGCGGACCGACCGGATCGTTCGCACGCTCGAATGGTGATCGGTCAGGCCGCGCTGGCTGGCTTCGCACGCCTGGGCGGGGTTCACGCCGCGGCGCGAACCCCGCCGCAGAACCTGCTCAAGGATTCTCGCCCGAAAACATGACTGGCGTCGCGCCCTTGACCTCGCCGATCCGGGCGCTGTCGCTGACGTACAGTTCGACATCGCGCTCGAACACGAGCGAACCCTGGACCACGGAGCGCGGGCCGATCACGACGCGCGGCGGCTGGTTCGATCCGAAGTTGAACCAGCTGTTGGTTTTTTCGACCAGGATGCCGCGGTCGACGCGCGAATCGGCGCCGACCTCGATGTCGCCGCTGACCGTGCGGATGCCACCGCCCACATGTGCCGAGCGCAGGCGGATGCCGCCGTTGACGTTGGAGACATCGCCGCTGACGTCGCTGCCGTCATCGAGGGTCAGCGACCCGTTCACGGTCGAAACCTCGCGCGCCACGCGCACATGGCGACCGATCGAGATGCGGCCATTGACCGTGCCGGCCGACTCGATCGTGGCGTCGTCGCCGATCTCGATCGAGCCGTTCACGGTCGAGACCTCCTCGGCCTGGCCATGGTCGCCAAGCCGGATCGAGCCGTTGACCGTGTCGAGGTCGCCGACGCTGCGGCCGTCCTCGATGCGGATCGAGCCGTTGACCTTGCTGTGGTCGTCGCCAGCCCAAGCCGGCAGGGACAGGCCCAGGGCCAGGGCAGCGACTGCGAGCGAACTGATGATTGGGCGAACCATGGTGAAACTCCTGAAGGGTGGGTCGCCTGCTTTGATGCGTCGGCCGCCGGCAGCGTTTAAACCGCGCCTGGACATGTCGCCCGACGCCCATTCGAGCGCGCCGGACGGTACCGACCTCACGCATCCGTTACCATTCCGGCTGCCGCCCTGCCGGGTGCGCCCGTTCACTTCCCGAGTCTACCCATGTCCCGACCAAAACCCGTGCTCCTGCTGATCCTCGATGGCTGGGGCCATCGCGAGGAAACCGCGCACAATGCGATCGCCCTCGCCGACTGTCCGAACTGGCGACGCCTGCTCGCCGAATGTCCGCACAGCCTGGTCGACACGCACGGGCTCAGCGTCGGACTTCCGGATGGCCAGATGGGCAACTCCGAAGTCGGTCACATGAACATCGGATCCGGGCGCATCGTCTACCAGGACCTGACCCGCATCGACGCCGCCATTGCCGATGGCAGCTTCGCGCGCAACCCGGCCCTGCTCGGCGCCTGCGAAGCCGCGCGTCGCAACGACGGCTGCCTGCACGTGTTCGGGCTGCTTTCGCCGGGTGGCGTTCACAGCCACGAGCGCCACATCTTCGCCATGATCGACCTCGCCGCCGCTGCCGGCGTCACGCGCATTGCCGTGCATGCGTTTCTCGATGGTCGCGACACGCCGCCGCGCAGCGCCGCGGATTCGTTGCTGCAACTCGACGCGAAATGCGCTGAACACCCCGGCGCGCACATCGCCACGGTCAGCGGCCGCTATTACGCGATGGATCGCGACCAGCGCTGGGACCGGGTCAAGCGGGCCTGCGACGCGATCATCGAGGCGCGATCCGCGCAGCATGCCGAGAGCGCCATGGGCGCCCTCGAAGCCGCCTATGCGCGCGACGAGAACGACGAGTTCGTGCAGCCGACCGTGATCGGCGCCGGCCGTCCGATGGCCGATGGCGATGCGGTCGTGTTCATGAATTTCCGCGCCGATCGGGCGCGCCAGCTGAGCCGGGTCTTCGTCGATCCGGCCTTCGACGGCTTTGCGCTCGAGCGCAGGCCGGCCCTGTCGGCCTTCGTCAGCCTGACCGAATACGCGGCCGACCTGCCGGTGACCGCGATCGCGTTCGCCGCGCAGTCGATGCACGACACGCTGGGCGAAGTGCTGGCCGAGCGCGGCCTGCACCAGCTGCGTATCGCCGAAACCGAGAAATACGCGCACGTGACGTTCTTCTTCTCGGGCGGCCGCGAGCAACCGTTCGCCGGCGAGGAGCGCATCCTCGTGCCGAGCCCGCAGGTCGCCACCTACGACTTGAAGCCCGAGATGAGCCTGCCCGAACTGACCGAGCGACTGGTCGCCGAAATCCGCGGCGGCCGCTTCGACTTCATCGTCTGCAACATCGCCAATGCCGACATGGTCGGCCACAGCGGCATCGAAAGCGCGGCGATCAAGGCTGCCGAGGCGATCGATGTGGCGCTCGGCCGGATCACCGCGGCGATCCGCGAGAGTGGCGGCGAAATGCTGGTCAGTGCCGATCACGGCAATCTCGAGCAGATGGTCGATGAACAGGGCATCGCGCATACCCAGCACACGGTCGGTCCGGTTCCGTTGGTCTACGTCGGCCGCAAGGCGCGCCTGCACGACGGCGCCCTGCGCGATCTGGCGCCGACCGTGCTCGCCCTGATGGGCCTCGATGCGCCCGCCGAAATGAGCGGCCACAGCCTCGTCGCATTCGGCTGATGCGCATGCCCCGGATTGCTGCGGGCCTGCTCGTGCTGGTCAGCCTGCTGGCGGTCGCGCAGCCCGAGGATCCGCAGAAGGCCGCCAGCGAAGCCGCGGCCCGCCAGCGCCTCGAACGCCTGCGCGCCGACATCCGCACGCTGACCGCGGAACTGCGCGCGACCAGTGGCGAGAAGGACGAGGCAACGCGCGCCTTGCGTGAGGCCGAGACCGCCATTGCCGTGGCCCTCGGCGAGGTGCGCGCGATCGACGTGCAGCTGGCCGACCGGCAACAGGAACTGGCCGCGCTCGAGGACGAGCGCTCGGCGCTGGCGAACAAGCTCAAGGCGCAACGCGAGGACCTGGCCGTGCTGCTGCGCTCGGCCTATGCGCTTGGCCGCAACGAGGAACTCAAGCTGCTCCTGCAGCAGGAGGACGTCGACGCGATCGCACGCGTGCTGGCCTATCACCGCTATTTCCAGCGTGCCCGGGTCGAGCGCATCGACAACCTGATGGCCGATCTCCAGCAACTGGCCGACCTGCAGCGGGCGATCGAAACCAAGACTGCCGAGCTGAATGCGACGCGCGGCGAGCGCGAGGGCGAGGTCCGCCAGCTCGAGGAACGGCGCGGCGAGCGCGAGACGCTGCTGGCCGGGCTCGATGCGCGGCTGAACGACCAGCAGGCACGGCTGGCGGTCATGGCCCGGGACGAAAAAGGCCTGCTCGACCTGCTCGAACGCCTGCGCGACGTGTTTGCCGACATTCCGAGCCGGCTCGACGGCGCGGAACCGTTTGCCAGCCTGCGTGGTCGAATGAAGCTGCCGGTGCGCGGCAAGGTTAGTACGCAGTTCGGCGGCACCGACGAGAGTGGCCGGCGCATTTCCGGCTGGCTGATCCGGGCCGACAGCGGCAGCGAGGTGCATGCGATCGCGCGCGGCCGGGTCGCCTATGCCGACTGGCTCAAGGGCTACGGCATGTTGCTGATTCTCGATCACGGCGATGGCTACATGAGTCTCTATGCCTACAACGATGCATTGCGCAAGGAGGTCGGCGACTGGGTCTCGGCCGGCGACACGATCGCCACCAGCGGCAGCAGCGGTGGCCAGAAGTCGCCTGCGCTGTATTTCGAGCTGCGCCTGCAGGGCAAGCCGATCAATCCGAAGTCCTGGCTGCGTTGAGCGCGCAGCAGCCCGATGCCGAACCGCGCGAAGACCCACTCGCGCTATGATCGGCGCATTCCCGTGAGGTTTCCGATGTCCCTTCGCCCCGTATCGCTTCCGCTGCTGCTGGCCCTGCTGTTTGCCGGCGGCGCCCTGGCCCAGCCCGCCACCCCGCCCCCTGCGCCCGACCTGCCGGACGACGCGGACGTCGGGGCGGCGCTGGATGAAGCCGACGCGCCCGAAACCGCTCCGGCGCCGGCGCCGGCCGGCCAGATCGATCTCGACGACGTGCGCAAGTTCACGGCCGTACTGAGCCTGATCAAGCAGGCCTATGTCGAGCCGGTCGATGACCATGTCCTCATGCAGGCCGCGATCAAGGGCATGCTGGTCGGCCTCGATCCGCACAGCGAGTATCTGGAGGCCAGTGCGCTTGACCAGCTGACCGAGGACACCTCGGGCAGCTATGAAGGCCTGGGTCTCGAGGTCACCACCGCCGACGGCGCGCTGCGCGTGATCGCACCGATCGACGATACCCCGGCGGCGCGCGCCGGCATCAAGCCGGGCGATACCATCCTGCGCATCGACAATGTGCCGGTCCAGGCCGACAACCTCAGCGATGCGGTCGACATGCTGCGCGGCCCGCCGGGCAGGGAAGTGACCCTGTCCATCCTGCGCCTCGGCGCCAACCTGCCGCAGGACATCAAGCTCAAGCGCGAGACGATCCGCGTCGCCAGCGTGCGCGGCCGCCTGCTCGAACCGGGCTACGCCTACCTGCGGGTCAGCCAGTTCCAGTCCGAGACCGGCAGCGACCTGCGCAAGCGCATCGCCCGCCTGCAAAAGGACAACGGCAAACCGCTGGCCGGTGCCGTGCTCGACCTGCGCAGCAACCCCGGCGGCTTGCTCTCCTCGGCTGTCGAAGTCAGCGACCTGCTGCTCGACGCCGGCACCATCGTCACCACCAAGGGCCGTATCCGCGAGGCCGACATGGCCTTCCAGGCGACCCCGGGCGATGCCCTCGATGCGGCGCCGCTGGTGGTGCTGATCGACAATGGCAGCGCTTCCGCCGCGGAAATCGTCGCGGGTGCGCTGAAGGACAATCATCGCGCCCTGCTGATGGGACGGCGCAGCTTCGGCAAGGGCTCGGTGCAGACCGTGCTGACCCTTGACGAGACCCACGCGCTCAAGTTGACCACCGCCCGCTACTACACGCCGAGCGGCATCTCGATCCAGGCCTCCGGCATCAAGCCCGACATCGAACTGGCCGACCTTGCCCTCAGTGCCAACGAGAACGACCCGTTTTCGGGCATCAGCGAACGCGACCTGCGCAATCATCTGAAGGGCGACGGCGAGGTCGAGGCAGGCGCTGCACCGGCCGACGTGCCGGCGGCGCGGCGCGGTGCTCCCAGCGACTACGCCCTGAGCGAGGCGCTCAATGTGCTCAAGGCCATGGCCCTGCAGCGGCGGCCGGCCAGTCCGCCGGCGGCCGCCGAATCCAGCGGCAAGGGCTGAGCGCCCTCGAGGCTGGCCATTCGGGCCGGTCCGCCCCGGCTCCCGTTGCCTTCGCCGGGGCCATGCCGATCCACCGGCGCGATCGACGCGTCGCCCGGGGGCCTGCGGTTCGCGGCACCGGCGCAGATAGACCGGCCGTCTTCCAGGCCCGCCCCGGAACGAAACGAGCGCAGATGGCTCCCACCTAACCGTTTGGTTTGTATCGGGAAAGATGGCACCTCTGAGGCCCGCCCGGCAGTCGGCGCAGTGCATTGGGGTCAGCCCCGTCCAGATCGCCACGCAGTACGACCGACACGCTTTCTGAACGCCAGGTCGCGTGCGCCACCAGACCCAGCGTTGTCCTGGCACTCGCGATGTCGAGACTCGGGCGCACCCAATCCACGATCCACGCGCTAAACTTGCGGTTTGGTCGCCGGCGCCGAACCCCGCCGATCGACCGCCCGGACCGGTCCCCCTGACCGGTCCGCCCGGCATCTGAATAGAGGAAAGCGGAATGAAGAGTCGCAGTCTCGCAGCTGTTCTGAGCTGTATTGCCGGATCGTTGCTGGCGACCGGCGCGTCGGCCGAGCAGATCTACAGCAATGGACCCTATGTCACCCATCCCGGCGCGCATGTGTCGGGTGAGGACGTCAGCATGGCGCAGGATGTCACCTACCCGGGCTATACGGCACTGGGATTTGCCGCGGGTCCGAGCTATCGCCTCGCGGACGACTTCGTGGTACCGCTCGATCATGTCTTCATCATCGACAGCCTCACCCTGTTTGCCTATCAGACCGGATCGGAAGCGGCATTCACCGATGCGCGGGTCAGTATCTGGCTTGGCCCGCCGGAAGGCTCGGGTAGCACCAAGGTCTTCGATGGCTCGGCGACCAATGTCCTCGTTTCGTCCGAGCCCGATGCCTATCGCGCTGCGCAGTCCATGGCCAACCCGCTGAGCGACACCCAGCGCAGGATCCAGCGCCTGACGATTCTCGTCCCGAACCTGCCGCTGACATCGAATCAGTACTGGGTCGACTGGCAGCTGACCGGTCCGCAGGCCGGTGAAACCTTCACCCCGCCCGTCAGCATTCTCGGCCAGGCCTATACGGCGGCCGGCGGATTCGCCCGCAAGAAGTGTCCTGCGAACATCACCGATCCGGAGAACGATTGCTTCGAGGCCGGCGGCCAATGGCGCCTGTTCGAGAACGGCACTTCGCCCTACCTGGTCGATCTGCCGTTTACCGTCAACGGCCGCGATATCGTCAACACGATTTTCCGCACCGGCTTCGAGCCGGTGCCGGCCACGCCCTGAGTCGACCGCGTTTTCCCGCGGCCGCGAACGCGAGGCTGACCCGCGGCCTTGCTTGGACAGCAAGGCCGGCAACACCCCGCAGCCCGGCACCGCCGAACGGCTCATCACGCGAGGCGCAGGTCGGCCGACGCGCCGACCTGCGCCAACCACGTCCTCAGTCGCCGCGGGCCAGCTTGCTGTGGCGGATGCCGTAGGCGAAATACACAACCAGACCGATCACGAGCCAGATCACGAAGCGCTCCCAGGTCGCCCAAGGCAGCAGGGCCAGCAGCCAGATCGAGAAGCCGATGCCGATGACCGGCACGAAGGGCACGAACGGCGTGCGGAACGCGCGATGCAGGTCGGGCTGCTTGTAGCGCAGCACGAGCACGGCGCTGCAGATCACGACGAACGCGCTCAGCGCACCGATGTTGACCAGCTTGGCCAGTTCGTCGAGTGGCAGCAGGCCGGCGGCGATGGCCGTGACCACGCCGAGGATCAGGGTCGGCCGGTACGGCGTGCCGGTGCTCGGATGGACCTTGGCGAACCAGGCCGGCAGCAGGCCATCGCGCGAGAGCGAGAACCAGATCCGTGCGGCGGCCAGCATGAAGGCGAAGATCACGCTGATGATGCTGGTCACCGCGGTCACCGATATGGCCACGCTGACCCAGCCCATGCCGAGGTTGCCGAAGGCATTGGCAACCGGTGCCGGGTTGTCCAGGGTCGTATAGTGGGCAACGCCGGTCAGGACCATCGAGATGGTCAGGTAGAGCAGCATCGAGATGCCGAGTGAGAGCAGGATCGCGCGTGGCAGGTCGCGTTGCGGGTCGCGCGATTCCTCGGCCGCCGTGGTCAACGTGTCGTAACCGAACACCGCGAAGAAGACCACCGCCGCAGCCGCGGTGACGCCATGCCAGCCATACTGGCGGGTGCCGTCCGGATGGATGACCTCCTCGGGCACGAACGGAACCCAGTTCGACGGGTCGATGTAGAAGGCGCCGACGATGATGACCAGGGCGACGCCGACGATCTTGGCGGCGACGACGATCGTGTTCAGGCGCGCACCGACTTCGGTGCGTGCGGTCAGCAGGACGGCCACGCCCATCGCGACCAGCGCGGCGATCAGGTTGAACACATGGCCTTCGCCAGTGCCGATGGCGCCCTGCGCCCAGAGCGGCAGGCCAAGGCCGAAATGTTCGAGGATGTTCTGCATGTAGCCCGACCAGCCGCTGGCCACCGCCGCCACGATCAGGGCGTATTCCAGCAGCAGGTCCCAGCCGATCAGCCAGGCGACAAACTCGCCGAGCACGGCATAGCCATAGGTATAGGCGCTGCCGGTAACCGGAATGAGGCCGGCGAACTCGGCGTAGCACAGCGCCGCGGCACCGCTGGCGATACCGGCGATGATGAAGGCGAGCGCGACCGCCGGCCCGGCATTGGCCGCGGCCTGCTGGCCGGCGAGGACGAAGATGCCGACACCGATGATGCCGCCGAGGCCGATGCTGGTGAGTTGCCAGACGCCGAGCACGCGGCGCAGTTCCTTGCGCTGGCCGAGTTCGGCCTGCAGCTGCTGGACGGTCTTGTGGCGGGTCAACGTGGAAAAGAGACTCATGCGGTCCTCCCCTTGAAATGAACGGGGATCATAACGGGTATGGCCGACGAGTCCGAATCGGTCCGCGCTGGATGTCGACGCATCGTTGCCGGCGACCCCGCGCGTCCCCTCAATGCGTGCGTGCCGCCGGGCGCTGCGGGAAGACGAGAATGCAGACCAGGATGAAAACGACGAGCACGGCCGATGCGGAGTAGCGACTCAGGGCCAGCCCACCTTCGGCAACCGGCTTGTCGAGCAGGTCGCCAACCACCGCGCCGAGCGGGCGGGTCAGGATGAACGCCGCCCAGAACAGCGCCGTGCGCGAGAGGCGGGTCCACCAGTAAAGGCCGGCGAGCACCATCAACAAGGCGCCGAAGAGCAGCGCGCCGCCGTCGAAGCCGAGCCCGGCCGTATCGGCGGTCCAGTCGCCAAGGGCCGTGCCAAGCGTCTGCGAAAACATGATCGTGACCCAGTAGTAGACTTCGGAGCGCGGCGAACTCACGGTGTCGACGGCGATCGATCCAAGCGTGCGATACCAGATCCACAGCGAGGCCAGCAGCAGGCCGAACAGGATCGCCGTGCCGCCAGCGTAGCCGATGCCGAGCGAGCGCGTGGCGTAGTCGGCCAGGGTCGTGCCGACCGTGGTGGTGGCGATGATCGTGACCCAGTACAGCATGGGGTGGAAGCGGCGCGCCGAAACCTGGGCGACCACGGCAACGATGAAGGCTGCAGCAAAGAGCTCGGTGCCGACCAGGTAGCCAAGGCCCATCGACATCGACACCGCATCGCCGCCGGTCTCGCCGAGGGTCGTGGCGAATACCTTGATGATCCAGAAGATCAGGGTGACTTCGGGCACCTTGCTCAGGGCCTTCCCGGTGGAATCGTTCATGCGCTCTCCAGGATCAGGTCGAGCAGGGTCGCATCACATGGGCGCTGCCAGCGCATTATGCGCACCGTGGCACGTTCGAAAAGAGGGGACCTCAAGAAGGGTTGTGCCGCTTTTTCAGATCCTTCCGGGGTCGCGCACGGCCAGACCGCATCGTCTGGCGAGCTGTCCAGCCAGGGTCGATTTGCCGGAACCCGAATTACCGATGATGGCGATACGCATGTGCCCAATTGTCCCATCTGATCCGAGCCGCGAACTTGCCGTCCCGCCGCGGGCTGGCCGGCAAGGAGGAACGCCGCACAGCGGATGGGCGACCCTCGGGCATGATCCACGCTCAGGACAATGTCGGAAAGCTCAGTGGCGGGCTGCGCCCGCGCCGGCACGAAACTGTTCGAGTTTCCGATTCAGCCACTGCGCACTCGGTTCTGCCGGATGTCCCGGACAACGGACCTGGTAGGCCTCCCCACTCAGGCTGCTGCGCGTTGCTGCCGCATCGACGAAGCTCGCCGCGTCGCTGATCAGGCCCTTGCGCTCGAAGTAGTCCAGCTTGCGCTGCAGGTGGCTGGCGGCCCTGGAGCCCGGATACCAGCTGCCGTTGCGGTAGAACTCGCAATCGGAATTCGAAAGCGCCTGCAACAGCGCGTCGATTTCGGCGTGAACCGCGGCCGGCGGCGGCGCGGCGGGCAGGAGCGAACTGCAAGCCAGCAGCGACAGCAGGATCCATCGTTTCATCGGTGTCCTCCCTGAGGGCGAGCGGTCGGGCAGCGGCGCGGCGGAAATCCAGGCGTCCCGGCCGGGCGGACCTCGGTCGCCAGCGCATCGCCAGCAGCGATGCGATTGCATAGACTCCTATCCGGGCCTGCGCGGGATCTTCGCATGCACTGGACCACAAAGAGACCATCGACGTTCACCGCCGTCGTCCTCAGGGTCATGGCATGGGTCGCCGCGAGCATCCTGCAGGTGCCGCCGGCGGTCGCCGGCGGCGGCATGTATCCGGTCGAGCCGGGTGAGCAGCCGGAGCTCGGCGTCGACGAGGGATTTCTGCTCGTGGTGGTCGATTCGGCCATCCAGCTCGATGGGGTCTACATGCGCAGGGACGGCGCCATGCTCAAGTCCAGCGTGCTGCGGCGCACGCCGCGAGGGCGCAACCTGCAGCTCATGCGGGTGCCGTCCGGCACCTATGTCTGGGACACCCTGCGCACGCCCTCGGGCATGGCCTACAAACTCAAGGACAATCCGGAGTTCCGCTTCGAAGTGAGGTCGGGCCAGATCGTCTATGCCGGCGACCTTTCATTCCGGCCGGTCGGATTCGACAACGCCTACATCCATGCGACCAATCGTGGCCTGGCCGCCATGGACTGGCTCGAATCGACGTATCCCGATCTTTATCGGCGCTATCCGTTTGCCTACTCCGGCCACTACGCCGACCCATTCCCCGAGTTCTATCGAAAGGCGGAGGGGGCCGCAGGCGATGCCCGGAGTCATCGCCCGGCGTTGGCGCCCCCACCCGACCCCGGTCCGCTGCCATTGCCGGTGGAGACGCTCTGGCGGTCCGAACGGTTGCAGGGCGTCAGCCTGAGTCCGGGCGGCAAGCTGCTGGCGATCCATCGTGTCGACGCGGACGGCAAGCACTGGACCATCGACATGCTCGATCTCGAGGCCGCCGAGGCGCAGCAGATCGTGCGTTCGGAGCTGCCGTTCGAGGTCATGCAATGGTCGGGCGATGAAACCCTGCTGCTTTCGTTCACTGAACCGACGGTCGGGCCGCGCGTTGCCGTGGTCCATATCGATACCGACGCGACCGGCAGGCACCACTACCGGCAACTCGCCTTCAAACGCACGGGGCGCGTCCTCGATCCGCTCGCCGAAGACCCCGCGCACATCCTGTTTGCATCGACCGCGAAGAACGGCGGCCTGCTCGTGCACAGGCTCGACGTCTCGAACCAGTCGGCCCTCGACCGTTTCCGCGCCGATCCGGCCGAGCGCCTGAACATGGGCCTCAGGGACGAACGCTGGTGGTTTGCCGATGGCGCCGGACAGCTCAGCGTCGCGGTCGTGGTCCGTGATGGCGAAAGCGTCCTGATGAACCGGAACGGCGACCGTTTCGCCGAATTCTTTCGCCTCAGCGCCGGTGCCGGTTTCACCCCATCGGCCTTGTCCTATGACGGCAAGTCGCTGATCGGGCTGAGCGGGGAGGATCGCGAGCAGCGCGAGCTGGTCGAGTTCGACATCGCTGCACGACGCATCTCGCGAACCCTGTTCAGCAAGCCCGGCGTCGATATCGTGTCGCCGCTGTTCAATGCGCGCAATGACGCGATCGGCGTGCGTTACTACCAGGGCGGGCGCCTGGTCAACGAATACTTCGACCGTCAGGATCGCGAACGCGCGGCGATGGTGGCGGCGGCCTTTCCGGGCCGCAGCGTCTCGGTGATCGACCAGAGCCTCGATGGTGGTCGCCTGATCCTGATGGTCGACGCGGCCGACGAGACGCCGAAGGTCTACCAGCTCGATACGGCGGACCGTCGGGCTGTGTTGATCGAAGACACCCTGCCGTGGCTTGGCACCTACCGGTTTGCGCCGACATCGCTCATCACCGCCGTCGGCAAGGACGGATTGCCGATCGAGGCCTTCCTGACCCTTCCGGCGAGCGATGGCCCGCGACCGCTCATCGTGATGCCGCACGGCGGACCGGTCGGTGTCAGCGACCACCTGCATTTCGATCGCGATGTGCAGTTTCTCGCCTCGCTCGGATTTGCCGTGTTGCGCGTCAACTTCCGCGGCTCCGGCGGCTATGGCAAGGCCTTTCGCGAGGCCGGCTACGGCAAGTCCGGGACCCTCATCGAGGACGATATCGATGCGGCACTGGCCGGGGCCCTGAAGCACTACCCGGTCGATCCGGCGCGCATGTGCACGCTCGGCTTCAGCTACGGTGGCTATTCGGCCCTGATCGCCGTCGCGCGCGCCCCCGAGCGCTACCGTTGTGCCATTTCGGTGTCCGGCATCAGCGATCGCCTGCTGTTCTTCACCGCCAGCGATTCCGCCCTGACCGCCGACGGGCGCAAGGTGCTCGAGAAGATCGTCGGCGATCCGGCGACCGAACAGCGCCAGATGGTCGAGACCTCCCCGGTCTATCGCTATCGCGACATCACCGTGCCGGTGATGCTCGTCCATGGCCGCCTCGATCCGCGCGTCGATATCGAGCACGAACGCCGCATGCAACGCATGCTCGAGCTCGCCGGCAATCCGCCGGTTGGCCTGATCTTCGACGAAAGCGGGCATACCATCGAGGGCATGGCCAACACCGAACGCCTGTGGTCCGGCATTGCCGGATTCCTGCGCCGGAACCTCGATCCAGGCAGCGCGAGGCCGACCATCCAGGCCAGCCCGGTCGCGACACCTTGAACGAATCCATCGCCGCGCAACGGCCGATCTTCGCGCGCGGCGCCGTCGGCCGCTGCCATGCCCCCGCAGCCCGGACGTCCAGCCGTCCATTCGATCCGGAATGAATGCAAATGGCGCGAACTAGCGTAAAGTGGCGCACGGGAAGGGGTTTCGGGTCGGCGAAGGCATGTTTCGAGTTCTGGTTGCCAACAGCAAGGGCGGGTGCGGGAAGACCACGCTGACAACGACCCTGGCCGGCTACTTTGCCCGCAGCGGCCGGGCCACGACCCTGATCGACTGCGATCCGCAGGGGTCGTCGTCGGCCTGGTGCGCGCAACGCTCGGAGCACCTGCCGCAGGTGCATGCACTGGCCAGCAACGACCCGTCCTACGGCCTCAGCTCCGGCTGGGTGCTGCGCATACCGGCGAAGACCGAAGTCCTGCTGATCGACACGCCGGCCGGCTTGCGCTCGCATGAGTTCGCCCAGTTCGCCCGGCATGCCGATGCGCTGGTCATCCCGGTGATCCCGTCGCCGATCGACCTGCGCGCAACCCTGGGCTTCATCGACATGGTGCGCAAGCTCGACGAGGTGCGCAAAGGCCGCCTGCGCGTCGCCATGATCGCCAACCGGCTGCGCGCGAACACGATTTCGGCACGCCAACTCGATACGACGCTGGAGCGCCTGACCGAAGCCGCCATGATCCGGGTGCGCGATTCGCAGGTCTACGTCGGCCTGGCCGACCGCGGCCAGAGCGTGTTCGACAATGACAGCAAGGCCGTGCTTGCCCATCGCGATGACTGGACGCCCCTGCTCAACTGGCTCGAACGCCGTGCTGCCGATGCGCGGCCGAGCGGCAACATCACGCCGCTGGTTCCGCCCGGCCAGCGTTTCGGAAACTGAGCGCGTCCCTGACCTTGGCAACTGGCTTCCGCGGTTGAATTTCGGCTAATCTCCATCGCCGATTTGCCCGGGTCCGGCGAATCTACGGCCGTCGACCTGGCGTGGCAGCCCCGCCATGCGGACTCGCCGCAGAGTGAGGGCCTGTTCGGACCGCAACGCCACTCCAGGGGAAATACCGAATGCATTCGAAGGTCACCGCCAGGCGTCTGGGCTGGCTCCTCGTCGCACTGTTGCCGACGCTCGCGGTCGCCGCCGAATCGAGCTCCGAAGATCCGCGCGAGGAAAGCTGGCAGATCGAGCAGCGCCAGCGCTGGTTCGAGGAGTCGCGCGGATTGCGCCAGCATCCGGAAGCCGCGCGGCTGCGTGCCGATGCGGCAGCGACGCTGAATCTGCAGCGTCTGGCCCTGGATCCCGTGCGCAGCGCCAGTGGCGAAACCTGGCAGCAGATCGGTCCATCCTCGATGAACATGGTCGACTGGATCATGGGTCGGGTGGCCGGGCGCCTCAACGCGATCACGCCCTTGCCGGGTGACGACGACACGGTCTACGCCGGCAGTGCCGCGGGCGGCGTCTGGAAAACGACCAATGGCGGACAAGGCTGGACCCCCGTGTTCGATGAGGTCGGTACCCTGCCGGTCGGCGCCATCACCCTGGATCCCTCTCTGGCCAGCACGGTCTGGGTCGGCACCGGCGACAAGAACGGCGGCGGTTGCGCCGGCTACTTCGGTCAGGGCGTCTATCTGAGCGAGGATGCCGGAGCCAGCTGGGTCGCCCGCAACGGCAGCGGCGGCGGCGCCATGCCGCTTTCGATCATCAATGCCGTCGCCGTGCAGCCGACCGACGGCAATGTGGTCCTGGTCGGTGGCGCCGGCAGCTGCAACGCTTCCGGCACGCTGTCGGGGGCCGGCGTCTACCGCTCGACCGACAAGGGCCTGAGCTGGACCAAGGTCCTCAACAACAACGTCGAGGACCTGCTGTTCGTGCCGGGCACGGCGACCGTCTATGCCGGCCTGGTCGGCGTAGGCGTGCAGAAGTCCATCGACGGCGGAGCGACCTGGGTCCCGGCGAATACCGGCATCTCGGTCAGCGGATCACGCCTACGCCTGGCCATGGCGCCGAGCAACAGCGCCGTTCTCTATGTGCTGATGGGTTCGAAGATCTACCGCAGCGGCGACGCGGGTGCCAACTGGACCTTGCAGAACAGCAATGCCTGCGAGGGCCAGTGCGGCTACAACCAGACCATCGCCGTGCATCCGACCCAGGCCGACACCGTGCTGCTTGGCACGATCCGCGTGGCCCGCTCGACCGACGCCGGAGTCAGCTTCACGCCGCTGACCAGCACCTGGGGCACCGCCCAGGCCGTGCATCAGGACACCCACGTCGTGCGTTATTCGTCCAGCAACCCGAACCGTTTCTGGGTCGGCAGCGACGGCGGCATCTGGCGCAGCGACGATGGCGGCACCTCGTTCCTGAACATGAACGCGAACATCAATATCACCCAGTTCTATGACATTGCCGTCAATCCGCTCGACGCCAACATCGTCCTCGGCGGCGCCCAGGACAACGGCTCCTCCGGGCGGCGCACCAGCCTGGTCTGGGACCTCACCTTCGCCAGCGGCGACGGTTTCATGAACGCCTTCGACGAAAACACGCCGTCGATCGTGTTCCAGACCAGCTATCCGCAGGGCAACCTGCCGAACATCGTGCGGTCATTCGATGGCGGCTCGCCAGGCAGCTATTCGACGATGCCGACCAGCGGACTGGTCGCGACTTCGGCCTTCCAGTTCCTGACCCCGATGGCCTCGGCCGGCAGCCTGTTGTTCGTTTCGTCCAACGTGCTCTACCGGGCCAATACCACGGGCAACAGCTGGACTGCGGTCAGCGGCAATGTCGGCACGATCTCGGTGATCACGCCGCAGGTGCACGGCAGCATGACCCCGGCCTATATCGGCACCGCGAACGGCCAGATCCACGCCAGTCCCGATGCCGGCATCCCGTCTCCGGTCTTCAACAACGTCACCGGCGATTATCCGGGCGGTCGTGTATCCGATATCGCCATGGATCCGGTCGACGCCCAGCGCGTGTTCATCACCCGCGCCGGCTTTGGCCAATCGCGCCTGTATCGGTCGACCAGCGGCGGCACCAACTGGACCGCAGTCGGCACCGGCCTGCCGAACGTGCCGGCCAACGCGGTCGCGATCGATCCGCTGAATACCAATCGATTGTTCGTCGGCACCGACATCGGCGTCTACGAGAGCACCGACGGCGGCGACAACTTCTCCGCCTACTCGGCCGGCCTGCCGCTCGGCGTCGTCGTCTCGGACCTGGAGATCGACGATCTTCCGCACGTCCTGACCGCAGGCACCTACAGCCGCGGCGCCTGGCGTGTCGTCCTCGCCGGCAGCGTCGGCAACGCGCCACCGACCGCCGACTTCAGCATCGAGCGCGACGGCCTTGATGCGAGCTTCTCCGACCAGTCCCTCGACAACGACGGATCGATCGTCAGCCACCTCTGGGACTTCGGCGACGGCAGCGCGACTTCGGTCGAGACCGATCCGATGCATGCCTATCCCGGTCCGGGCAACTACACCGCGGCGCTCACGGTCACCGACAATGGCGGCCTGACCGGCAGCTACAGCCGCATCGTGCGCATCGCCGCACCCCCGATCACCCTCGTCAACGGCATCGCCCTGACCAACCAGAGCGCGGCCCAGGGCGACCAGGTCTACTACACGCTCGAGGTTCCGATCGGCGCCTACGACCTGCATTTCGAAACCAGCGGCAACGTTCCGAATCAGGATGCCGACCTGACCGTGTTGCGCGGCTCGCAGTTCCTCTGCCAGTCGGCAGGTGGCACCTCCGACGAGGAGTGCAATTTCCCGACCCCGCAATCCGGCACCTATACGGCCATCGTCGATGCCTACACGGCGCTGACCAACTACACCATCCTCGCCAGCTACGTGCTGCCGCCGGACGAGATCTTCGCCAACGGATTCGATTAGAAGAAGATGCCTGACGAGCCCGGGCGGCAGAACCTCCTCGGAGGGGGCTGCCCAGGCTTGAAAACGCATATGCAGCGCATTGCCGACTTGCACTCACGATGGCAGGCCTCTCTGCAAGACGCTCGGCTGTCGTGAAATGCTCAGGCTCGTGCTGCACCCGGCACCGGGGCCACGGGACCCGGGCACGACAGGTTGTGCCCGGCCTTGCGGCATTTGCAGGAAAATGGATTCGCTGATCCTGGCCGGAGCCGCCATGGCGTCCCCACCTGCCTGCGATTGCCATGCATGGTCCCCGCACCGTTCGCGCTGCTATCCTCAGATGGCGGCACTCTGGTGCGCGAGCCAAGGGAGGAGGCTGGATGAACAAGCGAATGGATGGGCGAGCGGTCGCGATCGGATTCGTTCTGGTGTTTGCGGCGCTGCTTTTTGGCCCTGCGGCGAATCAGTACGCCCATGCGGCTGGCATCTACCCCCTGGAAGCGGGCGAGTCGCCAGCGCTTGGCGCTGATGAAGGCCTGCTCCTTGTCACCATCGACACGGAATTCCCGCTCGAAGCGGTCTACATGAAGCACGAAGGCGCCGTGTTGAACTCACGGGTGCTCAAGAACCCCGCTGCCGGGCGCAGCACTGTTCTGGTCCGGGTTGCTGCGGGTCGCTATGGCTGGGACAAGTTGCGAATAGGCAACTGGGCGCGCTCCTGGTCCTGGTGGGACTATCGACTCGGCAGCGATCCGGAATCGTATTTCGATGTGCGCGCCGGGGCGATCAATTATCCCGGCGATCTGGTTGTCCGAAGGATCACGGCCAGCCGCTCGTACATTCAGCGTATGGATCGCGCGCTGCTGGCAATCGACTGGCTCGAATCGAGCTATCCCGAATTGCTCAAGCAGTGGCCCCTGGTCTATACCGGCCCCTATGCGGATCCGTTCCCCGCCTACTATCTCAAGGCGCGCGCCGACCACGGCGCACTCGACAGTTTGTCCGGCAAGTTGCTCGCGCCTCCCGATCCCGGCGAGCTGGCCTTGAGCCCGAAGACCTTGTGGCAGCGGGAAAGTCTGGAGTCGATTGCACTCAATCCGGCGGGGGACCTGCTCGCGATGCAGGTGCGCGCGGATGCCAAGGAGACGTGGGCGGTTGACCTTGTCGACCTCAAGACGGGTGAATCCCACAGGGTGGCGCGCACCGACATTGCGTTTGAAAGTCTGCGCTGGTCCGGCGATCGCAACCTCCTGCTCGCCATGGATGCGTCGAAACTTCTGATTCTCGGTGCCAAACAGAGCGATTCCGACGAGATCATCCACATCGTGCACGTGGGCTCGGGATCCAATGGCAAGCGAACCTACGCCGCAGCCCAGCTGCCGCAGCGAGGCCGGATACTCGACGTGCTCGAGAACGATCCGGACCACATCCTGTTCGCGACGACCGGCATCCGCGGCAACCTGCGCGTGCATCGGGTCGACATCTCAAATGAAAAGGCAATCGCCCGATTCAACCCGGATACGTTGGCGGCCATCAATGAACTGGACAAGGGCGAACACTGGTGGTTCGCCGATGGCGCCGGGGAACTGGCCGTGGCCCTCTCCTGGCGCGACGGCAAGTTCATCTTTTCGCGGAAGAACGGTCGCAAACGGCAGGAGTTCCTCACTCTGGAAGGCGAGTCGAATTTCGATCCGCTGGCCCTGTCGGGCGACGGCCGCATGCTCTATGCGATCACCGACGATGCGCGCAATCAGCGCGAGCTGATCGCCTTTGACATAGCGGAGCAAAAAATTGCCAAGACCCTGTTCAGCAAGGAGGGCGTCGATGTCGTATCGGCGATTTTCGGTGCCGGTCATCGTCCGATCGGAGTGCGCTACTACGCCGAGGGGCGTCTCATCAGCGACTATTTCGATGCGACCGAGCGCAACCGCGTGCAGTCATTGCAGAAAGTCTTCCCGGGCAAATCCATCGTCGTGATCGACCAGAGTACCGACGGCAGCCAGTTGATCCTGGAAGTCGACGGTAGTGATTTTGCGCCGAAGTACTACCATCTCGATGTAAACACCGACCGTGCCGCGCTGATCATGGATGCGGCACCCTGGTTGAAGGATGTTCAATTCGCACCAACCCGGATCGTCAACGTGACGAGCAAGGACGGACTGAAGATCCAGGCATTCCTTACGATTCCCGATCGGCCACAGAAGCGCCCTCTGATCGTCATGCCGCATGGCGGTCCCGTTGGAGTCAGCGACCGATTGCGATTCGACAGGGACACGCAGTTCCTGGCCTCGTTGGGATACGCCGTGCTCAGGGTCAACTACCGCGGCTCCGACGGCTTCGGGAAATCGTTCCGCGAGGCGGGCTATCAGCAGTTCGGCAGTGCGATCGAAGACGACATCGACGCCGCCCTCACGCGCGTCCTGGCCGAATATCCGATCGATTCCGCGCGAATGTGCGTTGTCGGATTCAGTTACGGCGGCTACTCCGCGCTGATATCGACGGTACGCTGGCCAGACCGCTTTCGCTGTGCCATTTCGGTTTCCGGCGTCGCCGATCGCCTCCTTCAGTACAACGCTAGCGATGCCGGACGTACCGCAGAGCAGCGCAAGCTGCTGAAGAAGTGGTGGGGCGATCCGGTGGCGGACGACGATGCATTCGTGGCCGCCTCGCCCGTCTATCGCCATCGCGACATGAAGGTCCCGATCATGCTCGTCCATGGGACCGAGGACATCCGGGTCGATCCCGAACAGAGCCGCCGCATGCAGCGCATGCTCGAACTCGACGGTCGGCCCCCGGTCGGTCTCATTCTCGAAGGCGAGGGCCACGGCATCGAGAAGCTCGCGAACATGGACGCCTTGTGGCGCGGCATCGCCGGATTCCTGCGCGCGCATCTTGAACCCTCCGGCGCGCAGACGAGCGCTGCAGTCGCTACCTCCCTGGATCGTCGTCAGTGATTCATGCCATTCAACTGCGCAGCTTCCAGCCGGTGCGGAAAATCCACGAGACGATGGCCAGACAGATCGCCAGGAAGCCCAGGGTCATGCCGGTGCTGACCGCGATATGCACGTCGGCGTGGCCGTAGAAGCTCCAGCGGAATCCGCTGATCAGGTAGACCACCGGGTTGAACAGGGTGATCTTCTGCCAAAGCGGCGGCAGCATGCTGATCGAGTAGAAGGCGCCGCCGAGGAAGGTCAGCGGGGTCACCACCATCAGCGGAATCACCTGCAGTTTCTGGAAGTCGTCGGCCCATAGGCCGATGATGAAGCCGAACAGGCTGAAGGTGACCGAGGTCAGTACGAGGAACGCGAACATCCAGATCGGATGGGCGATCTCGTAGGCGACGAAGAATCGTGCGGTGATCAGGATCAGCAGGCCGAGCATGACCGACTTGGTCGCCGCGGCACCGACATAGCCGAGCAGCACTTCGACCCAGGACACCGGCGCAGAGAGCAGTTCGTAGATCGTGCCGGCCCATTTCGGCATGTAGATGCCGAAGGATGCATTGGAGATGCTCTCGTTCAGCAGCGACAGCATGATCAGGCCCGGAATGATGAAGGCGCCGTAGCTGGTGCCGTCGATCTCGCCCATGCGCGAGCCGATCGCGGCGCCGAAGACGATGAAGTAGAGCGAGGTCGAGAGCACGGGCGAGGCGATCGACTGCATCAGGGTGCGGAACGTGCGAGCCATCTCGAAGCGATAGATGGCGCGGATGCCATGGATGTTCATGCCGGATTCCCCTTCGGCTTGCGTACGAGGTTGACGAAGATCTCCTCGAGCGAACTCTCGCTCGAACGCAGGTCCTTGAAATCGATTCCCTGTTCGCCGAGGCGCCGCAACAGGCCGGCGATCCCGGTTTCCTCCGATTGTGTA
This sequence comes from Dokdonella immobilis, assembly GCF_900115085.1. GTDB lineage: Bacteria > Pseudomonadota > Gammaproteobacteria > Xanthomonadales > Rhodanobacteraceae > Dokdonella > Dokdonella immobilis. The sequence goes on along the minus strand of NZ_FOVF01000008.1, from coordinate 17,980 downwards.
TCGAAGGTGTAGACCAGGGTCAGGCCGTCCTCGGAAAGCTCGAGCGGCAGCCCGGCCAGGCCCTCGGGAATCCGCTCCATGGCCTGCTGCAGGCTCAGGGTCAGCTGCTTCTTGCCCAGCTTGCGCATCAGCACGGCCTTGTCTTCGACCACGATCAGGGCGCCCTTGTTGATCACGCCGATGCGGTCGGCCATTTCCTCGGCCTCCTCGATGTAGTGCGTGGTCAGGATGATCGTCGTCCCCGACTCGCGCAGCTGGCGCACCATCTGCCACATGTCATGGCGCAACTCGACGTCGACGCCGGCACTCGGCTCATCGAGGAACAGGATCTTCGGCTCGTGCGAGAGCGCCTTGGCGATCAGGACGCGGCGTTTCATGCCGCCGGACAGGGTCATGATCTTCGCGTTGCGCTTGTCCCACAGCGACAGGTCGCGCAGGACCTTCTCGAGATGGGCCGGGTTCGGCGGCCTTCCGAACAGGCCACGGCTGAACTTCAGCGTCGCCATGACCGACTCGAAGGCGTCGGTATGCAGCTCCTGCGGAACCAGCCCGATCGCGGCGCGCGCGGCCCGATAGTCGTGGCGGATGTCATGGCCATCGGCGTAGACGGTACCCCGGGTCGCGTTGACGATGCCGCAGATGATGCTGATCAGGGTCGTCTTGCCGGCGCCGTTGGGACCGAGCAGGGCGAGGATTTCACCGCGGCGGATATCGAGGTTGATATCCCGCAGGGCCTCGAATCCGCCGGCGTAGGTCTTGCCGAGATTGCGGATCGAAACGATGGCATCGGACGCAGCGGCATCCGGAACGGGTGGGGCGGAATGGGACATTCGAGTTCCCCTTGGGAGCCTTCGGGCGACAGACAGCGCAAATGCGGGCACTTTGCCTGATTCAAAGCCACGCGGAGCAAATCCGCCCGGCATCGGCGTGGCCGGCGACGGATTGTGCGTGAGAGCGAAAAAGCGAAGCAAGCGAATGAACGCGTGCGCGGAACCGCACGAGATGGTGGAATAGGTTTCCCTGAAGTGAGGACGCGACCATGAGCTACGTGGACGGATTCGTCATCCCGGTGCCGAAGGACAAACTCGGCGAGTATCGGAAGATTGCGCGCAAGGCCGGCAAGGTCTGGATGGAGCACGGCGCCCTGGCCTATACCGAATGTGTCGGCGACGATGTTCCCGAAGGCAAGCACACCTCGTTTCCGCGCAGCGTAAAGCTGAAGGCCGACGAGGTCGTGGTGTTCTCCTGGATCATCTATGCCTCGCGCAAGGAGCGCGACCGCATCAACAAACTCGTCATGGCGGACCCGCGACTCGCCTCGCTGATGGATCCGAAGGCCATGCCGTTCGACGGCAAGCGCATGTTCTTTGGCGGCTTCAAGCCGATCGTGAGCCTATGACGTAGCGGCAACGCCGTAAACGCCATCAAAGCTCGCGCCGGATTTCGCAAGCCGTTCATGGCACGCGGTCGAGCACATTCGCCGCGCCGGAATTCCGACGCGGCCGCGCTGGTACCCCTCACCGTCATCCCGGCGCAGGCCGGGATCCATTTTGACTTTGCCCTTCCTGACAGACCGCCCGGATGCCGCCGCTTCAGCCGCAATGGTCCTGTTTGCGGATTGGAGATCCCTGGGCGTTGATCAAGAGCATCGCGCCTGAAGGCGCTCCTACGAAGAGCGCGACAGGCGGCGCGGGTTTCGGTCGCCGGTGCCGCGTGCCCGCTCCGTTGTAGGAGCGGCTTCAGCCGCGATGCTCTTCCTCGCATCGTATTCAAAAGCATCGCGCCTGAAGGCGCTCTTACGAAGAGCGCGACAGACGGCGCGGGTTTCGATGGCTTTCGACGCGTTGCGGCTTCGTTGTTGATTCAGCCGCGAGGCTCCTTCGCTCAACGATACGTCAGCGCGCCGAACCCCAACTCTCCGCACCGTCATCCCGGCGCAGGCCGGGATCCATTTTGATTTTGACCGTCTCCACGCAGGTGCAGGGCGTCTCCAGCGATGCGGCTTCCTACAATGCTTTCGATGCCGCACAATGGCAAACTGATTTCCCCGGTGTCCGGATGAGAAGCGCATGATTTCAGCAGACGAGGCTCTGGAACGATTGCGCGAAGGCAACGCCCGCTTCGTCGCCGAAATCGGCGGCAGCGGCGCCCTGACCGGCCAGTCGCGCAGGCGCGAGCTGGCCACCGGCCAGCAACCGTTCGCGATCATCCTCGGCTGTTCGGATTCGCGGGTGCCGGCGGAAATCGTCTTCGACCAGGGGCTCGGCGACCTCTTCGTGATCCGTGTCGCCGGCAATATCGTGGCGCCCTCGCAGGTCGGCAGCGTCGAATTCTCCGCGGAACAGCACGGCGCGCGGCTGGTCGTCGTGCTCGGCCACACCCAATGCGGCGCGATACTGGCGACGATTGACCAGCTCGCCCGCCCCAGCGAGGATCAATCGCGCAACCTGCGCTCGATCGTCGATCGCGTGCGTCCGTCCGTCGAGGCACTGATGGGAACCGAACTCGCGCACGACCACGACGAGCTCGTGCGTCGATCGGTGCGCAACAATATCCGGATGTCGGTGAACCAGCTCCGGCATGGTTCGGAAATACTTGAACAACTCATTCATGACGATGGCCTGCGGGTCGTCGGCGCCGAATACTCGCTGGAGACCGGGGTCGTCGAGTTCCTTGACCACTGATCGTCGTTCGCATACACCGCCCAAGGCGTTGCAAGCAGGCAACCACGCCCCCACGTATTCGCGGCCGTGCATACGTGTCGGCGCCCGGGTGCCTCGGGCGAGGCGCTTTCACTTGCGGTAAACACAGCCTGTGGAGAATGCATCCACCCGGCACGCGGAGGCCCGTCATGCTTGAGTCCGATTCATCTTCATTCTCGCCGGCCTCGGCAGTGAATGGATCCGGCGCCGAGGCGCTGGCCGAGCGCTACCGCCGCGTGCGCCACGCGTCGATGGATCTGATCGCCGACCTCAGTGCCGAGGATACGGTTCCGCAGTCGATGCCGGAGACGAGTCCGGTCAAGTGGCATCTGGCCCATACGACCTGGTTCTTCGAGCAGTTCGTGCTGGCGCGCGACGAGAGCTATGCGCCGTTCGATCCGGACTGGCTGTACCTGTTCAATTCCTACTATCAGTCGGTCGGGCCGATGCACGCGCGTCCGCAACGCGGCCTGCTGACCCGTCCCGGCCTGGCCCAGGTGCTGGCCTATCGCGCGCGCATCGACGAACGCATGGGACTGCTGCTCGGTGGCGAATTCGATGCCGAACTCGGGGCGCTGGCCACGCTCGGACTGAACCACGAACAGCAGCACCAGGAGCTTGTGCTGACCGACATCAAGCATCTGTTTTCATTGAACCCGCTGCGCCCCGCGTTTCGTGCAGCGCGCGAACGCCCGCCCTCGCGGCCGACGAAACTCGAATTCATCGAGGGCCGGCAAGGCATCGTCGAGATCGGCGCCGATGGCTCCGGGTTCGCCTTCGATTGCGAGACGCCGCGCCATCGCACCCTGCTTCATCCGCATGCGATCGCCAACCGACCGGTCAACAATGCCGAATTCGCCGCGTTCATCCGTGATGGCGGCTATCGCACGCCGACCCTGTGGCTGTCGGAAGGCTGGAATACGGTTTGCGAGCGCGGCTGGGCGCGACCGCTGTACTGGTCCGAGTCGCTGGACAGCGAGTTCACCCTCGCCGGCGAGCGTGAAATCGATGCCAACGCGCCGGTCTGCCATGTCAGCTTCTTCGAAGCCGATGCCTATGCACGCTGGGCCGGCGCGCGCCTGCCTACCGAGGCCGAATGGGAGGCCTGTGCCCAGACCTTCGACCCGACGAAAGGAAATTTCGTCGAGTCCGGTCAGCTTCATCCCTGTTCGGGCGGCGCCGGCGCGGGCCCGCGCCAGCTGTTCGGCGACGTCTGGGAATGGACCGCGAGTCCTTACGTCAGTTATCCGGGTTATCGGCCGCCGGCCGGTGCCCTGGGTGAATACAACGGCAAGTTCATGTGTGGCCAGTTCGTGTTGCGCGGAGGATCATGCGCGACGCCCGCCAGCCACATGCGGGCCAGCTACCGCAATTTCTTTGCCCCGGCCGATCGCTGGCAATTCATGGGGCTGCGTCTCGGGAAGGACCTATGAGCAAAGCGAGCACTGCGCAGGCGCTACCGCAACAGCGGCCCGTCGACGAATTCGCCGCCGACGTCTTGCACGGGCTGGCCCAGACACCCAAGCGCATCGCCTCGAAATATTTCTACGACGCGCGTGGATCGGAACTGTTCGAGCAGATCTGCGAGCAGCCCGAGTACTACCTGACCCGTACCGAGCTTTCGATCCTGCAGGACCACGCCGCCGACATCGCGCGCGCGATCGGACCGCGCGCCCTGCTCGTCGAGTATGGCAGCGGTGCCGGTATCAAGACGCGCCTGCTCCTCGATGCGATGGAGGAGCCGGTCGGCTATGTGCCGGTCGAGATCTCGCCGAGCGCGCTCAACGCCAGCGTCGAGAATCTCGCCGAGGAATTTCCCGACGTCGACATGCTGCCGGTCACCGCCGATTTCACCCAGCCGGTGGAGCTGCCGAGCCCGGAACAGGCCTCGACCCGCACTGTGGTGTTCTTTCCCGGCTCCACGCTCGGCAACTTCGAGCAGCGCGAGGCGATCGGCCTGCTGCGCACGATGTGCATCGAGATGGGCCGCAACGGTGCCGCCATCGTCGGCATCGACCTGAAGAAGGATCCGGCCCTGCTCGAAGCGGCCTACAACGACGCCGCCGGGGTGACGCGCGATTTCACCCTGAACCTGCTGGCGCGGATCAATCGGGAACTCGATGCCGATTTCGACCTGCGCCGATTCCGCCATCGCGCCCACTACAACCCGATGGCCGGACGCATCGAGACGCACATCGTCAGCACCATCGAGCAGCGCGTGCGAATCGGCAACCGCGAGATCGCATTCGCGGCCGAAGAGGCCATGCTGGTCGAATACAGCTGCAAGTATTCGCAGGTCGAGTTCTGCGCGATGGCCGCCCGCGCCGGTCTGCGCGTCGTGCACAGCTGGACCGACGCGAACGACTGGTTCGCCGTGCAGATGCTCGAGCGGGCCTGAGTGTCGGATGCAGGCTCGAGGCAAGCCCTGAGGCAAGCGCAGCGATGCCGGTACTGACCCATTCCGAGTTGACCCGCCTTTCGCGGGCCCGGGAGGCCCTGGGTCTCGACGGCCCGCTGCCCCGGATTGCCGAGCTTGCCGAGATCGCGCAGATGTCACGCTTCCATTTCATGCGCCGGTTCCAGCTCGTCTCCGGGGAAAGCCCAAACCAGCTGCGCATTCGCCAGCGCCTGCTGCGGGCGCGCGAGTTGCTGGCTGGGGGGCACGCTTCGGTGACCGAGGTCTGCTTTCAGCTCGGCTATTCGAGCCTCGGCAGTTTCAGCAGCCTATACCGCCGCCGCATGGGCGAGTCGCCGCAGGCCGCCCGGCGCCGCCTCTGGTCGGCCGGCTCCTTGACGCCATGCATGGAGCGCGATCTCCATCCAGGCTGCATGAGCCTGCTGGAGGCCGCCTGGGCGCGAACCGACGAGCACTTCTGGAGAAGCATTCGAGCGCCGGTCCTGCAACACTCGCTTACCCAGCCAACACGCGAGGAACCCGCATGAGGATTCGGCTCAACTCGATTTTCGTCGACGACCAGGACAAGGCGCTGAAGTTCTACACCGAGGTACTCGGGTTCGTGAAGAGCGTCGAGATTCCGATGGGCGAATACCGCTGGCTCACGGTGCGCTCGCCGGAAGGCGGCGATGCCGAACTGTCGCTGGAGCCGAACGCGAATCCCGCTGCGAAAACCTATCAACAGGCACTGCTTGCCCAGGGCATTCCGGCGACCGCTTTCGAGGTCGATGACATCGAAGAGGAGCATGCCAGGCTGGATGGTCTCGGCGTCGCTTTCACACGCGAGCCGACGGATGCCGGACCGGTCACGATCGCGGTGTTTTCCGATACCTGCGGCAACCTGATCCAGATCTATCAGCTACCGCGCTGAGCGTCCGGCAACGATTCTCTGTGCGCCGCCCGCGTCCGCGTGAATCGGCAGGGCGGGGTTTGATGGCGACCACGTCACGCTTGTCCCGGAGCTGTCATCGGCCGTTCGCATTCGGGGGCCAGACTCCGCGACCAAGGACAACGTCCACAGGGATGTGGCCCGAGCGGATTTCCCGTGGCACTGCCACCGATGTTTACCTGCGACGGCAGTCACCGAGGCGTTCCGGTCAGCGCGACCAATGGTGCGGTGCATCACAACCTGTTAAGTTGGGCGCATGCCGTATCAGCAGATCAGCGGGTTGCGCGTCCACTATCGCGATCATGGCCGTGGCGATCCCCTCGTGCTGTTGCACGGTCTCGGTTCAAGCAGCGCAGACTGGGCCTTCCAGGCGGCCCCACTGGGCGACCACTTCCGACTCATAGCACCCGACCTGCGCGGCTCGGGACGCAGTGACGCGCCGCCGGGGCCGTATTCGATCGCCCAGTTCGCCGCAGACAACTGGGCGCTGCTCGATGACCTCGGGATAGAGCGCAGCCATCTGCTGGGATTCTCGCTCGGCGGCGCGGTGGCCATGGAAATGGCCCTGCAGCGACCGTACGCGGTGGCGCGGCTGATGACGATCAACACCTTGCCTTCATACCGGCTCGACAGCTGGCGCAAGCGCATGGAGCTGGTCAGCCAGGTCGCCATCGTACGCGGCCTCGGTATGCGCCGCCTGGCCAGTCTCGCCGCAAGGCGTCTCTTTCGCGAGCCGCACCAAGCGCCGATGCGACGGCGTGTACTCGAAGTGGTCGGCAATGCGCCGCGCGTGCCCTATCTCGATACCGTGCGCGCGCTGGCGCACTGGTGCGCGCTCGATCGGCTGCCGGGTCTGCAAAGCGAGATGCTGATGCTGGCCGGCGAGCACGACTACACACCCCTGTCCGAAAAGCGCGAATACGCCGAACGCTTCGGTGCGAAGTTCGCCGTGGTCGGCGGCTCGCGCCACGGAACGCCGTTCGATGCCGTGAACTCCTGCAATGCGGTTGCCCTGGCCTTCTTTCGGGGCCAGCCGCTGCCGGCCGCGGAGACCCTCAGGATCGATACGCCCGAGCGCGCGCCACTGGCCGCACCTGCCGCCTTCAGCAACTGAGCCCAGGCGATTGCGGGCACCTCGTGGCGCGTCGTGCACGAATCGGATCGGCCAACCTGTCTGGCCGAGCGTGAGATGCTGGCTGAGTGCTCCGCCGTCGGCTCGATTGAACCGGATGCCTTCCTCGGCGCACCTTGAATAACGACAACAGCTTCGAAGGCAGACCGGTGAATCGGCCAAGCGAGCGCATCTATGACGAGTTCCTGGTGGCCGCCGCGGTGACGGGCGATCGCAGGGCGCGGTCGCGCCTCGTCGCACGCTGGCAGCCGCGCCTGCATCGCCACGCCTGGCGCCTGCTCGGTGACGCCGACCGCGCCCGCGACATGGTTCAGGAGGCCTGGCTCGAGATCCTGCGCGGGCTTTCGCGGCTGGACGATGTCGCCGCGTTTCCGGCCTGGGCCTACCGCATTGCGACACGCCGCTGCCAGCGTGAATGCCGGCGCAGTGACCGCTCGCCGCTGGTTGCCGAGGAGTCGGCAGCAGAGGTCGATTCGCCCGCACCGGAGAGCGTCGGCGGCGAGTTCAAAACCGAGCTGGCCATCGTCATCGATGCGATCGACGCGCTGCCAGGACCGCAACGCGCGGCCCTGGCCCTGTTCTACATCGATCAACTCAGCGTGGCGGAAATCGCCATCGCGACCGACGTTCCACCGGGAACTGTGAAGACCCGGCTCATGCATGCACGGCGCAAAGTCCATGCGCTACTGGAAGGAGAACACCGATGAACAAGATCGACGACCTGATTGGCCAGGCCCTGAGCGACGAAGACCGTGCCCTGCTCGCCAGCCATGCCGAGCCCGGCTATCTCGCGCAGGCCTTCGGATTGTTGCGCAGCCCACTGGCCTGGATCATCTGGGTGCTGGTGCTGGCCAGTGGCATGGCCTTCCTCGCCGGGCTTTATGCGCTATGGCAAATGTCCGCAACTCCAGATGCGATCGCGGCAGTCAGATGGGGCGTCGCCGCGCTATTCCTGTTCCAGGTCACCATGCTCTGCAAGACCTTCATGGGCAATCGAATGGAAACGAACCGGCTGCTGCGTGAACTGAAGCGCATAGAGCTGCAGGTTTCGCTGCTGCGTGATCGCTCCGGCACGGAGCGCTGATCCGCCGAATCGCATCGGATCCAGGCGGAACGAGGCCGCCCGGAAGGGCCTGCGCCCGTCTGGGCCCGGCCTCCTCGACGCTGGATCGAGCCTGGATGACCGAATCACCACGGGCAATGATTTCATAGTATGATGTTGGTCATATCAAAGCCCGAACGCCGATGCGATACGACAAGGCACACAAGCAGAAGACGCGCGAAAGGGTCCTCGACGTGGCGGCCAGGGCAATCCGCGCCGCGGGCCCCGATCGCATCGGCGTGGCCGGCGTGATGGCCGAGGCCGGGCTCACCCATGGCGGCTTCTACGCCCATTTCGCGTCCAAGGACGCGCTCATCGCCGACGCCATTGAGCACATGTTCGACCAGGCCCGCACGCGCCTGGTCGAATCCGCGGCTGGAAAGGATCCGGCCCGCGTGCTCGCCGCCTATGTCGCGTTCTACCTGTCGAAAGCGCATCGCGATGCCTGCGAAAGCGGTTGTCCAATCGCCGCCCTCGCCGCCGACCTGCCGCGTTTGCCTGCGGACGCACGCCGGAAGTTTTCGCGCGGCGTCGGCCACCTCACCGACTTCATCGCCGCGCAGTTGCGCGCGCTGGGGCGCAGCGATGCTCCGGCGCTGGCGCGTTCGACGGTGGCCGAACTGGTCGGCGCCCTTTCGATCGCGCGCATCGAAACCGACAACGAGCAATCCGATGCAATCCTCGCTGCATCCAAACACGCCCTGATACGCAGGCTCGAACTGGAGACCGAAACATGAGCATGGTCGCAACGATCGGCGCGGGTCTCGACGGCCTCGCCCAGCTGCAGGCATTCATCGCCTCCGGTCGCCGTCCCGGCATCGCCGATTCGCTCGATTTCGACCTCGTCGAAGTCGGCGACGGCCTCGCCGTCTTCGAAGGCACGCCCGGGCCGCATGCCTACAACCCGATGGGCATTGTGCACGGCGGCTACTTCGCGACCCTGCTCGACTCGGCCTGCGGCTGCGCCGTGCACACCAAACTCAGCGCAACGCAGGCTTATACGACACTCGAACTCAAGATCGCCCTGCACAAGGCCATGACCGGACAGACCGGACGCGTGCGCGCGGAAGGCAAGGTCATCACCTGCGGACGTCGGGTCGCCTTTTCCGAGGCCCGGCTCATCGACGGCGAAGGCCGATTGCTCGCGTCGGCCACCTCGACCCTGCTCGTCATGGATCGCTAGCGCTCACCGCTTCGCAGAAACGCTCGCCTCCACCCACTCAAAGTAAGCCTCGATGAACATCCACGGCCGCACCGCGCTCGTCACCGGCGCCAATCGAGGCCTCGGTCTCGCCTATGCCAAGGCCCTGCTTTCTGCCGGCGCGAAGAAGGTCTACGCCGCAGCGCGCGATCCAGCCTCGATCACCCTGGCCGGCGTCTTACCGCTCAAGCTCGATGTCACGCGCGCAGAGGACATCAAGGCCGCGGCCGAGCAATGCCGCGACCTCGACATCCTCGTCAACAACGCCGGCATCATCGGCGGCACGCCCTTGCTGGCCGATGGCGGCGAGGAAGCCCTACGCGACGTGCTCGCGGCTAACCTGCACGGCATGCATGCGCTCAGCCGCGAATTCGCACCGATTCTCAAGGCCAACGGCGGCGGCGCCATCGTCAACATGCTCTCGGCCCTGAGCTGGATCAGCATGCCCAACAGCGGCGCCTACTCCGTTTCGAAAGCCGCCGCATGGGCCCTGACCAATGGCCTGCGCGTCGAACTGCGCGCCCAGGGCACGCTCGTCATCGCCGTGCACGCGGGCTACATCGACACCGACATGGTCAAGGGTGTCGACGCGCCGAAGCTGAAACCCGAGAACGTGGCCGAAGCCGTCATTGCCGCGATCGAGGCCGGCAATCCCGAAGTGCTCGCGGACGATACGGCCCGCTACGTGAAGCAGGGATTGAACGCGACGCCGCCGATCTACCTCGGCTGATCCCGCCAAGCGGCTGTTCCGCGAACCGCACCAGGCGCCGATGCGCCGACGTGCTCGAAGTCGTCGACAATACACGGCGCCCTCCCTACCTCGAAACCGCCCGCGCCCTTGCCCGGTGGCGCGCGCTCGATCGCATGTCCAATCTGCAGAGCGAACTGCTCGCCGGCGAACACGACTATACCCCGCTCGCCGAAAAACGCGAATACGCCGAAGGTTTCGGCGCCCAGTGCGCCGCCGTCGGCGGCTTACACCACGGCACAACGTTCGACGCCGTCGCCGCCTGCAACGCCGTCGCACTCGCATTCTTCCGCGGCGAGCCGCTACCCGATGCCGACACCCTCAAGACCGACGCCTCCGAGAATACAAGCGCAGCATCACCGGCTGAATCTCTCGACTGAGTGGTTGCTGTGGTACTCGATTTTTCGCGAGCGACTGCTTTCGACCCAAAGCGGCCGTTCGTGCTGGATCGCGCTCCAATGCCTCACCACTTCAACAATGCGACCTTCAGCGTCCGGGCACAGCGGGCCATGCCAGGCGCCCGGATCGGGCGGATTCGGTACGCTGATAATTCACTGGTGGTAAAATCATGATCGGATTCTGAAGTCGCCCGTGGTCGCGGCCTGTGAGAAAGCGAAAAGTCATGAACGTCGGACACGCAATTCGGTTGTGCCGTATAAAGCGAGGAGCCTCGCAGGGCGCCGTCGCAAGCCAGGCCAACTGCTCGGTCTCGTACTTGTCGATGCTCGAGAACAACAAGCGTGATCCGACGCTTTCTACTCTTAGCAGGGTCGCGCAGGCGCTTCAGATTCCCGTTGGCTTGCTATTCGTCCTGGCATCGGAGAAGGACGACCTTGGGCCGATAGATGACAAGACCGCTGGTAAGCTGATGCAGTGTGCTCATTCATCGCTGACCAAGCCGACCAACGCAACCGCGCAATCGGGCGAGCATCATGGCTAGTGCCGAACAACTCAAGGCGTTGGTGAAGTCTTACATCGACCGGGACGATCGGCAGTTCTACTCAGTTGCCATGCAGGTCGCGGCGCATGAAGCCAAGCTCGGCCATGGCCGGCTGGCCGAGGATCTGCGCGACATGATCGACGCCGCAAAGTCTCGGGCCGTGGCTGGCGAGCCGCCAGGCAAGCTGGTTCCCCTTGCTCGCCCTCGCGGCGAGCTTGCCAACCTGCTGACGGTTGCTTACCCGAAGAGCAGGCTGGTCGACATGGTGCTCGATACGCATGTGGCCGCGCAGATCGAGCGCATTTTGAAGGAGCAGCGGCTGCTTTCGCGCATCCGCGAGCACGGTTTGTCTCCCCGGCGCAAATTGCTTCTGGTCGGTCCGCCAGGAACGGGCAAGACGATGACTGCATCGGTGCTGGCAGCGGAACTCGGTGTGCCGCAATTCACGGTGAGGTTCGACGCGCTTATCACCAAGTTCATGGGCGAGACCGCGGCCAAGTTGCGCCAGATCTTTGATGCGGTGGCCGAGGTTCGCGGCGTGTACTTCTTCGATGAGTTCGACGCGATCGGCTCCCAGCGGGGGCTCGCAAACGATGTGGGCGAGATCAGACGCGTACTGAACAGTTTTCTGCAGATGATCGAAAGCGACCAGTCAAACAGTCTAATCGTCGCGGCCACCAATCACGCGGAGTTACTCGATTACGCGCTCTTCCGCCGCTTCGACGATGTCATCGAGTACCACCCACCTACGGCAGACCAGGCGGCGACGCTGATTAAGTCGCGATTGGGGAAGTTCGTGCCCAAGCCATTCCCGTTAAAGGCGATCGCGTCAAGAGCCGAGGGCTTGAGCTATGCCGAGATACGGCGTGCGGTCGACGAGGCTATCAAGGAGGCTGTCATGCATGACGAGTCGCGGGTGAACGGCGAGATTTTGAACCGCGCCCTGGAAGATCGTCGGAAACTGAGCTTGAGAACGGATAAGAAGAAGGCAGCCCCGAACCATGCCGGATCAACCAGCCGATAAGCGGCCGCACCTAGTCCTGCAAGACACTTCCAAGGCGGTTGGCTTTACCGCGCATCCCGCTGGAGGCGGTGCAACCAGCGTTGTTCCGGATTTGCCTCGGCAACAGCACGGACAGGCTTTGCGCACACAGATCGAGGCATTGCAACTCGTCGCCACCGACGTGGTTCGTAGCCAGGCGCAGCTGGGGCTGGAAAGCGGTCTCGGCCTGCAGATCCAGTTCGTGAGTCAGCCGGATGTCGAACTGGCATTCGAGAGCCTGGCGAACGATACCCAGAAGATCGAACTGCTCAGTGTGCGCCGGGAAGGAGGATACACGTACGCCAACGTTTACGTGCCCGACGGCAAGCTGGCGCATTTCGAAAAGTACGTGACCGAGTATCTGGAGGAAAAGAAGGACAAGAACGGCAATCCGCGCGACCACCGTGCGCTGCTCAATACAATCGCCTCGATCCGCGCCGCCGAGCTCCGCGCTTTGTGGACTGACGAGGCAGCCCTATTGCCGGACGACGTTGACGTTCCTTTTTGGTGGGAAGCTTGGCTTCCGGTCCGCGGCCAGCGTCAGGCCGTCGTGGAGGACTTCAAAAAGCTGACGAGACTGGCCGAATGCGTCGTCAGCGACAAACAGGTCGACTTTCCCGAGCGAACCGTGCTGCTGATGTACGGCTCGCAGCAGCAATTCTCCCGCTCAGTGATGACGTTGAATTGCGTCGCAGAGCTCCGCTACGCCAAGGAAACCGCCGAGCTCTTCGACGGGATGACGGTTGCCGAGCAGCAGGAGTGGGCAGACGAACTATTGCAGCGCGCTCAGATACGGCGAGGTGATGCTCCGAGGATCTGTTTCCTGGACACCGGCGTAAACCGGGGGCACCCGCTGCTTGCGCCTTTTATGGATCAAGCGGATCTGCACACGGTAGAACCAGCATGGGGCGTCGATGATACCGCCAACCACGGCACCGGCCTTGCCGGACTCGCCGTCTACGGCGACCTGACGGATGCGCTGGCTTTGGCCGGACCAATTGAGGTTCCGCATCGGCTCGAATCCGTCAAACTGATACATGAAGACGGCGGGAATGGAGGAGACACGCGTCATCACGCCTATCTCTTCACCGAGGGCGTTGCGCGCCCCGAAATAGCCGCTCCGGATCGGGCGCGAGTTTTCACGTCGGCGGTGAGCGCGTCGGACTACCGCGATCGCGGGCGCCCCTCGTCTTGGTCCTCGGCGGTGGACAAACTGGCTGCCGATCCTGATGGTGCCGGCCATTACCCGCGCCTGTTCGTGCTGTCGGCCGGGAATATCCGCGATCCGAATGCTTGGGCTGCATATCCCGACAGCCTGTCCACCAATCTCGTGCATGATCCGGGTCAGGCGTGGAACGCCCTCACAGTCGGAGCGTTCACGCGCAAGACCGATACGGAGGGGCACGCCTCACTCAAGGTGATCGCGGACGAGGGCGGTCCAAGTCCTTTCTCCACGACATCTAGAACGTGGGATGGGGCATGGCCCCTGAAGCCAGACGTAATGTTCGAAGGCGGGAATGCGGCCAAGGATGATTTCGGCGCCGTTGGCATGGCAAGCCTGAATCTTTTGACCGCCCACAACGAGCCCCTCGATCGTCTGTTCACGACTACGAACGCGACCAGCGCCGCATCCGCCCTGTGCGCGCGCATGGCCGCGCAGATCATGGCGGCATATCCGAACCTGCGGCCAGAGACTGTCCGAGCGCTCATCGTCCATTCGGCCGAGTGGACTGAAGCCATGCGTGCGATGTACCTGCCGGTTGGCCACACACCCAGCAAGAGCGATTACATCCACCTGATCCGTCATTGCGGCTGGGGCGCTCCAGACTTGGAGCGCGCACTGTGGAGCGCAGGCAATTCCCTTACGCTCGTCGTGGAAGACATGGTGCATCCCTACGCGAAGGTGAAGGACAAGGGCATCATTACGCGCGACATGAACTTGCATGCCTTGCCGTGGCCCATGCAAGAGCTGGAGGCCCTGCAGAATGCGCAGGTCGAGCTGCGCGTGACACTCTCATATTTCATCGAACCCAATCCCTCGGCTCGCGGTTCGACATCGAAGTTCTACTACCCGTCGCATCGGCTGCGCTTTGATGTCCAGCGTCCACTGGATGCCTCTACCGACGATTTCGTGGCGCGGATTAATGCGGCAGCCCAGCGCGAAGACGAAGGCGATCCAGTCAATCCAAGAGACCCGAACTGGTACCTGGGCGAACTAAAGCGGCATCGTGGATCGCTTCATCAGGATGCTTGGACGGGCACGGCCGCTGAACTGGCCAGCCGAGGGTTTGTCGCCGTCTATCCATCAAATGGCTGGTGGCGAACGCGCCCGGCGTTGGAGAGGTACGATCTGCCTGCGCGGTATAGCTTGGTCGTGTCAATTCGCACGCAGCAAACCGAGGTGGATCTATATACTGCAATTGCACAGAGGATCCCGGTTGCTCAACCTATAGTTGTCGAAACTTAATATCACTCGGGCGGGCTCGAACGTCCGCTGCTTGCCGAAAGCGGGCGCTCGGCCTTGACTCGTATTTTCGGTACCATTTTCGTACTCCCGAAAATGGTCGCCCAGCCGAATAAGCGCGTCAGAGTCCCGGTGGTGGTTGCCACGGTTGGTTGGGATACAGCGCGCGGATCGCGGCCAGGGGTATGCCGGTCAGGTACATGTAGAGCAGGCTGCTGTGCTGGGCCAGGGCTTCTTCGTAGAAATCCAGCAGGCCCGATTCGCTGTAGAGGCGGCTGTTGAGGACGATGCGTTTGTCCGGTTGCAGGTATTCGTGGCCGACGAAGGCCAGGGCGGTGTCGATCAGACCGTGGCAGCCGTTGAGGTCATCGCATTTCGGCGCGCCGAGGCCTGGGTAGAGCGACTTGATCGACTCGAGATCCGCGTAGGCCCAGGCGCGTGGCACCACATCGAGGCCGTTGACGAAGTGCCGGCTGCCTGGAAAGACGCGAATGTACGGTGCGGCGAAGGCGGCATTTCCCGACGTCGGCGCGGCAAATGTAATGGGCTGGATACGCACGTGCGGAGTCGGCACGTTGAGTTCGACGCGCAGCCAGTCGGCCATCGCAGTCGCCATGTTGCCGCCGAGACTGTGGCCGGTGACGATCACCTGCGAGCCTGCGTCGACCCCGCGCAGGAAGTCCGGCAACGTCTGTTTCCGCCCGCCGGGGCTCTGGTAGAGATTGCGGATGTCCTCCCAATCGTCGATCGTGCCGTCGGCGAGCTTCGCGCCGGGCAATTCCGGGTCGGTCCAGGGCATGACCGACTGGCCCCAGACATCGAGATCGAAGAAAAAGTCGTAGATCGAGTCCACGGTGCCGCGGAACACCACGGCGTAGAGCCGGCGACCGTCGACCACCGGCCCCTGCGACACGAAGACCAGCGACTGGTCGTGTTCGTGCGGCCCCCACACGAGTCCCCATTGCCGGGCCGTGGGCAGGCTCTGGATCTGCAGCGCCTTCGCCATCGCCTTGAAGCGATCCGGAGGGCTGTCATCGACGCCCAGATAGGCGATCGTCGAGAGGGTGATGGCGACACGGTCGAGATCGCTGGCGGCCTGCAGCGCGGAAGTATCCGGTTCGCCCATGTCACGCTCCGTACAGTAATCGCCATGGAACGATACCCATATCGCGCATTGAATACAAATACACCGCCAACGCATGCCGAGTGCGGACCGGTCGGTCTGCCTGAAGGGCGGCTTGCGGGCCGGTGTTTTTGCTTCGCCGGGGGGAAACGAAAGGACACGCGCAACCGCGGCGGGCGGTCGGCGCCCTCAGAGCCCGTTCGTCCACTCGGCTGAGATGCGGCGCGCTTGTTCGACGTCGTCGACGACGAGGATCAGCTGGTTGTCATGGTCGCTGTAGAGGACCTCGATATTCACCCCGGCCTCGGCCATGCGCCGGGTCAGGGCACCCAGCTGGCCAGGGACGGCCTGCTTGAGGCGCTGTACGACGACATCGCGAACCGCGAGGACATCGATACCGGCGGCTTCCAGGGCCCGGCGTGCGCGCTCGCCATCCTCGAACAGGAAGTGCGCCGTACCGCGGCCGGCGACGACCCAGGCGCCACCGCCCTCGATGCTGACATTGGCCCGGGCCAAGGCTTCGCCCATTTCGGCCAGTGCGGCGGGCCGGTTCTCGAGTCGGATCGATACATCCTGCATGGCCGTCTCCTCAGGTTGACGAAGCGCGCATCGGCTCGCAGCGCACCTCGGTACGCACCGAATTGGCGATGAAGCAACTTTCGTGGGCGGCGTGGTGCAGGGCGTCGAGCTGATCCGCATCGGGCTGCCTCTCGCCGGAAAAGCCCACTTGCGGACGCAGCGTCACTTCGAGCATCGCCATCCTTCCACGCGCATCCTTGCCCATGCGCCCGACCGCCTCATCGCAATAGCGCTCGACGGTATAGCCGCGCTTGCGTGCGATCGACAGGAACCACAACATGTGGCAGCTCGACAGGCTGGCCACGAAGGCTTCCTCGGGGTCCACGGCGCCCGGATCCGACAAGGGCACCGGGACCACGTGAGGGGAGGATGACGCGGCGATCTCGGCGCCGCCATCGAAGCGCCAACGGTGCGCCCGGCTGTAGCGATCGGCGAGAAAATCGGCATTGTCTCGCTGCCAGAAGAGGGTTGCGGAGTGTTCGGACATGAGTGGAGCCTGCAGTCAGTCGAGTGGAGTCGCGATCCGGACTCCGGGGGTTCCGGTGCCGCCGGGGCCGAATCAGGGCTCGGGTGGAAGCCTGATCATCGCCAGGGTTCCGATTCTCCTCGTGGAGATGGCCCGGTAAAGAGCCATTCGGCGCTCTCGACATGGGGCAACCCGGCCGGCGGTTGGTGGCTGCTCCGTCACAGCTCGCGCGGAGCGGCCGGATCGAGCAGGTCATGGTTCGCCGACTCCTCTTGCTCACGATCGATCTGCGTGCTCAGATCGGTGTTGATCCGGGTATCGGCCTCAGCCGTGGCGGCGACCGCCGTGTGATGCAACGGAGGGCCCGGAATGCGGGCCGATTCGTCGCGCAGCTGGACACGGTAGATCGGCTCGGGCATGTCCATGCCGGCCGCCTCGAGAGCCAGTTTGACGCGACGAATCGCCTCGCTGCGGACCTGGCCGAAATCGTGCGCGCGCTGATCGACCCAGCCATGGAAACGCATCTGCACATTCGAATCGCCCAGGGCGACGATCAAGGCGCGCGGAGGTGGCTCGGCCATGACGCCGTCGACCCCGGCCAGCTCGGCGCAGCCGATCTCCTGCGCCAGGAGCAGGTCCTCGTTGACGCCGATGCCGACATCGATCTCGAAGCGCCGGCTCGGATTGCGCGTGTAGTTCAGACTCACGCTGCGGAACACCATGGCATTCGGTAGGCGCAGGTGATTGCCATTTAGGGAGGCTCTGAACAAGTGGCACAACCGTCACGGCGCCTGCCTGCGTGCAGATCGCGGCGCGCCGACGCAGACAGACTGGCCGTCTTTCAAGGCGGCGCAACAAAGAGCTGCGCGCAGGCAGGTGTCGCCCAAGCGATTGATCCGATGGAACAAGGGTGGCGTCCAGAAGGCCCGCCACAGGCACCGCGCGGCTCGTCAAGGCAACCAGCCTTCACTTCGCCACGCAGCACCTGTGGCGAGCCTTCTGAACGCCATGACGATTGCGCCACTTGTTCAGAGCCTCCCTGGGGTCATCAGGATCGTCGCCCGCGAGGTCATCGAAAGGATGATGCCCTCGTTGCCGTCGATGACGACGTGATCGCGCGGTGCGAACGGTTGGCGC
>NZ_FOVF01000014.1 GCF_900115085.1 Dokdonella immobilis | reverse complement strand
GCCCCTACGAGATCGCCCACGCCGGCGGCAGCGTCGAGTACTGGAACGAGGAACCCGGTTCGGCCTGGTTCCACCGCCTGCGCAACCACTTCCGAAAGCTCGTCTGGATCAACCCGACGCCGATCGAGCGCTGGCGCTACACACCTTCCACCGATCTCGTGCGCGAACTGGTCGAGGACAGGATGTATCCGCTGACGCCGCATGGACTGGCCGACGCGATGCGCTTCCTGGCGCGCTAGCGGGCCGGGATTCGGGATTCGGGATTCGGGATTCGGGATTCGGGATTCGGGATTCGGGATTCGGGATTCGAGATTCGAGATTCGAGATTCGGAGAGCATGCGCGCTTTTGCGAATACGTTCGTCGGAACCCGACCGATCCAATCTTGCGGACTGGAGCGGGATACCGGGCTATTTCGAATCCCCAATCCCGAATCCCGAATCCCGCGCCCTTAAGCTACACTGCGCGCCACCACAGGTGCCTGATCGGTTCGATCGGGTGAAACGGGAAGCCGGTACGTTGTCCTTGCGATCGATCCTGATCGCGGGGATCGGGAAGCGATCATCCCTGGTCGCAACCTTCAACAAGTCCGGCGCTGCCCCCGCAACGGTAGGCAAGCCAAACCTGATCGATTCGCCACTGTGCCATGCACGGGAAGGTGATCAGGCCGATGCCAAGGCATCGCTTGCAAGCCCGGAGACCGGCCTGCGGCGGACGTCGATGACGTCCAAGGTTCCAGGCGTTGCGGCGGGCAACGGACGGGCATGGGTGGCCGCGTCCACCCGCGCTTGTTGGTCCGTGCAATCACCTGGGTTTCGCGGGTGTGCGTTCGGAGAATCCATCATGTTGCCTCGTTCCCTCGTTTTCCTCTGTCTCAACTTCGCCGTTGCCACTGTCGCTGCAAGTGAAGCGGACCTGCAACCCCAGGTCGTCGTCACGGCAACTCGCAGCGCGCAAACCGTCGACGACACGCTGGCCGACGTCAGCATCATTACCCGTCAGGACATCGAGTTCAGCGCAACGCGCGACATCAGTGACCTTTTGCGCCTGCAGGCCGGCATCGACATCGCGCGCACCGGCGGACCTGGCGGACAGACGTCGGTGTTCCTGCGCGGCACGAACAACAACCATGTGCTCGTGCTCGTGGACGGCGTGCGCGTCTCTTCGCTCAATACCGGCGCGCTGACCTGGGAAACGCTGCCATTGGCGTCCATCGAGCGGATCGAGATCGTTCGTGGGCCGCGCGCAAGTTATTGGGGTTCGGACGCAATCGGCGGCGTCATCCAGATCTTCACGCGCAAGCTTTCCGGACCACGCGCCACGGTCGGCTACGGCAGCTACGGCGATGCGAAGGCCGAGGCCGGCCTTGGCCGGCGCGACGAGCAGGGTGGCTACAGCCTGCAGATCGGCGCTCGCGATGTCGATGGCTTCCCGAGCCAGAACGAAAACGGCTTCGCCTTCGAGGACAGGAACCATGGGCTGAGGAACCGGCATTTCGCGGCACGGGCCGATCGGCGCTGGAGCGACCAGGCCATCGAAGGCACCTGGATCCGCAGCCAGGGCACCGCCGAATTTTCCGGTGGCGCCTCGGATTTCACCGAGCAGGCCCTGCATGGCGCCTGGAGCGGATCGATCCGGCCGGGCTGGCGGCAGCGCCTGAGCGTCGGGCACGCCAGCGAGGACTACGCCACGCCGGTCTTTTTCACCCGATATCAGAGTCGCCGCAATTCGTTCGGCTGGCAGAACGAAGTCGCCCTGAACACGTCACAGCGCCTGGTCCTCGGTATCGACCACCTGCGCGAACAGGGCGAGAACCGGGACACCTTCAGCGACACGGCGGCCTATCGCGAGAATCGCCACAATACCGGCGTCTACGCGGGCTGGCAGGCTACCCGCTCGCATTTCGACAGCGACCTTGCCCTTCGAGTCGATGACAACAGCCTGTTCGGCCGACAGACCACCGGATCGGTCGCGGTCGGCTGGCATTTCAGCGACGCCGTGCGCACCTATCTGAGTTATGGCCACGGTTTTCGCGGTCCGACGTTGAACGAGCAGTACTCACCGGGGTTCGGTGGATTGTTCGCCGGCAATCCGGATCTCGAGCCCGAGCGCTCGCGCAGCGGCGAACTGGCCCTGGAGTGGGCACCGGCTGCAGGGCAACGTCTGAAGGCACAGCTCTATGCGACACGGATCCGCAACCTGATCAGCTTCAGCGGTGCGGATTTCCGCGCGGAAAACGTCGCCCGCGCGCGGATTCGTGGAGCCGAGCTCGACTACGAGAAGCGTCTCGGCGATTGGCAGATCGCATCGACCCTGACCTGGCAGCAGCCGCGCAATGAGGACACCGGGACCGATCTGCAGCGTCGCCCGCGGCAGAAGGCAACTGCCAGCATCGACCGCGATTTCGGCCCAGGTGCCCGGGTCGGCGTCGAACTGATCGCTTCGGGCCCGCGCAATGATGTCGGCGGCATCCGCCTGCCGGGCTACGCGCTGGTCAGTGTTCGCGCCAGCTGGTTGCTGTCCAGCCAATGGCGGCTGGCTGCGCGGATCGAGAACCTGACCGACCGCGACTACGAACTTGCATACGGCTACAACACGCCCGGACGCTCCGTGTTTCTCGACCTCGTCTGGTCCACGGACTGAGCCGCTGCCGGGCTCGTACCGGCCGGCCGATGATGCGATCGGTGGCCGGTCCGGACCCGGTCGGTCGCGGTGGACCCGAATTCGCAATGGAGCCCACTCGACCGCCCCGATGTGCTCCACGGCCAGGCGCGCCCGGTCACATCTGTTGCGGTATGGAGCATCGTGCAAGAATGCGCACTGGAGCCGTTGGGGGCGAGTCGTGAAGCAAGCAGGAAAGGGGTCAGCCGAGAAAGCCGACGGCAAGCCGCGTCTGGTCAGGCTGGCGGAGCGTGCGCTGCCCAAACGCGTGCGCTTCCTGCTCGATGGCCTGCAGGAGCGCACGGCCTATTTCGAAGCGTCGCTGTCGTTGCTGTTCGACGAAGTCGAGCAGCGGCTGTTCAAGCTGGCCGATTGCGCACGCAGCAACGAGGAGCAGGCGCGCCTGTTCGAGGCCATCCGCGAAATAAAGCGCGGCAAGTCGGATATCGTGCCGCGCTTCCTGAGTCACCTCGAGTCCAGCCTGGCCCAGATCGACAAGGGGCCGGTAGCAGACACGCAGACCGGCGCCGGCCGGGACAACCGCGGCACGACCAAGCTGGAGCTGGTCGACTCGCGCGACCTGGAAATTTCACTGGCCATGCAGGATATCGGCAACAGGGCCGAAATCCGTCATTCGACTGCCCTGCACATGCTCGGCCATCGCCTCGGCGTCATCGCCGGCAGGCCCGCCTTCGAGCCGGCGGAGTTGCCGCTGGGACCGCTGGCCCTGGCCCGGGCCTTGCAGCATGCCCTCAGCGATCTCGACATCGACCTCGGCGAACGCGTCCGCGTGTTCCATGATTTCGACACCATCGTCATGGGCCCGATCGATCAGTTCTACGAGAGGCTGAACCAGTATCTCGCCGAACAGGGCGTCCTGCCCAACCTGCAGTTCCACTCCCGCCGTGCCGGGCCTGCCGACAACGGTGACGTCAGGAAGGCGACCAATGCCGAGCGCCAGGACGAAGCGGAAGAGCCGGCATCCGCAGGCGATCCCTACAGCGCGCGGGGTGGCGCGGCTCCCGCCACGCGGGGTCCGTCACGAGGCCCGTCGGCTGCCGGTGCCGGATCCGGCCCGCGGCAAGCGGCGCCTGGCAGGTACTCGCCAGGTCCTGCACCGGCGGCCGCCGCGTCGGCGGCCGAGCCTGGGGATTCCCAGCTATTCGCATCCCTGCGTGGATTGCTGGCCGAGCGGCGTCGCTCCCTCGATATTGCGCCCGCAGCGCCCGCATCGGGCTACATGGCGAGTCGCGACGATCTGCAAAGCGTGCTCGGCGCACTGCAATCGAACCCGATCGAGACGTACCAGCAGAACGGGCGGGCGGTGCCGCGCGGTATCGGACACCTCAAGCAGGACCTGCTCAACCAGTTGCGCGAAAAGAGCCCGGAGGGGCAGACGCCGCTGCTGGCCGAAGAGGATTCCGACACCATCGACCTGGTCGGCATGCTGTTCGACTACATCGGGCAGAACCTCGCCTCGCACAGCAGCAGCCGTGAACTGATCGCCAAGCTGCAGGTTCCGGTATTGCGCAGCGCGATCAGCGACAAACACTTCTTCACCCAGCGCAACCATCCGGCCCGGCAGTTGCTCAACAGCGTCGCCGAAGCCACCCAGTTGTGGATGGGCGACGACGAAACCGACAGCGGCATGGTCGACACCATGACTTCGATGGTCGACCGCGTCACCAACGAATTCGATGGTGACCTGTCGCTGATGGAGAAGCTGCTCGACGACCTCGGCAAATACATGTCGCAGGTCACCCGGCGCGCGGAGATCGCCGAGCGCCGCCATATCGACGCCGCCAAAGGGCGAGAGCGACTCGATCTGTCGCGCGAACAGGCCAACGCGGCCGTCGCCAGGCTGCTCAAGCGCGGCAAGCCTGCGCCGATGGTTCGCGCCGTGCTCGAACAGGCCTGGACCGATGTCCTCGCCCTGACCCTGCTGCGCCAGGGCGAGGACAGCCAGGCCTATCGGCGCTGTCTGGCCGTTGCCGACCAGCTCATGCAGATCGGCTCGGGTTCGGACCTCGCCAAGGTCGACCAGACCGTACGCGAGGAAGTGCGCAATGGGCTGCTCCAGGTCGGCCTGCATGGTGACGAGGTCGAAGGTGTCGTCAGCAAGTTGTTCGACCCGAGCTCGGTGGAAAAGAAGACCAGCCATACCGAGCTGGCGCACGCCCTGAAGAGCAAGACGCGACTCGGCGGCGACGCCGCTTCGGCCGGCAAGGCGGCAGCGGAGTCGGCCGGCGACACCCCGGCGCCTGCGCTGACCGGCGCGGAAAAGGAAATGGTGCAACGCATCCGAACGCTTCCGTTCGGCACCTGGTTCGAGTTCGTCACCAACCAGCAGGGCAGCGTGGTGCGTCGAAAACTGGCCTGGTTCTCGACCGTTACCGGACGCTGCCTGTTCGTCAACCAGCGGGGTGCCCGATCCGAGGAGAAGACCATCGAACAGCTGGCCAGGGACCTGGTCCGCGGCCAGGTGCGCCTCTTCAAGGAGGAATCGGGCAGCATCATCGATCGCGCGTGGAAGGCCATCATGAGCAAGCTGCAGCAGTACTCGGGCCAACCTGGTCTGCCTGCGTCGGCATGAGGATGCGTGCATGAACGAACACCGACGCTCACCCCGCAAGTCCGCCTACGTCACGATTCCGGTGACCAACAAGATGACCGGAACGGTCATGGGCCGGATCGGCAATCTGTCCGCGGATGGCATGCTCATGGTCTGCGACCAGCAAGTCGTCGATGGCGCGCTTTTCCAGCTCGGCTTCGAACTGGTCAACGGCCACGGCCAACCACAGATGATCGACGTGGGCGCCCAGGAAATGTGGCAGGAGCGCGCCAACGTGCCCGGTCAGTTCTGGGCAGGCTTCCACTTCATCGACATTTCCGGCAGCGACCTCGAAGCCATCGAATCATGGCTCGGCAATCTCAGCGACTGACCGCGGCCTGCCCTTTGGTCGCGTAGGCCCGAATGAACAGATCAACCGTCGCCGCGATGTGCCGGTCGACTTCACCCGGCTGGAACGTGGCGCCGCTGCACCCGCAGAGCTGTCGCGCGTGCAACTCCCCCTTGAGCAGGCAGAAGAACTGCGAGGCCGCCCGCGGCACGTCGTCGATCTCGAGCTGACCGGCTTCGACCTCACGAGCCAGGAAATTCGCGAAATCCCGCTGCACCCGCTGTGGGCCTGCTTCCCAGAAGATCTGCGCAAGCTTGGCCGAACTGCCGGCGCCGGCAGTCAACAGGCGATTGAGTGCAATCGACTCGGAACTCGTGGCCAGGGCAAAGAACGCCCGCGCGATCGCCGTCAATTGCTCGCGCAGCGGTCCGCTGACATCGACATCGAACAACGCGTCCGGCATCTGCTCGGCGCACTTTTCGCGCACGGCCTCGCCGAACAGGCTCTCCTTGTCGGTGAAATGGCTGTAAACCGTCAGTTTCGAGACCCCGGCCGTGGCCGCGATCATGTCCATGCTGGTGCCCTCGAAGCCGTTTTGGGGAAACAGCTGCTTGGCCGCCTGGAGGATGGCGGCGCGTTTTTCGAGATCCTTGGGTCGCCCGGGACCCGGCGTCTTGGCGGCTACGGCATTCATGGAAAAAATTACTGGACTCGTCAGTTTAGCTTGATTACTATACCACGCAGTACACCAACTGTGTCGATCCTCGGAAGTGTAATGATGCGTCCGGTCCCTGTCTGCCGATACATCGCTGGCGTTTTGCTGATTGCAGCGCTGGCCGGCTGCAACTCCCAGGCCGGCGTCGCCGAGCCGCCGCGGGTGGCCCGCGTCGCCCGGGTCGAGCCTGCCACGGCCCAGGCCGTCAGCGTCTATCCGGGCGAGGTCCACGCACGCTACGAAAGTGCCCTTGGCTTCCGCGTGGCCGGCAAGATCAGCTCGCGCCGGGTCGACGTCGGCACGCATGTCGACAAGGACCAGGTCCTGGCCGAGCTCGATCCGCGCGATCTCGAGCTGGCCACCGCCAGCGCCCGCGCCTCGCTCGCTTCGGCACAGGCCGCCCTGCAACTGGCCAGGTCCGAATACGAACGCTACAAGACCCTGTTCGAGCGGCGCTTCGTCAGCCAGTTCGATCTCGAAGCAAAGACCAATGCGCTCGAAGCCGCCAAGGCGCACGTGGCCGAAGCCCGGGCCGCCCTCGACACGGCGCGCAACCAGACCGGTTATGCCGAGTTGCGCGCCGACGCGGATGGCGTGATCACAGCCGTTTCGGGTGAGGTCGGCCAGGTCGTCGGTGCTGGTCAGGCGATCGTGACGCTCGCCCACGATGGCGCCAGCGAAGTGGAAATCGATGTTCCGGAACAGGCGGTTGCGCAGCTCACCGCCGGCGACGCCGCGCGTGTGGAATTCTGGACCGACAGCGGGAAACTGCACGACGGAAAAGTCCGCGAGATCGCTCCGGGAGCCGATCCGACCACGCGCACTTACCAGGTCCGCGTCTCGATTTCCGACGCCGACGCAAAGCCTCGGCTGGGCCAGACCGCCCGCGTCTACTTCGCATCGGGTGCGCGCGACGACCAGTTCCTGGTGCCGCTCAGCGCGCTCTACGAGAAGGCCGGCGAACCGGCAATCTGGCAGGTCGACACCCAATCCGGAAAGGTCCACCTGGCACCGGTCACCGTCGAGCAGTACGCCGAAACCGGCGCCCTGATCAGCCGCGGCCTGGTCGCCGATGCCTGGATCGTCACCGCCGGCGTACACCGCCTGCGCGAGGGCGAAACGATCAATCCGATCGACTCGCTCAACCGGCGCGTCACCTTTTGACCCTTCAACCCCTCTTCCTGTGCTGCCGGAGCTCCTCCCTCTCCCCGCCGGCAGCACAGTGGAGAGGACCTCTATCGAGCGCGCGTCCGGCCGCTGCGGTCGACGACGGAAGCGGGCCCAAAGTGCATTCGTCGGAAGCGTGAGCGATGCCGTCATTCAATCTTTCCTCGTGGGCACTGCGCAACCAGGCCCTCGTCCTCTACTCGATCATCCTGCTCGCGATCATCGGTATCTGGTCCTACCGCAGTCTTGGCCAGGCCGAGGACCCGCCATTCACTTTCAAGGTCATGGTCGTACAGACCCAGTGGCCGGGCGCGACGGCACGTGAGATCTCGGAAAAGATCACCGAGGCGATCGAAAAGAAGCTGCAGGAGATTCCGGAGCTCGACTACCTGCGCAGCTACTCGCGGCCGGGCGAATCGCAGGTCTTCTTCGTGGTCAAGGATTCGATCGATCCCAACCTGGTGCCGGACGTCTGGTACCAGGTGCGCAAGAAGGTCGGAGACATCCGCTACACGCTGCCGGCGGACATCCGTGGCCCGTTCTTCAACGACGAGTTCGGCGACACCTTCGGCAACATCTACGCGCTGACCGGCGAGGGTTTCGACGACGCCGACCTGCGCGACTATGCCGAGCGGGTCAAGCTCGAACTGCTGCGCGTGCCGAACGTCGCCAAGATCGAACTGGTCGGGCGCCAGGAGCCGAAGATCTACGTCGAGGCTTCGAACGCCAAGCTGGCCAAGCTCGGCGTCAGCTTCGCCGAACTGCAGCAAACGCTGGCCGCGCAGAATGCCGTGGTTCCAGGCGGCAGCTTCGAGACCGCGACCGACCGCATTTACCTGCGCACGAGCGGGGCACTCGATTCGATCGAGGCGATCCGCGATCTCAGCATCCGCGGCAGCAACGGCCGGCTGTTCAGGCTCGGCGACATCGCCGAGGTCCGGCGCGGGTTCGTCGATCCGCCGCAGCCGCGCATGCGCTTCAAGGGCACCGAGGCGATCGGCATCGCGGTCTCGATGCGCAAGGGCGGCGACATCATCGCCCTCGGCCATGACCTCGAGGCGGCGACGACGCGGATCGGCAAGACGCTGCCGGTCGGCCTCGACCTGCACAAGGTTGCCGACCAGCCAGCCGCGGTCAGTCGCTCGGTCGGCGAATTCGTTCGCACCCTCGGCGAAGCCGTCACGATCGTACTGCTGGTCAGCTTCTTCTCGCTGGGCCTGCGCAGCGGCTTCGTCGTCGCGGTGTCGATCCCGCTGGTCCTGGCCATGACGTTCGCGGCGATGGACTACTTCGGCATCGGCCTGCACAAGATCTCGCTGGGTGCGCTCGTGCTCGGCCTCGGACTGCTCGTCGATGACGCGATCATCGCCGTCGAGATGATGGCGATCAAGATGGAACAGGGCATGGACCGGGTCAGCGCGGCGGCCTATGCCTACACCTCGACGGCCTTTCCGATGCTGACCGGCACCCTGGTCACCGCGGCCGGGTTCCTGCCGATCGCCACGGCCAAGTCCGGCACCGGCGAATACACGCGGGCGATCTTCGAGGTCGTGACGATCGCCTTGTTGCTCTCGTGGATCGCCGCGGTCGTCTTCATTCCCTACCTGGGCTACAAGCTGCTGCCGGATCCGCATGCCCCAGCCCGCACGCATCCGCGATCCGGCCTGTCCGCGCGCATCCACGCCCTGCGCGGCCATCTGCCGACATGGTTAGGCGGCATTGCCGAGCGCTCCACGGAGCATGGCCACGACCCCTATGCGAGTGCGTTCTACCAACGCTTCCGCCGTCTGGTCGGCGCCTGCGTCGAGCACCGTTTCCTGGTCATCGGCACCACGGTCCTGATCTTTGGCCTGGCCATCTTCGGCTTCCGCTTCGTCCAGCAGCAGTTCTTCCCCGACTCGACCCGTCCGGAACTGCTGGTCGATCTGAAGCTCAGCGAAGGTTCCTCGCTCAACGCGACCGAAGCCGAAGTCAGGAAGCTGGAAACCTGGCTGGCCGGACGCCCCGAGCTCGAGAACTATGTCAGCTACGTCGGCTCGGGCTCGCCGCGCTTCTACCTGCCGCTCGACCAGCAGTTGCCGCAGGCCGGATTCGCCCAGTTCGTCCTGCTGACCCACGGCAATGCCGAACGCGAAGCCCTGCGCAAGGACCTGCTCAGCCTGTTCCAGGGCGCCTTTCCCGAGCTGCGCGCCCGCGTGATCCGCCTCGAAAACGGGCCGCCGGTCGGCTATCCGCTGCAATACCGGGTTTCCGGAGCGGACATCGACACCGTCCAGCGGCTCGCCCGCGATGTTGCCGACGTGGTCCGCGGCAATGCCAACGCGCGCAACGTCAACCTCGACTGGGAAGAACCGAGCAAGGTCATCCGCCTGGTCATCGACCAGGATCGCGCGCGCGTGCTCGGGGTCAGTTCCGAGGATGTCGCGAACTTCATGCAGAGCTCGCTCAATGGCGTGCCGATCGCCACCTATCGCGAGCGCGACCAGCTGATCGGCGTGCTCCTGCGCGGCCCCGCCGAGGAACGCGCCCAGATGAGCCTGCTGCAGAGTCTTTCGGTGCCGACCGCCTCCGGCCACAGCGTGCCGCTCGGCCATATCGCCAGGATCGACTACGGCTTCGAGGACGGCATCATCTGGCGGCGCAACCGCCTGCCGACGGTGACCGTGCGCGCCGACATCGAAGGCGCGCTGCAACCAGCCAGCATCAATGCCCAGATCAGCCCGGCATTGGATCGCATCCGCGCCGACCTGCCCGAAGGCTATCGACTCGATACGGGCGGTTCGGTCGAGGAATCGGCCAAGGGCCAGGGCTCGGTGAATGCCGGCTTCCCGCTCTTCTTCATCGTTGTCCTGAGCGTGCTGATGGTGCAGCTGCGCAGCTTCCAGCGCGTCCTGATCGTGGTCCTTACCGCTCCGCTCGGGTTGATCGGCGTGGTCCTGTTCCTGCTCGTGTTCCGGGTGCCGTTCGGTTTCGTGGCGATGCTCGGCACGATCGCGATGTTCGGCATGATCATGCGCAATTCGGTGATCCTGGTCGACCAGATCGAACACGACATCGCCGAGGGCCACAAGCCCTGGGATGCCATCATCGACGCCACGGTGCGCCGCTTCCGGCCGATCGTGCTGACCGCCGCGGCAGCCATCCTGGCCATGATCCCGCTTTCGCGCAGCGCATTCTTCGGACCGATGGCGGTCGCCATCATGGGCGGCCTGACGGTGGCCACGGCACTCACGTTGCTGTTCCTGCCGGCGCTTTATGCGGCCTGGTTCCGTGTCCGCCGCGACACGCCGCCGGCACGATTGGCCCCGGATTTGCAGACAGACCATTGACGGAACACCACTTGTCGTTGGCCGGTCCGGAAAGCATCTGGAAACACGCAGCGACGACCACATGAGAGGCAGGTATGGGTGAGGCAGCGCTGAACTTGGCAAATCCCGGTCAAGCCGACCCGGATCGTTGGTCCCTGAGATTGGCCCAGCAGGCCTTCGCTGCCGTGCTGGACGAGCGTCCGCGGCATGGGCGCTTTCGTCGTGCAGCCCTGCGCACGGCGGCGCGTGC
Source organism: Dokdonella immobilis (assembly GCF_900115085.1). Taxonomy (GTDB): domain Bacteria; phylum Pseudomonadota; class Gammaproteobacteria; order Xanthomonadales; family Rhodanobacteraceae; genus Dokdonella; species Dokdonella immobilis. Next base: position 87,697 of record NZ_FOVF01000014.1, on the reverse strand, counting down.
CGCACTGTCCGCACTGTCCGGGGACGACCGCGGACTGCTCGAACGCTGGCTGACCCTGCAGTGGGTCACGCTCGGCGCCAGCGGAGCATCCCTGAGTCTGAGCGCCCTCGCCAGCATCGAACCGGCCTTGGCGGCTGCGGTCAGGCACCAGTTGCCGCGCATGCGCGCGCGACTGGACCGGGCCGAGGCCGGATCCACCGTGGCCGCCTGAGGACCCTGCCGCGGCGCCCGGCGCAGGGCTTGTTTGCCGCCTGCGGACAGACCTCTTATGCTTTCGCCCCTTTTTACCCGATTCTGGAACCTGCCGATGTCTACCCAAGCAGAGCTGGCCCGCGAAAACATGGTCGAGAACCAGATCCGCACCTGGGAGGTGCTCGACCCCCGCGTTCTCGAGGTGCTCGGCCGCCTGCATCGCGAGGACTTCGTGCCGGAACGATTCCGTGGCATGGCATTCGTCGACGTCGAGCTGCCCCTGGGCCATGGTGAAGTCATGTTGAAGCCGGTGGTCGAGGGCCGCGTGCTGCAGGCGGTGGCGATCGAACCCGGACAGCGCGTGCTCGAAATCGGAACGGGTTCGGGATTCCTCAGCGCCTGCCTGGCCGAACTGGGAGGCAGGGTGCACAGTGTCGAACTGCACGCGGACCTGGCCGACCAGGCCCGTCGCAACTTGGCCGGGGCCGGCATTGCGGGCGTCACGGTCGAGGTCTGCGATGCCCTGACCGACTATGCAACCAAGGAACCCTTTGACTGCGTCGTACTGACTGGCGCGGTTTTTGCGTTGCCTGAGCGGGTTCGCGGATGGGTCCGGCCCGGTGGCCGGTTGTTCGCGATCACCGGCGAATCGCCGGCCATGCAGGCCTTATTGCACACGCGCGTCGATGCGACCCACTGGCAGACTGAGAGCCTGTTCGAGACCGATATTCCCTATTTGACCAACGCCACGCCGCCGCGCCACTTCACGTTGTAGACGCGCGGCACCCGGCACTGCACACCCGAGGATGATTCGATGATGCAACTCCGTTCACTGCCTTTGGCCCTGGCTCTCGTGCTCGGCGCAGGCGCTCCGCTGGCCCATGCCGACGATCTGATCCAGATCTATGGCGAGGCCCGCGCCTCGGATCCGCAGCTGGCCGGCGCAGAGGCCACCAACTACGCGACCAGCGAGAATGTCGACCAGGCGCGTTCGGCCCTGTTGCCGCAGATCGGCGCCTCGCTGAGCTATTCGCAGAGCCACGGCAGCAGCGGTGGCCCGCAATTCGTCACCAACGAGGACGGGAGCCAGAGCCTGGTCAACGTGACCTCGTCCTCGAACAATTACGACCGGACCCTGAGCGGGCGCCTCGACCAGAGCATCCTCGACCTCAGCAAGTGGACGGCACTGAAGTCCGCGCGATCGGTGGCCAAGGCCGGCGACGCGACCTACGAGGCGGCCCAGCAGGATCTCCTGATCCGCGTCGCCACCGCGTACTTCGACGTGCTGACCGCCGAGGATGCGCTCAAGTTCGCCCAGGCCAACGAGCAGGCCCTGAACCGCCAGATGGAGCAGGCCCAGCAACGCTTCGAGGTCGGTTTGTCGGCGATCACCGACGTCAACGATGCCAAGGCCCAGCACGATACGGCCGTGGCCAACGTGATCACCGCGCAGAACACGCTCGATGACAATCGCGAGGCCCTGCGCCAGCTGACCAGCAAGGAGCCGGGCGAACTCAAGAAGCTGCGCGACAAGCTGCCGCTGGACAAGCCCAATCCGGAAAACCCCGATGACTGGGTCAACGTCGCGATCGCGCAGAATCCGAGCCTCAGTTCCTACGCCTACCAGCTCGAGGCGGCGAATGCGGACATCAACACGGCGCGCGCCGGCCATCTGCCGACGATCAGCGGCCAGATCCTCTACTCGAAGAACCCGAGCTGGGCCGACAACAGTGCGTCGAGTTTCAATGACGCCTTCCACACCAACAGCGAGCGCTGGTCGACCACGGTCGGACTGACCCTCAATGTTCCGATCTTTGCCGGCGGCTACACGCAGTCCAGGGTTCGCCAGTCGGTCTACAACCGCGACGCGGCGCAGGACCAGTACGAATTGCAGAAGCGCCTGGTCGAACGCAGCACGCGCAACGGCTATCGCGCCGTGATCGCCGGCGCCAGCCAGGTCGAAGCGACGCGCCAGGCAGTCATCTCCGCGCAGAGTTCGCTCGACGCGACCCAGGCTGGCTATGAAGTCGGCACGCGTACGATCGTCGACGTGCTGATCAGCCAGCAGCAGCTGCTGTCGGCGCAAAGCAGCTATTCGCAAGCCCGCCACGCCTTCGTCCTCAATGGCCTGCGCCTCAAGCAATCCGCCGGCGTCATCCAGGTCAGCGACCTCGAGGCGGTGAACGCGTTGCTCGAGTGAGCCGGGATTCGGGATTTGGGATTCGGGATTCGCAAGAGCCAACCGGGTAACCGCCGCTCTTACGAATCTCCAATCCCGAATCTCCAATCCCCGCCCTTCACGCCTGCTTCTCCAGCACCTGTTCGACGATCCTGAGAGTGCGCTCGACGGCGCCGCGCTCGCGTTCGAGGACGGCCTGGGCGGCCTGGCCCATGGCGCGGCGCAGGTCTTCCTGGGTCAGCAGGCGGATCACCGCGGCACCGAGCTGTTCGGCGTTTTCGACGCGCAGCACGGCTTTCGCCTCGATGAGGCTCGAAGCCACTTCCTCGGTGTTGAACGTGTGCGGACCGACAATGACCGGCTTGCCGAGCGCGGCCGGTTCGAGCAGGTTGTGCCCGCCGATCGGCTCGAGGCTGCCTCCGACGAAGGCGATGTCCGCGGCCGCATAGAAGTGCAGCAGCTCGCCCATCGTGTCGACCACGAAGCACTGGCAGCGTTCGTCCGCGACCTCGTCCTCGCTGCGCGTGCGCGTGGCGAAACCGAGCGAACGGCAGGCGCCGATCACCGGCCTGAAGCGTTCCGGATGACGCGGTGCGATCAGCAACAGGGCGTCCGGATAGCGTTGCAGGACCGCCGTATGTGCCTTGAGCACGGGCATTTCCTCGCCCTCGTGCGTGCTCGCCGCGATCCAGACCGGACGCCGCCGGCCCCAGCCCTGGCGCAGTTGCTCACCGGTGCCGGCCAGGCTCGGCGGCACCGGCATGTCGAACTTCAGATTGCCGATTACGGCCAGGCGGGTGACCGCGGCACCGAGCGCGCGCAGGCGCTCGGCATCCAGCGGCGATTGCGCGGCGACGAAGCTGGCGCAGCGGATCGCACGACGGGCCAGCGGCCGAACCGGCCCATAGCCGCGCAGGCTGCGCTCGGACAGGCGCGCATTGGTCACCACGATCGGAATCGCGCGCTCGCGGCAGGTGATGAACAGGTTCGGCCAGATCTCGGTTTCCATGATCACCGCGAAGCGTGGCTTGATGCGGTCGAGGAAGCGTTTGACCGAGGCCGGCAGGTCGTACGGCAGGTAGACGTGGAAGACGCGGTCGCCGAACAGTTTCTGCACGCGCTCCGAACCGGTCGGGGTGACCGTGGTCACGACCATCGGCGCCTCGGGATAGGTGCGCATGAGCGCCTCGATCAGCGGCACTGCGGCATTCACCTCGCCGACCGAAACCGCATGCACCCAGCAGCTGTTGTTGAACCCTGGCGCCGGAAAGAAGCCGAAGCGCTCCTTCCAGCGCGACAGGTAGCGCCGATAACGCAGGCCACGCGCGGCCAGCCGGTACAGGATCACCGGCGTCAGCAGGTACATGGTCAGGGTATACAGCAGGCGCAGCACGGATCGGGCTCCAGACAAGACCGCGCAGTATAGGCCGCATAGGCAGAAAGCGGCCCGGCCGCCATAATCGGTCGATGAGTGCCGAATCGCCCCCGTTTCGCCCCGCCCTGCTCGGACCGCGCCACTGGCCGGCCTGGATCGGGCTCGGCCTGCTCTGGCTGCTGTCGCGCCTGCCCTATGGGCTGCTCATGCGCACCGGCCGCGCCCTGGGTTGGCTGTTCGCGCGCATTCCGGGCTCGCGACGGCGCATCGCGGCGCGCAACCTCGAACTGTGCTTTCCGCAACTCGACGCTGCCGAACGCGGCCGCCTGCTCGAGCAGAACCTGCGCGATGTCGGCCTGATGCTGGTCGAGTTCGCCCTGGCCTGGATGGGAACGCGCAAGGCACTGTTGCGGGTCCCTGCACGCATCGAAGGCCTCGAGCACGTCGCCGCGGCCGCCGCCGAAGGTCGCGGCGTGCTCCTGACCGGCGCCCACTTCTCGCATCTGGAACTGGCGGGACGGCTGCTGATCGAGCAGGGCGGCATCCGCCTGGCCGGCATGTACCGCAAGCATGGCGATGCCGCCTTCGAGTGGGCGATCCGGCGCGCCCGCCAACGCTATGCCGATACCATGTTCCTGAAGAGTGAGGTCCGCGCCGCGGTCCGCTACATGCGCGCAGGCGGCGCGATCTGGTACGCCCCGGACCAGGACATGCGCGGCAAGGACACGGTGTTCGTGCCCTTCTTCGGCATTCCCGCGGCAACCCTGACCGCGACCCATCATCTGGCCCGGCTATCCGGGGCGCGGGTGATCCCGTTCTTCCATCGACGCCTCGAAGGCGGCGGCTACGTCCTGCGCCTGGAAGCGCCACTGGCCGATTTCCCCGGCACCGACGTCGCCGCGGACACGGCCCGGGTCAATGCCGCGATCGAACGCATGGCGCGCGAAGCGCCGACCCAGTACCTTTGGATCCACCGGCGCTTCAAGAACCGGCCCGAAGGGCAGGCTTCGGTCTATCGTTGATCGTCCATCGCAGGGGAAGGCGCAGCATGGGACTGGTAGGGGGAATTGCGGGCGCATTCATCGGAATCGTGCTCGCCACGCTGTTTGATCGCGAGTCAGGCCAGGTCGTCAGCGTTCTCGCCGGCGCCACGATCGGCTATCTGCTTGCCCGTGTCGCCGCCCTCGGCGCCCGGCTGCGCGCCATTGAATCGCGCCTCGAGGCCCGGGATGCCACCGAGTCCACACGCGCCGCGGTCGCGGCCCGAGCGGTGCCGCCTGCCATGAGCGAGGCCCTCGACCTGCGGCCAAAGGTGCCCGCGCCTCAGCCGGTTCCCCAGGCTGAGGAAGCCTTCGAGTTGCCCGATCCGATGCCCGCGCCTCCCCTGCCCGCGGCAAGCATCCAGACCGAGCCCGAGTCCATGGGCGCGGCGATTGCCTGGCAGGAACGCGAGCCGACAGGTCCCGATGTCGGCGAGCGCGCGGTCGGCTGGATCAAGGCCTGGTTCACCGAGGGTAATGTGCCGGTCAAGGTCGGCATGCTCGTGCTGTTCGCCGGAGTCGCCGCGCTGCTCAAGTACGCGGCCGACGAAGGCTGGTTTACCTTTCCGATCGAGTTCCGTCTGGTCGGCGTTGCCGTTGCGGCGGTAGCAGCCCTGGTTTTCGCCTGGCGCCAGCGCGATACGCGTCGCGCGTTCTCGCTGAGCCTGCAGGGTGGCGCGATCGGCATCTTGCTGTTGACCGTGTTTGCGGCATTTCGTCTCTATCACTTGTTGCCGGCATTGCCGGCGTTCGCCCTGATGATCATCCTGGTAGCCGGCGTCTGCCTGCTCGCGGTGCTGCAGGATGCGCTGGCCCTGGCCGTGCTCGGCATCGTCGCCGGCTTCGCCGCGCCGATCCTGATCTCGACCGGCAGCGGCAATCATGTCTTCCTTTTTTCCTACTATGCCGTGCTCAACGTCGCGGTGTTCGCGATCGCCTGGACGCGCGCATGGCGGGTGCTGAACCTGATCGGCTTCTTCTTCACTTATGCAATCGGCACGCTTTGGGGCGTTCTCAAATACAACCACGCCCTGTTCGACAGCACCGAGCCGTTCCTGGTCCTGTTCTTCGTCCTCTATCTCGCCATCCCGGTCCTCTATGCGTTGAGGCTCGGGCGTGAGCGACCCGATGTCGTCGACGGCACCCTCGTGTTCGGCAACCCGCTGGTCGCCTTTGCCCTGCAGGCCGCCCTGCTCGAAGGCGAGCGCATGCCGCTGGCGATCTCGGCACTCGCACTTGGCGTCATCTATGCCGCGCTCGCGGCCGGCCTGATCAGGCGCCTGCGCGTGCTCGGCGAATCGTTCGCCGTGCTCGCCCTCGGCTTCTCGACCCTGGCCATCCCGCTGGCCCTGTCGGCGCGCACGACCGGCTGCCTGTTCGCCCTCGAGGGCGCCGCCCTGGTCTGGCTCGGCCTGCGCCAGCAACGCCGCCTGCCGCGCTGGATCGGCCTGCTCCTGCAACTGCTCGCCGCCGGCGCCTATGTCGCGGCCATCGGTGCGCGCGAAGTCGATGCGCTGCCGCTGGCCAACGGCCCGTTCCTCGGTGCCATGCTGATCGCCGGCTCAGCCCTGGCCTGTGCCTGGCTCTATCAGCGCGCGAATCGCTCGGCCGAACTCGGCGTCGTGCTCTATCTCTGGGGCCTGGCCTGGTGGTTCGGCGCCTGGCTGGTCGACATCGACCGCTTCGTCGCCGCAGAGGAGCAGCTGCCGGCGGTGCTTGGGGTAGTCGCCGTCAGCGCCTGGCTGGTCGGCGAAGCGGAACGTCTCTGGCAACGCCGATCCCTGGCCTTCACGGTCGGTGTGCTGTTCTGGGTCACCCTGCCGATCAGCGCCGTCATCGGCGTCGACGGCCAGGTCTTTGCCGGCTGGAGCGGGCTCGCGCATGTCGCGCTCGCGGTCCTCGGCTTGCGCAGCCTCGCTTGCCTGCGCAGCAGCGCGGATGCGGCACAGACCACGGCGCATCTCGGCTGGCTGTGGACCTGGACCCTGGCCTTCTGCCTGAGTCTGCGCGAGGTCGCCCTGCGCGCGGAACTCGACGCCGGCTGGCTGCTGGCGATGATCGGTCTGCCGGTGTTGCTCGTGCACGGCCTCGCGCTGCGCAGGCCGCACTGGATCTCCCATCCGCTTGGCGACGAATTCCCGCGCTACCGGCCAGGCCTGCTGACCTCGCAGGCGTTCGTGCTCGGCTTCCTGCTCCTGCTTAGCCTGTTCAATGCCGGCGCCAGCGCGCCGCTCGCCTTCGTGCCGCTGCTCAATCCGCTCGAACTGTTCCAGCTCGCCACCCTGATCGTGCTGGCCCTGTGGATGCGCGACCCGGATGCACCGGCGATCATCCGCGGCCGGCGCACAGCGCTGTTCGCCGCCGGCGGTTTCATCCTGATCACCGATGCGACCCTGCGCGCCGTGCATCATCTCGGCGGCATCGCGTGGGATGAACGCCTGCTCTCGGCCAGCCTCGCCCAGACCAGCCTGGCCGTGGTCTGGAGCATCCTCGGCGTGGCCGGCTGGGTGATCGGGTCGCGACGCGGCAATCGCCCGCTGTGGCTGGCCAGCGCCGTGCTGATGGCCGTGGTCCTGGCCAAGCTGCTGCTGATCGACCGCCAGCATCTCGGCAATCTGTTCGGCATCGCCTCGTTCATTGCCTACGGCCTGCTCTGCACCCTGGTCGGCTACCTGGCCCCTGCGCCACCCCGCGAAACGGCCACGGAGCAGGCGGCATGAAGCGCCTGCTGCTCTGCGTCGGGCTGACGGCGCAGGCTGGCATGGCCGCGAGCCCGGCCGACTATGCGAACGTGATTCCGATCCGGACAAGCGGCGAAAGTGCGGCGTGGCAGTTCGAACTGGACAGTTCGGTCTATGCCGGATCGGTGGATCCGGATCTGCGCGACCTCGCCGTGTTCAATGCGGCTGGTCAAGCCGTGCCGATGACGATCCGGCCGGTCGAACTTCCCGACTCGCAAGTCGAGCAGCGCGCCTCTGTTCCGGTGCTGGCGCTTCCGGACGGTCGCCGTGGCGGCACCGGTGTCGACCTGCACCTCGTCGTCGAGCGCGACGCGGCGGGCCGCCTGCGCCGGCTCGAGGCGCAGTCGACGGGCGAACCCACGGTGGCGGTCGAACCGCGCGAATGGCTGCTCGACCTCGCTGCCTTCGACCGCGGCATCGACTATCTGGAACTCGACTGGGATGCGCCGCGCGACAAGCTCATTGCCCGATTCGAAGTCCGTGGCAGCAACGATCTGCAGCGCTGGGACCTGCTCAACGCGGATGCCACCGTGGTCATGATCGAGCAGGATGGCGCCCGCATCGAACGTCGCAACATCGATCTTTCGACCACCCGGCTGCGCTACCTGCGGCTTCTGCGGACCGATGACGGCCTGCCACTGGCCGGCCTGCGCGCCGAAGCAGGCAGGACGCGACACGTGGCTGGCTCGGCGCGCGTGCAGTGGCTGCAGGCGGCATCGGTCGAGCGTCTCGGCGAACTGGACGCCGACAAGACGCGCTTCCTGTACGTCCTGAACCCTGCCGTGCCGGCGACCGACGTGAAGGTCAACCTGTCCAGCGACAATGCGGTGGCGCAACTGGACGTGCTGGCGTCGGCTGACGAGGCGCCGGCGTCGGGACGCTGGGTCCGACGCGCACGCTTCGTCGCGTTCCGATTGCTGCAGGACGGCGACGTGATCGACAACGGTTTTGCCGCGCTGACGCCAGGACCGCGAATCCGGTCATTGCGACTCGATTCGGCAACACCGCTGGCCGCACCCCCGGATGTCGTGGTCGGCTACCGTCCGGCACGTCTGCTGTTCCTGGCCGAAGGAAACGGTCCGTTCCTGCTTGCCGTCGGCAGCGCGAGCGAACGCTATCCGGATTATCCGATCGAGCCGGCGCTCGTTTCGCTGCGCTCGCGCTTTGGCCCGGAATGGCAACCGGCCGTGGCCGATCTGGGCGACTCGCGTGCCAGCGCCGGGGCCAAGGCCCTGCGTCCCGCGCAGCAGCCGGTGAACTGGAAGCGCTGGCTGCTATGGAGCGTGCTGATCGGCGCCGCCGCGGTGGTTGGCGGCATCGCCATCAGCCTGCTGCGCGGCAGCGGCGAGGGCCGCGGTGAAGAGCGCCAGCAGCCACCAGAAGAATAGCCCCCACCAGGCCGAGTAAAAGGCCAGGTGGGTATTCAGCGGAAAGCACATCGCGACCAGGGCCAGACCCGGCGCGAAGGCCCGGGCTCTCTGCGCCGGCCTCGCCCGTCGCCAGGCGCGAATCGCCACGGTGACGCCGAGCGTCCAGAAGAGGAAACCGACCAGTCCGGTCTCGCTAAGCACTTCGAGCACGACCTGGTGTGCATGCGAGGCCCCGACACCGGTTCTGGCATCGACGAAGCGATCGCCGGGCGCCGCGTGCTGCGGATAGTCGTAGCGGAAGCCGCGCGCGCCGACGCCGGTCAGCGGATGCGCCCGGATCATCGCGTAGGCGGTCTGCCAGATGCTGAGCCGACCGGCCGAGGCGTCGTCGATGGCCGCCGAGGTTCCCTGCAATGCCAGCAAGCTGCGCTCGATGCGCGCACCGAAGCCGGCTGATCCGCGCCAGGCCATGCCGATGCTGAAGGCGACGCCGAGCAACACGCCGATCAGCAGCGGCAGGAAACGCCGGAAGTCCCGCGTCTCGCGCCAGGCGAAGACGACGCAGACCAGGGCATAGGAAAGCCATGCCGCGCGCGAGCCGGCGAGCAGTATCGGAATCAGCAAGGCGACGAAAGCGAGCAGGAGTCCGAGCCGGCCGGTGCGCTCTCGCGCCACCAGCAGCAGGAACGGCGCGAGCGTCGCCAGCACCGGGCCGAGCTTGAGGTTGCCGGCGCCGAAGATACCGGCCAGGCGTTCGGCTTCCGGCGCGCCGCCAAGACTGTTGCCGGTCAGATACTGGATCCATGCGTCGACCAGCCAGAGTCCGCAGATCGCCGCTATCGAGACGTGCACGGCCGGCCAGACCTCGGCTCTGCGCAATGCCCATGCCACGAACACCGCGAGCGGCAGGAAGCGCAAGGTCTCCAGCGCCGTCATCCAGGTCTTGGCCGGGGCCACGGCAGCAAAACCCGAAAAGACGATCGGCAGCCAGTAGCAGGCAAACAGGATCAGGATCAGGCGCAGGCCCGCATCGCTCAACAAGGAACTGCGATAGCGCACGAGCAGGCCAAGACCGACCAGCGCGGCAACCAGAACCGGCAGCTCCGAGCTGCGTCCGATCGGCAGCAGGACGAGAACGCCGAGCACCACCAGCAACGCCGCCAGTTCGCCGCGTCGCTGCGGACTCGCAAGCATCATCGGTCGCTGCGTCGACGCAGCGGTTCGGCGGCGATTTCCCGGTAGAGGCCCAGGGTGGCCTCCTGCATGTCGGAAAGACGATAGCGGGTCAGCGGCTGGATCGCCGGTGCCGCACGCATCAACTCGGCGGCACGCTCGACCAGGCGCGCGCGGTCGCCGGCAGGAACGCGTCCGGCGGGATACAGGTCAGTCAGCAGTTCGCCGACGCCGCCATGGGCGTAGCCGAGCACCGGCCGGCACAGCGACAGGGCCTCTATCACGGTGCGCCCGAACGACTCGCGCTGGGTGCTCAGCTGCAGGATCAGGGTCGACACGGCCATGACATCACGGACGTCCTCGCGTGGTGCCGAGATGACCATGTCGGGGGCGACGCCGAGTTTTTCGGCGAGGCCCTCGAGCTCGGTCACATAGGACTCTCGACCAGGCTCGCGCGCACCGAGCAGCAGCAGGCGCGCATCGACTCCGCGCTCCTTGAGGTCGGCCAGCAGTCTGATCGCATCGGCGTGGCCTTTCAGTCGGGTTCCGCGCGCCGGCAGGGTCAGCAACGGAGCGCCCTCGAGCCGAGGAAACTCGGCAAAAAAGCGCGTGCGCCAGTCGTCATCGGGCTGGTGGCCGAACGGGAACTCAATGGCGTCGACGCCGCGCGGGATCAACACCAGACGCGCAGGATTGGTATCGCGGTAGTGGCGGAGCACATGGTCGCGGACCATGTTCGAAACGCAGATCACGCGGTCGCCGCGGGCCATGATGCCGCTGTACCAGCCCGGCGAATTGAGTCCGTGCACGGTGGTGACGAAATGCGGCCGAGGCGGGCCGATCTTGCGCAGCGCATGCCAGCCGATCCAGGCCGGCAGCCGCGAGCGCGCATGCACGATGTCGGCGCCAACCTCGGCGAGGATCGAGCGCAGGCGCGGCACCAGGGTCAGCGTGCGCAACGATTTACGCCCGATCGGCAGCTCGATGTGACGGCTGCCCTCGGCCTCGAGTTGTCCGACCAGGCGGCCACCGCCCGAAATCACGATCGATTCATGGCCCGCCTCGACCAGGGCTCGGCCGATTTCCAGCGTCGAGCGTTCGGCTCCGCCGGAAACGAGTGCCGGCACCAGTTGCGCAACGCACAGGCGCCGGGGTGTCAGATTCGGACCAGGTTCGGACAAAACGGCCTCGGCATCGGCAGTGGGATCGGTGCGCCGGTTTTTTCAGCTTTCCAGCACGAATTCGGCCCCGCAATACGGACATTTGGCGTTTCCGCCCTGCTCCTCGATCGGCAGATAGACCTTGGGATGCGAGTTCCACAGCGCCATTGCGGGCATCGGACAGCTCAGGGGCAAATCCGAACGCTTCACCGGGTAGCGGTTCTCGGCATTGGCCGGCAAGCGCGGTTCGACCGCTGGATTGCGCAACGACATACGCCCAGACTCCAGAAAAAGACGATAGTCAGACAGTTTAGCAGCATGGATTGTGCCAAGTGCGTCACAATTGGCGTGTGGGCCGATTCGCAGCCCGACCCTCCGCGGTCGGGCAACCTTGCCGAACTCAAACGCCTAGAATGCCCGGGTGAATGCACTGCAGTGCATCGCCTCAATCCACCAACGTAGGGGAGAAACCAATGGATTTCGGAAAGCTCATTGCACGCGCCCAAGCCATCCTGATGTCACCAAAGACCGAATGGCCGGTGATCGCGGCCGAGCAGGAGACGGTTGCCAATCTGTACAAGAACTACATCGTCGTGCTGGCCGCGATCCCGGCGATCGCCGGCTTCATCAAGGGCAGCCTGATCGGGTACAGCGCGTTCGGATTCACCGCCCGCACGCCAATCGTCAGCGGCATCATCGGCATGATCGTCGCCTACGCGCTGGCACTCGCCGTGGTCTACCTGATCGGCCTGATCATCGATGCGCTGGCGCCGACCTTCGGTGGCGAGAAGAACCAGATCCAGGCCCTGAAGACGGCTGCCTACATGTCCACGGCCGGCTGGGTCGCGGGCGTTGCCGTGATCGTGCCATGGATCGGCTGGCTGATCGTCTGGGCCGGCTTCTTCTATGGCGCCTACCTGCTTTTCCTCGGGCTGCCCAACACGATGCGCTGCCCGCAGGACAAGGCGGTCGGCTACACCATCGTCACGGTCCTGATCGGCTTCGTCCTCAGTATCATCCTCGGCATGATCGTCGGCGGCATCACGGCGGCCGGAACCATGGGTGCCGCGGTCGGCAATGCGGTCAGGATCGGCGACAGCGGCAGCAACGTCTCCATCGATACCGACAGCGCGCTCGGCAAGCTGGCCGCGCTGGGCCAGCAGATGGAACAGCAGGGCAAGAAGATGGAGGCGGCCAAGCGCAGCGGCGATGCCGATGCGCAGGCCGAGGCGGCCAGCGCGATGCTGGGTACCATGCTCGGCGGCGGCAGCCAGGTTGAGGCCCTGGCGCCCGATGCGATCAAGCCGTTCCTGCCCGAGAAGCTGGCCGGCTTCAAGCGCGAATCGATCTCGGTCGAACGCAATGGCGCCATGGGCGTCCAGGTCAGCACGGGACGTGCCACCTACCGCGACGCCAACGACAATCGTCTCGAGCTCGAGATCACCGACATGGGTGGAGCCAAGGGCATCATGGCCCTGGCCGGCTTCGCCGGCATCGAGACCGAGAAGGAAACGGCCTACGGCTACGAGAAGACCTACAAGCAGGATGGCCGTCTGGTCAACGAACGCTGGGACAACAACAGCCACAACGGCGAATTCGGCATCGTTCTCGGCGACCGTTTCGCGGTCAAGCTGAACGGCAGTGGCGAAGGCCTCGACATGAACGTGCTGAAGTCGGCGCTGTCCTCGCTCGACCTGGCCGGTCTCGAGTCGTTGAAGGACCAGGGCGTCAAGAACGGCTGAGTCCGGTATCGGCCGGATTCGTTCTCCCCGGCCACGTCTGCGGCCAAGCTTGCAGGCACGACCACCCGCTCGTGAAACGGATCCGGCCGGAAAGACGTTCCCGCCCCCGCCGGGCCGGGTCAGCCGGGACACCATGGCGGCGGCCCGGCTACCCGCACCGTCTCACCAAGTTATTTTGCGTCGCTCTTTGCGGCCGTCGCCTCGGTGGTCAGGCTGATACGCACCTCGTCGCTGACGTTCGGCACGTAGGCGCCCATGCCGAAATCGCTGCGCTTGACCGTGGTGTGGCCATCGAAACCAATGGCCGACACCTTCTTCATCGGATGTTCGCCGATACCGTTGAGCGTGGCTTCGAGGACCACCGGCCTGGTCACCCCATGCAGGGTCAGGTCTCCGGTTACCTTGAATGTGCCGGCGCTGGCGCCCTTCTCGACCTTGGTGCTCTTGAACGTGGCGGTCGGATATTTCTCGACGTCGAAGAAATCGGCGCTCTTCAGATGGGTGTCGAGCTTGGGCACGTGGCTGTTGAGGCTGTCGATCTCGATTGTCACGTCGACCGCAGAACTCGCGACGTCGTCGGCGTCGAAGCGGATCGTGCCTTCGATCTTGTCGAATCCGGCACTCGGATTGGAAAAGCCGAAATGATTCCAGGTGAAATTTGCCTGGGTGTGGGTGCCATCGATCGTGTAGGTCTCGGCAGCGGCGAAGGCCGAGGCCGAAGTCAGCGCGAGCGCTGCGGCAAGCAGGGTTTTCTGGAACATGGGTTCTCTCCGTCTGGAAAAAATCATTCGATGCGGCAGGCCTCATCGAACGCAAAGCGCTCTTCGCGCGCACGCAGCACGGCGGGATTGCCGTAGCCGATATTGATCAGGAAGTTCGACTTGATCGAGGTACCTTCGAAGAAGGCGGCATCGACCTTGGCATTGCTGAAACCCGACATCGGGCCGCAATCGAGGCCCAGCGCACGCAGGGCGATGATCAGGTAGGCGCCCTGCAGGCTCGAATTGCGGAATGCTGTCGCCGCGATCGCATCGGGCTTGCCCTTGAACCACGGCACCGCATCCTCCTCTTTGTATAGACGCGGCAGGAATTCGTAGAAGGCATGGTCGGCAGCGACGATGGCGGTGGCCGGCGCGGCCATGGTCTGGGCCACGTTCGACTCGGACAACGCAGCACGCAGCTTTTCCTTGGCCTCCGGCGAACGTACGAAGACCACGCGCATCGGCTGGGTATTGGCACTGGTCGGGCCGAGCTTCGCCAGGTCGTAGGCTTGTTTCAGCAAGGCATCGGGCACCGCCTGGTCAAGCCAGGCATCGGCGGAGCGGCGATAGGTGCGCGCGGCGCGGAAAATCTGGTCGAGGGCGAAATCGTTAAGGGGACTCTTCATCGAAACTCCTGTCAGCCGAACAGGTCGTCCCTGCCCGGGTTAAAGTCTAGGGGCGAATGGCGCGGGTTCAACGCAACGAAGCAGAACGGATTGCTGCCGTCTGGTGGACAATGCCAATTCTGCGGCGTGGCGTCGCGCCATCGGGCAAGCGGGAGTAGCGGGCATGATAGCGAAGAGAACCTGATTGTCTTCTGAGGATTGCAAATCGAGTTGCTGGGTCATCAGCGACGGCGCCGCCGGCAACGAGCGCCAGGCGCTGGCCCTGGCCCAGGCGCTCGATCTGAAGCCGCGCATCCTGCGCCTTTCCGTGGCGCAACCCTGGGCTGCACTCGCGCCACGACTGACGTGGGCTGCCAGGCGGGCCTTGCGCGACCAGGACCACGGCCCGATAGATCCGCCCTGGCCCGACATCGCGATCGGCTGCGGCCGCCGCGCGGCCCTGCTGACGCGCTGCCTGCGCGGCTGGAGCAAGGGCCGCTGCTTCACCGTGCAGATCCTCGATCCACGCGTCTCACCCGATCTGTTCGACGTCGTCGTCGCCCCCCGCCACGACCGCCTCTCGGCGAGCAACCTGATCGAGACCCTCGGCGCGCTCAATCCCGTCGACGATGCCTGGCTCGCGGCCGGACGTGCGCGCTTTTCCAGGCTGGGCCAATGTCCGGCACCGAGGACGGCCGTATTGATCGGCGCCTCGAATTCGGCGCAGACCCTCGATGACGGCTATTTCGAGGCCCTTCATCGCGCGCTTGCCGGGCTTTTTGAAAGACAGGGCGGCAGCTTCCTGGTCAGTGCTTCGCGACGCACGCCCGCCGATCGCATCGCCGCGTTGCGCCGGCAATTCGCGGCCTGGCCAGGGATCCTCTGGGCAGGGCCCGAAGATGGCGAGAATCCCTACCCCGGCATCCTCGCCTGGGCCGATCGCATCATCGTTACTGCCGATTCGGTCAACATGATCTCCGAAGCCTGCGCGACCCCGGTTCCAGTGCATGCGTTCGCTGCACGGCCGGTGGTCGGCAAGCTTGGTGATTTCCATCAGGCCCTGATTGGAAGCGGTCGCCTCTCAGCCCTTGATGACGACGATCCGACGCAAGGCCTCCCGCTGCGCGAGACGGCTCAGGTTGCCGCCCGCATCCGCGCGCTCTGGCAACGCAGGCCATCTGGTCCGCCAGCCGCCTGATTGAATCGTCGCGCGGCAAAACCAGGGACGAGGCCCCGGCATGCATGGTGGGGTCCTTGGCATGCGCCGGAGCGTCTTCCCAGGCAGGACACCCGACCGCCGCGCGGCGAATGGATCGCTCTTCGCTGTTCGATTCCGGGCGCTGCGCTTTTGAACACCGCAATCAGTCGAAGGCCAGGTCCAGCTCGCGCGCGACCTCGAGGACCCGGCGGGTGGCGTTGTCGAGTTCGTCATCGCGCGGCGCCAGGCGCGGCCGTGCATCGAGCTTGTTGGCCAGCGAGCGGGCCAGCATCAGCATGTGCGCCTCGCGCAGGATTTCCGCCTGGCGCGCGTCGATCAGGCTGGCATTGGCGGCAACGTCGATCAGGTCGGCGGTATTGGTGACGCCGAGCAGGCGCGGCTGGACCGAGGCGTGCTCGAGGACGATGGCCTGCATCAGGAATTCTATGTCGACGAGGGCGCCGAGGCCCTGCTTGAGATCGAGCACCTGCGCGTTCGAACGATCGCTTTCCTTGCGCCAGCGCGTGCGCATGTCGACGATCTGGCGACGCAGTTCGCCGCCGTAGACGCGGGCATCGAGGGCGTGGGCGCGGGCCTCGGTAAAGCGCCGACCGAGGGCGACGTCGCCGGCGACCGCGCGGGCCCGGACCAGGGCCTGGTGCTCCCAGGTCCAGGCGCGCTCCTGCTGGTAGGCGGCATAGGCCTCGAGGCTGGTGACGAGCAGGCCGGTGCCGCCGTCGGGGCGCAGGCGGATGTCGATTTCGTAGAGCCGACCCGAGCGCGTCAGCATGGTCAGCAGGTGCACGAAACGCTGCGCGAGACGGGCATAGTAGCGAGCGCCCTCGAGCGGCTTGTCGCCATCCGATTCGAGCGCGGCGTGGCTGCCGTCGTAGATGAAGACGAGATCGAGATCCGAGCCGAAGCCGAGTTCGATGCCGCCGAGGCTGCCGTAGCCGATCACGGCCATGCCGGCACCCTCGCCGAGTCGATCGTCGATATGCCCGTGCGCGGCGATCAGGTCGCGTTCGGCGATGCGCAGCACGGTGGCGAGCACCGCTTCGGCGACCGCGGCGAGTGCGCGCGCCGTCTGCATCGCATCGATGCGCTTGCCGAGAAAAGCCAGGCCGATGCGGAAATGCGCGGCCAGGCGCTGTTCCTGGACCAGTTCGATTTCGCGCTCGAGGTCGTGATCGGCGACCGAGCCGAGGCGGCGCAGGATCTCGGCCTCGATCTCCTCGCGATCGGGTGGCGGGCCATCGCTGCGGTCGTCGAACAACTCGTCGAGCAGCAGCGGGTGGGCGATCACGCGTGCGGCGAGCAGTGCGCTCGCCGCGAACACGCCGGTCAGTCGTTTCAGCGCAACCGGCTGCTCGTCGAGCAGGGCGAGGTAGGCCGAGCGCCGGGCGACCGCGTGGACCAGGCCGATCAGGCGAACCAGGCAGGCGCTCGGCGCGGCGCTTTCGGCCGCCGCGCCAAACAGGGCCGGCATGACCCGATCGATGCGCTCACGTGAACGCACGGATGCGGCACGCAGGATCGGACTGCCGAGCAGGCCCTCGAGCGCCGAAACGACCGGCTCGACCGGATCGAAACCGGCTTCGACAAATGCGCCGGTATCGACGCCGTTGCTGGCGCAGCGTTGCCAGAGCGCGTTCCATTCGACCGCCTTCGCCGAGGTGCGTGCGCGTTGCGCCGGTGCCATCACTGCGTCGAATTCCTCGCTGACCGCGGCCCGGTGGCGATCCAGGGCGGCGACCAGATCGACCCAGGCGGCATGGCCCAGGGCCAGCGCAATACGCTGGCGCTGGGTGTGGTCGGCCGGCAATTCATGGGTTTGCTGATCCGCGAACATCTGCACGCGATTTTCCAGGCGGCGCAGGAAACGATAGGCCTCGACCAGCCGCTTGCTGCGCTTGGCGCTGATCAGTCCGAGCTGCTCGCAGGCCGAGAGGGCCGGCAGCAGGCCACGCACGCGCAGCGATGGTTCGCGACCGCCGCGGATCAGTTGCATGAGCTGGACGATGAATTCGATTTCGCGGATGCCACCGGGGCCGAGCTTGATGTGCTCGGCCAGGTCCTTACGCGCCACTTCGGCGTCGATCAGCGCCTTCATTTCGCGCAGGCCGGCAAACGCCGTGTAGTCGAAATAGCGACGGAACACGAACGGGCGCAGGGTCGCCAGCAGGCGGTTGCCGGCGGCCTTGTCGCCGGCGACCGGCCGCGCCTTGATCCAGGCATAGCGCTCCCAGTCGCGACCCTCGCGCTGGTAGTACTGCTCCATGGCCGAAAACGACAGCGCCACGCGACCGACATTGCCGAACGGCCGCAGGCGCAGGTCGACGCGGTAGACGTAACCTTCGGAAGTGCGGTCGGCGAGCAGCGAGATCAGGTGCTGGCTCAGCCGCGAGTACCAGATTTCGGCATCCAGCGCGCGCGCACCGTCGCTGCTGCCACCGGCTTCCTCGTAGGCCAGGACCAGATCGACATCGGACGAAAAATTCAGTTCGCCGCCACCGAGCTTGCCGAGTGCCAGCACGACCAGCCGCTGCACTTCGCCGGCCTCGTTGCGGACCACGCCGTGGCGCTCGGCCAGTTGCCGCTCGGCATGGCGCAGGGCGACTTCGAGGCAGACTTCGGCCAGTACGCTGGAGGCGGCCAGGGTGGTCTCGATGCGGTCGATGTCGTTGACGTCCCGCCAGATCAGGCGGATCGACTCGCGGCGCCGGAAGCGCCGCAGTTCGGCGCGGAATTCTTCGTCGGGCAATGGCTGTGAGAATGGCGTGGCGCGCGCGTCGGCGTGGCGCGGATCGTTCATCAGGCGGACCAGATCGGGCCCGAGCAACTGCGGATCCTGGACAAAGCTCTCGAACGCGTAGTCGCTGGCCAGCAGGACCCGCTCGAGATGGCTGTCGACCCCGGCGTCATCGTAGAACGGCACCCCGGCCTGCCGGCATACGGTTTCCAGGCGTGACAACCGGGAATCCAGGAGGATTTCGATGGCTTGCGGACGGGCGGCGATGCTCATGCCGTCGATTCTGGCAGTCGGCCTCGACCACGGCCAGCACGGCCGCAAACCTGGCTGCATTCTTGCAAGCTATTGCGTCGCGACCCCCGCGGGCGCACGCTTCGCACCCGCGCGGGGAGCGCGCGAAACGATTCACCTTTCACTCAGCACGGCTCACGGAAAGTACGCTGCCGCGTAGAGCCACGCACCCAGTCGAGTTCGATGAACGCATCCGCCCGTCCCTCTGCGTCGAGCAGACCCTTGCTGCCGATCATCTGGTTGCTCCTGGTGGTAGTCATCTTCTCGGTCGCCGCCAGCTGGCTCGATCCGGCCCTGGCCTGGCCGTGGCTGGGCCCGGTGCAGCCGTCCTGGGAATTGATCGCGCTCAACATCCTGCCGTTCGTGCTGATCGTGCTCGCGCTCTGCGCGCTGACCCGCCGGGTTGTTCTGTCGAGCTGGCTCGGCATGCTGCTGCTGGTTGCCACGTATGCAGCGAACGCGATCAAGCTCGAGCAGCTCGAGATGCCGCTGCTGCCGGGCGATTTCCACTTTCTCGAAGAGCTTGGCTCGGCCTGGCCGCTGTTCAGCCACTATCTCGGCGCGAGCCTTCTGCCAATCGCCGTGGCGCTCGGCCTGGTCGCCGTAACCATCGGCCTGTGCCGTGAGGCACCATGGCCGGCGATGCGCGGCTGGACGCGGGCGGCGACCGGACTGGCCGTGATCGCGCTTGGCGTCGGCCTGCTCCAGGGCTGGGCACCAATGCGCGCGGCCTACAGCGCCGACCGCCTGCAATTCGAGCCGTGGTCGGTCGTCGACAGCGCGAAGAAGGCCGGCATGGTCGGCAATCTCGTCCTCTACAACTGGGAACTGGCCAAGCGCCAGGAACTGCATCCCGACCGCGCCGCTGCCGCCGATCTGCTGACCGAGAACGCCGAGGCCCTGCGCGCGCGCCTGCTGCCGAATGCCTCGTCGCTGGCCATGCCGAGCGGAATCCAGCCCGACATCGTCATCGTGCAGAGCGAGTCGCTGTTCGATCCGGTGCGCCTGCGCGGCGCGCCTGCGAATACCTATCTGCCGAATTTCCATCGCCTGGCCAAGCGCGGCCTGTCCGGCAACATGAAGGTGCCGACCTATGCCGGCGGCACCATCCGTACCGAGTTCGAGGTGCTCACCGGACTCGCCCTCGAATTCTTCCCGGGCGTCCAGTACCCGTATTTCGAAATCGCCGACAAGCCGATTCCGGGCATCGTGCGCACCCTGTCGCGCCAGGGCTACCGGACCACCGCGATCCACCCCAACAGCGGCGTGTTCTGGAACCGCAACCAGGCCTACCGCCAGATCGGTTTCGACACGTTCGTCGACGGGCGCGAATTCTCCAAGGAATCGATCGTCGGCCTGTTCACCGGCGATGCCGCCCTCACCGACCGTGTCCTGTCCCAGCTCGACCAGGACGGACCGCCGCAGCTGATCTTCGCGGTGACCATGGAAAACCACGGCCCGTTCGACTGGAGACCGGGTCTCGATGCCAAGCGCATGGCCGCCCTGAAAACGCCGCCCGGCCTCGACGAGGGCGGCGAATACTGGATGCGCAATTATCTGTACCTGCTCGAGGACGCCGACCACGAACTGGGCCGGCTCGCCGATGCCCTGCAGAAGCGCAACCGGCGCACCCTGCTGCTGTTCTACGGCGACCACCTGCCGGCGCTGCCGCCGGTCTACCAGGAAATCGGTTTCGCCGACGGCAAGGGACCGAAGGCCCAGCCGGTGCCGTGGCTGCTGCTCGACAATGGACGTTCGCTGGCGCGGATGCCGCAGATGGACACGACCTCGTGGCTGCTGCCGAGCATCCTGCTCGAGACGGCCGGCATCAGCGGCGATCGCTATTTCACGACCCTCGGCGCGTTGCGCGATTCGATGCCCAAGCAGTTTGCGGCGCTGTCGGAGCCGCTACCATCGAATCTGCGCGCACTCGGCCAATTGCGATTCCGTGGCGAACTCGAGCCGCTGATCGATGGTGCGCTGAATGGGCCGGTTGGCGATTGGGATACGGCGATCGCGCCATAAAAAACCCGCCGGGCATTGCTGCCACGGCGGGTTCTCCCTCCCCACGAGCCTTAACACGTGATAACGCAATACTAATGGTTTTTCGACATTTGCCACGCCGCACCGCAACATGAACGCAGGTCGACCCTGCCCGACCCTCGA
Source organism: Dokdonella immobilis (assembly GCF_900115085.1). Lineage (GTDB taxonomy): Bacteria > Pseudomonadota > Gammaproteobacteria > Xanthomonadales > Rhodanobacteraceae > Dokdonella > Dokdonella immobilis. The sequence continues at coordinate 66,952 of NZ_FOVF01000014.1, read as the reverse complement.
CAAGGGGGCCGGCGGAGACCGGAGTCCGCTCGGGACCGCCCTGGCAAGCGGGCGTGACCGGGGGCAGCAAGGACCCAAGTGCGTCGCAGAGGGGGCCGCTCAGGCAGCCTGGTTCGCGTGCCTGCCGAGCAGGGCCTGAGCCACCCATTCACCGGTCTCGACACCCCCCTCCATGAAGCCCTGGTTGTCGAACGCGCAGTGCTCGCCGGCGAAATGCAGGTTGCCGACGGGCTCCCCGATGGCCCCCCGAATCGTCGTCCACTGGCCCGGCCGGAAGCAGGCATAGCTGCCGAGCGTCCATGGAAACGTCGGCCAATGCATGCGTGCTTCGCGCATGCCGGCGCGCGCCGCGCTGATACCCGGAAAAACCGCATCGAGCTCGACGGCGGTGCGATCGGCCTGCTGCTTCGGCGTGCCCTGGCCGATCTCGACACCGTGCACGCCGCCGACGAAGTTGGTCAGGATGCCCGCGTTGCCGGCCTGCATGCGGCTGGTTTCCCAGGTGGTTTGATACGGCAGATCGCTGTAGGTCGCGCCGCCGCTGGCGTGGCGCGTGCGCCAGACGCGTTCGCTGAAGCCGATCATGAGTTTGGCATTGGTGCCGTAACCGAGTTCGTCGATGGCACGACACTTGGCCACCGGCAGGTCGACATCGATGCGCACGCGGCGCAGGGTCGTGAACGGCAGGGCGAGCACGACCCGTGATGCGGTCGCGTCGAAGGCGCCGTCGCCGCGCTTGAAACTGAGCGTGTAGCGGCCATCCGCCGATTGCCGCATGGCCTCGAGCACGCAACCGGTCTGGATTGCATCGTCGAGCTTCGCGCCGAGCGCGCGCACGATCGAATCATTGCCGCCGCGCACATGGAAGCGTTCGTCGCTCTCACCGAAGATCCTGAAGGCCTCGGTGCCCGGATCGATGAAGGTCAGGAAATTGAGTGCCGACTGCTCCTCGCATTCGAGGCCCATTTCGGTCGTGTAGGCCACTTCGATCAATCGGCGCAGCCAGCCCGAGGCCCCGTTGCGATCGAGCCACTGCGTCATCGATTCGCGATCGAGCGCCTCGCAGCCACCCGGCGTCGCATAGGTGATCTCCTCATCGGGCAACGAATCCGCATCGCGCCGGATCGCCTCGGCCAGCGGCGCAAAGGCGCGCAGGATTTCGGCTTCGCTGTAACGCCGTCCGTCGGCGAACCAGATATCGCCATAGGCATGGGTTGGATCCTCGGACAGGTCATCGAGTACGAGCCCGAATTCGGCGGCGAGCGCGCGGATTCGCGCATGCCCGGTGTCGATCAACTCGCCGCCAAGTTCGCAGACCTGGCCATCGGCAAAGTGGTTGCGCAGGCTGAACATGCGTCCGCCGACGCGTTCCTGCGCTTCGTAGAGACGAACCTTCACCCCGGCCTGGCGCAGACGCCAGGCGCAGGTCAGTCCGGCCACGCCGGCGCCAACGACGACTACCTCGTCGTCACCGCCCGAACCCGCGATCATCCGTGTCGGTGCGCAGGCCGCCACCATCAAGGCGGCCGAGGCGGCCACCGACTGGCGCAGGAAGCGCCGACGCGATGCATTCGTACGCAGTTCGATGTCGCGGGCAATCGCCTCGTCCAGCGATTCGCCCGATTGCCGCGCAATGGCGGAAATCGCCGCAGCGCGGCGCAGCAGGTCGACCAATGCCGTGCGAGCCATGACCCCTCCCCGGATCGAGGCCGCCGAGCGCGGCCGGCGCCGAGCCTAGCGCGAAACCGCGCCGATGGCACCCGTATTGCGTTCCCGGCGACGGATGGCCCCTGGAGCTGCCCCAAGCCGTTGCTTCAAGCAGGCGGTCGGCCTACCGACCCAACTTCCCTTGTCCGCTGGAGCCACACATGCGTAGGTCATGCCGAATCATCCGTTGCACCATGCTGCTGTCCGTCACTTCCGCCCTGATCGCGCCTTCCGCGATTGCAGCGGGACTGTCCACAGCCAGGGGCTCCTTGCGTGTCGAGGGCCCCGACGATGCCCTCGTGGTCCGCCTGACCCACGCCTACTACGTCAGCGGCCCCGATCGCTTCGACGAGACGAAGACGGTGCGCAGCATCGTATTCACCGCGGACGACCAGGCTGCCGCCATCGACGCCTGCCCGGACATGCGTTGCGCGATGCTGTCGTCCAGCGATGGACTGCAGATCGAGATCGGTGACAACGGCACGGTCGACTGGTGGGCCCACGTCGCCCCGGTCCAGTACAGCAGCAGCGCCGGCGGCGATGCGCTCAAGCTCAGCGTCGACAGCGCCGAGCGCGTCGCCGGCACGTTCAAGCTCAGCGGTTCCGGGGCGAGCACCGCAGTCGAATTCGATGCGGCGCTGGCCAGGGACTTCTCGAAACCGGAATGACGCGACCGCAGGTCGCCTCGAAGCCGCGACGCCTGATTCAGGCCCTGCCGCCGACGGGCGCACCGAGTTTGCGCGCCAGCGCCTCGGCCTGGCGCAGTTTCGGCGCGTACTCGGGTGTGCGTAGCCGTGCCATGGCCGCTACGACGTCGGCGCGGGCTGCATCGAGGTTGCCGCCTTGCTCGTGGAAGCGGCTGCGTTCGAGATAGGCCGCACCGAGCATCGGCTCGCTGCCGGCATCCCCGGCGCGGGTCAGGGTTTCGATGGCCGTCTCGATCAGCGCCGCCGCCTCGCCACGCAAGGCGGATTCCTGTTGGCCCAGCAGTGCAGCCGCCAGCGCAACGCGTGCCTGGGCAATTTCAGCATGATCCTTGTCATAGATCGCCTGCACCCCTTCGAGGGCACGCCGCAGCAACGGGGTGGCATCGTCAAAGCGGGACTCGGCCAGGCGCAGGGAACCCACGACCGAAGCCGCAAACGTGTTGTTGTACCTGTCATCGGGCGATACGCGCGCGAGCGCCGCGAGCGCATCCGCTCCGAGTCGGTCGGCTTCGACAAATCTTTCGGCGGCGGTCAGCGCGCTGACCTCCAGCAAGGCCGTGATCCACGTGTAGACGCTGTCACCGGTCGCAGCCTGGAATGCCTCGAACGATTTCCGATAGCGCTGCGCGGCGAGTTCGAAACGGCCCTGGGCCCGGGCCAGCGTGCCGTAGGTCTGCAGGGCCTGCGCGTATTGTCCGGAAGGAGTCTTGCCGAGGATCGCGATCGATTCCGCGAACGAAGCTTCGGCTGCCTCCAGGTTTCCCATGCGGCGCTGCAGGTCGCCCAGCCGCAACAGCGTGCCACCCACGAAGAGATGATCGTCCGGCAGCTGGGCGCGCTCGATGCGCAGCGCGGTTTCGTATTCGACGCGCGCTTCATCGTACTTGTGCTGGACGCGCAGGATGTCGCCTACATTGGTGCGCAGCATGGCCGTGCGCACGTGGTCTTCGCCGTTGTTGCGGGCAACGATCGCAAGCGCCTCGCGGTAGCTCGCCAACGCATCCGGATAATTGCCCGCCTCCTGCTGCACCTTGCCGAGCACGCCGAGCCGGCTGGCAACGCGAATATCCTCCGCTCCGTAGGTCTCGCGAAAGACCTCGACGCCGTGGCGAGCGAGCTTCTCGGCTTCCGCATTGCTGCCCTCGACCAGCTCGATGTTGGCCAGCGAGGACTCCGCGAGTGCCGCGCGCGGCAGGTTCCCGGCACCAGCCTGACGCAGTTTGGTCAGCGCATCGCGCAGCAGGGCGGCCGAGGCCGGTACATCGCCGACTGCGTAGACCGCGTCGCCGTAGGCGGCAAGAACCTCGGCGGTGGCGATGCTGTCCGCGCCGCTGAGCGATGATTGCAGCTCCCAGGCGCGCTTGAGGGTCGCGCGGGCCGCTTCGCGATCGTCGAGGCTGATCTGGATTTCACCGAGATCCTTGAGCAGTTGCGCCCGCAATTCGGGCTCGCCGGCGAGGCTGCTGTCGATCTGGGCAATGCCGTCGCGGATCAATGCAACCGGCGTTCTCGCGGTTGCACTGGCGCGGCTGATCGGATCCTGCTCGCGGAACAGGGTCAGGATGAAATCCTTGACCCGTTCGCTGCGGGCCAGTTGGCGTTCCGCCTTGCCGCGCTCGAGGTCCGCACGCTGCGCTTCGGCGCGCGCGAGTTGGGCCTGCCAGAGCGCCACGCCGAGCCCGCCGATCAGCGAAAAGGCGACGATGACCGACGCGGCGACGCCGAGCCGATGCCTGCGCATGAACTTCTTCAGTCGATAACCGGGCGAATCCGCGCGCGCGGCTATCGGCCGGCCATCGAGCCAGCGACGCAGGTCGTCGGCGAAGGCGGCAGCCGTCGCATAACGCCGCGCCGGTTCGCGCTGCAGCGCCGTGGCGACGATCAGGTCGAGATCGCCGGACAACATTCGGGACAGTTGCCGCGGATCGGCCGTCTCGCCATAGAGGGCCTGCAGCTGGGCGCCGGTCAATCGCGCTGCCAGCGTGCTCGCTCGATCCGTGACCTCCTGGCTCGCTTCGAGCGCGAGTTGCGCAGGCGTGCTGCCGCGCCGCTGGCGCGGCAGCTGCCCGACCAGCAGTTCGCACAGCATGAGGCCGAGCGCGTAGACGTCGGTCGCCGTGCCGATCGGTTCGCCGAGGATCTGCTCGGGCGCCGCGTAGGCCGGCGACATCACGCGCAGGCCGGTTCCGGTCTGGGTCTGCTCGCCACTCTCCTCGATCAGCTTGGCGATGCCGAAATCGAGCACCCTCGGCTCACCCTGATGATCGACCAGCACGTTCGAAGGCTTCAGGTCGCGGTGAATGACGAGCTGCGCGTGGGCATAGGCGACTGCATCGGCGACCCTCGCCAGCAGGCGCATGCGGGCGCTGACATCGAGGTGATGGTCGGCGGCGTGGCGCGTGATCGATTGGCCGTCGACATAGTCCATGACGTAGTACGGGCGTTCATCCTCGCCCATGCCGCCGTCGACCAGGCGCACGATGTTGGGGTGGTTAAGGCGGGCAAGAATGCGACGTTCCTGCAGAAAGCGCCGCAGGATCGCCTGCGTGTCCATGCCACGCTTGAGCACCTTGACCGCAACCTGCTGCTCGTAGGCACCATCGATGCGCTCGGCCAGCCAGACCACGCCCATGCCGCCCTCGCCGAGCGGACGCAGCAGTCGCCATGGACCGGTCTTGCCGGCAGGCGCCGAGGCAGGCGACTCGACACCCGGGATGCCGACGACGACACCGGCCAGCTCGCCATCGAGCAACGGATTCGGCGTATCGTCGGCCGCCAGCAGTGCGCGCACCTCGGCCGCAAGCGCCGGATCGCTCTCGTCCAGGGCGGCCAGCCGCTGCGCGCGCACCGCGTGCTCGAGCTCGGCCAGTTCATCAAACAGGGCAGCCACCTCGGCCCAGCGTTCGGTTGCCGTGCTCATGGGCCTACTCCGCGGTCAGATGCCTTTGCAGGAAGGCGCGCGCCCGACGCCAGTCGCGCTTGAGCGAACGCTCCGACCGCTCCTGCACCTCGGCGATTTCGCCAAGCTCGAGCCCGGCGTAGAAACGCATTTCGACAAGGCCCGCGAGTTGCGGATCGATTTCGGCCAGGCTGCCGAGCGCAGCGTCCAGGGCCAGGACCTCTTCGTCGCGATCCTGCGCGACCGCCTGCAGCGCAGTCGTGGTCAGCGGTGCGATCTGCACGTTGCCGCCACGGCGCAAGGCGGCGCGCGAACGCACATGGTCGATGACGATCTGGCGCATGATGCGCGCGGCCACGGCGAAATAGTGACCGCGGTCATTGACCTCGAGCGCACCGTGATGGGCCAGCTTCAGGTAGGCCTCGTGCACGAGCGAGGTCGCCCGCATGCCCGGGTCGCCCCGCAACTGGCCGGCGGCGAGTCGCCGCAGTTCGTCATAGAGCGTCGCAAACAGGCGTTCGGAAGCCTGCCGGTCGCCGCCGCGCGCCTTGCCGATCAGTTCGGTGATTTCCGCCACGCCATCCCCTCGTCCGCGCCCTCTGCGCAACCGCCGACAGCGGCTTCGATCGATCCAGGATCGCTCGCCAAATCGGCGATCGTCCGCAAGTCTGATTGCCGAAGCGAGAATAGCCCCGAGGCGGGCCGCTGTCGCGACTTTTCGCGGCGGGATCGGCCAGGATTCGGTTGCCCGCGATGCGGACATGGAGGCGGGGAGGCGCATGAGCAGTTAGGCTGTACCGGGGCAAGGGAGTTTCGATGGCGATGTCGACATCCACGAGATCCGGAACGATCGGGGGCCAGGCCATGACCCGAGTGGCAAGGCCTTGCCTCGTGGTCGGTCGGCGGCACTGACGGAATCGGCCCATGACATCCGGAAAGCGCCTCCTGATCGTCTGGCACAGCCGTACCGGCGCGACCGGGCAGATGGTCGACGCCGTGCTCGCTGCTGTCGCCCCGAATCCCGCGATTCATATCGTCGCGCTGCGTGCCGAGGTGGCCTCGACGAGCGACGTGCTGGCCGCGGACGCCCTGGTGTTCGCCGCGCCCGAGAACCTGGCCGGCCTGTCCGGCGCGATGAAGGAATTCTTCGACCGTAGCTATTACGACCTGCTCGAGCGCTGCAACGGCAAGGCCTATGCCTCGATCGTCTGTGCGGGGTCCGACGGCGAGGGCGCGACTCGCCAGATCGACCGCATCGCCACCGGCCTGCGCCTGCGTCGGGTCGCCCCTGCCATCATCATCAACACCGCGGCGCAGACGCGCGAGGCGATCCTCGCCGTGAAACACCTGCCCGATGCCGACCTCGCCCGCGCGCGCGAACTCGGTAGCCTGCTCGCCGAAGGCCTCGCCCTCGGCATTTTCTAGAATTGCTGCGCCCACGCGTCCGCTGTCAGCAGCCGACGAGGTCGGCGCTGGAACAATGACACCGAATGTGAACCGGTGCACAAGCCACGCGTGAAGTACAACGTTCCGATTCCGCGCGTCAGCTCCTATGATGCGGGCTGATCCGGAAGGGAGAAGCCCATGCGCTTTGCGTTGCCATTGCTGTTCAGTCTGTTTTTCGCGACCTCGTCGATGGCCGGCGAGAACATGATGCTCGTGCTCGATGCGTCGGGCTCGATGTGGGGCCAGATCAATGGCAAGACCAAGGTCGAGATCGCCCGCGAGACAGTGGCCGAGGTGCTCGGCGACTGGAAATCGGAGAATGCACTGGGCCTGGTCGCCTACGGGCACCGGCGCAAGGGCGATTGCAACGATATCGAGACCCTGATCGAACCGGGCCCGCTCGATCGCAACGCCTTCCTGGCCACGGTCAACGGCCTCAATGCCAAAGGCATGACGCCGCTCTCGGCGGCAGTCAGGCATGCCGCGGAAACCCTGCGCTCGAGCGAACGCAAGGCCACCGTGATCCTCGTCTCCGACGGCGAGGAAACCTGCAACCTCGATCCCTGCGCCGTCGGCGCTGAACTCGAGAAGAGCGGCGTCGATTTCACCGCGCATGTGGTCGGCTTCGATGTCAGCGATCCGAAGCACCAGGCGCAACTGCGCTGCCTGGCCGAGAATACCGGCGGTCGCTACTTCAACGCCCGCAACGCCGACGAACTCGGCGCCGCGATCGAAGGCGCGGTCAGCGTCAGCACCGAACCGCCACCCGCGCCGGCTTCGGCCACGGTGGCCGCCCAGGGCGCGCTGACGATCACCAACGAGGTGCAAGTGGCCTGGACCGGCCCCGAGGACCGCGGCGACTACGTGACCTTCGCCCCGGTCGGCTCGGAAGACGGCGCCTATCTTGATTACGAAACGGTTGGCCTGAAGACCAAGGGCAACGGCAAGGGCAGCGTGACCCTGCGCGCGCCGGCCGAGGCCGGCCCGGTCGAGCTGCGCTATGTCAGCCCGATCCGCAAGCCCAGCGTACTCGCCCGCGTCGTGCTCGAGGTCGGCGATGCCGAAGCCAGCATCGAGGCCCCCGAGACGGTGCCGACCGGCAGCAAGGTCAAGATCACGGCCCGCGGTCCGGTCGGCAAGAACCACTGGGTCGGTTTCGCGCCAAAGGGCAGTCCGATCACGGCCTACCTGGAGTACGCGCGTCCGACCGGCGCGGTCAGCGAGATTGAATTGATGCCGCCGTCCGAACCGGGCGAATATGAGTTGCGCTACGTGCTCAACGAGCGCGAGCGAATCATCGCGACTCGTGCGATCAAGGTCGTCGCCAGCGCGGCCAGCGTCAGCGGTCCGGCGACCGCGATGGCCGGCGATACGGTCAGGATCAAGGCCAGTGGCCCCGAGGGCTCGGGCCACTGGATCGGCTTCGCCCCGGCCGGCAGCGATGCCGGCAGCTATCGCGATTACGTGCGTCCGCAGGGCGCGACGACCGAGGCGACGCTGATGGCGCCGACCGAGGCGGGCGACTACGAATTGCGCTACGTCCTCAACGAACGCGAAAAGGTCGTCGCTTCGCAGCCGGTCACGATCACGCCCGCCGTCGCCAAGCTCGATGCACCAGCCAGCCTTTCACCGCGCCAGGAGGTAACCGTGCGCTTCCAGGGTCCGCGCCACAACAGTCACTGGATTGGCTTCGTCAAACGCGACACGCTCGACTATCTCAATTACGCCGACGTGCCCCTGGAAGGCGACACCGTAGCACTGCGCGCACCGGATGATGCCGGCGACTACGACATCGTCTTCGTCGTCGACAACACCGCGATTACCCGCCAGGCGGTGAGCGTGCGCTGAGTGCAAAACGGCCGGGGCAAGCCCCGGCCGTTTTTCAGCGACAGGGTACAAATCAGGATCAGGCCGCGCGACGCTCGTGCCGGCCTTCAGCGATCTCCTCGATCAGCTTCGCGTTGAAGGCATCGAGATCCTTTGGCGTGCGGCTCGTGACGATGCCGTTGTCGACCACGACGGCCTCGTCGACCCAGCTCGCACCGGCATTCTCGATGTCCTTGCGGATGGTCGGAACCGACGTGACCTTGCGGCCCTTCAATGCGCCGGCGTCGGCGAGGATCCACGGTCCATGGCAGATCGCCGCGACCGGCTTGCCGGCCTTGACGAAGGCCTGGACGAATTTCAGCGCGTCGGCATTCACGCGCAACTGGTCGGGATTGAACAGGCCGCCCGGCAGCACGATCGCGTCATAGTCTTCCGCCTTCGCCCCGGTTAATGGCTTGTCGACAGAGACCTTGACGCCTTTTTCGAGGTGCCGGAACGCCTGCAGCTCGCCGGATTCCGGCGATACGATCTCGACCGTTGCACCGGCCTCCTTGAGCGCGTCGCGCGGACTGGTCAACTCGCTTTCCTCGAAGCCGTGGGTGGCGAGGATGGCGACCTTCTTGCCCTGGATCTTCGTGTTCATGGCATGTCCTCCTTGGTTGGAAACGGATCCGCGGTGCGCACGGCACCGCGATGCAAGGAGACTAGCCGAGCGGCCTTTAACCTGCGCCAACACCTGCTCGCCGACATAACACGAGATTCAGCAACGCATCGGCGTCGCAGGCGTTTGCGTCTGCATCGCACGTTCAGCAAAAGAAAAAGCCCCGCATTGCTGCGGGGCTTCTTGTCGAACAGCACTTCCTCGATACGACGGGCATTCGGCAAGTGCCGAACCCTCACCCGTCGCTTCGCGACACCCTCTCCCGCGGGGAGAGGGGCCAATCTTCTTAGAAATCCATGCCGCCCATGCCACCCATGCCGCCCATGCCACCGCCGCCGCCACCGTGGTTGTGCGCTTCTTCCTTCTTCGGCGCTTCGGCGACCATGGCTTCGGTCGTGATCATGAGGCCGGCGATCGACGCCGCGTTCTGCAGCGCGGTGCGGGTGACCTTGGTCGGATCGAGGATGCCGAGTTCGACCATGTCGCCGTATTCGCCGCTGGCGGCGTTGTAGCCGTAGTTGCCCTTGCCTTCGGCGACCTTGTTGAGGATCACGCTCGGCTCTTCGCCGGCATTGGTGACGATCTCGCGCAGCGGCGCTTCCATCGCGCGCTTGGCGATCTGCATGCCGTGGGTCTGGTCCTCGTTGTCACCCTTGAGCTTGCTCAGGGCCGACAGCGCGCGGATCAGGGCCACGCCACCGCCCGGGACCACGCCTTCCTCGACCGCCGCACGCGTGGCGTGCAGGGCGTCTTCGACGCGCGCCTTCTTTTCCTTCATCTCGACTTCGGTCGCCGCGCCAACCTTGATGACGGCAACGCCGCCAGCGAGCTTGGCCACGCGCTCCTGCAGCTTCTCGCGGTCGTAGTCCGAAGAGGTCTCTTCGATCTGCGCCTTGATCTGCTTGATTCGCGACTGGATCGAGGCGGCTTCGCCGGCGCCGTCGATGATGGTGGTGTTTTCCTTGGTGATGACGACCTTCTTGGCCTTGCCGAGGTCCTTCAAGGTGGCCTTCTCGAGCTGCAGGCCGACTTCCTCGGAGATGACCTGGCCGCCGGTCAGGATGGCCATGTCCTCGAGCATCGCCTTGCGACGATCGCCGAAGCCCGGCGCCTTGACCGCGGCAACCTTGACGATGCCGCGGATCGTGTTGACGACCAGGGTCGCCAGCGCTTCGCCTTCGACTTCCTCGGCGACGATCAGCAGCGGCTTGCCGGCCTTGGCGACGCCTTCGAGGATCGGCAGCAGCTCGCGCACGTTGGAGATCTTCTTGTCATACAGCAGGATGTGCGGCTCTTCGAGCTCGACCTGCTGCGAAGCCTGGTTGTTGATGAAGTACGGGCTCAGGTAACCGCGATCGAACTGCATGCCCTCGACGATGTCGAGTTCATTATCGAGACCGGAACCTTCCTCGACCGTGATCACGCCTTCCTTGCCGACCTTGTCCATCGCCTCGGCGATGAGCTTGCCGATCGGCTCGTCGCCGTTGGCCGAGATCGTGCCGACCTGGGCGATCGACTTGGAATCGGCGGACGGCTTGCTGAGCTTCTTGAGCTCTTCGACGGCGGCGATCACGGCCTTGTCGATGCCGCGCTTGAGGTCCATCGGGTTCATGCCGGCGGCAACGGCCTTCATGCCGTCGCGGATCAGCGCCTGGGCCAGAACGGTCGCGGTCGTGGTGCCGTCACCGGCGACGTCGGAGGTCTTGGAAGCGACTTCCTTGACCATCTGCGCGCCCATGTTCTCGAACTTGTCAGCCAGCTCGATTTCCTTGGCGACGGAGACGCCGTCCTTGGTGATGGTCGGCGCGCCGAAGCTCTTCTCGAGCACGACGTTGCGGCCCTTCGGGCCAAGCGTGGCCTTGACCGCATTGGCCAGGGTGTTGACGCCACGCAGCATGCGAGCGCGGGCATCTTCGGAAAAACGGATTTCTTTGGCAGCCATTTCGTGAAACTCCGGGATTCGGGATTGGGGATTGGGGATTGGTTTGAAACAGAGGCGGGAGAGATTCCGAGGAAGTGGGGCTCGCGGGCTGTTGACGCCTTTGCGAATCCCGAATCCCGAATCTCGAATCCCGGCTCTTACTCAATCACAGCGATGATGTCTTCTTCGCGCATGACCAGCAGTTCCTCGCCGTCGACCTTGACCTCGGTGCCCGAGTACTTGCCGAACAGGACCTTGTCGCCGACCTTGACCGCGATCGGACGGACCTTGCCGTCTTCGAGGATCTTACCGGTGCCGGCGGCGATGACCTGGCCGCGGATCGGCTTCTCGGCGGCCGAATCCGGGATCACGATGCCCCCTGCCGAAACCTTCTCTTCTTCCAGACGCTTGAGGATGACGCGATCGTGTAGCGGACGAAGTGCCATGGTGGATTCCTTTAACGGGTTGATTAAATTGAATTTATGTCGGGCTGTTAGCACTCTGCCCGAACGAGTGCCAATTCTACTCGCGAGAAAACGCCTGCGGAAGTCCTCAGGCGTTGGCCGCGCGTTGGCGTGCCCGGAACATGGGGCTGGGCTGAACCGTTTCAATGGGCCGGCCAGGAACGGTGAAGCGGCAGGCAAGCCCTGGTCCCGGGATCCGTCCGGGCAAGGTCGCGGCTCCCGATCCGGCATCGAGCCGCCGACGCGGGCCGCGGAGCGAGGACAGCGACTTCCTTTTGTCACAAGCTCCCGGCTAAAGTGAGCGGCTTGGCGTCGCATGACGCGCTGTTCCTGGGGTTTTCCGATGCATCCACGTTCTGGCGCCACGCGCGTCCTGGCTTCGCTTTTCCTGTTTGCGCTGGCGCCGGCCGCGCTGGCCCAGTTCGTGCCGCTGGTCGGCGGCACCGCGCCCGTGCAGGACTTCGATACGTTGGCCGTCACCGGCTCCAGTTCGACCCTGCCCGATGGCTGGTACCTGGCCGAATCGGGCAGCAACGCCAATACGAGCTACACGGCCAGCAATGGCGCGGTCAACTCCGGTGACACCTACAGCTTCGGCGCCAACGGCAACAATGAGCGCGCCTTCGGTTCGCTGCTGTCGGGCTCGGTGACGCCGACGATCGGTGCGCAGCTGCGCAACGACACGGGCATCGCCCTCGGCGAGATTGCGGTTTCCTACACCGGCGAGCAGTGGCGACTGGGTACAACCGGCCGCAGTGACACCCTCTTGTTCCAGTACAGCCTCGACGCGACCTCGCTCACCGACGCCGCAGCAACCTGGGTTCCGGTGTCGACGCTCGACTTCAGCTCACCGACGACGACCGGTTCGACCGGGGCCCTGGACGGGAACCTGGCCGCGAACCGGAGCGAGAGAAGCGATTCGATCACCGGCATCAACCTCGCTGCCGGCGCGAGCCTCTGGGTGCGCTGGGTCGACACCAATGCCAGCGGCGCCGATGACGGCCTGGCCATCGACGACATCGGTTTCAGCGTGGCCGGCGACCCGCCAGCCGACGTGCCGCCAACCGTGCTTTCGACGACGCCGGGGAACAATGCCGTCGACGTGCCGCTGGCCTCGACCCTGGTGGTGAGCTTCAGCGAAGCGGTGACGGTGACGGAACCGTGGTACTCGATCAGTTGCGCCGATTCCGGTTCGCACACGGCAACACAGACGGGCGGTCCAACCAGCTACACGCTGACCCCGTCTCCGGGCTTTGCCGCGAACGAGGTCTGCACCTGGACGATCCTCGCCACGGGCGTCCTCGACCAGGACGGCACGCCCGATGCGATGGCCGCCGACACGGTGGTCGAGTTCACCACCTTCGATCCCGGCAGCCTGCCCGCACCGAGCGTGATCTCGACCCAACCCGCCGACAACGCGACCCACGTGCCGCTGGCCAGTGACGTGCGGGTCAGCTTCAGCGAAGCGGTCACGACCACGCCGGGCGCGTTCGAGTTGGCCTGCGACAGCGCCCCGATCGGCCTCGCCGAGAGCGGCAGCGGCGCCCAGCGCACGCTGACCCCGGACAGCCTGCTGCCGGCCAATGGCCAGTGCACGTTCACGATCATCGCCGAGCACGTGCGCAACGCCGGCGATATCGCCATGGAGCAGTCGCTGGCCGTGCATTTCACGGTCGGCGATGGCTCGACCAGCGGCTATTACGGCCAGGTCAATACGAGCAGCGCCGAACAATTGCGCTGCACGCTGCACCTGACCATCCGCGGCCATACCGCCTATCCGTACAGCGGGTCGGGCACGAACACCTGGACGATCCTCGAGACGGCACAGGCCGCACCGGGCAATCCGAACCAGATCCTCGACGTCTACAAGAACCGCCTGTACACGGCGATCAGCGATCGCGCCGGCACCGGCAGCGGCGTCACCTACAACCGCGAGCACACCTGGCCGAACTCGCTCGGCTTCCCGAGCCAGACCGGCAACCTCGGCCTGCCGAATGCGCCCTATACGGACACCCACATGCTGTATCTGTCCGATACGCAATGGAACGCCGACCGCGGCAACAGTCCCTACGGCAACTGTCCGGTCGCGGCCAGCTGCGGCGAGCGCACGACCGAGGCCAACTTCGGCTTCGGCGGCGGCAGCGGCGTCTATCCGGGCAACTCGAACTGGGTCAACAACAACACCTTCGAGACCTGGAACCATCGCAAGGGCGACGTCGCGCGTGCGGTCATGTACATGGCGATCCGCTACGAGGGCGGCACCGACCCGACCAGCGGCCAGGCCGAGCCGAACCTCGAACTGACCGACAATCGCTCGCTGATCGTCGGCAGCTCGAATTACAACGTGCCGGCCTACATGGGCCTGCTCAGCGACCTGCTGGCCTGGCACGCGGCCGATCCGCCGGATGCCGAAGAACTTGCCCGCAACGACGTGATCCAGACCTTCCAGGGCAACCGCAACCCGTTCATCGACCATCCCGAATGGGCGACCCAAGCCCTGTTCCAGTCCTCGAATCCGGCCACCTGCGAACCGCTGGGCAATGACCTGATTTTCGTCAACGGATTCGATACGGCGGCTCCGCCTACCATGCATTGATGGAATTTCAGTCGGGGTTCGCGCAGCGCACTCCGACCCATGGCCGGTGAAAGGAATTCCGCGGCTTGCCGGTTGGTTCCTTGCGTGCGGGGCGTTCCTGTATGCGGGATTTGTCTGATGCGCGGTAAGCTGCGCTGTTGAGGTTGCAGGAGCGCCTTCAGGCGCAATGCTTTTGGATAGCTCGTAGAGAGCATCGCGCCTGAAGACGCTCCTACAATGCAACTTGCCTTCCCGGACCGGCTACCGACATGTCCGTACTGATCGTACATTGCAGCTGCGCCGCCGACGGCAGCGCCGCGGCCATCGCCAGGACCCTGGTCGAGGAACGCCTGGCCGCCTGCGTGTCGGTGCTGCCGGGCATACGCTCGACCTTCCGCTGGCGCGGCGAGACGCATACCGACGAGGAGGTGCTGATGCTGATCAAGACCACCGCCGAAGGGTATCCGGCCCTGGCCGCGCGCCTGCTCGAACTGCATCCGTATGAACTGCCCGAGATAATTGCGGTCGATGTCAGCGTTGCCCATGCGCCGTACGCAGAATGGGTCGCGCACCAGGTCGGCACGTCCTGATGCGCTGCCTGCCTCGCCAGCGACCGCATCGCCCCAGCCACCGGAGCCGTCCCTTGATGCGTTACTTCCTCGCCAGTGCCCTGGCCCTGCTCGCTTTCGCCACTGCCGCGCACGCCCAGGAACAGGACGGCCTGCTGCCGGTCGAACAGGCCTACGTGCTGAATGCCGAAATCGTCGCCCCGGGCCAGATCGCCCTGCATTGGCAGATCGCGAAGGACTACTACCTGTACAAGGGCCGGATCAACGCCAAGACCAGCCAGGCCGGACTCGAGCTCGGCGCGCTGGATCTGCCCAAGGGTCTCGAAAAGCACGACGAGTTCTTCGGTGACGTCGAGATCTACCACGACGCGATCGAAGCCAGGCTGCCCTACCGCCGGACCGATGCGGGTGGCGGCCCGGTCGAACTCACGGTCACCGTGCAGGGTTGCCACGAGATCGACCCGAAGATCTGCTACCCGCCGCATCCGACCCGGCTCTCGCTGACCGAACCGGTCGCGGACACGGCTGGCGCGCCGAGCGCACTGGCCGAGAAGCTGGCGGCCGGCAGCGTCCTCGGCGGCGCGCTCAACCCGCTCGATGAAGAGGAAGCGTTGCCACCCGAGCAGGCCTTCGTGTTCGAGGCGATCGAGATGAGCCCGACCGAGATCCTGGCCCGCTGGACCATGCCGAAGGGCTATTACCTCTATCGCGACAAGAGCAGCGTGCAGGTGGCCGATGCCAGCGGCGTCGAACTCGGCGCGCCGCAGTGGCCACCCGGCGTCGACCACACCGACGAGCACTTCGGCACGGTCGTCGTCTACTACAACCAGGTCGAGCTGCCGATCGCCCTGAAACGTCCGGACGGACAGGCCCAGACCATCCAGCTGCTCGGCGAGTACCAGGGCTGCAAGGAAAACGGCATCTGCTATCCGGTCATGCAGCGCACGGTATCGGTCGATCTCGAAGCGGCCAGCGCCGACCAGCTTGCCGATGCGGCGAAGACCTTCGTCGCCGCGCCGGCGCCGGCCGCCGAGGCCGCAACCGGTGGCCTGGCCGACAACGCACTGCGCACCCAGCCGCCGAAGGCGACCGCGATCGGCATCGTCGCCGCGCTGCTGTTCGCCCTGCTCGGCGGCATCATCCTCAACCTGATGCCGTGCGTGCTGCCGGTGCTCTCGTTCAAGGTCATCGGCCTGGCCCAGAGTGGCGAGAGCCTGCACAAGGCCCGCAGCCACGCGCTCTGGTACACCACCGGCGTACTGACCTCGTTCGCCGCGATCGGCCTGCTCGTGATCGCCCTGCGTGCCGCCGGTCAGGCCCTGGGCTGGGGCTTCCAGCTGCAGCAGCCGGCCTTCGTCGCGATCCTCGTTTACGTGCTGCTGGCGGTGGGCCTGAGCCTGTCGGGCGTGTTCACGATCGGCGCCAGCCTGGCCGGTACCGGCCAGGGCCTCGCCTCGCGCTCGGGGCCGGCCGGCGACTTCTTCACCGGCGTCCTCGCCTGCGTGGTCGCCAGCCCATGCACGGCACCGTTCATGGGTCCGGCCCTGGCCTTCGCCTTCGCCTCCTCCTCGATCGTCGCCCTGCTGATCTTCCTCGCCCTCGGCCTCGGCCTGGCCCTGCCGTTCCTGCTGGTCGGCTTCGTGCCGGCGCTGGCCTCGCGCCTGCCGAAGCCGGGCGCATGGATGGAGACGCTCAAGCAGGTGCTGGCCTATCCGATGTACCTGACCGGCGTCTGGCTGGTCTGGGTGCTCGGCAAGCAACGCGGCGTCGATGCGATCGGTCTCGTCCTGTTCGGCGCGGTGATCCTGGCCCTGGCCCTGTGGTCGATGGAGCGTGGGCGCTGGAAGGGTGGAATCGCCTCGCGCGTGATGGCGGTGATCCTGCTGCTCGCATCGCTGGTGCCGGTCTGGATGATCACGCGCATCGAACCGCCGTCGAAGGCCCTCGATGCATCGGAAACCGCGATCGCCTATTCCGCGGACAAGCTCGCCGCGCTGCGCACCGAAGGCCGCACGGTGTTCGTCAACATGACCGCCGACTGGTGCGTGACCTGCAAGGCCAACGAAAAGCGCGTGCTCGGCACGACGAACTTCGAAGCCGCGCTGAGCCGTGCCAATGCCGTCTACATGAAGGGCGACTGGACCAACGTCGACCCCGAGATCACCGCCTTCCTGCAACAGCACGGCGCGGTCGGTGTACCGTTGTACGTGGTCTTCCACGGCAGCGAGGGCAACGGCACGGTGCTGCCGACGGTTCTCACCGAAAGCGCCGTCGAGGCTGCCCTGGCCACCCCATCGCCCTGACCGGCACCGACGTTCCCGTGCCCCTGCAATCCCGGTACTGAGCCCGCTCGCGCATGTTCAATCGAACCAACCTGCTGATCATCCTGCTGGCCATGGCCAGCGCCGGCCTCGGCCTCGGGCTGAGCGCCCTGCTGCGCCCGGCGCCGGCCCCGCTGCCGGCCATGCCGAGCACGCACAGTGCGGCGCTGGCGATCGGCGACGCTGCCGGTGCCATCCGCCTGCCGGATCGCGACGGCAAGCCGCGCAGCCTGTCGGAGTGGAACGGCAGGCTCGTCGTGCTCAATTTCTGGGCCAGCTGGTGCGGACCCTGCCGCGAGGAAATGCCGATGCTCGACCGCGCCCGCACGCGCTACGCGGCGCGCGGCGTCGAAGTGATCGGCGTGGCCGCCGAGGAGGCGCCAGTGGCGCTCGCGTTCCTCGAGCAGAACCCCGTGTCCTATCCGATCCTGATCAATTCCCCGGACGAGCCGCCCGATGTGTCGCTGACACTGGGCAATACCCAGAGCGTGCTGCCGTACACGGCGCTGATCGGCCGCGACGGCCGTATCCTGGCGACGCGCATGGGCAACTTCAGCGAACAGGCGCTCGATGACTGGATTGCACCGTACCTGTAGGCAGGCGTCGCTCGAAGCGCAGCGCCTGTTCCCCTGATCCGCACATGCCGGCCATGCTCGGCTCCGCCGCTTGCGGCGCCCGACCCGGCCTTCCTCAGCTCCCTTGCACGCCATCGTCACAGGACTTCCCGCCATGTCGACTCCCGCCTACGCCGCCGCCACTGCCAAAGCTCCACTGGCTCCCTGGACCATCGAACGCCGCGCGCCGAAGCCGCACGACGTGCAGATCGACATCCGCTACTGCGGCGTCTGCCATTCCGACATCCACCAGGCCCGCGCCGAATGGGGCGGCGGCATCTTCCCGATGGTGCCCGGCCACGAGATCGTCGGTGAGGTCAGCGCAGTCGGCGATGCGGTGACGAAATACAAGGTCGGCGACACGGTCGGGGTCGGCTGTTTCGTCGATTCGTGCCGCGAATGCGCGTCCTGCCGCGAGGGCGAGGAACAGTATTGCCAGAAAGGCATGACCGGCACCTACAACAGCTTCGAACGCGGCACGCGCACGCCGACCCATGGCGGCTATTCGACACGCATCGTCGCCGACGAGAACTACGTGCTGCGCATCCCGCCAAGCATCCCGCTCGATCGCGCCGCGCCGCTGCTCTGCGCCGGCATCACGGTCTACTCGCCGATGCGCCATTACGGGGTCGAGGCCGGCGACTCGGTCGCCGTGGTCGGCCTCGGCGGCCTCGGCCACATGGCCGTCAAGATCGCCCGCGCGATGGGCGCCAGGGTCACCGTGCTGAGCACCTCGCCGTCGAAGCGCGACGATGCGCTCGCGCTCGGCGCCGATGATTTTGCCGCGACCTCGGACCCGACCGTGTTCAAGACCCGGGCCGGCTCCTTCGACTTCGTCCTCGACACCGTGTCCGCGCCGCACGACTACAACGCCTACCTCGGCCTGCTGCGCCGCGACGGCACGATGATCCTGGTCGGCCTGCCCGACCAGCCGGTCCCGCTCTCGGCCGGTCCGCTGATCATGGGCCGCCGGCGCCTGGCCGGCTCGCTGATCGGCGGCATCCGCGAAACCCAGGAAATGCTCGACTTCTGCGCCGAACACGGCGTCGCCTCGGACATCGAGCTGATCCCGGTCGAGAAGATCAACGAAGCCTACGAACGCATGATCAAGGGCGACGTGCGCTACCGCTTCGTCATCGACTGCGCCACGTTCTGACGGGACGCCGGGCGCCAGGAGCCGATCCCGGGGACAGGAATCCGACAGGGGGGCTCGGGCCCGCCCCTGCAGCGCACCTGCAGACTCGTTCGCGACCTCGAATTTCGCCCAACGTCGCCGAACTGGACAGAACCGGCCGGTTCGATGACACTACGGCGCTGTTTGAACCGGCCGATCGGCGGCCGTTCCGGGGGCGTTCTTGGCCAAGATCCTCGTCCTGCATGGACCCAACCTCAACCTGCTCGGCACGCGCGAGCCGGAGGTCTACGGGTATGCCACGCTGGCCGATATCGATGCCTCCCTGGTCGGCCTGGCCGAGGCGGCCGGGCAGCAACTGGCCACGTTCCAGTCCAACGCCGAGCATGCCCTGATCGACCGCGTACAGCAGGCGCGCGAAGAGGGGATCGCCTGGATCGCGATCAATCCGGGCGGCTACACGCACACCAGCGTGGCCCTGCGCGATGCGCTGGCGGCCGTGGCGATTCCCTTCGTCGAGGTGCACCTGTCCAACGTGCACGCGCGCGAGGCGTTTCGCCAGCACTCGTATTTCTCCGATATCGCACACGGCGTCGTCGCCGGCTTCGGCGCCGACAGCTACCGCATGGCGCTCGAATTCATCCTGCGCCGGCTCGCCACGAACTGACTACGGATTCCCACCGGCCCGGGTCCCGCGTGGCCCCGGTCCACAGCACAGGTGACACCCATGGATTTGCGCAAGATCAAGAAGCTCATCGATCTGCTCGAGGAATCGAACCTCGCCGAACTCGAGATCAAGGAGGGCGAGGAAATCGTCCGCCTGTCGCGGTATCCGAAGAACATGGCGCCGACCTGCACGGCGCCGCCGTCGGCCGGTCCGGCCGCCGTGCAGGCCGCGGCGCCGGTCGCGGCGAGTCCGGCGCCCAGCGCACCGGAAGCAGCGGCCTCTTCGCCGTCGAAGGACCTGCCGCCCGGCACCACCGTGCGCTCGCCAATGGTCGGTACCTTCTATGCGTCGGCGAACCCGGACGCACCGCCATTCGTCAGCGTCGGCCAGAAGGTCAAGGCCGGAGATACCCTCGGCATCATCGAAGCCATGAAGATGTTCAACCAGATCGAAGCCGAAGTATCCGGCACCGTCCTCGCCGTGCTCGCCGAAAGCGGCCATCCAGTCGAATTCGATGAGCCTTTGTTTGTGATTGGCTGAAGGGCGGGGATTCGGGATTCGTGATTCGGGATTCGCAAATGCGACCTCATGAACGGCTGGACGTCTGGCAAGACTCCATGTCGCTGGTAGTTGCCGTCTATCAGATGACGGGCTCCTTTCCAGAGGCCGAGAGATTCGGGCTCGTCAGTCAAATGCGTCGCGCTGCAGTCAGTATTCCCTCCAACATCGCTGAGGGCGCAGCTCGGCGGTCGACCCCCGACTACCTTCGATTCCTTGCCATCGCGCGCGGCTCCCTCTCCGAACTCGACACCCAACTCAACATCGCACTCCGTCTTGGATTTGCTACCCCCTCCGCAGCAACACAAGAACTCCTGCACAGGACATTTGCCCGCATGAATGCATTGATGCACGCGCTGGAGAAGCGTCCGATCGACGCGCGCCTTTCCGAATCCCAAATCCCGAATCCCGAATCCCCGCCCCCATGCTAGACAAAGTCGTCATCGCCAATCGCGGCGAAATCGCGTTGCGCATCCTGCGGGCCTGCCATGTGCTCGGCATCAAGACCGTGGCCGTGCATTCGACGGTCGATCGCAATCTCAAGCATGTCGGCATGGCCGACGAATCGGTCTGCATCGGCCCGGCGCCGGCTTCGGAGAGTTACCTCAACGTGCCGGCGATCATCGCCGCCGCCGAAGTCACCGATGCCCAGGCGATCCATCCCGGTTACGGCTTTCTCTCCGAGAACGCCGATTTCGCCGAGCGCGTCGAGCAGTCCGGTTTCATCTTCATCGGTCCGCGCGCCGAGACGATCCGCCTGATGGGCGACAAGGTCGAGGCGATCCGCGCGATGAAGGAGGCCGGCGTGCCCTGCGTACCCGGTTCGGGCGGCCCGCTCGGCGATGACATGGCCGAGAACTCGCGCATCGCGCGCGACATCGGCTATCCGGTCATCATCAAGGCGGCCGGCGGTGGCGGCGGGCGCGGCATGCGCGTGGTGCACACCGAAGCGCACCTCGGCAATGCGATCTCGATGACCAAGACCGAAGCCAAGGCCGCATTCGGCAACGACCAGGTCTACATGGAGAAATTCCTCGAGAATCCGCGCCACGTCGAGATCCAGGTGCTGGCCGACGGCCAGGGCAGCGCGATCCACCTCGGCGAACGCGACTGCTCGATGCAGCGCCGCCACCAGAAGGTGGTCGAGGAGGCGCCGGCCCCCGGCATCACCGAGGAACAGCGCCAGGCCATCGGCAAGGTTTGCGTCGAGGCTTGCCTGCGCATCAACTATCGTGGCGCCGGCACCTTCGAATTCCTCTACGAGGATGGCCGCTTCTACTTCATCGAGATGAACACGCGCATCCAGGTCGAGCACCCGGTGACCGAGATGATCACCGGCGTCGACCTGATCCGCGAACAGCTGCTGATCGCCGCCGGCGAAAAGCTGACGCTGCGCCAGCAGGACATCCGCATCACCGGGCACGCCATCGAATGCCGCATCAATGCGGAGGATCCGGACACCTTCATGCCGAGCCCGGGCACGGTCAAGCGCTTCCACGCCGCCGGCGGTCCCGGCGTGCGCACCGACACGCACATTTACGACGGCTATCGCATCCCGCCGAACTACGATTCGATGATCGGCAAGCTGATCGTGCACGGACGCGACCGCGCCACCGCAGTCGCGCGGATGCGCAATGCGCTCGCCGAAGTGGTCATCGAAGGGGTCAAGACCAACCTGCCCCTGCAGATGCGGATCATGGCCGATCGCGGCTTCCAGGCCGGCGGCATGAACATCCATTACCTTGAAAAGCGCATGGCCGAAGCGAAGGAAAAATCGATCGGCCTGAGTTGATGCGCCGGGGCCCGCAGAGCTGCGCATTCGTGGGCGCTCCGCGGACCTGTCGCCCGCAGTGATTGTCCAGTGGCCCAACCATGCCGGTGCGCGTATCACCGCGCCCTGCTCCTTCCAGACCGAGATCCCTTCCCGCAATGAGCTGGCTTGAACTCTCCCTGACCCTTCGCTCGGACCAGCAGGAAAGCGTCGAGGCTGCGCTCGAGGATGTCGGCGCCCTGTCGGTGACCCTGCTCGATGCCGATGCCGACACCAGCGACGAGCAAGCCATCCTCGAACCCGCCGTGGGCGAGACACCCCTTTGGTCGCAGGTGGTCCTGTCCGCGCTGTTCGAAGCCGGCACCGATCGCAGCGGACTGATCCACGTACTCGGCGAATTGCTGCCGGAACTCGAACCGGACCAGATCCAGTTTCGCGACGTCGCCGACCAGGACTGGACCCGGGCCTGGATGGATCAGTTCCGGCCGATGCAGTTCGGCAGGCGTCTCTGGATCTATCCGTGGAATGTCGAACCGCCGGCCGATGGCGATGCGATCGTGGTCCGCCTTGATCCGGGCCTGGCCTTCGGTACCGGCACCCACCCGACCACGGCCCTGTGCCTGGAGTGGCTCGACGCCGCGGACCTCGACGGTGCCAGCGTGATCGATTACGGCTGCGGCTCGGGCGTGCTGGCCATCGCCGCGGCCCTGCTCGGCGCCCGCAACGTCATCGCTGTCGACAACGATCCGCAGGCACTCGAGGCCAGCCGCGACAATGCCCGGCGCAACGGCGTCGGTGATCGGCTCGCGCTGTTCCTGCCCGACGCCGAACCCGGCACGCCTGCCGATTACCTCGTCGCCAACATCCTGGCCGGACCGCTGCATGAACTCGCACCACGCTTCGCCGACCGGGTCAGGCCCGCGGGCCGCATGGCCCTGTCCGGCATCCTCAAGGGTCAGGAACCCGAACTGCTGGAGCGCTATGCGGAATGGTTCGAGGACCTCAAAGTCAGCATTCGCGAGGACTGGGTCCGCATCGAGGGTCGGCGCCGGCGCTGAGCGAAGCGCGCGAAACCATCGGCCGGATCGAGACGCCAGTCGCTCCGTCGATGCGCGCCAGCCGCTAGAATCCAGACATGTACACCCAATGCCCCGAATGCCTGACCGTGTTCAAGCTCGGCAGCGCCGAGTTGGCCGCCGCGCATGCGGCCGTTCGGTGCTCGCACTGCAATGCCGTCTTCGATGCCCTGCCGACGCTGAGCGAGCAGTTGCCGGCCGAACCGATCGGCAAGCTTGAACGCCATGCCGAACAGGCCACGCCGCCGCAACTCGGCCTACCGGTGTTTCGCCCCAACCGGGGTCCGCAGGGGTCGCTGAATTTCGACCCGCAGGATCGCCCGCGGGCGCACGAGCGCGCTTCGGGCCCACCGCAATTCACCCGCCATCGGCGCCACCACCGGCCGCAGCACAATGGTCGCTGGATCGTCGGCAGCCTGGTCCTGACCCTGTTGCTGGGCGGGGAAATCGCCTGGGCCGAACGCGATCTGTGGATCAACGATTCGAGCCTGCGGCCGTGGGTCGAGAGCGCCTGCGCAACCCTCGGCTGCCGGCTGCCGCTGCGTCGCGATGATGATCTGCTGCAACTAGCCTCGCGCGACATCCGGCCGCACCCGTCGGTGCCGGGCGCGCTGATCATATCGGCCACCCTGCAGAACGCCGCAGACTTCGCCCAACCGTTTCCAGTCGTCGAAATCACCCTGTCCGATCTCGACGAACAACGCATTGCGATGCGCCGCTTCCTGCCCGGCGAGTACATCAGCGACCCGCGCGCGCTGGCCCGGGGCCTCGCTCCCGAGGCCAAGGCGCCGCTCGTGTTCGAGGTCGCCGATCCGGGCAAGAGCGCGGTCGCGTTCGAATTCAAGTTCGAATAGAAGCCCGGCGAATCCGTTCCGTTCGGTTACCGAATTCACCGGAAACGACAAACAGCACTTATCAAGCGCCTCGCGTGGCGCTACTATCCACGACCCGCCACGCGAAATCAGGAGTTCACGTGGCGCCGTCACGACAAGAACAAGCCTCGGGGGCCCGATTTCCGTGAATGCCGTTTCTCCGTTGCGCGTTGACGCCGCGCACGATTCCGCCTTGCAACCCGCCTTGCGCGAATGCGTCGCACGCGCCGTCCGGCGCTATCTGAGCGATGTCGAGTCGCAGCCAACCGAGGGACTGCATGCGCTCGTGCTCGGCGAAGTCGAGCAGCCGCTGCTGCGGGAAGTCATGGACTGGTATGGCGGCAACCAGAGCCGCGCCGCCGCCGCGCTCGGCATCAATCGCGCGACCCTGCGCAAGAAGCTCCAGCAGTACGGCCTCAGTTGAGCGACTTCCGCGCCCCCTGCGCCGCTATACTGCGCGATTGCAAGACCGCCTCCGGCTGACCGATGTTCGAAACTCCGCTTGCCCCCGCCCGCCGCGCGCTGCTCAGCGTGTCCGACAAGTCCGGCCTCTGCGACCTCGCTCGCGGCCTCGATGCGCTGGGCATCAGCCTCGTTTCCACCGGCGGTACCGCGCAGACCCTGCGTGGTGCGCACCTGCCGGTGACCGAGGTCAGCGCCCTGACCGGTTTCCCGGAGATCATGGACGGCCGCGTCAAGACCCTGCACCCGCTCGTGCATGGCGGCCTGCTCGGCCGCCGCGGCACCGACGACGCGGTCATGGCCGAACACGGTATTGCCGCGATCGATCTGCTCGTGGTCAACCTCTATCCCTTCGACACGGTCACGGCACGTCCTGATTGCAGCCTCGAGGAGGCCATCGAGAACATCGATATCGGCGGCCCGGCCATGCTGCGCGCGGCGGCCAAGAACCACGAACACGTGATCGTGCTGTGCGATCCGGCCGACTATGCCGAAGTGCTCGATGCGCTGGCCCATGGCGGCACCCCGATCGAGTTGCGTCGGCGCCTCGCGGCCAAGGCCTACGCCCATACCGCCACCTACGACGGCCGCGTCGCCAGCTGGCTCGGCGCCCGAACCCAGGGCGAGAACAGCGAGCCGTTCCCGCCGAACCTGCACCTCGCCTACGAGCGCAAGCGCATCCTCCGTTACGGCGAGAATCCGCATCAGGCCGCAGCGCTGTACGTCGAACGCAATGCGCCGCGCGGCACCATTGCCACGGCCCAGGTACTGGCCGGCAAGGAACTGTCCTACAACAACCTCGCCGACGCCGATGCCGCGCTCGAGTGCGTCAAGGCGTTCCAGCGCACGCCGGCCTGCGTCATCGTCAAGCACGCCAATCCATGCGGCGTCGCCCTCGGCGCCAGCGTGCGCGAGGCCTACGAGCACGCCTACGCCTGCGATCCGGTGTCGGCCTTCGGCGGCATCATCGCCTTCAACCACCGGCTCGACGCAGAGACGGCCGCACTGATCCTCGAGCGCCAGTTCGTCGAAGTCGTGATTGCGCCGGGCGTCGAAGATGCCGCACTGGCCGCTTTCGCGAAGAAGCCGAATGTGCGCCTGCTGGCCACCGGCGACTGGCCGGAACAATCGGGCCAGTCGGTCGACTACAAGCGCATCGCCGGCGGCATGCTGGCCCAGGACGCGGATCGCGACACCCTGATGCTGACTGACCTCAAGGTCGTCTCCAGGCGCGTGCCGAACGCCGACGAACTGCGCGACCTGCTGTTCGCCTGGCACGTATCGATGTACGTGAAATCCAATGCCATCGTCTATGCCCGCGAGAGCCGCACCATCGGCATCGGCGCCGGCCAGATGAGCCGCGTGATCAGCGCCCGCATCGCCGCGATCAAGGCCGAGGAAGCCGGGCTCAGCGTCCCCGGCAGCGTGATGGCCTCGGATGCCTTCTTTCCGTTCCGCGACGGCATCGACATGGCCGCCCAGGCCGGCATCCGCGCGGTCATCCAGCCCGGCGGTTCGATGCGCGACAACGAAGTGATCGTCGCCGCCGACGAACACGACATGGCCATGGTGTTCACCGGGGTGAGGCATTTCAGGCACTAGCGCGGCGCGCTAGTGCCGGGATTCGGGATTGGGGATTCGGGATTCGATGGGTCATGCCAGAGTTTGTGGCCATCGCCGGCTCTGATCTCACGCCGACCCATCACAGCACACTGACACTGCCCCTATGACAACGAGTGACATGACGCCCGTGCTCTTTCGAATCCCGAATCCCAAATCCCGAATCCCGCAACCATGAAAATCATGGTTGTGGGCTCCGGTGGGCGCGAGCATGCGCTGGCCTGGAAACTGGCCCAGTCCAGGCGCGTCACCGAAGTCGTCGTGGCACCGGGCAATGCCGGCACCGCGCACGAGCCGCGCATGCGCAATGCCGATGTGGCGGTCAACGACATCGACGGACTGCTCGCGCTGGCGCGGCGCGAGAAGATCGACCTGACCGTGGTCGGTCCGGAGATTCCGCTCGTGCTCGGCGTCGTCGACCGGTTCCGTGCCGCCGGCCTCGCCTGCTTCGGGCCGCGTCGCATCGCGGCGCAGCTGGAAGGATCGAAGGCCTACGCCAAGGCCTTCCTCGCCCGCCACAACATTCCGACCGCGCGGCATGCCGTGTTCACCGATCTCGAACCGGCCCTGGCCTACGTGCGCAAGCACGGCGCACCGATCGTCATCAAGGCCGACGGGCTTGCCGCCGGCAAGGGCGTGGTCGTTGCATTGACCCTCGGTGATGCCGAGCAGGCGCTGCACGACATGCTCGGGGCGCACTCGCTCGGCGATGCCTCGGCGCGCGTGGTCATCGAGGAATTCCTCGAGGGCGAGGAGGCCAGCTACATCGTCATCTCCGACGGCCAGAACGCACTGCCAATGGCGACCAGCCAGGATCACAAGCGCGTCGGCGAGGCCGATACCGGACCGAACACCGGCGGCATGGGCGCCTATTCGCCTGCGCCGGTGGTCACGCCCGAAGTCGATCGTCGCATCATGGACGAGGTGATCCGGCCGACCCTGGCCGGCATGGCCGCCGAAGGTGCGCCATTCATCGGCTTCCTCTACGCCGGCCTGATGATCGACCGTCACGGCGCGCCGAAGGTCATCGAATTCAACGTGCGCTTCGGCGATCCGGAAACACAGCCGATCATGCTGCGCCTGCAGTCCGATCTGGTCGAACTGATCGAATCGGCGCTGGCCGGCCGGCTCAAGGGCATGCACGTGCAATGGGACCCGCGTCCGGCGATCGGCGTGGTCATGGCCGCGCACGGATACCCGGGCAAGGTCCGCAGCGGCGATCCGATCGACGGCCTCGACACCGACTTCGGCAAGGACACCAAGGTCTTCCATGCCGGCACGCGCGAGCGCGACGGCCAGGTGGTCACGGCCGGCGGACGCGTCCTCACCGTCTGCGCCCTCGGCAGCGACATCGGCGCCGCCCGCGAACGCGCCTACGCGGCCCTGGCCAGGCTGCGCTTCGAAGGCGCCTTCCACCGGCGCGACATTGGCCACCGAGCGCTCAGTCGGGAATAGGGAATGGGGAATGGTTCAAGCGGAGCGCTCTTCGCTTTTGCCTTTTGCGCTTGCTCTTGCTGTAGCTCTTGCCCTTGCCTTTAACGATTCCCTATTCCCCATTCCCCATTCCCGCGCTCCCCATTCCCTATTCCCGCTGTCTGGAGCGCCACACGCACGCGCAGGTGGTTTTCGCCGCGTCGGAACGCGTAGACGAATTCGCGCGTCATCGCGCGGACCATGGCGATGCCGACACCGCCCGGTGTGGCGGCGGCCAGTGAGGCCGGCATCTGCGCCGCCGCGATCGCTGTCGGATCGAATGCCGTTGCGCAGTAGCGAAGCCGCACGATCAGGTCATCCTTGCGCCGGCGCAGATGCACATGCACGGGGCCACGCGCGGACTGGGCGTGCATGAGGACGTTGGCCAGCAGCTCATCGAGCACGGTGGCCAGGGTCTGGCGCACCGATTCGGCGACCCCGGCCGCGACCAGGTCGTGCTCGAGGGCGTCGGCAAAACGACCGATCGCGCCACGCTCGCGCCCCACGCGATAGCGCCATCGACTTGCCGCCGCGGTTCGCGGCAGATGCTGTCGGTCGTTTTCCGCCATGCTTGAACCCTCCCCGGTTCATCGTGGACGAAGCGCGCCAGGCTGGCAAACCGGTGCGGCCACCCTTCGACGCGCGTCCGGTTCCCGCCCTGCACGCGAGCGAAGATACACCCGACCGCCGGGCCAATCCCGCACGGGTTCCGCATTCCCGGCATTGCCCTGCCGCGCGCCTCTGCTAAATTGCCGGCACCGTCCCCGCACAGCCATCCGCGCCCATGTCCGAACACAGCCAGTTCACCCTGCTCGGCAAGCGGCGCTTTGCGCCGTTCTTCACGACCCAGGCACTCGGCGCCTTCAACGACAACGCCTTTCGCCAGGGCATGGTCGTATTGATCGGCTTCCATCTCGGCCTGGCCATCGAGGCGGTCAGCTTCTACGCAATGATCGCGCCGGCCGTGTTCATCCTGCCGTTCTTCCTGTTCTCGGCGACGGCCGGACAGATCGCCGAGAAGTTCGAAAAGACCCGCCTGATCCGCTACGTCAAGCTGTTCGAGATCGCGGCGATGCTGATGGCGGTTTATGCGTTCCACGCCCACCAGGTCTGGCTTCTGTTCGTCGTGCTGTTCCTGATGGGCCTGCATTCGACCGTTTTCGGCCCGATCAAATACGCGATCCTGCCGCAGGCGCTGCATATCGACGAACTGGTCGGCGGCAATGGCCTGGTCGAGATGGGTACCTCGATGGCCGTGCTGATCGGCATGATGGCCGGCGGTTCGCTGATGGCGCTCGGCGATTTCGGTACCACCGCGGCTTCGATCCTCGTCGTCGGCGTGGCCGTGATCGGCTACCTGGTAAGCCGCGCGATCCCTCCGGCGCCGGCCACCGCGCCGGACCTCAAGTTCAACTGGAATCCGGCCAGCGAAACGCTGCGCGTGCTGCGCTACGTGGTCAAGGACCGCACCATCTTCAACGCCATCCTCGGCATCTCGTGGTTCTGGTTTTTCGGCACCGTGTTCACGGCCCAGCTGCCGGCCTACACGCAGACCTTCCTCGGCGGCGGCGAAGGCGTGCTCAACCTGACCCTGGCCCTGTTCTCGGTCGGTGTCGGCATCGGCTCACTGCTCTGCGAACGCCTGTCCGGCCACAAGGTCGAGATCGGCCTGGTGCCGTTCGGCTCGATCGGCATGACCGTTTTCGCGGTCGACCTGTTCTTCGCGCGCCCCGTCGCGGCCAGCGCCCACGGCCTGACCGTGATGGGCTTCCTCGGCGCCGCTGGCAGCCCGCGCATCGTCATCGACCTGCTCCTGATCGGCCTCTTCGCCGGCCTCTTCATCGTGCCGCTGTTCGCCCTCGTGCAGAGCCGCACCGACCGCAGCGAACTCTCGCGCGTGATCGCCGGCAACAACATCCTCAATGCATTGTTCATGGTGGTGTCGGCCGGCCTCGGCCTGGGCCTGACCGCGCTCGGCTTTTCGATTCCGCAGATCTTCCTGGCCGTGGCCGTGCTGAATGCCGCCGTGGCCATCTACATCTACACGCTGGTCCCCGAGTTCCTCATGCGGTTCCTTTCGTGGATCCTGATCAACACGCTGTACCGGATCCGCACCGAAGGGCTCGACCGCATTCCCGAGCATGGGCCTGCCCTGCTCGTCTGCAACCACGTCAGCTACATGGACGCGCTGATCGTCGCCGGCAGCGTGCGCCGGCCCTCGCGCTTCGTCATGTACTACAAGATCTTCAACATCCCGGTGATGCGCTTCATCTTCCGCACCGCCAAGGCCATTCCGATCGCCTCGGCCAAGGAGGATCCGGGCCTGCTCGAAAAGGCCTTCGCCGAAATCGACCGCGCCCTGGCCGAAGGCGAGATCGTCTGCATCTTCCCGGAGGGCGGCCTGACCGCGGATGGCGAGATCGCGACCTTCCGGCCCGGCGTCGAGCGCATCCTCGCGCAGCGCGCGGTGCCGGTCATCCCGCTCGCGATCCGGGGCCTGTGGGGCAGCATCTTCAGCCGTCGCGACAGTGCGCCGGGGCGCATGCGCCTGCCGCGGCGGTTCTGGTCGCGCATCGTGCTCGCCGTCGGCGAACCGGTCGCACCGACCGAAGCCAGCGCCGCTACGCTCGAGCAGCGCGTGCGCGAGCTGCGCGGCGCCTGGGCCTGAGGCGGCTCATTGCGACGCGCCTTTCCTTCTCCCGGCGGGGGAAGGGCCCAAAGCGCGCTCTGCAGCGTGCCTTTCCTTCTCCCCCTGGGAGTAGGTGCCGAAGGCGGATGAGGGTCCGTGCGAGGCGCGATGTCGACGCCACGGAGTACCCACATCCGGCGCTGCGCGCCAACTTCTCCCGGCGGGAGAAGGGTCCAAAGCGTGCTCTGCCGCCCACCCTCACCAGCCTGTCGGCAGCCTCTCCCGCCAGCGGGAGAGGCGCTTCACGCTGCAGCCTCTCCGATCGTTCCTTCTCCCTTGGGCCGGAGTCGAATTGCGCTGATACTTTCCAGGGGGCCAATCATCAGGTCGCCCAGCCGCCGAGCACGATGACCGCGATCACGGCCAACCAGACATACAGCACGCGGCGCAGGACAATCTGGGTATCGGCCAGTTCGGCGAGCGGGTCGCCGACGCTTTCTTCGCCGCCGTCACCGGCGGCGACATCGGCATCGATACCAGCCCGTGCGATCACCGCCAGGAAGCCGAGATCGAGCGTGAAATAGCCCTGGCCGTGGGCGTGGTGGTAGTCGCGCCACGCACTGACGATGGCATCGAAATCCGAAACCAGGGCCAGCGACCAGGCAAGCAGGTGGGCCGGCGCCCAATCCATGATCAGGGCGGCGCGTTCGAAACGCATGCGCGAATCGCCGATCGCTTCGGCGAAGGCCGGCGAGCGCGCCAGTTGCTGCACGAGCCGATAGGCCAGGGCGCCGACCGGGCCGAGCACGGCGAACCAGAACAGCACGCCGAAGCGGCGCGAAAGGGCGGCGGCGAAACTGGCCTCGATCAGGCCCGCGGCATTGAACGGGATCGATTCCTGGCTGACGCCGTCACCGAGGAACTGGGCCGCCTCACGGCGCCGTGCGCTGTCCGGCGCCTTGAGCACCGCTTCGATGTCGGCATCGAGATCGCGCGGCCCCCAGCACATGAACAGCACGACGACCATGAAGGCCAGTTCGAGCAAACCGAACCAGTGTCGATGCAGGGCGGCCTGGATCAGGCCGGTCAGGACGACCAGCGATGCGGCCACCAGCAAGGTGCGCACGCGCACGTCGCCTGCCGCTCTCCCATCGACCGGCTGCAGCCAGTCACGCAGCCAGGAAAAGTTCCGAAAGCGGGCCAGATCCGGCAATGCATGCGTTGACAGCAGCACGATGAGAATCGCGATCAGGGTCGTGGCCATGGGATCCGGCGTTGGCGTTCGTGGTCAGGATTGTAGCCCGCGCAGCTTCCGCGTCCAGTCAGGCCCAGGTCGCCGGCGCCTTCAGTTCGCTGAGCTCAAGACCGCCGGCCTGCCTGAGCCAATGCTCGATCAGGCGATAGGACACCGACAACGGCGGCGGCAGGCCGAGCCGTCCCGCTTCGAGATCGGCGACGAATTCATCGACTTCGAACCAGCGCGCCTCGTCGATCTCGTCGCCGACGGCGATGCTCGGATCGTCCGCGCGCGCGGTGAATCCGAGCATCAGCGATGACGGAAACGGCCAGGGTTGCGAGGAGTGGTAATCGCAATCGACCACGCGCACGCCGGCTTCCTCGAAGACCTCGCGGCGCACGGCGTCCTCGAGGGTTTCACCCGGTTCGACGAATCCGGCCAGGGTCGAATAGCGGCCCGCGGGCCAACTCGCCTGTCGACCGAGCAGGCAGGCATCGCGCCAGGTGACGATGACGATGATGGCCGGATCGGTCCGCGGGAAATGTTCGATGCCACAGGCTGGGTTGGTGCAGCGGGCGCGATGTCCGGCCCATTCGAGGCTCAGTTCGCTGCCGCAGGCGCTGCACCAGCGCGTGCGCGATTGCCAGTGCGCCAGGCCACGCGCATAGGCGAACAGGCCGGCTTCGAATGCCGGCAGGCCGAGTCCGGCGCGGCGCAGGTCGAGATAGCGCGAGCTGAAGTTCGTGGCCAGCGTGGCGGCCTCGCCGGCTTCGGCGCTGAGCAGGAAGTAGGGTGTGTGCTGCGCATCCAGGCCGAGCAGTGAAGGCCGGACCGCGGCCAGCAGGTCAGCACGTTCGCCGCCGTCGAGGAAGCGCAAGGCGCTCGCACCCGCGTCGACCAGGGCCTTGCCGTCGGTATCGAGCACGAGGAAGCGTGCGCCGGCGTGGCCCAGTTGGCTCTCGAACCACGCGTGATCGAGCCGACGTTCGCTGCAGCGGTCCAGGGCCAGGCCGGCGAAGACGTTTCGGCGGCTGCGCTGGTCGGCGCTCATGGGGTGCCCGGCCCGCGCTCGCGCAGTCGCCGACGATGCCGGCCGCGATGCCACGCGCCGTCGCGAATGCCCGCAGGCGCAATGCTCAGACGGCGAACGATGATCCGCATCCGCAGGTCGTCTTCGCGTTCGGGTTGCGGATGACGAACTGGGCGCCGGTCAGCGACTCGGAGTAGTCGATCTCGGCTCCGGCCAGGTACTGCAGGCTGAGCGGATCGACCAGCAGGACCACGCCATCGCGCTCGATGGCCAGGTCGTCCTCGGCGCGCTCTTCGTCGAAGGTGAAGCCGTACTGGAAGCCCGAACAGCCGCCGCCGCTGATGTATACACGCAGCTTGAGCTCGGGATTGCCTTCCTCGGCAATCAGTTCGGTGACCTTGCCCGCCGCAGCCGCGGTGAACACCATCGGCGCGTCGGCGCTGTCGAGATAGGTCGGGACGGAGTCGCTGTTCATGCGCAAGGCCAGGCTGAAATTGACACGATCATCTGACCCTTGCAGATCGAGGCGGTTGCGCAGGATTCAAGCGCCGCAGCCACGGCACGGGGCGCCACGTGACCGGGCGAAGTCGGCATCAGGCCGCCTGCGTCGACTTGACCCGGGAATCCTTGCCCGTGGCCGGAGGGTCCGTCTCGTCCGTTTCCGCGGCTTTCGGACCGCTCAGCTGCCGCTGGGGCTCGGCCTGGTAGATCATCTTGCCGTTGAGCTGGGCGCCGGCGGCCATCTCCAGCACCTTGTAGTAGACGTTGCCGTCGATGCGCGCATTGGCGGCCAGTTCCAGGCGCTCGGAAACGATGATGTCGCCCTTGACCTGGCCATTGATGACCGCATTCGGGGCGCGAATCTCGCCGTGCACCCGGCCCTTTTCGCTCAGGGTCAGCACGGCCTTGTCGCCCTGCGCGCTGATCGACCCTTCGACGGAGCCATCCATGTGCAGGCCACCGCTGAATTCGATGTCGCCGCGGATCGTCGTTCCCTCGGCCACCAGGGTCGTGATCGCGGCCATTGAACGGTTCCCTCGCTTGTCACTGCCGAACATCGTCTGTCTCCTCGGCTTTCGCCGCGTCGTCCCATGAGAATTCCTGCTCGCTTCGATTGCCATCGCCGTCCGCGATTGCGCGCACGCGGTTGGGCTCGAAGCCTTCCGGCAGCATGATGGTGCCGTTAACCTGCTGGAAATACTTGAACGCATACTCGATTCCGGGATTTCCGGACTGCTGGGTCAGCGCTTTCCAGTCGTACGTGACCAGTTTGCCATCGGCGATGCCGGAAACCTCGAGCGTCAGCCGACCGTGCGTCTCCGGGCCACGCTTGAAATTCTGGGTCAGGGTCGCGGAAAAATTCCACGCCCGCGAGTCGGGCACCGGCTTCAGCGACAGCGCATGCACGGCCAGCCCCTCGCGCTTGGCTCCGCCGACCAGGCGTCCGTAGAAGGCCAGGTCGGCCCGTACGCCGGCGATTTCCTCCTCGCGGTCGCGCAGGGTGCGCTGCAGGTCGCCGAGCGCCGCCTTGGCCACCTGTTCGGAGCGCTCGAGCACGGCGATGCGCATCTTCAGCGCATTGGTATCGAGATCGTCGACCGCTGCTCGCGCCGCTTCGCTCGGCTCGCGCGGCACCAGCACCAGACCGGTCACGACCACGGCGACGGTCAGCGAACCGAGCCAGATCAGGGCCGCGAACAGCCAGACCCAGCGCGAGCGCGTCGGGTTGACCTGGCGAATGACGAAGCGCGGCGGAGCCATCGGAATCGGGCGATCCTGGCAAAACACGGAAAGGAAATGGGATTGCGCTTATAGCCAGCCCCGCGGAGCGGCGTCAAGCGCAGTTATACTGCCGGCATGTTAACGCGCAGACGACAAACATGCTCTGGCTGAAGGCGTTTCACGTGATTTTCGTGGTGACCTGGTTCGCCGGTCTGTTCTATCTGCCCCGCCTGTTCGTCTATCACGTGGAAGCCAGCGAAGCGGTGGTCCGCGAGCGCCTCAAGATCATGCAGCGCCGCCTGCTCATGATCACCCACGTCGGCGGAGCGCTGGCCCTGGCCTTCGGCATCGCCCTGATGGTCTGGTGGCTGCGGCATGCGCCGGCGCTGCTGACCAGCGGCCTCTGGTTCCATTGCAAGATGCTGCTGGTGGCCTGCCTGGTCGGCTACCACGCGATGCTGGTCGTCATGGTCCGGCGCTTTGCCGCCGACCGGAACACACGCTCGAGCCGCTGGCTGCGCCTGTTCAACGAGATCCCGGCGCTGCTGCTGATCGCGATCGTCGTGCTGGTCGTGGTCAAGCCGTTCTGATGCGACGGTTGCACCACGTGTTCAGGGCCTCCCCAATGCACTGGTATAGTCGGGCCAGGTTCCACGGGGGGACCCATGCAGGTTAG
This sequence comes from Dokdonella immobilis, assembly GCF_900115085.1. Lineage (GTDB taxonomy): Bacteria > Pseudomonadota > Gammaproteobacteria > Xanthomonadales > Rhodanobacteraceae > Dokdonella > Dokdonella immobilis. The sequence goes on along the minus strand of NZ_FOVF01000014.1, from coordinate 32,316 downwards.
GGAATCCATTGCCCGGCGGCCGCGCTCGCGGGTCGCCTACGCCACCCAGATCCCGATGCGGACGGGCGATCTGTGCCAGCGCGGCAAGCACCTGTGCCAGGGCGACTGGGACATCAACACGGCCCTGTTGCTGGCTGAAGACGCCGAGGCGCTGGCCAGCACCTGCCACCTGCTCGGCAACGCGACGACGGCGAATCGCCTCGAGGATCTGGCCGAGTCCCTGTGGACCCTGCTCGATCCGCCCAGCATTCCCGATGCCGAGGCCCTGATCGAGATCCAGCGCCACCTGGCCAGACTCGGCGGCGGCGAGTCGACCTCCACGGGCATCGCGCAGCCGGCCGAAGAGGCCCGACTGTTCGGCTATGCGGCGGCCGAAACCAACGGATTTCCGCTGCTGGTGCGGCCGCCCGCCGACTACTGGAAACGCTTCAGCACGCTGGCGGCGGCCCGGCGCAGCGCGACTGCGCACGCCGCCCCGCCCGAAGCGGACGCCGCGCCTGCTGCGCCGCGCCCGGTCAGCACGCCCGAACCCGTCACGATCCCGTCGCCGGCCGCGACCACGCCGCCCGCCGCGAACCCGCCGTCTGCGCCGCCAAGCGCGGCCGTCGCCAACGGACCAATCGTTGCCGGCGGCAGCGATTCCGGCGAGGTGGCGTCCGAGGCCACGCATCGGCGTGCCTGCCACATGGCGGACGGCAGCGCGATGGCTGCAGAGGTCGACCTTCAGCTGCGTGCCCAGGGCTACGAGCTCGACCTGCCCGCAAGCCTCGAGGAACTCAAGGACCTGCTGAGTCGCTCGGCGCCGTCGCTTGTCGTCCTCGACGGCATTTTCCAGGAGGCGATCGAGGAGGTCGGCGCCCTGGTCAGGGCCGCGCGCGCGCGCGTCGGCCAGCGCGTGCTGCTGATCGCCCTGAGCGAACAGAAGTCCGACCTGGCGGCGCGCCTGCGGGCGATGCGCGCCGGCTGCGATGCCTTCATCGTGCAACCGGCGAATGCCGAGGAAGTGCTGGGCAGGCTGCGCGAACTGAATGCAGCGGAAAACGCCGACCCGTTCCGCATCATGATCGTCGAGGACGATCGATCGCAGGCCTTGTTCGCCGAATCGATCCTGCGCAAGAACGGCATGCAGGCCCTGGCCGTGAACGAAGCCTCGGCCGTGCTCGACAAGCTCGACGAGTTCAGGCCCGACCTGATCCTGATGGATCTCAACATGCCGGTCTGCGACGGCATGGAGCTGACCGCACTGATCCGCGAGCGCGAAGCCTATCTGTCGACGCCGATCGTCTTCCTCTCCGGTGAAGGCGACACCGACAAGCATTTCGAGGCACTCAGCGCCGGCGGCGACGACTTCCTGACCAAGCCGATCGCGCCGCGCCACCTGATCACCGCGGTGACCAGCCGCGTGCGCCGCGCGCGCATGCTCGAGCGCAAGCGCAAGCCGGCGATCCGCGAGGCGGCCAAGGGCGTGCACGACTCCGCGCAATTGGCCCGTCGCCTCACCGAGATGCTGGCCATGGAGGATGCCGCGACGCGCGATGGCGGGCTCATGTTCATCGAACTCGTGCACGCGGGCAGCCTGCGCGACAGCATCGGCCGCTCCGAATTCCGCCAGCTCATGGATCGCCTGACCGCACTGGTCAGCGAACGGCTCGGCGGCAACGACATGCTCGCCCGCTGCGGCGACAGCAGCTTCCTGCTGCTCAACCCGGATCGATCCGTGGGCGCGCTGCGCGAGCAGGCCGAGCAGCTTCGCCAGGCCGTCGCCACCACCGCATTCGGCACACCGAGGGCGCCGCGCACGCTCGGCGTGGTCATCGGCATCTGCCCGTTCGCGGTCGCCGCGGGCGACGCCAAGGCCATGATCGACGCAGCCGAACGCGCCCAGCTCGAGGCGGCGGCACCCGATGGCACCGGCGTGGTCGTGGTCGAGGCCGGCATCGACGAAAGCGCGCAGAGCGCGGTCATCGAGGCGATACGCGTGGCCCTCGACAAGTCGAGTTTCCGGGTCGTCTTCCAGCCGATCGTTTCGCTGCACGGGGAAGAGGAAGAGCAGTTCCAGGCGCTGTTGCGCCTGCCCACCGTGGGCGATCGGGTCTATGCCGCCAGCGAACTGGTGCCAGCGGCGGAAGCGGCCGGGTTGATCGTCGAGGTCGATCGCTGGATGCTCGACAGCTGCCTCGGCACCATCGCCAGCCATCTTCGCGACGGCCGCAACCTGCGCCTGTTCGTCAGCCAATCGGCGCGCAGCGTGCGCGACCCGGGTCTGGTCGAGTGGATGCGCAGCGCGCTCGAGTCCCACCGCGTGCCGGCCTCGCATATCTCCCTCGAGATGCGCATGACCGATGCCGCCGAGGCCTTGCCCGAACATGCGGCGTTTGCGCTGTCCATGAAGGAACTGGGGGTCAGCCTGACCCTGTCCGGCCTCGAGGCCGGTGCGCAGGGCACCGCGATGCTGCTCAACCTGCCGGTCGACTACGTCAAGCTGGCGCCACGCTACACCAGCGATGCCGACGAGGGCCTGCGCAACGAACTGCGCGAACTGGTCAAGCTGTGCCACGACAGCGGACGCCGGGTCATCGCGCCGCGGGTCGAAGAGGCGCGCGTCGCCGCTTCGCTCTGGGCCAGCGGCATCGACCTGATCCAGGGCAACTTCGTCCAGCAGGCCACGCGCGAAACCAACTACGATTTCCAGACGTCCAGCGGCTGAGCCAAGCGATGCAGCGATCCGCCCCTGTCGGCCCCGTTTCAGCACAGATTCCCGCGAGCCGCTGGCCACTATGGCTGATTGCAGCAGTGGCCCTGGCCGCGCTGGCGACCAGCCTCGCCCTGATCCTGCGGCCGGCGCTGCCGCTCACCCTTCTGCTCGGCGGCCTCGCCATTGCCTCGGCCATCATCGCCGGCGCGGCCCTGGTCGCGCTGGTCCTCTCCCGTCGCCGTCCCGAAGTGCTGCCATTCGCGGCCGCCACGGCACGCGCCGAGCCGGAAGTACCGGCGGCGATCCTGCGCGAGCTCGAATCGCTGCGCGCCATGCAGAGCGAACTGGTCGCCGCCCGCCAGGAGGCCGAAGCCGCGACGATGGCCAAGGGCGAGTTCCTCGCCACCATGAGCCACGAGATCCGCACGCCGCTGAACGGCATCGTGCCGCTGCTCGAACTGATGCGCTCGACGCCGCTGCGCCCCGACCAGCGCGACTACCTGGCGACCGCGCACCAGTCGGCACTGGAGCTGCTGCGCATCGTCGATGACATCCTCGACTATTCAAAGCTCGAGGCGAGCAAGCTCGAACTCGAATGCGTCGGCGTCAACCTGAAAGACCTGGTCGACTCGGTTGCGACCCTGATGGAAGGCAGCGCGACGGCCAAGGGCCTGCGCCTCGGCGTGGTCATCGATCCGGCCGTGCGCCTCGCCGTGCGCGGCGATCCGGTGCGCCTGCGCCAGGTCCTGACCAACCTGGTCAGCAATGCGATCAAGTTCACCGAGCGCGGCAGCGTCACCATCCAGATCAGCAAACGCGGCGAATCGCGCAGCCACCACGAAGTGACCTTCGCCGTGCGCGACACCGGTATCGGCCTCTCGCCCGAAGCCGCGGCCAAGCTGTTCCAGCCGTTTTCCCAGGCGGATGCCTCGACCACGCGCGTTTACGGCGGCACCGGCCTCGGCCTGGTCATCTGCAAGCGCCTGGTCGACCTGATGCAGGGCAAGATCGGCGTACGCTCGGAACTCGATCGCGGTTCGGTGTTCTGGTTCAACGTGCCGCTGCAGAAGGCCATCGGCGACCTGCGCGGGCGCACCGACCTGGCCGGCGTGCGCGCCCTGCTGCTGAGCAGCGACGACGCCTTCCTGCGCCGCACCGGCGCGCTGGTCCAGCAGATCGGCATGACCCACCTGCAGAGCAACCTGGCGGTCGACGCGCTGAGCAAGCTGCGCGCCGCATCGGGCAAGGACGAACGCTGGCAGTACGAAGTATTGATCGTGGATGTCGCCTCGGTCGGCGCGGCCACGGTGGCCCTGATCCGCAACATCCGACGCGATCCATCGCTGGATGGCCTGCGCATCCTCGTCGCCGGCCACGATGAGGGCGTCCAGGACCTGCGCAGCGACGAGCGGCTGACCGCGCTGTCGGACAACTTCGACGAGCGCGAATTGCGCGAGACGCTGAATCGCCTGCTCGGCGTCGGCCACGCCGAGGTCAAGCACGATGTGCCGATGCTGGCCAGCGCGCCGGACCCGACCTTCGAGCAGCCCACTACCCTGCCGACACGCAAGCTGCACGGTCGCGCCTTGCTGGTCGAGGACAATCCGGTCAATGCCCGGGTCGCCCTGCGCCTGCTGTCGCTGCTCGGCATCGAGGCCGACATGGTCGGCGACGGCCGCGCCGCCCTGGACAAGATCGGGCGTACGACCTATGACCTGGTCCTGATGGATTGCCAGATGCCGGTGATGGACGGCTATACGGCTGCGCGCACGCGGCGCGAGGACGAGCGCCGGCAAGGCCTGCCCCGGTTGCCGATCATCGCCATGACCGCGAATGCCATGGTCGGCGATCGCGAGAAATGCCTGGACGCCGGCATGGACGACTACCTGACCAAGCCGCTCGATCGCGGCTTGCTCGAGGCAACCATCGCGCGCTGGCTGCCGGATGCGGTCGGCGAAAGGTCGAGGCCGGCAGCGACGCCGGCAGCCGCACAGATCACTATCCAGCCGACCCAGGCACAACCTGCGCCGCCACCCCGACCGCCCGCCGATGCGCCCGCGCCAACCCCGGCCACGGCAAACATGCCACCGGCCATCGACCAGGCCGTCGTGCAGGAACTGCTCGAAGTCATGGGCGAAGGATTCGCCGGACTCGTGCACGTCTATTTCGAGGACACGCCGAAGCTGCTCGAGCGCCTGCGCGAGGCCGTCGACATGACCGACCACGAAGCCATCGCCGAGATCACCCACTCGCTGAAGTCCTCAAGCGCGAATCTCGGCGCCCTCCCCCTGGCCGAACTCGCCAAGCGCGCCGAGATCGACGCCCGCGCCAAACGCAGCGACGAACTCGGCTCCCTGCCCACGCGCGCCAACAACGAATACCAGCGCGTCGTTCGCGCCTACGCCAGCCTTGGCCTGACCTGAAACAATCCGCGCGGATGCTCGTGCGCAAGAAATCCGCTCGTCCCTGGATCGTAGTCCCGGGCAGGCTTCAAGCCACTCGAAAAGTGCAGGGGCCGAAAAACCCCCGTTCGTCCTGAGCGTAGCGCAGCGAAGTCGAAGGGCAATTCCCCAAGATCAAAAGCCCACCCTCATCCCCCCTCCGGGCACCTTCCCCCGCCAGCGGGGGAAGGAACAACAAGAGCTCCTCACCCCCGTTCGTCCTGAGCTTAGCGCAGCGAAGTCGAAGGGCAATTCCCCAAGATCAAAAGCCCACCCTCATCCCCCTTCGGGACTTGAACTCGCGGGCAGCTCCGCTGCGCAAAACGGCAATCCTGCCGCGTTGGTCTCCCGCCAGCGGGAGAAGGAACAACAAGAGGTCCTCACCCCCCGTTCGTCCCCGGATCGTAGTCCGGGGCAGGCTCTGGGCGCAGCGCAGCGAAGTCGAAGGAAGAACGGCGACCCGCGGGAAATCCACACCTCCCCGCATCACCGGCGGGGAAAGACTCCGAGTCCGTCAATGGACGACCTCAGCATCCCGATCCAGTGGAGCATTCGCGATCAGGCTTCGACGAGCTCACCACGAACGGGATAGGACTACATGCGGCGCGCCAGCGGCGCCGATCGCTCAGCTGCCGATCTTGGTCTGCAGGTAGTTGATCTCACCGAGTTGGTCGATCAGGCCGAGTTGCGTTTCCAGCCAGTCGATGTGCTCTTCCTCGGACTCGAGGATGTCGACGAACAACTTGCGGCTGACGAAATCGCCGCTGCTCTCGCAGTAGACGATCGCCTCCTTGAGGTCCGGTACCGCCATCTTTTCGAGCTTGAGGTCGCAGGCGAGCGCTTCGCTCGGCTTCTCGCCGATCATCAGTTTACCGAGCTTCTGCAGGTTCGGCAGACCGTCGAGGAACAGGATGCGCTCGATCAGGCGATCGGCGTGCTTCATCTCGTCGATCGATTCCTTGTACTCGTGCTCGGCCAGCTCGCCGTAGCCCCAGTTGCGGTACATGCGCGAGTGCAGGAAATACTGGTTGATCGCGGTCAGCTCGTTGAGCAGCGCCTTGTTCAGGTGCTCGATGACCTTGGCATCGCCTTTCATGGGCGCGTTCTCCGTTCGAGGGGGCGGGCGGACGCCGCGAGGCGGCTCGGGCCGCGACTATAACGCGTGCCGGCATCGCCGGCAGGAACGCGAATCGCACGCATTTTTGCGTGCCATCAGGGATGCAACGGCGAACGCTCAGGCCGCGACGGCCAGCGGCAACGGAAACTCGCGGACGCGCGGGCGGGCTTCGGCAAGGATTTCGCGGGCGACGTCGGTACAACTGCCGCAGCCGCTGCCAAGGCCGGTGCGCATGGTCAGTTCTTCCAGGGTGTCGACACCGCGCGCCGCGGCCTCGCGGATCGCGTGATCGGTAATGCCATTGCAGACACACACGTACATGACCAGAACCCTGTTGGGACTGGCTCTATTCAATTGCAAATACGAATGATTGTCAACTACCGAAGCGAAACCCGTTCAGCTCAACGCGAAAATGCCGGCTCGGCGGCGGCCGGGTCGTCGCGGTAGGTGTTGCGCAGCGGGGTCTGGCACAGCGCTTCGGCCATCGGCAGCAGATGCTTGAGGGCCTGCTCATAGACGCGGCGCTTGAACGAGACCACATGTTCGCTCGGGTACCAGAAATCGACCCAGCGCCAGAGGTCGAACTCGGGCTTTTCGTTGGCATCAAGGCGGAAATGCGCCTCCTCGCCCGTGAAGCGCAGCAGGAACCAGACCTGCTTCTGGCCGACGCAGGTCGGTCGCACATGGTGGCGCACGTAGCGATTCGGCAGGCGGTAGCGCAGCCAGCCGGGCGTGGCGCCCAGCACTTCGACATGCTCGGGCTGCAGGCCGGTCTCCTCCTCGAGCTCGCGGTACATGGCCTCCAGCGGCGTCTCGTCGGTGCGCATGCCGCCCTGGGGAAACTGCCAGCCGTCGCGATTGACCCGACGCGCCCAGAACACGCGACCGTCATCCCGGATCAGGACGATGCCAACGTTGGGGCGGTAGCCATCAGGATCGATCACGCGAAAACTCCCGGAAACTTCAATGGAACGCATTCAGCCCGAACCGGGTGGAGCGCCCACTTGCAGCCGGTCGCCCCATGAATCCGCCATTTGATGCGATTCTTCCACAGGGGCATTGGCCGCAGCAAGGCAACACATCTTGCACCCTGCTTCGACAAACCGTCACCGCCGGCGAAAAGGAGGCCCGCGACGCCCAGGCACCCGGTCCATTGCTGCGCCCTGCGCAGGCATGGGCCGATGGGACTGTTGGCGACCGCGCGTGTTCCTGGCTCGATGCAGCAACGACAGCGGGTGCCTGGACCAGCCGTGGCAGTCGCCCAAAGTCACGCCCCTTCCGGGACAAGATCGTCGATCTTCGGCGAACATGTCGCCAACGTGCCGCACTTACTCCGCCGGGCTTGCGCCGAGACGACGCCTGCCGCGGCGTCGAGGCGATACCGGCTCGGCACTGGCCGCGGCCACCGCAATGCCGGCCAGCACCGCGAATATCGCCATCAGGGCCTGGGTGCGCAGCGGATAGTCCACCATGGAATGCAGCACGATCACACCGATCCCCATCATCGCCGCCAACCCGGAGCTGCGCGTGCCCGAGCCGGGCGGAAGACGCAGCAGGCGGATCAGCGTCGAAACCAGCACGCCGAGGGCGAGCAGGGTAATCGCGATGCCGGCGATACCGGCCTCGAGCCACCATTGCGCGTAATCGTTGTGGGCGTTGTTGACGTAGACATTCATCAGCCCCTCGTTGCGCGCCCCTTGCTGGTAGGCCGGCATGAAGCCGCCGACCCCTGCACCGAGCGGGGCGTGTTCGGCACCCACGCGCAGCGTTTCGATCAACATCCTCGAGCGCGGGTACTTGACGGTCGGATCGCCTGCATCGATCCGCAACCAGCCCACCGCAGCCTGCAAACCAATGACGAAGACGACCACGCTGAGCAGCGCGCCGATCTGCAGCGTGCGGCTTTCTCGGATGGCGCGCAGCCTGGCCAGTCCCGAACCGAGGGTCACGCCCATCAGCATGATCATCGCCACGATGACACCCGCTCGCGACCCGACCACCGGCAAGGCCGCGACAAACATCAGCGCGAGCGTGGCCGGCACGACGAACGCGACGCCAAAATGGCCGGTCTCGCGAGAGCGCCGCCAGGCATGCGCCAGAAACATCAGGGCCAGCATCAGGCCGATCACGAGCAGATCAGCCTGGTGATTGGTGTTGGCGAAAATGCCACCCCAGGCCGGCGCGAAATCCGGATACGGGTTGAGGATGCTGTCCTTGCCGGCAGCGAACTGCGCCGCCGCGAACAGGAGGTTGGCCAAGGCCAGGCCTACCACCAACCAGAGCATGGGACGCCAGGCGCTGCGACGCACCGCGAGCGCGCAGAAAAACAGCGCGAGACCCGGCAGCAGGAACCATAGATCGCGCTCGGTGGCGCCGGGGGTCAGCGACCAGCGACGATCGGGCGCAACGATACCGGCCGCTTCGAGATCCTGCAGCAAGGGTCGCCGCGCCAGCGGAAGGTTCCACAACCAGTCCGGAATCGGCAACAACTGCAACAACGGAAGCAGACCGATCGCAGCCGCGACCAGGGCGCCCCAGCGGACCAGGCCCCTGCGTGCGAACGCGCCGCTCCGATGAGCCGCAACGACCAGCAGCGGCACCGCGAGCAACCCCGATATCGTCGTCCCCCAATTCCCTTGTGCGGAGTTGCCGCCGCTGCAGAAGCAGACCAGCAGCAGCAACGCGCCGGACATCGCCAGCGCACGCTCGCCACGCACCGCTCCGCCATCAGCCACCATGTTTGGAGACTCGCTCCACAAGGGTTCGCGCAGCCGACGTCATTGAATCGAACCCACGCACGGCGCGGGCGTCGCCGCGCACCAGAGTCACGGCAATCCCCGCACGTGGCCGCGCATCGCACTCATGAAAGAGGCCCGGCGTTCACGCCAGGCCTTCGTGGGTTGCAGACGGCGCATGCAGCGTGCCAGCGCTGCGCCGGCTCAGCGGCTGACCGGCAACTGGTCGTTGTTGTCGTTGTCGTTGAGGCTGTCGACGATGGCATACAGGCCGATCGCAACGCCGGTGCCGATGAGCCACTTCGGCGCGCCCGCGCTGCTGCCCGCGGCGGCCACTGGCGGTGGCGGCAGCACGCAGGTCTCGTTGATCGGGTAGACGCCCGGCTTGTCGTACGTCTGCTTGCAGCCATCATCGTAGATGACCGTTGCAGCGCTTTCCTTGGACACCATGAGACGGGCCTTGGCGTCGACCCGTTGGCCAGGAACCGCGGTCTGGAACGGACCGCCATTGCTGACCATGACGACTCCGCCATCGGTACGTACTTCGGCGACCGTGTTCGCAACCGGCGTCTCGGCGCTCGGCGACGAAGCCGGCTCCGGCGCCATCATCTGGGCGTGCAGTGGCATGGAAACGCCCATGACGGCGATGCCCAGTACCAACGAGCGGATCACCAAGGGGTTCATTGCAATGCTCCTGCGCCAATTCCAGTCGCGGCTAGTCTAGATCACGCCCTGTGTCAAGGCAAACGCTCAGCCCAGAAGTCCGAAGCCCAGCCAACCCACCCCCAACTCCCGTGTCGCGCCACCGCAGCCGACGAGCCCTCCAGGCAATCCGGTTCAGCGCCCCGAATTGAATCGACTCTCGAACCCCGGGTAAGTGCGGAATGTAAGTTGGCGGTGAGCGCGAGCGAACCCCAACGTCGAGGGGCTCATGCGCCGCCGATCCTATCAGGGGCGCTGGGGTGTGCTGCGCTTACCCCAATGTACTTGCATCGCACGCGTGGAATTGCCGCTTCGCCCGACCACCCTCGCCAGCCTGTCGGCAGCCTCTCCCGCCAGCGGGCAAGGCGTTTCATCGGGCGAGCTTGCGCGGTTTCCCTTCTTCCGCTGGCGGGAGAAATCCTCGCAGGGGGGATGAGGGGGTGCTCTTGCGGGTCCTCCTGATCGAGTGGCATCGGGAATCGGACATGCATTGTCCAGGGTGGCTCGCGAATCGAACTTATCGGTTGATCCGATCAATAGAGATATCGTCGAACCAGAGCGTGCCGAAGACGATCTTGCCTGAACCCTTCGACCCGGCATTGCGCAATTCGAGATCCTGCACCCGGCAATCACGCTCCGGAACCACAAGGTCGACCGCCCGTTCGGTCCAGTCGAAGGTTCCGCTCACGGCATCGGCCGTCGCCAGCTCAGTTCGACCATCCAGGCAGCGCACGGTCCACTGCAGGCCGCGATCGCTGCGTACGTCCTGCGCGCGGGCCCGGAAGCGCAACCGGTATTCGCCGGGAGCCAGCAGCAACCATTGGTGCAGCGGAATGCGTTCGGTCCTGCGCCCCAGGAAGCGCAGCCGCAGCGCCGCCGATCCGTCCGCCCCCGCCAGGCTCTCGCGATCGATGATGACATCGACGGATTTGCCGATGCGCCAATCGAAGCCTGTCCCGCTGGGCTCGCTCTCGAAGCCGCCGTTGTAGACGCTGCGCAAGGTATTCATTTCGGACAATGGCAATTCTCCTGCCCAGCGCGCATACGCTTCGCCCCACGCGCCATCCTTCGCCAGCCGGTCGATCCACTGCCCCATTTCCCCCGCATCCAGCGCATCGCGTCGTTGCAGCGCGGAGAACACATGCTCGATGGCCTCCGGGCTGCCCTTGATCATCATCGAATTGATCAGGCTGGCCCGCCATACCGGCTTCAAGGTCAATCGTTCGGCCAGCGCATCGGCGAACGCCGGCTTCTCGGCCAGCGCCATCAGCACGGGATGGATCCTGGCCTGCATCCCCGGCGCGATGCGCCAGATGCGATCGACCAGATCGAGCGCCTGCGCATAGTCGCCCTGCTCCAGTTGCTGGCCGAGCAGCCACGCCGGCGGCCCGAGCGCGTGCGGCGCGCGCCGCAGGGCGATACTGGAAAGCGTCTCGGTCTGCTCCATGTCGCCTTCGGCAACAGCCACCTTGCTCAGGATGACGAATCCCTCCGGAGAGAGCGGCTCGGCATGCAGAAGCCGCAAGGCCGACGCCCGCGCGGCGGCCCATTCCTTCCGATCCAGTTGCTGTTGGGCCAGGGCGGCCAACGCCACCGGATTGGCCGGATCCCAGTCGAGTGCCCGCTGCGGCTTATCGGATGCGAGCCGGTCCGAGATGCCCGTGACAACGATGCGCCAGCAGGCCACGGCGGCAAGCGTCAACGCGATCGCCCAGGCCGCGCCGGTGGCGACCCGTCTCATGGCGTTGGCAGCATCTTCATCCGGGTGATCTTCCAGTCGCCGTCGCGCCAGGCCATGTCGAGGTAGAACCGCCCCTTTTCGGCGACCTTCCTGTCGGCATCGACGTGGTAAGTCGCCTCGAGCGCGACGGCCGCATCCGACATCCGCCAGGTCGGCGGATCCAGGGCGAATCGATCGATGTCCACATGGCCATTTCGCGCGTGCAGCGCCTTGCGCTCGCGTTCGGCCGTGAGTTGACCGGGCATGTCGCTCCATTGCGGCAGCTCGGCCGTCTTGCTGCGAAGGTAGCTGACCATGCTCCGCAGGCGCTCGCGCGCCATCTCGAATCGCTCGACCGCATCCTCACTGGGCGCGGCCGCCACCGAGGACGGGCCCGGCGGTGCGTCCGTCGAGGCCAAGGCATCGCGCGCGCCCTCGGCATCCGTGACCATTTCCGGCGACGACGCCGGCGCCGTTGCCTCATCCACCGGATCACTCGCCGGCACGACAGCGACTTCCTCGTTAGCGGAGGAAACCGAGCCGGAGTGGGCAAGCATCGTCGACCCTTCGCGAAGCTGATTGCCGCGCCGGCTCGATCGCGGATAGGCCGACGCCTGGCCGATGGCCGATGAATCGCCGGAAGCGTGGGCAACGCGACCTGCCTGCGCCGGATCGGCTTCCACGGCCACGGGCCGATCCGCGCGCGGCGGCCGGGTTAATGCCGCGGGTGTGCTGGAATTGCCCGGATCGGTTTCGGTCGCCTGCGGCAATTCGGTGTGCGGGCCCGGTTCGACGAGGGCGGTCTCTGCGCGGTCGATCGGGTGTTCGCCACGATCGCCGTCCGAGGGTCGTGTCTCGCCACTCTCCGTGCTCCCCGAATCCGGGCGCGCCGTGAATATCGAGTCGCCTGCGTTGGTCGCACCGCCACCCGCAGCGACACCCATCGAGGTGGCTTGCGGTGGTGCAACCGGTTCGCTGATATGCAGGGCCTGCGCGTCCGACTCCAGATAGTCATCGCGCGTGACCGCGAGATAGAAAAGGCCGGCGCAAAACAGCAGCAAGCCGCCAATCGTGATCCCTCGCAGCCAATGGCGGGTGGTTCGACGAACCGGCTCGGCGCTCCAGGCAGGCAGCGGCATGGCCCCGACATCGGGCAAATCCTCAACGCTTGCGGGCAACTCCGGCCCACGGCTGCCGTCGTAGGCTTCGCGCGCCTTCGGGTTGCGCAGTTGTTGCCAGGCCCAGTTGACCTTGGTCGCGAACACTGCCTCCCAATCCTCGCCACGCCGGTCCGGATGCAGCCAGCGCTGCAACAGGATGTAGTGCTGACGGATCTGCTTGCTTTCCGCGGCAGGGGAAAGGCCGAGGACCCGGTACGCATCCGTGCCGGGCTCGAACAGGACCTGGTGCAGGTAGAAGCGGACCGCCTCGAGAACGGTCTCTTCCGGCTCCGAGAACAGCGCCGCGGCATTTTCCAGTTGTGGCTGGGTCGCCGAGGCGATCTGCAAGGCCAGCCCCATGTTCTCGGGCAACGGGCGATCGCGCAGGGCGAAGCGCTGGATCGGCGCCTGGTGCAAGGCCATCGCCAGTTCCAGCGCATCGGTGCTCATCTACGCGCCTTGCGTTCGAGCAGCTTGGTCGAGCCGCCATAGGCGTAATAGCCCTCGTACTCGTAGCCATAGCCGCTGGCCTTGGCGTCGTACTGGGTCAGCAGGCAGCCGATCAGGCGCGCGTGGGTCACGCGCAGACGCTTGATGGCGGCCTGCGCCGAGCTGATCCGCGAGGAGCCGGACTGCACGATCAGCAGGGTTCCGACCGCGGCATTGGCCAGGATCGGCGCATCGGCAATGCCGAGCACGGGCGGACCGTCGATGATGATCTGGTCGTACTTCTGCGCCGCGATCAGCAACAACGAAACCAGGCGCGAACCGGCCAGCAGCTCGGTCGGGCTCGGCGGCAGGGGCCCGGACAGGATCACGTCGAGCTTCTGGTTGTCCGTATGAGTCACCGATTGCGCGAGGGATTTCGCGCCCGACAGCAGGCTGCTCAAACCGGGACCGCGGGGCAGACCCATGGCCTTGGCCAGCGACGGGTTGCGCAGGTCGCCCTCGATCAGCAGCACGCGCTTGCCGAGCTGGACGAAGTTGTTGGCCAGGGTCAGCGCCGAGGTCGACTTGCCCTCGGTAGCGGCCGGACTGGTGATCAGCAACACCTTCGGCACGCCGCGGTCGGTCGAGAACTGCAGGGCCGTGCGCACCGAGCGGTAGCTTTCCGAGAACGCCGAACGCGGATCGTTGAGCGCCTCGCGCGGGGTCTGCCGGGCCAGCTTCGGGATGATGCCGAGCACCACCAGTTTCAGATGCTGCTCGATGTCCTGCGGCGTCTTCAGCGTATCGTCGATGTATTCGAGCAACAGCGCGAGCATGACCCCGAGCAGCAGGCCCAGCGCCAGGCCGATCATCAGGTTGCGCGAAAGGCTCGGTTTGAAGCGCGATTTCGGCACCTCGGCGCGGTCGATGATCGAGATATTGCTCGGCTTGGCCCCGCCGGCCATGCCCACTTCCTTGTAGCGCTGCAGCAGGGCGTTGTAGAGCTGGCGGTTGGTATCGACGTCGCGCTTGAAGATGTTGTACTGGATGCTGCGCCGATCCGTTTCGAGCGTTTGCGAGCGCAGGCTGTCGAGTTGCTCGACCAGCAGCTTCTCCTGCGCCAGCGCCGAATCGTACTCGGCCTTGACCGAGGCGCGCATGTTCTTCAGTTCGACGTCGATCTGCCTCGACGCCTCGTCGATCTGGCTCTTCAGCGCCAGCATTTCCGGATAGTCGGGCTTGAACACCTGCAGCTTCTGCTGGTACTGCCCCTGCAGCGTCGCGCGCTGCTGCTGCAGGATGCGCACCGGCGAATCGACGAACATCTCGGCCGGCAGCGTGGCGCCGCTGGCACCGCTCGCCGCTCGCCAGCGTGCCTCGGCGCGGATGCGCTGCTGCTGCGCCTCGGCCAGGGAGGCATTGAGGCTGACCAGGTTCTGGCCGACCAGCGAGGTTCCGTCGGCGCCCGGTACGATGTCCTCCTTCTGCGCGAACGAGACCAGAGCGCGCTCCGAATCCTCGAGTTGAGACTTGAGCTGGGCGAGCTGGTCCTCGAGGTACTTCTTGGCATACGAGGAAGCCCCGAACTGGCGATCCATGCTCGAGGCGATGAAGCCGTCGGCCAGCGCGTTGGCCACGCGCGCGGCAAATGCCGGGGACAGGCTATCGAAGCTGACCCGCACCAGATGCGAGTCGCGGACCGGGCTGACGGTCACGCCGCTCTGCACCTGGGCGGTCGCCACGCGCAGCTTCTGTATCGGGTCCACAGCGTCCGCACCGGCCCCTTCGGCGGCAGCCGGCTCAGGCGCAACCGGCGCTTCCTGCAGGCGCGAACCCGGGTTAAGCAGGTTGCGCAGGCGGTCGGTCCAGCTCGGCGGCTCGAGTCGTTCGAGCACGTTGGTATCGGCCAGGTGCAGATCGCCAACGACGCGCTCGGCCAGCGAGCGGCTCTTCAACAGCTCGTACTGGGTCTGGTTGAAATCGCGATCGTATCCGCCAACCGGGGTAATGCCCTGGACGTCCATGATCTGCATGGACTGGGCTTCGATCTGCATGACCACGGTGGCGCGATACGTGGGAGGCGTGAGCAAGGTGCTGATCAGGGCAATCGCCACCACCGCCGCCACGATGCCGGCAATCAGCCAGCGCCGCTTGACCAGCATGCGCCAGTAGGCGAGCAGATCGATGCCGTCGTCATCGCCCGAGTCGGCGCCATCCACCGGCGTCGCCACGATTGCACGGGATTCGCTGAACGCCTGCTGCTGCAGCGCACGCCCGGAGGGTCTCGCTGCCGGCAGCGAGCTGCCGCTGGGGTTTGCGTTCATCGGAAACTTGTCAGGCGCCATGGAGACTCACTTTCCTTCGTCGTCCGTGATGCGCGCTATAGCAGGAAGAACAGCCCAACCAACGGCAGCGCCTTCATGACATTCTGATAGGCCGATTTGCCGGCCGCATCGCCAACGACGACGATATCGTCTCCGTAGACCAGCGGATCCTCGGCATCGCCGCGCCGGATCGCGCGGACGTCGAACGCCGCGGCCATCTTCTTGCCCTGGACCTGGCGGAACACGACCACCTTGCTCGGCTCGGCCATCTGGTCGAAACCACCGGCAATCGCCATGGCCTGCAGCAGCGTGGTCTTGCCGGTCAGCGGATAGATGCCGGGCCGCTTGAACGAACCTTCCAGGGTGATGCGCTGGCTGGCGTATTCCTTGACGAACACGGTCACCTGCGGATTCTGCAGGTAATTCTTGGACAGGCTCTCGGCGATCAGTTGTTCGAGTTCCGGCACGGTCTTGCCGCCGGCCACGATGCCACCGACCAGGGGCAGCGAGATCTCTCCGTTCGAGTTGACCCTGACCGTTCGGGTCAGGTCGGGCACGCCGAACACGGCGATCTCGAGCTGGTCCTGCGGGCCGACCCGGTAGTCGGTCGTGCCTTCGTAGACGCCATTCAAGGTCGTGGTATCCGACGGCGGCAGCGCATTGGCGTAGGGCGTCGTGCGCACCGCCGGCCCACCGCCACACCCGGCCAGAAACAGCGCCAGTGAGCAGGCCGCCAGACTTCGCAATACAAAACCACTCATCCACATGCACCCGCATCCTTGGAGCTTCATTGTGCCCCAATCAGGCGCTTCCAGAAACTCCCTGTCGACTTGCCCTTCGAGGCCGGCAACGGCGGTGGCGGCAGCTTCTCCGGCGGCAGGTTGTCGATGATGCCCTGCGGACGCGTGACCACAAGGTGCGTGGCCTCCTGCTCACCGACCCGCCGCGCGGCCGCCTCGCGCCCTTCCGAGAGCACCGGGGGCCGTCGTTCGGGATGATGGCCATCACTGGCCAGGATATGCACGTGGCCTTCATCCAGCATGCGCTCCGACCAATAGCGCGGCTGCTTGCCGAAATGGCCAGCCACGCTGCCTGCCGTCAACTGCATCCACACTCCGTTCTCGGCCAGGCGCTTGAACATCTCGTAATGCTGCTCGATCCAGGTCAGGCGCTCGGGATGGGTAATGACCGGCACATAGCCCGCAGCCCGCAGCTCGAACACCGATTCCTCGAAACGCGGCGGCGCGACATGGTGCGGCGGCTCGAGCAACAGATAACGCGTCCCGGCCAGGGTCGGCACTCGCCCACGCCGGATCGACTCGCACAAGCCAGGCTCCAGATGCACATCGGCACCGGCAAGCAAACGCAACTTGATACCCCGCGCATCGAGCCGCCCCTGCAGCTCGGCCACGCCACGACGGATCCCCATCGCGTTGTTCTCGTACAACCCCGGATAGATATGCGGCGTACAAGCCACCGTATGCACCCCATCCGCCACCGCAATACGCGCCATCTCGAGGGCCATCTTGAGATCGACGGCCCCGTCATCGATGCCGGGCAGCATATGGCAATGCAGATCGATCATGAGCTCACACGGAATGAAACAGCGCCATCAGCTTATTCATTCGCCCCAAAAATAGAAACGAGCCCAACCACCCCGTTCGCGCAGCGAAGCAAAGCCGGACAACGAGACGTAACCGTTCGTCCTGAGCGTAGCGCAGCGAAGTCGAAGGACAATTTCCCACCAACCCCAACCTGGAATGCCTCTCCCCCCGGCGGGAGAGGCTGCCGACAGGCTGGTGAGGGTGGCCGAGCGGAGCGGCAATCCCAAGTTCAAAAGCCCACCCTCATCCGCCCTCCGGGCACATGAACTCGCACCATCCCTGGCGCTCGCCCTCGCGGGCAGCTCCGCTGCGCAAAACGGCAATCCTGCCGTTTGGTCTCCCGCCAGCGGGAGAAGGAAAAGCAAGAATCCCTCACCCCCACCGTTCGTCCTGAGCGTAACGCAGCGAAGTCGAAGGACCATTTCCCAAGATCAAAAGCCCACCCTCATCCCCCTCCGGGACCTTCTCCCGCCAGCGGGAGAAGGAACAACAGGAGCTCCTCACTTCCGTTCGTCCTGAGCGTAGCGCAGCGAAGTCGAAGGACAGTTCCCCAACAATCCCGATCCACAGCCCCCGAAGTCGTCCGACTCAGATGCCTCTCCCGCTGGCGGGAGAGGCTGCCGACAGGCTGGTGAGGGTGGACGGGCGAAGCAGCAACCCCACGCCCTCGGAACACACCCATCAAGCCCGGGCTTTGCCCCGCACCCGCCGCAACAACACAACGACCGGCACAGCCAGCAGCATGCCCAGCGCGGCACCCACCACGTCATCGCGCGCATCAGTCCAGCGCGGCGTGCGCCCAACCGTCATGTACTGCATCACCTCGGTGATCAGGGCCAGCGCGACCAGCGCCAGAAAAAGAACCCACCACCGCGTCCGCAGCATCAGCACACGCCAGAGGAAACCCAAACCGGCGAACAGCACCACATGCTCAAGATCAGGCCCAACCGGCCAAACCCTCTCCAGCCTGCTCATCGAGCGGCTCAACAACGGAAAGCCGCGCCGGATCTCGGCCATCTCCGCCGAGGTCAGCATCACCACCACAACCAGGCCGACCACGCTCAAGCCAAGCACCACCCAACGCAAGCGCTTCAAGACCCCGCCCCCAGCAATTCCCGATAGACCGCAATCGTGCGCGCCACCACAAGCCGCTCGTCGAAGCGCTCAAGCGCCTTGGCACGCGCCGCCTGACCCAGCCGAGTCGCAAGCTCCGGATCATCAATCAGCCGCGCAATCGCCCGCGCCAGCGCATCGGCATCCCGCACCGGCACCCGCAAGCCATCGACCCCATCGGTCACGACTTCACGGCAGCCCGGCACATCCGTGGTCACCAGCGGCAAGGCGCAGGCAGCGGCCTCGATCAGCCCCTTCGGCAATCCCTCGCGATAGCTCGGCAGCACGACCATATCGACACTGGCGAACAAGGCCGGCATGTCATCGACATGCCCCAACCACTGCAACACGCCCTCATCGACCCAGCCCTGCACCGTGGCCAAAGGCACGGCCGCCGGATTGCCCGGATCCGGATCACCGGCCAGCAGGAACGCGCCCCCCCTGCCCTCGGCGCGCAGGATCCTCGCGGCCGCGACAAACTCGGCAATGCCCTTGTCCCAGAGCAGGCGCGAGGCCAGCAGTACCTTCGGCGGCCCGTTCGATTCGCGCGCTGCCGGACGCGCCTTGAACCGCATGCAATCAACCCCGGAACCGGCGATCAGGCGCACATTCGCCCCGTCCACCAGACCCGCCTGTTCGAACAGGGCAACATCATCGGGGTTCTGCAGGATCAGGCGCGCATTCGCGCCGCCCAGGGTCAGCCGCAACAGCGCACGCACCAGCGGTCGCAAGAGGCGCGCCTTCAGATCCGCGCTGCTGAACACATAACCCATGCCGGCGACGGCATTGATCCGCGCCGGCACCCCGGCCATACGCGCAGCCAGCGAGCCATACACCGCGCACTTGATCGTAAAACCATGCACGAGGGCCGGCCGCTCGCGCCGGAACAACCGCCACAGGTGCCACAGCAGGTGCAGCTCACGCAGCGGGTTGAGGCTGCGCCGAACCATCGGCACCGGCACCCAGCGGAGCCCCAGCGCGCGCAACTTCTCGCCATACGGCCCCGGCGGCGAAATCAGCAGCACCTCGTAACCGGCATCGCGCAAGGCCAGCGCCAGCGATCGGCGGAAGTTGTAGAGGTACCACTCGGTATTGGCGAAGAGGACGATCTTCAAACCATCCCCTCCGCCGCGGACGCAACGCGGCGCGCCAGCGACCTCAGTTTCTGCTGCAGGGCGGCGGCAGGCAGCGTGATGGAAAGCGCCTGTAGGCACCGATGCAGCCGCTCCGGTCGTTCACGCAATGACGCCAACGCCAATTGCAAGTCGGCGACAACACTCACGCCGTACGAAGCGATGGCCTTGACCAGGGCCGGCCTCAGCGCTCGCGGCGGCAAATCCAGCATGGCCAGGTCGATGACATCGCGCGCGAAGACACTGTCGTCACGCCAGCGATCGGCGTTTGCCAGTAATTTGCAGGCGGCAAGATCCTGGCGCGACAACGTCGAAATGCCACATACCCGTTGCGTGCGTCGCGACGCCTCGAACGCGATGCGGGCTTCACGCACGATTTCGAACTTGATCGGCGTTCCTTGCACATCAAGCACGGTGCGTATGCCATATTGATCGGCGCGCATATCGCGCTCGCAATCTATCGGTCGGACATCGGCCCGGGTGAGCGCCGACAGATCCCGCGCGCCACGAAGACGCTGACGCAATTCGCGGTAACCGGCCGCGTCGGACACCAGGAAGTCGATATCAACCGATTCCCTGTACTCCCCGAACATCAGTGCAATCGCGGTACCCCCTCCGAACCAACACTGGAAGGTTCGCAGTAGCTCGCCATCCAGGCTCGACAGCACGCTGGCGATTCGCTGATGGTGCGGACGATCAAACATGATCCGCCGTGCGATCGAACAGTCGACGCAACGATGTGATCAGGGCTTGCTCGTGCGTCGAGAGTTGGGCGGTATCAAGGTGCCGTCCGTTGCGCTCGTAGATCTCCCAGGCCTCGCGAGGGCTGAGCCATTCAAGTCCTTCCCGGAGTTGCCAGGCCAGTCCTCGTAACCCAGCGTACTCGGCCAAGCGGATCTGAAGCGGAACCCAGGCATTCGGGTCCGGCGAGCGAGGGGTTTCCACCTCGGCAGTGCCGTCGTCGCCGATCACGAACGCCATGTCCAGCACGGCAGCTGCCGCCAGCACAGAGCCCCAGGCGACGGTCGTCTCGCCTTTCTCCAACCGGTGCCAGGTCACGCGGGAAATGCCTGCGGCTTCCGAGGCTGCCGTCATGTTGATACCCAACTGCTTGCGGCGAGCGCGCAGTGCAGTTCCGAAGCGCTTTGCCTGCGCCTCGAGCATGGGGTGGGACGGTTGCTTCGCCATTGGGCGCACGCTGGCAATTCAGTCGAAAAGTGTTTCTTATGTTAGACATTACACCGACAATGTCAATAATAGGAAACACATTTCGGATATGCCGGGAGGCGCGTCCGCCCTGCCAAATCCGCCTCGCGGTCACGCAGGATTGGGCATGCCATCCGCGCAAGCTCGCCATTCCGGCATGAGTGTTGGCGACGCCATTGTTTCGCGGCAAGGCACGGCCTGATCCAAGGCCAGCGCCAGCAAACGCCGGAAGTTGTAGAGGTACCACTCGGTATTGGCGAAGAGGACGATCCTGACCACGTTGCATTCCAGATCCGGTGGAGTTCACCTCTGTGCGTCGCCGCGCGACTTGGCCCGCTCGACCGACACCGGGCGGCCCAACCCGCTGCCTGACGGGGACCGCGTGCCGCACGGACCATGCCCGCACAGCGGTTTGGTACAGTGGCAAAGTCGCCTCGAAACCGGCGCAGATCGTACCATCGCGTTCCAGGGGAATCGTCAAGGCGCATGTTGACAGGCAAGGAATCCAGCACTCGAACCTCGGGCGAACTGCGCGCCAGCCTGGGCCGGTTCCTGCGCCAGCTCTCGCCGCGCCGTAAACGTCAGCTCGTCCTGCTGCTGGGCCTCATGCTGCTCGGCGCCATAGCCGAATTGCTCTCGATCGGCGCGGTGTTGCCTTTCATCTCTGTCCTGGCCAACCCCGAGGCGACCGCGAAGATGCGGATCGTGGGCCGGTTGATGGCTGCGACCGGGCTGACATTGGCGCAGTTGCCGCTGGCCGTCAGCGCGGTATTCGCAGGACTGGTTGTGCTGGCCGCCGCGGCCCGCCTGCTGATGCTCTCGGCGAGCATCCGCTACGCCAACGGTCTCGGCGCCGAGATCGGGGAAAGCCTCTATGCCCGCACCTTGCAGCGCCCCTACAGTTTCCATGTCAGCCACAACACCAGTGTCATCATCGGCTCGATCAACAAGGTCCAGAAACTGATCGTCAGCTACGTGCAGCCCTTGCTGACCGGAGCGACCGCGTTGGTGGTGGCCATGGCCATCGTGCTGCTGCTCGTGGCCATCAACCCGGGCGTAGCACTCGCCGGCGCCTTCACTTTTGGCGCCTGTTATTTCCTGATTGCGGCGCGCGTACGCAAGCGCCTTCGCGAGAACGGCAGTGCCATCGCCCTGACCAACGACCAGCGTATCCAGGCCATCCAGGAAGGCCTTGGCGGTATCCGCGATGTGATCCTCGACCGCGCCCAGCCAATCTATTCGCGCCGCTTCTCGCGCATCGAACAGCGCCTTCGCCGCGCCCAGGCCAGCAGCCAGTTCACCAGCACGTTCCCACGGGTGGCCATCGAAGCGATCGGCATGTTGTTGCTCGTTGGATTCGCCGTTTACTTCAGCGGCACCGGGCGCGACTTCAACACCATCCTGCCGACGCTCGGCATCCTCGCCGTCGGCGCGGCAAAGCTGATGCCGCTGTTCCAGCAGGTCTATGCCGGCTGGAGCGCCGCGCTCAGCGGACAGGCCTCGGTGAATGACGTGCTCGACCTGCTCGAATACGAGCCGCTGCCGCAGCCGGATCTCGACGCCATTCCATTCCGAAACGAGATCTGCATGCAGCAGGTGGTCTTCCAATACGAGGCGACCACCGCGCCAACCCCGGTTCTGCACGATATCAACCTGCGCATACGCCGCGGCGAGAAGATCGGCATCGTCGGCGTGACCGGCAGCGGCAAGAGCACGCTCGTGGATCTGCTGATGGGACTGCTGTCGCCGACATCGGGCCACTTCAGCGTCGATGGCGTCAAGGTAACGCCAGCCAATGCGGCCGCCTGGCAAAAGCATATCGCCCACGTGCCGCAATCGATCTTCCTGAGCGATGCCAGCGTGGCCGAGAACATTGCTTTCGGCACTCCGCCAAACAAGATCGATCAAGCCCGGCTCGAAGCGGTATCCCGAATTGCGCAGATTCACGACCACGTGTGTTCACTGGCCGAGGGCTACCAGACTCCGGTAGGCGAACGCGGCGTGCGTCTGTCGGGCGGGCAGCGGCAGCGAATTGGTATCGCCCGGGCCCTGTACAAGGGCGTCGATGTCCTCGTGCTGGACGAAGCGACCAGCGCACTCGATGACGCCACCGAGGACCGGGTCATGAGCGGACTGGGCGAAATGGCGGGCGACATGACCATGATTATGATCGCGCACCGATTGACGACGCTGAGAAACTGCGACCGAATCGTACATCTTGCTAAGGGCCGAATCCAACAGACTACGAGTTATCAGTTGCTGCTCACTGAAAGGCAAGCAGTCTTTGACTCCCTACAAATCGCACCGCATACATGAGTGATCGACCAATTAGAGGTGCCTACGTAGCGCGTCTGGATCTGAGCCAGCCGCACCTGAAGGGCGTAGCGGAGAAGATCCGAGGACAGAGAGTTGCACTTGCAAAGGAGCTGGGCGGACCTGTACGACTGATTTACCCAGTTGGCGCCTCCATATTGCTGGACGAGCAAGTCGCCAAGCATTTTGGCTACGGCGCGCTCCGCCGACGCCTAACATATTATCTTTTTTTCTATCTAGCGGTTCCACGCTTGCTAGGAGTGGTGGAATACATCTATCTCCGCTACCAAGGTTGCTCGCCGCTAATGCTTTGGATGCTTTGGCGTGTGAGGCGCTCAGATCCAAGCATCAAGATTTTGATCGAAATTCCGAGCTTTCCGTACGACAATGAATCTCAGACCCTTCGCGAGAAA
Organism: Dokdonella immobilis; assembly: GCF_900115085.1. Lineage (GTDB taxonomy): Bacteria > Pseudomonadota > Gammaproteobacteria > Xanthomonadales > Rhodanobacteraceae > Dokdonella > Dokdonella immobilis. The sequence continues at coordinate 9,211 of NZ_FOVF01000014.1, read as the reverse complement.
GCCAAGCAAACTGTAGACCGCCTATTTCGAGGAATGCTTTGGCGATTGGTGGACAGAATTGTTACGTTCTCTCATCAGACAAGCATTTTCCGCGTTCCGACAATTCGAACCGACAATGGTGTCGATCCAGCGCGCTGGCCTCTCAGCGCTAATCGCGATCGGAGCGCTGGATTGCGCCTTCTCGGCTTGGCAAACCTGTCCAGGTGGCATGGATATGATCGCGTCATTACCGGTCTTTCCCGGTACTACGAGAATGGTGGCAAGCACCACGTTTTCTTCGATGTAGTCGGGAGTGGTGCGGAAAGCATGAGCCTCCAAGAGTTGGCGGCAGCTGAGGGCGTAGAGAAATTCGTAAGGTTCTGGGGGCCTCAAAGCGGACAGGAGCTTGAGGGCATCGTTGCGCTTACGCATATTGGGATTTCAAGCCTTGGAATACATCGAGTAATGATGGACTCGTCGACTATCAAGGCTCGTGAGTACTGTGCGCGCGGCTTGCCATTCGTGCTTGGATTCAAGGATCCAGACTTTGCAGGCAACCTGCCATTTGTATTCCACGCTCCAGCCTCCGAGGAGCCGCTTGATATCGCTGCAGTACAGCGCTTTTATGAAAAACTGGTTAGCGATAACCCGAAATTCGGAACAGATATGCGCACTTATGCCGAGCGCAACCTCACTTGGCAAAACAAGATGCAACCTATATGCGATTATATTTGCCAGCCCCAGATTGCTGAGACATGAGCCAGCGTATGGTTGCCTACAACTTGCAACCGAGCGCGCAGGGTAGCGCTACCGCTGGACAGGCAATGACTGCAAACTAACAAGGCCTTCGAGGTCATCGTGGCCTTCGATGGCCCCACCGACAACCTAGAGGACGTACTGCGCAGGTTGGCTCCGTGATTCGGGCTCCGGCGGATTCATATAAACCTTTCGGGTCATGCACTGGGGAGAGCACGCAACGGGGACATGATTTTCTCAACCGGTTTGACGGCTGCATGCTTGACGAAGAAGCATTTTTCTGTGTCTTTTTTGTGACGAATCATAAAAGCAGCTGCGGGCTTGGTCACCGGAGATCCGCGCCATGCAGCCAGCAAGTGGAAGGCGCGAATGGTATGGGAAAAGCGCGAACTTGCGCGCCTTCTTCGACCTACGCCTCCGCCCATTTCGCCGTTGCGTAGGGACTGGCCAAAGCCCTTTCCGATTGAGAGCAGCAAACATATGCAGGGAAAGGACTTCATTGGATTGCTCCTGCTTGGCGCACGCCTAAAGCGTTACGGCTTCAGGGAACATGCGTTTTTTAGGCGCGCTGAATACCCGAACGTTAGATATCAATTCAAGATAGCGATCTCTTGGGCACATCACTCCAGAATCGCGGAAGACAACGATCTTTGTGGCCAACGTAATCGGGGTGGCGTCCAAACCACTCGCCTGATTCTTCACGGCTCAATGACTTCAATGCACGGCGGAATGCACCTACACTGGGTGAGAACGCAACCGAAGGCGATGGCTCTCCGATTTTCATCTTTCCCCTCGAACGTCCCAGCGGCCATTCCTTTCGTGCTGGAGAAATTCGCCGTGGCGAGGCCGCTCAGCACAGTTACCGGAAACCACTAGAGTGCAGCTGCTGGTTTATACCTGTGTTTTTGGCGGATACGACCGGATCTATCCACCCGTCGAGATGGATCCGTCTATCGACTATGTCGCAATAACTGATGACCCCGCTTTGAATGTGCGCGGTTGGCGCCCGCATTTGGTAGATAACAGCCAATTTTCAAGCGCGCGTATCGCAAATCGCTTCTATAAGATGCTTGGTCATCGAATTTTGACCGGCTACGATGCTGGCATTTATGTTGACGGAAACGTTCGCATTCTCGGGCCCAGCTCCCGGCTCTTATCGAAGTTTCTTCAGACGGGTACGGCAGTGGGACTCTATCGTCATTCGAAGAGAGATTGCGTGAGGTCCGAAGTTGCGACCTGCATCAAGATGGGCAAGGTCGATGATGCGCGCCGTATCGAAGAGGAACTAAACACTTACTTGTCGGAAGGCTTTCCAGACCGACAAGGTCTAGTGGAGGCTACGGTGCTGCTCAAGAATCACGCCCATCCCGAATTGGACTCGGCGATGGAGTTGTGGTGGAACTTGTATAGTCGCTATGGCACGCGCGACCAGATCAGTCTCCCGTATGTGTTGTGGAAGACAGGCTTGCCTCACCACTGGAACCCCGGAAGCTTTCGTGATGAGAACCCTTATTTCGGCGTTTACCCGCATTTTGCTGCTCTGGATGTCTCGGCACGCTATGCGCATACGCGCGCGCGTTCCTACGACAGCCGCTTTTATCTGGGTCTTCTAGCGGCGTGGCACGCAAAGTGGCGCATACAACGGTATTTTCGGGCGCGGAAGGGGCAGATTCGGTGATGGTTTCCATCGCCATGGCGACTTTCAACGGTGCAGCTTTCCTCCCTGCGCAGCTAGAGAGCCTTCTTAGCCAAACTCGGCAACCAGATGAGTTGGTCGTGGCCGATGACCTGTCCACCGACGCCACGCCCGACATAGTTCGCGCCTTCGCGCTTACATGCCCTTTTCCGGTTCGGCTTGAGATCAACGACCAGCGCCTAGGCGTGGCCCAGAATTTCAACCGAGCCCTGTCGCTGTGCACAGGCGACCTGGTCTTGCTGAGCGACCAGGATGATGTCTGGCTGCCTGAGAAGATCGCAGTTTTGGAGCAGGAGGCTCTGCGGAATCCTGACAGCTCCTGCTTCATCAATGATGCATTGTTGGCCGACCGCGAGCTTGTACCCACAGGTACTACCAAGCGGGGCCAGATTCGAGCTGCTGGCTTGCCGGACGAGGCGATGGTCATGGGATGCTGCGCGGCATTCCGCCGAAGTCTTTTGACCTGCCTACTGCCAATCCCAACGAGTCAGCGAGCACATGACAATTGGCTTGTGCAAACTGCTGACTTGCTGCACCAGACGTCACGGCTGGATGATTGCCTCCAGCTGTATCGTCGACATGGTGACAATGCATCCGATTTTTTCGTCAATCGACTTGAGCAACCAAATTTTATCCAAGGGCTAATTGAGCGCGCGCAAGGACTCGTTCGCAAGGCCACTCACTCGGGCGGGCTGGCCGACGAGCAGAATTTCCTGGCCACAGCTTCCCAGCGAATGTCCGAACGGCAGGAGGAATTCATAAAGCTGGTGGGGAGAGAACATGCCACTTGCACCCTCGCCAGTACTGAGGCTCGAGCTCGACATCTGGCGAGACGGTGCGCGATTCGCACGCTGCCGCGCTATCGGCGTTTTCCAGAGATCTCGGCGTTGTGGCGCGATGGGGGTTATGCGACCTCCGGCAAAGTTCCAAGCGTCATCAAGGATATGCTGATCAGCGCGACTCGAGAGATTGCCTCAACGCTATGATGGTCACTCAAATCCTCTATTCCGGCTTGGGTGGACATGGCAGCGTGGCCTTTTCGCTCGCCGCAGCATCCCGGGCAGCAAATGCATGGGCGCCGAGCCTGATCTTTTTTGGTGTCGAACCGGTCCTCCCGGAATACCGAGCCATGTGTACTGCGAACGGAATCACCTTCCAGCATGTCGGGACCAAGCCTCGTCGCGCCTGGCTAGCCTGGCCAGCGCTCTATCGCGCGCTTGAACGCTCTCGCCCGGATGCGATTGTTCTGCACAGCGTAAAGGCAATTCTGCCCTGTGCGCTGTACGCTCATCGACACGGGATTCCCATTCTGGCGATTGAGCATCAGGCCAATGCACTTAAACGCGCCAGTGAATGGTGGATCTCGCGATTGTTGATGCGGTACGCGGACTCTGTGGTGGTATTGACACCCGAGTACCGGGCTCAACTGCAACGGGGACTGGGTGGCCACTGGCGCGAGAGCAAGGTACATGTGATCTCGAATGGCATCGACACAGATGTCTATAGTCCAAGTGGATCCGTGGGATCACTCAACTCCAGGCGTGTAGTCGGGATGGCTTCTCGCATGACCGAGATCAAGCGACAGGACCTGCTGATCGATGCAATGGCGATTCTGTGCGCCGAAGACGGGAATGATGCCTGGCAGCTGAGCCTGGCCGGCGTGGGGGAAACCCTGCAAGATTTGCGCACGCGCGTCAGCGCGCTGCAGCTTGATGAGGTGGTGTCGTTCGTGGGTTATCTCGGCGAAGCCGCGCTGCAGGAATGGTTCAGGGGCCTCGATATATACGCGCATGCCTCGTCAGGGGAGACTCTGAGCACCTCTATGATCCAGGCCCTGGCGATGGGTTTGCCTGTCGTGGGCTCCGACGTCGCTGGCATCGACAATTTGCTTGGTTCTGGTGGCGGTGTCGGTCTGCCGGTCGCTCAGACACCCGAGGCTTTTGCCAGAGCCATAAGGCAACTCATTGATGACCCTGACCTGGCTTCAGGACTGCGCACACGAGCACGGGCATTGGCGGTTTCAGAGTATGGCCAGCTCGCGATGTTTGAGAAGTATCAGTGCATTCTGGGACGCCTGTGCGCCGGGTAATCCATCTCTTGCCTTACGATGGCATTGGCGGTGCCGAATCTGCGGCCCGGTCAATGGCCGACAGCGAAAGCGGCCCTCTCGACTTCCAGGTCCGCTTCCTGTTCCCATCCGTGCGAACCAGTCGACAACGGTTGCGTACGTGGAACCCGCTGGCATTCCTCGCCGCAGTTCGCGCAATTCTCAAAAGCAAACCCGATCTTCTTATCGTCTCGCTTTGGCGCTCGTGCATCGTCGGCATTCTGGTCCGGACGTTCCGCTCCCGAATCAAACTGGTAGTGCTGATCCACAACTCCGTCGACGCCCACTGGCTTGACTACCTGTTCACCCGCTGGGCCATGGCTCTGAGTAGCGCGGTCTGGGCCGATTCGGAAGCTTCGGTGGAGCTGCGCTTTCGGAATACGCTTCGTCGACAGGTGACCATTATTCCGTTTATGACTCGTCGAATCGCCCCGGCGCGCGCTGTGGACACAATGGTTCCGCCGACACCGCAATTCATATTTTGGGGGCGGTTGGCTCCCCAGAAGAATCTGGAACGGGCCATCCGGCTATTTCATCGCATCTGGCAAGCTCGCCCCAGCGGCCGATTCACGATAATTGGCCCTGACGCCGGCGAAAAGTCATCCCTTCAGGCACTTTGCAGCGAATTGGGCTTGACCGCTGCAGTCCGATTTATGGGCGAAATGAGTTTTGAGGGCATCCGTGAGCTTGCCACTGACCATTTTTTCTATCTGCAAACCAGTGCATACGAAGGAATGGCAATGTCGGTGGTCGAAGGCATGCAGCTGGGGCTTGTTCCTGTGGTTACGCCAGTAGGCGAAATAGGACGGTATTGCCTGGACAACGAGAACGCAGTCATTGTCGACTCCGATGAGCGGACCGCGACATCCATCTTGCGCTTGCTGGACGAGCCAGCGGCCTACGCAGAATTGCGTCGCAAAGCTGTTCATTACTGGCACGGCAGACCCATCTACCGAGAAGCCGTGATAGCCGAATGCCTTCGGCTTGTCGGCCCATAACGATACAGGCCAACCATGCTGACCTATTGGTTTTTGTTCATGTTTCCGGCGATAGCAGCGCTGCTAGGTCGCGACCGCGGACCGAAAGACCCGAGATATCCCGTCAAACTGACGCCGCCCTGGATCGTATTCGGAATTGTGTTGGTCGTAATTATTGGTCTGCGATACCAAGTGGGCGGCGATTGGTACAACTACCTCGGCCATCTGGAAGAAGCGCGTGGTGAGAGTTGGTCGTCTTTGGTCATGCAGAGCGATCCCGGCTACAAGTTGCTCAATGCTCTGAGCCTTTCGCTAGGGTGGGAAATCTATGGCGTGAACACGGTCGCCGCCTTGATATTCTCGGCGGGCTTGATCGCATTCTGTCGTCGATTGCCCAAGCCATGGCTGGCATCGGCAGTGGCCGTTCCGTATCTCGTGATCGTGGTGGCAATGGGCTATTCACGCCAAGGCATGGCATTGGGGTTTTCCATGCTCGGCTTGTTGGCCCTGGAGAGAAAGGCAGCGCCTCGATTTGCCGGCTGGGTGGTCACTGCAACGCTATTTCATCGTTCGGCTATGTTGCTACTGCCCATTGCCGCGCTGACTGCGACAAGGAAGCGGGTTTGGATAGCCTTCTGGATCGGTGTAATCGGAGTCATTGCCTACCTCGCCTTTCTGGAGCGAGAAGCGTCCTATTTGTACACGCAGTACTTTGAGCGCGGGTATGAATCTCAAGGCGCATTCATTCGCCTGGGCATGAATTCTCTCGCGGCTGTGTTGTTCTTGCTATTGAACCGCAGTTTCCACATGTCGCCTGAATCGACAAGCTTGTGGCGTTGGATATCCTATCTATCGCTGCTGCTGATGGGAGCGTATTTCGTTTCGCCAGGGAGCTCGGCTGCGCTCGATCGCCTTGGACTCTATCTGCTCCCTCTTCAATTGGTCGTCTATTCCTACCTACCTGGTGTACTTGGGGGCCGCCAGAAAAAGCTTTGGGTCACCCTGGTCCTTTTCTACTGTGCATTGGTCCTGTTCGTGTGGCTGAACTTCGCGAGCAATGTGTATGCTTGGTTGCCCTATAGAAACATCATTCTTGAATAGCCACATCGAGGTTCGAGACAGAACTCTTACCGTATCGATTAGTTGACCATGTGCTAGCAACCGCATTCACCACGGGACACTGGAAATTGATTGCTGTCTCAGGATTGTCCGCGACGCCCAGAATCGACCTTGCGCAACTTGTTGAAGCATACGTCAACTGGCATAAGCGTCATACTATCGCGGGTTTAGTCATATTCGTAGATACTGCAGCTGCGACCACCACAGAGTTCTTTCAACCATGTCATTGACCATTGTCATCACGACTTACAACCGGGTGACAGTTCTTAAGGTCCTGCTGGAACGACTTAACGCCCAAAGCGACCAGAACTTTCAGGTTGTGGTGGCCGTGGATGGATCCACAGACAACACCGAGCAGATGTTGCAGGGCATCGAGACCTCCTATTCGCTCAAGTGGGTCAACACCCATTGCGAATCCTATGGCCTGGCCATGGCTCGGAACATGGGCATACTTGAGGCCGACAATGAAGCTATAGCCATCCTCGACGATGATTGCTTTCCGTGTCCCGGCTATGTTGCTGCGCTGAAACGATCCGTCCGTTCGCGGACTATCACCGGCGGGCCGAGGACTCCTGCATCCACATTGGATTCCAGGCAAGTCGAGAAGATGCGTGAGCTCGATCGTTTACCGGATTGTGAGCCGCTTGCTTTCAGCCGTATTCGTCGGGAGTGGCCCAAGGCGGCTATTACCGAGTGCAATATCTGCGCGTATAAGCGCGATCTAGTCGATCTGGGCCTGTTCAGTGAGCGATTGAAAATCTACGGATTCATTGGCCAGGAGTTCTTTGCAAGAGCGGAGCACTTTGGCTACGCCTATCAGTACAATCGCGAGGCCGAAATTGTCCATCACCGACAGAAGGATGGCGACAACGAACTATCCCTCAAACGGAAGCGGATCCAGATCATGATGGCGACAGCACTTAGGCCTGCTCTCATGAATCCGACCCAGTATGCAATTCAGTCCGAATGGGCCAAGCGCATGTCGGAGCGGTATCCGGCAACGTGCAAACTGCCCGGACTACCCGCTTCGGCTTGGCTGGGTTTTCCCTACCGGTTCATACGCAATCGAGCGGGCGACCTGAGGCGTCGTTTGCGCGACGCCCGACATCAGAACGCCTGATTCCGCCGGTTCATGATCGCAGCCAGTCCACTTGCAACTGCGCTCCATGCTACAAACAGGAGGGCCGGCATGAACCCGACGTACCAAAGCACGAAGTTGATGTGCGTCTGCGTGAAAGAGTGGCCCTTGGCCAAGATGAACCAGGACAACGGCACCAAGAGGAACACAACAAACGTGTAGGCGTCGCGACGAGCCAGCGGATGCCGAGTCAAGAATTTGTAACCTATCCCCGCTATCGACAGCGCAAACAGACCGAGAAACACCTTGCCGGGAACGATCATGGTGCGTCTACCGGGATACTCAAAGAAGTAGATCTTCAGGACATCCCAGACAGAGGCCCGCAGGGACTCCCCCGTTTCTCCGGCGAATGAGTTCGGGTCCCCAAACGTCCGCCGCGCAATGTCTTCGACGTAGATGTTCCTGATACCGGCCAGTAACGTATCGCCGCGGACCGAGGCGTGAATCAGAAAGGCGGCGACGAAGCCGACAACGCAAACAGCGAATACGGCCGCCGCCAGCTTCCATCTAGGTCTCGCTTCGGGGTCGCCGAACATCGGCGCCACGAGAAGTACGGAGCATGCCAACAGGGTGACCGAGGTCAGGTACTCGTAGCTGGAAAGGCATTTGAGCATCATCAATAGGCCGATCAAACCCAGAAGCAGCCCCTGCCCGGTCCGCGTCCTGGCCTGGTAGAGGAAAGCTGCGGCCAGCGCTGGCGCCAGCATCAAGTAGGGATTCCAGTACAGATTCCTTGCCATGCTCAGGAAGTACGGCGCGCAGGCCAGTGACAACAGGAAGAGAACTGCAAACAGCCGGTTGTAGAGCTGCAGGTAGGTGAAAAACAGGCCAGCGAGAACGAGGGCTGTCAGGATCGCCGGAATCGTCTGCAGTTGTGCCAACGTCGTCAAACCGAGCGTCCGGCTCAGATAGGAATAGACGATTTGCTGCAGTCCGAATTGCGCCCGATAGTATTCGAATGCGATCGGTTCCTCGGCTGGGTGTCGCTCGAACAGGCGAATGCTTTCCGGGGCCGTCTCTTCGGAGTCCCATTCAATCGGCTCAGGCCGAGTTGTGGCGACCTTGCCGAGATTCGCCCCTTGTTTGGTAAGCGCCTGCCTACGACACCTGTAAGTCATCGCTCCGATTTGCTTCGATGCGCGCCCGTATTCAATGGAGCGCAGCGATGGTCAGCAATTCGGAGTTTTGGTCGAGCCACATGGCGGCATGGAAGAGCGGTGGCCTGACTCAGGCGGCGTATTGCCGTCGGCACGCCTTGAGTTTGCCAAGTTTTGGCTATTGGCGGCGCATCCTGAGGAGGCAGCCAATGATGCCGTCGTCGCCCGCGGTCGTGCCCATCCTGGTTGGCGAACCGGAGTCGGTCATTGAGGCAATCGAGGTGCACTTGCCCAATGGCTTGCAGGTACAGGTGCCCGTCGGTATGGCGGCGGCACGCTGGC
>NZ_FOVF01000061.1 GCF_900115085.1 Dokdonella immobilis | reverse complement strand
GGTATCGCGCCATTGCCGCTTCACCTCATTTTCCGCTTTGTTGCGGACAGGACGAATGATAGGCTGCGGGGAGGTTTTTCTACAGCCTCGTTAGGCCTCAATCCATGAAACCAGTCGACGTCGAACTGCACGATGCGTTGCTCGAGTCCGCATCGGTCGACTACGCGAAGAAGTCAGTGTCGCTGGCGGTCGCGTACTATCCAGAGGCCGTTTCGTCGTCTAAGCGCGTGCGAGCAAACATCATCTTCTCGGGCGTGGAGAGGATGAGCGGAATCACCGATTTCTTGGAGCTTGCGAATAACCGCTTTGCGGGAAACATCAGCCACTGGCATCCCGCTGTCGGTGTTGGAACTACGTACATCTATCTCACTGGCGGTTTGTTCGCGGTCACGGCAAAGTCCGTGAAGTTCCGCGTTGAGGCCTAACTATGTGTTCAAGCAGACCGCCGAGGAAGTTGCTCGTATCATCCACACACCGTCGTGCGGCGGCGGCTTAACACGGCGTTAGGTTTCGCATGGGGGTGCCCTTGGCCATTCAATTTCGCTTGCTACTACTTGCCTGCTTGGCATTCCCGCACATCGTATCTGCGGGATGGATTCAGCGCTCGGGTGAGCCGCTGGGCGACACCGCGTATCGAAAATCAGACGGCCAGCTCATCTCGTGGCTCGTATTCGTGGCAAATGATCGCAAGCTTACTGAGACCTGGCACATCCCAGGTGAATCCGTGAACATTGACGAAATTGAGTCGGTAGACATCAACTCTCCGATTAGTGCGTTTGTGGTATTTGGCGGCTGCAAAGCGGATGATTCTGGCATCTGCAATGTGCAGATGCGCTATCAGGTTCTGGCACCTGATGGCAGCAGCTACGCTCAGACTCCGACGATGGAAGTCTGGGTCAACAAACCACAACCACCGAACCGAAGTCTTCAATTGAGCGTTGACTATCTCAAAATCGGGTCTTCGTGAAGTCGTGTGGGTAGTTTCACGCGTTTTCACAGCTCCGGCAGCATGCAAGTGAGGACTTTCAAGCGCAGGTATTCTTCGTCCCGGAGTCCATAGGCGCGGCGCTGGATGACACGGATCTTGTTGTTGAGGCCTTCGACAAAGCCGAGCGAGACTTTGTTTTCTGGCTTGCAGTAGGCGGCGATGCCGTCCCAGTGACGGTCGATCAGGTCGGCGAACTGCTCGAACGGTTTGAGCCGCTGCCATTTGAGCGCGTCGCGCCAACGTTCGAAGAAGCGTCGTGCCCATGCTTCGCTCGTGTAGTTCCAGAGTTGGCCGAACGATTCTTTGAGCAGGTAGGCGGTGTTGAGCCGCTTGTTGGCAGCCAGCAGGGTCTTCAGCGCCCGCCGACCTTCGGTGGTGAGGTTTTCCCGGTGCGATAGCAAGGTGTACTTCTGACCCTTGATGAAGCGCCTGTCTTTGCCCGACAGGCGTGCGTACTCGGACTTGCGTACCTTGTCCAAGGCCGCTCCGAGGTGGCGCATGATGTGAAACTTGTCGAACAGGATCGCGGCCTGCGGCGCGTGGGTGCGCGCGGCGTTGCGGAAGGGCTTCCACATGTCCATCACCGCCAGCCGAATGCGCCGGGATTTGTGCGGCCCCAACGCCGCGTAGAACTGCGCCATGCTGGCTTCGGAACGATCCGCCCCGCCAAACCAGATCGGTCGTCGCCGAATCAGGTCGCTGACCACGATGCGGTAGGTGTGGCCCTTGCGGATCGAAATCTCGTCGATGCCGATGGCTGCCGGTCCCGGCATCCCAGCACGCCGCATTTGCTCGGCCATGTACTGCTTCTCCAACGACTTCACCGTATGCCAGTCGAGCCCAAACTCCTTGGCCACATCACGGATCGACGATTGCCGGCAGCGACGACCAATGTGCCAGGCGAAACGCTTCGTGTAGAACGGATTGTCGGCCAGGAAGTCGAGCGATTCCGACTTCACCTTGCCGCAGCCCCGACACTGGACACGACGCACTTCGAATTCCAGGAACACCCTTGTATCGCCACACGACAAATCGCGTACGCGCCGCGTCTTGCGGTCGTACCAGCCAATTTGCGACCGGCCACAGCCGCCGCAGATCGTTTTTTTGCGCGCCGATGAAGGTTGACGATCCGCGACTTCGGATCACCGAACACGCCCTTGACAGCGGAATGCGGACGGAAGCCGGGGAAGGCATAGGTGTCCAGGAGGCGCCTGGTTCGCGACGGGGTTCTGGCCATCGCCAAAGCGTGCCAGAATCCGAGCTGCAGTCGAAGTGACTCAAAGCCCGCAACGGCGCGGGCTAGAGGCGGCTCAAACCGCCGAAATCACCCACACGCTTCCACGAAGAGCCTCAAAATCGTAGTGGAGCCACATGAGCAGGATGGGGCGTATACGGTTCAAGTCCACATCAAGGATGTGAATGCGGGGAAAAGCCTTTTACTTGAACGCGCATTTCACGCTCGCAAGGCGAACAAAACCTAACTTTTCAATCGAGCCGACGTGCTATCGCACGCGGCTCATTTCCGGCGTTAGGCGTCATGAAGCCCATCGATGACGATTGGTTCGAACGAGAGCGCTTTCATCGCGCGGCTGCTGACGGCGATATGCTGGAGGTGGAGCGGCTGGTTCGGAGTGGTGCCGAAGTCGGCGCCTTCGACGACTTGAGCCGGACACCTCTCCATCATGCGGCAGAGCAGGAGCACTACAAAGTTGCACTCTGGCTGCTTGAGCACGGGGCAAACGTCAACGCGTACGACGAGAAGATGATCGGCGAAACAGCCCTCTGCCTTGCCGCGCAGAAGGACTACCCGGAGATGGTCGAGCTTCTCCTGAAGCACGGCGCAGATCCAGACATCAACGGGTGGGTCGGACTCACCGCGCGAATCTGAGCTCAACGCCGAACGGACGACGAAGGTCGAAAGATCGCGTCACTGATCGAGAAGTACCGCCCGCCCAAGCCAAATCCTGGAGCGCGGCGATGACGCCTAACCCTTCGCTCGAGTGGACTGCCACCGGCAAGGCACTTGGCCCGCGCGCCGGCCAGTGTCATCATCCGTCGCGCGGGCCAAGCGCCTTCCCGGCGTCAGCCCCTCAGCTCAAACGTTAGACCTGCACACCAATGATCACCGCCGACCGTATTCAACAGCTATACGACAAATACTTGGAGTTGATCCGGTTGGAGATCGTTGAGTTCGGTGTCAAACCGACTGAGGTTCGCCACCTGATCGGTCGTCTCGGCGAGTTCCATTGCGCGCTCCAAGTTGGCGGCACGCTTGCCCACCTCGCCAACCAGCACGGCTTTGATGTCATCTGCCGCAATGGCCGGCGGATCAGCGTTAAAACTACCGCCCAGGCCACCGGCTTTGTTCCAATTGGCAAGGCCACAATCGACAAAGTCGATGACCTAATGATCATCCAGTATCGTGATGGTGCGCTTTCAACCGTCTATTTCGGCCCCATTGGTCCAGCTGCGGCGGCTGCACGCTACTATGATCACGTTGGCAAGTATGAGCTAGACATTTCAAAGGCCCGCCGGCTAGCGCCCATTGCCACGCCGGTGCAGGTCTAACCCCTCATTCAAGCCGACGTCGCTCCGCGACGCGGCTTAATTCAAACGTTGAAGCTGTAGAAAAACCCCCTTTTCGATGAACAAAATCCGCCGCGTTTGCGGATTTTGTTTTTTGGGATCTCCCATCGGTTCGGCACGATTCGTCGACCTGGTCATGCGTTGATCAATGACGGCGCGTTTTTCAGCTTTGATACGTCCGCTCGCGAAGCGTTTTCGAGGGCGCAAGTCCGCTTACGCGGCGATCTTGCCGTAGACCTGCAGTTTCGCCACGTTGTGGACGATGCAGAAGAGCTTCCATTGCGTGTCGACCTTGGATTTCCCGCGCAGCGTGAATCGACGCAGGCCGCGTTGCTGGGTGTGGCCGAACACCGGCTCGACCAGACCCATGCGCTGGGCGTAGATCGCGCGGCCTTTGGCGCTGTCGATCTTCTCGCGCATGGCGCGGCAATACGGATTGGGCCGCTGGCTTTCAACGCTGCCGTGGA
>NZ_FOVF01000045.1 GCF_900115085.1 Dokdonella immobilis | reverse complement strand
CACAAGCCCACTCCGCCTCGCCCGACAAGCAATACCAAGGTAGGCCTGTGGCGTCGGAGCGGAAGAGAAAGTGGGTGTCCCGGATCGTGAGGTGATGGGTGTCCCGGTCTCGGATCAATCGCGTTACTGAATCGCGCCTGGTGCAAAAAAAAAGCAGCCGGCACGGCCGGCTGCTTTTTTGGGTAGTCAACGTATGAAACGCTAGCCTCCGGCGTTACCGTTGCTTGGCGAGTAACCATCGGTCCTGCCATGTCCGCCCGGATTCATGTCTGCGCTGCTGGTCTTGCGGGACGTTGCATCGGGGCTGCGTGTCAACACTCGTTGAATCCACAGCATTAAGAGGCAGGTCACTGTCAACGCAATTCCGAGATAGACGAATATTCCAAGGCCCAGTTGAGTCGACGCATCGGAGGTTGGCGATCCAATCATTGTGGCCATGTTCTTTGCGGCGACGAGTTGGGCATCCTGCACGCGAGTTAGTGGAACTACGAACGCTTTCACGAAAAACCCGTATAGAGTCATTCCGACGACGATGAACAGCAAGCGATTCATGTTGGCAAGAAAAGGACGAAGCGCTAAGAATGCAAGCCACGCCAAAGGAGCAACAAGGCAGACATAATAAATAAGCTCTGCGGAGTTCATGAGAAGCCCTCCCAAACGAAGGATCAGTTACGTTATCCGTCGACTTGATTATGGACCCTGAACACACCCGAGGAAACTTACGACATTGTCAGACCCATGGTCACGGACACCCATCATTTTGGCAAGCATACGGGATCAGAGAGTGGGTGTCCCAGTCATCAGAATGCCGAATAGCCCAGTTGACGTCCCTGTTGGCGGCATGCCGCGGTCAAATCAATTGATCTGGTGCGCAAGGTGGTGCAGTCTCAGGCTATTCCACCATGGGTGAAATGCATGTCACGTTTTTCCCTGTCGATCCTCGCGGCTTTCGCGGGTTTTTCCCCGGTGACCAGCATCGCCGCCAACTCGCTTCGCTCGCCCGACGGCTCAGGAATACCCGAATTGACGGCACTGTTTCAGACCATCGATGCGAGCACGGTGGGACAGTCAGACTTTGTGTCGACGCTTGCCTCGGCGGCCTGCAGCGGATTCAGTGCCGTGCAGGGTCCAGACGTGGTCTACACGTGGCTTGCTCAGACCGGCAATACGTCGTTTCCGTTGCATCTTGACTTTTACGTTACACCGCAGCCGGGATACGATCTCATTGTGTACGCGCTAAGCGGACTCGACGACGGCGCGACGTGCGTGGCAGCTGTAGACCTGGGCGGTGCAGGCGTCATGGAGATGCTCCACGTCGACGAGCAGCTCATTCCGGGGCACCGCTACTACCTCTACATCGACTCGCGCAATTCTTCCGCGATTGAGGGCGACTTCCATTTGCTCGTGTCGACGTTCATACCCGTGGAACTGCAGAGCTTTACCATCGAGTAAGGCAGCGCACATCGAAAAGCGGGACGAAAAGCGGAACATCCATAATTCCAGAAAATCCCTAAGCACCGGGTAGGAAATTTCCTACAGACAAGGCGCTGCCCTGAGGCCACGCTTCGGGCATGACCACTGCCCGCAGCCTCCTTGTCAATCCGCACACGCCAGGCTTCTACCACTGCATCTCGCGATGCGTGCGACGTGCCTGGCTGTGCGGTATTGATCCGTACAACGGCAGACGCGAACCGGGACACCCACTATCTGGTCACGAATGCTTGGCAGAATCATGAGTGTCCGGAACCGCAAGAAAGCCGTGGCGATGGGGCAGGGCTGGCTCAAGGGCATCGGAGCGGCGCAGCGACTGCTGCGACCTCCAACGGTCTGACTCAATGTTCAGGACTACGCGACGAATCGGACTCCCTCAGGAAGGGGAGTGGGCGGTTTCTGGAAATCGTCGGCTGATTCCTCGAGCGGCGCTCTCTGGCGCGCCCCAAAGCGGGAATTTCGGTCCAGGTGACGTGCGTTGGGTCAGGTTTTCACCTAGATCGGCGACCGATTCAGCCATTGGGCGGACCCGGGCGATTTTGTGGGTCCTGATTATTGCCAGGGTATTCTTGCTTGGCCAACTCAGGAGCCTCGAAGCCGTCACGAAAAATGACGTCCGATTTCACTACGACAATCTCCGAAATGCTCGGTATTGAATTCACATACATGACCAATCTGTATGGGCCAGGCAATATCGCTGGCAGAGGCGCGCTGAGGTACACGTTGTCAGAACGAGCCGAACCAATAGCTGGCGACGTCCACGCAATCTGCTCGTTGTCGATGCGTTGTAACTGCACGATTGGAAAGTTGGTGGCGCTATTGGATGCATTGGATCCGCTCGAAGCCTCGCCGTTGCCGTTAAACCCGCTGCCCTCAAGATGCAGGGCGGCGGTGACCTCGACTGACGCGCCGACGCTCTCGATGATTGGTCGGCGTATCTCATCAAAACCGAAATTGGGATCGTATGACTCGGCCTCATTGAGAGCCACCGTGGAAGCATTCCGTCCGCCGGCTACGAGCAATCGCCCGGTAGGAAGGAGAACGGTGGACGAAAAAGCGCGCGCGTTCAGCAGGCTGGTGGTCAGGCTCCAGTTGTCACTTGAAGGGTCATATATCTCAACGCTGTCGAGATAGCCGGAATCACCGGATCCTCCCGCAATCAATATCTTGCCGGATGGCAGTAGCGTTGCAGAATGAAATTCACGGGCGATCGCGAGACTGCCCGCCATGGTCCAGGAGTTCGTTGCAGGATCGTAGAGCTCAGCACTGGCAATTGCATTATTGGCATCATGCGCTCCACCGGCGACAAGCACCTTTCCTGAAGTGAGTAGCGTTGCAGTATGACCACTGCGCGCAATTGCCAAGTTTCCCGCGGGGCTCCAGTTGTTGCTGACAGGATCGTAGAGCTCCGCCGTAGCAAGGTCGCCGCCGTCTCCGCGGCCCCCTGTAATCAGGATCTTGCCGTTCGTCAACAGCGTGGCCGTATGCCTGAAGCGAGATGTCCAAAGGCTTCCGGCCGGGCTCCAGGAATTGCTGGTCGGATCGAACAACTCGGCGCTACCCACAGATGCACCTTCCCTGTTGTAGCCACCCACAACTAATACCTGGCCGGAACCGAGCAACGTGGCGGTATGCGCCGCACGTGAGAAAACAAGATCTCCCGCCGGTTCCCAATTGTTCAAGAAGGGGCGGTAGAGCTCTGCACTTCCGACCACGCCGGTGTCGTTTATTCCGCCAACAACGAGCACCCTGCCCGACGAAAGAAGCGTTGCAGTGTGCATCGCACGCGCGGTCGCCAAGCTACCCGATGCAACCCATGAATTGCTCAAATGATTGTAGCGCTCAGCAGTGGCAAGGGTGCTGGAATTGACGCCTATGCCTCCAGCGGCAAGGACTTCGCCGGAGCGCAGTAGAGTAAGGGTCTGAAGAGAACGCCCAATGAGTAGGCTGCTTGCTGGACTCGAATCGGTGACGACGGGATCATATCGCTCCGCGCTGTCCAGTACGTTTCCTCCAGGGGTTTCTTCACCTCCTGCCAACAAGAATTCGCCGGACGTAAGCAAAGTTGCCGATGCATCAAAGCGACGGCTAGCAAGCCCTCCGGTCACGCTCCACGTATTGCTGTTAGCGTCGTAAAGTTCGGCGCTCGATAGAATTCCAGAATTCGAAAAGCCACCCGCAACCAAAACCTTTCCCGACGGCAGCAGCGCAGCGACATGTATTGAGCGCGCATTGACGAGACTTCCTGCCGGTCTCCATACGTTTGCTCCCGGATCGTAGAGTTCAGCGCTGTTGAGGGTCGTACCACCATTCGTGGCGCCACCAGCAACCAAGACTTCTCCCGAAGACAACAAGGTTGCCGAATGGAGGTACCGAGGGCCCGACAAGTTTCCCGCTGAGTTCCACGTGTTGGTCGCCGGATCGTATGTCTCAGTGCTGGAAAGCGGAAAATCACTGGCCCCTCCCGCGATAAGCACCTTACCAGAGGGTAAAAGCGTGGCGGTGTGATAGTAACGTGCTGTTGGCGGGCTTCGAACGGCGCTCCATGAATTTGTGGCGGGGTTGTAGATCTCTGCCGTTGCGATTGGGCCACTGTTAAATCCGGACCCACCAACAACCAGAACCAAGCCGGTAGGCAATAGCGTGGCTGAATGCAAGTAGCGTGCAGTTGTCATACTGCCCGCGAGGGTCCAGCCGTTAGTGGCAGGATCGAACAGTTCGGCGCTCGCAAGCGCCGAACTGGCGCCGGACCCACCAACCACCAATATCTTGCCCGTTGGCAGGAGAGTAGCCGTGTGCCAGAAACGGGCTTGAGACAAACTTCCCGCCTGACTCCAGTTGTTCTTCGAGGGGTCGTACAACTCCGCGCTCGAGAGTATGCTCTTCCCCGACACTCCCCCTACCTGCAAAACTTTCCCGGAAGGAAGCAGCGTGGAGGTTTGTTCGGTGCGGCCCGCCGATAGACTTCCAGCCGAGTTCCAGGCACCAGTTACGGCGAGAGCTGACGACTGCAGGTAGACAAGGAACACCAGACCGCAGATCAGCGTGTTGAGCCGAGTTGTCTTTCGATCAATAGATTGCATGAGCCCTCGAAGATTCGAAACGAATTCGAACAAGATGAAACTTCTGCCTTTGCAATCTTAAGGCAAGACAGGCAGCGAAACGAGCGGAAGAAGCCTCGCGGAGGAGACCGGGACGTTCACAATCCCGCGACCGAAAAGCGCGAAAAGCGCGAAAAGCGCAAAAATCGCAAAAAGCGGGACACCCATGATTCCGACAATTCCCTACGCGCGGTGTCAGAAATGTCCTACGGACAAGGCGTTGCCCTGACGTCACGCTGTCGGCATGACCACTGCCCGCAGCCTCCTTGTCGATCCGCACACGCCCGGCGTCTACCACTGCATCTCGCGATGCGTGCGACGTGCCTGGTTGTGCGGTATGGATCCGTACAACGGCAAGTCCTATGAACATCGGCGGGAGTGGGTCGAGCAGCGCCTGCTCGAACTGGCCGAGATCTTCGCCGTCGGCATCCATGCCTATGCCGTGATGAGCAACCATGTGCATGTCGTGCAGCGGATCGATCCGCCGACAGCGGTGGCATGGAGCCCGGAAGAGGTGGCGAGCCGCTGGGTTCGGCTGTTTCCGGCCATGAGGGACAGCGAAGTTGATGAGGCGGCTTGCCGCCAGAAGGAAGAGACGCTGCTGAGCAATGCCGATCGCCTCGCCGTCTGTCGCCAACGGCTGGGCAGCCTGGCCTGGTTCATGCGCAGCCTGAACGAGCCCATCGCGCGGCGAGCCAATCGTGAGGACGCCTGCACCGGACGCTTCTGGGAGGGCCGCTACAAGTGCCAGGCCCTGCTCGATGACGCCGCCGTGCTCACCTGCATGAGCTATGTCGATCTGAACCCGATCCGGGCCGGAATTGCCGAGAACCTGGAATCATCGATACACACGAGCGCCAACTACCGGATCGCGGGCCTTCGCGAGCATCCCGAACGAGCGCAACGAGACTATGGGACATCCAAAATGATGGCAACGCAACGAAACTATGGGACATCCAAAAATGATGGCAATACTTGGGTGTCCCCGTTCGGTCTCCGCTCGGTCCGTGATTTGGAGGGGGCGTCAATATATGTCCCGGATGTCGCCAGGGATCGGGGCAGAACGGGTGCCTTGCGGCACAACGCGGCCTTGTGCAAAGATTCTGGGGTGTTATCGCAGGGCTGATTCAGTGCGCCGGATTCGTAGATTGCGAACGGCACGGAGCGTACCTGCAGATTCACACCGGGGCATTCTTTATAACAGGGGACAATCAATGAATTCGAAAATCGGATTGCTGCTGGTGGCAGCGCTGGTCATGTGCGGCTGCGCGACGAACCGCGGTTCGATGTCGTTGAACGTCACGCCAGCGAGCGTGACGACGACAGCTGGTACACCGGTCTTCATCGACGAAGTCCATGACAACCGCGTCTTCGAGGACAAGCCGTCCGATCCGTCCGTACCATCGCTCAAGGGTGGCAGCGCGACGACAGATAGTGCGGAGGTCAAAGCCAAGGCGATCGCACGCAAGCGCAACGGCTTTGGTCGCGCGATGGGCGACATCCTGCTCGAAGGCAACCAGACCGTCGTCGACGTGATGCGCGACCTGCTTCGGCAGTCGTTCAGCGCGGCCGGCTATACCGTTGTCGACGATCGCAGCAAGCTCGGAAATTCGGGCATCGAAGTCGATGCCGACATCGAGAAGTTCTGGGCGTGGTTCACGCCAGGCATGTGGTCGGTGACGATGGAGTCGAAGATCGAAACCACCCTGCATGTGACCCACGACGGCGAGTCGAAGACCGTCGACATCCGCGCCTACGGCAAGAACAACGGTCAATCGGGCCGCGAAGGCAACTGGATCGAAGCCTATCGGCGTGGCTTCGAAGACTACAAGGCCAAGCTCGACGAAGCGTTCTAGAGCTTCTGAGCCCAACGCGCCGATCCGCAACGCCGGTTCGGCACGTCGTCAAACCGCGGTTCGTGTTCGGTCCGCTCGCGTTGGGTCTGTCCGGTTTCACCTGCTTCGTACTTTCTTGCTCGACCCACATCGATCGACAACACGGACTGGCCAAACTGTTCTCCGTGAGTACGGCAGAGCGGGTCGAAAACCTGTTGGGACCAAAAAGTGGGTGTCCCGGATTCGTCCGAGGTTGGCGGCAGGTTCTGCCATCATGGGGAGCCGGGCGATTCTGTGGGTGTCCCGATTGTTCGTGTTCGGACAACCTCCTTTGGGGGGGGCGATTGATTTACGATTGGTGCGAATCACCATCATGCGAATAGCAGCTATGTGTCGCGCAACAATGTTGAGGATTGTGATCGTGTGTATGCTGGTCGCTTCATGTGCTAAGAGAAACCATTTTGTTGTAGACGGAGCAGGTGGCGCCTTCTGTGTCCCCGACATAGGCTATGTGCCCCCTGGGGTGTGGTTCGTTCCTCGAGATCCTCCGGGAAAGGCGCTTGGCTTCTCGTTCGGGGGTTGTTTTCGATTGTCTGCCAAGGATCGAGACTCATGTATGTTGCCTGACACCTTCATCAGCGCGGACGTAGATGCACTTTCGATCAAGCACAATGTGGCTTGGGCTGAAATCAAGGAAGCGGCGATGTTCGAGGCCTTGTCAAAGGATGCGGCGACCGAATACACGGTGGATCCTGAGACAGGACTTCTTGTGATTTTCAATCGACGCATGTCCGACTCCTGGTGGATATGGAAACGAGGCAACCTGCAAGCGAATACGACGGAGAATCGACTCATGGATTCCGATCTTTTGCTTGCTTCTTGTTCGGAAGCGAAAAATAGTCCAGTAGGTGCAGATTCTGCGGATCCTAAGGGCTATCGATGCGAGCGCTATGTCCCCGGTCCACAGTACTCGATCACCTATCGATTCGCGTCGACGCAGCGGATTCCGGAAGAATTGCAAATGGAGCGCATCGAAGCGGCGGTCTTCAATCAAATTGAAAGCTGGCGCTGCGACGAGTAGCCTCAAAAAAGGTTCTTCGTGGAAGCGTGTGGGTGATTTCGCCGACCTGAAGTGCCGGGAAGCCTCGCCGCAGCGGGCTTTGCGACGGTTCGGAGTCGCCCGGATTCTGGCACGCTATACCGATGGCCAAATCCTCCTCGCGAACCAGGCGCCTCCTGGACACCTACGCTTTCGCTGGCTTCCGACCACGAGCCGCCGTCAGGGGCGTGTTCGGTGATCCGAAGGCTCGGGTCGTCACCCTCTATCGGCGCGCAAAAGAACATGCTGCGGTTGAAATGCGGGACGGTCGAAATGCGGAACATCCATGATTCCGGCAAATCCCTACGCACCGGGTAGGAGATTTCCTACATACAAGGCGCTGCCCTGAGGCCACGCTTCGGGCATGACCTCTGCCCGCAGCCTCCTTGTCGATTCTGAGACGCCCGGCTTCTACCACTGCATCTCGCGATGCGTGCGACGTGCCTGGCTGTGCGGGATTGATCCGTACAGCGGCAGGTCCTATGAACATCGGCGGGAGTGGGTCGAGCAGCGCCTGCTCGAACTGGCCG
Organism: Dokdonella immobilis; assembly: GCF_900115085.1. GTDB lineage: Bacteria > Pseudomonadota > Gammaproteobacteria > Xanthomonadales > Rhodanobacteraceae > Dokdonella > Dokdonella immobilis. Next base: position 12,492 of record NZ_FOVF01000045.1, on the reverse strand, counting down.
AGATCTTTGCCGTTGGCATCCAGGCCTATGCCGTGATGAGCAACCATGTGCATGTCGTGCTGCGGATCGATCCGCCGACAGCGGCGGCATGGAGGCCGGAAGAGGTGGCGAGCCGCTGGATTCGGCTGTTTCCGGCCATGAGGGACAGCGAAGTCGATGAGGCGGCTTGTCGCCAGAAGGAAGAGACGCTGCTGAGCAATGCCGATCGCCTCGCCGTCTGTCGCCAACGGCTGGGCAGCCTGGCCTGGTTCATGCGCAGCCTGAACGAACCGATCGCGCGGCGAGCCAATCGTGAGGATGCCTGCACCGGACGCTTCTGGGAGGGCCGCTACAAGTGCCAGGCCCTGCTCGATGACGCCGCTGTACTCACCTGCATGAGCTATGTCGATCTGAATCCGATCCGGGCCGGAATAGCCGAGAACCTGGAATCATCGACACACACCAGCGCCAATCACCGGATCGCGGGCCTTCGCGAGCATCCCGAACGAGCGCAACAGCCACTCGCATCGATCAAAACCGCTCTGGCATCCGGCCTCGCTTCCATCATCACCGAAGACTACCTCGACCTGATCGACTGGACCGCCCGACTCACCCGCGGCGACAAGCGCGGTCGCATCGAGTCGAGGGAACCGCCCATCCTGCGCAAACTCGGTCTGAGCGAACGCCAATGGCATCAACAGATGCTCGGCACCGAAACGAACTACTGGCGAGCAATCGGCTCCGCCCAGGCCTTGATCGAGAAAGCCGTGGCGATGGGGCAGGGCTGGCTCAAGGGCATCGGAAGCGCACAGCGGCTGCTGCGACCTCTAGCGGCCTGACTCAACCCTCAAAACTACGCGGCGAATCGGACTCGCCGAGGTAGGGGTGTGGGCGGCATCTGGAAATCGCCGGCCCATTCCACGAACGGGGCTCGTTCGCGCGCCCCAAAGCGCGGAGTTCGACCGAGGTGGAGTGCGCTGGGTCAGGTTTTCACCGAGGTCGGCGGCAGGTTCTGCCATCAGGCGGCTCCGGGCGATTTTGTGGGTGTCCCAATCGGTCGTCTATATCTCCCGGTTGTTCGCACGGTTGTTCCGTCCGATTCCGCTGTGTCGGCATTGCCAACAAAGGATTAACATCTCGTCTTCATATTCGAACCGCCGAGTGATTGAAGATGGATAGAGTCTGCTGGAAGTGCTTCGAAGGCAGTTTCGACATTGAAGAATTTATACGGGCGAATGGAACTGTCTCACGTTGTGATTTTTGTCGCACAACGCGTATCCGAACGATCTCGGTGGAGCATTTGGTTGAATTTCTGCGGGAGGCTTTTGAAAAGGCATATGGATCTGCGGTTGAAGACTTGCCGTACGACAGCGCGGAGGGCGGTTATCAGGGCACAACTTGGTCTACCGCGGAACTCCTTTTAGATCATGTAGACTTTCCCCGCGACGAGAGAAATAAGCTGTTTTTGCGTCTAGTTGGCGAGATTGGGGATGACACGTGGTGCGAGTACGACTGGACATCGCTTGAGGTCGACCAAGCGCTTTTAATCGGTTGGGAACACTTCTGTGAAGCGATAAAGCATCATCGACGCTTTTTCTTCCAGGAATTTGGTGTAGATGCGGATGATCACGACAGCATTTCGCCAGCGCGAATGCTCGACGTAATCCTTCGATGGGTGCATGAGCTCAAGCTAATTCGGACGCTGAAGTCGGGAGAAATTGTTTACAGAGCGAGAGCGAGCTCAAAAATGGCTCCATTTACGACCGCGCAGGAACTAGGCCCGCCGCCAGTCGAGGCAGCTCTGCAGGCCAATCGGATGAATCCCATTGGTATACCCATGTTCTACGTCGCTGATCGCAAAGAAACTGCAATAGCCGAAACGCCAGGTAACGAGTTGTCGTTGGGGCACTTTAGGATATTGAAAGATCTCCGTGTCGTCGATCTAGCGAAACTTCCTCCCGTGCCGGGATTTTTCAGTTCCGAATCGCGCGAAAAACGACAGACCATTCAATTCCTTTACAAATTTAGGGACGCCATCGAACAGCCCGTGGCGCGGGACAACGCAGCACATCTCGACTATCTTCCGAGCCAGGTTGTCACTGAATACGTTCGAGAACGCGGTGTCCACGGTATGGTGATCGACGGAGTCTGCTATAGAAGCGCGAAAATTTCAGGCGCTCTGAACTACGTCTTCTTCGCCACGTCAGCCAATGTAGTGCCAAAGGCAAAGTCGAAATGGTACGAATTGCCCCAAGATCTATGGTTTAAGCTTACTAAAAGTGAGACCAAGAAAATTCGAAATAGAGGTAGTTGAAAGCACGATCCAGAAGGCTGACACAGTTTGGCTTCTTGGAGTTCGTCCCACATTCTGGACCCAACGGAGAGGAGGCAAGGTCCAAGGTATCTCATTGCCGTTAGGCGTTGTCGAAACAATTTTTGGGGTGTCCTTACCGATTACTGACGCCTGATTTCGCGGCTTGGACATCTCGAAAGATATTGGGTCTCCCAGTCGTTGCTGATAGGCGGTGCCAATGCTCGCCCTCAAATCCACGTGTCATGCCTCTCGGTAGCTCGGCGGCACCGAGCGCGCGTGTTCCCGGTATCAGCTAATTCTGGGTGTCCCGAATCGTGGTCACTGGTACGAAGATAGACCTGACCCCGCGCCCCCTTGACCCCGCGCCCCCTGTGCGCGCCCCCTGTGACCCCGCGCCCCCTGTTTGAAATCACCGATGGCACTACAGTCACCATCCTCGCAGTGCGCCATCAGCGCGAAGACGACTACTACTGATCGTCGAATTGGGCGTGTACTGATTCCACCGCGCCGATCCAACCATCGAACGTTCTGGTCAACGACTTTTGTCGCCAAGCGAGCTGGGCGGGCTAAACTTCTGGGTGTCCCAATTTTTGCGAGCATTGGGGATAAAGGGTCAAGGCTGTGGGTGTCTCGGTTGTTTCGCCTAGATCTCAACTTTAGAAAATTGGCGTGGTCGGGCTAGAACATATGCCGCAAGGAGAGAATCTGTGAAACGATAATATCGTTCACGAACCTTCTCTATCTCTGCACCGTACTCTTCAGTTACAAGTTGACCAACATATTGGCTTGAATTGTCTACTCCTTCGTCCAATGCGATTTTGTACGCATCCGTGGTCCAGCACTCACCATCCGCAGATCGCACTTTCGCGAGCGCTCTCAGCACGGCTTCGCGTTGCGAGGAGGATCCGACTGCTTTTTTGTATCTTCCTTCGAGCACAGGATCGGCGCCTCTTTCGGCAATTGCGCGGAGGGCGTCGTCAATCGAATTCTGTTCAATCATCTCAATTTTGTTTTGGTACCCGGTACGAAGCGCGTATTTTCCAACTAAATGCACCATGTAAGGGTGCCCTTGTGCCAAGCGCACGAGTTGACCAGTCGCCGGTTCTGAGAACCGGATGCTGTGGTCAATAGCCGATTCAGCGATACGCACTATCTGCGTAAGCTCGTCGTCGGTCATCGGAGGTAGGACCACGATGCTTCCTGCAAACAATCGGTCCGCAGATTCATGTTCTTTCATCAAGTACTGTATGTCTCTCGCTACGCCAACAAGACAAAATTTTACCTTAGGCACATTCGATGCAAACGATTTCATGAGCCCTGCCATTCCGGTTGGGTCGCGGACCTGATCGAATTCATCGATGACAATCAAAAGCCCGTCACGAGCGAGTCCTTCGTTGGCAATCGCCGCGCAGACATTCGTGAAAACAGTGTCAATAGTATGCTTATCAACGGCAGCGACAGATGTCGCTTCTGTTGCTTTCTCGCCGGCAAGTGATACTCCGACACCAAAAACTTTTGCGCTGAGTTCAGGGGAATAGGACTCGAGTTCTTTTTTGGCATTTGGAATGTCGTAAATCCAGTCACCAAGGCAACTCGAGGTTGTGAGAAGTCGCTCTAGAAGATCTTGAACATTCGTTGTGGACTTGCCGCAGGCGAAATACACCGTCATAAAATCAAGCGGTCTGTCATGAGCCAGCTCAAGCCTCTCAAGCAATGCATTGTCGCCACTGGCGATCGAAGAGAGTTGACGTGCCAGCGATGATTTTCCAATTCCGCGATTGCCAACTATTGCGATGTTCGAACCTTTACCTAGTAGTCCGAAATAGGCGTCCGACAAGCTATCTCGACGACCCGCGAATCTCTCCGCAGAGTCGACTTCACGAGCTGGCTGAAAGGCGTTTTCAATTTCCGTGAGAGTTGGCATTGGTAGATCCCTTTGTGCATAACTAACGCCAAGAGAAAACTAGTGGATGAGTACACGACGCCGTCCCATCGAGATGTCATGTCCAGTGTTGAGTTTAACTCAGTAGCGCAATGCTGTTCGATAGCAAAATCGGCATGAAAGCGTTCTCCGCAGTGATATAGGACGCCCAAGATTTCGCTCATGTATCGGGCAAGCACGCGAAACCAGATGGTGGGTGTCCCGATTGCCGCTTCGAAGCTGAGCAGACCTCCAGCGCTCCGAATACTCGGAAGACTACGCTGGTCGGTGAAGTGAAAAAATTCTCTGACCCTAAACTGTTCGAGAAACTACGTCTTGTCCATGTCCGCCTCGCCGTCAACCTAGGTGGTCGGGTCTCGAAATGTGCATAGATTCTAGATTCAAGGCCTGGCTGCATCTGCTCGCTACCTTGAGATTTCTTGTGCTCATGCTCAGAATCTTCAACTCCCGCATGCCGGATGATTCAAGCATTTTAGTTGAGCTGCGCCTCGCAGTAGCGAAGATCAGCAAATAAGCTGTCCCCGCTTTGTGATTTGCTCTACTAGGCGGCATCGGCTTGAACGAACGAATTGTTAGGGCTCAAGCCTTTGACGAAGTGCGCTGGCGGTGAGCTCAACGAAGTCTGCGAGATCCTTTGGATTTCCCGCGTTAAACATGTTCATGCTGTAGTCGCGCAAGAGGTTCAGCGAGGGCTGTATCTCATCGAGATCTTGATCGTTGTATGCAAAGACAACGTTGCGCTTGCAGTCAGGGAAAATTTCACCTGCCTTATCAAGTGTGATCGATTTGATCGCAGCTTGGCCGTGACGATTTCGCAACTGATCGCTCTTAACGCGAAAGTCGATTGTTTCCGTGATGTGCATGACGCCGTTTCTGGCAGCGAAATCAGCAAATAGCTTTGCTTCTTCCATGACTGGGAAATTGGCTACAACTTTGTGCTGAGAAATCGCACTAGGATCTTCGCTGTACAGTTTGGCCCTAATAAGGTGATTCTTGAGCGTCGCCCGCAAGCGGGGTTCACGCTTCTCGCGGATGGCGACAGGTGGGACAATCAGATCTCTCAGAAGAAGCCGAACTTGCTCTTCGTAAGACTCTGTGTCGCAAACAAATTGGGCTAATGGAGAGGCATGGGCGAAGGGCAGCCCTGAAAGAATGGCTTGGCGCGCAACAGCGCTGCCCAAATCCTCACAAATTGAGTTCCAGTCATGGGAGAGTCTCCTCAAGAGTCTCAAGTCTGCATTGGGGTCTAGCGCCCTAATCTTGTTGTAGCTATCGGTAAGATGCACATCGAGGTTGCCGGTGTGATAAACACAGACACCGATGTTTACCCACTCGCCGCGACGAGGGTCTGGAACGGCGCGAATTAAGGAGTAATCAAAGATTTGCATTGATCAATCTCCTTCGAATGCGCCCGAGGCGCTTTGTGCGGTGGCGTCTCCACCACCGATCGACGATCTGACGCTGGGGGGTAGGCCACCATGCCACTGGAACGTCGCAGATGTTGCGACTTAGCCAATCGTCGTCAAGTTGGAGGAGTCTGTCGATTGCTGCGACTGCATCTGCTTGAGTGAGTGCCTGCTTTTTCCGTAGGACAACCTGGCACAAGAGTGTGTTGCAATCCTTCGGCAGGTCGATCTTTTTGGCGGGCCACCCTGTGACGACAAGTGCTCTGCTGTGATCGACTGCCATTAGGTCGGGACCAGCAAATGTTTGCCTTACTAGATAGTTGCCGAAGTGACGGTCAACATTCCGTACGAATACGTCAAACGCAAAAATTGTGGAAAGTGTTCCTGCAACTTTCAAGAGAAGAGTCGCGTCTGTTGTAAGGCGCGCCGCCGCGTGCCTCGGAGAAAGGACGCCACTCTCTGCTCTAGAGCCAAACGCCTGCTCCCCATTTGGTAGGTTAGCTATGTGCCCTGTGGCACAGGGCACTTGGCTTGCTGCGGCCATTCTTGAGCAGAGCAGCTCCGCTACAGGCATTAGCGGATTGTGGTTCTCAACACGTTTCAGAATGTATGGCAAGCCATCAAAGCCGATTCCATAGTGCGTGCAATCGGCGGAGCCAAACGGAGCAGGCTCCGTGCGCTGAATGTCTACAGGAATGAGTGTTGGCTGTTGATTCATCGTAGCGACGAGTCCCTCCTTGAGCCCCAACGCCTATGCGATCCCAAACGGGATTCATTTCATGAGCCTAACATGTCCGATCCAGGGAAGGCTCCACGAGATGACCATGAAAATCAACCGGGTATGGCCATCGCGCGATCCAATTCATCGATCGAAGTTTGGGAGAGTCCAAGTTAGGTGGATCCAAGCGGTCCGCAAACGTGTGGACATTCCGCTCGAATAATCGAGAATTGGTGCTGGCGCCGAATGATGACGCGGCGCTCAAGGCGCTATTCCTGACCATCCGCGAGATCTCGAAGAACTGGAAATCGATTCATCACTGGAAGCACGCGCTGCAGAGCTTCCAGCTGATGTTCGGCGAAGAGCGTGTCCCGCTGGACGCGCTGTGACGAAACGCAGTTACACAGTTTGTTTGACAGACTCCCGATTGGCAGATTTGGCCAGTTGGAGTTGCCGAGGGCAACCTCCCTCAATGCCCCCCACCCCCCTCAATCCCCTTCAACTCAGAAATGAGCTGATTAGCCGCCTCCTTACCATCCGCATAAAGCAACCGCGTGTTATCAGCATAGAAAAGCGCATTCTCAATCCCAGCAAACCCCGTCCCCTTACCCCGCTTGATCACAATCGTCTGCCGCGAATCGACAACATTCAGAATCGGCATCCCATAAATCGGCGATGACTTGTCCGTCTTCGCCGCCGGATTCACCACGTCGTTCGCACCAATGACGATCGAAACATCGCAGGTCTTGAACTCGGGGTTGATGTCGTCCATGTCGGCGATCAGGTCGTAGGGCACGCCGGCTTCGGCGAGCAGCACGTTCATGTGGCCGGGCATGCGGCCGGCGACCGGGTGGATGGCGAACTTCACTTCCTTGCCGGCCTTGATCAGGGCCTGGGTGAGTTCCCAGATCTTGTGCTGGGCCTGGGCGACGGCCATGCCGTAGCCCGGAACGATGATGACCTTCTCGGCCATGTACAGCAGGGAGGCGGCGTCGCTCGCCTCGATCGGCTTCTGCGATCCGGCGATCGCCTCGCCGCTGCCGCCACCACCGAAGTTCGAGAACAGCACGCCGCTGATCGGGCGGTTCATGGCCTTGGCCATGAGCTGGGTCAGGAAGGTACCGGCCGCGCCGACCACGGTGCCGGCGATGATCAGCGCCTCGATCTGCATGACGTAGCCTTCGAAGGCGACGGCAAGGCCGGTCAGCGCGTTGAACAGCGAGATCACGACCGGCATGTCGGCGCCGCCGATCGGCAGGGTCATGAGGATGCCGAAGAGCAGGGCGAGGGCGAAGAAGGCGACGACCAGGCGCGGGTCGACATGCCAGGCGATCAGGGCGATGCCGGCGACCAGGGCGGCGGCGAAGACCAGGAAGTTGAAGACCTGCTGGCCCGGGAAATTGAAGCGCTTGTCCATCAGACCATCGAGCTTGGCCCAGGCGATGATCGAGCCAGTCATCGAGACCGAGCCGATCAGGGCGCCGAGCACGGCCAGCGAGACGGTGACGAGGGCGTGTTCGCCGGAATTGGGGTTGGACATCTTGAGCAGTTCGCCGGCACCGATGGCCGCGGCCGAACCGCCGCCCATGCCATTGAACAGGGCGACCATCTGCGGCATGTCGGTCATCGCGACCTTCTTGCCCCAGAGCCAGGTCGGGATCACGCCGATCGCGATGCCGGCGATGATCAGTTCGATGTTGTGGGCGCCGGTGATGGCGAAGGTGGCCAGGGTGGCGATGACCATGCCGATGCCGGCCTGGATGATGCCCTTGCGCGCGGTGACCGGGGAGGCCATGCGCTTGATGCCGAGGATGAACAGCACGGCGGCCAGGAAGTAGCTCGCCTTGGCGATCCAGATCAGCATTTCTTGCATGGCCATGTCGTGTTCCCCGGATACCATGATTGATTTTCTTGATCGGACTGCGATCGGCGATCGCAATCCTTTGGGCGTGTGGGCGCGGAGCCGCGCGCCGCGAGGGGCGCGCCGGCAGGCGTGGCGCCTACTTCTTGTCCTTGCTCGACTTGAACATTTCCAGCATGCGCTCGGTGACCACGTAGCCGCCGGCCGCATTGCCCGCGCCGAGCACGACGCCGATGAAGCCGATCGTCTTGGCCAGGGTGGTATCGGCCTGGGCCAGGGCGATCATCGCGCCGACCAGGACGATGCCGTGGACGAAGTTCGAGCCCGACATCAGCGGCGTGTGCAGGATGACCGGCACGCGGCCGATGATTTCCTTGCCGGTGAAGGCGGCGAGCATGAAGATGTAGAGAGCGAGAAATCCATCGATCATGACGAGGCTCCTTCGATCGCCTGCTTGGTCGGTTCGTGCTTGATCTCACCGGCGTGGGTGAGACAGGTCTTGGCGATCAGTTCATCTTCCCAGTTCAGCGTCAGCGCGCCGTCGGCGAGCGAGAGTTCGAGGAAGTTGTAGAGATTGCGCGCGTACATTTCGCTGGCATTGATCGGCGTGGTCGCCGGCAGGTTGACCGTGCCGATCACGCTGACACCGTTGTCGGTGACGACGGTTTCGCCGGGTTTGCTGAGTTCGGTGTTGCCGCCCGATTCGGCGGCGATGTCGACGATGACCGCGCCCGGCTTCATGCCGGCGATCATGGCCGCGCTGATGATGCGCGGCGCCTTGCGGCCCGGCACCGCGGCCGTGGTCACGACCACGTCGATGTTCTTCAGATGGTTGGCCAGGGCCTGCTGTTGCTGCTCGCGTTCCTCGGCGGTCAGTTCGCGGGCATAGCCGCCGCTGCCGGCGGCCGAGACGCCGAGATCGAGGAACTTGGCACCGAGCGATTCGATCTGCTCGCGCGTTTCCGGGCGCACGTCGAAGCCTTCGACCTGGGCGCCGAGGCGCCTGGCCGTGGCGATCGCCTGCAGACCGGCGACGCCGGCGCCGACGATCAAAACCTTGCTCGGCCGGATCGTGCCGGCTGCGGTGGTCAGCATCGGGAAGAATTTCGGGGCGCGTTCGGCGGCGATCAGCACGGCCTTGTAGCCGGTGACGCCGGCCTGCGAGGACAGCACGTCCATGGCCTGGGCGCGCGTGGTGCGCGGCAGCAGTTCCATGGCGAAGGCCGTGATCTTGCGATCGCGCAGCGCCTTGACGCGTTCGGGGCCGAGATGCGGGGCGAGGTGGGCGATGACGACGGTGCCTTCCCGCAAGTGGCCGATTTCCTCGACCGTCGGCGGCTGCACGCGCAGCAGCACGTCGGCGCGGGAGAGGGCGGTGGGGCCGTCGGCGACGACTTCGGCGTCGGCAAAGGCGGCATCGGGGAAATAGGCCGAAGCACCGGCGCCTTTTTCCATGACGATCTGGGCGCCACGCGCCTTGAGTTTCTTCGCGACTTCAGGAGTCAGCGCAACGCGGCGCTCGCCCTCGGCAGATTCGCGCAATACGGCAACGACGACCGGCATGGCTCCCCCTCGACATGAAGTCCGGGGTGCATCCTAGCCCGGATGCTGAATGACGTCGAGGGGACTGCGTCGGGGGGCGGAGGGGTTGCGGGTGTGCCGTGATGGCGGTGGGTCGTCACCGCCTTCGCAGGGTGTTCAGGGCCGATGCTCTTGTTGGCTCGGGGGAGGGGCATGGCGGCTGAAGCCGCTCCTACAACGGAGCGGTAACGCGGGATCGGCCACCGAGGCCCGCGCCCCGCATCGCATGCTTTTCGTAGGAAGATCCTTCAGGATCGATGCTCTTCGGTACGCGGCGGTAGAGCATCGCGGCTGAAGCCGCTCCTACAACGGAGCGGTAACGCGGGATCGGCCACCGAGGCCCGCCCCGCGCATCGCATGCTCTTTGTAGGAAGATCCTTCAGGATCGATGCTCTTCGGTACGCTGCGGTGGGGCATCGCGGCTGAAGCCGCTCCTACAACGGAGCGGAAACGCGGGGTTGGCCAATGAAGCCCGCGCCGCGAATCGCATGCTCTTTGCGGGAAGATCCTTCAGGATCGATGCTCTTTCGATGCGTGGGGAAGGGCATCGCGACTGAAGCCGCTCCTACGGGGAGGCGGCGCGTGAGGTGTCGGGCGATATGCGGTGCAAGGTGGGCAGGGCCGGGGGCCAAGGGCATCCGCGAGCCGGCAAGCGGGTGTGGGTGTGGCGTGGCGCATTCGCTAGACTGGGCCCATTTGATACGGATAACGGGCATGTCACTGGACTTTCTCAACCAGCGCCTCTCGGTGCCTTCGCGCCAGCTTGGCGAACCCGGGCCTGACGCGGCCCAGCTCGAATCGTTGCTGACGGCCGCCATCCGGGTGCCCGATCACGGCAGGCTTTCGCCGTGGCGCCTTTTATTGATTCGCGGCGAGGCGCGCGCGCGCTTCGGCGCACGGCTCGCCGAGATCCATGCCGCGCAGGATCCGTCGGCCTCGGAGGCCGTGCTGACGAAAGACCGCGAGCGCTACAACGCGGCGCCGGTCATCGTTGCGGTGATCGCGCGGATCGTCAGCGGGCACAAGATTCCCGAGCAAGAGCAGCTGCTTTCGGCCGGCTGCGTCGCCTACAACCTGCTGCTCGGTGCGCAGGCGCTCGGCTTCGGTGCGCAATGGCTGACCGGCTGGGCGGCGTATGACGCCAAAGTGGCCGAACTGCTCGGCCTGGCCGACGGCGAGCGCGTGATCGGTTTCGTGCACATTGGCACGGCGGCGGAAGCCGGCGTCGAACGCCAGCGCGTTGCCCTGGCCGAGGTGCTCGGCGAGTGGACGTCGTGAACGTGGCGATGCGGCCGTCGGCCTACCTGGTCGATGCCAGCCTGTATGTGTTCCGCGCCTGGCATTCGATACCGCCGGACTTCACCGACGTCGACGGTCATCCGGTCAATGCCGTGCATGGCTTCACGCGCTTCCTGCTCGATCTGCTCGAGCGGGCGAAGCCGACCCATGCGGCGATCTGTTTCGACGAGTCGCTGACCACGTCGTTTCGCAACGCGATCTACCCACACTACAAGGCCAATCGCGAACTGCCGCCCGAGGAACTCAAGCGCCAGTTCGAATATTGCCGCGAGGTGGCGGCCGCGCTCGGCCTGACCGTGTTGACCGACTCGAGCTTCGAGGCCGATGACCTGATCGGCAGCGCGACCGGCGTGCTGGGCAAGCTCGATTGCCACGCCGTGATCGTGTCGGCCGACAAGGACTTCGGCCAGCTCATTGGTGACCGGGTCGAGCAATGGGACTTCTCGCGCGACCAGCGCTGGAATGCGCACGGCATCAAGCAGCGGCTCGGCGTGCATCCAACCCAGGTCGCCGACTATCTCGCCCTGATGGGCGATGCGATCGACAACATCCCGGGCATCCCGGGTATCGGCGCGAAGACGGCGGCGATCCTGCTGGCGCATTTCGAGACGCTGGATGCCCTGCTGACGCGCTCGGACGAAGTCGCCTTCCTGCGCATGCGCGGCGCGGCCAGTGTGTCGCAGAAGTTGCGCGAGCATGCGGCGCTGGCGCGGTTGTCGCGCCAGTTGACCGGCATCGCGATGGATGCGCCGGTGCCGCTCGATCTGGATGGCTATGGGCGCCGGGCACCGGATGATGCGGCGATTTCGGCCTTGTTCGATCGGCTGCGCCTCGGGCCGATGACGCGGGCGCGGGTGCGGGCGTTGGGGTGAATGCGGGGATTGGGACTGTGGAGACAGGACGTCGGAACGAACAGCGAAGCTGGCCCGCAGGGCAAGCCGCTGGAGGCGGCGCGTCATTGGGGATGACCAGCCATTCGGCTGTTGAAAACCGGGATTCGGCGGCGCGAGGTTTTGGGGCGTTCCTGTATGAATCCCGCGCCGCGCATCTCATGCTCTGCGTAGGAAGATCCTTCAGGATCGATGTTTTTCGACGAACGTGCGGGAAGAGCATCGCGGCTGAAGCCGCTTCCTACAACGGAGCGGTAACGCGGGATGGGTCATCGAAGTCCGCGTCGCAAATCGCGGTCTTTGTAGGACAGGCCTTCAGGCCCGATGCCTTTCGGCGCATTGTGGAAGGAGCATCGCGGCTGAAGCCGCTCCTACGACGGAGCGGAAACGCGAGGGCGGCCAGCGAAGTCCGCGCCGCGCATCGCATGCTCTTCGTAGGAGCGCCTTCAGGCGCGATGCTTTCGCTCGCGATGAGGGGTGTGTTCGTGAGGATACATTTTGG
>NZ_FOVF01000038.1 GCF_900115085.1 Dokdonella immobilis | reverse complement strand
AAGGCGCTCCTACAGTGGAAACGGGGTGACTCGCTCGCCGAAGGCGAGTGAAAGCTCCGCTCCTACTCCAAGAATGCGCCGCGAAGCGATGTCGAACAGAGCGAAAAGCGCAGTCACTGGATCCCTGCCTGCATAGGGATAACGGCGTGGATGTTCGAATCGTGCGGAAAGGCATCGCGCCTGAAGGCGCTCCTACAGTAGAAGCGAAGTGACTCGCTCGCCGAAGGCGAGTGAAAGCCTTTACCCCCACGAATGCACCGCGCAGCGATGCACGAACAAGCGGAAAGGCCAAGGCACTGGATCCCTGCCTGCATAGGGACAACGGCGTGGATGTTCGAATCGTGCGGAAAGGCATCGCGCCTAAAGGCGCTCCTACAGTGGAAACGGGGTGACTCGCTCGCCGAAGGCGAGTGAAAGCTCCGCTTCTGCCCCAGGCATGCGCCGCGAAGCGATGTAGAACAGTGCGAAAGGCAAATTCACTGGGTCCCTGCCCGGACGAAGTGCGGCCTGTCCTGAACCTGTCGAAGGGCAGGATGACGGCGTAGAAGTTCTAATCGTACAGAACGAGCATCGCGCCTGAAGGCGCTTCCTACAGTGGAAGAGAAGTGACTCGCTCGCCGGAGTCGAGTGAAAGCTCCGCACTTGCACCAGGAATCCGCCGCATAGCGATACATGAGCAAAAAGTGACCAAGGCACGGGTCCCAGCCTTCGTGCGCGCAGATCCTTGTTGCGCCGACTGGTTAGACGGCCTGTCCCTCTGCGTCGACGCGTTGCGACCTGCGCGCGGGCAGGCCACGTGACGGCTGCGCTACTTGTTCAGTCCCAACTTATGCAGCTGGCGGTGGCGCGCAATAGACGCCGTAGAGCGTCGCGATCACCGATTGTGCCGGGCCATCGACGAGGCGATACCAGATGGTCTGCGATTCGCGACGTGTGCTGACCATGCCCTCGTCACGCAGGCGGGCCAGGTGCTGGGACAGGGCCGACTGGCTCAGGTCGGGCAGTTCCTCGTTGATCTGGCCGACGGTCATTTCGCGGCCTACCAGGAGGCAGACGACGCGCAGGCGCTGCGCGTTGGCCAGCACCTTGAGCAGGCGCGAGGCATCTTCAGCGCGCTGCTGCATTGCGGTCAGGTCGTTGATTTCCATCTTTTTTCCCATTGAGCTATCGAGCTACTGGCCGCCGCCAGGCGACCTCGAGGCAGCGACCAGTGCATTATATTAGGTACTTGTAAATTAGAAATCACTTAATTAGAATGCAGTTGATCGAGATCAGTTTACCCGGATCGGCAGCGGCGCATCGTAGATGCCCCACGAGGAGCTCAGACCATGGCAACCATCATTGTTCTCGGTGCGGGACTCGGCGGCATGGCCGCCGCCTACGAAATTCGCGCGGCGCTCGGCAAGGGCCACGCCATCACCGTGATCGGCGAAAGCCCGCATTTCAACTTCACCCCATCCAATCCCTGGGTCGCGGTCGGCTGGCGCGACCCTGCCGACATTCGCATCGAAGCCGCACCCGCCCTCGGCAAGCATGCGATCGACTTCATCGACATGCCCGCCGCAGCGGTGCTGCCGAGCCAGAACCAGGTGCGCCTCGTCGACGGCCGCATCCTCGACTACGACTACCTGGTGATCGCCACCGGTCCGCGCCTGGCCTTCGACGAGATTCCCGGCCTCGGCCCCAGTTCGGGCTTCACCCAATCGGTATGCACCGGTCCGCACGCCCAGGGTGCCTGGCAGGCCTATGAGGAATTCCTCAAGCATCCGGGCCCGGTGGTGGTCGGTGCGGTACAAGGCGCGAGCTGCTTCGGCCCGGCCTACGAGTTCGCCATGATCCTCGATGCCGACCTGCGCAAGCGCAAGTTGCGCGACCGCGTGCCTATGACCTTCGTCACGGCCGAGCCGTACGTCGGCCACATGGGTCTCGGCGGCGTTGGCGATTCGAAGAGCCTGCTCGAGTCCGAGTTGCGCCAGCGCCATATCAAGTGGATCACGAACGCCCGCGTCACCGCGGTCGAGAAGGGCAAGGTCAAGGTCGACGAGGTCGATGGCAAGGGCGCGGTCGCCCAGTCGCACGAAGTCGCATTCGACTACGCCATGCTGCTGCCGGCCTTCACCGGCGTCGACGCCGTGCGCGGTATCGAGGGCCTGACCAATCCACGCGGCTTCATCCTGATCGACGAACACCAGCGCAACCCGACCTTCCGCAACATCTTCTCGGCCGGCGTCTGCGTGGCGATTCCGCCGGTCGAGGCGACGCCGGTGCCGACCGGCGCGCCGAAGACCGGCTTCATGATCGAATCGATGGTCACCGCGATCGCGCACAACCTGCGCGACGACCTCGCTGGCCGCGAGGGCAAGGCCCGGGCGACCTGGAATGCCGTTTGCCTGGCCGACATGGGTGATACCGGCGCCGCCTTCGTCGCCCTGCCGCAGATTCCGCCGCGCAACGTGACCTGGGCCAAGGTCGGCAAGTGGGTGCACCTGGCCAAGGTCGCCTTCGAGAAGTACTACCTGCGCAAGATGCGCACCGGCAACACCGATCCGGTCTACGAGAAGTACGTACTCAAGGCACTCGGCATCGAGCGCCTAAAGTAGTAGCCCGACCGGCATTGCATGGACAATGCGATACCGCCCGAATTGCGGCGGCCCTATCGTCCAACGGGAACAGAATGATGAACTGGAAAAATACCCACGACCGCTACGGCACGCTTTCGATCGCCATGCATTGGCTGATGCTGGCCCTGCTCGTCGCCGTGTATGCCTGCATCCTGCTGCGCGAGGAGTACCCGCGCGGCAGCGACCCGCGCGAAGCGCTGAAGACCTGGCATGCCATGCTCGGCCTCAGCGTGCTCGGCCTGGTCGTCCTGCGCCTGGCCATCCGCCTGAGCGGCCCGACACCGCGCATCGTTCCTGCCGTGCCGGTCTGGCAACACCGCCTGGCCGCGGCCATGCACCTGGCCTTGTATCTGTTCCTGATCGCGATGCCGCTGCTCGGTTGGCTGGCACTCAGCGCGGACGGAAAGCCGGTCCCGTTCTTCGGACTCGAGCTGCCGGCGCTGTGGGGCACCGACAAGGACTTCGCGCACTCGGTCGAAGAAGTGCACGAGACAATCGGCGAGATCGGCTACTGGCTGGTCGGCCTGCATGCCGCCGCCGCCCTGTTCCACCACTACGTCGTGCGCGACAACACCCTGCTGCGCATGCTGCCGGGCCGCGCCCGCACGGGCTGAATCCATCACGGTGCCGGCCGGTCGACCGCCGGCACCTCCAGACCACCCCGGTCGACCAGAAGGATTGTTGAGGAATCAAGCATGAACATCGATCGTGTCGTACTCGCTTTCGCCGGCAGCGTGATCCTGCTCAGCGTCGCCCTGGCCCATTTCGTTTCGCCGTGGTGGCTGCTGCTGACCGTGTTCGTCGGCGCCAACCTGCTGCAGTCCTCGTTCACCGGCTTCTGTCCGCTGGCGATGATCCTGCGCAGCTTCGGCATGAAGCCGGGCACCGCGTTTCCCCGCTGAAGTCCGGGCTCCGCGTTGCCTGCATCGTTCGTTTCCGCTCCACCGAGGTTGCCCATGCACTACATTGTTGAAACAGCCAGATCCTTCGACCAGGCCGCCGCTGCGCTCGATGCCGCGGTCCGGGCGCACCAGTTCGGCGTGCTCCACGTGCACGACCTCGGCGCGACCCTGCGCGGCAAGGGCATCGACTTCGACGAACAGTGCAAGGTGTTCGAAGTCTGCAATCCGGGCCAGGCGGCGAAGGTCCTGGCTGCCGACATGCGCATGAACATGGCCCTGCCCTGCCGCATTTCGGTGTACACGGAAAAGGGCAGGACCTTCATCGGCATGATCCGCCCGCAGCCGATGCTCGGCATGCTGTCGAAGGACCCGGCCCTGGCCCCGATCGCCGCCCAGGTCGAGGACGCGACCATGCAGATGATCGACGAGGCGGCCCGATGAGACGCTCGCCGCCCGTGATCATGGCCATGGTCGCCGGTCTGCTGCTGGCAGGCTGCGGCCGATCGGAGCCGGAGCAGGTCGCCAGGGGCACGCCGCCGCCGTTCGAGACGCTCGAGGCCAGGCCCGAAACGGCGCAGGCCGAACAGGTCTGGGATGGCGTGGTCGAGGCCATCAACCAGGCCACCGTGTCGGCACAGACCAGCGGGCGTGTGGTCGAGTTGCCCTACGACGTCAATGACACGGTGCCGGAAGGCGCCGTGATCGTGCGCTTCACCGATGTCGAACAGAAATCGGCAAAGAGCCGCGCGCAGGCGCAGATCGCCTCGGCGCAGGCCGCCTACGACGAAGCCCAGGCTTCCTACAAGCGCATCGCCGAAGTCTATGCGCGCCAGCTCGTGGCCAAGGCCCAGCTCGACCAGGAACAGGCGCGGCGCGATGCGGCGAAAGCCGCGCTCGAGGCGGCACGCGCGCAGCTGCGCGAAGTCGGCCAGCAGATGGACTACACGGTCGTGCGCGCCCCGTATTCGGGAATAGTCACTGAACGCTACGTGCAGATCGGCGAATCGGTGCAGCCGGGCCAACCGCTGATGTCGGGCGTTTCGCTGAGCGACCTGCGCGTGTCGGTGCAAATCCCGCAGAGCGCGATCGGGCCGATCCGCGCGCAGCAGAGTGCCGACATCCTGCTCGATGGCAACGGCGGTCGCCGGGCCAGGGCGAGCAAGGTCACCGTATTCCCGTATGCCGATCCGGCCACGCACACCTTCACCGTGCGCCTCGAGCTGCCGGGCGACGATACCGGCCTGTATCCTGGCATGACGGTCAAGGCCGCATTCGCCACCGGTGCGGTCGAGCGCCTCAGCGTGCCGGTCGGCGCACTGGTCGAACGCGGTGAGCTGATCGGCCTGTACATCGTCGACGGCGCCCGCGTGAGCCTGCGCCAGGTCCGCATCGGCCAGCGTCATGACGACCGGGTCGAGGTGCTGGCCGGCCTCGCCGGTGGCGAGCGCTACGCCACCGATCCGGCCGCCGCGGCGCATTGGCTGAGCGCGCAGCGCCACGCGGATGCAGCGCAATGAGCGAACCGTCGCTGGGCTTTTCGGGTCGCATCGCACGCGCCTTCCAGTCCTCGCCGCTGACCCCGGTGCTGGCGCTGGCCGCGATCCTGCTCGGCCTCGCCGCGACCGCAATCACCCCGCGCGAGGAGGAACCGCAGATCGACGTGACCATGGCCAACGTCATCGTGCCGTTCGCCGGCGCCGATGTGCAGGACGTCGAGAACCTGGTCGCCTTTCCGCTCGAACAGAAGCTGGCCGAGATCGACGGGGTCAAGCACGTCTATTCGGTCAGCCGGCCCGGCGTCGCCATCCTGACTGTCGAATACGAGGTCGGCGTGCCGCGCCAGACCGCGATCGTCCGCCTCTACAACCAGGTCTTCCAGAACCAGGATTTCGTGCCGCCCGGGCTTGGCGTCGGCCAGCCGCTGGTGCGGCCGATGGGCATCGACGACGTCCCGGTGATGGCGCTGACCCTGTGGAGCGACGACCCCGCGCAGGATCCGGTCGCGCTGGCCGAAGTCGCGCATACGCTGGAAGCAGAACTCAAGCGCATCCCCGGCACGCGCGATGTCTACACGATCGGCGCGCCCGAACGCGCGGTCATGGTCGAACTCGATGCCACCCGGCTGGCCGCCTATGGCCTGTCGATCGCCGACCTGTCGGCCGCCCTGCGCGCGGCCAACACGGTCAGCCAGGCCGGCGAACGCATCGATGGCAATGCCAACGTGCCGGTCACCGCCGGCAGCTTCCTGGCCGATGCCGGCGAAGTCGCTGGGCTCGTCATCGGCCTGAACAAGGGCCAGCCGGTGTTCCTTTCCGATGTCGCCCGCCTGCACCAGGGTGCCGACTTGCCATCGAGCTATGTCTGGTACGGCGTCCCGGCCGACAAGCCGGGCCCGGCCACCGGCAATGCCCCGGCCGTGACCCTGGCCATCGCCAAGAAGCCGGGCAGCAACGCGGCCGATATCACACGCGCGGTCAGCCAGCGCCTCGAAGCACTGGCCGGCGTGGTCATTCCCGCCGACGTGCACATCACGGTCACCCGCGACTACGGCCAGACCGCCACCGACAAGGCCAGCAAGCTGATACAGAAGCTGCTGTTCGCGACGCTTTCGGTAGTCCTGCTGGTGCTGTTCACGCTCGGCTGGCGCGAGGCCATCGTGGTCGGCGCGGCCGTGGTCATCACCCTGATGCTGACCCTGTTCGCCTCCTGGGCGATGGGTTTCACGATCAATCGCGTTTCCTTGTTCGCGCTGATCTTCTCGATCGGCATCCTCGTCGACGATGCGATCGTCGTCGTCGAGAACATCCATCGCCACCAGCGGCTCGGCAGCACCAGCCTGCTCAAGGCGATCCCGGCAGCGGTCAGCGAGGTCGGTGGACCGACCATCCTGGCCACCTTCACGGTGATCGCCGCGCTGCTGCCGATGGCCTTCGTCTCGGGACTGATGGGCCCGTACATGCGGCCGATCCCGATCAATGCCTCGGTCGGCATGCTGCTGTCGCTGGCCGTGGCCCTCGTCGTCACGCCGTGGCTGGCCCTGCGCCTGCTCGCCCACCACGAGCCGGCGCGCGACGTCGCTGGCAATGCCGAAGACACACGCGCTGGCTGGCTCAACCGCGTCGCCCATCGGCTGATGTCCCCGTTCCTCGTGTCGGAACGTGCGCCGCGCCGGCGCCGCCTGCTGTTCGCCGCCATGGGCCTGTTCGTGCTGGCCGCGGTCGGCCTGGTCGTGGTCAAGGCGGTGATCCTCAAGATGCTGCCGTTCGACAACAAGTCCGAGTTCCAGGTCGTCGTCGACATGCCCGAAGGCAGCACGCTCGAAACCACCAACGCACTGCTCGCCGAACTCGCGGGCGCGCTGGCCGGCGTGCCCGAAGTGAAGGACTGGCAGGGCTATGCCGGCACCGCCGCGCCGATCACCTTCAACGGCCTCGTGCGCCAGTACTACCTGCGCAGCGGCCCGCTGGTCGGCGACCTCCAGGTCAACCTCGTCGACAAGCATCAGCGCGACCGCCAGAGCCACGCGATCGCCCTCGCCGTGCGCCCGGCCCTGGCCGCGATCGGCCAGACCTACAACGCCTCGGTCAAGCTGGTCGAGGTGCCGCCCGGTCCGCCGGTGCTGGCGCCGATCGTGGCCGAGGTCTACGGACCCGACGACGCCAGCGTGCGCCGCACCGCGCTCGCCCTGGAAGAGAAGTTCCGGGCCAACAGCGACATCGTCGATGTCGACACCAGCGTCGAGGCCGACGCTCCGCGCCAGATCATGGTCGTCGATCGGGCCCGCGCGGCACGCCTCGGCCTCGACCAGGCGCGCATCGCGCAGACCCTGCAGAGTGCACTGTCCGGCGAGGATGCAACCTGGCTGATGGATGGCCATGCCCGGCACGCCGTGCCGGTGCGCCTGCGCCTGCCGGCTGCCGACCAGGCCTCGCTGGCCCAGTTGCTGGCCGTGCGCGTGCGCGCGACGAACGGCACGCTGGTACCGCTGTCGGAGGTCGTCGAGGTTCGCGACACGCACCGCGAGCGCGCCGTCTACCACAAGGACCTGCTGCGCTACGCCTTCGTCAGCGGCGACGATGCGGGCGCCACCGACAGCCCGCTGTACGGCATGTTCTCGCTGGTCGGCGAACTCGGTGACGAGGGCAGCATTGCCCAGACCTTCATCGACCAGCCACAGGACACGACGACGCCGACCGTGAAATGGGACGGCGAATGGCAGATCACCTACGAGACCTTCCGCGACATGGGCCTGGCCTATTCGGTCGGCCTGGTCCTGATCTACCTGCTCGTGGTCGGCCAGTTCCGGAACTACGTGGTGCCGCTGATCATCATGGCGCCGATCCCGCTGACCGTGATCGGCGTGATGCCGGGCCATGCCCTGGTCGGCGCGCAGTACACGGCAACCTCGATGATCGGCATGATCGCCCTGGCCGGCATCATCGTGCGCAATTCGATCCTGCTGATCGACTTCATCAACCACGCCATCGACGCCGGCGCCAGCCTGCGCGACGCGGTCGTCGATGCCGCCGCCGTGCGCGCCAAGCCGATCGTGCTGACCGGCGTCGCGGCGATGGTCGGCGGCTTCTTCATCATCGACGATCCGATCTTCCAGGGCCTGGCTGTATCGCTGATCTTCGGCATCCTCGTCTCGACCGCGCTGACCCTGCTGGTCATTCCGCTGCTCTACTACGGCTGGCTCGCGCGCACGGCGCCCGCCCGCAAGGAGATCGACCATGAGTGAAATCCGGACCTTCTCGATCCGCCTGACCGAAGAAGCGGACTACGTGTTCCGCATCGCCTTCGACGAAACGCCGATCCCCGATCTGCACACCGACGAGGAATCGCCGCTCGGCGGCGACAGCGGCCCCAATCCGGCGCGCCTGCTCGTCGCAGCCGTGGCCAATTGCCTCAGCGCCAGCCTGCTGTTCGCCCTGCGCAAGTTCAAGAATTCGCCTGGGGCCATCACCGCCCGGGCGACCGGCCGGCTCGAACGCAATGCCGAGAAGCGCTGGCGCATCGGCCAGGTCGATGTCGAGATCGACCTGCCCGGCGCGGCCTCCGATTACAGCCAGCTTGATCGCCTGCTCGGCCAGTTCGAGAATTTCTGCATCGTCACCGAAAGCGTGCGCAATGGCATTCCGGTCGACGTCAAGGTGCGCGACGCCGCCGGCGACATTCTCCACGACAGCACTCGCGCGGCCTCGCCGACAGCCACCTGGATGATCTGAGCGGCTGCTGGCCTGCCCGCGCCGAGCGGAACGGGACACCGGGACGGATCGAGCCCGCTGGGGCCGCAGGGAGTATCGCCTGCTGTTTCATGGCGACATCTCCCGGTATTTGCGCTCGGCCCGCAGTTCGAGCCATTCATAGAGCACGGGCAGCAGCACCAGCGTCAGCAGGGTCGAGCTGATCAAGCCACCGACCACCACGGTCGCCAGCGGCCGCTGGGTTTCCGCGCCGACGCCGCTCGACAGCAGCATCGGCACCAGGCCCAAGATGGCGACGCTGGCGGTCATCAGCACCGGTCGCAGGCGCAGTGCCGTGCCCTGAACCACCGCCTCGCGGACGGACAGGCCGTTCTCGCGCAATTCGTTGAGAAAGCTGACCAGGACGATGCCGTTGAGCATGGCCACGCCGAACACGGCAATGAAGCCGATCGCCGAGGGTACCGACAGGTATTGACCGGTGACGAACAACGCGAGCAGGCCGCCGATGGTCGCGAACGGCACGTTGGCGATGATCAGCGTGGCGTACTTGACCGAATTGAAGGCGGTGTAGAGCAGCACGAAGATGAAGAAGATCGTGACCGGCACGATCAGCGCCAGCTTGGCCAGGGCGCGCTGCTGGTTCTCGAACGCGCCGCCCCATTCGACCCAATAGCCGGGCGGCAGATCGACCTGCTGCTGGATCGCCGCGTTGGCGTCCTTGACGAAGCCGTCCACATCGCGGCCGCGCACGTCCATCTGGATCACCGCGTAGCGCTGCAGCTGCTCGCGACGCACGAACGAGTAGCCTTCGGCCACGCTGATCTCGGCGACTTCCGATAGCGGCACCAGGGCACCGGTCGCGGTACGCAATGGAATCCGGCGCAAGGCTTCGACCGAATCGCGCGTCGAATCCTCCAGGCGCACGGCGATGCCGAAGCGCTTGACCCCGTCCAGCAGCACGCTGACCGGCTCGCCGCCCAGGCCGTTGCGGACGATGGTCAGCACCTCTTCGGCGTTCATGCCGTGACGCGCCAGTGCCTCACGGTCGACCGCGATGCGGATCTGCGGCTTGCCGATATTCGCCTCGAGCGACAGATCGGCGACCCCGGGCACCTGCTCCAGGGCCGTCTTGATCCGACCGCTGAGCGTGTCGAGCTGGGCCAGATCCTGGCCGTAGAGCTTCACGGCCAGCGTGGCACGCACGCCGGAGATCAGCTCCTCCACGCGCATCTGGATTGGCTGGGTGTAGCCCGGCACCACGTTCGGCACGACCTGCTCCAGCGTTTCCTGCATGTCGTATTCGAGCTGCTTGATGTCGCGCCCGCTCGTCCACGCCTCTTCCGGCTTCAGTGCGGTGTAGATCTCCATGTAGTTCACGTCGGCGGTCTCGCCCTTCTCGGCGCGGCCGATCATCGCCAGCGTGGTGTCGACCTCAGGGAACTTCCCGAAGGCGCGGGCGATGGCGTTGCTGGTGCGGATCGATTCATCGAGCGAGGTCGACGGAATGCCCGTCACCCGCCACATGATCGAGCCTTCCTGCAACTGCGGCATGAACTCCTTGCCGAGGAAGGGGAAGATCGCCAGGCTCGCCACGAGCGCGACCACGGCGCCGATCACGACCCCCTTCTTCCTGGCCAGCGCCTTGTCCAGCAACGGGCGGTAGACGCGCTTGATCCGCGCAACCAGCCAGGTATCGCGTTCCTGCCTGGGCTTGAGGACCAGCGAGGCCAGCACCGGGATCAAGGTCAGGCTCAGGATCAGCGAGCCGGCCATCGCGAAGGCAATGTTGAAGGCCATCGGCTTGAACATCCTGCCTTCCAGGCCTTCCAGTGAGAACAGCGGCAGGAACACCACGATGATGATGAGGATCGCGAAGGCAATCGGGTTGGCGACTTCCTTGGCCGCGGCAAGCACGGCCGCAGTCCGGTTCACCTTCTCGCCATGCTCGAGCCGCTCGGCCATGATCCGGAAGGCGTTCTCGACCATCACCACGGCGCCATCCACCATCATGCCGATGCCGATCGCCAGGCCGGCCAGCGACATCAGGTTGGCCGACAATCCGAACTGGCCCATGCCGATGAAGGCGATCAGCATGGCCAGCGGCAAGGTCACGATCACGACGATCGCCGAGCGCAGTTCGCCGAGGAACAGGAACAGGATGATGGCGACGAGGATCGAACCTTCTATCAGCGCGCGCACGGCGGTTTCGACCGCCTTGTTGACGAGATCCGTGCGCTCGTAGATCGGCTTGAGCCGCATGCTCCCGGGCAAGGCCGCACGCACGACATCGAGCTTGCCCTTGACCGCCTCGACCACGTCCTTGGCGTTTTCGCCGATGCGCGCCAGGGCCATGCCGAGCACGACTTCCTCGCCGTCGCGGGTGACCGCACCGAAGCGCGGTGCCGGGGCTTCGATCACGGTTGCCACGTCGCGCAGGTACACCGACACGCCGTCCTCGGCCTTGAGCACGATCGCGCCGATGTCCTCGGTCGACCTGAGCAGGCCGAGGCCTCGGACCAGGAACTGCTCGCGCCCGACGTCCATGACGTTGCCGCCGACCTGGCCGTTGTTGGCGGGAATCGCGTTGATCACGTCGCCGAATCCGAGGCCACGGGCGTAGAGCCGCTGCGGATCGATGCGCACCTGGAACTCGCGCTCGCCGCCACCCCACGAGGTGACATCGTCGACGCCGGGCGCGGTGCGCAGGATCAGCCGCACCGTCCATTCCTGCCAGGTGCGCAGGTCCATGTCGGAGACCTGGTCCTTGCTCACGCCGGGCGCGCGTTCCACCGTGTACCAGTACACCTGGCCGAGACCCGAGGTATTCGGTCCCATGCTGGGCTTTCCGTAGCCTTCGGGCAGGCGATCGCCAATTTCCTGCAGGCGTTCGTTGACGAGCTGGCGGGCGAAGTAGATGTCCATGTCGTCCTCGAAATAGACGGCGACGTAGGACAGGCCGAACAGGCTGACCGAGCGGATCTCCTCGACCTTCGGCAATCCCGCCAGCGCCGATTCGACGGGCGTGGTCAGCAGTTGCTCGACATCCTCGGCGGCGAGGCCGGGCGACTCGGTGTAGACGTTGACCTGGGCCGGCGTGACGTCGGGAAAGGCGTCGATCGGCACGCTGCGGACCGCCTGCAGGCCGAGAAAGGCGACCACCGCGAAGCTGATAAGGACCAGGAACCTGTAGCGAAGTGAAGACTCGACCAGGCGATTCAGCATGGTGCGCCTCCGCTTCCGGAGCGGGTGTCAGTGGGCATGGCCTTCTCCCAGCTGCGACTTGAGCACTTGCGCCTTCAGCGCGAACGCGCCGTCGACGACCACCGTATCGCCGGGTCTGATGCCCTCCTCGATGACAGTGGTGTCGCCGATCACGGCACCGGTGCGAACCGGCACCGGCTCGAAGCGGTCTTCGGCGACGCGGCGAAAGACCACCGTCTCGCCGGCCATCTGCACGAGCGCGGCGGTCGGCACGGCCAGCGAACCGCCGGCCCCGGCCTGGCCGGCGGCGTCGAGATAGACATCGACGAAATCCCCGCCATGCAGTCGATCGCCCTCGTTCGGCACCTCGATGCGGACCACGGCATTGCGCGTGGTTTCGGAGGTGTGGTGGCCTCGATGCGCGACCGTTCCGGCGAGGCGCTGATCGCCGATGACCACGCTGGCTGCGCTGCCGGGACCGACCCGGGCGGCGATGGCCGAAGGCAGCGTGGCGTCGACCCACACCACCGATTCGTCGACGAGCCGGAACAGCGTGCGCCCGGGCTCGATGCGTTCGCCGATGGCGAAGTCGTCCTCGGTGATGCGCCCGGCATGCGGCGCCGTGAGGGTGAACTCGCCATCGACCGATCCGGGCGCGGTGCCGGGGAGGCCGTAGGCCCGCGCCTTGGCCTGGGCGCGCTCGTAGGTGACACGCGCTTCGGCGATGCGACGGCCCGAGACGGCCTCACGTCCCAGTGCCGAAACGCGCTTCCATTCCTGCTCGGCGATGCGCAATTCGGCCTGCGCATCGGAGACCGCGACGCTGGCCAGGGTCACCAGGGCGGCGCCGGCAGCGACGTCATCGCCGAGCCGCGCATGTCGGCGCACGACCAGGGCTTCGACGCGCGGCGTGATCAAGGTGGTGCCGTAGGCGTTGTCGAGCACTTCGCCCGGCGCGCGCAACTGCTCGCCCAGCGCGGAGGGCTGCACGACCGCCAGCCGGATGCCGGCTGCTTCACGCCCGGCGGCATCCATGACGATGACGTTCCCACCGGCGACTTCGTGCTCGCCGTGACCTTCCCGTTCGGGATCGTCCTGCGCGTGTCCCGACCCGGCCTTCGCCGATGCCGTGACCGGCTCGGCCGAGCGGGTGCATGCGGCGAGAGCCGACACTGCGGCCAGGGCCAGCGCGGCCAGGATGAATTGGCGATTGGCGTGTTTCAGCGTCGTCATGGGGCGTCCTCCAGACCGATCCAGTGCTGCAAGCGCCCATTGGCGGCGAGGTAGTCGACTGCGCTGCGCCACAGGCGCGCCTGCAGATCGGCGCCGGCAAGTTGGGTATCGAGGGTCTGCCTGAGTTGCAGCAGGTAGTCGGTGGCCGAGATCTCACCGGCCCGCCACAGTTTTTCGAGCAGTTCGGAGCGCCGGTCGACGTCGGTGCCGGGGCTCGAGCTCCAGGTCTTCCAGGCCACACGCGCCGCTGCGTAGCTTTCGGTTGCCCGTCGCGACTCGGCCTCGAGCGCGATCTGCGTGCGCGCCTGGTCGGCCGCAAGGGCGTCGGCGTGCGCCTGCGCGGCAACCACTTCCGCCCGATAGCTGTTGCGGACGAACAGCGGGACACTGACGGTGACGCCGAAGACGCGATCATCGGGACCGCCGATGGCGTAGCGCTTGCGTCCGGCGTAAGCGGTGATGCTCGGATCGGCGATGCGCTCGCGCCGGGCCACCGCGACCTCGCGCGCCGCGGCATCGGTACGCGCGCGAGCAAGAGTCCAGTCCGGCAGTCGGTCGGTCCGGTCGTCGTCGACCGGCTCGGGGAGGGCGCTGGCCGCGATTTTCACGCCGGCCATGTCGGCGACCTCACCGCCGACGGCGCGAAAACGGGCGGCCGCGTCGGCGCGATCGGCCAACAGCTGGGCTTGCGCTGCCCGGGCCTCGTCGCTGGCCAGCGAAGCCAGGTCGCGTTCCAGGCCCGAGATGTCGCTGGCGGCATACAGGCGCTGGGCCACGTCGGCGAAGCGGGCCACCAGGGCCATGCGGTGCTCGCCGATTTCGACGCGCTCCTGCGCAGCCTCGTATTCGGCCCATGCGCCCAGCCATTGTTTGGCGAAATCCCGGCGCAGGAGCGCGGCGTCGGCCGCGGCCTCGGCGAAGCGGGCGCGGGCTGCATCACGGCGCGCACTGCGCTTGCCGCCGATGTCGAGGCGCAGACTCAGGCCGGCCGTGGTCGTGCGCTCGACGCCCTCGTCGGCGCTGGAAAGTTCGAGCTCCGGGTTGTAGATCGGTTGTGACGCCGCCTCCGACGTCGCCTGCGCGGCCCGGAGGCTGGCTTCGCCGTAGCGGAACGACGGATGCTCCCGCCACGCGGCCACGACGGCCGTGCGCAACGCGGCAGGCGCCAGGGTGGCGGGTGTCTGTTCGGATCGCGCGGGGAGCGCGAAGGTGCTGGCGAGGGCAAGGCCCATCGCCGTCCACGCGGCGACATGCCGACGTGGCCTCTGCAATCGAAGCATGCGGGTAAATCCTCTGAATGAAGACGAGTCGTGCCGACCGCGCGGGTCGGCACACGAATCCGTTTCACTCAGACGATCGGCGGACGAAGCTCCGCAAGCTGACGAATACCGTCAAAACCTCCCGGGCCGGACGCCGGAATGAGATGCGGCGGCACGACGAGGACGAATTCGCTCGCCACCGGCAATGCGGTCAGGTGGTGGGTGCCGCAATGGCCGCAGCTGCTCGCATGCACGGTCGCCAACGGCGAGGGGTCCGGTCCCGAATGATCATCCATCACGGCCATGCCGTGCGCGCCCCCGCTGGCGGACCCGATCAGCGCATAGTCGTGGGCCACACAGGACGCCGCCGAGGCCAGCTTCAGGGCGAACACGAGCAGCACGCATACGCCGAGCCTCGTCGAGGCACGCAGGCGAGCAAGCAAGGGCGATCGATGGCGGGATGCAGATGTCACTTGAACAGATTAGCGGGTGCCCGCTGTGTTACACAATTTCTGTTGGCGGTGTTCAGCTGGCGGCGGCCACCCGCTCGATCGCCAGCTTGCCGCCCTGCCTGTCAGGCCGCCGGCGATTGCTGTTCGCGGCCTCCATGGCCTCGGCGCGAGAATTCGGCCTCGCGCTTCAGACCGCCCGT
The DNA here is from genome assembly GCF_900115085.1 of Dokdonella immobilis. Taxonomy (GTDB): domain Bacteria; phylum Pseudomonadota; class Gammaproteobacteria; order Xanthomonadales; family Rhodanobacteraceae; genus Dokdonella; species Dokdonella immobilis. Next base: position 23,269 of record NZ_FOVF01000038.1, on the reverse strand, counting down.
CGCGCCGCGAGCGGGCCTGGCGTTGATATCGATCCGACCGCGCTATGCAGCCCGCGATTGATCCAGCGGCAGCCAATGCGCGGCCGGCCGCGGCCGCCCGTACAGGAACCCCTGGCCGTAACCGCAACCCATCGCCAGCAGGGCCTCGTGCTGGGCTTCGGTCTCGATGCCTTCGGCAAGCACCTCGATGTCGAGCGAGCCGGCCAGGGCGAGCACGGCGCCGATCACCGCCTCGCTGCGCCGCTTGTTGCGACCGCCGAGCGGTTCGATGAAGGAGCGGTCGATCTTGAGCATGCGCAGCGGAAAGCGGTGCACGTAGCCAAGCGAGCAGTAGCCTGTTCCAAAATCGTCGAGCGCGGTCGCGATCGACGCGTTGGCCAACTTCTGCAGCTGCTTCGCGACCGCTTCGGGATCACCGAGCAGGGTGCCCTCGGTGACCTCGATGCGCAGCCGGGACGGGTCGAGCTTCGCGCTCGCGGCCAGGCCGAGCAAGCGGCTGTCGAGATCGTTGCCCTGGAAATGCCGTGGCGAGACGTTGATCGTGATGTAGCCGCCGTCTCGGGTCAGCTCGACGCCGTTGGTGCAAGCGGCGCGGTACATCTGCCAGTCGATCGCGTCGACCAGCCCGCATTCCTCGGCGACCGCAAGAAACTGCGAAGGCTCGAGCACGCCGCGGGTCGGATGATTCCATCGCACGAGGGCCTCGTAGCCGACGCGCTGGCGGTCGGCCAGACGCACCAGCGGCTGGAAATATGGTTCGAACTGACCAACCTGCAAAGCCGCGCGCAGTTCGTTCTCGATGCCGAGCACGTCGCGCCGTCCGTCTTGCATCGATTCATCGAATTGCAGGAAGCGGCGGCGTCCGGCGCTTTTCGCGCCGTACAGCGCGATGTCGGCATCCTGCAGCATGGCATCGGTGGTCTGGTGGCGCGGTGCACTGATGGCGATTCCGATGCTGGCGTAGACGCGCAGCTCACGACCGGCGATCGTCATCGGCTCTTGCAACGCATCGAGGATCCGTTGCGCGATCTGGCTTGCGGCCGCGTCCTCCGTGACTTCCTCGAGCAGGACCGCGAATTCGTCTCCAGAGAGGCGTGCAACGGCATCGGGCTGGCGCAGCGAATGCTGAAGCCGCAACGAGACCTCCTTGAGCAACTCGTCGCCGGCCAGATGGCCAAGGCTGTCGTTGACCACCTTGAAGCGGTCGATATCGAGGTAGAGCAACGCAAAAGGCCGATCGGGATGGCGATGGAAGCGCGCGAGCGCGCGCTCGATGCGGTCGCGCATGTAGAGCCGGTTCGGCAGGCCGGTCAATGGATCGTGCATGATCTGGTGCTTCAGACGCGCCTCGACCTGCTCCCTCACCGCGATCTGTTCGCTCAGTTCGCGCGTGCGTGCCTCGACGCGCCGCTCGAGGTCGGCGTTGAGCCGACGCAGCTGTTCGGCGCTTTGGCGCCGTTTCAGGCTGCTCGCGATCTGATGGGCGACGAAAGTCAGCAACTCGGCGTCACGCGGCGTATACAGCATCTCCTTTGCATAACTCTGCAAGGCCACCACGCCGATCACCTCGTCGGCGTCGAACAGCGGCGCGCCGACCCAGCATACGGTCGGCGGACCGTCGCTGGCGACCTTGCCGATGGCCAGGGTGCGTTCGATTTCGCCGCGTTGCGTCAGCGCGACGAATTCGGGCTCGTCGACGACGCAGGCACTGCGGCTGCGCATGACGTATTCACTGAGGCCGCGGCCCAGCGGGCGCGGCGGCTGGTCGGGCGCATGCAGGTCGGCGTAGTAGGGAAACGAAAGTTGCGCGCCGTCATCGGTTATCAGGCCGATGTAGAAATTCTCCGCATACAACAGTTCACCGACGGCGGCGTGGATGTCGCGGTAGAAGCGATCGCTGCCCTCGTCGCTGTTGGCCAGGGCAGCGATCCGGTACAAGGTGGCCTGCAGGTGCTCGGCGCGCTCCAGCCCGTAGACCTTGTCGCGCAGGCTCGCGTTCGCCTCGGCCAGTTGCTGGGTGCGCTCGCGCACGCGCCGCTCGAGTTCGGCCAGGCTCTGCTTGCGCTCGAGCGCGGTCAGGACGTGTTCGGCGACGAAACCGAGCAGGGCCTTGTCGGCCTCGCGGTAGCGCACGCCCTCGACATAGGTCTGCACGACCAGCGCGCCATGCACCTCGCCGTCGCGCATCATCGGCACACCGAGCCAGTCGAGGCTGTCGGCCCCGCCGATCTGCAGTGGTCCGCGAACCTGTCGGCGAAGCTCCTCGGTAGTTCCCATCAACGCCTTGCCGTCACGCACGAGGTAGCCGGTCAGGCGCCGTTCGAACTCGGCCATCGGAAAGTCGCGATCGACGGCCGGCGCCTCGGTGTCGACCGAATCGACGTAGTAGATGAAGCGCAGGCTGTCGCGCTCGCGGTCGTGCAGGACGATGTAGAAGTTTTCCGCATACATCAGCTCGGCGATGATCGCGTGCAGACCGCGCAGCATGTCCGGCATGGCCTGCTCGGATCCGGACAGATCGGCGATCGCGAACAGCGCACGCTGCAGTTGCTCGGCCTGGTTGGCGCGTCGCGCGGTCTCGTGCAGGCGCTGGATGGCCAGGCACTCGGCCATGCGGATGCCGACCGCGTCGAGCACTGCGCGCGGCGTTGCGCCAAGTGCGACCGCGGTCGGATCGTGCAGCACGGCCAGGCTCGACGTGCCATCGTCGAAGAGCACGCACAGGCACGGATCGATGCTGATTCCACGACGCGCGCCCTCGATCGCCGCGGCAATTCGCGCAGCCTGCACCGGACCGACCGCGTCGCCCGCTTCCGAGCGCAGGGCGCCTGGCCCTTCCAGCGACCAGAACACCTGCGCGTTGGCGCGAAACAGGTCCGGGCGGTAGGCGAACAACACGGCGCTCACCTCGTCGGGCGTCTGCGCACGCAGCAGGAACGAAGCCAGCGCACCGGCCGGCGGTGCCGCGGATCTTTCCTGCCATTCACTGCCGGGCGCGGCGTCGACGGCACCGGATCCCTGGTCGAATTGGATCATTCCCATCATTTGCTCCGTTGATCGCGCGCGGAAACAGGCCGCGTGCCGATTCCGGTTTGCAGGTTCCGCGCCACGACCGCGACGGGCAATGCGCAGCCGCTCACAGTTTCGTATTCATGTTCACGGCTGTCGTCGCGGATGGCGTCGACGCCGACGTCGGGCTGACCTCAGTCGATCTTGATCGGCTCGTTCATGCCCGGAAGCTGGCAGTCGAAACCGCGCGCGAGGAGCGCATCCTGGAGCGCGCGCATGCCGCGTTCATATTCACCATGAACGAGATACACGCGGCGTCGCGGCGCGACGCCGAGCCAGGCCAGCAGGGCTGGCTGGTCGGCGTGCGCCGAAAAGCCGTTGATCGTCCAGACCTGTGCACGCACCGGAATGTCCTCGTTGAAGATGCGCACGCGGCTGGCGCCGTCGATGATGCGGCGGGCCAGGGTGCCTTCGGCGGCATAGCCGACGAAGACCACGCTGCTGCGCTCGCGCCACAGGTTGTGACGCAGGTGGTGGCGCACGCGTCCGCCGTTGCACATGCCCGAGCCGGCCAGGATCACCGCACCGCCCTCGATGCTGTTGATCGCCATCGACTCGCTGGTCTCGCGGGTGAAGTGCAGGCCCGGCATGTCGAACGGATCGCCGTGTTCGAGTTCCTCGAGAAAACCGAGATCGAAGCACTCGGGATGTCGGCGGAAGATTTCCGTGGCCGAAATCGCCATCGGCGAATCGAGGAACACGCGCATATGCTTGGGAAGCGCGCCGGTGCGGATACCGAAATGCAGGTAGTAGAGGATTTCCTGGGTGCGCTCGAGGGCGAAGGTCGGGATGATCACGTTGCCGTGACGGGCCGCGGTCTCGCGGATCGCCTCGTACAGCTCGATGACCGAGTCCGGCACCGAGCGGTGCGGGCGGTCGCCGTAGGTGCTCTCCATGAACACGTAATCGGCCGCAGGCGCCGGCATCGGATCGCGCACGATCGGCCGGTTCGGGTTGCCGAGGTCGCCGGAAAACAGCAGGCGCCGCTGCACGTGGCCGTCATCCACATCGAGCAGCACCGAGGCCGAACCGAGGATATGGCCGGCATCGAGGAAGCGGGCCCGGATGCCGTCGGTAATCGCCACTGTATCGCCATAGCTGACGTCCGCGGCGAGGAAATCGAGGGTGTGCAGGGCATCGGCGATCGTGTAGAGCGGCGGCATCGCTGCTTCGCCATTGCGCGGCTTTTCCCGGGCCCGGCGCGCGTCCTCTTCCTGCAATCCGGCTGCGTCGAGCAGGACCACGCGGGCCAGCTCGCGGGTCGCCGCGGTCGTGAAGATGCGGCCACGGAAGCCGCGCTTGACGAGCAGCGGCAGGCGCCCGCAATGATCGAGATGGGCGTGGGTCAGCAGCACCGCATCGATGCTGGCCGGATCGAACTCGAACGGCTCGGCGTTGCTGCGTTCGGTTTCGCGGCTGCCCTGGAACAGGCCGCAATCGACCAGCACGCGGCGCTCATTGCAGGTGATCAGGTGGCAGGAACCGGTGACCTGCTTGGCGGCGCCGTGGCAACTGTAGACGATCATCGGATCTCCCGGGCAAGGCGGTCAGGGCGGTGCACGACCATCGCGATCGACCACGAACAAGGACGGATCCTCGGGTCCGCAGGGTAGCGCATCGCACTTCGCGGGCGACCGGTTTGCACTAGGCCGGCGCCCGAATCGACAGACGAAGGCCTTCCAGCCAGAGGAAGGTGAGCGCAAGCATGCCAGAGAGGCCCGCCATTGCGGTAAGGCCGGGCGTGGCCAGGCCCATGATCGAGCGAAAGTACGGGATGCCGATTGCCAGCAGCAGCATCAGCACATTCGCCGCAAGCATGCGCGGCAGCCAGCGGTTGCGTCCCGCATGCGAAGCGATCAGGGCGTGTGCCGGATCACGGTTGGCCAGGATCAGCACGAACAGGCCAGCCACCAGCGCGGCAAATACCGCGGTCCGGCCTTGTTCGGCATCGACGCTGGACAGCAGCAGGCCGCCGAAGCCGAGCAGCAGCACGCCGGCAAATCCGGAGCCCTGGATGACGGCGACGACGAGATTTCGCCAGGCGAACGGCGAGGCGCCGAGGTCGCGCGGCGGCCGCTGCATGATGTCAGCGCTCTCCGGCTCGGCCTCGAACAGGATCGAACAGGCTGGATCGATCAGCAGTTCGAGCAGGACGATGTGCACCGGCATCAGCAGCACCGGCCAATGCAGCAGCGGCGGAATCAGGGTCAGGATGATGATCGGTACGTGCACCGCGAACACGAAGCGGGTCGCCTTGGTGATGTTGTCGTAGATGCGACGGCCCTGGCGGATCGCGGCGACGATGCTGGCGAAGCTGTCGTCGAGCAGGACCAGGGCCGCGGCTTCGCGGGCGACGTCGGTACCGCGCTCGCCCATGGCGATGCCGACATCGGCCGCCTTCAGGGCCGGCGCATCGTTGACGCCGTCGCCGGTCATCGCGACCACCTCGCCGTTCCGACGCAACAACTGGACGAGCCGCAGCTTCTGTTCGGGCTGCATGCGTGCGCACAGATCGACATGGCGCAGGCGTTCGCCGAGGGTATCGTCATCGAGGGCGTCGATCTCGGCACCGGTCAAGACTTCGGGTCGATCGCTCAAGCCCACCTGCTGCGCGATCGCGCGCGCCGTGGCCGGATGGTCGCCGGTCAGCATGAGGATACGGATGCCCGCGGTGCGGCACTCGGCGATCGCGGCCGGCACGTCGGCGCGCGGCGGGTCGACGAAGCCGAGCAGGCCGAGAAATTCGAAGCTGAAATCGTGCTGGCTGCGCGGTCGGACCTGGCCGGTCCAGCGCCCGCGCGCAACGCCGAGCACGCGCAAGCCGCGCGCCGCCATCGCCTCGACCTGGCCGAGGATGGCCCGGGCCGCCTCGTCGGGCAGATGGCAAAGGTCGATCACCGCCTCGGGCGCGCCCTTGGTCGCGAGCAGATGGCGGTCCGGAGCGCCCGCCGGGAACACGCGCGTCATCGCGAGGATTTCGGGCGACAGGCCGTATTCGAATTCGGCCGACCACTCTTCGTGCACGTGCTCGGTACCTTGGAGCCAGCGCTGGCCGAAGGTCTGGATCGCCTTCTCCATCGGATCGAATGGATCGATCGGCGTCGCCAGCATCGCGAATTCGACCAGGGCGTGGAAGTCTTCCGGGAGTTCGGCAGCGCCAGCGTCGTCAAAGCGCTGTCCGCTCAGTTGCAACTCGGCCACCTGCATGTGGTTTCGGGTCAGGGTGCCGGTCTTGTCGACAGCCAGCACCGAGATCGCACCGAGGGCCTCGACCGCCGGCACGCGCCGGGTCAGGACCTTGCGCTGGGCGATGCGCCAGGCGCCGAGGGCGAGGAACACGGTCAGGATGACCGGAATTTCCTCGGGCAGGATCGCCATGGTCAGGGCGATGCTGGCAAGCAGGCTGTCGATCAGGGCGTGGTCATCCCACCACCAGTTGAGCAGGAAATACAGCGAGGCCAGGCTCAGCCCGGCGACGGTCAGATTGCGGATCAGTCGACGCGAGGCATCCTGCAGACCGGAACGTGGTTCCACGGTCCGCGCCAGGGCTTCGCCGATCCGGCCGACCGCGGTGGCGCCGGCCGTTGCGGTGACTTCGGCGATGCCGATTCCGCGCGTGACCAGGGTGCTGGCGAACAGCGCACCGCCCTCGGCACCGGGCAGCTTGGCGACCGGCACCGCTTCGCCGGTCAATAGTGACTCATTGGCATCGAGCTGGCCCTCGCGCAGGACCGCATCGGCGGCGATGCGGTCGCCTTCGTGCAGCACGAGCAGGTCGCCGAGGACGACCTCGCGTCCGGCGATGCGGACCTCTTCGCCGTCGCGCAGGACCAGCGCACGCGGCGCCGACAGATCGCGCAGTGACTCGAGCGCGCGCTGGGTCTTGCGCTCCTGGACCAGGGTGATGGCGATGACGGCGAATACCGCCGAAAGCAGGAAGATCGCCTCGGCGGTGTCGCCGAGGGCGAGATAGAGGCCGCCGGCAACCAGCAGCATCAGGAACATCGGCTCGGTGACCACCCCGCGCACGATCCGCAGGAACGATTTCGGCTCGGTGCCCGGCAGACTGTTCGGACCGTCCGCGGCCAGGCGGCGTGCCGCCTCGTCACGGCTGAGGCCGCGTAGTTCACCCGCGGCAGGCGCCTTGAGCGGCGTCATCGGCTGCCGACCCCGCCATCGGGCAACCCGATACGATGCTGCATGCAGGGATCGAAGTGCCTCGGGATCGGCAGTGGGCAGCGAAGTCGGCGCATGGTTCAGCATCGCACAGGTCAAACAAGGAGTGGTTTGACCTGGATCAGGGCGCGAGTCCATGGCCTTTCCGATCATGCAAGGCATGAACCCGGCACAACAGATTTCCGCGGAGAGAGATATGAAGGTTTCGATGAACCTGCCGATTTCGGTATTCGCCCTGCTCGTCGCCCTGAAGGCCGGCGCGGTCCTGCCTGCCCATGCGCAGCACACCCACCACGAACCGGCGCGCGATACCCGCGGGAGCAGCGCACCCACGCAGCGGTTTGCCACCGACGCACCGCTGCGCGAAGGCATGGTGCGCATCCACACGGCGCTGGACACACTGCGTCACTATGAAATGGGCCACATGCCCCAGCCGCTGGCGATCGAGCAGGTCGCGGACATCCAGTCCGCCATCGACACCCTGTTCGCGACCTGCAAGCTCGAGGCAGACGCCGACGCCGCCCTGCACGGCCTGCTGGTTCCGCTGATCGCCGCCGTGCAGGCGTTCAAGCAGAATCCCGCGGACATCGGCACGATCGCCGCGATGCGCCAGGCCGTCGCCGACTATCCGCGCCTGTTCGACGATTCGCCCTCGCGCTACGCGGCGGGCACCGATTCCGATCCGTCGCACTGAGGCACATGGACGACCCGATTCCGGCCTGGCAATGCATCGGCTGCGGTCGCATCGAAGCGCCGCAGACCTGCATCGGCGTCTGCCAGGATCGCAAGGTGTTCCTCGTCCCGTTGCAGGACCACCAGGAAGCGCTCGGCCAGATCCAGCAGATGCTCGGCCAGATCGACGCCATGCAGCGCGTGCTCGCGCGGATCGCGCACACGACGCCGCGAGCGGGACAGTGGGAGGCCTCGTACCGGACGATCCAGGCCGAGGCGAAAGCGCTGCTGGCAAGCCTGCCGGACTGAAATCCGGCGCCGCCGACGCCGACCCTCGCAGCGCGTCCGCCTCACCGGAAATCCAGTGCTCCCTGCTACCATCCCGGGCGACCCATCGCATCCCGGTTGCTTGGACCGACGCCCATGCTGCGCCCTGTGCTGCTGCTGATGATCGTGCTCGGCGCCACTGCGGCACCGGCCGAGGCGCGCACGGTTTGGCGCTGCCTGCGCGACGGCACGGTCAGTCTGTCGACCGCGCCGGAACCCGGGTCGAAGTGCAGCGCGCAAGTCCTCGATGACGATGCCGCGCTGGTGCCGAACCTGTGGGGCAGCCTCGGCGTGTTCCATGGCACGCTCTATCGTCGCGAACAGGATGGCCAGGTCGTCTACGGCACGCGCAAATTGCCGGGCGCGGTCGAGCTGCAGGCCTTCACGGTCACGACTCCGGCCCACTCGCCCGCGCATGCCGGTCTCGGCAAGGTCGGCAAACCGCGACTCGATATCTTTCGCCGCGAATTCAAGGCCGCTGCACGCAGGACCGGTATCGACGAAGCCTGGCTGCGCGCGATCGCCCATGCCGAAAGCTATTTCGTTGCCGATGCCGTTTCCGACAAGGGTGCGATCGGCGTGATGCAGCTGATGCCCGACGTGATCGCCGACTACGACGTCGATGACCCGGCCTCGGCGGCGCAATCGATCCTCGCCGGGGCCCGCCACCTCAAGGCATTGGAGTCCCGCTATGGCGGCGACCGCATCCTCGCCGCGGCGGCGTACAACGCCGGCATCGGTACGGTCACGCAATACGGCGGCGTGCCGCCGTTCGCCGAGACGCGCGAATACGTAGCCAAGGTCAGGGCGCTGTACGCACGCTATCGAAAGGCGATGGGACTTGAGACGCGCACGCTCGAACTCCTGCCGGCGCGGTAGGGAGGGTCTGAAAAGGCAGCGCAACCGTCACGACGCCTGCCTGCGGCCGAGGCGTCATATCGCGAACGCCTATTTGCTTATCGGTTTCATGCATGCAGCGGCCATGGCTTGCAGCGGTGGCTTGCAGTTACGATCCGGGTTCCCTCCTTCAGCCGACCATCGGTCGTGCCGACAGGCAGGGCGCCCCTGAACGAAACCCGACGTCCCATGGATCACGCCTACCGCAACAAGAGCGTCGCCTGGATCGTCCTCGTGCTCGTGCTGTTCACGACTTCGATCGCCGTGCACGACCACATCGACCCGCTCGACGCACTCGTGATCTTCGCCCTGTGTTTCGTATGCGAGCTGGTCGACAGCGGCCTCGGCATGGGCTACGGCACGATCCTCGCGCCGACTCTGCTGCTGCTCGGCTACGACGCCCACGATATCGTGCCGACCGTGCTGCTGTCCGAGCTGCTGAGCGGGTTCACCGCCGCGTTCTTCCACAACGCCATCCACAATGTCGAACTCGGCCTGCACGGTCGCGACCTGTGGCCGGCCGCGATCCTTGCCGCCGGCAGCGTCGCCGGTGTCAGCGCCGGCGTCGTGCTCGCGCTGAACCTGCCGAAGGGCTCGCTCAACATCGGCGTCGGCATCGTCATCCTCGCCTCGGGCTTCTTCGTGCTGCTGCACTCGCGCCGGCAGATCGCCTACCGGCGCTGGAAGATGGTCGTGCTCGCGATCGTCGCCTCGTTCAACAAGGCCGTCAGCGGCGGCGGCTACGGCCCCCTCGTGACCAGCGGACAGGTCCTCAGCGGCGTCAGCGGCAAGGCCTCGGTCGGCATCACCTCATTCGCCGAAGCCTTCACCTGCCTGCTCGCCGTGACCCTGTTCCTGGCCCAGGGCGAACACCTCAACCTCGTCCTGTTCATCCCGATGTGCGCCGGCGCCCTGCTCTCGGTGCCGTTCTCGGTGTTCGTCATCAGCGTCACGCGCGAGGATCGCCTGCGTCTCGTCATCGGTAGCGTGACGATGCTGATGGGTGCGCTGACGCTGCTCAAGGTTGCGACCTGAGGCCGCGCCGCTCGACGCATTCCATAGGGCGCGCCCGATTTGACGCGCTCCGCCGGCAGCGCATTTCCTGATCGGTTGCGCCGTTGCCGCGGCCGTCGGCACCGCTGACAACGCCACGGTCGCGCAATGCCGTGGCGTCCCCCGGAGGCCGCGCTCGCTCAAACTGCTGGCCGACCAGCAGGCCCGGGCCGCTATCGCATCGGGTAACTTCCCGCCCGGGCACAGTGCGCAGGATTCGAGCCGTGGCGTGTTGCGTATTGTCCGGCCGGCGAAGAAAATCGGCCCTCGTGGGCAGCGGCTTCAGGATCGGGGAGTGCATGCGCTACGTCGGCCCCATCAGTGAATGGAATGATGAAAAGGGTTACGGCTTCGTCGTACCCAACGGCGGCGGCGAGCGCGCGTTCGTCCATATCAAGGCGTTCGAGAGGCGCGGCCGACGACCATTGGATGGCGACCTTGTTTCCTATGTCCCGACCCCGGACGATCGACGGCGCCTGAACGCCACGGGCATTCGCTTCGTTTCGCGGCAGGTGCAACCAGTGGCTGCAGGCAGGCCCTGGTTTCCGCGCCGATGGCTCGGCCTGCTGGCGCTCACCGCCTTGGCGGCAGCGGCCTATTTCGGGCGACTGCCGCTGCAGGTCACGATGGTCTACCTGGGCATGAGCCTGATCGCATTCCTCGCCTATGGCCTCGACAAGTCGGCGGCGCGGACCAATCGTTGGCGCACCAAGGAAACAACGCTGCAGTTGCTTGCATTGCTGGGCGGCTGGCCCGGTGCACTGATTGCGCAGGGCCAGTTTCGGCACAAGACCCGCAAGGCCGAGTTTCAGATCACCTTCTGGCTGGTCGTCGCGGGCAACCTCGGCGTGCTGGCCTGGCTGGTCGAGAGTGGGCGCATGGATCGGATTGGCGAATACTTTCGGATTGGCGAGTACTTCATGCGGCTCTGAGGTCGGGTGGTGCGCCGTTCAAGCGCCGGGCAGCGTCCACTCGCCGCTTTCAAGCGTCCGTTGCAGGGCGGCGCGCCACGGCGGCATGTCGATACCGTGCTGGCCGAGCCAATCGAGATCGAACAAGGTTTCCGCGTAGCGGTCGCCGCGGTCGCAGAGAAGGGTGACGATGCTGCCGCCTTCGCCGCGCGTGCGCATCGTGGCGGCGAGTTCGAGACTGGCGACCAGGTTGGTGCCGGAGGACCCCCCGTAGCGCCGACCGAGCAGCGATTCGAGTAGCCAGGACGCGGCGATCGAGGCGGCGTCGTCCACTTCGCAGACGCGGTCGACGATGTCGAACAGGAAGCCTGGTTCGACGCGCGGGCGACCGATGCCTTCGATCAGGGTGGGTTGCGTCGCGCACGCGGACCGATCGCGCCTGCGCCAGCCTTCGGCGAAGGCGCCGCCGCGCGGTTCGGCAACGCACAGGCGCGTGGGCAGGCGCCGGTAGCGCAGGTAGCGACCGATCGTGGCCGAGGTGCCACCGGTGCCGGCGCCGCAGACGATCCAGGCTGGCTCGGGATGCGACTCGCGGCGCATCTGGCCGATGATCGATTCGGCGATGTTGTTGTTGCCGCGCCAGTCGGTGGCGCGTTCGGCGAGGCCGAACTGGTCGAGGTGGCAGGCGCCAGCCTCGCCGTGTTCGCGGGCGCGCGCATGCACCTGGGCCGGATCGTCGACCAGGTCGCAGGTGCCGCCAAGTGCCTGCACATCACGGATCTTCGCCGGCGAGGTACAGGCCGGCATGACCGCGGTGAACGAGAGGCCGAGCAGGCGCGCGAACCAGGCTTCGGAGATGGCCGTACTGCCGGAGGAGGCATCGACGACGGCCTGGCCTTCGCACAGGCGTCCATTGCACAGCGCATAGAGGTAGAGCGAGCGCGCCAGCCGATGCTTGAGGCTGCCGGTCGCATGCGCGGCTTCATCCTTGAAGTAGAAGTCGATGCCGGGAAAGCCGTCGAAGGTCAGATGGAGCAGATGGGTATCGGCCGACCGTGCCGTTTCGCGCTCCAGGCGGGCGATTGCCTCATGAGTCCACACGCGGGCGCCTTCCGTGGTTTCCGCGCGTGGACGCATGGCGATCAATCCTCCCTGGGCGCCATGGCAGCATGAACGGGCAGCGCGCCGCCGCTGGCGTGCGGTTCGGCCAGACGGCGCGGCTTGATCCACAGGCGCGCGACGAACCAGGTGAACAGGAGCATGCCGATGGCGAAGATCGTGTCGCCCGGCACGCGCATCCAGATCAGCAGGTGGACGATCGGCTGGGTCATGAACTCGGCCGAGCGCGCGTACCAGTAGCCGTTCTCGAGCACCGCCGAGAGTTGCAGCACGCCGAGCGGCAGCAGTGTCAGCAGGGCCATCAGCGACAGGCCGATGTTGAGCGCCCAGAACGATCCGCGCAGCCAGCCTTCGTTCCAGTGCACGTCGGGCTTCATGCCGCGCAGGCAGAACAGCATCAGGCCGAGGCCGAGCATGCCGTACACGCCGAACAGCGCGGTGTGGCCGTGCAGCGGGGTCAGGTTCAGCCCCTGCATGTAGTAGAGCGCAAGCGGCGTGTTGATCAGGAACCCGAACAGGCCGGCGCCAACCAGGTTCCAGAACGAGACGGCGAGGAAGAACATGATCGGCCAGCGGTAACGCGCCATCCATGGCGTCGCGCGTCCGTGCGACCAGGTCTCGTAGGCCTCCATTCCGATCAATGCCAGCGGCACGACCTCGAGCGCCGAGAACGAGGCGCCGAGTGCGATCACGCCGACCGTGGTGCCCGCGAAGTAGAGGTGATGGAAGGTGCCGAGCACGCCGCCGGCCATGAACACGATGGTCGCGAACAGCACGTTGATCGTGGCTGTCTTGCCGCGCACGAGGCCTAGCTTGACGAACAGGAAGCTGATCACGGCCACGGCGAAGACCTCGAAGAAGCCCTCGACCCACAGGTGCACGACCCACCAGCGCCAGTACTCGACCATCGATATGTGCGTGTGTTCGCTCCACATCAGGCCTGCGCCGTAGAACAGGGCGATGGCGACGGTCGAGAGGAACAGCAGGCCGACGATCGAGGACATCTCGTCCTTGCGCCGAAGCGCCGGCCACAGGGCGCGACCGACCAGGCCGAGCCAGAGCAGCAGGCCGACGAACAGGAACAGTTGCCAGAAGCGGCCCAGATCCACGTATTCCCAGCCCTGGTGGCCGAACCAGAAATTGTTGGCCAGGCCGAGCTTCTGCATGACCGCGAACCACTGTCCGGCGAATGCGCCGACGACGATGATCAGCAGGCAGGTCCAGAGGACGTTGACGCCGAGGCGCTGGAACTTCGGCTCATGCCCGGATACGGCCGGGGCGATGTAGAGGCCGGTCGCCAGCCAGGCCGTTGCGATCCAGAGCACGGCCAGCTCGGTGTGCCAGGAGCGGGTCAGCGAATAGGGCAGGATCTGCGAGATGTCGAAGCCGTAGAACTGCTGGCCTTCGACCTGGTAGTGCGCAGTGATCGCGCCGAGCAGGACCTGCACGAGGACCAGGGCCAGCACGACCCAGAAGTACTTCGCGGTCGCGCGCATCGACGGCGTCACCGTGATCCCGGCCAGCGGATCCTTCGCCGGTGGGGCCAGGTGCGGTTCCTTGCTGTGCCAGACCGCGTAGTGCCAGGCGAGCAGGCCGATGCCGGCGATCATGAACAGCACGCTGAATACGGTCCACATGAACGAACCCGGTGTCGGCGAGTTGCCGACCAGCGGTTCATAGGGCCAGTTGCTGGTGTAGCTGATCGTGCCGCCGGGGCGATCGGTCGCCGCCGCCCAGCTGGTCCAGAAGAAGAAGCCGGCGAGTTCTTGGCGATGCTTCAGGTCCGGCACCGTGTCGTTGCGCATCGCGTAGCCTTCGCGCAGCGTCTGCGTGGCCGGATCGTTGCTGAACAGGCTGACGTAGTGGGCGGCGACGTTGGAGATGGCCAGTGCGCGATCGTTGGACACGGTGATCGTGTCGGTCTTTGCGTCGAAGCTGTTGCCGCGCATCTCGGCCTGCAGGCGCGCCTTCAGCGAAGCCTTTTCCGGTTCACCGAGATCCTTGTAGGCGGCGGCGTAGTCGCGACGCGCCCACATGTCGAGCAGTTCGGTCGATTCCCGGTGCAACCAGTCGGCGCTCCAGTCCGGGGCGACGAGGGCGCCGTGGCCCCAGACCGAACCGAGCTGCTGGCCGCCGAAGGACTGCCAGACCTGGCGGCCCTCCTCGAGCTCGGCGCGCGTGAACAGGACCTGGCCCGAAGTCGCCACGACGCGCTCGGGCAACGGCGGAGCGAGGCGGTGGATCTCGCGACCCATCCAGAGCAATACCGCAAAGGTGGTGCCGAGCAGCAGCCCCAGTGCGATCCATAGACGACGTGTGGTGGACATGACGCTTCCCATCGAGGACGTTGCCGCATTCTCGACAGACGCTGCTCTGCCGGCCCTGATCTGGGTCAAGCCGGCCCGCGATACCTCCGAAAGGCACGCTGCTCGTGGACTCCCCTGTAGGAAGCGGCTTCAGCCGCGATGTTTTGCCCCAAAGACCCGAGAGACATCAGCGTCCTCGAAAACGTCTCGGAAAGCATCGCGGCTGAAGCCGCTTCCTACAACGGGGAGGAAACACATGCATCGGAGCGGAAGCGCGTGGAGAACCATCGAAGTCCGCGCGGAGCGGACGATGCACTCTCAGGGATGCAGGATGCAGCGCGCGGTCTGGCGCAACTCGTCGGGCTGCAGCAATTCGATGTCGCGCTCCTCGACGCGGATCAGGGACTGGTCCTGGAACCGTCGCAGGACCCGGCTGACCGTCTCGGCGGCCAGGCGCAGATGGTTGGCGATATCGCCGCGCGACATGCTCAGGCGGAATCGCGTCGGCGAAAAACCGCGCGCCGCGAAACGATCGGCGAGCAGGATCAGGAAGGCCGCCATGCGCTCGCTGGCGTTGTAGTCGCCGGCCAGCAAGGCGGCCTTGCCGATATCGGCGCTGAGCAGGCGAAACAGCTGCTGCTGGATGCCCGGCATGCGCGTGGCCAGGGTGGCCAGCGCAGGAAACGAGAACCGGCACAGGTAGACCGTGTCGAGCGCGATCGCATCGCAGGGGTAGCGCGCCGGATGGATCGCATTCAGTCCGATCATCTCGCCCGGCAGGTGGAAGCCGAGGACCTGCTCCCGACCCTCTTCATCGACCAGCGAGGTCTTCACGGTGCCGGCGCGCACGGCGAAGATCGATTCGAAGCGATCGCCGTTGCGGAACACCGGATCGCCGGCGTGGAAAGGGCCCACGTGCTCGACCAGGCAATGCAGCTCCAGCAGGGCCGGCTTGTCGTAGCCACCCGGCAGGCACACTTCGCCAAAGGCGCAGGTCGAGCAGAAATGCACGGCATCGCCGTCACCGTTGCCGGGATCAGGCGGAGCAAACCGGCCTATCGTCCTGATGCTGCTCATCACCACCTTCCGCATCACGTCGGAATGACGTGCCTGGGCGCTCGTGTGCCGGACTGCCGCGGTCACTCAAGCCAGGGGATCATACGCAGGATGGCGATATTCGTGAACTTCGTGACGCACGGGTTGGCTGCGCGCATTACGGGACCAGGATGGCACTTCTGATTCGCCAGTTCCTGCATGGTGCTGCGCAGGCCCACCCTCACCCGCCTGTCGTCAGCCTCTCCGGCCAGCGGTAGAGCTGCTTCACGCTGCGACATCAGCTCGCGTTGGTCGATGCAGGGCGGCCCGGAACACCGGTTTGGCGGGGCTGCCGCACCGAGCGCGACTCAGTGCGCCTTGCTGTCCCCGAGAACTCGCCGGACGGCATCGACGAAGGCCGGGTCGGTCTTGCCCATGATCTCGCTGCGGGCGACGATCCGACCCTCCGCATCGAGCAGGATCAGCACGCTGGTGTGGTTGAAATCGCCACCGTCGATTTGGCGATACTGGATGCCGAGGACCGCCGCCAGCTTGCGCACATCGGCGGCATCGGCATGGGCCAGGGTCCAGCGCGAGGTATCGACCTTGCGCTTGTCGGCAAGCGCCCGGAGCGCCGCCGGATCATCGCGCTCGGCGTCGAAACTGACCATCAACACCGCCAGCTTCGCCCGCTGCGCCTCGCCCAGTTCGCGTTCGGTCATGCGCGCGGTATCGATGATCAGCGGACACATGTACGGGCACGAGGCGTAGAACATCGTTATCAGGCGCGGCTGGCCGCGCAGGCTGGCGAAGTCGATGGCCTTGCCGTCCTGGTCGCGCAACGGCAGGTGCAACTGGTAGACGGAGTCGCCCGGCAGGTCGCTTGCCGGCGCAGAAAGGGCCGGACCCGGATTCGCGAGCAGGACCAGGAGCACGAACAGGCCGAGCCAGGGCGCGGGTCGGATCATGGCGATTTCTCCTCGTTCGGACGCACGCAGCGGAAGCCGAGGTTACCGGTCACGTCGGCGCCCTTGAGCGAAGACAGCATGGCGATGCGCATGAGCACGGCGTAGTTGTCGCGATCCTGCATCGACAAGGCCCCGGCCCCACAGAACTTGAGCAGATCCGGATCGCCCTGGTTGCGGTTGTCGGCACTGACGAACAGCGCATTGAAATCGTCGACCCATTCCCAGACCAGGCCGTGCAGGTCGCGCACGCCGTAGGCATTGGCATCGCCGCCGATCTCCGCAAGGTCGCCGCCGGAGGTGCGCTCGTACCAGCCGAGGATGCGGTTGCGCCAGGCCGGGTCCGAACGCGCATCGCGGCGTGTCGCGTCGGCGGCAGCGACGTACTCCCACTCGTGCCAGGTCGGCAGGCGTGCCTGTTCGGACTCGCAGTAAGCCTCGGCCGCGAACCAGCTGACCTTGACCACGGGCTGGCGGGCCTGCCCGGGGCCGATCGAATCGGCTGTCGGCCAGTGATCGAGGTAGCGCGATTCGGCGAATACGCGTGGCACCTGGTCCCGCCGCCACTGCGGATGGGTGGAAACGAAGGCGAGGAATTCGGCATTGCTGACCGGTTCGCTGCGCATGGCCAGTGCCGGAACGTTGACATCGAGCGGCGTTTCGGCGGTCGGCAATACCGACGCATAGGCTCCGCCCGGCACGTCGATGTAGTCGGCCGCCAGGGCCGGCATCGACGGCAGGGCGACAAACAGGGTTGCGGCCAGCCACTTCCCGTGGCGGCCGGCCGAACCCTTCACGCTGGAGCCCTTTCGATCCATCTCAGTGTGCCGCGCCCTCGGCACGCGGGGTCTCGCCCCGTACCTTGGCCACCTGTTCGGTACTCACCTGGCCCAACTGGTTACCCCAGCTGTTGAACACATAGGTCAGGATATTGGCGATCTCGTCGTTGTTGAGCTGGCTCATCGGCGGCATCACCGAGTCGTATTCCTTGCCATTGACCGTGATCTTTCCGGTCAAGCCATTCAGCACGTACTTGATGGCGGCCTCGGGATCCTTGGCGAGGAAATCCGACTTGGCCAGCGGCGGGAACACACCCGGAATGCCAAGCCCGGAATCCTGATGACAGACCGAGCAGGTGCCCGTGAAATGGGCCTTGCCGGCAGCGATCTGCTGTTCCAGGGTGAGCGTTCCGCTGATGGCGGCCTCGCGCGCGGTGGAGACCGGCGTCAGACTGGCCGCCTTGTCGCCGAGGTAGACCGAATCGACTTCCTTGCCCGAGTAGATCGCCTTGTTCTCCTCGCCATCGACCTTGAGGATGGCCAGGGCGCCCTTGTTGAAGGCGCGGAAGATCGAATGGTCGACCAACACGTAGCTACCCGGCACTTCGACGTGGAAGTCGGCCATCATCGCGCCGCCGGCAGGGATCAACGTGGTCTGCACGTTTTCCTGATAGTGGGTGCCGCCTTCGTACCAGACCTTGTCGAAGATCTCGCCGATCACGTGGAAGCTCGAAACGAGGTTCGGGCCGCCGTTGCCGACGAACAGGCGCACGGTCTCGCCGGTCTTGGCGCGCAGGGCCTTGTCGTTGATCAGCGCGCCTTCCGAACCGTTGAACAGCACGTAGGTCGGGTTCTCGTCGATCGCTTTTTGCATGTCGAAGGGCTGCAGGCCCTTTTCGCGGTACTTGCCGACCGTGTAGAAGTCGCCCTGCATCACGTAGTACTCGTGATCGACCTTTGGCAAGCCCTCGGGCGGCTCGACCAGGATCAGGCCGTACATGCCGTTGGCGATGTGCATGCCGACCGGGGCGGTCGCGCAGTGGTAGACGAACAGGCCGTGGTTGAGCGCCTTGAAGGTGAACTGGGATTCGTGCCCCGGCGCGGTGAAGCTCGAGGCGGCCCCGCCGCCCGGCCCGGTCACGCCGTGCAGGTCGATGTTGTGCGGCATCTTCGAATCCGGATGGTTCTTCAGGTGGAACTCGACCGTGTCGCCCTGGCGCACGCGGATGAAGCTGCCCGGCACGGTGCCGCCGAAGGTCCAGAACGTGTAGCGCACGCCTTCGGAGATCTCGAGCTCGAGTTCACGCACCTCGAGTTCGACGATGACCTTGGCCGGTGCGGTGCGGCCCGTGGCCGGCGGCACCTGCGGCGGGCTCGTCAGCACCGCGTGCACGGGCTCGCCCTGTGGCGGCCCGAAATCACCCCGGGCCGAGCCGCCGGTATCGGCGACCGCCTCGGCTCTCGCCGGAGGCGCCTCGGTGGTGGGCGAGCACGCGGCGACGAGCAGTGCGGCCAACAGCATCGGATACAGTGAATGCCTCATTTTTCATCCCCTTGCGGATGGTGGTTACCTTGTATACCAGTTTGGCGGCGCCCAAACCATTCCGCCCTGACCTGGGTCAAGCGCCGCGTGATCCTGGCTCCCGCCTGTGGCAAGCTGCCGCGGCATGGCAACCACTTGATCGACGTCAACGGGCCGTGTCCGCGGCTCACGCAGAATCCGCCATGCCAGAAACTATGGGGATGGTATGCAGACCGTGGAAACCTACAACGACAAAGTCGTCCGCCAATTCACCATTGCCACCGTGGTGTGGGGGGTGGTCGGCATGCTGGTCGGGCTGTTCATCGCCGCCCAGCTGGCCTGGCCGGCGCTGAACTTCGATATCGCCTGGCTCAGCTACGGCCGCCTGCGGCCCCTGCACACGAATGCGGTGATCTTCGCCTTCGGCGGCAGCGGCCTGTTCGCGACCTCGTATTACGTGGTCCAGCGCACCTCCCACGTCCGCCTGTTCTCGGACCGGCTCGCGGCATTCACGTTCTGGGGGTGGCAGGCGGTCATCGTGGCCGCTGCGGTCACCCTGCCCATGGGCCTGACCCAGAGCCATGAATACGCCGAGCTGATCTGGCCGATCGATATCCTCATCACCCTGGTCTGGGTGGCTTATGCGGTGGTCTTCTTCGGCACCATCGCCAAGCGCCGCGTGCGGCACATCTTCGTCGCCAACTGGTTCTTCGGCGCCTACATCCTGACCATCGCGGTCCTGCACATCTTCAACAACCTGCAGGTGCCGGTGTCCTGGACCGAGTCCTATCCCGTCTACTCGGGTGCGGTCGACGCGATGGTGCAGTGGTGGTACGGACACAACGCGGTCGGCTTCTTCCTGACCGCCGGCTTCCTCGGCATCATGTACTACTACGTACCCAAGCAGGCGCAGCGCCCGATCTATTCGTACCGCCTCTCGGTCGTGCATTTCTGGGCCCTGATCTCGATCTACATGTGGGCCGGTCCGCACCACCTGCACTACACGGCGTTGCCGGACTGGGCGCAATCGCTCGGCATGGTGTTTTCGCTGATTTTGCTGGCGCCGAGCTGGGGCGGCATGATCAACGGCATGATGACCCTGTCGGGCGCGTGGCATAAGCTGCGCACCGATCCGATCCTCAAGTTCATGATCGTTTCGTTGTCGTTCTACGGCATGTCGACCTTCGAAGGTCCGATGATGTCGATCAAGACCGTCAACGCCCTCTCGCATTACACCGACTGGACCATCGGCCACGTACATTCGGGCGCGCTCGGCTGGGTCGCCTTCATCACCATCGGTGCGGTCTACAGCATGCTGCCGAAACTGTTCGGACGCGAGCGCATGCACTCGGTCAAGGCCATCGATGCGCACTTCTGGATCGCCACGATCGGCATCGTCCTCTACATCACCGCGATGTGGATCGCCGGGGTCATGCAGGGCCTGATGTGGCGAGCGACCAACCCGGACGGCACCCTGACCTACACCTTCATCGAGTCGGTGCGTCAGACCTACCCGTACTACGTGACCCGCTTCGTCGGCGGACTGATGTTCCTCAGCGGCATGCTGATCATGGTCTGGAACGTCTGGAAGACCTGCCTGCCCGCCCGCGACCTGCCGGTCGCGCGCATCCCCGCACCGGCCCACGCCTGAGGAGTCGCTTCGATGAAACACGAAACCATCGAAAAGAACGTCGGCCTGATGGCGATCCTGATCGTGATCGTGATCGCCGTTGGCGGCCTGGTCGAGATCATTCCGCTGATGTTCCAGGCGCAGACCGTGCAGGCCGCACCGGGCGTGAAGCCGTATCCGCCATTGCAGCTGGCCGGACGCGACATCTTCATCCGCGAAGGCTGCGTCGGCTGCCACTCGCAGATGGTGCGCACGCTGGCCTCCGAAGTGCAGCGCTACGGCCCGTACTCGGTCGCCGGCGAATCGGTCTACGACCGGCCGTTCCTGTGGGGGTCCAAGCGCACCGGTCCGGACCTGGCCCGCGTCGGCGGGCGCTATTCCGACGACTGGCATCGCGTCCATCTGATCAATCCACGCAACGTCGTGCCCGAATCGAACATGCCCGGCTACCCGTGGCTGACCGAGAGCCTGGTCGATCCGGCCGTGGTCGAGAAGAAGATGCGCACGCTGGCGTGGATGGGCCACCCCTACACCGAGGCGGACTTCGCCAGCGTCAAGGATGCGGTCGTCGGCAAGACCGAACTCGATGCCGTGATCGCCTTCCTGCAGGGGCGCGTCGCTCCCGCTGCCGAGCCGGCAAAGGAGGACAAGTCGCCATGATTTCCGGAATCTTCACCGCGATCCTGCTGCTGGCCTTCCTCGGCCTGTGGGCCTGGGCCTGGAGCCGCCGCCGCCAGCATGACTTCAATGAAGCGGCCAACCTTCCGCTCGAGGATTCCTCGGCACCGATGCAGGAGCGAGACGCATGAACGGCGCATGGAGCGGGTACGTGATCGTACTGACCGCGATCAACATCATCGGCCTGATCTGGCTGCTGCTGGCCACGGCCTCCTCGAAGCCGATCAACGACAAGCCGGTCGGCGAGTCGATGGGACACGTCTGGGACGAGGACCTGCAGGAACTCAACAATCCGCTGCCGCGCTGGTGGCTCGGCCTGTTCGTTCTTACTTTCATCTTCGCCCTGGGCTATCTGGCAATCTACCCGGGACTCGGCAATATCGCAGGCACGCTGGGCTGGACTTCGCAGAAGCAGGTCCAGAGCGAACTCGACGCGAGCCATGCCAAGCTCGAATCACTGTATGCCGGATTCCGCGGCAAGCCGCTTGCCGTCCTGGCGGAGGATCCGGCCGCGATCAAGGTTGGACGCAACGTGTTCGCCAACAACTGTGCAGCCTGCCATGGCTCCGACGCGCGCGGCGCGAAGGGCTATCCGAACCTCGTCGACGGCGACTGGCTGTATGGCGGCGACCCGGACACCGTGCTCGCCAGCATCATGAACGGCCGCCATGGCCTGATGCCGCCGATGGGCGCGACCTTGCCCGGCGAAGGCGTCGACGAGGTCGCCAACTACGCGCTGAGCCTGTCCGGACTTGCCCATGACAATCGCCTGGCAACGGCCGGCAAGAGCAAGTTCGAGACGATCTGCGCGGCCTGCCACGGCGTTGCCGGCACGGGTAACCAGGCACTCGGGGCCCCCAACCTGACCGACGACATCTGGCTGCACGGTGATCCCAACCTCGAAGGCATCAGGAAGAAGATCCTGTATGGCGCGGCGGGCGTGATGCCGGCCTGGGGACCGATCCTCGGTGAAGACCGCGCCCGCCTCGCCGCCGCCTGGGTGCTCTCGCAGGGCAAGGCTGCCGCGGAATCGGAACACGAGGATGATGAGGAAAGTGACGGGGAGCATAAGGATAAAGATAAGGATAAGGATAAGGATAAGGATAAGGAGTCGCACGAATGAGCACCTATCACCCGCCGCCGGGCGCACTGCGCCCGCACGAGGACAATCCCCACGATTCGATGGTGCGACGCATCGGCGCCGTGGTCTGGCCCTCGTTCTTCGCGGCGGGTGTGGCGACGATCATGTTCTTCGCCATCGTCGATCCGGTCGACCTCGCCGCGATCACCTGGCGCCACGTCGAGATTTCGCGCATGACCGGCTACTCGATCGGCTTCTTCATGTTCTGGGCGTGCACGCTGTCGGCGTGCCTGTTCACGGCCATGCTGGTGGCGCCGCCGTTGCCTGAGCGCAAGGTCGACAAGGGTCGAAATGGGAAGGGCTGATCTCGCCGATGTGGCCATCGGGATGGATGTTCACTCGCCGCCAGCGGGCGTGGCCTCTCGGACTCACCGCAGGAGCGTCTTCAGGCGCGATGCTCTTTCCGCACGATTCGAACTACTACGCCGTCGTCCCTGCGCAGGCAGGGACCCAGTGCTTGGGCCTTTCCGCTTGTTCGTGCATCGCTGCGCGGCGCATTCTTGGAGTAAGAGCAAAGCTTTCACTCGCCTGCGGCGAGCGAGTTACTTTTCTTTGCTTGCTCAAAGAAAAAGTAACCAAAAGAAAGAGCACCCCAAAGCGGCGGTCTCCGGACTCCTGTCCTGCGACTTCGCGGCCGGGCTACGGGGGTTCGCTGACAGCACCTCCGTGTGCTGGCAGCGAACTGGGCGCGATCCCTCGCGCCCACCCTGCGGGCCTTTCCTTCGCCCGGCCGCCACCGCTTACGGGGCCCGGGTAGCGCGCATCCTGCGCGCCAGAGCGAAGAGCAAACGCGACAGCCAAAGCCAAAGCCCCTCATCCGCCTGCGGCACCTTCTCCCGCAAGGCGGGAGAAGGAAGATCAGGAGCCGCGGCGGCGGCCCAGTTGCATGCTTGCGGGGATCTGCTTGGTCTTGGCTGCGCAGGATGCGCAGTGAATGGGGCCCCTATGCAGTGGCGCAGCGGCGGAGAAAAGGCCCGCAGGGTGGCTCG
>NZ_FOVF01000057.1 GCF_900115085.1 Dokdonella immobilis | reverse complement strand
GCGCCCCGCTCTTCCTTCTCCCCCCGGGAGAAGGTGCCGAAGGCGGATGAGGGTCCGGGCGAAGCGCGATGTTGACCGCGCCGCCTCCGCTCAATTGCTGCGCACCAGACGGAGCTTATGGGGTTGACCTAAGAAAGCGACCGGCATCGCTGCCGGTCGCTGAAGTGGCGGCGCCGTCCGAGGCGCCGCATGCCGTGTCTCGCGCTTACGGCGTGAAGCTGGTGCTCAGGGTCACCCCGGAGAACGTCGAGTAGGCACGTATCCTGACGTAGTAGCGACCCGCGGTCGGCGCGCTGAAGGTGCAGGTCTCGTTGTTGCCATTCAGGTACGGACGGCAGCTGTAGCTGCTCGTCGTCGGTGCCGATCCGAAACGCACGTAGAGGTCCGCGTCGCCCGAACCGCCGGCGATCGAGAAGCTCAGGTTACTCGCCCCGGCCGGAACATCGAGCGTATAGGTCGAGGTCCAGTTGTTGCGGCTTGCCGACAGCCCGCTGACCGAAGACCCGTTGCACAGGGTCGTACCAGAGGGCGTGCAGCCGCCGCCACCGGTCGTGTAGCTGCCGGTCAGCGAAACGCCCGAATAGGTCGCATAGGCGCGCACCATGACGTAGTAGGTGCCGGCCTGTGCCGGACTGATGTCGCAGGTCTCGTTGTTGCCGCTGAGATACGGGCGACAGTCATAGGTGCTCGTGGTCGGCGCGGAACCAAAGCGGACATACAGATCCGCATCACCCGAACCACCGGCAATCTGGAAACTCAGGTTGCTGGCCCCGGCCGGCACCGACATCGTGTAGACCACGGTATCGCCGGTGCTGCCGGACAGGCCGGTCACCGCAACGCCGTTCTGCAGCACGTTGCCGCCACTGCTCGACACCGTGACCGACGAGGTCCTGGTGTTGGTCGCGCCGTCGTTGTCGGTCACGGTCAGCTGCACGCTGTAGGTGCCCGCCGACGAGTACGTGTGCGAGGGGTTGGTCGAGCTCGACGAACCGCCATCACCGAAATTCCACGATCGCGAGACGATCGAGCCATCGCTGTCGCTGGAGCTGTCGCTGAAGTTGGCCGTCAGCCCACTCGTGGTGAAGCTGAAGTTGGCGACCGGTGCGGCATTGCCGCCGCCACCGAGCGACTGCAGGGTTGCCAGCGAATCGATGATGCCGGCACCACAGCCGCCCGAACACGAGCCGGGCAGCGCACGCGCATTGCTGGTCATCGCGTCGCGCACCTGGTCCGGAGACAGGCTGCTGTTGATCGCCAGCATCAGCGCGGCGAGGCCGGCCACGTGCGGCGCCGCCATCGAGGTGCCCTGGTAGTAGGCGTAGCCTTCCGAGCCCTGCGTGGTCGTGCCGTTGTTCAGGGTCGAGAGGATGCCATTGGTCTGCGTGGCGGTCTCGCCGCCCGGCGCCGACAGCGTGATGGTCGAGCCATAGTTCGAGTACGACGCACGATTGCCCTGGCGATCGGTCGCCGCGACCGCAATCACGCCCGAACAGTTGGCCGGCGAGAAACCGGACACGTTGGCGTTCGAGTTGCCTGCGGCCACGACCACGACGGTTCCGTTCGAGCGCGCGGTGTTGACCGCGGCCTGGAACGATCCGCAGGCGCCGCTGCCACCGAGGCTCATGTTGATGACACGGGCCGGATTCGGATTCGACGGCACCCCGCTGACCGAACCGCCCGAGGCCCAGACGATGCCGTCGACGATGTCGGACACGCTGCCGCCGCACTTGCCGAGCACGCGCACCGGAACCACCTTGGCGCCGTAGGCAATGCCGGCGACGCCCTTGGCATTGCTGGTCAGCGCGGCGATCGTGCCGGTCACGTGGGTGCCGTGCCAGCTCGAGTTCGACGAATACGGCACGCCGCACTCGTTGGTGCCGAACCAGTCGCCTTCGTCGTTCGGATTCGAATCGCGCCCATTGCCGTCGCGCGCATCCGCCGAGGTGCTGATGAAGTCATAGCCGCCGACGGTCTGCCCGCTGAGATCGCTGTGCGGGGTGATGCCGGTGTCGATCACGGCCACGCGCACGCCACTGCCGGTGGAAATGTCCCAGGCCGAAGTCTGGTTCATGCCGCCGGTGCTCTCGAACAGGTCCCACTGGTTCGAGTAATAGGTGTCGTTCGGCGACAGCGCGACCTGCATGATGCGGTCCGGCTCGACATAGGCCACGGCCGGGTTCTTCGCGAATGCGATCATCACGGCCTGAGCGCGCGCCTCGCGGCTGCTCGCGGCGAGCATTGATCCGCGCGCCGCGGCCGGCGTGACCGAGAGCAGTTCGGCGCCGGTGGCCAGGGTACGGACGTGCGCGACCTTCATGCCCGTCTCGCGGGCGACGCGGGCCAGATCCGCCTGCAGGGCGACGCTGCTCGAGCGTTCGGCTGCATTGGCCGCATAGGTCACGATGTAACGGGTAATCTCCCGGCTCGAGAGGTCGGCCGTGAAGTTGGCCCGGTCCGCATAGGCCTGGATATCCGCTGACGGGTTGGCGGCGATGGCGGACGTGGCGCTGAAGCCGATCATGGCGAACATGGCTGCAGCGAGGGAAGTACGACGTAATGCTGTGATCGAATCCGATTTCACAGTTATCTCCATGATTGAAGAATGATCGTATGGGCGCCGCACGGCGACGCCCCCGGATAGGGCCTCCGTCCACTTCCCGAGCCGCATTCGCGGATCTGCGCCCGCCTGCTGTTCCGTCCCGATAGACATCGCGGCAGGCCATTCGAGCACCCCAGGTCGAATGGCCTTGATGTACTTTTCCCAAGATTTCGGGTTTGTGGAAAGTCCACAAACCTAAAGACATGCATACCGCAGTTATGTGACGAAGATCACAAAAAGGGCTATCGACGCTTGCCCACCAGAATGACCTTCTTCGGCCGGAACAGCCACAGCACCAGGTACAGCACCAGCAGCACCGGCGGCGCCCAGTACTGCAGCTTTATCCAGCTGTGCGTACCGTTGTAGGAGGCACTGAAGATCAGGTCCATGGCCAGGTTCGGCGCCTCGATGATGGCCGGGAACGCTTCGCCCAGGCCGTCCTTCATCACGGCACCACCGAATGCGCCGAGCGAAGGCATGGCGCCATCCAGCGCGCTGCCCGCGCCGATGTACATCGAAGCCAGGAATGCCTCGTTGTCGGCCGACTCTTCGATCAGCGGTCCGACCGTCTCGAGGGCGGGCACGGCGCCCCAGACGGCCAGGTCGAACAGGAGGGTGAGCAGCAAAAGGACCAGTGCAATCGTGTGCAGGTGTTTTCTCATCGAACCGGCTCCGTTTCCGACCGCCTGCCAGTATGCCGCAGGCCACGGCGGGGTGGGCGCAGCCAATACGCCGGAACTGTGATGCGCAGCACCGATGCAAGGCCCCCGGCGGGGGGTCGGCCCGGCGCGCGGCCGGGGCCACCGGCGTAAACTGTGCGCCAATACACGGCTGTTGCAGGGCCCTTCGGCCATTCTCGCTGCGCAAGTGTGCCCGAATCGGCCGGCAAGCCGGATCCGGGACGCCCGGTCCAACACCAACAACAACCAGAAGCGTGTCGGGTAGTGACCCAAGCCATGACTGGAACCACCCCCAACCAGGGCATCTCGGACAGCACCGCGCGGGAAGCCCTGCGCGAGCGTTGCCTGAGCCTGGTCCGTCGCTGGCAACCGCTGGCGCGTTCGGGCTGGGACCATCGCTCGGCGCGCCTGCTCGGTGAGGAACTCGACCAGATCGCCAGCACCAGCGAGAGCCTGAACCTGCCCGCGGTCAACAATTCCGCGCTCGAACTGGCCGCCTACCTGTGCTCGTTCATCGACGACAAGCTGGTCCCGAACGAGAACGCACTCGAGCTACTGGCCGGCATGGTCAACGCCCTCGGCAGCGCGCTCAGCGAGTTGTCCGGTTCGGCCACGGCCGACGTGCACTCGCTGCACGGCGACGCTGCCCAGGCCGAGGCGCCTGCCGACGCCTTCGTCGCCGAGGTGGCGGTCGATCCGGAACCGGTCGCCAGTGCGCCGGCCCTTGCCCCGCGCGCCACCTGCCTGCTCGGCGACACTGTCTGCGGCGCACCGGGCCTCAGCGCGGCCCTGCGCGAACGAGGCTACCAGGTCAACGAATTCGACGACATCGAGGCCCTGCTCGAGTATCTGCGCGTGGCCCGGCCCGGCGCCCTGCTGCTCGACGCACGTGCCCTCAGCCACCTCGGCCGCATCCGCGCGCGTCTCGACGAGGGCCACGAAGCCGAGCTGCATGCACAGCCGATCCTGCTGGTGTTCTCGCGCAAGGGCGATCTCGGCGACCGCCTGCTGGCCATGCGCGCCGGCGCGGCCGGCCTGTTCAGCCTGCCACTCGATTCGCTGCGCGTGCTGGCCTGCCTCGACAACCTGCTCGTGCACGCCACGCAGACGCCGTGGCGCGTGCTGCTGGCCGAGGTCGATCCGGTCACCGCCAGCGAACGCGCGCGCTGGCTGGCCGAGCGCGGCATGACCGTGCGCCTGGCCGGCAATGGCCAGGCAGCGCTTGCCGCACTTCCCGATTTCCGGCCCGACGTGCTCGTGGTCGACCAGGAACTCTCCGACGTGCACGGCCTCGAGCTGATCCAGCTCGTACGCGACCAGCCCGACCAGGCCGCCCTACCGATCATCCTGATGTCCTCGAATGGCGATATCGGCCAGCGCTTCGATGCGATCGCCGCCGGCAGCGACGAAGTCCTGCTCAAGCCAGTCAAGGCCCGCCACCTGGCCCACGCCCTGCTTTCGCGCCTGAACCGGGCGCGCCGCGTGCGCGAACTGATCGGCAGCGCCGGCGGACGCGATCCGCGCACCAGCCTCTACCCGCGCACCGTGTTGATCGAAAAGCTCGCCGCGGCCAGTGGCGACCGCTCGGCCGCGCTGATGTGCATCGCCATCGATCGCTCGCAGGCCCTGCGCGAAGGCATCGGCATCAGTGGCCTGGCCGGGCTCGATGCGCACATCGGCCAGCTCCTGCGCGGCCTGCTCGATGTCACCGACGTCGCCGCCCACTACCAGGATTTCCACTACTTCGTGCTCGTGCACCGGCGCTCGCGCAACGAGGTGACGATGGTCGCCGAAGACATCCGCAGCCAGCTTGCCGAGCAGCCCTGGATGTTCAACGGCAAGGACTACCCGCTGACCGCGAGCATCGGCCTGGCCCTGCTCGGCGGCGAACAGGCCACGGTCGATTCGATCGTGACCAATGCCGAGGCCGCCCAGATCGCCGCCGCGCACATGGGCGGCAACCGCGCCCTCTGGTACGAGGCGCGCGAAGCGGCCCTGCTGCCGAGCGATCCGCTGCTCGCCGTGCGTGCCGTCATGGGGCGCCCGCTCAAGGCCGAACAGGCTACCTTCGACTACCTGCCGATCGTGCCGCTGACCGGCAAGCTCAGCGGCCAGTTCGACCTGCGCTTCCGCGTCCTCAGCACGCAGAACCCGGGCAGTTCGATCAGCTACGAGGACCTCGTCCCGGCCGCCTCGGAAACCAACCAGCTCGCCGAAATCGACCGCATGCTGCTCAAGCACACGCTCGAAATGCGCGGCCAGCAGCTCAAGCGCGGCCGCCAGCTTCGCGTGTTCGTGCCTCAGTCGGTCGACTCGCTGCTGACCGCCGACCTGTGCTGGTGGCTGGATCGCGAACTGAAGACCCATCACCTGTCAGGCACCGGCTTGACCCTGAGCCTGCCGTGCTCGCCCCTGATCGACGCCGGCGAACGCGCGCGCGAACGCCTCGCCGAACTGCGCAAGCTCGGCATCCGCATCTGCCTCAGCGACTTCGGCCGCGACTGGGCCGCCGTGCACGCGCTCAAGCAGCTGCAGGCCGACTTCGTCCGCCTCGACCCGACCCTGGTCCACGAGCTCGGCAGCGTACGCTCGATCGCCGACACCGTGCTCGCCCTCGTGCGCAAGGCCCACGCCGCCGGCGCCGCCGTGATCGCCCCGGAAACCGACAACATCAACCGCGCCCACCTGCTCCTCCGCCTCGGCGTCGACTACGCCGTCGGCCCGGCCTTCTCGCAACCCCTGCCCCAGCCCGATTTCGATTTCAGCCGCCCGCTTTGGTGATGGGGCCGGGAATGGGGAATGGGGAATGGTGCCGATTCGCCCATGGGGAGCTGCGTGAGACTCCGGGATGACACTGTAGGAAGCGGCTTCAGCCGCGATGCTCTTCCCGCACGTTCGTCGAAAAAGCATCGATCCTGAAGGATCTTCCTACGAAGAGCATGCGATCCGCGGCGCGGGCTTCGACCACCGATCCCGCGTTACCGCTCCGTTGTAGGAAGCGGCTTCAGCCGCGATGCTCTTCCCCCACGTTCGTCGAAAAGCATCGATCCTGAAGGATCTTCCTACAAAGAGCATGCGATCCACGGCGCGGGCTTCGACCACCCATCCAGCGTTTCCGCTCCGTCGTAGGAGCGGCTTCAGCCGCGATGCTCTTCCCGCACCGCGCCAAAATGTATCCTCACAACGCACCCCGCATCGTGAGCAAAAGCATCGCGCCTGAAGGCGCTCCTACGAAGAGTCCGACAGGAGTCGCGGGCTTCGCCAACCCACCTCGCGCTACCGCTCCGCTGTAGGAAGCGGCTTCAGCCGCGATGCCCCTTCCACAATGTGCCGAAAGGCATCGGGCCTGAAGGCCTCTCCTACAAAGACCGCGATTTGCGACG
>NZ_FOVF01000074.1 GCF_900115085.1 Dokdonella immobilis | reverse complement strand
GCTGACGGTTGTGTAGAAACTCCATCATGGCACGCGGGTCCTTCGGGATCCTTGATGCCGAAAGAGGTGGGAAGTCTCTTTTTACTCGTCCAAGCGGACGCGCGTACCGCGCGCCGCTTAACTCCAGCGTTGGATACGCAAATGAATTCCAAGGCACCTCCTGACTTTCTTGATGACTGCCGAGTGCTGGCATACGCGATTGTTTCGGATTCGGTTGTGTTCACTGGAAGGTTGCGGCTTTTTGTCGGAGATGCTTGGCTGGGCCGAGTTCCTCGCTTGGCAATCTGCGAGTATCGCGAGAGGGAGGAACTTGCTGTTCTGCAAGGCAGCGAGCCACGCACCTCATCAGAGCTGGTTGTTCTGCACTGCAACGAGAACTGGGAGGTCTTAGGTTTTGCTGGCTGGAATGGCGCGGGAGTGGCACCTCCAGAATCAGTATCGGAGGTCGTCTCGATAATGGAGCGTTACTACGCTGGTCTGCAGTCAGACTGGACGCGAGTCGCAGCGGTATCCAACTAGGCGTTCAACGCGACCGTTGTGCGTTGCCGCTACAATCGTGCGTCCATGTGCGGCGCGTTAACTTCGGTGTTAGAAGGCGCATATGCCAAGTACTCAGTACACCGGAAAGGCTGGTCATCTCGCAATCATGGGAGAACTGTGCCTGCGTGGCTACAACGTCTCAATGCCGGAGATTGACAAAGGCGATGACGTCTTCGTTGTCAACGATACGAGCGGGGCAATGTGGCGATTGCAAGTTAAGACGTCAGTTGGTCGTGCACAAGCTACTTCGCACGCGTATCAGTTCCGAGTTCGAGAAACATCGATTCAGAATGCACAAACACCGGAGCTTCATTTCGCATTCGTGATGCGTCAAGGCCATAGTTGGAGATACTTGGTCATGGATCGTCCCGTTCTTCGAAACTACGTTCGCAACAGCAATATGGGTACGCTCGACGCAGCGCGCGGCTATCGTCAGCTCTCTGTCGTCCTCCATAACGATGGCAGGGCTGTTTGCACTACGATTAACCTTCAGAACCACTTGGAGGACTGGAACACGTGGCCCCAACTCTAGGTGTGCGCCTTCTAACTATGTGCTCAAGCCGACCGGACGGTTCCTTCGCTTTAGTGGACACCCTGAACTAACTTTCAGGAGTCCTCATCATGGCCAAGCCCGGCCCTCGAACTACCTA
>NZ_FOVF01000015.1 GCF_900115085.1 Dokdonella immobilis | reverse complement strand
CGACGGGCACCTGTACCTGCAAGCCATTGGGCAAGTGCACCTCGATTGCCTCAATGACCGACTCCGGTTCGCCAACCAGGATGGGCACGACCGCGGGCGACGACGGCATCATTGGCTGCCTCCTCAGGATGCGCCGCCAATAGCCAAAACTTGGCAAACTCAAGGCGTGCCGACGGCAATACGCCGCCTGAGTCAGGCCACCGCTCTTCCATGCCGCCATGTGGCTCGACCAAAACTCCGAATTGCTGACCATCGCTGCGCTCCATTGAATACGGGCGCGCATCGAAGCAAATCGGAGCGATGACTTACAGGTGTCGTAGGCAGGCGCTTACAGCTGTTCGATGCCGGCCCGGAGTTGAACTATGCCGAGCGCATCGCGCGTCTGCATGCGCGCGGAGTCGGCATCTGGGATGTGCTGGCCCACTGCGAGCGCGCCGGCAGCCTCGACAGCAACATCGTCCGTGCCAGCGAAGTCGCCAACGACATTCCGGGCCTGCTCGCCGCGCATGCGTCGATCGTCGCCATCGCGCTGAACGGCGGTCGCGCCCGGCAGTCGTTCCGGCGCCTGGTCCTGCCGGCGCTCGAAGCGCGCATTGCGCGACCGCTCAGCGTGCTCGAATTGCCTTCGACGAGTCCGGCCAACGCCGGCATGACGCGCGCGCAGAAGCGCGCGCACTGGCGCGCTCTACTCGACTGGAGCAGCTGAACACGCCGATTCAGATAGTGGGTCCGCTACTCCGTTCAGTTTCATCGCGTTCAGGAATTCAGGGTGAAACTCCGCCCACCCCAACGAGAGGAGTTTCACCATGACAGCGATCAACAAGGGATTTGCAGCGGCCGGATTGGCCCTGGCCATTGCTGCCGCAACCGCGCCGAGTGCCCAGGCCGCGGACGCCCAGCTCGACTGCACGATGCGCTTCAGCCTGACCGGCTGGTCCGCCATCTACAAGCATGCCGAAGGCAGCGGCGTGGTCACCTGCGAAAACGGCGAGTCGATGAAGGTCAAGATCTCGGCCAAGGGCGGTGGCCTCACGGTCGGCAAGTCGCATATCGACGACGGCAAGGGCGAGTTCACCGACGTGCACAAGATGAGCGACATCCTCGGCACCTATGCCCAGGGCGAAGCGACCGCCGCAGCCGGCAAGTCGGCCACGGCCCAGGTGCTGACCAAGGGCACCGTTTCGCTGGCGCTGGCCGGCACCGGCGAGGGCGTCGACCTCGGCATCAGCTTCGGCGGCTTCACGATCAGCAAGGCCGACTAAGCGCCGTCTCCAACATCCAACGAGTGGGTTTACTGGCCAAGGCCGCGGTATCGATTGATGCCGCGGCTTTTTTTCGCCGCGCATGACGAACGACCGCTTCGCGACCGGTGCGGACAGGAGTAGGGTGGGCGCCTTCGCTCGGCAAGGGGATGGTGCATGAAGAATCTGGCTCGATGGGTCCTGGTGGCAATGCTTGGGTGGTTGCTGGTCGGTTCGGCGCTGGTGGTGGCGGCGCCTCCCGCGGAACTGCCGCCTGGCCTTCAGATTCCCGATGCCGCGCGACCGGGTCCGGATTTCGACGTCGACCGCGCCACCCAGGCCTATCTGGACCTGCTCAGCCCCGAGCAGAAAGCGCAATCCGATGCCTACTTCGAGGGCGGCTACTGGTTGCAACTGTGGGGCCTGCTGTACGGCCTCGCCGTGGCCTGGATCCTGCTCGCCACGGGTCTGTCCAGGGCGATGCGCGATCGCGGCCGGCGCTGGAGCCGGCGACCCTGGTTGCAGACCATGATCTATGCCGCGCAATGGTTGTTGCTGGGTACCCTGCTGAGCCTGCCGTGGACGATCTACACGGGCTTCTTCCGCGAGCACGCCTATGGCCTCGCCACGCAGGGTTTCGGCGACTGGTCGCTGGACCAGCTCAAGGACCTGCTGGTCGGCCTGATCATCCTGCCGCCGGTGCTCGCGCTGCTCTACGCGGCTGTGCGCAAGACCGGCGATCGCTGGTGGATCTGGGCCAGTGGCGGTGCCTTCGCGCTGATCCTGTTCTTCATGATGATCGCGCCGGTGTTCATCGATCCGCTGTTCAACCACTACACGCCGTTGCGCCAGGGCGAAGTCCGCGAAGCTGTCCTGTCGCTGGCCCGGGCCAACATGATTCCGGACGACAACGTGGTCGAGTTCGATGCCTCGAAACAGACCACTCGGATCAGCGCCAATGTCGCCGGCTTCCTCGGCACGACCCGGGTCGCGCTCAACGACAACCTGCTCGAGCGCACTTCGAAACCGGAGATCCTCGCCGTGCTCGGCCACGAAATGGGCCACTACGTGCTCAACCACGGCCTGCGCCTCGTCGTCTACATGACCCTGGTGCTGGCGCTCGGCTTTTGGGTCGTGCACCGCTTCTTCGATCGCGCCATGGCCCGCTGGGGCACGCGCTTCGGCCTCGAGGGCCGCGGTGATCCGGCCGCGCTGCCGCTGGCCCTGGCCATCCTGTCGCTGTTCTTCTTCGTGGCCACGCCGCTGCTCAATTCGATCGTGCGCCAGGCCGAAGCCGAGGCCGATGCCTATGGCCTGAACGCGGCCGGCGAACCGAACGGCTTCGCCATGGCCGCGATGCGCCTGTCGACCTATCGCAAGATCAAGCCCGGACCGCTCGAGGAAATCTTCTTCTACGATCATCCGAGCGGCTATGCCCGCGTGCATCGCTCGATGGTCTGGCTCAAGGAGCACCCGGACAATCCGACCGCCAACGCGCACCCGGTCACTGAATAGCGGTATCGCTCGCAAACCGCTCTATCCCTTCTACCCCCGCGAGAAGGTGCCGCAGGCGGATGAGGGTGCGGTGTCGCGAGGTGTTGGAGGTTTCGCGCGCTATGCGCACCCTCACCCCAACCCCTCTCCCGAGGGGAGAGGGGCTCGAAGCCGCTCTTTTCCCCCGCTCCGGAAGAGGCTCGAAGCCGCTCTTTTCCTTCCCCCCCCGGGAGAAGGTGCCGCAGGCGGATGAGGGTGCGGTGTCGCGAGGCGTTGGAGGACTCGCGCTGTGCGCATCCTTGCCCCAACTCCTATCCCGACGGGAGAGGGGCACCCGCGTGCACACTCGCCGCGACACGCGTGACTTCCGGCAGGGAGGCCGGAGGTTGGGGGACGATCGGGACATGCGTGCGTTAAACCCGAATGCGATGCTATGCATCGAATTGGCATCTTCCGTTGCACAGAGGCCCACCGCGATGATCTCCCGCACCCTGCTCGGCGCCAGCACCCTGGCGTTCGCCTTCGCCGCCAGCGCGGCTGTCGCCCGCATCCATGTCGATGGCGACAACTGCGATGTGCAGAGCAACTATTCGACGCGCATCGATGGCAGTCGGATCACCCTGACCGACGAATCGTCGAAA
Source organism: Dokdonella immobilis (assembly GCF_900115085.1). Lineage (GTDB taxonomy): Bacteria > Pseudomonadota > Gammaproteobacteria > Xanthomonadales > Rhodanobacteraceae > Dokdonella > Dokdonella immobilis. The sequence continues at coordinate 90,043 of NZ_FOVF01000015.1, read as the reverse complement.
GCCGTGGTCACCCTGCTGCCGGGCGGCAGGGTCGAGATCGACGGCCGGTCGCTGCCCCTGAGTCCATCCGATGCGGCGCATTTCGCCGAGCTCGAGCGTGGCATCCGCGCCATTGTTCCCGAAGCCAAGGCGCTGGCCGTGGATGCCGTGGGCATCGCCTTCGAAGCGGTCGGCCATGTCTCCACCGCGTTCGCCTCGGACGCCCATCAGGCGCGCGAGAGCGCGCAGCGAATCGCGCGTACCGCCGATGAACTCAAGCGTTCGATCAATGCGCGCGACTCGTGGGGCCCGCATTCGGACCGCGAGGTCGAGGACCTGATCGAGCGCTCGGTTGGCGCGCTGATCGGTGAGATGGTCGGCAACATCACGGCCCAGGCGATCCAGGTCGCGCTTAGCGGCGACGATGCCGCGGTCGCCGAGCTCGAGGCCCGCGCCGGATCGATCGAGAAGAATGTCGAGAAGGCAGTCGAGAAGCGGGCCAAGGAAATCGAGGCTCGTGCCGATGCGCTGTGCGAGCGCGCCAGGGACCTCGACCGCATCGAGGCGCAGATCGACGCAAGGCTTCCGGACGGTTCACCGGTCGATCTGGTCCGCGTCAAGCGCTGAGATCGCCGAACAAGGCCAGCCCGGGTCAGCCGCCCGCCGCGCTGGCCGCATCGGCCTTGCGTGCCAGCCAGACCGCTTCGCGGTCCGGTTTGCCCCAGGCCTTGTAGAGGTCGAGCGCGGTGCTGACGACATCCTGGCTGCGCGGATGCTGCGGCCCGAATCCCTGGGCCTTGCTCAGCACATCCCAGGCGAGGTCGAGCTCCGACGCGGCCTCCGCGTAGCGCTGTTCGAGGACGAGAACGGTCGCCAGCTCGCGATGCATGATGGCGCGATAGGCATTGTTGGGCCAGACGATGTCGGCGTTCCTGACCGCGATGCGACCGCGCGCCTCGGCGCCGGCGAGGTCGCCGCTGTCGCGCAGCAGCAGCGAAAGATTGGAATCGGCGACGATCGTGTTCGGATTCTGTTCGCCGTAAAGGGTTCGCGATAGCGCGGCGGCACGTTCGTAGTAGGGCCGCGCGTCTTCATTGCGGCCTTGCTGCCGGATCGCGCCACCGAGGTTGCTGACCAGGCGCAAGGTCAGCGGATGGTCGGCGCCGAAGACGCGTTCGATCGTCGGCAGCTGCGGCGCCAGCAGTTTTTCGGCATCCGCGAAGCGCTTCTGCTCGAGTGCGACGATGGCCAGGCCGTTGGTTGCCGCGAAGGTCTTCGAGTGCTCGTCGCCGTAGCGCTCGATGCGTCGTTCGAGCAGTTCCTCGAACAACGGCTGTGCTTCATCGAGATGGTTGGTATCGAGATCGATGTCGGCCAGTGCCGAAATCGTGGCCAGCACGTCTTCGCTGTCGCTCCCGAACAGCCGGCGCTGCCGTTCCAGCACCTGCTGCAGACGCGTTCGCGCTTCCTCGGGCTTGCCGGTGTCGGCTTCGACGCTGGCCAGGGTCGATTCGACACTGAGTCGGTCGCGATCGTCCCGCGGCAGCGATTGCACGCGTTCGGAAGCCTGGCTGGCCGCGGCCAGCGCCTCCGCCTGCCGACCCTGGTTGTCGAGGTTGTAGGCCGAACGCGCCTGCGCCCGAGCAATCTCGCCGGCCGGCAAACCCGCGCTGGTGCTGGCCTCGACGGCTGCGTCGAAGTGCGCCTGCGCGAGACGATAGTCGCCCAGCGAGGCATAGCTTTCAGCGATCGTGCGTTCGATTTCGGCCCGCACCCCGGGTTGCTCGCCGAGTTCGCGACCGATCCGCTCGGCTGCCGAATCGAGGATCGTGTGCATCAGCGTGTTGTCCATGCCACGCGCGCGGTCCGGGTCGATGCCGGCCAGCATGTTGCGCACGAAACCGGCCACGCGCGCGGACTTCGCCGCCTCGGCCCGGGCCAGCTCGGCCGAAGCCCGGGCCTGGGCCAGTCCGTGCACGGCGAGTGCCGCACCGACGATGAGGGCGGCCAGGACCACGCTCACTGCGAACAGTCCGAAGCGGTGGCGGGCGACGAAGCAACGGGTCAGATAGGTGCGCGTCGGCGGCAGTGCCTTGACCGGGCGCTGTTCAAGAAAGCGTTCGAGGTCATCGGCCAGTGCAGCCGCGGAGTCATAGCGATCGGCCCGGTCGATCGCCAGTGCCTTGCGCAGGATCGCGCGCAACTCCATCGGCAGCCGGCGCGCGGCATCCAGCAAGGCCTGATTACTCGCGGACGCGTCGACTGCGGCCGGATTGCTGGCCAACGCGGTGAGCAAGGTGCCGTGCAAGTCTGCCGCCGAGCCGTGCGCGCGCGTGCTCAGCGCGCTGGCGCTGGCGTCGGTCATCAGTTCGCAGAGCATGACGCCGAGCGCGTAGACGTCGCTGCGCGTGTCGATGTCGCGGGTGCCGCCCGCGGCCTGCTCGGGACTCATGTAGATGGCCGTGCCGGCGCGTTCGCTGTGCGGCGCCGACACGACCGCGCCCTGTGCCGCCGGGTCGCCGCCGACGGCGATGCCGAAATCGATGATCTTCGGCATCGGTGTGCCGTCGATGTCACGAACCAGCACATTGTCCGGTTTGAGGTCGCGATGGATGACGCTCTTCTGGTGGGCATGCTGGACGCCCTGGCAGATGCGCACGAACAGGGCCATGCGCTGCTTGCGCGAGAGCGCATGGGTCTTGCAGTAGTCGGCGAGCGGCACGCCCTCGACGTACTCCATCGCAATGTAGGCATGGCCCTCCGGCGTGGTGCCGGCATCGAAGATCTGCGCGATCGCCGGATGCTGCATCTGCGCCAGCGCCTGGCGCTCGACCTCGAACCAGGCCAACGCCAGCGGACTGGCGATCTGCTCGCGGATCAGCTTGAGGGCGACATCGCGATGCACCGGAGCGGTCTGTTCGGCCAGGTAGACCTGGCCCATGCCGCCTTCGCCGAGGGCGCGGCGAATCCGGTAGACACCGAGCCGGGTGCCGGGCGCCAGCGTCGTCGAATCGTGCGCCTGGACCGGCAATGCGTCGAGTTCGGTCGCCGCCGTTGCCGAGGCGTCCTTTTCATGCGTCATCCGCAGCCTCCTGGGGCGGCAAACGGGAAGGGACTGGCAGCCGCGTGCGTCGCGCCACGCGTTGCCGCCGCTGGATCAGCCAGCGCAGCCTACACGCTACCAGACCCCCGTGTTCGGCATCGACAGCCACGGTTCGCGCGGTTCCAGGGTCGGGCCCTTCTGCAGCAGTTCGATCGAGATCAGGTCCGGTGAGCGGACAAAGGCCATGTGGCCGTCGCGCGGCGGCCGGTTGATCGTGACGCCAGCCTCCATCAGGCGCTGGCACAAGGCATAGATGTCGTCGACGGCGAAAGCGAGGTGGCCGAAATTGCGCGCGCTGCCGTAGTCCTCGCTGTCCCAGTTCCAGGTCAGCTCGATCTGGCCGCGCGATTCGTCACCCGGTGCAGCGAGGAACACCAGGGTGAAGCGGCCTTTTTCATTGTCGACGCGCTTGAGCTCGACCAGGCCGAGCTGCTTGCAGTAGAACTCGAGCGAGGCGTCGAGATCGCGCACGCGGACCATGCTGTGCAGGTATTTCATCGATGACTCCGTTGTCCAGTGCAGTTGGATTGGACCCTTTGGCGGGGTCGCGCGTTCAGGCCCACTCGGTCAGGCCCTCGATCGCATACAGCCGGCGCCAGGACGGACGCGCCTTGATGCGCTGGGCCAGTGCCGCAAGCGCGGGCCAGCGATCGGCCGGCTTCGGCATGTTGCGCGACCAGCGCATGAGCATGGTGGCGTACAGATCGGCAAGACTGAACGCCGTGCCCAGCACGTAGGGGCCTTGCCCGGCGAGATGGGCATCCAGACGATCCCACGCCGCTTCGATGCGCTGGCGCGCGAAATCGCGCAGCGCATCGCTCTGCTCGGGCGGGCCGAAATCGGCCGGATAGAACCACTGCCGAAACGCCGGCTGCAAGGTATTGGCGAGATGCAGCACCCACTGCAGGTAGCGCCCGCGCCCGGGTTGGCCCGGCATCGGCGCAAGACCAGCCTCGGCATGCCGCTCGCCAAGCAGCAGCAGGAGCGCCGCGCATTCGTAGTACGGCGCGCCATCGATGATCAGGGTCGGCACGACCCCGTTCGGATTCAGGCGCAGGTACTCCGGATCCTTCTGCGCCCTGGCTTCGAGATCGATCAGGCGCAGTTCGTGCGCCACGCCCAGCTCGAGTAGGGCAAGGTGCACGACCATGCTGGCGGCACCGGGGGAGTAGTAGAGGGTGTACATGGTTGGGGCCGGGATTGGGGATTCGGAAATGCGTGTGACTAGCAAGCATCAGGTTCAATTGGAGACCCTGCTTCCTGCGCGCCGTCATCCCGGCGAAAGCCGGGATACAGCGCTCCAGATCATACCCGCCAGAATCTGCACGCCCAAGAAATGAGGGGCGACCGGGATCAAACATCGAAGCCGCTCGATCGCTTTTACCAATCCCGAATCCCGAATCCCGGCCTTCAGGCCGCCTTCGAAGCCCGCGACTTCAGCCAAGCGGCATACTCGTCGAGATCGCCCTTGAACTCCTCGACCTTGCCGTCGGAGACGCGCCAGAAGGTTTCGCAGACCAGGCCGATGAGGTGGCGGTCGTGGGAGACCATGACGATCGCGCCGGGGAAGATGCTCAGCGCCTCGGCGAGGGCTTCGCGCATCTCGAGGTCGAGGTGGTTGGTCGGCTCGTCGAGCAGCAGCACGTTGGGTTTGCGCCAGGCGATCAGGGCCAGGGCCAGGCGCGCGCGTTCGCCGCCGGAGAAGCCGTCGACATTCTCGAACGCGCGGTTGCCGGCGAAGTTCCAGCGCCCTAGGAAGTCGCGGAATTCCTGCACGCTGGTGCCCGGCGCGATGTCGCGCAGGTGCTCGATCGGAGACTGGCCCTCGTGCAGCGATTCGACCGTGTGCTGGGCGAAGTAGCCGAGTTCCATGTCCGGGTGCGCGCTGCGCTCGCCGGCCAGGATCGGCAGTTCGCCGACCAGGGTCTTGACCAGGGTCGACTTGCCGGCACCGTTCGGGCCGAGCAGGCCGATGCGGTCGCCGGCCTCGAGGCCAAAGCCGACCTTGCCGAGAATCCGGACCTCGCCATAGCCGGCGTCGACCTTGTTGAGTCGGGTCAGCGAATTCGGCAGCTTGACCGGATCGGCGAAACTGATGCGGATCTCGCGCTCGGCGCGCACGGCTTCGGTGCCGGCCAGCTTAGCCAGGCGCTTGACTCGCGATTGCGCCTGCTTGGCCTTGGCCGCCGAGGCCTTGAAGCGGTCGATGAAGGATTGCAGGTGGGCGCGCTCGGCCTGCTCCTTCTCGAACGCGATCTGCTGCTGGCGCAACTGCTCGGAGCGCTGGCGCTCGAAGCTCGTGTAGTCGCCGCTGTAGAGCTTGGCCGTGCCGTCGTGCAGATGCAGCATGTGCGTGCCGACGCCGTCGAGGAACTCGCGATCGTGCGAGATCATCATCAACATGCCCGGGTACTTGAGCAACCACTGCTCGAGCCAGAGCACGGCATCGAGATCGAGGTGGTTGGTCGGTTCGTCGAGCAGGAGCATGTCGCTCGGCATCATCAGCGCGCGGGCCAGGTTCAACCGCACGCGCCAGCCGCCGGAGAATTCGGAGACGGCGCGCTGGTGCGTTTCGGCCGGAAAGCCGAGGCCATGCAGCAATTTGCCGGCGCGCGCGGTGGCGTCGTAGCCGTTGATCTCGGCCATGCGCTGGTGCGCGGCGGCCACCCCGTCCCAGTCCTCGGCCGCCATCGCTGCTTCCTCGGCCTTGAGCACGGCATGCACCTCGGTGTCGCCGGAGACGACGAAATCGATCGCCGCATCGGGCAGCGAGGGCGTTTCCTGGGCAACACTGGCGATGCGCAGCTTCGGCGACTTCTCGAGATCGCCCGAATCGGCTTCGACCTCGCCGAGGATCGCGGCGAACAGGCTGGTCTTGCCGCAGCCGTTGCGGCCGACCACGCCGACCCGCCAGCCGGCATGCAGGGCGATGTCGACCTTGGACAGCAGCAGGCGCTCGCCGCGGCGCAAGGCGAAGTTGCGGAAGGAAATCATGGGACGGTGTTCCGGAGTGACAGGGGCGACGCTTGCGACGGGTGCGCAAGCCGCAGGGACAACATTGCAACCCCCTATTGTACGGGAAGCCGTGTTTCGAATCAGCGCCCCGCGCGCGGCCTGCAGGCATTGGATCCTGCCGGCGCAGGGGTGAGGTCAAGAGTCCTCGGCGCCATCGCGGCCTCGAACTCACGACCGCAAGTTGTTGGGGTTCGCTCGCGCTCACCCCAACCTACGGGGGCAGGAGCGTGCATTACCAGAACCCGGACCAGTCTCGCCCGCAAAGACCGCGTTCATCGCGGATTCGAAAACCCCGGCATGGACAGGCGATACTCGCGCGTGCCCTGTTCACGTGGAGCTGCCATGAAAGCCGCATGGAACGTCCCGCCCCTGCTCGCCGTGCTCCTGGCCGGCACGAGCGCCTGCTCGGCGAGTTCGCCGACCCGGGCGCCCTGGATAGACGGCCTGATCGCCGGCTTCGAATCCAAGCCGGTGGCCAATCCGCCGCACCGGATCGTGCAATACCGCTATCACGACAAGACCGTCTATTACGTGCCGCCGAGCTGCTGCGACCGTCCGAGCACGTTGTATGACGAGAGCGGTGGCGTCGTCTGTTCACCCGATGGTGGGCTGACCGGCCGTGGCGACGGACGTTGCACCGACTTCGCCGCCAAGCGCAGCGACGAAGTCCTGATCTGGGCCGATCCGCGCGGTCAATAGCGGTCCCGCATCGCCTGCCGGAGACGCGAATATGCGTCGCAAGCCGCGAGCGGTTGGCGTAATCGTCCATCAGGGCGACAATGCCGGTTCGCGATTGCCCCCTGTCGACCCCATCCCGGAGCAGTTTGATGGCCAGCCACGAAGTAAAAGTCCCCGATATCGGCAACTACACGGATATCCCGGTCATCGAGGTCCTGGTCAAGCCGGGCGACACGGTCGCCAAGGACCAGGGCCTGGTCACACTCGAGTCGGACAAAGCGACCATGGAGGTGCCCTCGTCGGTCGCCGGCGTGGTCAAGGAGCTCAAGGTCAAGCTCGGTGACGAGATTTCCGAAGGCACCGTGGTTGCGATCATCGAGGCTGAAGCAGGCGGCGAGTCGGCGAAGAAGGCCGAAGCGCCGAAGAAAGCCGAAGAGCCAAAGAAGGCGCCAAGCGCGGAGAAGCCCGCAGGAACCGAACCCCCACCCGCCCCTTCGGGGCACCCTCTCCCGGCGGGAGAGGGAGGCAAGGCGACCATCGACACCAGTCAGCCTTCGCGTCTGAGCGAAATCGAAACAGCGGCGCTGGCCCCCGACATCGATCCCGAAGCCTCGGGCCCGCGCACGCCGCCGGTGACGTTCGGCGCCGACACGGTCATGCCCGACAAGGTGCCGCATGCGAGCCCGGCCGTGCGCCTGTTCGCGCGCGAGCTCGGCGTCGATCTGTCCAAGGTCACCGGCAGTGCCCGCGCCGGCCGCATCACGCGGGAGGACGTGCAGAATTTCGTCAAGCGCGCTCTCTCGGCAGGGCCGGCGCGCGCCGCGGTCTCCGGTGGCGGTGGTGGCCTCGACCTGCTGCCGTGGCCGCAGGTCGATTTCGGCAAGTTCGGCGAGATCGAAGCCAAGCCGCTGTCGAAGATCAAGAAGATCTCGGGCGCCAACCTCGCCCGCAACTGGGTCATGATCCCGCACGTCACCCAGTTCGACGATGCCGACATCACCGATCTCGAGGCCCTGCGAGTCAGCCTCAACAAGGAAAACGAGAAGGCCGGCATCAAGCTGACCATGCTCGCCTTCCTGATCAAGGCCGTGGTCGCCGCGCTGAAGAAGTATCCGGACTTCAACGCCTCGCTCGATGCCGGCGGCGAAAACCTGATCCTCAAGAAGTATTTCCACATCGGCTTCGCCGCCGACACGCCGAACGGTCTCGTCGTGCCGGTCATCCGCGACGCCGACCGGAAGGGCGTGATCGAGATCGCGCAGGAGACCGGTGAACTGGCGAAGAAGGCGCGTGACGGCAAGCTTGGCCCGGCCGACATGTCCGGCGGCTGCTTCTCGATCTCGAGCCTCGGCGGCATCGGCGGCACCGCGTTCACGCCGATCGTCAATGCGCCCGAGGTCGCGATCCTCGGCGTCTCGAAGTCGGCCACGAAGCCGGTCTGGGACGGCAAGGCTTTCCAGCCGCGCCTGATCCTGCCGCTTTCCCTGAGCTACGACCACCGCGTCATCGACGGCGCCTCGGCCGCGCGCTTCACCACCTACCTCGGCCAGGTGCTGGCCGACATGCGTCGCGTGTTGCTCTGACCCCCGACAAGGAGATTCGTCATGAAGAAGCTGTACGTATTTGCACTCCTGCTGCTCATCTGCGGTTCGGCAGCAGCGGCCCCTTCCGCGGCAAAGCCGGTCGATGAAAAGATCACGCTGTCCATCGAGCTGATGCAGATCATGAATTTCGACAAGACCATGCAATCGATGCAGGGCCAGATGCGCGGCATGATGGAGGAGCAGTTCAAGTCTTATGCTGCCTGCGAAGCGGCGCAACCGGTGCTGCGCGAATTTTCCGGCAAGCTGAGCGACCGCATGATGGACTACCTGACCGACGAAAACCTGAAGGTCGATATCGCCGCCGTCTATGCGGATGTCTTCACGGTCGAGGAGTTGCGCGGCGTCATCGATTTCTACCGCTCGCCGATCGGCAAGAAGCTGATCGAGCGCATGCCCGAGCTGATGCAGAAGTCCATGGTCATCACACAGGACCGGATGAAGGCGATGATGCCCGAGCTCAAGGCGCTCGGAGAGGAGTACGGCACGCGCATCCAGGCGGCGGCAAAGACCTGCGCGCAGGGAGCCGAGGCGGACGAGACCGCTTCCGAAGAATAAGCAGACGCCAGCGTCGGTTTCGACAGTGCACCCAAGGAGTTTCCCGTGGCAACGACAGAGATCAAGGTCCCCGATATCGGCAACTACAGCGATATCCCGGTCATCGAAGTGCTGGTCAAGGCCGGTGATTCGGTCAAGAAGGACCAGGGCATCGTCACGCTCGAGTCGGACAAGGCGACCATGGAAGTGCCCTCGCCGGCCGATGGCGTGATCAAGGAGGTCAAGGTCAAGGTCGACGATACGGCCAGCGAAGGCACGGTCGTGGCGATCCTCGAAACCGACGCGGCGTCGGCCGCCGCCGAGAAGCCGGCGAAAGCCGGGGCGGCCGCGCCGAAGGCCGAGCCTGCGGGCAAGTCCGAACCCTCACCCGCCCCTTCGGGGCACCCTCTCCCGGGGGGAGAGGGAAACAGCGCGCCGAAGGCTGCATCGGCCAGCGGGCGCAAGGCCGACATCGAATGCCAGGTGGTCGTGCTCGGCTCCGGTCCGGGCGGGTACACGGCTGCATTCCGTGCCGCCGACCTCGGCATGGACACGGTCCTGATCGAGCGCCATGCGACGCTCGGTGGCGTCTGCCTCAACGTCGGCTGCATTCCGTCCAAGGCATTGCTGCATGCCGGGCGCGTGATCGAAGAAGCCGCCCACGCCGAAGACATCGGCATCAGCTTCGGCAAGCCGAAGATCGACCTCGACAAGCTGCGCGCGAACAAAGACAACGTCGTCAAGCAACTCACCGGCGGTCTCGCCGGGATGGCCAAGCAACGCAAGGTGACGACGGTCCAGGGCACCGGCAAGTTCATCTCGGCGAACGAAATCGAGGTCGAAGGCAAGGACGGCAAGAAGCTCGTGCGCTTCGAAAAGGCGATCATCGCGGCCGGTTCGCAGGCCGTGAAGCTGCCGGGTTTCCCGTGGGACGACAAGCGCATGATGGATTCGACCGATGCGCTCGATCTCGCCGACATTCCGAAGAAATTGCTGGTCGTCGGTGGCGGCATCATCGGCCTAGAAATGGCCTGCGTCTACGACGCGCTCGGCAGTGAAGTGACCGTGGTCGAGCTGCTCGACCAACTCATGCCCGGCGCCGATACCGACCTCGTGCGCCCCCTGCAGCAGCGCCTGTCCAAGCGCTACGCCGGTATCCATCTCAAGGTCAAGGTGGCGAAGATCGAGGCCGGCAAGAAGGGCCTCACCGCCACTTTCGAGGGCGACAAGGCGCCCGAGCCGCAGACCTACGACCGCGTGCTCGTCGCGGTCGGGCGCTCGGCCAACGGTGGCAAGATCAATGCCGAAGCGGCCGGGGTCAAGGTCACCGAGCGCGGCTTCATCCCGGTCGACAAGCAGATGCGCACGAACGTGCCGCACATCTTCGCGATCGGCGACCTGGTCGGCCAGCCCATGCTCGCGCACAAGGCCACCCATGAAGGCAAGGTCGCGGCCGAAGTCGCTGCCGGCCTGAAGAGCGAGTTCGTCGCGCGCGTGATTCCGTCGGTCGCCTATACCGATCCCGAGATCGCCTGGGTCGGCCTGACCGAAACCGAAGCGAAGAAGGCCGGGATCGCCTACGGCGTTGGCAAGTTCCCGCACGCGGCCTCGGGTCGTGCGATTGGCATCGGCCGCACCGAAGGCTTCACCAAGCTGCTCTTCGACGAAGCCAGCCACCGCATCATCGGCGCCGGCATCGTTGCGCCGAACGCCGGCGACCTGATCGCCGAAATCGATCTCGCCATCGAGATGGGCTGCGAAGCCGCCGACATCGGCCTGACCGTGCACCCGCACCCGACCCTCAGCGAGTCGGTCGGCATGGCCGCCGAAGTCTACGAAGGCACGATCACGGATTTGTATATTCCGAAGAAGAAATAGGTGCGTTCCGACAGCGAGGGAGATGCGCGGGAAGTGTCTTCGAATTCCGCGCCGCCTGTTCGCCGCCTTTCGTAGGAGCGCCTTCAGGCGCGATGCTCTTTGGCAAGATCCCGAAAGGGCATCGCGCCTGAAGGCGCTCCTACGGGTGCGAACCGCTCCAGCCCCGATCACGAACTTCGTGCCGCGCCACCGGGCCTTCGTTTCCGAACTCGAACGCTGCTCCGCTACTCCTCGGGTTCCGCCGTCATTTCCTTGTGCTGCGCCTCGAGATCCTCGATGGTCTTTTCCAGCGCATCGTGAAACTCGCCCTGCTTGTTCATCAGCGCTTCGATCTTCTCGGTCTGCTTGAGGGACTTCAATTCCCCTTCGAACAGAATCCACGACGCAGTCAGATGTTCGACATTGGTCTTGGAGTAGTGGCGCATCTCCTTGAGCTGGGAGAGCGTGTCCGCGAGATGATCGGTGGGCGTCTTGGTCGATTCTTCCGACATGGCAAGCTCCTCATCGATGCAGGGAACTCGGCAAACGAGTCCGGTCCGTCGAGTATGCGTCGATGAAACTGAACCCTGCCGACGAGCGATGACCGCAGTGCAGGATGTGCCGAGCGGCTACATCCGGTACTGGAGGCCGACCGAATAGAAGCGCTCGGGCTCGAGCTGCAGGCCGTTGACGCGCTGATAGAGCGGGAACTGGGTATAGAGATAACCGTCCCAGTGCGCATTGAAGCGGAAATTCACGCCGGGACTCAGATAGGCCAGGGTCGCGCCACTGTTTTCGGCATCGGCGTTGTCACCCGATTCACGTCGTTCGCTGCGCAGGTTGACCTGCAGCTGCGGACTGACCACCTTCCAGCCGTTGTAGCGCAACCCGGCATTGAGATTGATACCGGTGCCCGGCTTGAAGTCGTCGTGCGAGTTCAGCGGCTGCTGGAGCAGCGCCTGGGCGAAATAGCCCCACTCCGGATTCAGGTTGCCGAACTGGTAGAGGCCGACCAGGGCATCGGTGCTGCCGGTTCCCGGCTGCAAGCCGGCATCGACACGCTCACCCTGTTCGGGGCCGGCATTGAATCGGATATCGGTGGCACCGGTCGGCAGCTTGAGGCCGAACACGACACCGAAGCCGGCATCGGGGTTGAAGCCCTGGTAGCGGCCGACGATTCGCGCATCGCCGATGCCACGCGAGTGCGAGTAGGACAGCTCGGTCGTGTCTTCGGCGAGGGTGCTGTGCCAGCGGTCGTATCGGGGCAACAGCACGGTGATGCCCCAGCTGCGCGACGGCGAATAGTCGAAGCCGAGCGAAATATTCCGGTTGATCGTGGTGCGCTGGATCTCTTCCTCGTTCGGGACTTCGAACGAGGAGACATCAACCGAATCACGGCCCGAGCGCAGGTCCGACTGATTGAAATAGTCGTAGCGCAGGTCGAAACGCCAGCCGCGGCTGACCGCATAGCCCTGGCTGGCCCAGTCCGAGTTCAAGGTGCAGCCGCAACTTGAGCAGGCCCAGGCCGGGCCGGCACCGATCGACGACGCGGCAAGGGCGAGAAGCAAGGCCTTACGAAGATTCATGGTCCGGTTCTCCTGGCGGATGAGGTGGCGACCGGGATGCCGAAGGTCTGAACGCTGCGCGCACGCGCCGCGCTCAGGCCGAGACACCCCGACCGCCGGGCTGACGAAATGCGGGCAATTCGCCGGTCGCAGCGGCGCCGGATTCCTATGTTCCGCGCCAGCCGGGCATGGTTGCCCGTCGAACGCGTGCGGGGACGTGACCGAGTGACGCAGGCGACGGGATGCGACGCCCCGTCACACCCATTTCTTGCGCGAGATTCCATACTAGCCACCGTGGAACGCACCGCCTCGACCCTGCTCAAGACCCTCGTGACCCTGCGCTGGATCGCCATCGCCGGGCAGTCGCTGACCGTGGCGATCGTGACCGGGGGCCTGGGCCTGGCCCTGCAGGCGAGCGCGCTCTGGGGCGGCATCGCCGCGCTGGCCGCGTTCAATGGGCTCGCCCACTGGCGCGCCACGCAGGTGCGCGAGCCGCGGGTTGCCGAAGTCCTCGTGCACATCGGCGTCGACGTCGCCGTGCTGGCCTGGCTGATCGCGTGGAGTGGCGGCATCGCCAATCCGTTCGCTTCGCTGTTCCTGTTGCCGATCGCCTTCGCCGCACTGGCCCTGCCGGTGCGCGCGACCGGCCTGGTCGCGCTGATGTGCACGACCGGCTACGCCGTTTCGGTCGTGCTGGGCCAGCCGTTGCCGCACATGCACGGCAGCCTCAGCGGCTTCGACCTGCACCTCTGGGGCATGGCCGCCAACTTCCTGGTTTCCGCGGCCGTGCTGCTCTACCTGTTCGTGCGCATGTCGGCGCGCCTGCGCCGCGGCGAACAGGAGCTTTCGAGCTTGCGCGAGCGCTTCGCCCGCAACGAGGGCATCATCGCCCTGGCCACGCATGCGGCCTCGGTCGCCCACGAACTCAATACGCCGCTGGCGACCATGACCTTCATGCTCGACGACCTCATCGACGACGACCGCGACGGCGCCCTGCGCGAGGATCACCGCACCCTGCGTTCGCTCGTCGATGTCTGCAGGGATCGCGTGCACGAACTGGCGGCGCCGGCCGGCAGCGGCGCCGAGGTCGGTGCCACGGCGCTCGTCGAGCTGCGACGCGTCATCGAGCGCTGGCAGCTGGTGCGCCCGTCGATCGCGCTGTTCCGCCACGGAGACGTCGCCGGGGCCACGCACGTCGACGTGGCCGTCGGCCACCTGCTGCAGACCCTGCTCAACAACGCCGCCGACGCCGGCGAAGCGGTCGGCGTGCGTCGCGTCGATCTCACGCTCGATATTCGCGAAGGCATGCTGCATGGCGAGATCCGCGACTACGGTGCGGGCCTCGCCGAGGCGCGGATGCCGCTGCCCTCGCGCATGTTCGCAAGCGGAAAATCGCACGGACTCGGGGTCGGGCTGGCCCTGTCGCACGCGACGGTCGAGCGCCTCGAAGGCGACCTCTACGCGCGTGAGACCGAGGGCCCCGGCCTCTGCATCTGCTTCCGGCTGCCCCTGCCGGCGCAGGACCCGGCATGAAGACCTGCCTGCTGATCGACGACGATGCGCTGTACCTGAGCGCGCTCAAGCGCTCGCTCGAACGCAGGGGCTATCGTGTCGAAACGGCCATGACCTCGGTCGAGGCGATTGCCGCCGCAACCGCGCATGCGCCCGACTTCGCCCTCGTCGACCTCAAGCTGGCCGAAGACAGTGGCCTCGATCTGGTCGGACCGCTGCGCGAAGCGCATGCCGCCACGCGCATCGTGCTCGTCACCGGCTACGCCAGCGTCGCCACCGCGGTCGAGGCGATCAAGCGCGGCGCCGACCACTACCTGGCCAAACCGACCACGGTGGACGCGATCCTGCGCGCGATCGGCGAAAAGGAGGGCGCCGAGCCGGAACCGGAGGACACCATGACGCCATTGAGTCGACTGGAATGGGAACATATCCAGCAGGCCATGATCGACAGCCAGGGCAACATCTCCGCCGCGGCACGACTGCTCGGCATGCACCGTCGCTCGCTGCAGCGCAAGCTGGCCAAGAAACCCGGTCGTGAGCGGCGCTCGCCGGACGAACTGGACTGAGCCCCTCGTGCCTGCGCGGGTCTAGAACAGCGACCCTTGCGGGGAATCGGGTCGCGGTGGGATGAACAGCGCGGTGTCGAGCGACAGGTCGCGCGATCGACCCAGGCCGTGTTTGCGGCAGGCCAGCGCAAAGCGCTGGCGGATCAGGTCGGCATAAGGCCCCTCGCCGCGCATGCGCGCGCCGAAGCGCGCGTCGTAGTCGCGGCCGCCGCGCATCTGCCGGATCAGACTCATGACGTGCTCGGCGCGCTCGGGAACGTGCAGGTCCAGCCACTCGCGGAACAGCTCCTTCAGTTCCAGCGGCAGGCGCAACACGGTGTAGCCGGCGATGTTGGCGCCGTTTGCCGCAGCCTGTTCGAGCACGTGCTCGATGTGCATGTCGGTGACGGCCGGGATGATCGGCGCGACCAGTACGCCGCATGGCACGCCGGCCGCGGTCATGTTGGCAATCACCTGCATGCGCCGGTGCGGTGCGGTCGCACGCGGCTCGAGCGTGCTCGCCAGGCGGTTGTCGAGGTTCCCGAGCGAAACGAACACCTGGACGAGATTGTCCCGCGCCATCGGTGCGAGCAGGTCGAGGTCGCGCTCGACCAGCGCATTCTTGGTCACGATCGTCAGCGGATGCCGGCATTCATGCAGCACTTCGATGATTTCTCGCGTGATCCGGTACTCGCGCTCGATCGGCTGGTAGCAGTCGGTATTCGCACCGAGCGTGATCGGCTCGCAGACGTAGCCGGGTTTGGCCAGCTCCACGCGCAGACGTTCGGCGGCATTGGTCTTGGCGAACAGTTGCGTCTCGAAATCGAGCCCGGGCGAGAGATTCAGATACGCATGTGAAGGTCGCGCGTAGCAGTAGTTGCAGCCGTGTTCGCAACCGCGGTACGGATTGATCGACTGGGTGAACGGAATGTCCGGCGAGTCGTTGCGGCTGATGATGCTGCGGGCCCGTTCCAGCGACACATGGGTCGGCGGCCGCGGCGCCCCTTCCCCCTCTCGGTACCAGCCGTCGTCCTCGAGTGTTTTCGTCAGCTCTTCGAAGCGGCCCTCGCGATTGCTGCCCGCACCGCGGCCCTTGATCCGGGTCGGGCGATTCAGGTCTTCGGGGTCGTGCCTGGCCATGCGCGGATTATGAGCCGATGCGTATCACATCGAGAGACCCGCTGGTCGGGCCGCGAGGATCTTGCACGCAATGAGCATCCGGCAACCGGCCGGCGCAGGTATTGCACCGGGGTCGATCCCGCCGAACCCGCTATCCCCGTGGCTGTGGGTACAGGCCCGAGGTCGACGCCGCGGGCGACGCTCCGATCAAGTGCTCCGGGACAGGACGCGGAGGTTGGCATACCATCCGCGAATGGCCGACGTCGCCCATTCGGAATCCACGGCAACCCTGTTGTCGCTACTGCGCCAGGGGGATGAATCGGCCCGCGAACGGCTGATGGCCCGCTATCTGCCGATGCTGCGGCGCTGGGCGCATGGAAGGCTGCCGACCCGTGCGAGGGACCTGAATGACACCAACGATCTTGTTCAGATCACCCTCCTTTCGGCATTGAAGAAACTGGACGAATTCAGATCGCAGCACGAGGGTGCCTTGCTTGCCTATCTGCGCACGACGCTGATGAACGCGATTCGCGGCGAGATCCGACGCGTCGGGCGTGCCGGACAAGTCGAATCGATAACGGAGGATGACGATGCCCGGGGCGTGGACTCCATGGTGCCGCGCCTGGACAGCGATCAGTGGCTCGACTACGAAAGGGCGCTGGCGAAACTCCCCGAGCCCAAGCGCGAGGCCGTCTTGCTGCGCCTGGAGTTCGGCATGAGCTATGCCGAAATCGCCGCGGCGCTGGGTCGTCCGAGCGAAGCCGCTGCCAGCATGATGGTGTCGCGCGCGCTCATCGAGCTGGCTCAACATCTCGAATGACGCAAGGCCCCGACCCTGCCCTCGACATCGCCCGGCGAATCGCCGATGGTGAAGACGTGGATCTGAGCGAGCTGCTGGCGCGGGATCCCGATCTGGCACGGCGCCTGGGCAAGCTGCAATCGCTGGCGCGGGCCATGAACAACTCGGCGGACGGCGGTCCCCGTTGGGGCCACCTGCAACAGCTCGAGCTTGCCGGGCAGGGCGGTTTCGGGGAAGTCTTCCGGGCCTACGATCCGACTCTGGATCGCCTCGTTGCGCTGAAGCTGCGCCATGTCGATGGCGCGGCTCTTCTGCCCAGCGGCGTGGACTTCGTCGCCGAGGCGCGTCGTCTGGCTCGGGTACGCCATTCGAATGTCCTGGCCGTGCATGGCGCCAGCTATCACGCAGGCCGCGCGGGGATCTGGACCGACTGGATCGAGGGCGAAACACTCAGTGCGCGGATAGCTCGTTCGGGTCCGTTGCGCGACGATGAATTGTTGCGCGTCCTGCGTGAGCTGGCCGATGCCCTGCATGCTGTGCACGAGGCAGGGCTCGTGCACGGCGATATCAAGGCCAGCAATGTAATGCTCGATCATCAGGGTCGCGTGATCCTGATGGATTTCGGCGCCGGTTTCGAATCGAACGAGGAAGGCAAGGCCATCAGCGCCGGCACGCCGCGCTATCTGGCGCCCGAAATCGCTGCGGGCGGGGTTGGAACGCTGGCGGTCGATCTTTATGCCTATGGCGTCCTTGCGCATCTTTTGGCGACCGGTCGCTATCCGGAATCCTCGCACCCCGGTTTCGCCTCGAGGTGGCGCGGCCTGAACGCATTGATAACCGCCCTGCTCGATCCGGAACCGGCTGCGCGTCCTAGAGCCGGAGCCCTGCAGCAGACCCTGCAACGGCTGATCGACGCCCCCAGGCTGAGGGTCCGGCGTTGGCTCCTGGCATCGGTGGTCGTGGGTTTGGTCGGTATCGCATTGGCCACGACTGTCGGACTGCAGCGCGAGCAGTTGCAGCGGCAACGCGCAGAGCGCGTTTCGGACTTCCTTGCGGCGATCTATCGCGAACAGGATCCGCTGAGTCGCAACGCGGAATCGGCGCAGACTCCCGCTGAGCTTATTGCCGCGGCCGTCAGCCGGGTAAAGGACGAACTGGGCCATGATTCGTTGAGCCAGGCTCAATTGCTGCGTGTCCTCGGTGAAGCGCAATTGAATCTCTCCGAGCTCGCTGCTGCCCACGAGACCCTCGATCTGGCCGCGAGCAAACTGGCGCACGGAGAAGAGCCACTGCTTGGAGCTGAAATCGATGCCTTGCGAGGCGCCCTGGCCCGGCGTGAACTGCGCAACGACGAGGCGCAACGCTACTTCGATCACGCGTTGCAGCAGGCGGGTGCGGCCGCAGGCACGCAGAGTGTCGCCGTGGGCAGGATCGACGCGCTTTCGGCGTCCACGTTTCTGGCCCTGTCGCGGTTCAAGGATGCGCAGGCCGTGGCGGCAAGCGCCTACATGCTGCTGTCCAGCCAACTGGGCGACGAACACCCCGAGGCGATCAGCGCACTGGTCTCCCTCGGCGCCGTACAGGAACAACTTCGCCAGGACGAACAAGCGCTGGCGAACCTGCGCAAGGCAGTTGCCCTGATCGAGAAGCGATTCGGTGCGGGCGATGCCCGTCTCGTTCGACCCCTGTTGGTGCTCGGAGAAGTGCTGCGCCGGGCACGCGACTTCTCGGAGGGGCGACTCGTGCTCGACCGGGGAGCTGCCATTTCGCGACAACGGTTGGGTGAACGCAATGTGCAGTTGGCCGACATCCTCATCACTCGAGCGAGGCTGGAGAGCGAAGCCGGCGAATCGACGTCGGCCATTGCGGCCCTGGATGCCGCCGAACGCGCGTTGCCGGAGAATGAAGCCACGACGCTTGCGCAGCTGCTGGGCAATCGCGGCAAGATCTGGATCGAGCTCAAGGACGGCAAGCGTGCTGAACCGGACCTGCGTGCTGCGCTCAAGTTGCACCGCGAAACCGGCGGTCTGCGTTCGGGCATTGCCTGGTTCGCCCAAGCCGAGCTGGCCTGGGCGTTGGCGTTGCAGGGCCGATTCGACGAGGCACAGAAGTTACTGAGCGAAGCCGAAGTGCAAATGAGTCAGCTGCTCGGACCCGATGCCTATCAGAACGCATTGGTTTCGGTACGTCGTGCCACTGCATTCAGTCTGCAGAAGGATTGGCGCAATGCTGCCGCTTATCTGCGCGAGTCGTTGCGTATCGAAGAAAAATTCTTCGGTCCCGATCACTATCTGCATTTTTCATGGAGTTTGGCGCTCGCGCAGTCCCTGTCCCACATGGCTGACCGTCACGACGAAGCCGTTCAACTTCTCGATACCTTGATAGCGCGTTGGGACGGGAAGGATGAGATTGCACAGGACTACGCCGAGCTGATGCTTTTGCGCTGTGATCTCTACGCCGACAAGCGCGACCATGAGGCGGCGCGGGCTCTTGCTACCCAGACTCTGCAACATGCCGGCCTCATCGTGACCGCAGAACGGGCCGCAGCGCTGAGACGCCACGCCGAACGGCTCTGAGCGTGCCCCCCTGCGCGGTGGGATAGCCATAGCGAGCTGGAGCGCGGCACGCACTGCGAGTTTCATTGCACTCGAACCGGCCACGAAGTACCGGCGCCGGTGTACGGTCGTACGCCACCTGACAGCGATATGCCCACACCCTGGAGTGCGTGTCTGCGAACAAGGCCAAGACGAAACAGGTTCTCGATGGCCTGTTTGAATCGGGCATCGATCGGCATTGGTACAGGAAACCTCCTGGAATTCCTGCGATGCCTGTCCACTCCGTTACACCTGCTCGAAGCGCATCGGCGAGGTTTTTGCTGGGCGCCTTCCTCATTGTGCTGGCCCAGCAGTCGGACGCCGCGACCTGCACGTGGAACCAGTCCGCTGCCGGTTCCTGGCATGTCGCTTCCAACTGGAACGGTTGCGCTTCGGGCAGCGGCACGCCAGCGGGTACACCGGGACCTTCCGATACAGCGGTGCTTCCCTCGGCATCCGGCGCGGCCCTGCTCAACAGCCAGTTCACCACGGTCGCCGATCTGGAAATCGCGCCCGGCGCGGAACTTGGCGTCGTCGAAATCCAGACCGATATCCGTCAGTTGACGGTCACCAATAGCTTGACCCTGGACACCGCGACCTTGTCCGGCGCCTTGCCGCCGCCGGGTGGACCGGCGCCCGCACTGCTTTCCCTGCAATTGCCGACAGGATCGTCGTTCTCCCTGAGCGGAACGAACACATTCCGTCGCGCCAGCGTGACCAACGCCGGCACTGCGACTCTCAACGGCGGTGCCGGCGTGCGCCTGGACCTCGACCTCAACGGCCAGTTCGTCAACGCTGTCAGCGGAGTGGCCAGCGTGCTCGGCGACTACGTGTTCGGCTACACCACCTCCGGTGCGATCAACAACCAGGGCAGCTGGATCAATCAGGGTCCGGGCCTCGTGCGCATCGAACGCAGCGGCGCCAGCGGCGGACAGTTCTTCTCGACGGGATTGTTCGAAATCCACAACGGCACGTTCAAGCTGCTCAATCCGCCAGCGGGTTTCCAGGCCGGATTCAACTCCTCGATTCGTCTGCGCGATGGCACCTTCGATGGGGGTGTCACCGAGTTGGCCATCAGTCAAGGCAAGTTCCTCAACGGAAACGGCACGGTCATCGGGCCATTCCGGAATTCAGGGTTGCTCGATCTTGAAGCCGCCGATGGCGGACCCTTCGGTGTCCTCAACCTACTTGGCGCTGTGCAATTCAATGGTGGCGAGATCGTACTCGACGTGGGTGGCGCAGGCGCGGCGCAGCACGATCGCTTCAATATCGGTGGGTCTGTGCAGTGGTCCCGCGTAACGCCTCGCATACGCGTAGTCGGCGGTTACGCGCCTGGCATCGATACCAGTATCGCGATCGCTACCCATTCAAGTCGGGTTTCGCCGAACCTGCCCGTGCACGAGCGCGTACTCAGCGACTACCCCCTCAGTTGGGCGCTGCGTCCGACACCGACGCGGACCGACCTGCGCGTCGTGCCGACGTTGACCCTGGCCGACACGGCGGTCGCCGAAGGCAACAGTGGATCCCAGACGATGCAGATGCTTGCCACATTGTCGGCAGCGACCGCGGAAACCGTCAGCTTCGGCTACACGACTTCGCCAGGCACCGCAGTCACCGTTGCCGCGGGGGGCAATGCGGCCGACTACGTCAACGCGCTGGGGAACGTGACTTTCGCGCCAGGTGTGACGAGCCAGCAGATTGCGATCACGATCAAGGGCGATACCTCGATCGAGGCTGATGAGGCATTCGTGGTCGTGACCGACGATGCTTCAAATACCAGCACGCTGCAGAACGCGAGCTTCGGCAACAACCGGCGCTTCTCGGCCCGGGCCGAGGGCCTGATCCAAGACGACGATAGCGCGCCAGGAGTGCGCTACCTGCTGATCGGTAAGAGCACCAATCTGGCGACGCCGACGGGGCAGATCAGCTTCGTGCGTCGCTACACGACATCGGGCGGCGCGGTCGATGGCTGGGCGACCCTGATGCCGAACACGTTCGGTGCCGTCGCCACAGGCTTCTGTCGTGCGCCGAACGGCAACGTGCTGAGCACGCGTTTCAGTGTCAACCAGGGACCCGTCCTGATGTCCGCGGCCGGTGCCGTGCTGGATCCCGATCTCGGTGGCCTGATCGGCGACGACGAATCCTGTGCGTTCGACAAGCTCGGCAATGTCTGGGTGGGGGAGGCCGTTCCGACCGCTGCCGACGTAGCGCTGCTGCGATACATCGCCGCGGACGGTCGCATTCTCGATACCGTGCAGGTCCCGGTCGGCGAACGCGGCATCGACTGGATCGAACTCGATGCCGACCAGTGCACCGTGTTCTACACCTCGGAGGATTCCGACGTGCGGCGCTTCGACGTCTGCAGCGGGCAGGCCATGCCGCATTTCGCGAGCGGCCTCGAGGAACCGTGTTACGCGCTGCGCCAGCTGCCCAATCGCGACCTCATGGTCACCTGCACGAACCGGATCTATCGCTACGATCAGAACGGCGCATTGCTACGCGAATACACGCGCGAGAGTCTGGGCGAAAGCGATGCGGGCGGTCTCTATGCAATCCAGCTCGATCCGGACGGCCTGACCTTCTGGACCGGCGGTGCATTGAGCGGCCGCGTGGTCCGCGCGAGTCTCGAAGACGGCAGCGTGGTGACGAGCTTCCTCACCGGTGCCGGCGGCATCAGTGGCCTGCTGGTCCAGGACGAATTCGTGGCCGGCATTCCGGACCGCATTTTTGCCGACGACTTCGAACCCTGAGCGTGGCCGGCCAGGGCCCTGCCTGCCCACGCTCACCGCCGCATCAAACCTCAACCGCCCATCCGGATTCGGGAGACTGAAAAATGAAAGGACTTCGCACGGCTAGCGCACTTGCCGGCCTGGCAATTCTCGTCTCCGGGGCTCACGCCGCGGAATTCTGCGTGAACACGAGCACGCAGCTGCGACAGGCCCTGATGACGGCCGGCTCGAACAATCAGGCCGATACGATCAAGATCGAGACAGGCACCTACACCGTCGATAGCGGCGCGGTGGCATTCGCCTATTCGACCGCGCAGAACTTCACGTTGATTGTGTCGGGTGGATATGTCTCCAACCCGCCGCTGATGTGTGTACGGCAGCTGGACGACCCCGCCGCGACCGTCCTCAGCGGCTCCGATGCACGTCAGGTCATGCACCTGTCGGGAAGCCCCGGCACGATTGGCGGCCAGAGCGTGTCCAACCTGACCATTCAGGACGGTCTCTCCTCCCAGACCGGCGCCGGCCTGTCCGTCGGCGGCGGCGGTGGATTCACCGGCAATGTGCTCGTCTATCGCGTCATCGTCGCACGCAATGTCGGAACGCAGTTCGGCGGCGGCCTGGCAGTCTACTCCGAGGGTATCGTCAACATCCGCAACAACCTGTTCCTGCTCAATCGATGCAGCATGAGCAACTGTGCGGTCAGCGCCACGGTCAACGCAACCTCGCCGGCGACGACGCGCGCGTTTTTCGGCAACAACACGATCGTCGGCAACCAGTGCACGTCGGGGTCCTCCTGCTCGGCGACCGGTGCGCGTTTCGGCGGCTCGGCCAGCGCGGTCTTCTACAACAACGTGTTCGCGGCCAACAGCAACGGCGATCTCGATCTGTTCAGTTTCTCCGGAGGCGTCGTCGATCTCTACTACAACAACCTCGTCTCGATCACCGGTACCGCGCCGAGCGCAAGCGTCGGCAACATCGCCTTTGCCAATCCGCAGTTCGTCGACCTGCTCAACGACGATTTCCGGCCGACGCTGGGCTCGCCGTTGCGCAACGCCGGTACCGACCAGTTCGTCCTGGAGACCATCGATCTGGCCGGCGAGCCGCGCATCAACGAGAGCCGCGTGGATATCGGCGCCTACGAAAACAGCGATCGCATTTTCGCTGACGCGTTCGATCTCTTCGAATGACGCCGTCGAATCGGAGAAGGCGCATGCGCATCGGGATGTCGAAGGCCGGCTTGTTGATTCTGATTCTTGCTGCAGGCAATGCGACCGCGGCCGTGTTCTGCGCCGCCACGACCTCGTCGATACAACAGGCGCTCGCGATCGCTGGATCGAACGGTGAAACCGACACGATACGAATCATCATCGGCAGCTACGCGCCTGCAGCCGGATCCATCGCGTTCTCGTATTCGACCAACGAAGACAACGCCCTCTCGATCGAAGGGGGCTATACGTTCGGGTGCGGCGTTCGCGTAGACAAGGCGAGCCTGACGGTCTTGAGCGGCTCCGGCATGCGACAGGTCATGCGGCTGTACGCGCAGGGGAGCGGGGCCATCTCGGTGAAGAACCTGACGATCGAGGACGGCAATGCCCCCTCGCGTGGCGCCGGCTTGTCGGTCGAAGGTCCAACCGGAGCATTCTTTGTCGGCTTCACCGGCAGCGTGACTGTCGAACGCGTGATCTTCCTCGGCAATCGCAGCACGGCCGAAGCCGGTGGACTGGCGATTGCCACGCGCGGTGGCAGCATCGTGGTCCGCGGCAATCTGCTCGCCTTCAACCAGTGCGGGGACGACAATTGCGCGCTCTGGATCCAGAGCCTCGCCAGCGACCCGCTCACGGTGATCTTCGGTGGCAATACGGTGGCCCTGAATACCTGCATTCTGGGCGCGTCAGGTTGCGACTCGGGCGGCGCGCGTTTCCTCGGTCAGCAGAATGCGGTGATCTACGACAACCTGTTCGCGTTCCACAGCGGCGCAGATCTCTCCCTGCAGAATCCCGCGGTCACCGCAGACCTCTACTACAACAACATCGAAGTGCTCACAGGCATCACGGACACCGAAGTCGGAACAGTGAACGTGCCAAACCCCGAATTCTTCGACGCGCTGGCGGAGGACTTCCGGCTGCTGCCCACATCGCCGCTGCGCAACCTGGGCAACGCGCCGTTTCCGCTGCCGAGCATCGATCTGGACGGCAAACCCCGCATCATCGAGTCGGCACCGGAGCTCGGTGCCTACGAGATCCTCGACATCCTGTTCGCCGATGGATTCGACGGCGAGCCATGAGTCGCTGATGACGGTCCTTCTCCAGGCTGCAGTGTTCGATTCGAGCGCCGTTGCGCATTGAACCGAAAGACGCCGGCGCTTCGCGTCGGCACATGACTCGGTGGCGGGATGAGGACAATGACGATGAAGACACGTGTCTTGTGCACTGCTGCGCTGGCCCTCGCATGTCTGGCGACGGCAACCCGGGTCCAAGCGGCTACCATCAACGTGGCACCCGACGGCCTGGTCAATCCCTGCCATCTGCGCGACGCAATCCAGGCGGCCAACACCGACACCTCAGCCGGTGGCGCCTGCACGGCCGGCTCGGGAACCGACACGCTGGTTCTCCTGCAGTACGACAATTTCCCGGTCTTCACGCCGACCAACCTCGCCGGCAGCGATGAGGACAGCAACGCCTCGGGCGATCTCGACGTGAACAGCCCGATCATCATCCAGGGCACCAACCCCGAGCAGACCATCATCGTCGGCCCTGCCTTCGACCGCGCCTTCGACGTTCGCCCAGGCGGTTCGCTGACCCTCAACGATGTCACCGTGATCGGCGGCAGCGTCATTGGTGGCAGTTCCAAGAATGGTGGCGTCGTACGCAAGAACACCAATGCCACGCTCACCATCAACCGCAGCGTGCTGCGCGGCGGCAATGCCAGCATTGGCGGCGCTGTCTATGCTTCGGGTACGGGCATCCTCACGCTAGACAAGGTCTCGATCCATCACAACAATGCCGACTACGGCGGCGGCGTCGCCCTGCAACAATCGGCTGGCGTAGAAGCGGTCCTCAACAACGTCACACTGAGTGGCAACACGGCTGTCTTCAGCGCCGGCGGTCTCTACGCGACGAGCTGGTTCCGCATGCGCAATGCAACGGTCGCGCGCAACCGCTCGGCCGGTGTCGGCGGTGTGCAATATGCGCTGGCGGGCAATACCACGGGCGTGAACTTCGCGAACAGCCTGCTGATCGAGAACGTCAACGGCAATGGCAGCCCTTCGGACCTGTACTGCTCTGGCGGTTCCGGCAGCAACCAGCTCGGCGCGCGCTCGTACACGATGATCGGCGGCCTCATCAACTGCACGTTCGCCTCGTTCGCGGGAATTCCGACCAGCAGCGATGCGCGCATTTCGCCCCTGTTCGATTCCGGATCGGGCCGTCCTACGCACGCACTGCTGTCCGGCAGTGCGGCGCTGGATGCCGGCAACCCGAGCTCATCGAATCCGCTCTCGGCCTGCCTGAGCACCGATGCACGCGGCGTGTCGCGCAGCGCGTCGTGCGATCTCGGCGCCTACGAGCAGCGCGTCGACGTCACGGTCAACTCGTTCAGCGATTTCCCGGATCTCAACCCGGGCGATGGCGTCTGCCAGGCCAACGGCAACGTGTGCACCCTGCGTGCGTTGGCCATGGAAGCCAGCGCGAGCGGCGGACGCTGGTTCGCCAACCTTCCGGCCGGCACCTACACGCTCAATCGTGCCTTCAACACGGCCGACGACGCGGACGGTGGCGATCTCGATATCAAGCGCAACAGCCACGACAGTCCGCTGCAGATGACCCTGATGGGCATGGGCGATGCCGACGACACGAGAATCGTCGGCGGCGGCTTCGATCGCGTGCTCGAGGTCCGCGGGCGCAGCAGCACGGGCCCCACCGGCATATACGTCAACTATCCATTGGCATTCTCGCTCTTCAACGCAACGCTCAGCGGCGGTGACCTGAACGACGATCCATTCACGCAGGACTCGAACGCGCAGCTGGAAGGCGGCGGCATGCGCATCGTCGGCGGCAAGACTCTCTTCTACAACGTGGTGGTGAAGGACAACTACGTGGAATCGCTGCCGCCATCCCGCGATTCGGTCGCCGGCGGCGTCCATCTCGATACCCGATCGACCTCGGCCGGATCACGCACCATTCCCTATGCGGCCAGCAGCCGGCTCGAGCGATTCGCCATCGTCGACAATGCCACGACCGTGAGCGGTGGCGGCTATGGCAAGCGCGCCGGCGGGCTCTATGCGCTGGGGTCCTCGCAATACGACATCAGTGACGGCATCACCCTCAACAACGGAACCATCGCCGGCAACCTGAGCCGCGATGGCGGCGGGGTGATGTTGTACGGAGTCTTCGACGCGAGCTTCCTTAGTATCGTCGACAACGCCTCCGGCCCACTGGCGCCGCCTGGCTTCACGCGTTATGCCGGCGGCATGACGATTGGCGGCCAGGAGAACCGCATGCGCCAACTGCTGTTGTCCGGCAATAGTGCCGGCACCGAGCCCTCGGACTGCGAGGTGTACGAGGTCAATTCGAGCCTGGTCAGTCTCGGCTACAACCTGATCGCCGATACGGGGCCGAGTTGTTTCATCTCGGGCGATGCCTCGACCAATCAGCTCAACGTCGATCCGCAGCTCGGTGGCCGCATGTCGCGCTCGGGCATGCCGTACTACGCACCGGCGAGTGCGAGTCCCGCCGTCGACGCGATCCCGCTCGGTGCGTGCAACGACGCGGGCAACTTCGGCGTATCGCTCGATGCGCTCGGTGCCTCCCGAGGAGCGGGCGGCAATCCCGCTTGCGACATCGGCGCGGTCGAAGTAACCGAGTTGCCGATCTTCGCGGATGGATTCGACTAGGGAGGGTCTGAACACGTAGTGCAGTCTTCTGGATGCCACCTTTTCCCTATCCAATCAATCAGGCATCGTGACGGTTGCGCTACGTGTTCAGACCCACCCTGGTGTCCTGCCCCGAGATCAGCGCCTTGGTCCTGGCGACCAGCTGTGTCTCGAAATCGAGCCCGGGCGAGAGATTCAGATACGCATGTGAAGGTCGCGCGTAGCAGTAGTTGCAGCCGTGTTCGCAGCCGCGGTAGGGGTTTATCGACTGCGTGAACGGAATGTCCGGCGAATCGTTGAGGCTGATGATGCTGCGGGCCCGCTCCTGCGACACCCGGGTCGGCGGACGCAGCGTTCCGACCTCATCGCGGTACCAGCCATCGTCCTCGGTCGTTTTTGTCAGCGCCTCGAAACGGCCTTCGCGATTGCTGCCCGCACCGCGGCCCTTGATCTGGGTCGGGCGAGTGAGGTCGTCGGGATCGTGTTTGGCCATGCCGCCATTATGAGCCGCACCGTCTCATGCGCAGAGAAATTCATGCGCAAGATCCCGTTCGACGACGCAGGGAATGTCCTATCCGGCTTACTCGTCCATGCCGCTCGAAAAGAGCGGGTCGAGATCGATACGCCAAAGCCCATCCTCTGTCGCGGAGACCTTGCCGGCGAATACCAACCACCGACCCAGAACCACGATGCCCTGGAGCGGATAATAAGGGTCGCCATTGGAGAACACAGCCGGCGCCCCATCGACCGCATGTGTGCCATCTGGGCTTCCATCCGACGCATACAAGGTGCTATCGACGAAGAAGTAGGCGAGACCCGACCCTGGAACAGAAGTGCCGAGTAGGCCAGGACAGGCCGCTTGCGCCGGGATCGAAATGAGCGGACGGGTTCCGATGCGTGATCCATCGGTGTACCAGAGCATGGTTTCCGTGTTGCGCGATATTGCAAGAACGGTACTTCCCGACTCGCCATCGGTACAGGTCGACCAGAAGTCCGGCGAGCTTTCGAGCAACGGATAGGTGCCCACGTCCGTCCCATCCGTAACCCAGGGCATCTCCTGCGGAGTGACCCTCGTGTTCGCGATCAGCATTCGCGAGCCCAGGCCGTAGAATGTCACGTCGTCGCGAAGAGCCAAGCCCAGCTGACCGCCGGCAGGCGACGGACGATGCGTGCCAGCGGGAGTCCCGTCCGTGCAGTAGAGTTCCGGAATGATGACGGTGGGACCATGGTGCGTATAGGCCTTGGCGCACGCAACACGTGAATTCGAGGCGATTCGATGCGGATAGTCCCAGGCCGTATTCGGCGCCGGAACCGGCACATCGACTGGTGACTGACCGCCGCCCAGAAACGCTGTGATGTGATCGCCGACAACTCCGGATTGGGAGACACCCAGCACGCGCTGGTTGACGGTGAACCACTCGCCACTGGTGCCGGTGATTACCTGGATTTCGGACTCTTCGCCTGATGCCGCGTTGATGCGGATCACAGCGGTATTGGTCGACCCAATGGATCGAGTGATCAATGGATCGCCATCCAGGACACCGCGCAACCACGATTCCCGGATCGCCGTGTGCGTAAGTTGGCGCTCGCTGACCTCACGACCGTCGGTACTGAACAGCTGCAGGGCTCCGTTGTCGTCATGGGCAGTAAAGAACAGGCCGACGTCGGGCGACACGGCACGATTGCCTTGCTCGCCGTGACTCGCAGCCGGATGTGTGCCGCTCGGCGTTCCGTCGGTCACCCAGACGATGTTGCTTTGCTGGCTTTCCGAACGGATTGAAAAATAGGCGCCAGCGACGATCGATCCTTGGCCGGAACGGGTACGGCCGGCAGAAAACCACAAACTGTTGTTGTGGCCCGTGTATTCGGCCGGGAATACCGTCAGCACTTCGGGAGGCGCGACTGCGGTGCTCGCATACGCATGCATTGCAAGCGAAGAATACAGTACGACCATTGCCGGGATTCTGGGCACCACGAATGTCCTCGGAACACGGAAAGCCACCTGGGGCGGATCTCTCGCCTCCCTTGGTTGCCATAGTCTGTAGGAGCCCGGCACTCCTGTAAATAGTAGAAACATTTACGAGTTCATTCAGGTGCGACGCCATCGACACCTGTGTTGCGCGCATTTGGGTTGGGCTGCTGCAGTTCGTGGCTCCTGCGCTACCCTTGCCACCCTCCACTACGGGCCGACCGCCGCCGTCGCTGCGAGCTTGGTGGTGGTCATCAACATTCATCGCAGGCCGGGAAGCGGGGTCAGGCATTCTTTCGGCGCGACCCTCCAGTATCTGGTCCGGATGGAGTCCGCTCCGCCGTTTGCTGGCGCAACCACCGCGACTTCGTCAGTGCTTGGTTGGTGCTTTCCCTGCAGCCTCATCTGCTGATTCGAGGCCTGTTTGGGTGTGCGGGGCACGGGCGCCCCGCCCAGCGCTCACGCCACGTTGTCGGCGCAGACCTCTTTGACGCACTGGCGCAGCCAGCGATGCGCTGGATCGGCGTCGAGACGTGGATGCCAGAGCATCGAAAGCGTGAACGAATCCAGCGTCAGCGGCAGGGTGAAGGTATGCAGGCCGTCGCGCAGATTGCCGGAGTGGCGTTCCGGAACACAGGCGATCAGGTCGCTGTGCCGAGCCAGGGCCAGCGCCGCGGCGAAACCGCCGACCACCGCGCTGATCCGGCGTGACAGGCCGAGCGTGGCGAGGGCTGTGTCGATCGGGCCGGATTCGTCGGCTTTGCGCGTGAACAGTACGTGCTCGCCCATGGCGAAGCGCTTCGGCGTGATCTTTCCTCGGCTCAAGGGGTGGCCCATGCGAACCACGCCCACATAGCGATCGCGGAACAGCCCGAGAGTCTTGATCTCGGGACCGACCAGCGCATCGACCACGCCAGTCTCCAGATCGATGCGGCCGTCGCGCAGCGGCGCGCTGTCCTTGTCGGCCTTGGGCAGGAAATGAAAGCGCACGTCGGGCGCCTGCGCGGTCATGCGCGCGATCAGCCCGGCGCCGAAATTGTCGACGAAACCTTCACTGGTGCGAAGTACGAACGTGCGCTGGAGGGTCGCCGGATCAAACCGTGTTGCCGGACGCAGGACCGCTTCGGCCTCCTCGACCAGCGGCCCGATACGCTCGCGCAATTCGATGGCGCGCGGCGTCGGCACCAGGCCGCGGCCGGCCCTGACCAGCAGCGGGTCGCCCGTGGTCTCGCGCAAGCGGGCCAGCGCCCGGCTCATTGCCGATGGGCTCAGGTGCAGTCGCCGTGCGGCGCGCGCGACATTGCCCTCGGCGAGCAGTGCGTCGAGGGTCAGGAGCAGGTTGAAGTCGGGCATCGACAATCTCCACGGGACCTGATGGCCAGACAATGATAAGGCGTTTCGTGCACGAATAGAGTGCAAACCGTGCGTCTTCCGCCATGCGAGCGATGACTCCAGGATGCGCTCACGCGGCGCGTCCGGTCCTGCCATGTGGGCCAGGCCGGCAAGACCGCAATGCCACCAGCCGAGGAGTCGCACCGTGTCCATCGCGCAATCCGCCGATCTGTCTGCCGAACAGCCGCTCGCCGCAGGCGCACGCTGGGCCCTGGCCAGCCTCTCGCTGACCATGCTGATGTCCGCGCTCGGCACCAGCATCGCCAACGTCGGCCTGCCGACCTTCATGCAGGCGTTCGCTGCGTCGTTCCAGGACGTGCAATGGATCGTGCTCGCCTATCTGCTCGCGATCACCACGCTGATCGTCAGCGTCGGTCGGCTTGGCGACCAGTTCGGACGCCGTCGTCTGCTCCTCGGTGGATTGGTCCTGTTCACCCTGGCCTCGTTGGCGAGCGCCCTGGCACCGACCCTGACAGTGCTGGCTCTTGCCCGCGGCGCGCAGGGCCTCGGTGGCGCGATCATGATGGCCCTGACCCTCGCTTTCGTCGGCGACGCCGTACCGAAACAGAAGACCGGCAGCGCCATGGGCCTGCTCGGTACGATGTCGGCGATCGGCACCGCGCTCGGACCCTCGCTCGGCGGCATTCTGATCGATGCCCTTGGTTGGCCGGCCCTGTTCCTCGTCAACGTTCCACTCGGGCTGCTCGCCTTGCTGCTGGTTCGTCGCCATTTGCCGGCCGACCGCCCCTCCTTGCCCAACCGGGCCGTTGCCTTCGACATGCCCGGCACCCTGTTGCTGGCCCTGAGCCTGGCAGCCTACGCGCTGGCCATGACCCTCGGGCGCGGACACTTCGGCCTGCTCAATGTCGCCCTGCTGGCCGTTGCGCTCGTCGGAGGCGCGCTCTTCGTGTGGGCCGAATCGCGCGCGCCATCGCCCCTGGTCCAGCTGGCGCTGTTCCGCAACGCGCTGCTCGCCGGCGGAGTCGCGACCAGCGCGCTGGTCACGACAGTGGCCATGGCGACCCTGGTGGTCGGACCGTTCTACCTGGTCGGCGCTTTCGAGCTCGACGCGGTCGAGCTCGGGCTGGTCATGTCGAGCGGGCCGATCATGGCCGCGCTGACCGGCGTTCCCGCCGGCCGCCTGGTCGATCGTCTCGGCGCCGAGCGCATGACGGTCGTGGCACTGGCTGGCATGACGCTCGGCACGACACTGCTGGCCGTCGTGCCGATCCGGTTCGGCGTCGCCGGCTACGTCGCACCGCTGTTGCTCGTGACCGGCGCTTATGCCGCATTCCAGACCGCCAACAACACCGGCGTGATGAAGCATGTCGGTCCGGATCAGCGCGGTGTCGTGTCCGCCCTGCTCAATCTCTCGCGCAATCTCGGACTGATCACCGGCGCCGCGGTGATGGGCGCGCTGTTCGCGTTCGGCGCGTCGATGGGCAGCGCGGCGAACACGCCCGCCGGTGCGGCGCAAAGCGGCCTGCACCTGACCTTCGCGGTGGCCACGGTGCTGGTTGTTCTGGCCCTGGTCGTCACGTCGGCTTGTCGCGCGCTTGCGCGGCGCGACTCGCGCCACGATCATGATCGACAGCGGATCCTGGAGTTGGAACAACGCGATTGAAGGGTAGGGCTCGATGCCAGTGAGCGCGTGGAGGTATGGGAGGAGATATCGTCGGACTGCGAAGGGCGTGGCAATCGCATTCGCAGCCGTGACGAGCGTCGCCCACGCTTGTCCGATTCCTGCTGACACCCTGCTCGAAACCGGCTTCGAGATTCGCTCGGGCACGGTCCGTTACGTTGCGACCAACGGCACTGACGCCAATACCGGCAGTGCGCAGTCGCCGTGGCGGCACTTGCAGTACGCGGCCGACCACGTTGGCGCGGGCGACACGGTCTGCGTACGCGGCGGCATCTACAACGAGCGGCTATCGATCACGAGTGGTGGGTCGGATGCGGCCGGCGAGATCGTGTTCGAGGCGTATCCCGACGAGCAGCCGATCCTCGACGGGACCGGATTGTCGATCCCCGGTGGGCAGTGGGGCCTGGTCACGCTCGAGGATGTGAACCGGGTCGTCGTGCGCGGCTTCGAGCTGCGCAACTACACGACCGCTTCGACGGCGCAGGTGCCGATCGGTCTCTACGTCACCGGCGCCGGCCACGGCATTCGCGTCATCGGCAACCGCATCCATGACATCCGGACCACGGCCTCGGGCTGCGCCGCGAACGCGTTCGGACTCAAGGTCGACGGCACGCGTCTGGCGAGCTCGATCAGCGAACTCGTGATTGCGGGCAACGAAATCGACCATCTTGTCCTCGGCTGCAGCGAATCGCTCTCGCTCGACGGCAACGTCGAGCAGTGGCAGATCGTCGGCAACACGGTCCACGACACCAACAACATCGGCATCGGCGCGATCGGCTTCGAGGGCGTGGCGCCGGACCCGGGCGTCGACCAGGCCCGCGACGGCCTGATCGCCGACAACCTCGTCTACGCCATCAGTTCGTTCGGCAACCCGGCCTACGGCAACGAGTACGCGGCCGACGGAATCTACGTCGACGGCGGCACGCGCATCGTGATCGAGCGCAATATCGTCCACCACGTCGACATCGGCATCGAGGTTGCGAGCGAACACGCCGGGCGCACCAGCAGCGACGTGATCGTGCGCAGCAACCTCGTCTACGCGGGCAACTCGGTCGGCATCTCGATCGGCGGCTATTCCGCCAACGTCGGTGGCAGCGAACGCGTCACGATCGTCAACAATACGCTGTACGACAACGACCGCGCCGATACCTTCAGCGGCGAATTCCAGATCCAGTATCACGCCACGTCGAACATGTTCGCGAACAACATCGTGAGTGCGAGTGCGAGCGGCGTGCTCGTCAATGCCTTCACTGGCGATACGGCCCTCCCGGCCGACATGGACCGCAATCTCTATTTCGCCAGTGGCTCGACTCCGGCCTGGATCTGGAAGGGCGTCGAATACAACACGCTCGCCGGTTACATCGCCGGCAGCGGCGAGGATGCATCGGCGCTGTCGGCGAATCCGCAATTCATCAACACGACGACGCCGGACTTGCGCGTGCTGCCGGCCTCACCCGCGGTCGGAGGCGGTATCAATCTCGGTATGCCTATCGTCGGCGCCCACGATGTCGCCGGGCAGGCACGCATCCAGGGTTCGCAGATCGACATCGGCGCCTATGAGCAATAGGGCAAGGCGGCTCTCGATCACAAGAATGGACGAACGCGCATCGAGACGCCCTGCGGCTGCCGTGCCTATTCGCTGAAATCCGGATTGACCGGTGCCTGCGGCATCGAGGCGAGCGTGTCGGCGGTGGTTGCGACATCGCCGCCCACGGCCTGTAGACGGAAGTCCGAAGCCGCCAAGCGCCCCCAGCAACAGCCATCCTCGCCACCCGCAAGCAGGATTCCGAACGTGATCGATGCAGCCTGGTCCGGGACGTCGAGCACGATCTCCTGGCGCAGCCATCCGGTCCCGGCCGCGATCGACCCGGTCTGCATGTCGTCGAATGCCGTCACCCTGCCAGTCGCGTCATTGACCCGCATCCACAATGCGATGCGCCCCTTGGAGAGACTTTTTTCGGCGCTGACCATGGCCGAAAGGCGAACGCGCTTTCCACGGTAGGCGTCGGCCGAGATCGTCTGCATCAGGGTGCCGAATTCATTCTCGGCCAGCCTGTGGTGGGAGCGCAGCACGGCGGCGCGCTTGCCATCCGGTACGCCGCCGTAGAGCGAGCCGTAATCCAGCGGGGCGTTGCCGCCCGTGCTCCATCCCTTTGGAACCTCGGCGTTCCAGTCATTCGGGGAAGTGGGATGGTTGTTGACGTTGCCCTGTGCGGCGGCCATGCCCGCCTCGCCGATGAACAATGCCGCGATGACCAGAATCAGGGGTGAAATTCGCACGGTGCCTCCATGGGACCATTCAGTTGCCGATCGGCGCGTCGTGCGCGCACAGGTCGTTGCGGCGCAGGCACGCTGAAACCACCGAGGCATCGAGCCGCTCGACGCGCAGATTTCTCAGCGCATCGGCAAGTGGCGAGTAGCGGTCGATCGCTTTCACCGTGCCCGCTGGCTCAATAGGGTCAGGCCTGATCCATCGCGGCAGGGCGACAGCCAATCCGGCGACCACGGCAGCCAGGACCAGGATGCGCAGCCGCGTGTGGATCCTGCGCTCGCGCGCGTGCTGCGCGGCTGCCGCGAGAATGCGTGCGTCAAGCGAGGCCGGCGACTGTTCGTTCGCGGCATCGCGATATAGCCGCAGCAGTTCGGAATCGTGCTCGTCGCTGCTCATCGGAATTCCGCCATCGCTTGGCGCAGGCGCCGCATCGCATAGCGGAGGCGGCTCTTGACCGCCTCGCGTGCCGAGCCGGTGGCCTCGGCGATTTCCTCGAGGCTCATATCGCCCTCGGCCTTCATCAGGAACGCTTCGCGCTGCAGCGCCGGCAACTCGGCGATCGCAGCAAGCAACGCCTGAGCGTTTTGCGCGTCATGCGCGATGTGATCCGGTTGCCCTCGGCGCTGGTCCGGCTGCGATGAAGTATCCCCGTCTTCCGGTTCGATATGCGCCTGGCGCCCGCTGCGACGAAGGCGATCGATCGAGCGACGCTGCGCGATAGAAAACAGATAGGTAACGAAGCGCGCATTCGGCCGATAGCGGGCGCGTCCGTCGATCACGGCAAGCCAGGTCTCCTGGCAGATTTCCTCGGCTTCGGCGCGAGTCGCCGCCATGCGCAGAACGAAACGGAACAGGCGATCGGCGAAGCGCGAGTAGAGCAGCGGGAAAGACGCCGGATCGCCCGCTTGCCAGTCCTGCATGAGCGTCTCGTCGGAGCGGGGGTGCGGGTCCCCGGAGCCGGACGCAGGGCTCGACAGGCAGCGGCCGCGGCGCGGACCGGCAAAGGCCGGAAGCTCGAAAATCGTCTGTGCAAGTTCCATTATCGCGATCATTGCGTTTCCACCCACCAGTGCAGGCTTGATCGACGCAGGATGCCATTCGGGGTCAACCGCTGCCGAGCATCGCTTGCCGGACCGGCGTTCGCAAGCAGCAGGGTCAGTGCGGAACGCGCGCCCTGCGTCGCTCGACGTGCACCCGCTTTGACTCGCGCCACGCCCGAATCAGCGCCTCGGCGACGAAATAGGGCGTCCAGACGAGCGGGAAGATCCAGGCTGGCGAGGTACTGTGCACGCTGCCATCAGCATGCTGTGCGGTCTGACCCGGAACGACCAGGACCAGCACCATCGTGAGCACGAACCCCGCTCCCCAGAGCATGCCGGTCAGGCCGGCGCCCAATTGCAGCCATTCCAGATAGGGCTGGCTGCCAGGCACCAATCCGGGCGGTGGCCAGGCGCGGGCGATCAGCAACCACAACGCAATGGTCCAGATCTGCGGCGTGTCCGCATTTGCCCCGGTCAGCCAGGCAGCACCGAGGTAGACCGCGATGCAAAGCGAGCACCAGACCCAGCGGGCGCCCTGCGCACCGAACCCGGATGACCACCCGGTGAGGAATAGCGCGATCGCCAGATACATCTCGAAGATGACAGGCCAGAGCAACAGCGCACGCAGGGTGTCGTACTCGAAGCGGTCGCGCAGCAACCAGATTGCGAGAAAGGCAATCGCCGAGATCAGATCGAGGACGCCGATTCGGGGCAGGCCAGAGGTCTTCATGCGCGCAGCATAGGGAAGGCCGCCTTTTCATGCAGCGACCAGGGCGACTGCCTTCAGAGCCACTGGCAAAATGGTGCGCCGCCGCCGATCATTCGCCGTGTCGCCGACGACAGCCTCGATGGACGAAGCCCGGAGCCCCATGAAACGCATTCTCTTCTTCACGGCCTGCGTGTGCGGTCCGCTGGCGGCGCTCGCCGCGCCGGCGACCTACACGATCGATCCAACGCATACCTTTCCCAGTTTCGAAGCCGACCACATGGGCATATCGACCTGGCGCGGCAAGATGAACGGCAGCAGCGGTACCGTCAGCCTGGACAAGACCAGCGGCAAGGGGTCGGTGGACGTCACGATCGATCTCGGCAGCATCGATTTCGGCCTCGACGCGCTCAATACCTGGGCCCGGGGAGACGGGTTCTTCGACGTGGCGAAGTATCCCCGGGCGACCTACAAGGGCACGCTGAGCGGCTGGCTGCCTGATGCCGCGACGGCCTGGGTGGACGGCGAACTCACCCTGCATGGCGTGACCCGACCCGTGATCCTCGATATCCACTCATTCAAGTGCGTGGAGCATCCGGTGTTCAAGCGCGACTACTGCGGCGCCGATGCAACGGCCTCGTTCAAGCGCGACGACTTCGGTCTGGACGCCGGCAAGGACTACGGATTCCGCATGGACGTCAACCTGCGCATCCAGGTCGAAGCCCTGATCGACGCGAACGCGGAGGCCGCGCCGGCGCATTGAGCGTCGGCCGGCAACCGCAAAACGCGATTCCCCGCGCGGAGCCACGGTACGCAAGCCGAATGGTCTCGGATTCGCGAGGAATCTGCTCAAGGCATCAAGCCCGCTGTTTCGTCATTCCTGCGCAGGCAGGAATCGAGTGCCGTCAGTACTTCCCGGGGTCTTCAAAGTCGCCCGGACACGGCCTCCCGGCCCGCCACGACGCGGAGTCATTCGCGCTGCCTCAGGATCCGCGGAGCCGACGCGTGACGAAGGCCGCCGAGAGGGCCAGCAGGACCAGCAGCAGGACCAGCATGCCGCGCCCAAGCGTCGGCAATTCACGCGCTGGCGTAGCCGGAACTCCAAGCGGCTGCATCGACACGTCGTCGTGGTACGACGCGGCATCGAAGGTCGAGAAACTGCCTTGTTTGAAGGCCAGCGTCACGGTGCCGGAAGCGGCCGTGATCACGCCTGAAAATGGCTGCCACTGGAACTGGAAGACTTCGTTGTTGCCGAGGTCGATGCGCTCGATCTTATCGACCAGCTGATCCTGCGGACGCAGGCCCTGGTCGATGATGCTGTCGTCGACGATACCGTCATAGGCGACGACTTCCCACCAGGTGGCATTGCCCGGCGCGTTGCCGGTCACGCCGCCGCTCCATTGCCCGCTGATCCGGTACTGGCGTCCCGGCTGCACCGTGATCTGCTGGTAGATTCCGCCATGCGCGTTGCCCGCGCCACTGCCTTTCTTCTGTGAATGCGACGTAGTGCCTGCATACGGGCACACGGTCGGCACCCAGATATCGCAGTCGTTCGATTGCAGCCAGACACCGTTCCAGAACGGCGTGGGGGGCGCATTCCAGACCGTCCAGCCGGACAGGCCGGCTTCGAAATCACCGTTGACGACCAGTTCTTGAGCGTTCGCAAGCTGGCAGGAAAGGATCAGCCAAAGGCCGATACAGCAGAGAGGGCGCATGTTCGTCTCCAAAGGGGGCAAGCTTCGGAACAACAGCCAGGGAACGAGCGCCCGGAAGGCATGCACCCGGTCGCTCGTGAGCGCAGGCAATGTATAGCAGACCCGTGCAAAAGTGTTGAAAAAGCGAATCGGAGACTGTCGGCAGTGGGGGCGGCGGCCGCTGCCCCTGCGCGGACGCAATATCGGCAAAAAGCTCCATTGTTTCTTCGCTCCTGCACAGGCAGGAACCCGCTGACTTCCGCACTTCCGGGGGCGTCCATCATCGCTGCAATCGCCGTCCCTGCGGGGACGACAGGCCGAGGGCAATGCCCGTCGACCGTGGCCGCGGGGCTCCGGACCTATTGCCGGGCGATCGCCGCGCCGCCGCGGAGCAGGTATTTCTGGATCTTTCCGGTCGCCGTCTTTGGCAGTTCGTCGACGAAGGTGACGCCCTGCGGCACCTTGAAATGGGCGAGGTGCTCGCGAGCGAACTGGCGGAGCTCTTCGGCCGTCGCGGAACTGCCCGCGCGCAACACGACAAATGCCTGCGGTGCCTCGCCCCAGCGCTCGTGCGGCAGGCCGACGATGGCCACTTCCTGCACGGCGGGATGGCGCAGCAGCACGCCCTCGACTTCCACCGAGGAGATGTTCTCGCCGCCGGAGATGATCACGTCCTTGATGCGGTCGCGGATCTCCAGATAGCCGTCGGCATGGACCACGGCGGCATCGCCGGTGTGGAACCAGCCGTCGCGGATCGCTTTCGCGGTTGCCTCGGGATCGTTGTAGTAGCCGCGCATGACGACATTGCCGCGAACCAGGATCTCGCCCATGCTGGCGCCGTCGTGGGCCACCTCGGCGCCGTCGTCGTCGACCACGCGCAGCTCGGAAGTGAGCAGGGGCTCGACGCCCTGGCGCGCCTTGATCACGGCGCGTTGCGAGGCCGACAGCGCTCCATGCTCGGGCAGCGCTTCGCAGATGCAGATCAGCGGCGCGGTTTCGGTCAGGCCGTAGATCTGGGTCACCTCCCAGCCGAGTTCGCCCTCGATGCGCTCGATCGTCGCCGCCGCCGGTGGTGCGCCGGCGGTCATCACGCGCACGCCGCGCGGCGCGCCCTTGCGCAGCGCCTCAGGCGCGTTCGCGATCGCGATCAGCACGGTCGGCGCGGCGCAGAAATAGCTGATCCGTTCACTGGCGATGCGCTCGAAGATGGCGGGTGCATCGACCTTGCGCAGGCACACATGGGTTCCGCCCACGGCAGTCATGATCCAGACATGGGTCCAGCCATTGGCGTGGAACATCGGCAGGGTCCACAGGTAGCGATCGCGCACACCGAGATTCATGTGCAGCATCGTGCCGACCATGTTCAGCGCCGCGTTGCGATGCGTGATCATCACCCCTTTCGGGCGTGAGGTCGTGCCGCTGGTGTAGTTGATCGAGAGCAGGTCGGTCTCGGCGATCAGCGGTCGCTCGAAGTCGATACCGGATCGTGCCAGCAGGTCTTCGTAGTCGAGCCAGCCGTCGCGTGCGGCTTCCAGGGCAACGAAGGCGATCACACCGGTCAGTTGATTGCGCACGCTGTCGATCGCATCGAGATGGTCGCGATCGGCGCAGACCACGCGTGCGCCGCTGTGGTTGATCAGGTAGGCGAAATCATCGGAAGTCAGGCGGTAGTTGAGCGGCACGATCACCGCGCCGATCTGCGGCACGGCGTAGTAGCCCTCGAGGTTCCGATGCGTGTTCGGCGCCAGGTAGGCGACCCGGTCGCCCTGCACGACACCGAGCGCGAGCAGCGCCGATGAAAAGCGGTCGCAGCGCTCGAAGAATTGCCGGTACGTGAAGCGCCGTTCGCCGTCGACCACGGCCTCGCGGTCGGCATGCAGGCGTCGCGTGCGGCGGGCGAAGTCCAGTGGAGTCAGGGTGGTTTCCATGCTGGTCCAGGGTTCCCGCCGGGATGTTGCGAGCAGTCTACGCCTGGAGCCCGCTTCGGCGAGAAACTCCGCGACCCTACAGGTACCGGGGCAGCGGCCCGGACCTTCGGCAACAGGGGTGCGTGCGCGGACCTGGCGGCCATGCAGGCGGACAGGAAATGCGAACCGAACCTCGCCGCGGCGGCTTGGACTCCATGCCAGCCAGCCCCCCGCAAGCGCTACCATCGCCCTGCTCGGTGATTGCGGAGGTTGCTTGAACCGGTTCCTCTCCCTGGCTATCGGCATTGTCTGCCTGTGCGGCTCGGCCTACATGGCCAAGCGCACGATCGAGTTTCGACGCCATGGCGAAGTGGTCAGCGGCGAAGTCATCGCCGTCGACCGCCAGCTGACCCATGGCGAGGATGGCTTCGACCTGTCCGAAAGGACGCAAGTCCGCTACACGCCACGCTCCGGTGGGCCACCGCTGGAAATGCACACGCAATGGGGAACCGCGTGGATATTCCACAGCAAACCCGGTGATCCCCAGTCGTTGCGCTACCTGCCGGACAATTCAGTCGACGCCCGCGAAGACAGCTGGCTCATCGATCTACTGGGACCGGTCACATTCCTGCTGCTCGGAGTCGGTGGCCTCACGGGCAGCTTGACCTCGA
This sequence comes from Dokdonella immobilis, assembly GCF_900115085.1. Lineage (GTDB taxonomy): Bacteria > Pseudomonadota > Gammaproteobacteria > Xanthomonadales > Rhodanobacteraceae > Dokdonella > Dokdonella immobilis. The sequence goes on along the minus strand of NZ_FOVF01000015.1, from coordinate 50,247 downwards.
GCCGGCCCGAAAGCGTGTTGTGGTCGAGCAGCGACGATTGATCGATGTCTCCCTTCTCCCGCTGGCGGGAGAAGGTCCCGAAGGGGGATGAGGGCGCTTCTGCTTCGCCGCATCCACGCTTCAATGGCGCAGTAGATGAAGCGAAGCGAGGTCGCTCGACTCAGGCGCTTGGCACGAGCGGCAACGACGAAACTGCACGCAGGCACCCGACCACGCTTCACAACCGTTTCAGGGCAAACGAAGCGCCCTAGCCGCCGTCGACCGTTCCCTGCAGGGGAGACTTAAGGCGCAAGCCACCGCCGGTGTACATGCTCCCATTGGCTGCCAGGGCGTCGGGCGCAAAACCGGGATTGTCTTCGACTGCTTCCCAGGAATTCGGATGGCGGGGCCCGGGGATGTAAGTCGCCCATTCGCCATACTTCCTCGGCTTGGCCGTCCTACTGCCATGGATACTGTATTCAACCGGTACGCGGGCAAGGAAGTAGGGCTGGTCTGCCGGCTCGCCCCGCGTCGGAACGGTAAACGTCCACTGCTTCACCGCCCTCAGCGCCGATGCAGCCAGGACGTTTCGCCAGCGTTCCATTTCCTTTTCAGTCGAGGCCACGGCACCGAGATTCACCTGTTCAGCCATCGCATCCTCGACCGTGCCGTCCCGACCCACCTTGACCAGCAGGTAGACCTTCCCGGTAACCCGGGCGCGAACGGCGTCGAAGGGGTAGGTCGGCGGCATATGGCGCTTGTACGCGAGTTCGGTGCCGGGCTGCTGATCCTTCGGACTGAAATACGAACCGGCCAGCCGCAGCGCATAGGCGTCGTTTTCGAGCTTCTTGGCCACGACCAGAATGCTCATCGAATTGACGATGGTGGCACTGGCGGGCAGGCCCTCCGGCACAGAGTCGACCTCGAACGACCAGCGCTTGACGTTGCGATCGATCAGCTCAAGCACGGGCGCATCGATCATTTCCGGATGATCCAGCCGGTAGCTCCGCAAGGAGCCGTCCGGAGCCACTTCCACGGTTCCGGTCAGCAGCACGCTGGCTTCGGCCTGCTTGCGCAGCTCGCTCGCACCGCCGGCCCAGGCGGAAGTCGCGACCCATGCCAACGTCACCATCAACACGAAGCGCACCGCTACCCTGCTTGCATTCATTGCACTATCCTCAAGTCGATCCATTCACGTACGCAGCCGAGAAATTGCCTGACGCTTTGTTGCTTCGTCCACATTATATCCAAACCTCCCGGCGAACCTGTTCCCGCAAGGTCAGCGCAGGAGGCGGGCGGATGGACTTGTCCGCTTCAGCCATGGTCTCCGCTCGAAATGGTACGCAGATAGACCTGACGCTGCCATCCACCCGGAGTTTGGGTCATTTGCTGCATTGGCAGCGGGGGAGACGAGGTCACGTTCGTGTGCGCTCCAGCCCCCATCCCGTCCTCACAACGGGCTCCGCTTGAAATGGTACTAAGGTAATCCTGATCCTGGAGTCATGTTGCCCACGGCCGGATGCTTGTCATCCTGCAAACTGCGTGCGAGCATCCGGGCTCTCACTGCGTGCGGGCATCCGGGCTCTCACTGCGTGTATCTCATGTATCAGGGGACAAATGAAGACGTTGCATCTACTTGGGTTCGTGGTGGCGGTCGTTATAGGCAACTTGTCGTCTACAGCGCATGCGACGGCGCTGCAGTTCGACGGCAGCAATGACTACGTCACGGCAGCAGTGCCTGCGCCATTCAGCAATTTTCCCAACGCCGACTTCACATTCACCGGTCGTATTCGGCCCGATGCATCTGCCAATGGCCGCGTTATGTTCGTGCAGATAGATACGACGCATTTCGTCAGCATTCTTATTTCGAACACTCGAGCGCTGTACTTTTACGTGACCGTCGGTGGCACGACCCACTCACTGGCATCCCAACCATTGACGTCTGGCCAGTGGTCCAGCTTCGCCGCGCGCTGGGATGCCGGGACACAGACGGTCAGCCTGATTGTCGAGGGAGTGGCCGCCACAGTGAGCGGAGGCGGCAGCACTTTCGGAAACGACAATCTCTTCACTCTGGGAGCGCGTACCGACGGCCTGCAGCCGATAAATGCAACCCTCGACGACCTGGCTCTGTGGCCGACCGCACTCACCGACCAGCAGGTTGCCGTCGTTGCAAGCGAGTTCTGCCTGGAGGGCGTAATTCCGGATCTTCTCTACGATTTCGAGGTCGGCACGCCAGGCGCTGACAACACCGGGTTGACGACGTTGCCAGATACTACGGGCAACGGCCTGGACGGTCTGCTCAACAACTTCGCGCTGACCGGCAACACGTCCAACTGGGTCGATTCGCCCTTTACAGGTTGCAGTGGCGCCGACCAGGCCATCAGCCTGTCGGCGACCCCGGATCCGGTCACGGCTGGCAACAACGTCACCTGGAACGCTGAGCTGGTCGCAACAGGGAATAATGACGCAAGCAACTCCCTCGTGCAGGGCGAAGTGCCTGCGGGCACCACGTTTGTATCGCTGGCTGCACCGGCCGGATTCTCCTGTTCGACGCCCGCGGCAGGCGCGACCGGCACGCTGACGTGCACCGCAGCGGCGGTTCCCAATGGCACCGGCAGCTTTGTGCTGGTCACTGCGACCGATTCCAATGTCACGCCGAACAGTACCCTGAGTGCAACCTGGACGGCCCATGCCGACAATGACTTCATAACAGGCAATGATTCGGCATCGGCAACCACCACAGTGGCCAATGCCCTGCTCCTGCAGGACGATGAGGCAAGCACGCCATTCGAGCAGGCGATCGTGATCGATGTCCTGCTGAATGACGGGACCGCCGCCGGCGGGGCACCGCTGGATCCTGGCACTCTTTCTTTGTTCAGTGCGCCCGTCAACGGCAGCGCAAACTGTACAACGTCGGGGTGTACATACACACCCGCAGCGGCGTTCACGGGTGTCGATCAGTTCGATTATGAGGTCTGCGACACGAGTGCGGCTCCGGTCTGCGATACCGCATTGGTTCGGATCGCGGTGGCGCCGAAGGCGAATGACGACTCGTTCACCATGGGGCAGAACGGTATCCTGACTGCAACCGTGGCAGGCAACGACATCTATCCGACTGGAGGCAACTACACGGTTTCCAGTTTGCCGACTTCGGGTTCCCTGTCGCTATCTGGCGATGGCAGCTTCACCTACACACCCAATACCGGTTATTACGGCAGCGACAGCTTTGGCTATGCGCTCTGCCTTCCGTCGCCCGATGACGCAATTTGTGACAGTGCGCTGGTATCACTGGATATCCAGGCTTCTGCGCTGTCGTTGTCGCCGGGCTCTGGGGCACTTCCCTTGGGGCTGGCTGGTCAAGCCTATGGGCCCGTCACGATCGCCGCTAGCGGGGGAACTGCACCCTATCAGTTCAGCGTCAGCGGAGCGCTGCCTCCCGGATTGACGCTGGATCAGGCCACGGGCGCGATTTCTGGTACGCCGACATCTCTTGGCGATTATGCATTCGACATCACAGTCACAGATAGCAGCGTCGGTTCCGGGCCACTGCAGGCAACCGGAAGCTTCACCATAAGCATTGCTGCCGGCGCAGCTATGGTGGTGGCGGTGCCTTCGCTTGGTGGCTTGGGTGAGCTGGCAATGCTACTGGGATGTATCGCACTGGCGATGTTCGCCCTGAAGCGCCGAAACCCGGCGGATTGCGCTTGATTCAGAGAGGGGATTGAGGGAATCACGAACGGAGTCAAAGACCGTTACTGATCTGATAACGGTCTCTGACCCCGACTCTGATCCCTCGATTCCAGAGATGGTACGAGAGTAGACCTGACCCTGGAGCCCCGCTCTCATCGAGCCAGATCGCCGTGATCGGGCTGAAGGTGCGCTCGAAGACTTCGACCTTGTAGCCCATTCGGGCGAGTTAGGTTGGGTGCCGTTCTGAAACGCGGCCGGTGAGCTGGAGGCGGCCCGATTCGAAAGGGTGGGTACCGAACGAGCTTTGCATCTGATAGCTCAGGATGCTGTGGGCTTCGGCGGCCTGTTGCACTGTCAGCATCGTTCGATGGGGATTGGAAATTCCAAGCTCCCCGCAACGGTGTTAGCCCTCGCTACCGCTCTCGACATTTTCATTGGCTGCGGTCCAACATAGAATCACGAATTGAAATCTGGGCTAGGCTAAGCGCCTTGAAGCCGAGAAGCGGGCCGCGACTGAGTCGATTTGTCTGCAAAGTTCACCTGGCAAGCAAGGGACCCCACAAAAATAGGGAGATGGCGATGTTCGTTAAAGCGAGTGTGGGCGCGTGGATCCGTGGGCTGGCCAGCCTGGTCCTGATAGGTGGTGCGGCAGCGGCCAGTGCGCAGCAGGTGGATATTCCCGGTCCAGCAGGCAGCGTCGACTTCGGCGCATCAGTTGCGCTGCTGCCCAATGGCAATTTCGTTGTCATTGATCCGACTGGGGGAGCCTCAGGTGCAGGTCGAGTCTACCTGTACAGTCCGACGGGCAATCAGATCAGCGTTTACAGCGGCAGCAATTCCGACGATTTGGTGGGTAGCACGATCACTGTGCTCGCGAATGGAAATTTCGTCGTGAGCAGCCCAAATTGGCGCAATGGCGCAAATGCGGCTGCTGGGGCGGTTACCTGGGTCAGTGGCGGGACGGGGATGTCGGGCGCAGTATCGGCGGCCAACTCCCTGATTGGCAGCTCCGCAGACGACAATGTCGGAAGTGGGGGTGTGATTCTGCTGAGCAATGGCAATTTCGTCGTATCCAGCCCCGAATGGGACAACGGCTTCAACACGAATGCCGGGGCGGTGACTTGGGTTAATGCAGAGACCGGCTTGTCGGGCGAGGTCTCGGCAGCCAACTCCCTGGTTGGGACCCAGGCAAACGACCGCATTGGCTACCGCTCTGGTTACTTGGCAGTAACCGCGTTGACCAACAGCAACTATGTGGTTTCCAGCCCCTTCTGGGACAACGGCACGATCGTCGATGCCGGGGCGGCAACCTGGGCCAACGGTAGTACGGGTCTGTCGGGTGAGGTTTCGCAGACCAACTCCCTGGTTGGTACTACACCTCAGGACTACGTCGGCGGAAATGGCGTGACCCCGCTCAGCAACGGCAACTATGTGGTTAGCAGCACTGCTTGGGACAATGGTGCCAGCACCGACGCTGGAGCGGCGACTTGGGCCAACGGCACCGTAGGCATATCGGGCGCGGTTTCGGCGGCCAACTCCTTGGTGGGGAGTTCCACAAACGATCGTGTCAGCTATAACTACGACGGCATCACTGCGCTCGACAGCGGACACTTCCTCGTGAAGAGCCCCTTTTGGTCGAACGGTGCCGTGGCAAATGTTGGCGCGGTGACGTGGGTGAATGGCAGCACGGGTCTGGTAGGCGAAATCTCGGAGGTTAACTCCCTGATCGGAACGCAAGCGGGAGACTCGGTTGGCGGCAGTGTGACCATGCTCAGCAACGGTCATTACGTGGTGTCCAGCCCCAATTGGCACAACGGTGCAATCGTGAATGGGGGGGCTGTGACATGGGCCAATGGCACCACGGGTCTGGTAGGTCACGTCTCGGTTGCCAATTCCCTGGTCGGGACGATAGAGGATAGCTTCGTCGGCAGCGGAGGCGTGACAGCGCTGAGCAACGGTCACTGTGTCGTAAAGAGCCCCAACTGGGACGACGGCGCGAATTTGGATGTCGGGGCAGTGACCTGGGCCAATGGAAACACGGGCCTGATCGGCGTAGTCACGGCGGCCAATTCTCTGACCGGCACGTCTTCGGAGGATATGGTTGGCACCGACGTGATTGGGCTCAACAACGGCAACTACGTCGTGCGCAGCGACGGTTGGGGCAGCGGAGCCGGGGCAGTCACCTGGGCCAACGGCAACACTGGCCTTTCGGGTCATGTCTCAGTGGCCAATTCCCTGGTCGGAACCCTCGCGGGCGATCGTATCGGTAATAACGTCACGCCGCTCATCAACGGCAACTACGTGATCACCAGTCCCTACTGGCACAACGGCGCGAGCGCCAATGCAGGCGCAGTAACGTGGGCCAATGGCAGCTCTGGTCTTTCGGGTGAGGTTTCTTCAGCGAATTCCCTGGTCGGGGTCAACACAGATGACCACGTGGGAAGTCTGGGAGTGAAACCGCTCAGCAACGGCAACTATGTGGTCAGTAGTCCGGAATGGAGCAACGGTGCCATCGTATTGGCCGGGGCGGTGAGCTGGGCCAATGGCAATACAGGCCTTTCGGGCGAAGTCTCGGCGGCAAATTCCCTGATTGGTACCCAGGCCGGCGATGCCATTGGTTGGGGCGGGGTGTTCGCGCTAGGCAATGGCAATTATCTGGTGGCCAGTTCGCTTTGGAACAACGGAGCAATCGAGATGGCGGGAGCCGTGAGCATGGGTCGAGGTTCCGTTGGCCTTTCTGGACCGATCTCGGCGCAAAACAGCGTCCGCGGAATGGAAGCGCAGGGTGGGCAGAAGATGGTGCAGGTCTATGACGCAGCCCGCGATACCCTGATCGTGGGACAACCCGCAGCCAATCTCGTCAGCCTTTTCAGAACGGATCTCCTGTTCAAGAACGGTTTCGACCAGGACGGTGACTGAGCGCCGTCGCTACGCGCGATCCAATCGCGCTACGTGAGGATGCAGGGGTCTGTCTACCAGGCAATCCCATAATCATCCCCCTGCTCACTTGCCCCACCCCACAGCGTCCCATGCTTCTGATCCAGCCAGATCGCGGTGATCGGGCTGTAGGTGCGCTCGACGACTTCGACCTTGTAGCCCATGCGGCCGAGTTCGGCGCGGTCCCATTCGGAGACGCGGGGCGTGACCTGGACGCGACCCGGTTCTGACTGGTGCGCGCCGAAGGAACTCTGCATTTGGTAGCTCAGGATGTTGTGCGCTTCGGCGGCCTGCTGCACGTTCATCTTGAACTCGACCATGTCGAGGAAGAACTGCAACAGGTTCTGGTCCTGGGTGTCGCCGCCCTGGACCGAAAAGGCCATCAGCGGCTTGCCGTCCTTCAGCGCGAGGCTCGGGGTCAGCGTGGCGCGCGGGCGCTGGCCCGGCTGGACCACGTTGAACGGATTGATCGCCTTATCGAGGACGAAGCTCTGCATGCGCTGGCTGAGGCCAATGCCGGTGCCCTCGGGAATGAAGGCGGGGATCCAGCCGCCGCTCGGCGTGACCGATACGACCCAGCCTTCGGCATCAGCGGCCTGGATCGAGGTGGTGCCGGCGAGGAAGGCTTCGTCCGGCGTCATCAGACTCGATTGCTGGAAGCCTTCGGCGCCTTCGGCGATCGCCTTGGGGGGATTCGGCTGCCACTTCTTGAGCAAGTCGAGGTAGGGGTTCTTGCCGTTCTGGAACGGATACGGATCGCCCGGCTTGATGCTGACGTCGTTGCGCTCGGGGTTGATCAGGGCGCGGCGCTGGTCGGCATACTTTTTCGACAGCAATCCGGCGATCGGTTCGACCGGCGGCACGTACGGGTCGCCGTAATAGAAATCGCGATCGGCAAAGGCCAGGTTCATGACCTGGTACAGCGTGTGGATGTAGCGCGCGCTGTTGTAGCCCATGCTCTTGATGTCGATCTTCTCGAGCATGTTGAGCGCCTGCAGCATGACCGGACCCTGCACCCAGGTGGTCAGCTTGTAGACGTCGATGCCCTTGTAATTGGTGGTGACGGGTTCCTCGATGTGGACCTGCCAGCGGTCGAGGTCCTGCATCGTCATCAGGCCGCCGAATTTTGCCGAACCGGCGACGAGTTGTTGGGCGATGTCGCCGCGATAGAAGCGGTCGTATGCTGCCTGGATCGCCTGCTTGCGCGTCTTGCCGGCGGCCAGTGCCTCGGCTTCGGCGTCGACGAGCTTCTGCAGCGTGGCCAGCAGCTCGGGCTGGCGGAAGATTTCACCGGCCTCCGGCGCGGCGCGCTTGCTCGTGTCGTTCGCGTCGAAGTGCGGCAGGAAGACCTTCTTCGAACCAGGCCAGGTGGCCAGCAACTCGCGTCGCGACTCGATGTTGTCGGCCTGCGACTTTTCGATCGGATAGCCCCGGGCCATCTCCATCGCCGGCGCCAGCACCTCGGCCAGGCTCAGCTTGCCGTACTCGGCCAGCATGACCATCAGGCCGCCCGGCGTGCCGGGCGTGACCGCGGCGAGCGGGCCGTACTCGGGCGGGTAGACCATGCCCTGCTTGTGGAAAAACTCGGGCGTGGCGCCGGTCGGGGCGACGCCGAGTGCATTGATGCCTTTCACTTCGCCCGTGTGCGGGTTGTAGATCAACGCCTGGGTCTCGCCGCCCCAGCTCAGCGTGTCCCACATCGTCGAAGTCGCGGCGAGCATCGCGCAGGCCGCGTCGACCGCATTGCCGCCACGGTTGAAGGTCAGCGCGCCGGCGGTCGCCGCCAAGGGCTTGCCGGTGATCGCCATCCAGTGCTCGCCGTGCAGGACCGGCTTGACCGTGCGCTGGGCCAGTGCCGTGCTCGAGGAAAAGGAGACCAGCGCGATCAGACCGAGGCCGATGCGTGCGCCGGAAAGGGTGGCCAGATTCGCTCTCATGACGTGCTCCTGCCGTTGATGGGAACAGGTTAGCAGAGGTTGCCTGCTGGCCTCGACGGCGGTGACCGGCGAGGCCAGGCAGATGGTCCCTGGATCAGGTCCGGGGCCGAACCACAGAAGGCTCGGCGCACAATGAATGTAAGCCGATGGTTCTTCGGCGGTACCGAATGCAACGATCCGTTCGTCCAGAGTCTGTCGAAGGATGAGCTCAGATTGCTTGCCGCTCAAGTTGAATCACCGGCCATTGTTCGCTTCGACAGGTTCAGGACAGACTCGGCTCACAACGAACGGAATCCTTTGGTCCACTCTGCGCGTCAGGAGGGAACAGGGTGGCCATGGCGCATTTCTCGTTGGACTGGAACGAGGCTAAGCTGCGCGACCCAATGTCAGGAAGGCCGACATGACCGCGATCGAGACCCTCATCCGCCTGCAATCGCGCAAGGGCGCTCTCGGCCAATCGCGCCTGGCCAGCGAACCGCTGCCGCCGCTGCCGGACGGCGAGATCACCGTGCGCATCGGCCGGTTCGCGATCACGACCAACAACGTCACCTACCTGACCTTCGGCGAAGCGCCGATCCACTACTGGTCGTTCTTCCCGACCGGCGATGCGGACTGGGCGCAGATGCCGGTCTGGGGATTCGCCGACGTGGTCGAATCCAGCGTGGCGGAGATTCCAGTCGGCGAGCGCTACTACGGCTTCTTACCGATCGCCAATGTCTTGCGCATGCGCCCGCAGCGCCTCAGCGAGCGCGGCTTCTTCGACGGCATGCCGCATCGCCAGTCGCTGACTTCGGCATACAACTTCTACACGCGCTGCAGCGCCGACCCGGCCTATTCGCCTGCGCTCGAAAACTACCAGGCCCTGTTGCGCCCGTTGTTCGTCACCTCCTGGATGCTGGCCGATTACCTGCAGGACAATGCTTTCTTCGGCGCGCAGCGGCTCGTTGTTTCGAGTGCGTCGAGCAAAACGGCTTACGCCGCCGCCGACTGGCTGCATGCACATGCCGATGTCGAATGCGTGGCCCTGACTTCGGCCGGGAATCTCGATTTCGTCGCGGCGCTCGGCTGCTATGCACGCGCGCTGGCCTACGATCGCCTCGGGGACATTGCGCCCGACCGACCCACCCTGTACCTCGATTTCTCAGGCGACGCCGCACTGCGCGCGCGTGTGCACGGCCATTTCGGCGAACAGCTGGTGCATGACTGCCTGGTCGGCTTCACCCAGACCACCGAGATGCAGTCCGGCTCCAGCACCTTGCCGGGGCCGCGGCCGGCGTTCTTCTTCGCCCCCGAGCAGATCCGCAAGCGCACGCAGGATTGGGGAGCGGCCGGCTACAACGAACGCTTCAGCGCGGCCGAGCGCGGATTCATCGGCAAGCTCAGCGACCCGGGCAACGACTGGATGCACGTAGTCGAACACGACGGTTTCGAATCGGCACAGGCGCTGATAGCCGACCTCGTCGCCGGGAACATGGATCCACGGGCGGGACATATCGTGCGCATGCCTTCGACAATGCCCTGACGCCTCCGGACGAGCGCAGCGCACCGCAGTCGGGCGTGTGCGGAATTCGCGAGGGCGAAGCGCAGCCCTCGCCCCAGACCGACCCTATGGGCAATACGATCGGCATCCATAGCGGCACCCGCACCGACAGCCGGCTCAGGCACCGAGTCGAGACTGAAGTTGCATGGTTGGCAATGGTAGATTGCAACCGCCCAGTCATCTCGAAGCCGCCAGCCAGAGTGTCGTCGCCTGGCGCCGCATCCGTCGTCGGTGCGGTTGCGTTCGCCGATCCTATCCTGGTCGACGGATTTGCCCAGCCATCCTTTCCGCGATTCCCGGATACGCGCATCGGGCGGAGGGACGACGCATCAATCAATCTGCATGCGGATGCATCGGTGGCCACCCGTCCCGAAGACAGATGCCGGGATGGATTCCGCATCCGGATGGAGGCATGCTTGCGGATCGGAATGGCCACGAAAGCTGCCGTGGTTGCAGGGCAGCACATGGACCCAGGGAAGAACGAGATCGCCCCCGATGACGACTGAGCCTTCGCTGCGCATCCAGACCCTGGGAGACCTGAAGGTCTTCGCTTCGGGTCGCGAACTGGCAATTCCGCCGTCACGGAAGACGCGCTCGCTGCTCGGCTATCTGGTCCTGTCCGGCGCGCCGCAACGCCGCGAACGGCTGTGTGAACTGTTCTGGGACGTGCCGGATGATCCGCGCGGTGCGCTGCGCTGGTCGCTGAGCAAGCTGCGTGGCGTGCTCGGACAGGATGAGGCCCCGTGCATCGTCGCCGATCGAGAGCGCGTCGCCATCGACATGGGTCACATCGAAGTCGACATCCACGCCATCGGACAGCGCGTGAACGACGAGAGTGCCGGCGCGGAAGCGCTCGAAGCCGCCTGGAAGGCCTGTCGTGAAACCCTGTTGCAGGACTGTGACCTGTCGAACCAGGACGAGTTCGGCGCCTGGCTCGTGCGCGAGCGCATGGAGGTCGTTCGGCTGCGCACGCGGATCGCGCGCAGGCTGGCGACCGACGAGAGTCTTCCGGTCGAGGAGGTGATCGGATGGGCCGATGCCTGGCTCGAGGACGCGCCGTTCGAACGCGATGCAGCGATCTGCGCCGTGACCGCGCGGCTGAAGGCCGGCCGCATCGAGGCGGCCGATGCCACGCGTGCAGCGCTCACGGAGCGCTTCGTCGGCGCCAATCTGCAGCCGCCGGCATGGCCGAGCGAGCCCGTAGCGACGGAGGTGTCGCCGCGTCAGCACCCGCTGTCCGACGAAGAAGCCGACCGCTCGCTGCGCATCCGCCAGCGCGTCCGCTTCGTGCAGGCCGGAGACGGCGTGTCGCTGGCCTGGGCCACCGTCGGCGCCGAAGACAATCCGCCGCTGGTCAAGGCCGCGAACTGGCTCTCGCATCTCGAACTCGACTGGGAAGCACCGATCTGGAGCCCGCTTTTTCGCGACCTTGCGCGGCATCGGCGCCTGATTCGCTACGATGAACGCGGCTGCGGGCTATCGGACTGGGAGGTCGCCGACATCGGTTTCGAAACCTTCGTCAGCGACCTCGAGGCGGTCGTCGATGCAGCGGGGCTCAAACGGTTCCCCTTGCTCGGCATCAGCCAGGGCGCATCGGTCTCGATCGAATACGCAGCGCGCCATCCCGAGCGCGTCTCCCACCTGATCCTCTTCGGCGGTTATGCCGCCGGTTGGCGCCATCTCGCCACGCCGGAGGAAACGCGCGAACGCGAGGCGATCATGGTGCTCACCGGAGCCGGTTGGGGCCGCGACGACCCCGCCTATCGGCATCTGTTCTCGCAGAGCTTCATGCCGAGCGCGACGAACGAGGAACTGACCTGGTTCGACGATTTCCAGCGCCGGACGACCTCTCCGAAGAACGCCGTCCGCTTCCTCGAGGCGTTTTCACGCATCGACGTGCGCCACCGGCTCGCCGAGCTGCACGTACCCACCCTGGTGATCCACAGCCGCGGCGACCAGCGCATTCCGCTCGGCGTCGGCCGGGAACTCGCGGCGAACATCCCGGACGCGGAGTTCGTCGGCCTCGAGAGTTCCAACCATCTGCTGCTCGGACGCGAACCGGCCTCGGACGCGTTCCTCTCGGCGGTGCGCGGATTCCTCGCCCGCTGATACGGGCCTGGCCGCACCGGCTTCGCACCGGTGGCGACGCCATGGCGGTCGCCAGGCCCTGCGGAAACGTCGCATTTCCCCCGAATCCTTCGATGGCCTGCGTTCAAGCGCAATTTCCACGCTCGTTCCCACGCTGGATCACACGGTGCGGGAGCCCAATGGACCGTGCATCGCCCGCTCATCGGGCTCCCTGATTCGAGGTAGCACCATGATTTCCTGCATCTTCGCCTATGCCAAGGGCGCCGAGAGCCAGAGCACCGCGGTGGAGTTCGTCGATCCGATGTCGGCCCTGTTTCTGGTCAAGAACGATCGTCGTGCGCGCGACGCCCTCAGCGCCTGGCTTGCGCAAGGGCGCGGCGATGCGCGGCACGGTCACGAGGACGGGTCCGATCCAGCGTCCTTTTCGAGCACACCCATACAGCGGGCGGCCTGAGCGCACGTCCAGCCGCCATCCTCGGGGTCGAAGTACCCGGCGCGGCAAATGGCGCGGGCGCGGCCGACGCGCCTGTGTCTCCCTCGCATGCGCCGGCCGACATCGCCTCGCGCATCGTTCGCGCCGTCGCCGACCTCGAAGCCGACGGTCGCGGCGATCTCGCAATCGCCTTCGACGGCGGCACGACCATCGGGGCGAAGTAACCGAGGCGCACCGATCGTTACCACGCTCGCTACCTCGCTGGCTCAAACGATCGAATGTTCCGATAGCGCCATCGGTCGACTGCGAGTCGCGGACGTTTCTTCTTCGATCATTCATTCCGGAGTTCCACCATGAACATGACTGATGCATCCCTTCCCACCGGCAGTGCGGACCGAGCCTCGACGACCTCGAACCGACGGACGCAGCCGTGTCACTCCCTCACCCTGCTGCTCGCTGCGACCTGCACGGTCGGCCTGTGGGCGCCCAGCATCGATGCCCATCCCGTGGGTGCCAACGATGGCGGAATGGTCGCATCCGCAAGCGTCACCGACGCTGGCGAGGGCGTCCTCGGTTGCGTGACCAACGCGATCGTGAGCAACGCCGGCGATTCAGGCACCGGCTCGCTACGCCAGGCTGTGACCGATGCGTGCGCAGGCGGCACGATCCGCTTTGCGTCCCGCTTTTCGATCCAGTTGGACAGCGAGATCGCCGTCGACCGGGCGCTGACGATCGATGGCAGCAGCGTATCGGATCCGGCGGCCGGCGCCGACAACGCACTCGTGCAGATCAAGGGCGGCGCGGACGTGCGCGGCTTCAACCTTGGCGTCAACGGTGAGCTGACGCTCGTGCGCGTGCGTATCAGCAACGGCGTCTTGTCTGGCAGCGGCATCGGCGGCGGCATCCTGAATGCCGGCACGCTCAATCTCAGCGAATGCCGCCTCGATGGCAATCAATCAGGGCCCAACAACTCGTTCGGTGGCGGCGCGATCCGCAACACCGGGGGTGCGGAACTCTACGTCGAACGCTCGACCTTCGACCACAATGTCTCGCATCGCGGTGCCGCGATCTTCAACAGCGGCGACGCCACGCTCGTAAACAGCACGTTCAGCGCCAACACGACCGACAACGGCGCCTCGGTCAGGGAAGGTGCCATCCAGAACCGGGGCACGCTGACCGCCGTGCACATTACCGTCACCGGCAACGGAAGCGGCGGCACGGCCGGTGGCCTGTTCGCGTTCGAGTCCGATACGACTCTCATCAACAGCATCTTCGCCGGCAACAACGGCGATGACTGCGTATTGAGTGGCGGATCGTCCTCGTACACCTCGATCGGCCTGTTGAGGGGGACCGGGAATTGCGGGAGTCAGATCTTCGGCGATCCCGTGCTCGGCACACTCGCCGACAACGGCGGCGTCACGGCGACACATGCCCTTCTGTCGGGAAGCGCCGCAATCGGTGCCGGGGACGGTGAGTCCTGCCTGGAGGCGGATCAACGCGGCGTCGAAAGAATCGGACCGGTCGGCTGCGACGCCGGCGCTTTCGAGCGCGACGACAGGCTCTTCAAGAACGGATTCGACCAGCTCCCTCCATCGAACTGATCGCGGACTCCGGAACCGCTGATGCCCCTGTCCGTCCTCCCGAGCGCAGCGAGTCTGGACCGAGACCGCGTCACTGGCCGCACCTTCCAGTACGGCCAGGACATCCGCTTCGTGCACGCGACGGACGGCGCGTCGCTGGCCTGGACCGCGGTCGGTCCCGCCGGCGGGACGCCGATCGTCAAGGCGGCGAACTGGCTCTCGCATCTGGCGCTCGACTGGGAAGCGCCAATCTGGAGTCCATTGTTCCGCGAACTCACCCGCGACCGTCGATTCGTTCGCTACGACGAGCGCGGCTGCGGGCTGTCGGACTGGCGCGTGCCCGAGATCAGCTTCGAGACCTTTGTCACCGACCTCGAGACGGTCGTCGACGCGGCCGGACTCGAACGCTTCGCCCTGCTCGCCATCAGCCAGGGCGCAGCGGTCTCGATCGAATATGCAGCGAGGCACCCTCAACGCGTGTCACACCTGATCCTGTTTGGTGGCTACGATGCCGGCTGGCGACACGGCGCGAGCGTCGCGGACATCCGCGAACGCGAGTCAATCCGCGTGCTGATCGAAGCGGGCTGGGGCAGTGACGATCCGGCCTATCGCCATCTTTTCTCGCAAACCTTCATGCCGACCGCGACCGATGCCGAGCTGGCCTGGTTCGACGACTTCCAGCGGCGCACGACCTCGCCATTCAACGCGGCGCGGTTTCTCGACGCGTTCGCCACGATCGACGTGCGCCACCGGTTGGCCGAACTGCGCGTGCCGACCCTGGTGCTGCACAGCCGCGGCGACCAACGCATTCCACACGCGACCGGTCGGCGCCTGGCGGCTTCGATACCGAATGCGGAGTTCGTGACGCTCGACAGCGCCAACCACCTGCTGCTCGAGCATGAGCCGGCGTCGCGAGTCCTGCTCGAAGCGGTGCAGCGCTTCCTCGCGCGCTGACAGATATCCTCGCCGACCCGGGTCGCCTGCGCTTTGCATGCTGGCGAAGCGCACGCGGCATGCGCTCGCGTGCCGGCGAAACCGGCAAGCCGATCCGTCATCGCGTCATGCCGGTGTACCATGCACCCTTCTCGGACCGGTACGCCCTTGTTGCGGCCAGCTCGGCGCCGCATCGCCAGTGGGAGTCCCGCACGGGATACTCCGGTACGTCACTGTCGAGCGGTGAGCCGATGCGAACGGCCGAATTGCTGCCGAACCATGGATACCAATGGAGCGCTCGCTACTCCGTGAAACCTGGGCCGAACTGAAGCGCCGCCGCGTGGTACGTGCCGGGATCGCCTACGCCGTCGTTGGCTGGGTGGTCCTGCAGGCCGCGGAAATCACCTTCGAACCGCTCGGTCTGCCGCCGTGGGCATTGACCTGGACCGTGCTTGGCGTGGTCCTGGGCTTTCCGGTGGTGCTCGTGATGTCGTGGTTCTTCGACGTGTCGACGCGCGGTGTGACCCGCGAGCGCGGCGTCACCGGACGTGCCGGTGCCGCTTTCGCCGTGGCCATGGTGTTGCTCGCCGTCGCTGGCACGGCCTGGTGGCTGTATGGTGTGTATGCGCCGGCGCGGCTGCAACAAGCGGCAGGCAGCGCAACGGAGTCCACTGTGATCGGTGCCGCGCCGATCAATTCGGTCGGCGTGTTGCCGTTTACTGACCTGAGCCCGCAGCGCGACCAGGGATTCCTCGCCGACGGCATCGCCGAGGAATTGCTCGACCGCCTGGCCCGCAACGAAGGCCTCAAGGTGGCCTCGCGGACCTCGTCATTTGCCTTGCGCGGTTCGTCCGCGGACATGCGCGAACTCGGTCGCCAGCTCGGCGTGCGCTGGCTGCTCGAAGGCTCGCTGCGCAAGGCCAGCGGTCGCGTGCGCGTCACCGCGCAGTTGATCGATGCCGGCAGCGGCTTTCACGTCTGGAGCGAATCCTATGAACGTCCAGACAAGGACCTGTTCGCGCTGCAGGACGAGATCGCCGTGGCCATTGCCGACGAATTGTCTTCGCGTATCGAGGGTGTCGTGGCTGAGGTACCGGCCGAGGCCGACACCGAAAACGGCGAGGCCCTGCAGGCCTACCTGAAGGGCCGCGAGGCGTGGCGCAAGCGCAGCGCGGCCTCGCTGAAAGAGGCCGAGACCCGCTTCGCCAAGGCAGTCGAACTCGATCCGCAGTTCGCGCGCGCCTGGTCCGGCCTCGCCGACACGTATCTCCTGCAGACCGACTACGGTCGCCGTCCGGTCGAGGAGGCCATCCGGCTGGCCGAACCGGCGGCGGTCAAGGCCGTCGAGCTGCGCCCGAAGCTCGGCGAGGCGTGGGCGTCGCTGGGCCTGCTGCGCCTGACTGCCGGCCAGTACAAGGCGGCGAAGAGCAGTCTCGAACAGGCCATGCGTCTCGATCCGCGCTACGAGATGGCGCCGATGTGGCTTGCCACCGTCTACGCCAACATGGGCCAGGTCGAGAAAAGGCACGAAGTGCTGCTCAAGGCCGTCGAGCTGAATCCGCTCGAGCCGGTGATCAACGTAAACCTGGCCGAGCTGATGGCCAGCAATGGCGATCCGCAGGGTGCGCGCGAAGTCCTTCAGCGCGTGCTCGCGATCACGCCTGACGAACCCACCTTGCTGCGCTCCGTGGCAATCCTCGAAATGGTCGAGCGCAACTATCTGGCGGCCTTGCGCGCTGCGCGCAAGGCGCTGGCCTCCGATCCGCAGGGACCAGCCAACCTTCATACGATGATCGATGTGGAACTGCAGATCGAGGATTTCGATGCGGCCAGCGAACTGGCCCGGCGCCTGCCCGATGACACGCGCGACCGCTACACCACGCAGCAGTGGATCGAGTTCCGTCGCGGCGGCCTCGAGATGCTTCCGCAAATGGCCGGGCTGGTCGACGAGCTGGCGCGATTCTCGTCCAGCTCGGGCAACACCGACATGCTGACCCTCGGCGGCATGATCGAAATGCGTCGAGGCAACATGGCACGCGCCGTCGAGTGGCTGCAGCAGGCCGCGGGCACGCCCGAGCAGCTCGAAAGCAATTTCGAGCTGATGAATCCGGCCAGCCTGCTGGTCATCGCCTTGACCGCGCTCAGCGAGGGCGAGCAGGCGCAACGCTGGGCACAGCCCTTGCTCGACACGGCGGATATCGTGATCCGGCAAGAAGGCAATGCCGTGCGCCGGCACATGATCGAAGCGATGGTGGCCGTTCATCGCGACGACCCCCAGGCGGCGGCGAGGGCCCTGCAGGCCGCCTACGATGCGGGCTATCGCGATCGTTGGCAGGTGTTGTATGACCCGCGCCTGGCGCCGCTGCAAGCCTATCCCGAGATGAAGGCCCTGCAGCAGCGCATGGCCGACGAATTTGCGGCCGCACGCGAGCAGGCGGCCCGCGCCGGCCTGGACTGAATCGTCCGTGTCCGCTCACAACACACCGAGGCCGTCCGGCCCAATGTCATCCCAACCAAAGTCAGCGAGGTTTTGCATGCGTCATGTCCTGTGGTTGATTGTCCTGCTTGCCGCGCCGGCCTGGTCCGCCGCAGGATTCGATGCCGAGGCGCTCGATGCGCTGCCGAACATGAGCCTCCACGCGCCCAACTTCATCGCCAGCGGCCGGCTCGAAGCTGCCGACATCGCGGCGCTGGAGAAGGCGGGGATCCGCACCGTCATCGACCTCAGCGACGATGAGGAGACCCCCGATTTCGACGAGGCCGCGGCGGTCACCGAGGCTGGCATGCGCTACCGCAATCTCCCGATCGACGGCGGCAGCGGACTCACGCGCGAAAACGTCGAACGCTTCGATGCGCTCGTCGCCGCAGCCGGTGATGCGCCAACCCTGATCCATTGCGGTTCGAGCAACCGCGTCGGTGCGATGGTCGCGATGCGTGCCGCGCTTGTGCAGGGGCGGCCGCTCGAAGCGGCGATCGAGAGCGGTCGCAGATGGGGCCTGAAAGGCCTCGAGCCGATCGTGCGCGAGCAACTGGCCGTCGTGTCTGCCGCCGCCAGCGCCGCTGGCAGCACGGCCGGCGACCCGCAGGCGCTGCGATTTCCGCGTATCGCCATGGCTGGCGGTGTCTACCCGATGCCGGCAGGGACCCTGATGCCGGCGGCCAACCTCGAACATCGTCTGGTCATCGATGCGGCCTCGGGCGAGACGACGGCGGCCGGCATCCTGCGCCGTCTCGACGCTGCCGCGCGCGCGGTCAATCTGTATGCGCTGGCCGGGGTTGCGCCGCAAAGGCTCAAGGTCGCCGTAGTCCTGCACGGCAAGGCGACCGCCGCCGCCCTCTCCGATGCGGCCTACCGCAAGCACCTGGACCGGGACAATCCCGATGCGGCGCTGATCGGCGCGCTGCATGAAGCCGGCGTCGAACTGTACGTCTGTGGCCAGGCGCTGACCCACGCCGGATATGCGAGCGGTGACGTCCGCGCCGACGTTCGCGTTGCGCTGTCGGCGATGACCGCCCTGACCACCTTGCAGGCGGACGGCTATTCGCTGATTCCGTAATCGCGGAACCGCTCGAAGTCAGTCGGCCGGGAGCGTCTCGCCGGCCGTCCACGCGCGGCCTTGCAGCGTGTCGAGCAGGGCGACCA
Organism: Dokdonella immobilis; assembly: GCF_900115085.1. Taxonomy (GTDB): domain Bacteria; phylum Pseudomonadota; class Gammaproteobacteria; order Xanthomonadales; family Rhodanobacteraceae; genus Dokdonella; species Dokdonella immobilis. Next base: position 31,487 of record NZ_FOVF01000015.1, on the reverse strand, counting down.
CGGCGGCCTTGGCTTTCAGCGCGTGCACGGGCAGCACAAGGAGGTCGCCATCGCGGGCCCAGGCCAGGGCGTGGCGCACGGCGGCAAGCTCGGTCGGCTGCGTCGGCAGGGCGCCGGGTGGCAGGCCCTGGGCCAGCAATTCGTCGCGCAGTACCGCAGCCACTTCGCCAGCGGCGCGGCCACGCAGGAAGCCTTCCATGTCCTTGAGCACGACCAGATCCGGATGGAAGCTGGCGGCCGCCGCGGCCAGCGCGCGGATCTCCGCTTCGCCACGGTTGCCGGCCTGGCCGAGGATCAGGCCGAGCCGACCGCGCGCACCGAGCGAGCGCGCGATCGAGAGCAGGCCGCGCAAACCTTCGGGATTGTGCGCGTAGTCGAGCAGCACGCGGATGCCGCCGAAGGACCATTGTTCGAGACGCCCCGGATTGTCGCCGCGCTCGCGACCGAAGTCGGCCAGCACCGCGGCGATGGTCGCTGCGGGAATGCCCAGTGCGTCGGCGAGCAGCACCGCGCCGGCCATGTTCGTGATGTTGTAGCGGGCCAGGCCGCCGGCGCTGAGTGGCATCGCCGCAATCGCGCCGAGATCGGTTCGTTGCGGGCCGTGGCTGAGCCAGAGATGGCCGTCGCGCAGGCCGCAACTCGTGCCGGCGCCGTCGCGCGTCGCGCGCAGAAGATCGTTGTCGTCGTCGAGGGCGAACCAGGCCTTGCGGCAGTCGAGGCGGGACGCGTGCGCGCGCAACTGCGCATCGTCGGCGTTCAGAACGAGCGTGCCGCGACTGTCGAGGGCACGGGCGACGATCAGCTTGGTTTCGGTCAGGCCATCGAGATCGTCGATGCCGTATTCACCGAAGTGATCGTCGCTGATATTGGTCACGATCGCGACGTCGGCACGCTCGATCGCGAGGCCGCGGCGGAGCAGGCCGCCCCGGGCGGTTTCGAGGACCGCGGCCTTGACTTCGCGGTGGCGCAGCACCGTGCGCGCGCCGGCCGGTCCCGAGTAGTCGCCGGTGGTCAGGGCCTGGTCTTCAACGAACACGCCATCCGTGCAACTGAAGCCGGTGCGGCGACCGTGCGCGGTCAGCATCGCGGCGAGCAGGCGTACCGTCGTGGTCTTGCCGTTCGAACCGGTGACCAGCGCGACCGGGATCGCATGCAGCCGATCCCAGGGCACCGATTCGACGCCTGGCAAGGCCGACAACGGCCAGGCTTGCGCAGTGGCACCGAGGCCGAGGCTGAGCGTGTCGTCGTCGAGCACGACCGGCACATGACGCCTGCGTGCGGCAGCGAGCAGGGCCATCAGCGCCGGATTGCGCTCGGCGGCCGCATGTCGCTGCAGCATCTGTTTGGCCGATTCGAGGTCGCTGGCCGAGGCGTGGCCCGGCGCGAACAGTTCGGCCACGCCACGCGCGGCCTGCCAGGCCCATTCGTTGACTTCGGTGGCGGTGAACAGCTGGTCGAGCGGTGCGGCGAAGGCCAGGGCGACGCCACCGCGATGCGCACGCACGCTGACCGCAGCGGCCGGCCAGCCGAGCGTACTGCGCATGCGCAGGACGTTGTCGCGCCATGCGGCGATCGCGCGCGTGTCGTCGGCACCGGGACCGACCGTCTCCAGCACCGCACCGGGTTCGCTGAAGTACAGATTGGGTCCGGTCAGTCGGCGCGAGTCCTCGAACGACAGGGTTGGCTGCGCGCTCAGTCGTCCTGCTCCCGCGACAGGTGGATGCCGCGCTGGTCGCGGACGACGCCGTCCCATTGGCTCGGTACGAACGCTTCTTCGGCTTGGACGGCGGGTTCGCCTTGAGGTGCAGGGATATTCTCGGGGGCCCTGGTTTCGGGCACTCCTTTTGGCTTGAACTTGATGACCTGCTTCCACGAGCGCACCAGCGCATCGGCGAAGATCAGCAACAGGTCGCCGGCTTCGCCCATGGCGAGTCCGGCCTCGATCGCTTCCTGTTCGTCCGGGATCACCGAGATCGCCGATTCGGCGACGCCGAGTTCGCGCAGGCGAGCGGCCTGCAGCTTCGGCACCTCGTCGCTGGCACGCCCGCGCAGGGCATCGTCGCGGCGGCAGATGTAGTGATCGAAGCGCCCGGCAACGGCATCGGCGATCTCGCGCAGGTCCTGGTCGCGGCGGTCGCCCGGTCCGGCCAGCACGACGATGCGCCGGCCACTGACATCGAGGCGCTGGGCGAGGTCGGCCATGACCCCGACCGCGTGCGCGTTGTGGCCGTAGTCGAACAGCACCTTGAACGGGTGTTCGCTGAAGACGTTCATGCGCCCGGGCGCCTGGAAGAAGGTGCTGTCGAAGGTGCGCAGGCCCTGGCGGATCGCATCGAGCTTGATGCCCATCGAGAAGGCCATGGCCGCCGCGACCATCGCGTTCTGCACGTTGTGCATGGCGCGGCCTTCGAGGGTGGCCGGAATCAGGTGCGTCCACAACAGCGGTATGTGGCTGCCCTTGTCGTACAGCGTGATCATCTGGCCATTGACGCCGGCCTCGAGCGCGCAGGCGCGACCGCCGGCCCGGATGTGTTCGCGCACGAGCCCGTGTTGCGGATTCATCGTCACGTAGCAGATCACCCTGGCATCGGTGTAGCCCGACATCTTGAGGACCTGCGGATCGTCGGCATTGAGCACCGCGCATTCCTCGGCCACCTCGACGACGATGCGCTTGATCTCGGCCAGTTGTTCGAGCGTCTCGATGCCCTTCATGCCGAGATGGTCGGACTGCACGTTGAGCACGGCGCCGACGTCGACCCTGGGCACACCCATGCCCGCGCGCAGCAGGCCGCCGCGCGCGGTCTCGAGCACGGCCAGGTCGATTTGCGGGTCGGCCAGCACCATGCGCGCCGAGACCGGCCCGGTCATGTCACCCTCGACCGTGCGCTGGCCGTCGATGTAGACGCCGTCGGTGGTGGTCAGGCCCGGCGTATAGCCGGCCATCTTGGCGATATGCGCGAGCATGCGCGCGGTCGTGGTCTTGCCATTGGTACCGGTGATCGCGGCGATCGGCACGCGCGACGGCGTGCCGGGCGGAAACAGCATGTCGATGACCGGGCCGGCGACGTCGCGCGGCTTGCCTTCGCTCGGCGCCACGTGCATGCGGAAACCCGGCGCGGCGTTGCATTCGCAGATGCCACCGCCGATCGCCTTGTAGCTCTCGGCGATGTTGGTGCTGAGGAAATCGACGCCGCCGACGTCGAGGCCGATCGCGCGGATCGCGCGCACGGCCATGTCGCGGTTGTCGGGATGGATGATGTCGGTGACGTCGGTGGCGGTGCCGCCGGTCGAGAGGTTGGCGGTCGAGCGCAGGTGGATCACCTCGCCTTCGCTCGGAACGCTCGCCGGAGTCACGCCGGCACGCGCCATCATCATCTCGGCCTGGGCGTCGAGCTCGAGACGGGTCAGGACCTTCTCGTGGCCGACGCCGCGGCGCGGATCCTGGTTCACGATGTCGACCAGTTCGGCGATCGTGTGCTGGCCATCACCGACCACGTGGCCCGGCGTGCGCCGGGTCGCGGCGACCAGTTCGCCGTTGACCACGAGCAGGCGGTGGTCGTCGCCTTCGAGGAAGGTCTCGACGATGACCGAGCGCGAATGCTCACGGGCCTTGGCGAAGCCGTCGGCGATTTCCTCGTCGCTGTGCAGGCGGATCGAGATGCCGCGACCGTGGTTGCCGTTGTAGGGCTTGGTCACCACCGGCGTGCCAAGCCGCCGCGCCGCGCGCAGAGCCTGCTCGACCGATTGCACGAGTTCCTGGCGCGGCACCGGCAGGCCGAGCGAGCCAAGGATCTTGTTGGTTTCCTCCTTGTCGCCAGCCAGCTCGACCGCGATGTGCGAGGTGCGCCCGGTGATCGTCGCCTGGATGCGCTGCTGGTACCTGCCGTGGCCGAGTTGGACCAGCGACTGCTCGTTTAGGCGCAGCCACGGAATGTTGCGTTCTTCGGCGGCCTTGACCAGCGATGCGGTCGACGGACCGAGCGCGCGGCGTTGCGCGTAGCGGATGAAGGCATCGCGCGCCTCGGGCCAGTTCCAATCCTCGGGCACGCTGTCGGCCGGGCGGATTTGCTCCGGCAGCAGCGAACAGAGCAGGCGCAAGGCGAGCTCGCCGGCCGCGATGCCTTCCTCGCGCTGGGCATATTCGTAGATGACCGAGTAGACGCCGGGGCGATCGTCGATGCTGCGCGTCTTGCCGAAGGTCACGTCTTCGCCGGCGACGTTCTGCAGTTCGATGGCCACGTGTTCGAGGACGTGGCCGAGCCAGGTGCCCTCGTCCTCCTTCATGCGCCGGATGAAGCCGCCCGGTTCGCGGTACGAGCAGCCGTGTTCGGCGAGGCCGGGCAGGGCCTCGACCAGGGCGTCGACATAGGCCGCGCCGAGCTTGCCGGTCGGCCACGCTTCGAGCGCCTCGAGGTCGAGGACCAGGCGGATCACCGGGAAATGCGCAAACGCCGAAGGGCCGACATACACCGAACGATCGAGGATGCGCATTCGAATTACTCCTTGGGAGAGATCAGCGTTCCGGCCCCGGCACGCCGCGTGTGCAGGTTGAAGGTCGCGCCGTGGACGAGCATGTGGACGCCGAGACCGAGCAGACAGACCGCGTCGCCCTCGTCGGCGCGATCCATCGACGAGAACTGCAGGTCGGCGGCATCGATCACGGTGACCGAACCACTGCCCTCGACCTCAAGCGTGTTGTCCGGGCCGATGAAGGCGGCGGTGTCCTCGTCGAGGCCGATGCCGATCGCGAATGGATTGAAGGCCAGCGCCGTGGCCAGGCGGCCGAGGCGATCGCGCTGGCGGAAGTGCTGGTCGATGATGAAGCGGTTGGTCAGGCCGAGCCCGGGCGCCAGGCGCACGCTGCCGGCGCGGGGCGACCCGCCTTCCTCGCCGAACGCGATCATGTGCTCGCTGAGGATGGCCGCACCGGCGCTGGTGCCGGCCACATGCACGCCCTGCGCGTTGCGCTGGCGGATCAGCTTGGCCACCGGGGTGCCGCCGATCAGGGTGGTGATGCGCAGCTGGTTGCCGCCGGTGAAGAACAGGCCGGTCGCACGCCCGATGCGTTCGAGGCGGCCCTTTTCCTCGCAATCGCGTCGCGTGTCGAAATCGATCGATTCCACTGCGGCCGCGCCGAGATCGCGGAAGATCTCCTCGTAGCGCGCGCCGGTATCGAGCAGGCGGCTTGCGGTCGGAAAGACGACGATGTCGGCATCCTCGCCGCCGCAAAGCTCGACGAATCGGCTCAGGATGCGGCGGTCGTTCTGCTTTTCCTCGGCACCGCCGATCGGGATGATCCAGCCGCGTTCGTCACCGTCGGAAACCTTGCTGGGACACATCTAGCGCAAACCATCTGGGGATTGGGTTGCGGATGGTAGCGGTTCGAAAGGTCCGCGTCGCACGGTCTGATCGCTGCGGCGGTGCCAGAGTCCGCCGAGCATGACGTCGCGAATACCGGACCGCTCATCGAGCACGACGAGATCGGCATCGGCGCCGGCCTCGATGCGTCCCTTGCGCGCCAGCCGCAGCAGGCTGGCCACATTGCTCGTGAAGGCGGGCAGCACGCGCTCGAGTGGCAGGCCGCCTTCGAGCAGCTCCTGCAAGGTGGCGGCCAGCGCGCCAGGCGCGCCGACCTCCATGTGACTGAGCTGGCCCTCGGCATCGAAACACGGCAGGCAACCGCCGGCATCCGAACTGACTGTCACGCGCTCGGCCGGCGCACCGGCATCGAGATAGCGCTGCAGGGCGTCGGCGGCGCTCCAGGCATCCTCGCCGTCCTCGACCGGAAAGGCCGTGATGTCGATATGGCAACCATGGCGGGCGAGCAACAGCGCCTCCTCGAACAGGGCGCGGCGCCGATTGACATGGGTCGGATTGAATACGCGCGCCGGCAGTTCGCTCTCCGACAGCGCGCGGCGCACCAGGTCGAGGCCGCGCGCGCCGTCGCCGAGATGCAGGTGGACGATGCCGGCCTTGCCGCTCATGAGGCCACCGACATGCGCCTCGGCGGCGATGCGCAGCAGTTCGTCGAGGGTCGGCTGGCTGCTGCGGTGGTCGCTGATCGCCAGTTCGCCGACGCCGATCAGCGGATCGACGAAGGCGATGTCGCCACGCACGCTGCCGGTCAACGTCGTGGGCGGCAGATGATAGCCACCGCAGTAGCCCCAGGCGCCGAGGCCCTGTTCGCGCAGGGCGTACAGCGAGGCGACCAGCTCGCGCGTGCTGCGCGCGCAGTCGTCGGTGCCGAGCAGGCCGATCACCGAGGTCACGCCGCTCCGGGTGTAGCGACTCAGTGGCAACGGAGAAATGCGCGTGGCGAAACCGCCTTCGCCGCCGCCGCCGGTCACGTGCACATGCCCGTCGATGAAACCCGGCAGCAGACGCGCGCCGTCGAGCTCGACGACCTCGAGCGCGAGACCGCCGGGCATGGCCTCGTCGGCCGCGAACAGGGCCAGAATTCGGCCGCCGCCGACCAGCACGTGACGGCGCCCCAGCGGCTGCGGCGCAAACACCGCGGCATTGCGCAGCAGGGTCAGGGCGGGGTTTTCGGCAACGGACATGGACGAACTCTAGCAGGTCGCCCCGGTCCGTTGCGGGCTTGCGCGAGCGCCTGGGCAGGCCCGCGGCGCAGCGCTTTGCGGTGCCGGAAACGACTCAGGTCGATGCGGGGGCGCCGGCAAGCCCGTCGGCCGCAACGGGGCGTCCACCGTGGCGGCGCCAGAGCCAGATCGCCGCAGCGATGCCGGCGCAGGCGATGCCGCCGACCATGAGCCGGAACGGCCACGGCGAGCCGTGGTTCATGGTCGGGAAAAGGCGCAGGCCTTCACCCCAGGCGTTGAGCGACTGATGCAGCAGATGGCAGACCAGGATGCTGCCGCGGGTGGCATTGAAAGCCATGCCCATGACCAGGCCGATGGCCAGGATCATCAGGGCGAAGGTCAGTACCCCATAGCCGCCGGGATGGCCGCCTTTCATCATGAAATACGGGCTGTGGAAGGCGCCCCAGATCAGCGCCAGCGACAGGTTGGCCTGCAGCGGCCGCAGGCGGGCCTGCAGTTGCGGAAGGGCGTAGCCGCGCCAGGCCAGCTCCTCGGAATTGAGCAGCAGATAGACGCCGAAGATCTGGGCCACCGCGAGCAAGGCCGATCCCTGCAGCGAGAACGCAGGCAGGCTGCCGTCGACCACGGGGCCGCCATAGGCGGCAGCGATGCAGATCAGGCCCGGCAGCGCGAGCACGCCGAGGTACCAGCCCATGCCGACGCGCCAGCGGACCAGGCCGCCAAGCAGTTCGCGCAGGCCCCGGCGGCCGTGATTGAGTCCGGTCGCGAGCAGCGTCGAGATCAACGCGCCGAAGAACATCAGTGGCTGCAGCGGCGTCAGCGCATGCAGCAGGGTCTGCCATGCAACTGGCGAATCGGCGTCAAGCCAGCTGGCCAGTACCATCGGTGCGGCGCCGAGCCAGGACAGGGCGAAGGTCAGGACGAGGAATCCGCCGAGGCCGATGCGCTGCCTGCCTTGGGTGGAATCGATGCGGACGATGCCGTCTTTGATCGCGTACATGGTTGTCATCTCCCGTTGCGGAGATGGCAGGGTGCCGCTGGCCCGGTCGGCAGTCGTCCGGCGACGCGTAATCGAACTGCAGACCTGCGCACGCATCCGCCAAGTTGTTGATCGACAACACCTCTACGGCCTGATCGGGCGGCGTCGCGGCACGCCCGACGGTACCTTCAGGAAACCGGACCGGTCCGCTGTGTCGATGCCGCGAGGCTCTGTCGGTAGGCGAGCGGAGTCATCCCGGCGCATTTCCGGAACGCCGTATAGAACGACGATTTCGACGAGAACCCACTGCGCGTCTGGACCTCGGTGACCGTCATCGCCGGCTGTTCGGCCAGCAGGCGCCGGGCATGCTCGCAGCGGTGCTGGTTGATGAAGTCGAAAAACGACAAGCCGAAGTGCCGGTTCAGTGTCTGCGAAATGTCGCGGGCCGTGATCGGCAAGCGGTCCGCGAGGTCGGCGATCGAGATCGTGCCTTGCAGGTGGGCGCCACTGTGCGCGAGGAACGCTTCGATGCGGGTTGCGTTGTCGAGCAGTTCGGCGTGGGACAGGCGATGCGGTCCGTACTTGTCTTCGCTGGCGTTCAGCAGGTTGACCGGCGCAGGCGCCTGCGCAGACTGGCGCAGCGCCTGGACCAGGAAGTAGAACCCGAACAGGAATGAGGCGGTCGCCTGGACGAGGACGAATCCGGTGTCCAGCCAGGCCAGCGGCCAGCGGCCGACCAGGAGTTGATGCAGCACTTCGACCACGGCGAGCAGCAGTGTCCCCGCCAGCGAAACGCGCAGCCAGGTCAATTCGGCCAGACCCGTGGTCGCCTGCTGCTGCTTGTACAGCGCCCGGTGCCGGAGCAGGACCCGCACGCTCAGCAACAGATAGACGAATACGTAGAAAAAGATCGCGGCTTGCAACAGCGGCGAGTTCAGCGCGCTCGAATAGCTTGCATCGTGCAGGATGGCCCGCTGAACCGGCGTCGACTGCCCGGTATAGGAAGCCAGGACGACACCGAGCACACCGAGCACCGGGGCGAAATGCAGTGCCGACGCCAGACGCAGCCGGAATCCGTCGACGGCCAGCGAGCAGGCATACAGGTAGAGCAGCGGAGCAGCGGCCAGGCCGAGCGTGTTGCCGAGAAAGGCATAGCGCGGTTCCTGCGCGGCCCAGCCACTCGTGACATAGAGGAAGTTGCCCAGCGATGCGGCCACGGCGAGCAGGAACCCGGCCAGCAGTCGCGCACTGGACTTGCGCGGCCCGGCGCTGAACAGGCTGAAGCCGGCGACCACCACGAAGGTGAAGATGGCCAGTATCAGACTTGCCGTGATCAGTGAAAGGCGCATGGCCGGACTGCGATCCTGCGGGCAGCCGCTATTATGAGCGGGCAGACTTGCCTCGTCAGCACGTGTCGGGAGACCGGAAAGTCCTGGTGTACGGCGGGCGCTCGAGCAGGTCATGCGCCGGCAGCACGGTCTCGCCGAGCGCGATGCGCAGGTCGACCACGGCAGGGCCTTGCGCACGGTCGTTGCGTTGCGCGCGATTCAGTGCCACGGGCTCGCCGGGAGAGGGTTGCACCTCCCTTGCCTCCCGGACTCGTTGCAGATCATTGCAATGAAAACTCGTGCTTTGTTCGGAACGATCGGATGTCCGTTTGTGCCATCGGGTTAGCGAACGCCGCTGTCGGCACAAGCCGGGTGCGTTCGGGGGTAAAGTGCAGTTCCCTTCCGAGAGGACTGCACGATGTCGCGAATGACCTGGCTGCTCGGCGCATGGGTATCGACGATCGCCTCGATGAGCGCGTTTCCGGTGCATGCGCAAACCGGCGAGCCGGCGGTGATCGCGGCCTGGACCGCGGCGCACCAGCATTCGCTGCTCGACGAGTTCGAGGCCTTCCTCGGCATGCCCGATGTGGCCACCGACAAGGCTGCGATCCGGCGCAATGCGGAGGTCCTGGTCAGGATGATGGACAAGCGTGGGCTCCATCCGCGCCTGCTCGAAAACGCCGATCGCAGCGCGCCGCCAGCGGTGTATGGCGAATGGTCGGTGCCCGGCGCGACGCGGACCCTGGTCATCTATGCCCACTATGACGGCCAGGCGGTCGATCCTGCCGAGTGGTCCAGCGATCCATGGAAACCGGTCTGGCGTCGCGGTCGCCTCGATGTCGCGCCTGAAATCGTCGAGCGCGATGCCTCGAAGCCGATCGATCCGGACTGGCGTCTGTATGCGCGCTCAGCTTCGGACGACAAGGCCGGCGTGTTCGCGATCCTCGCCGCGACCGATGCGCTGAAGGCCAACGGCCTGCTGCCGACAGCGAATCTGCGCTTCTTCTTCGACGGCGAGGAGGAGCAGGGATCGCCGCACATCGGTGAATTGATGCGCCTGAATCGCGCCAGTCTGCGCGCCGATGCCTGGCTGATCTGCGACGGGCCTGTGCACCTGAGCGGCCGCCGCCAGCTCGTCTTCGGCGTGCGCGGCGATGCCAACGTCGAACTGACCGTGTACGGACCGAAGCGCCCGCTGCACAGCGGCCACTACGGCAACTTCATCGTCAATCCGGCGCTCAAGCTCGCGCGCCTGCTGGCGTCAATGAAGACCGACGAAGGACGCGTCGCGGTTGCTGGCTGGTACGACGACGTTGTTCCGCTTGGCGCCGCCGAGAAGGCCGCGATTGCGGCCGCGCCCGAGGATGACGCCGGCCTGCTCCGCGACCTCGGCCAGGTCACGGCCGAAATGCCCGGCACCTCGCTGGCCGAGGCGATCAACCAGCCTTCGCTCAACATCAACGGCATCCGCGTCGCCGACGTCGGCGCGCAGGCGCGCAACGTCATTCCGACCGAGGCGCGAGCGACGCTCGACCTGCGCCTGGTCAAGGGCAATACGGTCGAAGGCCAGTTCGGGCACCTGCGTGCGCACATCGAGAAGCAAGGCTATCTGGTCCTCGATCGCGCGCCGACCGACGGCGAACGCACGAGCCACGCGAAGATCGCGACGGTCACCCTGGAAAGCGGCGGCTATCCGGCCTCGCGCACACCGATGGACTTGCCGATCGCGCGCGATGTCGCCGCGGCGATGCGCACGGTTGCCGGCGATTCGCTGGTGCTGACGCCGACAATGGGCGGCAGCCTGCCGCTGTACCTGATCACCGAGGTCACTGGCGCGCCGACCCTGGTCATCCCGCTGGCCAATCCCGACAACAACCAGCATGCCGAGAACGAAAACCTGCGCGTCGGCCACCTCTGGGACGGCATCGCCACGCTGGCCGCGGTGATGCGGCTGCCGTCCGCGGCGGCCGCCGGTGACTAGATCGCGTCGCCTCCGCCCTCGGACGCGCCGAATACATAAGCCGACTGCACGCTGCCGAGTACGCGATCCTCGAACACCTTGAGGCCCGAGTCTCCAGCGGCGGCGCCGGCGACCACGTGCAGCGGCAGCAGGTGTTCCTCGCGTGGATGCGATTCGCGGGCGCCCGGTGCCTCCGCCCAGTGCACCAGGCGCTGCTCGCGTTCGTCACCCGGCGAGGCGATCGTTTCGGCCAGCCACGCATCGAAGCGTTCGGAATCGGCATCGACCTGCGCGTTGTCGCGACGGAAGCGCTGCATGTTGTGATAGCTCATGCCGCTGCCGATGATCAGCACACCCTCCTCGCGCAGCGGGGCCAGGGCGCGACCCATGGCGAGGTGTTCGGCCGGGTCGAGCCCGCGGCGCAGCGACAGCTGGACGACCGGGATATCGGCGTGCGGAAACGCCAGTTTCATTGGAATGAACACACCATGGTCGAGGCCGCGACGATCATCCGCTGCGCTTTCGAATCCGGATGCAGCGAGCAAGCTGCGAATGCGTCGAGCGAGCGCCGGCGAGCCCGGCGCAGGCCAGCTCAGCCGGTAGGTGTGCTCGGGGAATCCGGAATAATCGAACAGCAGTCCGGGCGCGGCTTGCGTGTTGACCGTGAAGTCGGACGCCTCCCAGTGTGCCGAGACGACGACGATGGCTTTCGGCGCGACGCCGACCTGTCCCACCAGGCCGCGCAGCCAGTCGGCCATGCGATTCCAGCTATCGGGCGGCGACCAGTCCATGAAAAAGCAGGGGCCGGCGCCATGCGGCAGGAAGACGGTGGGCAGCATATTCGCGGGCATCGGATTGGCCAGTGTCGGATCGATATCTCTTACATGCGGCCCGATCGGCCCCTCGCCAGAGGCTCTGGACGAAACGGATCGTTCACGCCGGGGAAACCGTGTCCGGGCCGGTCAGGTCGCTTCGTGTCCGGCCATGACCCGTTCGATGCGTCGGTCCGGGATCAGCCAGGTCAGAGCGACCAGCACGTAAATGGCCAGCGAGATCCAGTGCTGGACGAAGGCCAGTGGAATCGCGATCGCATATAGCGCGGTCGATACGAGTCCCTTCCTGTCCCTGCCGATGGCACGCGCCACCAGCGAGGTTTCGCCTTCCGCGGCGATGATGCGCCGCGCCAGCGCCCAGTAGGCGATCGAGGCCATCAGCAGGACCACCCCGTAGAGCGCGGTCGGCATCGCCGCGAAGTGATTCTCGCCCATCCAGCCGGTGACGAACGGAAACAGCGAGAGCCAGAACAGCAGATGCAGGTTGGCCCAGAGCGTGCCGCCGCGAACCTGCTTCGTGGCATGCAGGAGATGGTGATGGTTGTTCCAGTAGATGCCGATGTAAACGAAGCTCATCACGTAGCTGAAGAACACCGGTATCAACGGCGTCAGCGCGATGAGGCCCTCGCCGTGCGGCACCTTCATCTCCAGCACCATGATCGTGATGATGATGGCGAGCACGCCATCGCTGAATGCTTCCATCCGGTTCTTGCCCATCACCGAGTCCCCGCCGTCTGCCTTGCCGTATGGCAAGTCACGGTGGACGATAACGCAGACGGGTCGATTCGGGGAGCTGCGACACGCTGCATTGCGGCGGCGAGCGCCGGGCCGCGTCCTTGCGGCCTGCAATGGCTGATTCAGCGCGCAATCCGACCGAAGCGCCCGTTGTTGAAGTCGGCCACGGCCTGCTCGATTTCCGCCTTCGTGTTCATCACGAATGGACCGTAGCCAACCACCGGTTCGTCGATCGGTTCGCCGCTCAGCAGCAGCACGGTCGCATCGGTGTTGGCCTCGATGGCGAAGGTTTCGCCGTCGCGACCGAACACGACCATCTGCGCCTCGCGGGCAATCCTCTCGGCGTTGACCATGACCGTGCCGTGCAGCACGACCAGGGCCAGGGTGCGGCCGGCCGGCAGGCTGAACGTACCGGCCTTGCCCGCGGCCAGGCGGATGTCCCAGACATCGATCGGCGTGAAGCTCTGCGCCGGGCCACGATGGCCGGCATACTCGCCCGCGATCACGCGCAGCGTGCCGGCAGCGCCGGGCAATTCGACGACCGGGATCGTGGCATCGAGCAGGGTCTGGTAGCGCGGTGGCGACATCTTCTCGGCCGCCGGCAGGTTGACCCAGAGCTGGACCATTTCGAGCACGCCGCCGTTGCGCGTGAAATCGTGCGAATGGAATTCCTCGTGCAGGATGCCCGAGGCCGCGGTCATCCACTGCACGTCGCCCGGACCGATCTTGCCGCCGGCGCCGGTCGAATCCTTGTGCTCGACTTCGCCCTGGTAGACGATCGTCACCGTCTCGAAACCGCGATGCGGGTGCTGGCCGACCCCGCGCGGACGGCTGGCCGGCTCGAAGCGCATCGGTCCGGCATGGTCGAGCAGCAGGAACGGACTGAGCTGCGCAGCATGGTTGTGATAGGAAAACATCGAGCGCACAGGAAAGCCGTCGCCGACCCAGTGCGGTGCGGGGGCGTCCTGGACGCCGAGTATGGTCTTCATCCGAAACTCCTCATGATCGACGTTCCAGCGGCCGTCGCGATGGCGACGAGGTGGGGGCGCGCACTCGACGCTGGAAGACCGTCCCGGGAAAACAATCTGTTCCGCCCGCGGAACGATCGTGCGGAATGTGGTGCCGGCTTCAGCCGCCCGCCTGTGCTGGCAGAGCCGCAGCGCAGGGGCTAGAGTCGCGCCAGGGGGATTCGAGACGTGCAGGAAAAGGCGGAACAAGCGAAGTCCGGGCCGAGCCGCATCGGTCAGATGCTGGCGCGCCTGGGGGGTGCCGATCCCGATCTGCGCTTCCGGGCCGAGGTCGTGCTCGGCGTCGGTGCGATGCAGATTCCGATCATTGGGCTGCTCTGCGTGACCGAACTGCTCTGGGGCACGAAGTTGGTCGGCATCGTTTGCCTGATCGGCCTGGCCGCGCTCCTCGCGATCCTGTTCGATCTGGTCCGCAGCGCCGAAGTGGTGCGGGCGGGCGTGCGCTTCATGACCGTGCTGTTCGTGGTATCGGCCATCCTCAACCTCGCTTCGGGCGGCCGCACGGTCGGGGTCAGCATCGCCCTTCCGACCCTGGTACTGATCGGCGCCCTGGTGCTCTCGCGTCGCGCGGCGATCGTGCTGTTCGTCATGGTCGTTCTTCAGCTCGGCATGGTCGGGGTCATCAATCCAGATTCCGCGATGTTCCCGATCCGGCCGGATCCGGACTGGGTGCGAACGTCGATCTTTCGCGTGCCCATGCTGATCAGCGTCGGCACGGCCTTCATCGGTCTGCTGGTGCGCCGCGCGATGCTTCGGCACAGGATGAACCTGGGCCGGGCCCAGGCCGAGCTGGCCGCCAATGAACGCAAGCTCCGCGAGGTCTTCGATTTCAGTCGTGGCCTGATCTGCACGCATTCGCTGGACGGCACCGTATTGACTGCGAATCCGGCCGTGGCCCAGTCGCTCGGCTACACCGTGGAGGACCTGGTCGGTCGCAACATCCGCGAACTGATGCCGGAGCCGACCCGGGCCCGGTTTGCCGAGTACCTCGAACGCGTCGCGGCGAACGGGGGCGACATGGGGCCGATGCAGGTGATCGCACGCGATGGCAGCCTGCGTTTCTGGGAGTACAACAATCACTTCTGTCGGGATGCGGCCGGCACCCCGTATATCCTCGGCAATGCGACCGACATGACCGAGCGGCGCAAGCTGGAACGCCAGCTGCGCGAGCTGAGTGTCCGCGATCCGCTGACCGGCTGTTTCAACCGTCGCCATCTCGAACTGGCGATCGAGAGATTCGAACCATCGCAGCGCTGGGGCTGCATCGTCGTCGACCTCGACAACTTCAAGCGCATCAACGATACCCGCGGCCATCGGGTCGGCGACGAGATGCTGATCGCGATCGGGCGGTTCCTCAACCGGCATGCGCGAGCGGGCGATTCGGTGATCCGCATGGGCGGCGATGAATTCCTGCTGCTGCTCGTCGATGGCGATGTGGCGACGGCGACGGTGGCCGAGCGACTGCGCCACGAGGCGAGGACCCAAGCCCCCTGCGATCTTTCGATCGGATTTGCCGAGCGGATCGGGGACGAGTCGCTGGAGCGCACGCTCGAACGCGCCGACCGGCACCTCTACCAGGTTCGCAGCGAGACACGCGTCCAGGAACGCCGCGACGCCGCGCCCGATTGCTGAGACGGTGCCGGCGGCGCAACGAAGCTCAGTGCGCCGATCCGGTGCAGTATTCGGCAAAGCCGCGCACGAAGGTCTGCAGCTGATCGCGCATCCGCTCGTCCACCAGATTGCCATCGGCGTCGAACAGGCCGCCGGCCCGCGACGCCAGCAGCCGACCGCCTGTCCAGAAACGCACACCGAGCGTGCGAAATACCGGCAGCCAGGCATTCTGCGAGAGGATCGTGCCGAAGCCGCCTGGTGAGGCGCCGATCAGGGCCACCGGACGGTTGCCGAATACCGCGGGGATTTCGGCGGCCGGACGAGACAACCAGTCGATTGCGTTCTTGAACACGCCGGGAATCGAGTTGTTGTATTCGGGCGTCGCCAGCAGCAGGCCGTCGCAACCGAGCACCCGGTCCTTGAGCGCGGCGACCGCGGGCGGAATCCCTTCCTGCTGTTCGAGATCGCCGTCGTAGAGCGGGATCCCATGCAAGGTGGCAATGTCGAACGTGCAGTCGGCAGGAATCACCGACCGGGCTGCCTTGAGCAAGGCGGTGTTGAAGGACTGCTTGCGCAGGCTGCCGGAAATTCCGAGGATCCTGATCGCCATGGCTGAGTCTCCGTGTGGACGGGGTGCATCGATTGTGCCGGAGCAAGTCGGGATCGTCCGGCGTGTCGTCAGTTCGTGCCGCGGTTCCTGCCCTTCCACGGGGCGTAGAAATCGCGCAGTCGCGCCAGGTCGGCCCGCATGTCGTCGCTGGTGTTAAACAGCGGACCGACCCCGATCGTGCGTTCCGGGTAGTGGAAGTAGACCGGCAGGATCGGCACATCGGCGGCGCGCGCGATATGCCAGAAGCCGGTGCGCCACTGCTTGACCGGCTTGCGCGTACCCTCGGGTGCGACCCCGATCCACAGGCGCTCGGCCACGCGCAGGCGCTCGGCCATCTGTTCGACCACGCCGTGGGTGGCGCTGCGCTCGACCGGAATGCCACCGAGCTTGCGCAGCACCCAGCCGAGCGGCCCGACGAACAGTTCGCGCTTGGCCATGAACGAGACATCGGCGCCGATCGCGATCTTGATCAGCAGGCCCCAGAAGCCATCCCACCACGAAGAATGTGGCGCGGCGATCAGGACCAGGCGCGCCACGTCGGGAAAGTCGCCGCGCAATTTCCAGCCACAGCGGGTGACGAACCAGCGTGCCAGGCGGCGGCCGACATGCGAGCGCAGTTGCGGCATCGAGGGCGGCAACTGCCGCGGCAGGGCTGGCGTGTTCAATCACCGCTCCAGTTCTGCGAGCCGCGCCCCGACTTTATCGAGGCGCGTTTCTTCTTGGCGGTGATACGACGCTCCTTGGAAGCCCGGGTCGGGCGTGTCGCCACGCGCTTCTTCGGCACGAACTGCGCAGCGCGGATGACCTCGGCCAGGCGCACCCGTGCGTCCTCGCGATTCTTGGCCTGGTCGCGGAACCGGTTGGCCTGGATGACCAGCACGCCGTCGTCGGTCAGGCGGCGGTCGCGGCGCGCCAGCAGCCGCTCGCGCAGGGCCTCGGGCAGCGACGGCGATTTCGCCACGTCGAAACGCAACTCGACCGCGCTGGCGACCTTGTTGACGTTCTGCCCGCCCGGGCCCGAGGAGCGCACGAAGCGCTCGACCAGTTCGTCGTCCGGTATCTGCAGCTGGCTGTCGATCTCGAGCATGCGGCCATTCTAGCGGGCTGGCGCACGTTCCGGATCGTTCGCCAGCCGAGCCCGGCGCAGGCTTGCTCCGCGGTGGGCTGGCTGGCCGCTGACCGGCTACGGCCGGATACGCGATTGCATCGGCAATGAAGATGTGGGCCGGGGTCGATGACCTGGCACCTGACGCGATCCGATGCCCGCGAATCGAAGGATGGGCGCGACAGACGGGCGGCACGCGAAGATGCCATGGTGTCCCGAGGCGCGGTGCGCGCCGCCGGGACCCGGGCCGAACGCGCCGTGGCAAGAGACAAATTGCATTTTGGGATTCTGCATGGTGCCTGGCACCCTTGCTGACGGTTCGGACGCTGTTGTAGAGTTCAGGCAACAGGGGAATATCACATGCATCCAGTTGCTTGCCGCGCGCTCGTGCGGCTGGGTTTCGTCGCCTTCGTTTCGGCCCTGCCGGCTTTGAGTCGGGCCGACCTGCAGATTCCGGCAGGCGCACGCCTGCAAATGGGTTCGGGCACTCTCGACGCGGGTGGCACCGATGCGGTCATTTCCGGCGAGGTGTGGATTCAGGCCGGCACGCTGCTGGGGTTGCGCAACGTCGATATCGAACCCGGTGGCACCCTCGACAACGGCAGCGGTCAGATCGCCCTGGCTGGCGACTGGGTGCCGGCCGGTGCCTATCTGGCCGGCACCGGGCGCGTCGATTTCGTCGACGGCGCCGGCCCGACCAGCGCGACGGTAAGCGGCGACAACGCCTTCTTCAATCTCGGTTTCACCAGCACCACCGGCAAGAACTTCCGCTTCCCCGTCGGCAGCGTGCAGTCGATCGTCGGCCAGCTCGAGATCCTGGGCACCCAGGCTTCACCGCTGCAATTCCGCAGCACCGTCGGGGGACAGGTTGCGTCGATCAACCTGCTGCCGGGCGGCACCCAGAACATTGCCCATGTCGGTGTCTCCGATGTCCATGCAATCGGCCAGCCGCTTGCGCCCGACCAGAGCAACGAAGGCGGCAGCGGCAACGATGCGGGCTGGTTCGGCAACGTACTGCTCGGTGAAATCAGGGACCTGCCGTCATCGTCGCCGTGGTCCCTCGCACTTCTGGTCCTTTCCCTCGCCATGCTTGCCTTGCGTGCGCGTCTTGCACCTCTACCCCGCCAGCGGAGTCTGTGAATGAAATTTTCGTCGATGCTCTGTCCGCTCTCCGCAGCGATCCTCGTGGCCCTTTCCGGTTCTTCGCAGGCGGCAGACGTGGAGATCGCGCCACCGGCAGGTGGCAATGTCGTGATCCGCGACAGCACCGGCGCGACCGCGCGCTTCATCGTCGCCGATGACGGCACGGTCACGATCAGCGGATTACCGAGCACTGTCCAGGAAGATGCGCCGGTCTGTTTCGATACGGTGTCCGGCCAGCTCGGCAGTTGTCCCTCGCTGCTCGGCGCGACCGGTCCGACCGGACCCGCCGGCCCGATAGGACCCACCGGTGCGACCGGCGCGACGGGTGCGGCGAGCATCGTGCCGGGACCGACCGGCGCGACCGGAGCCACGGGTGCGACCGGCGCCACCGGCGCCGCGAGTACGGTGCCGGGTCCGACCGGCGCGACCGGTCCGATCGGTGCCACGGGAGCTACCGGAGCAACGGGTGCCCAGGGCGCCACCGGCATCACGGGCGCCCTTGGTCCGACCGGCGTCACCGGCGCTGTCGGTCCAACCGGGGCCACGGGCGCGCCGAGCACGGTCCCAGGCCCGACCGGAGCCACTGGTGCCGCCGGTCCGACCGGGGCGACCGGCGCTGCCAGCACGGTGCCGGGCCCGGCCGGCGCCACCGGAGCCACCGGTGCGACGGGTCCGACCGGCCCGACCGGTGCGGCCAGCAGCGTACCGGGTCCGACCGGCCCGGCAGGCGCTGTGGGTCCTGTCGGACCCACCGGAGCCACGGGCGCTACGGGCGCGAGTGGAACCGGGCTGGTCGTGCGTGACGGCAACAATGTCACGCTCGGATCGATCATCGACATGAACGCCAGTTCTGATCCCGATGTGACCGTGATCACCTCGAACGGCTACTACGTCACGATCAATCTTGACGGCAGTCTCGGCACCGGCGCCAACATCTATTTTGCCAATACGACCTGCTCGGGCGCGCCCTACGCCGGAGCGAACATCGCCGGCTCACCCAAGTACGCCAAACTCCTGGTCTACTCGGCGCTGCTGAACCAAACCTACGTACTGAGTGGTTCGACGTCCAATGGCCAGGTCTTCCCTGTGAGCCAGGCCAGTCTCGGCATCACGGTCGGGTCGATCGACTCGAACGGCACCTGCGTCGTGCAGGGTTCCACCGCGCAAATGTTTCCGCTGACGGTCACGCCGCAGACGTCGATGGGACTGCCGGCACCCGGCGCCACGCGCATCGCCGTGCCGCTGCAGTTTCCGTAACGTCCGGCGTCGGCGACCGGCGCTCCCGGTTCGGCGGGATGCGCCGGGGCGAGCGGGATCCGTTCGACGACCGATGCCTTGGCCCGCCGCCGGTGCGACCCGCGCCAACGACCGGCGCCGGTGCGATCTTGTCGATCGCGCAGGAATTGCGCAGACTGCCGCGCTTGGCATGCCGCCACAACGCCCCTCGACCGCACGCCGATGAGCCTCGTCAACCTCAAGTCTGCCGTCGCCCAGTGCGATGCCTGGAAGTCGATCATCCTTGCCCGCGTGGGCGGTGCCCAGCTCAAGGTCATGCGCATGGATGCGGCCCCGTATCCGGATGAGACGCACGACTACCCGGAGGGCCTGCTGGTCGTCGACGGCCAACTCAACCTCACGCTCGGCGACGCGTCGGTGACGGTGCGGGCCGGCGAGGTCTTCATCGTCCCGGTCGGCGTCGCGCATGCGGTAGCCGCCGGCAGCCACGGGACGCTGGTCATTTTCGACACGTAGTCGAGCGGCCCGGGCGACACCACGGCGCGACCGGTCGGCCGGCCGGGAATCGGGCTCGCGGCGCGCAGGGCGGCACCGCAGCAGAGAAGGGGCGCATGAAGGAATTCTGGAGCAATCGCCTGTTCAGCATCGGCGCGATCATCGCCCAGATCGGCTGGACGCCGCTGTTTGCGATCGTTTTCCTGGCCATGCCCGGCCTGTGGCCGGACCCGAATCCGAATCCCATCGGCCCCGGTGTGCTGTTCTTCGTCTCGTTCTGGCCGGCGGTAATTTGTCTCGGTCCCGGTGCTGTTCAAATGTGGCGTCGTCGTCGACAGGCGGGTACTGCAGCGGCGTCCGGATACACGATGGATGCGTGCGCGCAGGCCCGACCGCTTGCCGCGCCCGTGGATGCCGGGCGTGCGGATTTGGCGTTCGCGCAACTGCGCGGATCGAGACGCGTCGCGGATGCGTGGCGAAGCAGCCGCCACCGAATGCGCAAACCGACTATCCTCGGAAAAACCGGGGTCGGTCCGAACCCGCGCCGGCGACAGGGCCCGGGGCGTGGCCAGCCCGGGCATCGAACGCGTCGAGCGGGGTTCGGCCAGGCATGGAAAAAAGGGGAATTGCCGAGTGACTGACAGCGGAGCCGAAACACGGCGCCTGAGTGAACCGGGCGAGGACGTCCCGAGCGGACTGGCGATCGGTCCGTACCGGATACTGCGCCTGCTTGGCCAGGGCGGGATGGGACGCGTCTATCTCGCCCAGCAATCGCACCCGCAGCGCCAGGTCGCGCTCAAGGTCGTGCGCGGTGTCTCGGCGGCCGTCATCGAACGCATGCGACGCGAGATCGACGTGCTTGCCCAGCTTGAACATCCCGGCATCGCACGTCTCTACGCGGCCGGCGAAGCACGGGTCGACGACGTCGAGGTGCCGTGGCTGGCGATGGAGTACGTGCGCGGCGTCGATCTGGCCAGCCACGTGCGCGAGCGCGATCTGGACATCACCGCGCGCCTGCGCCTGCTGATCGAGATCGCCCGGGCGGTCCACTACGCGCACGAGCGTGGCGTCATCCACCGCGACATCAAGCCCGGCAACATCCTCGTCGACACCGACGGACATCCGAAGGTGCTCGACTTCGGCATCGCCCGACTGCGCCACGGCGGCCGCGCGGACCTGACCCAGGATGGCCAGGTCCTCGGCACCCTGCCGTACATGAGCGCCGAGCAGCTGCTCGGTGACGGAAGCGGCGTCGATGCGCGCAGCGACGTCTACTCGCTCGGGGTCGTGGCCTACGAACTGATCAGCGGCCGCCTGCCGCACCCGCGCCTCGGCACGTCCACGGTCTTCGAGGCGCTCGACATACTGCGCAACGAGACGCCACCGCCGCTGGCCACGATCAACGCGGCCGCGCGCGGCGATCTCGACACCGTCATCATGAAGGCGCTGGCGAGCGAGCGGGGGCAGCGCTATGCAAGTGCGGCCGACTTCGCCGAGGATCTGCAGCGCTTCATCGAGCATCGTCCGATCGCCGCGCGGCCATTGACGCGCTGGTACCGCGCCCATCGCTTCGTGCGCCGCCATCGCGTGCTGACCGCAGCCATGGCCAGCATCGTGCTCGTCCTCACCGTCGCCAGCGCCATCTCGATCCGCTACGCACTGGCCGAGCAGCGCGCCCGCGCCGAGGCCGACCGCCGCGCCCGGGAATCGGCCGCCGTCAATGCCTTCCTCGAGCGCATGCTCGCTTCGGCCGACCCCGACCAGACCGCCGGCCAGCGCCTGACCGTGGACGCCGTCGTCGACCAGGCCGAGCGCGACTTCGAACGCCTCGATGCCGAACCAGGCGTGCAGCGCGCTGTCGCCACCACGCTTTCGCGGACGCGCAGGGCGCTCGGCGAGTTCGATGCGGCCCTGGCCCTCAATGCACGCGCACTCGCGCTCGGCGAAACGATCGGCGCAACCGGCGCCGAGCAGGCCGGGCTGCTGCACCAGCGTTCCTCGCTGCTCGCCGACCTCGGCCGCTTCGACGAGGCCGTGGCCGCGCTCGATCGCACGCGCGCCGCCTGGCCCGATGCCTCGCTGGCCCAGCGCCTTGCGCTCGATCTGACCTCGGCGCGCATCGACGAGGAAGCCGGTCGCCCGGAGGCGGCCGAGCGCAAGTACCGGGCCCTGCTCGAGTCCCTGGCCGGAGTCGACGCGGCGACCCTGGCCGCCAATGCGAGCCTCGGTTCGACGCGCGAAACGGCGCGCAGCAACCTCGCGGGGGTGCTGCGCGACAAGGGCGCGCTCGACGAGTCGGAAGCCTTGACGCGCGAGGTGCTCGCCTCGCGCCTCGAGCAACTGGGCGAGCGGGCACCGCTGACGCTGGCCAGCCGCAACAAGCTGGCCCTCGTGCTCGCCGCGCGCGGCGACATGGATGCGGCGCGTACGGAGGCCGCGGAAGCCCTGCGCCTGCAGCGCGAGGTGCTCGGCAACCAGCACGTCAGCACGCTCATGAGCATGCAGACGTTGGCCAACATCCTGATGGGGCAAAAGGCCTACGACGAAGCGGAGGCACTGACGAAGGAGTCGCTGGCCGGCATGGAGGCGCAGTTCGGCGAGGACTACGCGCAGACGCTGGCCTCGATGAACACGCTCGCCTACCTGTTCGAGGAACGCGGCCGGGTCGACGAAGCGGAGCGGCAATATCGTCGCATCATCGCGATCCAGACGAGCGGCGGCGTCGAGCACCCGACCACGCTGGCGCCGCGCAACAACCTCGCCATGTTGCTGATGAACGCCGGCCGGCTCGAAGCCGCGCGTTCCGAGTTCGCGGCCTTGCTCGCACACGCGCGCAGGACCGTCGGCGAGGATCACGCGATGACCGCGATCTTCATGAGCAACGAAGGCCTGTGCCTGGCCCGGATGGGCCGCCTTGGCGAGGCCCGTCGCGAACTCGAGGACGCCCATGCACGCTTGCTGAAGACCTTCGGACCTGAACATGTGCGCACGCGCGCGGCAGCCGAGCGACTTGCCGAAGTCTACCGACGCCTCGGACAGGACAGCAGGGCGGAAGCGTTGCTGGGCAGCGGGACGGACTCGTGACGATGCTCCTCGCGGCTGCCAGTGCGGTGTTCGCGGGTTCGACCTTCATGCTGTTGCTGCGCCTGCGTCGCCTGCGCCGTGAGCTGGCGGCCGAACGGGTCGAGTCTGCGACGCGAATGGTCGAGCGCGAGGCGGTCGCGCGCGAGCAGGCGGCGCTGGGCGAACGCGCACGCATCTACGATGACCTGCATGACGATCTCGGCGCGCGTCTGCTCGGCATGATCCACGCGGCTGAGTCGCCGCTGCAGGCCGACCTCGCCCGCGCCGCGCTGCAGGATCTGCGCGACGTCGTGACGCGCTCGCGCGGCACGCCGGGCACACTCCGGGACACTCTCGCCGAAATCCGCAGCGAGATCGCGCAGCGCCTCGCCGCGGCCGGCATCGATCTGGCCTGGGACGTCGATGAGCAGCTGCCCGACCCTGACCTCGACAGCGGTCGTGCCCTCCATCTGCACCGCATCGTCCGCGAAGCGATCAGCAACGTGATCCGTCACGCCCGTGCGACGCGCGTGCGCATCCGCGCCCTCGTGCGCGACGGCGCGCTCTGCCTCGACCTGACCGACGATGGCGATGGCGACGAAGCGCCGAAGGGATCCGGCGGGCGCGGCTTCACCACGATGCGCGAGCGCGCCGCCGAACTGGCCGGAAACATCGACTGGGGACCCGGCACGCAGGGCGGCACCAAGGTGTTGCTGACGGTACCGCTCGGCGGCGCCTCGTGAATCGCATCGACCGCGCGCTCGTCGTCGACGACCTCGCCGGCAGCCGCGATTGGCTCTCGTGTGCGCTCGAGCAGGCGTTCCCGGGCATCGTCGTCGCTAGCGCGGCGACGCTTGCGGGGGCATCGCTGCACCTCGATCCCGCTCCGCCGCTGGCGCTGATCGATCTCGGCCTGCCCGACGGCTCCGGCCTGCGCCTGATCGAGCGCCTGCATCTGCTCGGCACGCTGTGCATCGTGGCGACCGTGTTCGACGATGACGCGCATCTCTTTCCTGCCCTGCATGCCGGGGCCGGCGGCTACGTGCTGAAGGACCAGTCGACCGGACACCTCGCCGATATGCTGAGCGGCATCGCCGCCGGCCAGCCCCCGCTGTCGCCCTCGATCGCGCGCCGGCTGCTGCGGCATTTCCAGCCAGCGCTACCGGTTGGTGGCGAGGCCGCGCTGACCGCTCGCGAAACCGACGTCCTGCGCCTGATCGCAAAGGGCCACACCGTCGCCGAAGTCGCCGGCCTGCTCGGCCTCTCGCGGCATACGGCGGCCGGATACGTGAAGGACGTCTACCGCAAGCTCAGTGTCGGATCGCGGGCCGAGGCCACGCTCGAAGCGACGCGCCGCGGACTCGTTGGCTAGTCTGAAGACGCTGAGCCGGGCAGCCCGAGTTCCTCGAACGCATCGCAGAAGATGTTCTCCGCACCGAGCGCATAGCCACATCTGGCATAGGTCGGGACCTCGTGCCAGAAGCAGTTCGAGGCGCCCGGGTCGGCGACGCACGCGGAGAGCTGCGCAGCGGAGGGTGGATCGGACATGTCGATCGCACCGACCAGGGGCACCGGCCCGGGCACCTCGGTGCCGGCATCGAGGTGCACCCCGAAGCTCACGAACCCGTTGCTGGATGCCGGCAGGCCCGCGCCCTGGCAGGTCAGCAGCTGACCGTCGATGGACGCGCCACTGGCCACGCAGCTCAGGGCCGGCAGCGCACTGAAGCTCTGGGTGTAGGTGAACCCGGGCGGCAGCTTGATCTGCAGCGTCGTGCGCGCGGCCAGGCTGTCGCCGAGGTTGCGGAAATTGACCACGATCGGGCCGTTGTCTTCGCCGAGGGTGAAATAGGCCTGGCTGTGCTGCACCTCGGGGTCGGCGAAGGCAAGCACGGCGATGCTCGGTGGGCGCGTGTTCACAGCGAGTCGGCCGCAACCGCGTTGCTGTGGATTGGCGATGCAGTCGGTGGGCGGCGGCACGACATTGTTGCCGATCGCGGCATGGAAATAGTGTGGACCGGGCACCGTGACGTCATGTGCGAAATCGCTGCGAAACGAGACGAAGCCGGTCTGGTTCGGAAACATGGCTGGCGTCGTGCAGCTCAGAAGCTGCCCATCGGGCTGCTCCTGCGCCGCGCAAGTCCACGTTGGAATGCCCGATGCAGAGCCACTGTAGGTCACGCCCATCGGGAACTTGATGTTCAGCGTCACCGGCGTGTTCGAGGCGCCGAAGCCGATGTTGCGGATGTCGGCAACTAGGATGTTCTGCTGTGTGCCGGCTTCGATTGCAATCGGCCAGGTGGAGACGGGATTGCCACTGTTGCCCCAGCCGGAGATTTCGAGACTCGACTCGGCGACAGCGGGCGCCACCGTCGCGCATCCGGTCGCGCTGGGCGACGGGACGCACTCCGGCTGGGGCGGTAACGGAACGTCGGGGCTCGAGATCGTTGCCGTGATCGTCGTTGGGCCGAGCGGCGTGGAGGGGTCGGTGTAGCCGGTCAATGACAGGAAGTTCAGGGTCCAGGTTGGATCGGACAGGGTTGCATTCGAGGTGCAGACGATTTCGCGGGCATCCGGCGGCGCGATCGAGCAGGTCCATCCACCGCCGCTGCCAGACAGGAAGCGCGTGCCTGCCGGCAAGCTGGCATGGAACACGAAAGGCCCGGAATAGATGATGCCGTCGCCGATGGTGTTCTTGGTCACCGTGGCGCCGGAGTTGAACTGCGTGCCCGTGTACAGTGCAGGGGTCTGCAGTTCGAGCCTGAGTCCGGCCGCTTGTGCGAACGAGGCGAGGGCAAGCAGAACGAAGACCGCGGAGCGGCGGAGGAGCGATGCAAGGCTGGGCATGGCGAATTCGATTTGCGGAAAACGCAGGCACGTTAGGCAATTCGCGCATGCGCGGGTACCCCGCGAACAGGGGGGCTACCCCGCTGCCCAGGTCGTGCACGCGGCGGCGCTGCGCGCCTCTCGCGAGCGCGGTCCCGCCTGCGACCCTGCTTCGGAGTGATCTGCCTGTCTTGTCGGTTCGAACTGGAGTGAGCACCGTCGATTGGCCGGGCCCGACTCCTGCGGCATCGAGCCTGCGTATTGCCGCGTCATGCCCATCCACCCGACCGCAAGGTTTGATTCAGGTGCCGATTGGCATGCCAGCCACCGCGCGGATATCCGGCAAGGCCCATTCGAATCGCTCGAGCACGCCGGCGAACTCACTGTCCAGCGCCGCCTCGACTGCCAGGCGACGGCCGTCGAGTGGGTGGTCGAATGCCAGCCGCCACGCATGCAGGAGCAGGCGATGCACGCCGAAGTGCTGCTTGAACAGGCGATTGTGTTCGGTGCGGCCGTGGCTGGTGTCGCCGATCAGGGGGTGACGCAGGTGGGCGAAATGGCGGCGGATCTGCCGGTAGCGACCGGTCTCGGGTGACACCTCGAGCAGCGCATAGCGCTGTTGCGGATAGCGGTTGATCGGGATCGGCACCTCGGTCGTGGCCAGGCGCTGCCAGCGCGTCAAGGCCGGTTTGCGTTCGCTCTTCTCGCGCACGCCGGGCAGGGCGTAATCGATCTCGCCGGTTTCCTCGGGCCAGCCGCGGCAGACGGCCAGGTAGGTCTTCTCGACGTCGCGCTGCATGAACTGGCGGCCCAGTGTGGCGGCGATCTCGCTGCTGCGGCCGATCAGGAGCACGCCGCTGGTCGCGCGATCGAGCCGGTGGATCAGGTGCAGGGGGCCGTCGACGAGCTCGCGCACGACATCGATCAGGTAGACATCGCCATCATTGACCAGCCGGCTGCGATGCACCGGCATGCCGGCCGGCTTGTCGACGACGACGATGTGCGCATCGCTGTAGAGGATCACCGCTGCCGCCCGAGTCAGCGCGTGCAAAATGCGCGGGCGAACGCCCAGACCGCAAGCGCGGCGGCGCCGAGGCCGATCAGGCTGAGTCCGTGCCAGCGCGCGGTGCTGCCGTCGAACACCTGGAGCAGGGCGGCGCAGAGCGCCAGCGTGGCGCCGGCGGTCAGGTTGATGGCGAGACGTGGGCTGCGTCGCGAATGCGCTTCGAGCAGGCGCAGATCCTCGGACGCGATGCGCAGCTCGAGCTTGCCGTGGGTGACCTGCTCGAGATAGCCGTGCACGAGCTGCGGCAGGTCGGGCGCGGCGGCCAGCCATTCCGGTACGCGCCGACGCAGGCGCCGCAGCATGGCGCGCGGACCCGATCGCTTGAGCCAGATGCGCTCGAGTACCGGGCGCGCGGTGGCCCAGATGTCGATGGTGGGGTGCAGCAGGCGGCCGACGCCCTCGATGTTGAGCAGGGTCTTCTGCAGCAGGATCAGCTGCGGCTGCAGGGTCAGCTGGTAGCGGCGCGCCACCTGGAACAGCTTGACGACCACCTCGGCCAGAGAAATCTCGCTCAAGGGGCGTGTGAAATACGGCTCGCAGACGGCGCGGATCGCCGACTCGAGTTCGTCCATGCGCACATCGGCCGGCATCCAGCCGGCGCGCAGGTGCAGCTCGGCAATGCGCTTGTAGTCCTGCCTGAACAGGGCCAGGAAGTTTTCGGCGAGCCAGTACTGGTCCTGCTCGGGCAGGGTGCCCATGATGCCGAAGTCGAGCGCGATGAAGCGCGGATTGTCGCGCCGCGAAGCGTCCACCCAGATGTTGCCGGCGTGCGCGTCGGCATGGAAGAAGTTGTCGCGGAAAACCTGTGTGTAGAACAGCTGCACGCCCTTCTCGGCGAGCTGCACGCGATCGATGCCGGCCGCATCGAGGGCGGCGAGGTCGTCGACCGGAATGCCGCGCACGCGCTCGAGGGTGAGGATGCCGGCCGTGGTGTGCGACCAGACCACTTCGGGCACGTAGAGATCGTGCGAATCGATGAAGTTGCGTCGCAACAGGCTGGCGTTGGCACCTTCGCGCTGGAGGTCGAGTTCGTTGAGCAGGGTCGATTCGATCTCGGCGACCACATCGAGCGGGCGGATCTTGTCGGCATTCGGATGCACGCGGTTGGCCAGCTCGCCGAGGGCGCGCAGCAATTCGATATCGCGCTGGATGCGCGCCTGGATATCGGGCCGCAGCACCTTGACCACGACCTCACGGCCGTCACGCAATTCTGCGGCATGCACCTGGGCGATCGAGGCCGAGGCCAGCGGTTGCTCATCGAAGGCGGCGAAGCGTTCGCCGATCGCGGCACCGAGTGCGCGTTCGACGGCGAGACGCGCCTCGCTGCCGGCGAACGGGGTCACCTTGTCCTGCAGCGCGGTCAGTTCGTCGGCGATGTCGGCGGGCAGCAGGTCGCGACGGGTCGAGAGGATCTGGCCGAACTTGACGAAGATCGGTCCGAGTTCGGTCAGCGCCATGACCAGGCGCGCGCCGCGCGGCAAGGCCGCGACTTCGGCCGGTGCACGTGGCACGAACAGGCGCGCCCAGCGCAACACGCGAAAGCGGTGGGCGTCATCGATGACGTCATCGAGGCGATAGCGCACGACGACGGCCGCGATGCGCATCACCCGCGGCAGCAGACGCCATGAAGCGCTCATGCGCGCCGGACCGCGTTCAGGCGTCGGAAGCGGGCTTCGAAGCGATCGGCGCGTTCGCGCAGCTCGTCGACCTCGTCGAGGAACTGCTCCATCTCCGGCTTGGCGATCAGGTCGCGCCGCTCCTCGACCAGGTAATCGGCGGTGTCGCGAACCAGGGCCGAGGCCGAGCGCCGCGCCCCGCCGATCGCGCGCCGGAAACCACGCGCGATCTGGAATCCGATCACGTCGCCAAAGGCGCGCGCAAAGACCTCGTCGATATCGGGCTCGAAGCGCGTGGCCAGGCGCTCGAGTCGGCGGGCCAGCTCGGCATCGCCGGAGATCTCGACCTGGCCGGGCGGAATCGCCGTCTCGCCATCGCCGCGCAAGCGGGCGAAAGCCAGGCCGAGCAGGCTGCCCGGGGTCGCCGTCACGCGCAGCTGGTTGTCGCCGCCGAAGGCCGGGCCGACGACCAGGCGCTGCCCCTCGACGGCAAGTCGCATGGCCAGACCGGTGCCCTTGAACGCGATGCCGATGGCGCGCCCGTCCAGTGCGCCGAGTGCGTCGCGCGTATCGGCATCGAGGCTGAGGGCGCGATTGAGTGCCGATTCGAGGCCTCGACCGAGCACCTTGAGTATCGGGTTGGGCGCGTGCTGGCGATGGATTTCGGTCGTCGTCATCGGCGCATTCTAAGGCATCTGACCCGGGAGTCGGCCCGGCCAGAGTCGCGGCGCTTTGATGTGACGAAAGGGATCGATCCTGAAGGCTCTTCCTACAGGGTAGGGGCCGGAAGACGGGCGCGGGGCTCGATGGCTTTCCACGCGTTGCCGCTTCGTTGTTGCTTCAGCCGCGATGCCTTCTTCGCGAAGTGACGAAGGGCATCGAGCCTGAAGGCTCTTCCTACGAAGTGCATGGAAGTGCATGCGTGGCATGGATTTCGATTGCCGATCGCGCGCTGCTGCTTCAGCTCAGGGCGTGCGGCTTTGCATGCGCTCGCGCGTCAACGCGGTGAACAGGCGGCTCATGCCTTCGGCGGTGCTGAGTTTGGGCGCATAACCGAAATCGCGCCTGGCCGCGCCAAGATTGAACCAGCTGGCATGGCTGAACAGTTCAAGGATGTAGGGGTTAATCAGTGGCGAGGTGCTGTCCGCGCCGGCGCGCGCGGCGGTTGCCAGAGCGTGCGCGGTCAAGGAAGCGAGCCGCCGCTTTTCCGGCGGAAAGCCGCCGGCGCGCAGCAGCGCATTGAGAAAGGTCTCGATGCTCATCGGTTCGCCCTGGCCGACGAAATAGGCCTTGCCGGCAAGTGCGGAACCGTTTTCAAGCTTGCCCAGTGCCAGCGCGTGCGCATGCGCGGCGTTGTCGATGTGGCACGGATCGATCTTCTTGTCCGGCTCGCCGAAGAGGCGCAATTTTCCGCGTCGGGCCAGGTCGAGCAGGGCCGGCAGGATGCGCGTTTCGCCGGCGCCCCAGAGCAGGTGCGGGCGCAGCACGCAGGTGGCCAGGCGCTCGCCGTTGGCAGCCAGCACGCGCTGCTCGGCCAGTGCCTTGGTGTGCCCGTAGGCCGAGGGCCACTTTTGTGGATAGGGCTGGCGCTCATCGACGCCTTCGAGGTCGTCGCTGCCGATCACCGCATTCGCGCACGAGGTCAGCAGCAGGCGCGGCACGCCGACCAGCTCGCAGGCACCGAGCATGCAGTCGGTCGAACGCACATTGGCATCGTGGTATTGCTCGATGCTGGCCAGCGGGTCGCTGCAGCCGGCCGCATGCACGATCGCCTCGCAGCCATCGGCCGCTGCGCAGACACTTTCGAATTCGGTCGCCAGTCCGATGCGCAGCTCGACGCCGAGCGTGCCCAGCTCGCGGTTTTCCGAACGCACCAGGGCGCGCACGCGATGACCCTGTTCGAGCAGGGCGGTGGTGATGGCCCGACCGAGAAAGCCGGTCGCGCCGGTCAGCAGAATCTGCATACGCTCAACAATCGTTCTTCGTCACGCCACGTCGCGGCGTCCCCGGTACCGAGTGTGCAGTACTGCCGGGCCAATTTCGAGGGTATTCGATGTGGCCATGACGAATTTTCGCCGGTACTGCCCGTCCATGCGACGGTTATCCGATCCCATCCGATCCGAGCAGATGACGGCACGCCGTGGAACGCGGGGCGATAGCCGAAGCGCTGCAGCCGAACTCAGTTCTCCTTGACCGGAAAGGTCTCCACATCGCCGGGTTTCGGTTCGGCCAGCGAGGATCGCGCCGGGCGCGGGGCCTCGCCACAGGCATAGGCAGCCCAGCTCTGCTCGCCATTGCGCGCCTCGCCAAGAGGACGAATCGTGTCGGCCTGCAGTCCGGCCGCCTCGTTGCGCGCCATGACTTCAAGCTCGTCGTTGATCTTGATCGCGCTGCGGTCGACCGGCCCGACCTTGTCGAGCACCGAGACCGTGATCTTGCCCATGTCGCGACAGCCGCTGACATCGTCGTTCCAGGCAACGCGCACGTTCTTGCCGGCGCTGTCGAGCTTGATGCCCCAGCTGCAGGCGGCGAGGGGAAGGATCAACAAGGCTGGAATCAGGAGTTTCATCGCGATCGGGCTCGGTCTTGTCGGGATTCGGGAAGAGGTTGAGTTTAGTGTCGGGTTGCTGAATGGCGCTGGAGGAGGTTATGGGTTCGGTGGGTTTGTTTTCGCGCTGTCCGTTGTCGCTACGCGGCGCATCGGTGTTGTTGGAGGGGATCGCTCGCTGCCAGCCGGCGAGCCACTGTGGCTCCACTGTAGGAGCGCCTTCAGGCGCGATGCTCTCCTGCACGGTCCGAACTTCTACATCGTCGTCCCTGCTCTTCGACAGGCTCAGGACAGGCCGGACTTCGTCCGCGCCGTGACCCAGCGCCTTGGCTTTTCCGTATGTTCGTGCATCGCTTCGCGGCGCGAGACGTGTCGATCCAGTGCCAAGCTTTCACTCGCCTTCGGCGAGCGAGTCACTTTCTCTTGCGTGGCCAAGAGAAAGTAACCAAAGAGAAGGCCACCCCGATGCAGCGGTCTCCGGGCATCCTGCCCTGCGACTTCGCGCAGCGGCTCCGGGGTTGGCTGACAGTCCATCCGTGGACTGGCAGCCAACTGGCTCGCATCCTTGCGAGCCACCCTACGGGCCTTTTCTCCGCCGCTGCGCCACTGCATAGGGGCCCCAGTCACTGCGCCTCCTGCGCAGCCAAGACGAAGCAGATTCCCGCAAGCCTGCAGATGCCGCTTCGCTTCTGATTTCCCCTTCTCCCGCGCGCGGGAGACCAAACGGCAGGACTGCCGCTTTGCGCAG
>NZ_FOVF01000025.1 GCF_900115085.1 Dokdonella immobilis | reverse complement strand
TGTACGCTCAAGGTGTAGCTCGCCGCGACACCGACCGTCCACGGGCTCGCGCTCGCGGTCTTGATGATCGTCAGCTGCGGGGCCAGGATCGTGTCAGTGTCGGTTGCAGAATTGTTGCCGGGAGTCGAATCAACAGTCCCGGTGGGAGTCGCAACCGAGACCGTATTCGAGACGCTTCCGGACGACGCCGTGACAGTGGCGGACACCACGATCTCGTAGAACTGACCTACGGCCAGGGCGGGCAACGCATAGCCTGTCTGCAACTGCGCGATGCCTGGCGTGGTGCCTACCGTGCATTGGCCGGGAGTCCCAGAGCAGACGATACCGGTCTTGGCCAGGCCGGCAACGGCAGGGTCGGTGATGATTGCGCCCGTGACCGGAGTGGGTCCGTTGTTGGTGATCCGGATCGTGTAGTTGGTCGTGCTGCCGGCAACAACGCTGGCTACGCCATTGGACTTGGTCGCAGCGAGATCGGTGATGCTGCTCGTGCAGATGGGCTGCGAAGCGAGTGCTGGAGCCAGGCCGGCCAGACCGCTGCCGCCCCGAGTACTGCCGTTCGGTATGAATTCGGTTACGGCTCCCGAAGAAGTCGTTCCGTTGACACCCGCGGCGACTGCTGTGGTCAGCCCCGCCGATGCAGCAATGTAGCCACCGCCGCCGCCGCCACCGGGACCTTCGGACTCGTTGCCGGTGATGAGTTGGTTGCCGCCGTTGCCGCCATTGGCCCGTAGCGTGACGCCACTGGCCGTTCCGGCCGAGGCGAGAATGCTGCCGCCGCCACCGCCGCCACCTGGCGCGTCGTTGTGGTTGGGGGTGGAGTTGGTCGCCGTGTCGCCGTTGGCAAGGATCCTGCCACTACCAGAGATCGTGCCGGCAACTACGATGACCATGCCGCCCCCGCGGGCGCCCGATGAACCCGCCGAGTTGTTGGCATCACCCGCGCCGCCGCCACCGCCGAGGAAGAGGCGGGTATCGCCGGCTATGGAGGGATTGTTGGCGAGCGGCCGCCCGCCAATTCCGCCACGCTCGCGGCGATTGTTGCCGCCCCAGCCGGCATTGCCCGGCGCAACGGTCAGTGCATCCTGGTTGTTTGCGCCATAGGTGTAGCCACCCCGACCACCACCCGATGAGGTTGTCGTTGCTGTCAGCGTTCCATCAAGGTTCCAGGCGGCGTCCCATGCCGCTGTTGTTCGATCAGGATTGCCCTGTCCATTCCAGGCCACTCCGTTGTTGCCATTGGCGCCGCCGCCGCCGCCGCCGTTGTGGGCATTGCCTCCACCACCGCCGTTGGCCGGCGCGCCACGACCGTAACGACCGTTAAGCGCGTCGTAGGCCGCCTGGAATCCCGCGATGCCCTCGCCCTTTTCGGCGCCGTCGGTGCTTGCCGCCCCACGGTACAGACTGACATCGGTTCCGGCATCGGTGGTGTCATTCTCGAGCACGCCACCGCGAAATCCCGCACCGTTTGCAGAAAGGTCGCCGTTCAGCGTGAGCGTGTTCTGAACGAGGATCGGCATCACGCCACCGGTACTGCCATTCCACAGTGGCGCCGTGATCACGACGCCCGCGTTGACCGTCAACGTCGAATACTGCGGGACCCGAATGACCTGCGATCCGTTGTTGTAGGAAAACCGCAGCAGGGTCGGGCTGCAGGCGGGGCTCAGGGTCACAACATTGCCGGCGACACTGATGACATTGACGAACTCGAACCGGCCCGCATTGCCGAGCGAAGTGACCGCTCCGTAGGCCGCCGTGTTGCCGGTATTGATCGTGGCGCCCTGTGCCTGGTAGACCAGCAGGACGTCGCCCGCAGTGATACCGGCGGTGCTCGCAAGGGTCAGGGTTGAGTCACCGGAGACTGCTGCCGCGGTCAGGGTCGTGATGCGCACTTCCGGCAGGGCCGTGTAAGCCGTGTTTGCGGCCACTGTGCGGGCACCATCCTTGCCCGGCCACCAGGCGTGCGCGCTCTGCGGGACGACCGCAGTCGCTGCAACAACAAGGAAACATGCCAATGTCGGAAAAAGGCGGAACGTGCTCGCAATGGTCAAACGAGCGCAGTTCGATAGGCTGGAAAATGTCATGAGGCTCCCCGGAACCGTAGGCTGATCGCTTCCGACGTTCCGGCTTCTCATGCGCGCCGGTTGCGTCGGTACGTTCGTGCCGAAGGCACGCACGCTCCCGGTATCGGTCCGGCGGCGGACCGACTACTCAAGACGCAACTAGCCCCCTGCACGCCACACGCGCCGCAAAGGAGCGCCTGTGAGTGACTTTCGGTTCGCGGCATCCTGCCGGTCACCTGTTCGGACGGGAATTGTGGCTCCCGCCTTCGATCATTATTGCACAAGCAAGATGCGTGCCTGTAGGCCAGCCGCGAATACCTGGTTCCTCCCAACGACCCGACTGTCTACCTGCATCCAACGCCCTTCCATCTTCGCAAACTGAAACGCCGATCGAGTCCTGTCGATCGCAAACAATTGATTCCGGTTTGTCACGAATCCGGTTCGAGCCGGCCATGTAGCCGAACTCTCCTGAATCGGCGATGCCGAATCCGCCTCCAGGCATCGTGACCGAATGACGGCTGCGCATGGGAACCGGTGCGATGCCGGATTTGCCCACGGCGAGTGGCTGGGCTGGAGCCATTTTCGGACCTGCCCTTGCTGGAACGGGCAAGGAACAGATGTGACGACCGCTGGCACTCGCGCACTTCGAGCAAACATCGCCCGCCTGCAAGCCGACATTCGCCCTACGGGTTAATTTCGGATAGCGCGCCGCGTGGTAGCGGCGCGATGTCAGGGACGGCCAAGCGCCGCAATGCTCAGTTTGCCCCGGGCATCGAATGTGCGATCCGGGCAGCCCTCGGACCGAGCCTGCATCAACCCTCGGCAATCAACCGTGGCATTATCGCCGGGCCAGCCAGGGCTTGCCGCTGCGCGGGTGCTCCCATTCACATAGCCACGGGTGACAACATGCAACGCTGGGTCAAGATTCCTGACGGGCGCTTTCTCGATGCGAATCGCATTGCCTACGTCGGCAAGGTCGAAACCTTCAACCGGATCGACGAGAACGGCGAAGACCTCGGACTAGCCTATGCGGTCAATCTGGGCACCGATTTTCCGCGCGAATCGCAGATCAATGTCGTCGGAACCAAGGAGGAAATATTCGCCTTGCTGCGCGGCATCCTGGGCGGCACTGGCGCGCAGAATGCGGTCGGGCCGGCTCCTTCGCCCCCTGCTCAAAGCTGATGGGCCGTGGGTGCCGGACAGCGCCGTTCGATCACGCGGTACACATTCCATAGCAGGAATCCCGCCAGGCTGATTCCTCCCGCGGTGGCCGCCAGTTTCAACGCGCTGTCCGAGATCATCGGCGACACGACGCCGGCCAGCGTCGCGCTGATCACGAGACTGACGAAGGCCTGCATCGAGGAGGCGCCACCGCGCTGCCGCGGAAAACGATCGAGCAACTGCAGGGTGAGGGTCGGAAAAGCGATGCCGATACCCATCGAATGCAGGCCAAGCGGAATGACCGACCAGGGTACGACAGGCTTCGGCAGCCACAGCGCGGTCGCGATGTTCAGCGCCGACGCCCCCATCATGACCCGGTAGCCGAGCCTGGCGGTGGACTGTGCGCTGACCCGGCCGGCCAGGCGACCCGACAGGAATGAACCCAACATCAGGCCGCCAATGGCCGGGATGAACAGCCAGGCAAACTGCTGGGCGTCGAGTCCAAGCAAACCGATTACGAAAGCCGGTGCGGATGAGATGTAGACGAACAGCGCGTTGAAACCGAACGTGCCGGCCAGTACGAGTGGCAGAAAGGCCGGATCCCGCAGGATCATGGCGTAGGTCGAGCCCATGCCGCGCAACGACAGGGCCATGCGCCGCTCGGCAGGCAGCGTTTCCGGAAGCTGGGCCAGGCTGGCGATCCAGACCACGCCGGCGAACAGTGCCAGCAGCCAGAAGATCATCGGCCAGCGCGCGAATGCCACGACCCAGCCGCCGACGATCGGCGCGATGGCCGGTGCCACGCCGAAGATCATCGAGACCGTCGACATCAGGCGTTGCGCGGCGGCCCCCTCGAAACAGTCGCGAATAATGGCGCGACCGACGATCAGTCCGGCACCCGCGGACATCCCCTGCAACGCCCGGAATGCGAGCAGTTCGCCGATGCTGGTCGACTGCGCGCAGCCGATCGAAGCCAGCACGAAGGCCGCGACACCGACAAGGATGACCGGTCTCCGCCCCAGCGCATCGGACACGGGGCCATGCAAAAGCGACATCAGCGCGTAGGCGATCATGTACACGCTGAGCGTCTGTTGCATGGCCAGCGGGCTCGCCTGCAACTGCGCGGCGATCGCCGGAAACGCCGGGAACATCGTATCGATCGAGAACGGGCCAAACATGGCCAGTGCGCCGAGCAACGGCGCCAGGCCTCGGCGGCGCACGGCATTGGCGGGAATCATGGCGATGGGGTCGGATCGGTGAGGTTCGCATGCTACGGATTGGCCTGGCGCAAGTCACCCGGCAGCCGGCTCGATCGACGCCCTGGCCGGCAGTTTCACTACCGTTGCGCAACCGGCAGGTTGGCGTAGATGGCTTGTTCATGTTTGCAGTCGGATACTGGGGAAGCTTAGCTCTGCTCTCGTCACACGTGATTTCGCCGCCGAGCCAAGAGATCCCATGAAGCGCGCAAGTCTCAAATCGAGAACCGTATCCCTCCTCGCCGACTGCGGCATCTGTGTCGACGGCGACTCGCCATGGGACATCCAGATCCACGACGAGGACTTCTACGCCCGTGTCATTGCCCATGGCTCGATGGGGCTCGGCGAGTCCTACATGGATGGCCAATGGGACGCGGCCGACCTCGACGGTTTCATGTACCGCCTGCTCGTCGCCCACGTCGACGAGCGTGTGCGCCCGCTCGACGACGCCAGGCTCTGGATCAAGGCAGAGCTCCTCAACCTGCAACGCGGCCGGCGTGCGTTTGCCGTAGGCGAGCGTCACTACGACCTCGGCAACGATCTGTTCCAGGCCATGCTCGGCAAGCGACTGGTCTACAGTTGCGGCTACTGGCACGCCGCACGGACGCTGGATGGCGCCCAGGAAGCCAAGCTCGACCTGGCCTGTCGCAAGCTCGGATTCGCGCCAGGCATGCGCGTCCTCGACATCGGGTGTGGGTGGGGAGAAGCCCTGAAATTCGCCGCCGAGCGCTATGGCATCGAGGGCGTTGGTGTCACCGTATCAGAGGAACAGGCGGCGTATGCCCGCGATCTCTGCCGCGGCCTGCCGGTCGAGATCCGGATCCAGGACTACCGCAAGATCGACGAGCGTTTCGATCGGATTTTCTCGATCGGCATGTTCGAACATGTCGGCGTGAAGAACTACCGGACGTACTTCGACGTCGTGCGGCGTTGCCTGGCCAGGGACGGCCTGACCCTGCTGCACTCGATCGGCGCCAACACCTCCTCCAACCATACCGATCCGTGGATCGAGAGATACATCTTCCCGAACTCGATGATCCCGTCGGCCGCGCAGATCTGCAAGGCCGCTGAAAGGCATTTCGTCATCGAGGACTGGCACGGATTCGGCCCCGACTACGATCGCACGCTGATGGCCTGGATCGCCAATTTCGATCGCGCCTGGCCAGGGCTGTCGGCACGCTACGACGAACGCTTCCGGCGCATGTGGCGATACTATCTATCCGCCTCGGCGGCGTCGTTCCGCTCCCGGCGCGACCAGCTCTGGCAGATCGTGCTGAGCCCGCGCGGCGTTCCGGGCGGACTGGCCGAAATTCGCTAGCCGTGGTCTTGCGGCGCCGCCGAATAGTCGGTGGCCAGCGCGCAGATGACGCCCTCGTCGAACCACTGGCGAAGGAATCCGATGGCCATGGCCGGGACGCTGTCGGCCGGATGATCGCAGGCCAACCGTTCGCACAGCCCGGAAAAATCCTTTTCATCGATCAGGACGGCTGCCAAGGCCGCCAATTCCGCCTGCACGACCGGCCGAAACCGCGTCACGCGCTCCTCGTCGCGCCACAACAGGCGTGCCGCTGCGTTCGAGGCTGCTGCAGCCGGCGGTGCTTCTTCGTCCTTGAGTGCCCGCCAGACTTCAACCGCGTTGGTCGAGAGCACGAGCAGGCGCACGCTCGGATGGAAGCGCAGGCGCAAGGTCGGCCACGACTGCGCATCGAGTGGCCCCATCGCCGCCCAATCCAGGCGCGGCGCATCGGCCGCGTCGAACACATCGAGCAGGGCACGCTCGAACTGCGCGAGTTCGGCGATGACTGGATGAGCGGAAAATGGTGCGTTGCGGGCGAGCCAATCGGGAACCCGGCTGCCGAAGAAGCGCAGTGAACGCACCTGCGAAGGATGATCGGCGGTATATCCCGCACAGAACTTCAGCCACAGCGTATCGCCGAGATAGGCCGACAGGACAGGATGGTCCGCCTCCAGCGCTTCACGCAGGCGCGAGTGGTAGGCATTGGCGTAGATCGACAGACCGATGTCGCTGTCGACCAGGCCCTGACTGCACCATGTCCGCGGAAATGCCTCGCCGCCAAGGACATGGTCGAGAAATCGCCGCTCGAGCGTCGCCAGGGCGGTCATGCGCAGACCGCCAACGAGGACAGGTAGAGCGTCTGTGCGCCTATGCGCCGGGCGTGGTCGAGTTCTTGGACGAGTTCGCGCAGCGGCGGAATGTTGTCATCGCGCTCGATCATCGTGGTGACCGGACCGATGCGCTGGAGCGTTCGCGCGTACAGCGCCCAGACCTCGTCGCGCACCGGGTGATCATGGGTGTCGATCACGTAGTCGCCATAGTCGCTGTGCCCGGCCAGATGGATCTGCCAGATCCGGTCCGCCGGCAGGGCCGCCACATAGGTGTCCGCATCGAAGCCATGGTTGCGCGAGCTGACATAGATGTTGTTGACGTCGAGCAGGATGCGACACCCGCTGCGCCGCACGATTTCCGACAGGAATGCGGCTTCTTCCATCTCGGCGTCTGCAAAGCTGACGTAGCTGGAAACGTTTTCGATGAGGATCTCGCGGCCGAGGAAGTCCTGCACCTCGCCGATCCGCGCGACCACATGCGATATCGCCTCTTCGGTGTACGGCAGGGGCAACAAGTCGTGGCTGTTGATGCCGCCATTGCCGGTCCAGCACAAATGATCGGATACCCAGATCGGCTCGACATCACGGACCAGCTGACGCAATTCGCGCAGGTAATCCCGGTCGAACGGGTCGGTGCTGCCGATCGACAGCGACACGCCATGCATGGCCACGGGATAACGTGACCGGATCGACGCGAGATAGTGGCGCGGCTTGCCGCCGGCGACCATGAAGTTCTCCGAGATGATCTCGAACCAGTCGACGGCCGGGCGCTCTTCGAGCACGGCATCGAAGTGTTCGGTGCGCAGGCCGAGGCCATACCCGTACCACGGCCGAGCGCCCGAAGCCTGCGCTTCGGGCGTCAGCTCACGCGCAGGCTGTGCGCGATGATTCATCAGGACTTGGCGGTGCCGCCGACGTCGGCGCAGGTGCTGGCCGGAATCGCGACGAAGCCCTGGCCCTTGCAACCGCCCTGACCCTTGCAGGCGTTCGAGGCGGTCTTGCAATCGTTGTGGCCCTTGCAGGCATTGGCGCCATAGCACTTCACGGTGTCGGTAGACTCGACCATCGCCATACCGGCTTCCTTGTCCATCTTGCCGCCCATCGCGGTGCAGGCATCAGCCGTGGTCGCGACAAAGCCCTGCCCCTTGCAGCCACCCTGGCCCTTGCAGGCATTGGCGGCGGTCTTGCAGCCGTTGTGGCCCTTGCAGGCGTTGACGCCCATACAGTGGCCGACTTCGGCCTTGGCTGCGGCTTCAGCCGCGCTGACCGGTGCCGAAAAGCTGGCCATGCTGGCAGCGACGAGGGCGAGACTGAATCCTGAAATTCCGGCGTTGAGATTGTTCATTGTGCTGTTCTCCAAGAGTGTTTGCATTGATGCGGCCTGACGGACGAGCCCGTCAGTCGCCGCGACGCGGGTGAATGCGCCCGACTGCACGCATTCGATTTGGCGGTTCGAGCCCTATGCCAAACGCGCAGGGCAATAGACCCTGCCTGCATAAGTTATCTTTCACGCGTTGCAAATCCGTTTGAAAGCGCTCAGCTTCGGTCCGATTTGACGCTGCGTTGCAACAAATAGTCGATCGAGACCACGCCCGGCCCGGCCAGACTGAGCCAGAGAAAAATCGCGAGGTAGGCAAACTCGACCAGCCCAAGCAGGTACTCGAGCGAATCGACCTGGTCCCAGAACGCCGATTTGATCGCAACAATCATGACTACGATCAACGGCGCGGAAAAGATGCGCGTGAACAGACCGAGGATCAGGGCAATCCCGCCGACGAATTCCAGGCCCGAGACGAACGGTGCGAGAATCTCGGGCGCGGGCACGCCCCAGCCGCGAAAGTTCTCGATGACCAGGGGCAAGGCCCCGAGCTTTCCCCAGCCGGCCCAAAGAAACACCCAGCCCACGGTGATGCGCGCAACGAGGGGTCCGAGCCAGGCGAAATGCGCCGCTACACGTTCCGGCCAGTCGATCAGGACAGCGATGATTGCTTTCATGCGAGGGTCTCCATTTGCATTCCGGATCGGAATCCGGGGTCGAGTGAGGCCGTACCGGCTTCACTAGGAAACCGGCGGCTGGAAATTTCGTATCGGATCGGGACTAGGGAGCGGCGAGTATCGCGCCGGGGCCAGGGGACTGCAGTACCGGAACAGCAAAGCCTTCGGACGTCGCGACCGCTTCCCCCATGGCGGACTTCCAGACACGCTCTATGGCGTCGAAATCGGCATCAGCGCTGGCCACCATGACCAGGGAGCCCTTGCCCAGCGGCAATTGGCGTCCATGCATGCCATCGCGGCTGAAATCCACCTGGCCGGCAATGCGCTTGTCGGCCACGTAAACGACGCTCACCGGGCCGGATCGCTCGGGCATCACCATGTGGACGGTGTTGTACGGACCAGCCGGGCATTTGTGCACATAGTTGACACCGTCGGGGACCGAAGCAAGGCTGACGCCGCGCGCCGCAAAGGCATCCATGACGTCCTGCTTCGGCACCGGACTTCCGGTTCTGTCCGCGCCGACTACATGCTCCCGCAGATGATCGACGACCATTCCGGCCAGTTCGGGCACTTCGGTCCGTGGCCGGTTCACCGCGACCAGCGCGACGACGATCGATGCCGCTGCGGCCAGCATGAGCGCCGCGAAACCACGCCGCCGACCGCGTCGCTCATGGCGCGCCTCGGTGGTCTGCGCGAGCAGGATGCGATCAGCGAGGTTTGCCGGCACGGCCACATTGAAGGCCGCCCTGATCCGCGATTCGAATTCCTCGGCGCGCGCGTGGGCGGCGGCGCAATGCACGCACTCCGCCCGATGGGCGACGAAGTCTTCGAAGCTGCAGGCAGGCTCACTGCCCAGTCGTCGGCGGAATTCCAGGCAATTCATAGTTCACTCACCTCGGCTGCCTGGTCATCGAGTCCCAGTTGCCCTTTCAGTTTCTGTCGAGCGCGAAACAGCTGGGTCATGACGGCGGCTTCGCCGAGCCCGAGCTGCGCGGCAATTTCCGAGCAGGAGAATCCGCCGAGCACCTGGAGCACCAGCGGATCGCGATACTTGGGCTCCAGCTTCGCAATGGCCTGGCGCAGCGCGGACTCCTCGGTCCTGCGCTCGGGAGTGGCCTGCGGATCCGGCAGGTCGAAATCGTCGATGTCGTCAGATGGCATCGACTTGCGCTCGAACAGGCGAGCGTGTTCGCGGCGCAAGATCGTTATCAGCCAGGCCTTGACCGCGCCGACTTCGCGCAGCTTGTCGAGCGCTCGCCAGGCGCGCAGAAAGGTGTCCTGGACCAGGTCCTGGGCCAGCGCATCCTGTCCGCACAACCAGTAGGCATAGCGGTACAGGTCCGTGGAATGGCCGCGGACGAGGGCCTCGAACTGGTTCTGACGACTGCTCATGGGCGGATAGACCGGCATCGTTGCGGTTTCCTTACAGTCGACGTCCTGTTTCATGGTGGCTCCCCGACGGCGGCCCGCGAGTCGGCCGTGCCGCTCCAATCATAGCGAAAACGGGACGCATGCCTGTGACATGGAACGGGACCCACCGGGTCTACTGTGGCGCGCCACGGCCGGTTCCGCGATTGCCTCGCGGCGGCCGGGCAAGGCGATCCCCAACTGCCGGCGCACGATGCGTCGCACGGCCCGATCCGGCACAATTGGAGGTTCGCATCGGCCCCCTGCCGACGCATCGATACCGGACATCATGACCCTGCAAGGCAACTACGAACAGATCGCGCTGAAGGACTACGCGGAGCGCGCCTATCTCGACTATTCCATGTACGTCGTGCTCGATCGCGCACTCCCGTTCATCGGCGATGGGCTCAAGCCCGTGCAGCGCCGCATCATCTATTCGATGAGCGAACTCGGCCTCAATGCCGGGGCCAAGCCGAAGAAGTCGGCACGCACAATCGGCGACGTCATCGGCAAGTTCCACCCGCATGGCGACAGTGCCTGCTACGAAGCCATGGTGCTGATGGCGCAGCCATTTTCCTATCGCTACCCGCTGGTCGGCGGCCAGGGCAATTTCGGCTCGCAGGACGACCCGAAATCCTTCGCTGCGATGCGCTACACCGAGTCGAAGCTGACCCCGATCGCCGAAGCCCTGCTCGAAGAGCTAGGCCAGGGCACCGTCGACTGGGTGCCGAACTTCGATGGCACGCTCAAGGAACCGGCCTGGCTTCCGGCGCGGATTCCGCACGTCCTGATCAATGGCACCACCGGGATCGCCGTGGGCATGGCCACCGACATCCCGCCGCACAACCTGCGCGAAGTCGCCACCGCCTGCATCCGACTGCTCGACGAACCGGAGGCCAGCATCGCCGACCTGTGCGAGCACGTGCGTGGGCCCGATTTTCCGACCGAGGCGGAAATCATCACGCCGAAGAACGACCTGCTCGCCCTCTATGCCACGGGCAACGGCTCGCTTCGCGCCCGCGCCGTCTACACGCGCGAGGACGGCAACATCGTCATCACGGCCCTGCCCCACCAGGTATCGCCCTCGAAGATCATGGAGCAGCTTGCAACCCAGATGCGGGCCAAGAAACTGCCGATGATCGAGGACGTACGCGACGAGTCGGACCACCTCAATCCGATCCGCCTGGTCCTGTTTCCGCGTTCGAACCGGATCGACGTCGACGAAATCATGCCGCACCTTTTCGCCACGACCGACCTCGAAAAGAGCTACCGGGTCAACCTCAACATGATCGGCCTCGATGGCCGACCGCAGGTCAAGAACCTCAAGCAGATCCTCGGCGAGTGGCTACGTTTCCGCACCGACACCGTGACCCGTCGCCTGCAGCACCGCCTCGACAAGGTCGAACGCCGCCTGCACCTGCTCGAAGGCCTGCGCATTGCCTACCTCAATCTCGACGAGGTCATCCGCATCGTCCGCAGCGAGGACGAACCGAAACCGGTGCTGATGAAGCGCTTCGCCTTGAGTGAAGAACAAGCCGACTACATCCTCGAAACGAAGTTGCGCCAGCTGGCCCGCCTCGAGGAAATGAAGATCAATGCCGAGCGCGATGAACTCGAACAGGAACGCGCGAAGATCAACGTGCTGCTGAACTCGAAGGCGCGCCTGAAGACGCTGATCAAGGACGAGCTGCGCGAGGACGCGAAGAAGTACGGCGACGAGCGCCGTTCACCGCTGGTCGCGCGCGCGGCCGCCCAGGCGCTCGACGAAGCCGCCCTGGTGGCCAGCGAACCGACCACGGTCGTGCTTTCGGCCAAGGGGTGGGTCCGTGCCGCCAAGGGCCACGACATCGATGCAGCCGGCCTGAGCTACCGCGAGGGCGACGGCTTCCGCGCCGCCGCGCGCGGGCGCACCACGCAACAGGTCGCCTTCATCGATTCGACCGGTCGCAGCTATACCGCGCTCGCGCACAGCCTGCCTTCCGCGCGCGGCAATGGCGAACCGCTGAGCGGCCGATTCACGCTGCCCGCCGGGGCCCAGATCGAAACCCTGGCGATCGCCGATCCGGCCACGCGGCTGGTCCTGGCCTCGGATCTCGGCTACGGCTTCGTCACGCGTTTCGAGAACCTGCTTGGCAACAAGAAGTCAGGCAAGCAGCTCATGAACCTCGACGACAGGGCCCACGTGCTCAATCCGGCCATGGTCGATGACTCGGCCCGCGACCGCATCGTGGTCGCCACC
This sequence comes from Dokdonella immobilis, assembly GCF_900115085.1. GTDB lineage: Bacteria > Pseudomonadota > Gammaproteobacteria > Xanthomonadales > Rhodanobacteraceae > Dokdonella > Dokdonella immobilis. Next base: position 58,524 of record NZ_FOVF01000025.1, on the reverse strand, counting down.
AGCGCCGGTCATCTATTGATGTTCTCGGTGGCCGAACTGCCCGAACTCGACAATGGCGGCAAGGGCAACAAGCTGATCGAGATCCCCAAGCCGAAACTGGCCTCCGGCGAACGCGTGGTCGGAATTGCCGTGGTCGCCGAAGCCAGGGGAGAAGTCACCCTCTACGCCGGCCAGCGCAAGCTGATCCTCAAGTGGGCCGACCTGGTCGAATACGGTGGCAATCGCGCCACGCGCGGCAGCCTGCTTCCGCGCGGATTCCAGCGCGTCGAGCGGATCGAAAGCAGCCTCTGAACCCGGGATTTTGCGCGGAGAATCCGCAACGGAAAAAAATCGGGGGCCTTGCGGCCCCCGATACGATTTGCTTAAGGCTGCGCGGTCAACGCTGGATCGAGCGACGACGCAGGATCAACGCGCCAAACGCGATGGCGAACATGCCAAGCGCCAGTTTGCTCCAGGTCGACAGGGTCGGCAGATCGATGGCCGCCGCCGGCGGACCGCCGCCGCCCTGACAGACTGTGCACACACCCGTCAGGCCAGGCGTTGGCAGCAGGCCCCAATCGACGACGTCGCCGGTATCGCCCGCGGCCGAGTCAGTGACCGAAAGGGTCCAGGTACCGAGCGTGCTTTCGCCGGCAAAGGCGGACAAGGCCTGGGCCGGGAGTACCGGGCCACTCAGCCAGGGCGTCGTGCCCGGGCAGCTGGTCTCGGGATCGACACTGGCACTATCGCTGAAGACCACGTCCATGTTGTCGTTGCTGCAGCCGAACGTACCCGCTGGGACGCCCGGCCGATCAAGCAGGGTGACCGTCGTGCCCGCCGGGCTGGTCAGGGTGATCGTGGTGTCGCCGACCCAGGTGTGGTTGATGGCCACGGCCACCGAAAGATCGGTCAGGGTGAGGTCTTGGCCGATCGTGATCGTGGAGGTGGCGGGCGTTCCTGGCGAATTGTCGGGGATCGCAATCGGCAGCGTTTCATTGGGCGTCACGTTGCCGCTTTCGCCAATCTGCGAGGCAACCGAGCCCGAAGCCGTCGTGCCTTCGTTGCTGGTGACATCGATCGGCAGCGAGAACCCGGTGACGCAGGTCGCGCCGGCATCCGCGGTGACGGTGAAGGTCGCCGTGGCACTGTTGCCATCGGCCAGCGAGCCGATGTTCGAGGTCGAGTTGACATAGGTGATGCCAGCCGGAGCCGGTATGCCCAGCGTCGCCACAACGCCAGTGAAGCTGCCGCCCGCGGCACTGATCGGTACCTGCACGGTGACGGTCTCACCGGGTTCGATCACGCCATTGGACTGGCCGGGATTGCTTGCGCACTGGTCGACCAGGGTCGCCTGGGCCGAACCAACGGTCAGCGAGGGTCCACCCGGATTGCCGACCACGTTCATGACGATATTCATGCCCGCAAAGCCGATCGCGCCGGTCGTTGTCGGCGTGGTTACACCACAATCCGCCGCCTGCAGGTAGCTTGGCGCGGACTCACCCGAGGCATTCGAGCCGATGAAGAATGAATTTCCCGCGGTCTGGCCGTCCGGCGTGAACACCTCGACGACCAGATTCGATCCCGCGGTCGCCAGGCCGCTGACAGTTGCCGGGAATATCGTGGCCGACTGGTCGGGCACATTGACCGACGCCGTGCCGATTTGCGTGTACGAGCCCGGGAAGGTGCCCGGGAATGCGCCCGTGCCGCTGTAGAGATTGACCGTCACCGGCTGCGTTCCACCCGCTCCAGCTGCCGTCTCGACGCCGAACTGGACCTCGCAGACGTTGATGTCCGCCGTCAGCGGGAATGACCGGAAGTAGGAGTTGTCCGAATGCAGGCCACCCGCGTTGCACGACACGGAGTTGCCGGTCGTTATCGACTGCGAAGTCGACTGGGTAAGGACGATGGAGCCGCAGGAAGTACCTGCCGGCACGAAGGTTTGCCGCTGCGGCTTTGGAACCTCGAATGTCGAAGGAGAAAACGACTGGGCTACAACGGCCGTCGCGCACATGCTCAGCGCCATTGCAGCGGGTGCAACGAAGTATCGAATCGATCTTGGCATGGTGAAATCCCCAGGTGTTGGAACTCGGATTCTTGGCGGACGGGTCCGCCAAGCCAACAGAAACCGACCGTCCTGTAAGACCGGGTAGCGGTTCTCGGAACGGAATTGCAACGGCCAAAAATGGATGGCCGCAGACTCCACACTAGCACTGCTCGCGACTGAAATGAAGAAGTCGACCCAAATCTTTGACCCGTTCAGCCTTCACCCGCAAGATGTCGCCCATTTCCGGCCGTCCCAGCCCCTATCAAAGCCCATCCGTTCCCGGAGCTTCCCCTTGAACCAAAGATTCCCGAGGTCTTTTCCAAACCCGCGGGTCGCCGATGACGCCCCGGCGCGATCAACCCGACCGGCTCGCCGCCAGGCCGCGCGGCCCTGCGGGCCCTGGCGCATCGAGCGGAGCGAGATTTCGAAATGAACGTCCGCAATCGCAAACGGACCCTGTTGCGGTCGCTTTCACTGCTCGCACTGATCGTCGTACTGGTCGTTGCCGCAGTTCTGACGGGCGGCTGGCTGGCGTTACGCGGAAGCCTCCCACAACTGGACGGAACGATCCGTTCCACGGCATTGTCGGCCGCAGTGTCGGTCAAGCGCGACGCTCGCGGGACCGTCACCCTCAGCGGCATGAACCGAGACGACGTGACCTGGGCCCTCGGATTCGTGCATGCGCAGGAACGCTTCTTCGAGATGGACCTGATGCGCCGCAGTGCGGCCGGGGAACTGGCCGAACTGTTCGGCAAGGCCGCCCTGCCAATCGACCGCCGTGCGCGCGCGCATCGCATGCGTGCACGCGCCGGGGCCAGCCTTGCCCTCGCCTCGGCGGCAGAGCGGCACGCGGTCGAGCGCTATCGCGACGGCGTCAATGCGGGCCTGGCTGCGCTGGGCGTGCGTCCGTTCCCGTACCTGCTGACACGCACGACGCCGCGGCCTTGGAGCAGTGAAGACACGGTTCTCGTTGTCGATGCCATGTACTTTGCGCTCAACGATGCAGGCAACCAGCGCGAACTGGCCTTCTCGCTGATGAAGTCGGCCCTCCCCGACTCCGCCTGGCGGTTCCTCTCCGCGACCGGCGGATCATGGGATGCGCCGTTGAGCGGGCCGCCCATGCGCTGGCCGGATCCGCCGCCAGCGGGCGATCTGGACCTGCGCGCCATCGACGCCTCGCTGCTGCGGGGTACCGACGCTTCCATCGACAATGTTCCGGGCAGCAACAGCTTTGCGGTCGGCGGCGGATTAACCGGCGGCGCGGGCATGATCGCCAACGACATGCATCTCGAGCTGCGCGTACCGGACATCTGGTTCAGGGCCCGCCTGATTTTTCCGAGCCCACGACGCACGGGCGAAACCATCGATGTCAGCGGCGCCAGCCTTCCCGGCACGCCGGCGATCATCGCCGGCAGCAACCGCGCGATCGCCTGGGGTTTCACCAACAGCTATGCGGATCTGACCGACTGGGTGCGGGTCATCGTCGATCCGGCCGATCCGGGCCGCTACCGCACAGTCGACGGCAGCGAACCGCTCAGCACCTATGCCGAAACGATCCAGGCCAAGGGTGAAGCCGCGGAGACACTGGAGATCCGCGAGACGCGGTGGGGTCCGATCCTGGCCGAGGATGCCGATGGTACGCCGCTCGCACTGGCCTGGACGGCGCATCGCGAGGGCGCGGTCAATCTGGAACTGATGCGACTCGAATCTGCCGAGACGGCCGACGAAGGCGTTGCGATCGTGCAGGAGGCCGGCATGCCGGCGCAGAATTTCATGGTTGCGGATCGTTTCGGAAACATCGCCTGGACCATCGCCGGCCGCGTCCCCAAGCGTAGCGGCGGGTTCGATCCCCGCCTGCCTTCGGACTGGAGCATCGCCGGCACCGGCTGGCAAGGTTGGCTCGCGCCGGCGGAGATGCCACTGATCTCGAATCCGCCGGAAAAGCGCCTTTGGACGGCCAATGCGCGCGTGGTCGATGAAGGTCCTTTCCTCGACATGCTCGGCGATGGAGGCTACGACCTTGGCGCCCGTCAGGCCCAGATCCGCGATGATCTCCGCGCGCGGGACCACTTTACGAGCGCGGACATGCTCGCCATCCAGCTGGACGACCGTGCCCTTTTTCTCGAACGCTGGCACCAGCGCCTCGTCAACTTGCTCGAGCACAGCGCCAGCACGCCACTGCGCAGCGACGTACGCGAGGCGCTCGATGACTGGGACGGCCGCGCTTCGACCGCCTCGGTCGCGTACCGCATCGTTCGGGCCTGGCGCAACGAAGTAAAGGACACGGTACTCGATGGCTTTGCCGCCGCCGTCCGCGTCCACTACCCGGCGTTTGAGCTTCCGAAGCTCGGCCAAGCCGAACATGCGGTCTGGATGCTGCTCGAGCGCCGCCCTGCGAACCTGCTGCCTGCGGGCTATGCCAGTTGGGAGGCGCTGCAGGAAGCATGTCTGGACCGCGTCGCCCAACGCCTGCAATCGCAGCCAGGCGGCATCGCCAAGCGCAGCTGGGGTGAGCGCAATACCGCGCGCATTGCGCATCCGCTGTCGCGTGCGCTACCCGGGTTCCTTGCCACCTATCTGGACATGCCGGCGGACCCCCTACCGGGCGACAGCAACATGCCGCGTGTGCAGGGGCCCCGATTCGGCGCCTCGGAGCGATTTGCGGTGGCCCCGGGGGACGAGGCGCATGGCTATTTCGAATTGCCCGGCGGGCAGAGCGGACATCCGCTGTCCCCGTTCTACGGCGCCGGACACGAGGATTGGGTGCAGGGCAAGCCGACACCGTTCCTTCCGGGTCCGGCCATCCATGAGCTGCGTTTCGAGCCCGGCCCCGGATGAATTACGCCCTCGACGGGTGCCGGGCACCCGTCGAGGCTGAGTCGGAAACGCGGTCTACGGCGATTCGAATCCGTCGACGAAGATCGTGTCGTTGAGCGGACCGAGCAGATCGGCAGACAGGCTCTGCGGGTTCCCGGTTTCCGCGACATGCAGACTGGTCGCGACCTGCTGCGGACCGCCATCGGCGACGAACGAGAACCGGAACATCGTGCCCCAGTTGAGCGGATTGAGCTCGGCCGGCACGTTGGTCGGCGGCGTCGGGTTGACCGGCGCGCTCCAGGTCAGGCTTCCGCCCACCGTCGAAGTCGTCCAGTCGTTGCCCGAGTCGGTATCGCCATCGCTGAAGGTGATATTGGTGAGGTTGACACCCGCGGCCACGGGAACCGCGAATCGATCGAACCCGAAGTTGTGGACGACCCGCAGATTCGGTTCACTGCCTTCGGTAAACGGCCGCGCAAAGTCAAAGTTCATGACGACATAGTCATAGCGCCATGAACCGCCACCGAGATCAAACACCTTGACCGCAACCTTGGTGTGCCCTTCGCTGCTGGCCAGCTCCTCGGATGCGGAAGTCGCGCCCGGGCTCACCCCTTCAAGCCAGCGATCGATGGCCGGGCCCAGCCGGTAGGCCGCGCCGCTGCCGACGTTCCAGCTCGTGCCGCTCCGCGTGGGCGAAATGCCGCGGGTCGCCATCGAGTTGTAGATGTTGATGTCCTCGCGCGCCAGGTACCAGGATTCAAAAAGGTAGGTCGCGCCGGTCTGCACAGCCGGGTCGATCTGCGATTCGACCACGATCAGCCGCTGTGAATACTGCGTATTGCCCGAAGAGTTGGCAGCTCCGTCGCAGTTGGTGTCGTAGATCGAACCGCAACGGCCCCACTGGTTGGTGGCCGGGATGATTTCCGATCGAGGGCCGAGATCGCTGCTGCTGTCGTTGTTGCCCGTTCCATACGTGTCCGAGCACTGCCGGCCCAGCACGTGCGAATCGGTGCCATGACCCGACGCACATCCCTGATTGGTGGTCAGGAACGCGTGCTTGACCCCGGAGCGACCGATCTGGTCGATGCTGCCATCGGCGCTTAACCGGTAGATGTTCCAGATCAGGTAGGGATGCTGGTCGTTGCCATACGGGGGGAAGGTTCCCGAGAACTTGCCGTGCCAGGGAATATCGGCGGTCCACAGCGCGCTGCTGGTGCCCAGGGGATCGCCGGCAACGGTCGCCACGGCCGTGCCGTTGTTGACGTTGTTCTGCAGCGTCGAACTCGGCGTGAACACGACCTGGCCCGTGCTCGAGGATCCCGTGCAGCCATTGCATCGGCTGAACTGGACACTGAAAGTCTTCATGAACAGATCGGCCTGGAAGTTCGTTCCGTTCGGCTCACCCGGCACCTGCGTGCCGGCCCAGTCGAATACGCCGCCGCCGTTCGGAACCGCACCGCTGCCCTGGGTCAGGACCTGGGCCGTCAATTCCATATCCGCGATGGCCCAGTTGGCCATGTCGGGATGGCCCAGTCGGGTCGCCAGCGCCGGACTCACACGGAGATCCATCGTGCGCACGGCCAGCACCTTGTTGTCGTCGACCAGCTCGTACATGAGGCGATCGACATAGAACCAGGCCTTGCCATCGGCGCCGACCAGATCGAGGACGAGTGGATTGTCCGCGCGCGTCTTCAGGCGGAAATCAGTCAGATCGATATCGCCGGCCGCGGTCTTGAGTACATACCCGCCACGCGCTTGCACCGAGCCGCCGACGAAGGATTGCAGATTGCCATTGGCAACGCGGAAATCGAGGCTGCCCGACTGGCGAACAGCGAAACGCTCATGCTCGCGCCAGCTTCGTCCCTCAAGTTTCCCACTCGTCTCGAACGAATGGATGCCCATGTCGGCAGCCAGCTCACGGTTCCAGCGAATACCGACCTCGCCGCCCCAGGCCGACCAGAGCGAATCAGGGCTTTGGGGCTGTGCGGATTGACCTGTTGGCTCTGCGATGGCGTTCATCGCATATGGCCCCGCCAGGACAGCAGCCGTGGCAAGTGCCGCGGCCCGAACATTTGACATCAGCGTAATCATGTTTTTTGCACCTGCTCTGTGTTGTCAGCAGCCGCCCTTGGCAATTGTGTGCCACAACTCCCATCGCCGGGATTCGGCGTGCGGCACTACTCGAAACTGTTGCGGAATATGGGCCAGTCACCGATTCGCGTGATCGTCGGCCCGACATGCTTGCAAACCATTGAATTCTGCGCCTCGCAGCCTGCGCCACTGCACGACGGTGGCCAGTCGTTTCCATTTGCATCACGCACGCTGGCGCGATACCAGAACACCACATCGGAATTGGAAATATTCTGGCTGTTCGCAATGTTGCCGGCCGCCATCACACAATCGCTCAGGTTGTTGTCACTGTGGTCGGCATATTCGTTGTTGATGAACAGGCTTCCGATGACGTCCACCGAATGCAACCCGCGCCCCGACTGGTTGGGCGGATTGTAATCGCCGGAACCTGACACTATGCGGTACCCGAATCCACCCTTGTTGGTAATCACGTCCCAGTAGGTTGGACCTCCTCCCGGCCCGCCAGTCGCACTCCGCAGACCGGTGAACTCCGTGGACTGGGGAACCCCATTGGCGAGAATTGCATTGTCGTTTGCGCCATCAATGTCGAAATCGAATCGCCAATAGTTGTGGTGCCAATGAGTCAGGCTGTTGTTGGTTCCATTCGAGTTGCCGAATCCGAACTCGGGCTGGATGTCGCCGTTGTCCCAGAATGCATAGCGGCTGGTGTATTGGTACCAGGCGGCTGAGTACTGGGTGGTCAGCACAACGTGGTCGCCCATGTCTTCAATGGCCACACCACCAGGCGATCCTATGCAATCCGCTGCGACGAAGTTGAATCCAGGAGCGCCTGAGAACGGGCAACTGCCGTAAGAAGCAGTTGCGGCCTGCGAAACATCGCAACTTGTCGTTGCAATGAAAGGTGTTGGCACTCCGAGTTGGTTGCGCACCGGTGGCGACGCGACGAATCGCGCATCAGCATCCTTCCAGTCGCGGTAGCACGTACTGGTGTTGCGATATTCGGCGAACAGGATCGGCGCATGCATCCGCTTGGCGACAAGGATGCCCTTGTAGTGCACGTCTCGAAGCTCCATTCCCGAGCCATCGGCGGCAACACTCTGGCTGGGTGGCACCCAGCACATTTCCCAAACCGGATTCGCCGCGGGCCACTTGAGCAAAGAGCCGCCCCAGAGCGAACAATTGGCGCCCGCCGCCATGGCATTGGACACAAGTCCAATTCCCGCCAGCACCAAGACAGCGCCTGCCTTCAACGTGATTCTTCGCATCTCCCTTCCCCTATGAATGATCTGGAATCGGATCGGGCTTCCGATCCGGATCGAGCGACGCGTGAATGACGCGTCTGGACATCAAGTCGACAATCGCGTGCGCAACGTGACGCTGACCGTCGCCGGCTGAAACTATGACATGGACGCAGCGCGATCCCGCGCTGCAATCCGGTTCCTTGGCTTCGCGATAGGCAAAGCCCGCATAAAAATTCAGGTCACTCGCGGACAGGCGCTCATGCAGCGAAGTTTCCTCCCGGGCAAGCGCAATGGCGAGCTCCAGTTCTTCATTCGAAAAATTCAGAGTGTAGCCCGGCTTGTCGATCCGGCTCAGCCTCTCACCGTTTTCGTCGTACACGGTCTCGACAACGACGCCCCGACGGTAGTCCCATCCGTACTCGACGATGACCTTGCGATTTACGCCATTCGTCGTAAAGACGTCACCATATCGGCGAACGGGCACGTAGTCGGCCAGAACGATATCGCTTGAGGCGAGGTCCGTGCGGAGCTTGTCTCCACCGACGCCTGGCGAAGCCGACAGGGGGGGCAGCTTGCCCTCGACATGACCCGGCGCCGTCGACTTCGAGGCATCCGGTGTGGGTCTCGACACGTCAGCATGGCACGCTGAAAGCAACGCCATCGCCAGGACAATCAGGATGCTGGGGAACTTGTCTTTCGCCATTGCGATGGTCGCCATCCTCGTGGAAAAACTACAGGTGTGCACCGGGAACGAGAATGTCGAATCCGTTGGCGAATATGTAATCGGCCCAAGGACCGATCGGCACCAGGGTTGGACCCGCCTTTTTGCAGACCATGGAATCCTGCGGCAGGCAGTTTCCACCACTGCACCCGGGCGGCCAGCTGTTGGCGGTCGTGTCGCGAACACTGACATGGTAATAGAGCGCCTGGTTGGTGTTGGCGATGCTCTCGCCGTTGACCAGGTTGTCCTTGTGCATTTCGCAATCAAACAGGTCGTAGCTTGGCGTATCACCGTACTCCCCAACATGGGCCTTTGTGGCCATGAAATCGACCGTGTGGAAATCTCGGCCCGACTCGTTGGCCTGGAATGCATAGTCATTCGCACCGGGTACGAAGCGATAGCCATTTCCCGATACCGCATTGCGCACGGACCAGGTGCGGGGGCCTCCACCGATTCCGCCCCCTGCACTGCGAAGATCGCTGAACTCGATTGACTGGTCGGCATTGTCGATGCTGACGACATTGTTGCCCAGGCCGTCGATATCGAACTCGAACCGCCAGTAATTGTGATGCCAGTGGGTAACTTCATTGAAGGTCCCGTTTCGGTTGCCGAAGCCGAAGGAAGGTTGCATCCGTCCATCGGCATAGAACACGAAACGCGAGGAATACATGTACCAGTCGGCGATGTATTGGGTCGTTAATCTGACGCTGTCGCCAAGGTCTTCGATCGTGACCCCGTTCGCGCACGTGTAGCCGGGAGTGTTCAGGGCAAAAGGACAGGTGCCGTAGGACTGGGTGGGCTGATCGGAACGGTCGCAGGAGGTGACGGCCGCGGGCGTGTTGGGATCGGGATTTACCCCGAGCTGATTCTGCACGGCAGGCAGCGAGAATATCGGCGTTCTGATGTCCTTCCAGTCGCGGTAGCAGTTGCCCCCGAAGCCATCCTTGTACTCGGCGAACAACATCGGGGCGTGCGCCCTGCGCATGACGAGCTGGCCATTCCAGTAGACGTTGCGCAACTCCATTCCGGAGCCACGGGGACCCACGCTCTGATCCGGCCCCAGCCAGCACATTTCCCAGATCGGGTTCGTCGTGGGCCAGCTCAGCTTGACCTCCGGCGCAACGCAGGTCGGCGATGCGGCCTGCGCGACGGGGACCGCAGCCGTGGCCAGGAGAATCAGCGCAAAAAGGAGACGGAACCGGACCATTACTCAACCTCCATCCGAATGACGGGCGACGCTCTTGCCGGAAGGGACATATTTCGGGTAGACCACGCGATCGGTCATCAGATCGACCACCGAATGCAGGATCACGTCATCGCCTCCATGGATGGCGGCAATGACGCGGATGCAGCGAGATCCCCGATCGCAGTATTTGTCGCCGGGCTCGCGCATGACGAAACCGCCGTGCCAAAGTACGACGTCGGGCGCATTGACGATGTCGCTGATCCGGGGATCGGAACGAACGAGGGCTTCGACCCGGGCACGCTCCACATCGGTCAGGCTCAGGTCGGCACCCGGCGGCTCCTGTGTCGCAATGAGAACACCATTCGGATCATAGGTTCGAACGATGGTGACGCCCCGCGAGTAGTCGAAACCCCGGGTCACCACGCAGCGCTCATCATCCCTGCGGCTGGCCTGGTCCGGACAGAAGTCCGTGACCCGCTTTGATTCGATGTAGCCCCGCATCCTGCCGCTGTGATCGATGCCGGCCAGCGAATCGCTGCCGGAAGACTTCGGGCCAGCCGCGCATCCGCCGAGCAGGACCAGCGCGACCGGCAGCAGGGCGACTTGCCAGTCAGTTCGTGCCCGAATGGAGTTCCTGCGTGACATGGCAATGAATCAGTTCGGTGTCGTGACGGTGGATGCGTTGCCTGCCGTCTCCGGCGGAGACCTGCCGTAGGTCGGGTTGTTCCACAGGGCGAACATGTATTCGCCGCGCGAGGCTGATTGTGGACCGATATCGAAGGGTCGACCCGGACCTCCCGCACACAACGTGTTCTCCGCAGGAATCGTCGGCGGCGTGATCGCCTGATCGCGCAGGAACTCGATGTAGTCCTTGCTCGAGATCTGGAACTTCAGTTCGGCGTCGACCCGAATCGGTCGATCGGTTCCGGCCGGCAAGGTGAAGGTGTAGTCGGTCGTATCGTAGTTGACCAGGGTGCCCGAGCCCGGCGAGGTCTCGGGATAGCTGTAGCCGACCGGCCTCAGCTCGTCGCCATTCGGATCACCCGGGCTGACCGGATGGAAGCCCAGCGGTGGAATGCGATTGTCCTTGCGGATGCAGTTGTTGAGCACGAAATGGAACTGCGCCTTGCCGGCTTCCTCGATCTTGCACTCGCCCGGCGAGCCCGGCGTCCAGATTCCCTGCAGGGTCTCGTAGACCTTGGCCTGGGGATCGAGGGTGAGTTCGGCGCTCAGCGGATCATAGGCGGCACTTTCGGCGACGATGGCATCCGTGGCGCTGACGGCCTTGACGTTGAGCCACATGCGACGGCCTTCGGCGTAACCGGTCGGCAGCTTGTGGCCGCTCAGGTTGGTGACCTTGACGCGGACGCTGATCGAACCCGCGGAACCGGCCGTGGGCGCCGTGTAGGAAAGTATGCTCGTTTCCACGTTCGCGCTCGAGGCGAGCATGGCGCGGGCATTCGTGATCGTACGCTCGAAGTCGGCCTCGCGGCCGAAGCCGGTGACGTTGTTGGCGTATTCGACCTTGATGATGCCAGGGACCCACGCATTGGCGCCGACGAATTCATGGACCGGCAGGTTGCCGGTGCGCGAACCGTCGGGATTCTGGTTGCAGGCCTTGGCGGTCAGGTCCTGGCTGGAACGCATGTGGCAGGTCTGACACTGCTGGGCGCGCGCGAATGCGGGCACGCCGGACGGCCCCTCGCCCATGCCATCGCGATAGATCGTGTCGGCGAACAGGCTTCTGTTCCATTCCGAGTAAGTGCGTTCGATCGGCATCGGTCGTGTGGTGGCCACGCCGCCTTCGAGGACCAGGGTCTTTAGTGGACCCTCGTCGGTGTCGGGCGTCGACACGTCATGACAGGATCCACAAAGCTGGGACTGCTCGTGATATTCGGACTTGACCCAGCCATGCGGCGGCTCGAGCGTGCCGTTGGTGTACGTGAAGGGGCCGCGCCGGCACGGACCACCGTACTGCGATCCATCCGGATTCGTGCACGTCGTCGTGTTGTCGATCCAGGTATTGCCGTTGCCGATGAAGCCGGACTCGCCGTTCGGACCGGTCGGCATCATGCGATGGCAAAAGTGACAGGTCAGGCCCGAGTAGTCATTGCCCTTGCTGTCGAAATTGTCGTAGTCGCCGGTCAACTGGCAGCCACTGGCGCCGCCGGGTCCGCTGGTACCGCCGCCGACGGCCTTGACGACGCGCCCGTTCAACCAGCCCGGAGGTGTATGGCAGCGCAGGCAGAAGTCGCCGGCGCCAGGAAAATCCTTGTTGGCGACGTCGAGCGCTGCCCAGAACAGCGGGTCGCGGGTCGCATTGGCCATCATCGAGCCGCTCCATGTGCTGTGCGGCATGAATTCGGGTGCGGTTCCACTAAAGCCGCGATGGCAGGAGCTGCACGCATCGGGCTCTTCGAGGGCCCAGAGCAGCCCGGGCTGGGTGCCATGGGGGGTGAAATCGAGAGCCAGCGCCTGTAGCGAGACGAGCAATGCGCCGATCAGCAACACGATCCGCAGCAGGCGAAGTGCGGGAGGCCGACAGGCCGGGGAACAGGATCGCAAAACGCTCACCTCACAAATGATGGGACAAGGGGCAGGCTCAAGCCATGCCCGGTTCAATCAAGGCCGCAAGACCGGCCCCGTGGAGCCGCTCCGGCATGTCCAGGCCGGCAGTAGGGCTCGGGAACCCGGCGAAATTGCACCGCGGGCCGTCCCCCTGATTCCATTCGAAATTTTGCCGAACGGCAAAACACTCCGATTATTACCACGAACCGGCGACCAATATCACCTACCGGCCAGTGCGAGTGTGTTCAGATTGCGTGAATTCGTACCGTCACGGGCGCCTGGCTCAGTCCGCCAGCCTGCCCGTCAGGAGCCGTTCGACCACCGCCAGATACAACTCAGGCAAGCGTTCGAGCTCCGCCACATCGATATGTTCGTCGATCTTGTGGATACTGGCGTTGACGGGCCCGAGTTCGACGACTTCGGCACCCAGCGGCGCGATAAACCTTCCATCGGATGTGCCGCCCGCCGTGCTCGGCTCGGGGATTCGGCCGCAAACCGCGCCGACGGCTTCGTTGACCGCTTTGCGCAAGGGGCCTTCGGCGGTCAGGAACGGTTCCCCGGACAGGTCCCAGGCGATCGAGAAATCGAGCCCGTGCCGGTGCAGGCAGGCTTCGACGCGCTCGCGCAAACCCTCGGCGGTGCTTGCCGTGCCGTAGCGGAAGTTGAAGGAGGCAGCGAGCGTACCCGGAATGACGTTGTTGGCGCCGGTTCCGGAACGGATATTGGAGACTTGGAACGAAGTTAGCGGGAAGCCGTCGTTGCCCTCGTCCCATCGGGTCGACGCCAGTTCGGCGAGGGCCGGCGCCAGGGCATGGATCGGATTGAGTGCCTTGTCCGGGTAGGCAACATGGCCCTGGATGCCGCGCACTTCGAGGTGGCCGTGCAGCGAACCACGCCGACCGATCCGGATCAGATCGCCGAGCGCGGTCCGTGAGGACGGCTCGCCAACCAGGCACCAGTCGACGCGTTGGCCACGTCGGCGAAACTCCTCGGCCACCCTCCGCACGCCGTCGACCGATGGCCCCTCCTCGTCGCTGGTCAGCAAAAGGCCGACCGTACCGGCATGTTGCGGATGTCGCTGGACGAAGGTCTCGAGGGCCAGGGTCATCGCGGCCACGCCGGATTTCATGTCGGCGGCGCCACGTCCGAACAGCAGCCCAGCGCGAACCGTCGGCTCGAATGGCGGACTCGACCAGGCGGTCTCCGGACCGCTCGGCACGACGTCGGTGTGGCCGAGAAAAACCAGCACCGGCCCGGCTTGGCCGTGAGTGGCCCAGAGATTGGAGACCTCGCCATAGTGCAAGGTCTCGACAGCGAAGCCGGCGCGCGACAGGCGATCGCCTAGCAGGGCCTGACAGCCCTGGTCATCGGGGGTTACCGATGCGCGCCGGATCAGTTCACTGGTGAGTTCGAGGATGGCTGACATGGAACTCGGGATTGGGGATGGGGGACTCGGGATTTGGCTCGGGCAGGTTCCAGGCGATTGCCGTCGATCATGTCTCGGCCGCAAACAGGCGCGCATAGAGCTTGTCGCTGAAGCCGAGGTGGACCGAGCCGTCATCAAGCACCAGGACCGGGCGACGGACCAGGGCCGGGTACTCGCGGATCAGCAGGCTCCATTCAGCCGCAGATCCGGGCGATTTGCGCGCCGGCGAGAGCGTGCGCCAGGTCGTGCCGCTGCGGTTGACCAGGGATTCGAAACCACCGACCGCCTGCGCCCATTGCTTTAGGATCGCCGGCGATGCCGGTTGCTCGCGATAGTCGACAAAGCGGTAGTCGATCGCGTGGCGATCGAGCCAGTTGCGCGCCTTGCGACAGGTATCGCACTTGTTCAGGCCGAAGATTTCGATGCTCATGCGCGCAGCAGCTCATTGATGGCGGTCTTGGACCGGGTCTTTTCATCCACACGCTTGACGATGACTGCGGCATACAGGCTGTGGCTGCCATCGGCGGCCGGCAGGGACCCGGCCACGACCACGCTGCCGGCGGGTACGCGCCCATAGCTGACGACCCCCGTGGCGCGATCGTAGATCCGGGTCGACTGGCCGAGGAAAACGCCCATGCCGATCACGCTGCCGCGCTCGACCACGACCCCTTCGACCACTTCCGAACGCGCGCCGATGAAGCAGTCGTCCTCGATGATGGTCGGACCGGCCTGCAGCGGTTCGAGCACGCCTCCGATGCCGACTCCGCCGGACAGGTGCACGCGCGCGCCGATCTGCGCGCAGGAGCCGACCGTGGCCCAGGTGTCGACCATGGTTCCCGCACCGACATGGGCACCGATGTTGACGTAGCTCGGCATCAGCACCGCGTCGGCGGCGACATGCGCGCCGCGCCGGACCAACGCCCCGGGTACGACCCGCGCACCCGCCTCCCGGAAGGTCTGCGCATCGGCATCGACGAAGCGCAGCGGCACCTTGTCCCAGGCCTGCATCGGGCCACCGTCCATGACGCGATTTTCGTTGATGCGGAAATACAGCAGGACCGCCTTCTTCAGCCACGGGTGAACCTGCCAGCCACCGCCTGGCAGCGGCTCGGCCACACGCGCCTTGCCGCTTTCGAGCAGGTCGAGCGCCGTCTCCACGGCCGGGCGGATGTCGCTTGAAATTTCTTCGGGGGTCAGTTCGGAGCGGCGTTCCCACGCCGTTTCGATCCGGGAATCAAGGGTTGGCATGCATGACCTTCTGTCGTTCGGGCTGGCTAAGATCCAGTTGTTCGAGCAGTGCCGCACGCAGCGCTTCCTGACCGGCTTCATCGAGCAAGCGGTCATTTTCGTCGCTGATGCGGAAGAAGTCCTCGACGCGTTCGCCGAAGGTGGCGATGCGCGCATCATGCACGCGCACACCGAGTGAGCGGAAGGTTTGCGCGACCGAGGCGAGCAGGCCCGGCCGATCGGTGCAGACCAGGCCGAGCCGGGTACGTCCGGCGACCACGCTGAAGACGATGCGAGGAACGATGTGGAAATGTCGCAAGGTGCGCGGCAGGGCCCGGCGCACTGGCTGCTCGTTGAGGACGCGCATGCCGAGCGCCGAGCGCAGCGCCAATTCGATCGCCTCGACGCGTTCGCCTTCGGGCAGCGGCTTGCCGGACGCATCGAGGACGTAGAAGGTATCCAGGACCATGTCCGAATGGGCAGAAATGACCCGCGCCTCGACGACATTGAGCTGGGCCCGGTCGAGCACGGCCGTGATCGTGGCGAACAGGCCATCGCGATCGGGCGAGTAGACGAACACTTCGCTGGTACCGCGGACGCCGAGCGGATTGACGCGCACCAGGGCGCCGGAAGCCGCATCGTGGGTGGCGATGGCCGCGGTCTGCCAGGCGATCTGTTCGGGCCGGTAGCGCAGGAAACTCTCTTCGGGAAAATCCGCCCAGATGCGCGCGATGACCGACGGATCGAGGCCCTTCGGTTCCAGCATCGACGTTGCGCGCGCACGCGTCTCGGCCACGCGTTCCCCGGCCTTGGGCAGTTCGCCGGACTCCTCGCGCAGGACATAGCGCGTGGCCGCGTAGAGATCCGAGAGCAGGCGGTCACGCCACGTGTTCCACAATTTCGGGCTGGTTCCGTTGATATCGGCGACGGTCAGCAGATAGAGGTAATCGAGCCGCTCCCAGTCATCGACCTGCTCGGCGAAACGGTGCACCACGGCTGGATCGGTGATGTCCTGGCGCTGCGCGGTGACACTCATGAGCAGGTGCTGGCGAACCAGCCAGGCGACCCGGTCGACCGCTGCGGGGCGCAGGCCGAGGCGTGCGCAGAAAACGCGCGCGTCCTCTTCACCCAGTACCGAATGATCGCCGCCGCGGCCCTTGGCGATGTCATGGAAGAGTCCGGCCAGCAGGAGCAGGGCGGGTTGCGGAATGCGCTGGTAGACCGTATGCGCGAGCGGAAAATCGCGCGCACCGTCCTCGCTTGCGAAGCGCGCCATGAAGCGCAGCACGCGCATGGTGTGCTCGTCGACCGTGTAGACATGAAAGAGGTCGTACTGCATGCGCCCGGTTACCCGCGCGAAGCCGGGGATCAGCCGGGCCAGCACGCCATGCCGGGCCATCGCGGCGAGCGCCTCGACCGCCGCCGCGCCGCGCTCGAGCAATTCGCGCAGGGCGGCGAAGACTTCGGGGCGATCCAGATCGAAGGCCGGGTTGGCCATGGCCAGGCGGACCTGGCGCAAGGCATTCGCGCGCAGGCCGCGGATCCCCGGCTCGGTGGCGATCAGCGCATACAGCGCAATCAGGGTCTGCGGTTCTTCCTGCAGGCGGTGGCTGGCATCCACGTCGAGGCGATCGCCGATGCGTCGGAAGCCATCGCCCAGATCGCGGACGTCGGCGGCCGAGGTCGCCAGCATTTCGCTGCAACGCGCGATCAACTCCTCGTTGGTACCGGCAATGCGACGGGCGGCGCGATAGTAATCCTGCATGCACTGCTCGACGCCGAGGTTGTCGGCGTGCTCGTCGCGATAGCCGAGCAGACGCGCCAGTTCGCGCTGGTAGTCGAACAGCAGGCGTTCCTCGGCGCGACGGGCGAGCAAATGCAGGGCGTGGCGGATGCGGAACAACGTGGTCCGGGCCGAGCCCAGCGCCTCGGCTTCGGTGGCGTCGAGCAGACCCGCTTCGACCATCTGCGCCGGCTCGCCCGAACCGGCGATTTCCCGGCCCAGCCAGCCGATCAGCTGCAGGTCGCGCAGGCCCCCGGGACCTTCTTTCAGCTGCGGCTCGAGGTTGTAGGCGGTGTCGCCGAAACGCTGGTGCCGGGCCGTTTGTTCGGCGCGCTTGGCTTCGAGGAAACGCGCCGGCGTCCACAACGATTCGTCCGGAAGACGGGCGAGCAGGCGCTCGGCCAGCTCGCGGGAACCGACCAAAAAGCGCGCCTCGATCAGATTGGTGTAGACGCTGACGTCCTGTCCGGCCAATTCGCGACAGCAGTCCAGGTCGCGGACGGCCATGCCGGGCTTGATGCCGAGGTCCCAGAGGCCGGCGCAGAATGCCTCGATCGCGCGCATCACGCGCGGCTCGGGCGATTCCACGGTCAGGATCAGAAGATCGACGTCGGAGTACGGAAACAGTTCGGCACGTCCATATCCGCCGACCGCGATCAGGGCGGCATCGTCGGCCTCGCCGAGCCAGGAATGCCAGGCATAGTCGAGTACGCGATCGACCGCCGCGGCGCGCGCAGCGACGATCTGCTCGGCATCGGCATGTTCGCGAAACGCCCCGCCGAGGTCGCGCTCGTAGTCGGCCAGATACTGGCGAAGCGCCAACTTGGCCGGTCCGACCACGCCGACGCGATTGGCCGGTCGCGCCAGGCGAGGCAGGACCGGAATGCGCGCGGCCGATTCGGCGGACGGCTTCACCGCGGCACGCCTCAGGCGGCCGCTGGCCAGGGCGTCAGGATTTCGTGACCATCGTCGGTGACAGCAATGGTGTGCTCCCACTGCGCGGACAGCGAGTGGTCGCGCGTGACCACGGTCCAGCCGTCCGGCAAGAGTCGCGTATGCGGCTTGCCGGCATTGATCATCGGTTCGATCGTGAAGGTCATGCCCTTCTGCAGTTTCAGGCCGGTACCGGCGGTACCGTAGTGCAGCACCTGCGGATCCTCGTGGTAGATGCGACCGATGCCGTGTCCGCAGTATTCGCGAACGACCGAAAAGTTGCGCGCTTCGGCGTATTTCTGGATGGTCTCGCCGATGTCGCCCAGGGTGACCCCCGGCCGCACGATCGAGATCGCCGCCAGCATTGCATCGCGCGTGGTCTCGACCAGGCGCCGGGCCAGCACCGAGGGCTCGCCGACGAAATACATGCGGCTGGTGTCGCCGTGCCAGCCATCCTTGATCACGGTGACGTCGATATTGATGATGTCGCCGTCCTTGAGCACCTTGGAGTGGGTCGGGATGCCGTGGCAGATGACGTGGTTGACCGAGGTGCAGACCGTCTTCGGGAAGCCCTTGTAGCCGACATTGGCCGGAACCGCCTGCTGCACGTCGACGATGTGTTCGTAGCAGAGCCGGTCGAGCTCCTCGGTAGTCACGCCGGGCTTGACGTGGGGGGCGATCATTTCGAGCACTTCGGCGGCCAGGCGGCCGGCAATGCGCATCTTTTCGATCTCATCGGGGGTCTTGATCGTTACGGACATGGTTTCTCGTAGTGCTGGGCGCTTGTGGTGGGCGCAGGGGACAGGCTACAATTCTACGGCTAAGCCGAGCCACTTGCTTAAGTGGTTGCCGGCAAACGAAATAAGGCCTCGCAGCGTCACCGCAAGGCCCTCACTGGCGGACAAGGGTAGTCACTTGCCTGCGTTACGCCAAATCCGCACACGTATCGTCACCGTTTTCGGGGTGCCTCTCCGGAGGTCGCAGACGGCGGATACGTGGAGGTCTCAACCCCGGGCATCACCGCGCATTACGCCAATGGCCGTGCGGCTGCCCACGATTGGAGTTACACCATGCCTCAGGTCACCATGCGCCAGATGCTCGAAGCGGGCGTCCATTTCGGCCATCAGACACGTTACTGGAATCCCCGCATGGCGCCGTACATCTTCGGCGCGCGCGGTCGCATCCACATCATCAATCTCGAAAAGACCCTGCCGCTGTTCAACGACGCGATGAACTTCGTGTCCGGACTGGCCCAGAAGCGCGGCACCCTGCTGTTCGTCGGCACCAAGCGTTCGGCTCGCGAAGCGGTCAAGGAAGACGCCACGCGTTGCGGCCAGCCCTACGTCGCCGCGCGCTGGCTTGGCGGCATGCTGACCAACTTCCGCACGGTCAAGCAGTCGATCGCCCGCCTCAAGGAAATCGAGGCCATGGCCACCGACGGCCGCTTCGAAAAGCTGGTCAAGCACGAAGTACTGCAGCTCGGCCGCGAGCGCGAGAAGCTCGAGCGCTCGCTCGGCGGCATCAAGGACATGGGCCGCCTGCCCGACGCGCTGTTCGTGGTCGACATCGGCCACGAGAACATCGCCATCCAGGAAGCCAAGAAGCTCGGTATCCCGGTCGTCGCCGTGGTCGATACCAACTACGACCCTAGCCTGGTCGACTATGCGATTCCGGGCAATGACGACGCCATCCGCGCGGTCCAGCTCTATACCAGCGCCGTTGCCGACGCCGTACTCGAGGGCAAGGCCGCCGCGCCGCACATTGCCGTGGGCGCCGACGAATTCGTCGAAATGGATGCCGAAGGCAACCCGATCGCGAAGGACGATCGCCGCAAGCAGGCGCCGCGTGGCAAGCCGGCGGCCAAGCGTGGCGCTCCGCCAGCCGGCCGTCGCAGTGGCCCGGCCAAGCCGCGCTCCGACACCAAGCCGGCCGAGGGCGATGCCAAGCCGGCCAAGGCTGCGGAAGCCCCGGCTGCCGAGTAAGTCATACGCCTGCCATCCCGGACAGGGAAGGTAGCGGTCAGGCCGCGCTGTCCCGCGCAAACCGCGGGGCAGACCGGCGCAAGGTGCCTGCTCCCGGCATCGAACCGGCCAGGAAAGCGTGCGCAGGTCGCCCTTTCCCGCGCCGGTCGGGTCCGGACTGCAGGCATCCCGTTTCCCATTCGCGCGACTTTGCGTTGCGCCAAGCTGTGAGGTTTTACCGATGGATATCACTGCCCAGATGGTCAAGGAACTGCGCGAGCGTTCCGGCGCCGGCATGATGGAATGCAAGAAGGCCCTGACCCAGAACAACGGCGACATCGACGTCGCCATCGAGTGGCTGCGCAAGCAGGGCCTGGCCAAGGCCGACAAGAAGGCCGATCGCGTCGCCGCCGAAGGCCGCATCGTGCTGGCCCAGGTGGGCCACAAGGCCGCCCTCGTCGAAATCAATAGCGAGACCGATTTCGTCGCCAAGGACGAGAACTTCGTCGCCTTCGCCGACCAGGTCGCCACGGCCGCACTCGACGTGAATGACGTCGAAGCGCTCAAGGCCGCCCCGTTCCCCGGGGGCGGTACGGTCGAGGAAGCTCGCGCCGCCGTCATCGCGAAGGTCGGCGAGAACGTGCAGATCCGCCGCATGGTGCATATCGACAGCCAGAACGAAGTCGCCGGGTATCTGCACGGCGGCCGTATCGGCGTGCTGGTCGAGGTCAAGGGCGGTTCGCCGGACCTGGCCCGCGGCCTGGCCATGCACATCGCCGCGATGAACCCGCCGCACATCACCGAAAAGGACGTGCCGGCCGAGTTCATTGCCAAGGAAAAGGAAATCGAGCTGGCCAAGATGTCCGAGAAGGACAAGTCCAAGCCACCGGAAATCCTCGAGAAAATCATCAGCGGCAAGATCAACAAGATCGTCAACGACGTCACCCTGACCGGACAGCCCTACGTGCTCGATACCAACGACACGGTTGGCGCGGTGCTCAAGAAGGCGGGCGCGGAAGTGATCTCGTTCCATCGCCTCGTGGTCGGCGAGGGCATCGAGAAGGTGGTCGAGGACTATGCCGCCGAAGTGATGAAGCAGGCCGGGCTGGCCTGATCCGCTCCTTCACGCGACAGCCGGGAAAGCCGCAGTCATCTGCGGCTTTCCTGTTTTCGGACCCCGGAAACACGCTCGCCTGCACGCAGATCCTTGTTGCGCCGGCTTGAAACGTCTGCAGTGATGCAGGAGGCAGGGCAACCCAGGAACAGTGACGGCCAGCCTGTCGGCGTCGACGCGTGGCGATCTGCCCACGGGCAGGCATCGTGACGGTTGCGCCAATGGCCCAGACCCTCCCTAATATCGGTTGGCACTTGGGGGAGTTTCCGATGCGCACATTCCTGCTGGCGTCCTGCCTGTTCCTGTCCTGTTCGTGGACCGACCTGGCCCATGCCGGCGACTCCCCTGCCCGGGCTGACGACCACGGTGCCGCACTCGATGCTTATATCGAGAAGGCCATGGCCGACTGGAAGCTTCCCGGACTGGCAATTGCCGTGGTCAAGGACGGCCAGACGGTCTATGTAAAGGGCTTCGGCGTGCGCGAACTGGGTCGCCCGGAACGCGTCGATGCACACACCCGCTTCGGCATGATGTCGACAACCAAGGCAATGACCGCCCTGGCCGTGGCCATGCTGGTCGACGAGGGCAAGCTGGCCTGGGACGAACCAGTGCAAAAGGTGCTGCCCTGGTTCGAGATGCCCGACCCGGCCTTCAGCCGCACGGTCACGGTGCGCGACACCCTGCGCCACAACGCCGGCATCGGGCCCGAAGCCGATCTGCTCTGGCTGCGCGGCGATCTCGACTCGCGCCAGATCCTCGAGCGTGTTCGCGAGCTGACTCCCGCTTACCCGCCCTATTCGAGTTTCAGCTACGCCAACGTCATGTACCAGTTGGCCGGAGAACTGGTCACGAAAGCCTCCGGCATGCCCTGGAACCGATTCGTCGAGACCCGGATCATGGCCCCGCTCGGCATGGACGAATCGAGCGCGACCTACGCCGGCATGAAGAACAGCGGCAGCGAAAACGTCTCGGCGCCCCATTTCGAGATCGACGGCAAACTCGTGCGGGTCAGGGACGGCTCGGTCGACGGCGTTCCGGCTGCCGGCGCGGCCTGGTCGAGCGCACACGACATGGCGCTCTGGCTCGCGTTCCTGCTCGATGACGGCCAGGCCGGCGGCAAGCGACTGGTCAGCGAGAAGAATTTCCACGAGCTGTTCCGCCCGCAGGCCCTGGTCCCCGACGAGCAGTTCTATCCGACCGCCCAACTGACACGCCCGCACTGGATCAGCTATGGACTCGGCTGGTTCGAGCAGGACTATCGCGGCCATTTCGTCGCCATGCACACCGGCAGCATCGATGGCCGCACATCGATCATCGGCCTGATGCCCGATGCAAACCTCGGAGTCTACGTGTTCGGCAACGCCGATCATGTCGAACTGCGCCACGCCCTGATGTGGAAGGTCATGGACCTGTACACCGGCGCCCCGGATCGTGACTGGAGTGCCGAGTTGCTCAAGCTCTACGGCGAGAGCAAGGCAAAACGGAAGACCCTGGAAGCCGCGGCCGATGCCCGACGCGTCAAGGGGACCCGGCCGTCGCATGCCCTGGCCGACTATGCCGGCACCTACAGCAACCCGGCCTTCGGCGACGTCGAAGTGACCCTCGGCAAGCGCATTCTGTCCATGCATTTCGGGCCGCTGCCGGAAAATGCCGGCCCGCTGTCGCACTGGCAGTACGACACGTTCCGCTGGCACAGCGGTGACGGCCGCGGTGGCGAGACTGCGGTCCAGTTCGGCCAGGCAGGCGACGGCAGTATCGCTTCGGTGACCCTGGGCGGTGACGACGGCAGCGTGCACTTCGTGCGCAAGGCGCCACCGGCAAAAAGCGAATAATCGCGCGCAAGCAACCGAGCAGCGAGTCCCGCCCATCGTGCACGAACGCACCTCGGCGTGGTCCGGATGGCCACGAATGGAACGCCGGACGGACGGCGCAGTGTCGCAATGCATGGCGGAAGCTCCGCAGTTCCTTACAATAGGTTCGTTTTGCCATCCTGCCGGAGCACCGCATGCCTGCGATCATCTACAAACGCATCCTCCTCAAGCTCTCCGGCGAAGCCCTCATGGGCGAATCGGACTACGGCATCGACCCCAAGGTCATCGGCCGCCTGGCCCGCGAGATCATCGACGTACGCAACGCCGGCGTGCAGGTCGGCGTGGTCATCGGCGGCGGCAACATATTCCGCGGCGCCGGCCTTGCCGCCTCGGGCATGGACCGCGTTACCGGGGACCACATGGGCATGCTGGCCACGGTCATGAACGCGCTGGCCATGCAGGATGCGATCGAGCGCGCCGGTGGCACCGCGCGCACCATGAGCGCGATCAAGATCAACGAAGTCTGCGAGGATTTCATCCGTCGACGGGCCATCCGCCACCTCGAGAAGGACCGCGTGGTCCTGTTTGCCGCCGGCACCGGCAATCCGTTCTTCACCACCGATTCGGCCGCGGCGTTGCGCGCCATCGAAATCGGCGCCGACCTCCTGCTCAAGGCGACCAAGGTCGATGGCGTGTATTCGGCGGATCCGACCCGGGACCCGAACGCCACGCGCTACGAGACGCTGAGCTACGACGACGTGATCCAGCGCAACCTGCAGGTCATGGATACCAGTGCGATCGCGCTATGCCGCGACCATCGCATTCCGCTGCGCATCTACAACATGTCGCGCGAGGGCGACCTGATGCGGATCATGCAGGGCGAACAGATCGGCACGCTCGTGGGCGGCCCGGGCTGAGCCCGGACTGCCGGCGCCCCCGAAGCACTGCATTCGAACCGGCTGCGGGACTGCCTCGGGCAGACCCTTCCACGGAGCCGGCGCGCCTCATCATCCCGGATCCAGCGACGCGCTGGTCCGAGCCGAAATGGCGGACGCCTCGGACCGCCTGAAGCCCGCAGTGTTGTGCAAATCCCGCCACCCGGCCCGCGTGCGAACGGGCGCCCCGAAAATCCTCGATGCCGCGAGCTCGCCTGCGGTACTGGGCAGGTCCACCCCGCTGCTATACTTCGCGGCCGACAGCAATGCACAACGGGTGACCGCACCATGCTCGAAGCCATCAAGAAAGATGCCCAGACGCGAATGACCAAGAGCGTCGAATCCCTGCGCCAGGATCTCACCCACCTGCGCACCGGCCGCGCCAGCGTGGCCCTGGTCGACCAGCTGCTGGTTCCCTACTACGGGTCCGACGTGCCCCTGCCCCAGGTTGCCAGCATCGCCGTTGCCGATGCGCGTTCGCTGACCATCACGCCGTTCGAGAAGACCATGGTGGCCGTCGTCGAGAAGGCCATCCTCGGCTCCAACCTCGGCCTGACCCCGACCACGGTCGGCCAGGTCATCCGCATCAACCTGCCGGCCCTGACCGAGCAGCGCCGCAAGGAGCTGTCCAAGCAGGTCTCCGGCGAAGGCGAAAACGCCAAGGTGGCGATCCGCAACATCCGCCGCGATGCCATCCACCACGTCAAGGAGCTGCTCAAGGACAAGCAGATCAGCGAGGACGAGGAACGCCGCGGCGAGGACGACATCCAGAAGCTGACGGACCGTTTCGTCAAGGAAGTCGACGGTGTGGTCAAGGCCAAGGAAGAGGAATTGATGGCGATTTAGGAATTTGTCGGACTTGAATCGATCGGGCTGCAAATCCGTCTGCGCGGTCCATATTTCCGCCGCTTCTTGGCCCATGGAACCACTATGGGACTGCGAATCGTCGGAAATCTGCCCTCACGCAGCCGAATTTTCGCCTCGACCGCTCAAGTCCGACAGACTCCTGGGCCGTCGACCCGCTTGCGCCCCGACATGAATCCGACTCCAGAGAGCGCCAATGCGCCGCGCACTCCGCGCCATGTCGCCATCGTCATGGACGGCAACGGGCGCTGGGCCCAGCAGCGCCGGCGTCCGCGCAGCTTCGGCCACCGCGAAGGCCAGAAAGCCTTGCGTGCGACGGTCGAATACTGCCTGCGGCGCGGCATCGAGGCGCTGACCCTGTTCGCCTTCTCGAGCGAGAACTGGAAACGGCCCGAGGATGAAGTCGGTGCGCTGATGCAGTTGTTCCTGAAAGCGCTCGACCGCGAGGTCGACGAATTGCATGGTCACGGGGTGCGCATCGAGTTCATCGGCGATCTCGACGCCTTTTCCCCCGAACTTCGCGAACGCATGCACAAGGCCATGGACAAGACCCGGGCCAATCGCGCGCTGTTCGCCAACGTCGCGGTCAACTACGGCGGCCGCTGGGACATCGCCCAGGCGGCGAACCGGGCCGCCGCGGCGATGCTGCGCGGCGAATTGCCAAACGACGGCATCACCGAGGACTCGCTGGCCCCGTTTTTCGCCCTGGCCGGCCAGCCGCCGGTCGATCTGTTCATCCGCACCGGTGGTGAACTGCGCATCAGCAACTTCCTGCTCTGGCAGTTGGCCTATGCGGAACTGGTTTTCATCGATACGCTGTGGCCGGATGTCGATGCCGGCGTGCTCGATCACGCGATTGCGGAGTTTGCCCGCCGCGAACGGCGTTTCGGGCAGACTTCTGCCCAGGTCGCGGCCGTTTCGAACCAGGGATCCGCATGAAACAACGCATCTTGACCGGCCTGATCCTCGCAGTCATCGCGGTCGCATTCATCCTGCTTGCGTCGGGTCCGCTGTTTGCCGGACTGCTCGCCCTGGTCTGGCTGCTGGCGTACTGGGAGTGGACCCGGCTGATCGGCATGCCGCGGATGGCCACCCGCCTGCTCGCAGTGGCGGCCAATGCGCTGCTCATCGCCGGCCTCTGGAGCGTGCGCGGCGAATCGGCCTGGTGGGCTGCGATCATCGTTGGCCTGCTCTGGTGGCTGCTGAGCCTGCTCTGGATGCGCCATTTCTCGTTCGCAGCCTCGCCTACCCTCGGCAACCGCCTGATCAAACTGGCCGCCGGCACGCTGGCCCTGGTGCCGGCCTGGACCGCCCTGGTCGAGATCCACGAACACCCGCAGCTTGGGCCGGTCTGGACCCTGTTTGCCCTGGTCCTGGTCTGGGCCGCCGACAGCTTTGCCTACTTTGCCGGCAGCCGCTTCGGTCGCAACAAGCTGGCTCCGCGGATCAGCCCGGGCAAGACGCTGGAGGGGGTCTGGGGTGCCCTGGCCGGTAGCGGTGTGGTCGCCGCGGTGGGCGGATGGTGGCTCGGCGAACGCGACTGGGCGCTGGCGCTGCTGATCGCGCTCGGCCTGCTCTGCGTGGTCTATTCGGTCATCGGCGACCTCTTCGAGAGCCTGATGAAGCGCCAGGCCAACGTCAAGGATTCCGGCTCCCTGTTTCCCGGCCATGGTGGCCTGCTCGACCGCCTCGATGGCGTCTTCGCGGCGATTCCGGTGTTTGCCGCGGGCAAGACCGTGATCGACCTGTTCTACCCGTCATGATGCGCATCGCGCTGCTCGGCGCGACCGGCTCGATCGGCGCGAGTACGCTCGACGTCGTCGCCCGGCATCCCGACCGATTCCGCATCACCGCCCTGAGTGCCCATCGCAATGTCGCCAGCCTGGCCGAGCTGTGCCGGCGCTTCAACCCCGAGATGGCGGTCATCGCCGATCCGGCCGGGGCCGACGAGCTGGCGCAGCGGCTGCGCGACTTCGCTGTCGGTTCGCGCGTCATGGCCGGTCCGCAGGCCCTGATCGAAGCGGCCGCTGGCGCGCATGCGGATTGCGTGGTCGCCGCGATCGTCGGGGCCGCCGGCCTGGAATCCACGCTGGCCGCGGCCCGGGCTGGCAAACGCCTGCTGCTGGCCAACAAGGAATCGGTGGTGATGGCCGGGTCGCTGCTGAAAGCGGCCCTGGCCGAGGGCGGTGGCGAGCTGCTGCCGCTGGATTCCGAGCACAACGCCGTCTTCCAGTGCCTGCCGGGCGGTCGCCCGGACCTCGCCCGGGCCGGCGTGCGCCGCATCGTCCTGACCGCCTCCGGTGGCCCGTTCCGCGGGCGCAGGCGCGAGGAACTGGCCGGGGTCACCCCCGACATGGCCTGCGCCCACCCGAACTGGAGCATGGGACGCAAGATCTCGGTCGATTCGGCAACCCTCATGAACAAGGGCCTCGAGGTCATCGAGGCCCACCTGCTGTTCGGCGCCGCTGCCGCCGACATCGATGTCGTCGTGCATGCGCAGAGCATCATCCACTCGATGGTCGAATACGTGGACGGCTCGGTGCTGGCCCAACTCGGCAATCCCGACATGCGCACCGCCATCGCCCATGCCCTGGCTTGGCCCGAGCGCATCGAAGCCGGCGTCGCCGCACTGAACCTGATCGATATCGCCCGGCTCGACTTCGAGGTCGCCGACCGTGCGACCTTCCGTTGCCTGGACCTGGCCTACCAGGCCATGGCAGCCGGCGGCACCGCGCCGATCACCCTGAATGCGGCGAACGAAGAGGCCGTTGCCGCCTTCCTGGCCGGGACCCTGCCTTTCCTTGCCATTGACCGGGTCATTGCAGACTGCCTGGAACGGCTGCCTGCCGGCAGCGTGCAGGATCTGCCCGGCCTGCTTGACAGTGATTTAACCGCGCGACGGGAAGCACAACGTATCATTGCGGGCCTGGCGGCCTGATTTTCATGCCGCGACAGCGCCTGCCTGCCCACCGAACCGCGCCGGCGCCGGCCAAAGCAACGCGAGAGATGCCTGGATGAACGAGTTTTTTGGTTCCGTGTGGTGGCTGATCGTCACCCTCGGCCTGCTGGTCACCTTCCACGAGTTTGGCCATTTCATCGTGGCCCGGCTGTGCGGGGTCAAGGTGCTGCGTTTCTCGGTCGGCTTCGGCAAACCGCTGTGGATGCGCCGTGACCGGCGTGGTACCGAGTTCGCCGTGGCCGCGATCCCGTTGGGCGGTTATGTCAAGATGCTCGACGAGCGCGAGGCCGAGGTTGCGCCCGAGGAACTGGACCAGGCGCACAACCGCAAGCCGGTCGGCCAGCGCATGGCGATCGCCGCCGCCGGCCCCGCCTTCAACCTGATTTTCACCCTGTTCGCGTTCTGGCTGATGTTCGTGGTCGGCAAACCCGACTACCTGCCGATCGTCGACGCACCGACAGGTATCGCCGCCGAGGCCGGCATGCGTGCCGGAGACCGCATCACCTCGGTCGACGGCACGGCAGTCGGTTCCTGGAGCGATGCCCTGCAGAAACTCGGCGAGGATGCCGTCGGACGCTTCGACGCCAGCGTGGGCGTGACCACGGCCGACGGCGCCACGACGACGCGCACGCTGGCCTTCAGCGGCCTGCCGCGCAGCGTCGGCGAAGACCAGCTGTTCGATGCGATCGGTCTGCGCCTGCAACCGCGCGAACGCGAGCCGGTGATCGGCCGGGTCGGCGACGGCATGCCGGCCAAGGCCGCCGGCCTCGAGGTCGGTGACCGCATCCTGCGCATCAACGCCCGCGACATCGCAAGCTTTTCCGACATCGAGACGATCGTTCCCGAGGAAGCGGCGAAGGATCCCGAGCTTTCCCTGGTGATCCGGCGCGGTGACGAACAGCTCGACGTTCGCCTGATCGCCACCGAGACAGACGGCGCCGACGGCAAGAAACGCTACGTGATCGGGATCGGCAGCACCGATGCCCACGACGCCCTGCAGCAATACGGCCCGCTGGCCGCCATTCCGCAGGCCTTCGCCAAGACCTGGGACACCACCAAGAGCTCGCTCGGCATGCTCAAGATGCTGGTCGTAGGTCGGGCCAGCCTCGAAAACCTGTCCGGACCGATCACCATAGCCCGCTTCGCCAACGGATCGGCGCAACTGGGGCTGCCCTGGTTCCTCAATTTCCTCGCCATCATTTCGCTGTCGCTGGCGATTATCAACCTGCTGCCGATTCCGATCTTGGACGGCGGCCACCTGCTGTATTACCTTATCGAACTGGTCAAAGGCAGTCCGGTGAGTGAACGCACCCAGATTTTCGGCCAATATGCCGGCCTGATGATGTTGGTGGCCCTGATGGGGCTCGCGTTCTACAACGATATTCTTCGGCTGCTCACCTGAGCCGGTTCTGCCCAATAACAACGGATGCGGTGCGCCCTCACCGCAAGCCGACCCTGTCTCAACGGAAGTGACGATGAAACGTATCGCCGCCCTGCTCTTGCTTGCCTGGCTGAGCACCCAGAACGCCTTCGCCTTCGACGCCTTCACCGTGTCGGACATTCGCATCGATGGATTGTCGCGCATCGCGCCGGGCACGGTGTTCACCTACCTGCCGGTCGAGAAGGGCGATGTGCTGACCCCTGATCGCGCCGAACAGGCGATTCGTGCGCTCTACAAGACCGGCTTCTTCAACGACGTCTCATTGAGCCGGCAGGGGGATATCCTGGTCATCACGATCGTCGAGCGACCTTCGATATCGAAGATCGCGATCCGCGGCAACAAGGATCTCAAGGACGAGGACCTGCGCAACGGCCTCAAGGGCATCGGCCTGGCCGAGGGTGAAACCTTCAACCGTCTCAAGCTCGATTCGGTGCAGCAGGAGCTGACCCGTCAGTACTACAACCGAGGCAAGTACAACGTTTCGGTCAAGACCTCGGTAGTCAACCTCGACCGCAACCGCGTCGAAGTGGCGATCAACATCGCCGAGGGCAAGCCGGCCAGGATCCAGCATCTGAACGTCGTCGGCAACGAAACCTTCAAGACCAAGAAGATCCTCGAGGACTTCCAGTCCGACACGACCAACTGGACCTCGTGGTACTCCAAGGACGACCAGTATTCGCGCGAGAAGATGTCCGGCGATCTCGAGCGCCTGTCCTCGTTCTACCTCGATCGCGGCTATGTCGATTTCAGCGTCGATTCCACCCAGGTCTCGATGAGCCCCGACAAGCGCAAGATGTATGTGGTCGCCAACATCAAGGAAGGCGAGGTCTATTCGGTCACCGACATCAAGCTGACCGGCGATCTCATCCTCAAGGACGAAGACCTGCGCAAACTGCTGCAGATCAAATCCGGCGAGATCTTCTCGCGACGCCAGGTCGAACAGTCCGCCGACGCGATCACCTCGGCCCTGTCCAACATCGGCTACGCGTTCGCCGAGGTCAACCCGATTCCCGAGATCAACCGCGAGACGCGGGAAGTCGCACTCAATTTCCAGGTCGTCCCCGGCCAGCGCGTGTACGTGCGCCGGATCACCTTCAAGGGCAACCAGCATACCGAGGACCAGGTGCTGCGGCGGGAAATGCGCCAGCTCGAGGGTGCGTGGTACTCGCAGGCCGCCATCGATCGCTCCAAGATACGGTTGCAGCGCCTCGGCTACTTCAAGACCGTGACCATCGACACGCCGCGCGTACCCGGCCAGGAAGACCAGGTCGACGTCGCCGTGACGATCGAAGAGCAGCCATCCGGCAGCTTCACGTTCGGTGTCGGCTACTCGCAGGTGCAGGGCCTGATCACCAGTATTGCCCTGCAGCAGAACAACTTCTTCGGAACCGGTGACCGCGTCGGCCTGACCCTGCAGCGCAGCTCGTACCTGAAGACCTACAGCATCTCCTACTTCGAGCCGTACCTGACCGACGACAGCATCGGCCTTGGCTATGACATCAGCCATCGCGAACTCGATTCCGGCCAGGCCAACATCGCGAACTACCTGACCAACTCGGATAACTTCAGCACCTACGTCGGCCTGCCGCTGACCGAAAGCGATACCCTGAATACCCGGATCGGACTGAGCAAGACGACGATCCGGACCTTCAACGGGACCACGCCGCAGGTCTTCATCGACTACCTGCGCGCGCTGAACCACAACACCTTCCACACGGGCAGCCTCGAGTTTTCCTGGGCCCATGACACCCGCAACAAGTTCTACAACCCGACCCGCGGTTCGCTGCAGACCGTTTCCTTCGAAACCACCCTGCCCGGCTCCACCGTCGAGTACTTCAAGTTCCGCTATCTGTATTCGCAGTACA
This sequence comes from Dokdonella immobilis, assembly GCF_900115085.1. Lineage (GTDB taxonomy): Bacteria > Pseudomonadota > Gammaproteobacteria > Xanthomonadales > Rhodanobacteraceae > Dokdonella > Dokdonella immobilis. Next base: position 27,558 of record NZ_FOVF01000025.1, on the reverse strand, counting down.
TCCCGATCACCGACAAGTTGACCTTCTTCGGCAGCGCCTCGCTCGGCTATGGCGGCAGCTACAAGGGCGTCTACCGCACCGGCATCGACGACGGCCAGGATCCTCCCGTGGTCACGGAATACGGTGCCCGCGGCCTGCCGTTCTTCGAGAACTTCTTCGCCGGCGGCACCTCCGACGTTCGCGGCTTCCGCGACAACACGCTTGGCCCGGTCGATTTCACCGGCGGGTTCCGCCAGCCACTCGGCGGCGCCTTCAAGACGGTCGCAACAGCCGAAATCATCTTCCCGACGCCGTTCGTCAAGGAAAACGACAACTCCACCCGCCTGTCCTGGTTCGTCGACGTCGGCAACGTGTTCAAGGACTACAACTCCTGGAGCGCCAAGGAACTGCGTGCGTCGACCGGCCTTTCGTTCCAGTGGCGGGCGCCGATCGGTCCGATCATCATCAGTTTCTCGAAGCCCTTGCGCAAAAAGCCCGGGGACGAAACGGAATCCATCCAGTTCACCTTCGGTCCTCAGTTCTAATCTGGGCAAGCGGCGGTCGGGTGGTCGAAACGAGATCGGGAGAACTCGCTTGACTGGTTCACGGCTTCACCTTTCCCAGGCTCCGCAGGTCCGGCCGACATCGGCGGGACCGGGCCCAGCGCACAGACAGGGCGCGAAGGCCAAGGCAGCATCCGCTGCGTGCGCGGCCCCGGATCGGGAGCTGCACCGCAAACGAGCTGCCGGATGGGTGGAATAAGGTGAAACGTTCCATCTGCGCAACGGGAACCAGGCTGTGGAGGGCCTTGCTGATGGCGCTCGCCCTCGGCCTGGCCTCCTCCGCTGGTGCGCAATCGCCGGCCATGCGCATCGGTTACGTAGACATGAAGCGTCTGCTCGACAATGCCCCCCAGGTGATGGCCGGCAGACAGAAGCTCGAACGCGAGTTCGCCCCGCGGGATGCCGCGCTGAATGCGGATGAAGCGCGTCTTGCCTCGATGCGTTCGCGCTACGAGCGGGAGAATGCCGGCATGAACCGAAGCGACGCGGAAGCCCTGCGCCGCGAGATCGACGCGCTGGACCGTTCGATCAAGCGCAATCGCGAGAATCTCCGCAGCGAACTGAAGACTCGCAGCGACCAGGAACTCGACCGCAGCTGGCGCGAGATCAACAACGCAGTGATCGAGTTCGCGCGCGAGCAGGGCATCGACCTGATCGTGCCAAGCCCGGTGGTCTATGCGAGCCCGCGCATCGACGTGACCGACCAGGTCCTCGAACGGCTCCGGCGTGAACAGGGTGCAAGAGGTGCGACGCCATGACTCCCCTGCCTCGTGCCTTCGCCCTGGGTGAAATCGCCGAACGCTTCGGGCTCGAGCTCAAGGGCGATCCGGCGAAGCCGATCCGCGGCGTCTCGACGCTTGCCTCGGCCGCGGATGACCAGATCGGATTCCTTGCCAATCCCCGCTATCGCTCCCAATTGGCCACGACCGCCGCGGCTGCCGTGATCGTCGGGCCGAAGGACGCCAGCGAAGCCGATGGCCGGCAAACCTCCCTGCTTGTTGCGGGGGAGCCGTATGTCGCGTTTGCCCGGGTCGCATCCCTGTTCGAACATGAGCGACCGCCCGCACCGGGGATCCATCCGACCGCGGTGACGGCCGAATCCGCACACATTGCGGCAACGGCATCGATCGGCCCGCATTGCGTCATCGAGGACGGCGCCGTGATCGAGGAGGGCGCGGTCATCGGCCCGCATTGCGCTATCGGTCCGGACTGTGTCGTTGGTACGCAATCGCGGTTGTCGGCCCGCGTCGTGCTGGTCGGCCGCGTCCGCCTGGGCCGGCGCGTACTCGTACACCCGGGGGCCGTGATTGGCGCCGATGGCTTCGGGCTCGCCTTCGATCGCGACCACTGGATCAAGGTGCCACAGCTGGGCGGGGTCGTGATTGGCGACGATTGCGAGATCGGCGCAAACACGACCATCGACCGCGGCGCCCTCGAGGATACGGTCCTCGAGGAGGATGTCCGCCTCGATAACCAGATACAGATCGCGCACAACGTACGGATCGGGGCGCATACCGCGATCGCCGGTTGCGCGGCCATCGCCGGCAGCTCGAGGATCGGCCGCTACTGCCTGATCGGCGGCGGGGCTGGCATAATTGGCCATTTGACGATTGCCGACCGCGTGACGATCACGGCGATGAGTCTGGTCACCCACTCCATCCGCGAACCCGGCGAGTACTCGTCCGGAACCCCCATCCAGGAAAGTCGGCTCTGGCGACGCAATGCCGCGCGCTTCAAGCATCTCGACCAGCTGGCACGACACGTTGCAGACAAGAACAAGGGACATCCGCATGAATGAAGCAAATCCAACGACCGCGCATGGCCCGATCGATGTGCGCCGCATCACCCAGTTGCTGCCGCACCGATTCCCGTTCCTGCTGATCGACCGCGTGCTTTCCTGGGAACCCGGCAAGCGCCTGACCGCGATCAAGAACGTGACCTTCAACGAGCCGTTCTTCCAGGGCCATTTCCCGGGCCATCCGGTCATGCCCGGCGTTCTCGTCATCGAGGCCCTGGCCCAGGCTTCGGGTGCGCTGGTGCAGTTGTCCGCCAGCGATGATCCGAACCAACCCGCCCTGTTCTACCTGGTCAAGATCGACAAGGCACGCTTCAGTCGGGTCGTCGTGCCGGGCGACCAGCTCGTGCTCGAAGTCGAGCAGAAGCGCACCCTGCGCCGCATGGGACTCTTTGTCGGCCAGGCCAAGGTCGACAACGAAGTGGTCGCCGAGGCCGAATTGCTCTGCGCCGAACGGAGGGAAGGATGATCCATCCCTCAGCCCTGATCGACCCGAGCGCGAAAATCGGCGACAACGTCAGTATCGGCGCTTTCAGCATCATTGGTCGGGATGTGGAAATCGGGGACGGCACGACGATCGGACCGCACGTGGTCATCGAAGGACCGACCCGGATCGGCCGCGACAACCGGATCTGGCAGTTCGCCTCGATCGGCGCGGCGCCGCAGGACAAGAAATTCCATGGCGAGCAGTCGCGCCTGGAGATCGGCGACCGCAACATGATCCGCGAATTCGTCACCTTCAATCGTGGCACCGAGGAAGGCGGCGGCGTGACCCGCATCGGCAACGACAACTGGCTGATGGCCTACGTGCACATCGCCCATGATTGCGTGGTCGGCAACAACGCGATCTTCTCCAACGCCTCGTCGCTGGCCGGCCACGTGACCGTCGACGACTGGGTCATCCTCGGCGGTTTCACCCTGGTCCATCAATTCTGCCAGGTCGGCGCGCATGCCTTCACGGCGATGGGCGCAATCATCAACCGCGACGTGCCGCCCTACGTCACCGTCGCCGGCAGCTTTGCCGAACCCAAGGGCATCAACTCCGAGGGCCTGCGTCGCCGCGGCTATTCGTCCGACCGGATCATGTCGATCAAGCGCGCCTATCGAACCCTGTACAACTCCGGACTGCCCCTGTCGGAAGCCCGATCCGAGCTGGCCCGCGCCGCCGAAGGCGCACCCGACGTCAAGCTCATGCTCGATTTCATCGAACGCTCGCAGCGTTCGTTGGTGCGCTGAGGGCCGGGATTCGGGATTGGGGATTGAGGATTCGAAAGGGCTTGCCCGCAGCGGACAGCATTCCGCGAACCGCAACCGCCTACCTTGGCCTGGGGCTTGCGCCGCACCACAAGGTCGCAGGAAATCATGACCGAATCCCGAATCCCCAATCCCGAATCCCGGCTCTTCGTGCTTGTCGCCGGCGAAGTCTCCGGCGACCTGCTTGGCGCGCGGTTGATCGAAGGGCTGCGCGAGCGCTTCCCGGATGCGCGCTTCGCCGGCATCGGCGGGCCGAACATGGTTGCCGCCGGTTTCGAGGCCTGGTTTCCGGCCGAACGCCTGGCCGTGATGGGCCTGGCTGAAGTATTGCGTCACCTGCCGGGCTTGCTGCGGATCCGGCGTGAGGTGCGCCAGCGCACGCTGGCGTTGCGCCCGGACGCCTTCATCGGCATCGATGCGCCCGATTTCAACCTCGCTCTCGAACGTTCGCTCAAGCACGCCGGCATCCGCACCATCCACTACGTCAGCCCTTCGATCTGGGCCTGGCGCGAAAAACGCGCCGAACGGATCGGCGAGAGCGCCGATCGCGTGCTCTGCCTGTTCCCGATGGAACCGCCGGTCTATGCGCGCCATGGCGTCGATGCCCGCTTCGTCGGCCACCCGCTGGCCGACGCCTTTGCCCTGGATCCCGACCAGGCCGCCGCGCGGGCGGCGCTCGGACTGGCCTCCGATGGGCCGGTCCTGGCCATGCTGCCCGGCAGCCGGCTCGGTGAAATAGCCCGACTTGGCGCCGACTTCATCGGCGCCGCGCGCATCCTCTCCGCTCAGATTCCGAATCTCCAGGTTGTCGTACCGATGGCCAACGAGGCGTGTCGGGCTGCTTTCGCCAGCTTGCTGGCGAAAGCGGGATTGGGAATTGGGGATTCGGGATTCGGACAAGACGCAGCGGAGTCCGCGACGACCGGGCGCCATTCCGAATCCCCAATCCCGAATCCCCAATCCCGGCCATCGATACTTGTTGTCGATGGCCAGTCCCACACCGCGATGATCGCCGCGGATGCGATCCTGCTTGCCTCGGGCACGGCCGCGCTCGAGGCCATGCTGGCCAAGCGTCCGATGGTGGTCGCCTACCGCATCGCCCGACTGACATACTGGATCGTCAAGGGTCTCGGCCTGCTCAAGGTCGACCGCTACTCGCTGCCGAACCATCTGGCCGGGCGCGACCTCGTTCCCGAACTGATGCAGGACGACTGCACGCCCGAGGCGCTGGCCGCCGCGTTGCGTGGCCCGTTGCTCGAGCGACACATCGATGGTGCCCTGCTTGCCGAATATCGCCGTCTGCACGAGCTGTTGCGGGGCGATGCCGACCACAATGCGGCCGCTGCGGTCATCGATGCATAGGCGCCGCTGCGAGCACGTATTGACGCCCGCGGCCGGTGCGCCCACGATTTCGCTTTCAGGCAGGAAACCCGATGCAACCGGATCCGGTCATCGAAGCCGCTGACGACCCGGGCCCGGGGTCACCCGACGCACCGAAGGCTTCGGCGCGGAACGCGGGACGACAGGCCCTCCTGCGCGCTTTCGCGCTGCTCGCCTTCGTCGCCATGCTCGCGTGCGTCCCGCTCGCCGAAAAGCTCGAGCTGGAAAAGGAGTTCGCCCTGGCCGTGGTCTGTGCCAGCACGCTGGTGCTCCTGTTCGTCACGGCGCGGCTTTCCTTTGCCTTGCTCCTGGTCGCCCTGCTCGTTTCCACCCTGGCCACGGCCAGCATGTTCAAGCTCGAGTTCCTGCTGACCCCGGTGCTGGCGCCCGACCTCGAGTACTACATCAACACGCAGTCGCTCGAGTGGCTCGGCCGCTATCCGATCCTGCTCGCCTTCGTCGTGATCACCGTGGGACTGGTGCCGCTGCTGCTGGTTCCGGCCTGGCGCTGGGACCCGGCGCCATCCGCGTGGCACTTTCGGCATGGCCGTGCGCGACTGATTCGCGCCATCGGGACGCTCGGTGCGGCCGCCGTTCTCGCCGCATGCCTGTCGCCGCGGGGCCCGTTCAGTGGCGCGTTCAACAAGCCGATGTGGGCGACCATCACCGACCGCAGCTACCTCACCGCATTCCTTGCCTCCTTCAGCGATACCGAAGTCCGCATACCGCCATCACCGCCGACGGTCGATACGTCGATCAGCTGGAAACTCGATGCGCCGCTGCGGGCACCGCAGCATCGCCCGGATGTCGTCGCCGTGCTCGAGGAAAGCACCTTCGACCCGCGCATGCTCGACGTCTGCACGATCCCGCAGTGCAAGCTGTCGATGTTCCTGCCCGATGCGCGCACACGCGCCAGCGGTCCCCTGATCGTGCATACCTTCGGCGGCGGCACCTGGACCAGCGAGTTCGCCCTCGAAACCGGCCTGGCCGATGTCCTGTTCGGCAACGCCGGTCTGTACGCACCGTACAGCCTGGCGCCGCGCGTCGGACATACCCTGCCGCGGGCGTTCAAGGCCGCCGGCTATCGGACGATCGCCGTGTATTCGCACAGCGGTGAATTCCTCAATGCGCGCAATGCCTACGCCAACTACGGCTTCGACATGTTCTACGACGGTACCGACCTCGGCCTCGGCTGGGACAGCACCGACGCCGACCTGCTGCAGGTCCTGCGCCAGATCTATTCCGACGAGACCGAGGCGCACCCGGATCAACCGCTGTTCCTGTTCACGCTGACCCTGCACCAGCATGGTCCGCACATGACACCCTTGCAGGAATTGCCGGCGCCGTTCGACAAGCCGCTGTTCACCGGCAAGTTCAAGCCGGCGGACCTGGATCGCTGGCTGAATCTCAATCTCGGCAACTATCTCCATCGTGCCGGGCTCTCCAGCCAGATGCTGGAAGCGCTCGAATCGATGCTCTGGTCGAGTGGCCGCGAAACCGTGCTGATGCACTTCGGCGATCACCAGCCGTCATTCGACGGCGCCATGCACGCGATACCGAAAACCGTGCCGAAGGCCGCAGGCCCGAATGCCAGCCGGGTCACCTACTTCATGCTCAAGACCAGTTTTCCGATGGCCAGGATGCGCCAATACGATGCCCTCGACATTGTCTATCTGGGCTCCCTGCTGCTCGATGCCGCCGGCGTGCCCAAGGACGCCTTCTACCAGGCCAATACCCTGCTGCGCGAACGCTGCGCCGGTCGTTACCTGACCTGCAAGGATTCCGGCATGCTGGCCGCGTACCACGACTACCTGTTCAACAGGCTCAAGGACCTGCGGGATGAGGAGTGAGTCGCTGTTCCCCGAAGCCGACGAGTGCAGCCGTTTGGCGCACGTCGCCGGCGTCGACGAAGCCGGCCGCGGGCCGCTGGCCGGCCCGGTCGTCATTGCCGCGGTGATACTCGATCCGGCGCGTCCGATCGACGGCCTGGCCGATTCCAAGGCCCTCGATGCGAGCCGGCGCGAGCAGCTTGCGACATTGATCCGCTCGCACGCGCTGGCCTGGGCAGTCTGCGCCGTGGAGGCCGACGAAATCGATCGCCTGAACATCCTCGCGGCGACCCTGGTCGGGATGTCGCGTGCGCTGCGCAGGCTGCAACCGGGGCCGGCCCTGGCCCTGATCGACGGCAACCGGCTGCCGTCCGACCTGCCCTGTCCGGGCCGCGCGATCGTGCGTGGCGATGCCAGCGAACCCGCCATCAGCGCCGCCTCGATCCTGGCCAAGACCGAGCGCGACCGCCTCATGCTCGAACTCGACCTTCGTTACCCCGGCTACGGGTTCAAGCGCCACAAGGGCTACCCGACCGCAGCCCATGTCCGCGCGCTGGGCGCGCTTGGGCCCTGCCCCGAACACCGACGCAGTTTCGCCCCCGTACGCGCCTGTCTCGCCCCCGGCGCGCGGATTCCGCCGCCGCCCCGCTTCGAGGGCATGGGCTGACGCCAACCCGGGCGCACGTGCTGCGGGCAAGGACACCGCGGATTCCCCACGGGCAGGGCGTTCCAGAGTTGCGCTGCCTGCGCAAGCTTGTTCGCCTCCGGTCGCCCCGCTACCCTGTGGGTTCCCTACGTTCGTTGCCGCCATGCCCGCGGATTTTGTCCATCTGCACGTCCACAGCGAATACTCGCTGGTCGATTCGACGATCCGCATCGATTCGCTCGTGGCGGCCTGTGCGGCTGCCGGCATGCCGGCGGTGGCGCTGACCGACCAGGTCAACCTGTTTGCCCTGGTCAAGTTCTATTCCGCCGCCGAGAAGGCCGGCATCAAGCCGATCGCCGGTTGCGACGTCTGGATCGATGATCCGCTCGAGCGCGGCAAGCCGCACCGGTTGACCCTGCTCTGCCAGGATCTCGAGGGCTACCGGAACCTGTCGCGACTGGTTTCGCGTGCCTGGTCGGACGGACGGCATGGCGATTTCGCGCTGATCGACAGCGCCTGGCTGGTCGAGGCCAATCGCGGACTGATCGTCCTCGCCGGTCGCGACAGCGAACCGGGCCGGATGCTGGTCAGCGGCCGCGACGAGGCCGCGCGCGAGAGCGTGCGCGAATGGCAGCGCCACTTCGGCGACCGTTTCTACCTCGAGCTGGTGCGCAGCCAGCGCGCCGACGAGGACGCGTTCGTGTCGGCGGCGGTGGCCCTTGCCGTGGAACTCGACGTGCCGGTCATTGCCAGCAACGACGTGCGCTTTCTCGAGCACGAGGATTTCGAGGCGCACGAGGCACGAGTCTGCATCCACGATGGTCGCGTGCTGGCCGACCCGAAGCGCCCGAAGCTGTATTCGGCCGAGCAGTACCTGAAATCGCCGGCGCAGATGCGCGCGTTGTTCGCCGACCTGCCGCAGGCGCTCGAGAACACCGTCGAACTGGCCAAGCGCTGCAATCTCGAGTTGAGCTTCGGCACCTACTTCCTGCCCGATTTCCCGATCCCGGCCGGATTCACCCTGGATTCCTGGATCCGCACGCAGTCGCGTGAGGGCCTGGTCGCTCGCCTGGACACGCAGGCTCCGGCAGCGGGCTTCACGCGCGAGGACTACGCGCGTCGACTCGAGACCGAAGTCGATGTCATCGTCGAGATGGGTTTCCCGGGCTACTTCCTGATCGTCGCCGACTTCATCAACTGGGCCAAGCAGCACGACATCCCGGTCGGTCCCGGACGCGGCTCGGGCGCTGGCTCGGTGGTCGCCTGGGCGCTCGGAATCACCGACATCGACCCGCTCCGTTACGGCCTGCTGTTCGAGCGCTTCCTCAATCCCGAACGCGTGTCGATGCCCGACTTCGACATCGACTTCTGCATGGACAAGCGCGACCGCGTGATCGAGTACGTGGCGGCGAAATACGGGCGCGACCATGTCAGCCAGATCATCACCTTCGGCACGATGGCGGCCAAGGCCGTGCTGCGCGACAGCGGCCGCGTGCTCGGCATGCCGTATGGCCAGGTCGACCGTATCGCCAAGCTGATCCCGATGCGTCCGCTCGACCTGAGTCTCGGCGACGTCCTCGGTCGCAGCGAAAAATCGCGCAAGGAACCGGACCGCGTGGTCGCCGAGTTCAGGGAACTCTACGAGACCGACGATGCTGTGCACGACCTCGTCGACCTTGCCCTCAAGCTCGAGGACCTGACCCGCAACGCCGGCAAGCATGCCGGTGGCGTCGTCATCGCACCGGGACCGCTGACCGACTACGCGCCGCTGTACAGCGAAGCCGGCGGCGACGGCGTGGTCACCCAGTTCGACAAGGACGACGTCGAGAAAGTCGGCCTGGTCAAGTTCGACTTCCTCGGCCTGCGCACGCTGACCATCATCGACTGGACGGTCAAGGCGATCAACGAGCGTCGTGCGAAGACCGGCGAAGCGCCGCTCGACATCAGCCAGCTGCCGCTCGACGACGAAGCCGTCTATGCGCTGTTCAAGCGCGCCCAGACGATTGCGGTGTTCCAGTTCGAGTCGCGCGGCATGCAGGGCATGCTCAAGGATGCCAAGCCGGACCGCTTCGAGGACCTGATCGCGCTCGGCGCGTTGTACCGACCGGGCCCGATGGACCTGATTCCGAGCTACTGCAAGCGCAAGCACGGCAGCGAGGCCATCGAATACCCCGACCGGCGCGTCGAGCCGGTCCTGCGTGAGACCTACGGCATCATGGTCTACCAGGAACAGGTCATGCAGATGGCCCAGATCGTGGGCGGCTATTCGCTCGGCGGCGCCGACCTGCTGCGCCGGGCGATGGGCAAGAAGAAGGTCGAGGAGATGGCCCGCCACCGCGCCATCTTCCGCGAGGGCGCGGCGAAGAACGGCGTCGACGAACGCATGGCCGATGCGGTGTTCGACACCATGGAGAAGTTCGCCGGCTACGGATTCAACAAGTCGCATGCGGCGGCCTATGCGCTGGTCTCCTACCAGACCGCCTGGCTGAAGACCCACTATCCGGCCGAGTTCATGGCGGCGGTGCTGTCGGCCGACATGGACAACACGGACAAGGTGGTCAACCTGCTCGGCGAGGCGCGCGCGCTCGGCCTCGAGGTCCTGCCCCCGGACATCAACAGCTCCGGACACAAGTTCCGCGCCCTCGATCCGTCCGACCGGTCCTCCGCCTCGAAGACGATCCGCTACGGCCTCGGCGCGATCAAGGGCGTCGGCGAAGGGGCGATCGACAACGTCGTCGAGGCGCGCGAGCGCGCCGGCGCGTTCCGGGACCTTGGCGACTTCTGCGTGCGGGTCGACGCCCAGAAAATCAACAAGCGCACGCTCGAAGCCCTGATCCTGTCCGGCTCGATGGATGCGCTGGCGAAGAACCGCGCGAGCCTGCTGGCGCAGCTGCCCGAAGCCATGCGCGCGGCCGAGCAACTGGCCCGCGATGCCCTGGCCGGCCAGAACGACATGTTCGGCAGCAGCAGCCCGGCCGCCGCTCCGCTCGAACTCGTCGAGGTCGACGACTGGCCTGCGGAGCGACGCCTGGCTGGCGAGCGCGACACGCTCGGCCACTATCTTTCCGGTCATCCGACCGACGCCTGGCGTGAGCTGCTGGCGCGCGTCACGACCTGCCCGATCGGTGAAGTCGGCAGGCTCTACAAACCCCAGGAGGGGCGTGGTCGCTATGGCGGCAGCCAGCAGGCCTTCATCCTGGCTGGATCCGTCGTCAGCCTGCGCAAACAGGGCGAGTCGCGCGCCTTCGTCCAGGTCGAGGATTATTCGGGTCGCTTCGAAGCCGTCCTCTATCGCGAATCCTGGACAGAATTCGCGCCACTGCTGACTCGCGACGCGATCCTCGTGTTCGAGGGCTCGCTGTCGATCGATGATTTTTCCGGCAACTACCAACTGCGCACGCAACGCGTCGCCACGATCGAGTCCGCTTGCGAGCGCCAGGCGCGCGTCCTGCGCGTGCGTGTCAACGGCATCGGCAACGACTTCGCCTCGCGCCTGTACGAGGTTCTCGAGACCTGCCGCGGCGGCAGCACCACGGTGCGGATCGCCTTCAGCAACCAGAGCGGACGGGGTGAAATCGAACTCGGTCCCGAATGGCGCGTGCGCGCGAGCCCGACCCTGGCCCGCACTGTGGCCGACCTCGATGGCGTCCTCGGCGCCGAATTCGTTTACGGCCAATGACTTGACGGGACATTCCGCGAGCCTGGGAACGTTGCACTGCACGGGCGTTCGACCCGCTATACTCGCGCTCTTCTGATTCAAACATCGCTGAATGAACCCGAACTTCCTCGAATTCGAAGCACCGATTGGCGAACTGGAGGCCCGAATCCAGGAGCTGCGCCATGCCAGCCATGGCCAGGCCTTCAACATCGAGGAGGAAATCGGCAAGCTGCAGGCCAAGCTGAAGACACGCACGGCCGAGATCTTCCGCAACCTCAGCGCCTGGCAGATCGCCCAGATTGCACGCCATCCGGCGCGCCCGTTCACGCTCGACTACATCAAGGTCATGTGCGAGGAGTTCCACGAACTCGCCGGTGATCGCGCCTATGCCGACGACGCCGCGATCGTCGGGGGCATCGGCCGCATCGACGGCCGCAGCGTGGTCATCATCGGCCATCAGAAGGGGCGCGACACCAAGGCCAAGATCCGGCGCAATTTCGGCATGCCGCGGCCGGAAGGCTATCGCAAGGCCCTGCGCCTCATGAAGATGGCCGAGCGCTTCAAGTTGCCGCTGCTGACCTTCATCGACACGCCAGGCGCCTATCCGGGCGTCGGCGCCGAGGAGCGCGGCCAGTCCGAGGCGATCGCGCGCAACCTGATCGAGATGTCGGAGCTGAAGGTGCCGATCCTGTGCACGGTGATCGGCGAAGGCGGTTCCGGCGGCGCCCTCGCCATCGGCGTCGGCGATCGCACGATCATGCTGCAGTACTCGACCTATTCGGTCATTTCACCGGAAGGCTGCGCATCGATCCTGTGGAAGACCGCCGAGAAGGCCAAGGACGCCGCCGAGGCGCTCAGCATCACGGCGCCTCGGCTGCTCGAACTCGGCCTGATCGACAAGGTCGTGCGCGAGCCGCTTGGCGGCGCCCACCGCAACCCGCACTCGATGGCGATTCGCCTCAAGGCGGTCCTGCTCGGCCAGTTGAACAGCCTCGAACAGCTCGACGTCGCAACCCTGCTCGAGCAGCGCTACGAGCGCCTGCGCGGTTACGGCGCTTTCAAGATCGCCTGAATCCGCGGCCGCGACCGGGTCAGGCGAAATCAACGCCGGCCCGGCCGAAGCGCATGCGGCCGCACGACCCGACTGAGCGGTTCGCTGCGGCCGCTCTCGGCGCGCGCCGATCAGTCCGAATCCGGCACGTCGACCTTGCCGCCGATGTTTCGGTGGTAGACGTCGCCGCTGCCGCTCGATTTCACGGTCAGGTTGCCGCGCACATCGGCCGCATCGAGATCGCCCGAACCGATCGAGTCGAGCGTGACGTCGCCGGTGACATCGCGCAGGTCGACATCGCCCGAGCCGACGTGATCGATGCGCACGCTGCCACCGACCTTGCGGAACGTCAGGTCGCCGGAGCCGACGCCACCGACCTCGACATCACCGCGGATGTCGTCCAGGGTGATGTCGCCGGAGCCGGTTGACTTGAGATGGAAGCGGCCAATGTCCGAACCCTCGACGTCGCCGGAGCCGACGCTGACGACCAGTTCGCCAGCGATGTTCTGCACATTGAGGTCGCCCGATCCGGCATCGAACTCGAGGCTGGCCAGGTCACGCGCATCGATGTCGCCGGAACCGCTGTCGACCTCGACGGCCAGGCTGGCCGGCATGCGGATCTCGATATCGAGGTAGGCATAGTGCGAGCCGAAGATCGAGAACGAGAAAGAGCCGCGATGCCGTTCGCTCTCGACGACCAGGCGGTCGCCGTCGACGCGATGATTGAGCACGAGTCGATCGAGATCGTCGGCATCGGACGCGCAGGCACGCGCACGGACCTCGACCTTGGCCAGGCCCGGAACGCCGCGCAGGCGCAGGTCGGTCGAGCCGAAATGCGTGGCCAGGGTGCGCAGACCGGCGGCATCGACATCGAATGATCGGTCGGCCTCGTGTTCGCAGTTCGTTGCCAGGGCCGGCCCGGAAGCGATCAACAGGGAAGCAAGGACTATCCAGCGCATGGGAGTTTCCTGAGGGTGGGTAGGAAATTGGATACGGTGCAAGCGCGAATGGTTTAAGCCGCGGTTGCGCTCGGAGCAGTTTTGCTCGATCGGGATTGCGGACACGGTGTCCATTGCAGGGCATCCCGCTGCACGATTCCGGACAGGCGCGAACGTGCCAGTGCCTCATCGGCCACCGTGCCATGCCGATCCGTGACCGTTTGCGTCTGGCACGAATCCTGCCAATGGCTTTGCCAGCGAAGTGTCATTCGCATCCGGTGCCACCACCCCCAGCCTGCCATCGGGAGAAATCATGGCCGCGTTCCTTGACGATCTTCTGGCTGGCTGGCGTTCGGCCTGGCGCCGTCCCGGCTCGAATGCCCTGCTGATCGCCGTGCTCGCCCTTGGTATCGGCAGCGCGACGGCGATGTTCAGCGTGATGCGGCCGGTACTCATGCAGGCCCTGCCGTATGCGGATCCGGAACGCCTCGTCTATGTCTGGGAGACCGACCTCGCCAACGGCGAATTGACTGGCGGCGCTTCGTTCCCGGACCTGGCCGACTGGCGCGCACGAACCCGGACCCTGGCCCGCATCGGCGCCTATGCCCGCAGCAATGCGAGTCTGGCCACGCCCGGCGGATCGCCGCGGCGGATTCTCGCCCTCAACGTGACCCACGACCTGGCGGCTACCCTCGGCGTGACGCCGATTCTCGGTCGTGATTTCCAGGACAGCGACGACAGGCTCGGCGCGGCGCCCGTGGCGATGCTCAGCGAGGGCTTGTGGCGCGGGTCGTTCGGCGCCGACCCGACGGTGGTCGGCCAACGCCTCGAGATCGATGGCGCCTCGACCGAGATCATCGGCGTGATGCCGGCCGGGGGCCCCTGGGCCTTGCGCGGCGATATCTGGCGGCCGGTCGTGCCGACCCAGAAGAACTTCCTCGAAGAGCGCGGCGTGCACAGCCTCAGTGTTGTCGCCCGGCTCGCTGCGGGCACGACCATCGACCAGGCCGACCAGGACATGCGTCGCATCGCCTCGGCGCTGGAGTCGGAATACCCCGAGGAAAATGTCGGCCGCAACGCCCGCGTCGTCGGCATGCACGCCTTTCTGCTGGCCGACATCAAGCGTCCGCTGGGCATGCTGGCCGCCGCGGTGGGCATCCTTTTGCTGCTGACCTGCTGCAACGCCGCGATGCTGCTGATCGCCCGGGCCGGGGCACGTGAAGCCGAACTCGGCCTGCGCAGCAGTCTCGGCGCCGCCAGGGCGAGGCTGCTGCGCCAGTTCGCCGCCGAGAGCCTGATCCTCGCGCTGATCGGCGGCCTGCTTGGTGTCGCCCTCGCCCATGCATCGTTGCAGGTCATGGTTGCGCTCAATCCCTTGCCAGCGCTGGCGCCCGATCGCTGGCGCGTGGACCTCGCGGCACTCGCCTTCACCCTGCTGACCTCGGTGCTGGCGGCCTTGCTGGCCGGTACGGTGCCAGCCTGGATCGCCTCGAAGATCGATCCCGCCCGTGCCCTCGGCAATGCGCGCGGTACGAGCGCGATCGGCGGCGAGGCCGCGCGTCGCATCCTCGTCAGCGTCCAGGTGGCCGTGGCCATGGCCCTGCTCCTCGGCGTCGGCGTGCTGCTGCGCAGCTACGTCCAGTTGACCCGCATCGATCCCGGCCTGCGTCCCGCAGGGGTCGCCACGGTGTCGCTCGATCTGCCGCCCAGCGATTATCCGATGCCACCGCTCGAGGAATATCCGCACTGGCCTGCGCTGGTCCGATTCATGGACAACCTGATCGAGCGCGCACGGGCAATTCCCGGCGCGCAATCGGTGGCCTTGACCCAGCACGCGCCGCTGGCGCCGGCATGGACCACCAGCCTCGAAGTCGAAGGCCGGTCCGTGCCTGCAGGAACGCATGAGGAAATCCAGCTCAACGGCTTCAGTCCCGGCGCCCTGGCCACGCTCGGCATTCCGCTGCTCGCCGGCCGCGATTTCGATGCGCGCGACCGCGCGGACTCGGCAAAGGTGCTGCTGATCAATGCAGCCGCGGCGCGGCGCTATTTTCCCGGGCAGGATCCGGTCGGGCGACGCATCCGCTTCTGGCGAACCTGGCGTGAAGTCGTCGGCGTCGTCGGCGACGTCCGCAGCGATGGCCTGAGCGAACCCGCGCAACCGATGCTGCATGTCCCTCTGGCGCAGGCACCGATGTCATCGATGACGCTCAGCGTCCGCACCAGCGGCGATCCGACTCTGCTGCTGAAACCCATGCGCGAAACCCTATGGGCCGTGGAACCGGCTGCGGTCCCATTCGATGAGGGCAGCATAATCGAGCGCCTCGACCGGTTGCTGGCACCCCAGCAGTTCGCCTTCGCCCTGACCGGTCTGCTCGCCCTGTTGGCCGGACTGCTCGCGCTGTCCGGACAGATTGGCCTGATCACCCTCGAAGTTCAGCGCCGGCGCAGCGAGATCGGTGTCCGCGTCGCACTCGGAGCGAGACCGCACCACGTGCTCTCGACCATTCTGCAGCGCTCGCTGCGCGCAACGGCAGTCGGCATGGGACTGGGCCTCGCGGTCTATCTCGCCGCCGCGCCCGTACTCGAACATTTCGTCTACGGCATCGCCACGCGCGATCCATTGTCCTCGATCAGCGTGATCGCGATCTTTCTGGTCACGGCCCTGCTTGCCGCTGCGATACCGGCGCGGCGTGCACTGCGACTCGACCCCATGCAGGCCCTGCGCGCGGAATAGCAATGCGGTTGCGTTGCGCTGCCGACCGGCGCGGTCTCCGAGTGGCGCTGTCGACCTGCCGGCACGCCCGTCTGGCTATTCTCGTGCCTTGACCCGATCCCATAGCGCCTCCTGCTCGGTCAGCGAGTGCGAGGCCAGTTGGCTACCGGCCTCGGTGGCCAGCGTTTCCATGCAGCGGAATCGTCGC
Source organism: Dokdonella immobilis (assembly GCF_900115085.1). Taxonomy (GTDB): domain Bacteria; phylum Pseudomonadota; class Gammaproteobacteria; order Xanthomonadales; family Rhodanobacteraceae; genus Dokdonella; species Dokdonella immobilis. Next base: position 11,544 of record NZ_FOVF01000025.1, on the reverse strand, counting down.
TCGAACTTGGCATTGGCGTGACGCATCGCCGCCGATACGTCGACCCGGGCATGCCGGGCGAGGTTGGCGCAGACGAACAGGACATCACCGATTTCGTCGGTCAGACGCTGCGGGTCAGCGCCCTGCGCGAATGCCTCGCGGACCTCGTCGATTTCCTCATGCAACTTGGCGAACACCGGCTGCACGTCGGGCCAGTCGAAACCGACGCTGGCGGCGCGCTTCTGCAGCTTGATCGCGCGTTGCCATTCGGGCATGCCGCGCGCGATGCCGGACAGTGCGCTGGTATCTTCGTCGCCGCGGGCGGCGCGCTCCTGGCGCTTGATCGCCTCCCAATGGGTCAGCACCTCGTCGGCGCTGTCGGCCCCGGTGTCGGCGAATACGTGTGGATGTCGCGTCACCATTTTTTCGCAGATGGCGGCGACGACGTCGGCGAAGCGGAAATGTCCGGCCTCCTCGGCCATGCGGGCGTGGAAGACGACCTGCAGCAGGAGATCGCCGAGTTCGCCGCAGAGGTCCCGGTAGTCGCGACGGTCGACCGCGTCGGCGACCTCGTAGGCCTCTTCGATGGTATAGGGCACTATGCTGTCGAAGTTCTGTTTGACGTCCCAGGGACAACCGTTCACGGGATCGCGCAATCGCGCCATGATGGCAAGCAGGTCGTCAATCGTATGCATCGCAACTCCAGGAATTCTGCGCCAGTATCAGTCCGCCTAGAGTGCGGGATTCGGCGGACCCACGCCAACCCCGCAAACGCCCCGGGCGCGAGCATGAATACGCACCACCTCCGCCGCCGCGTGCGGCCAGACAGGGCGGGCGGGACCGCCACACGCAATGTCAGACGGGAGGCCGAGCGGCCGGCGGGTCCGGTCGTGGCGAACTCGTGCGACGGAGGCCGCCGCCGGTGAGCGGTACCTTCCGCTCGCTGCGTGCCATCAATTTCCGCATCTGGGCGGCCGGCGCCTTCGTCTCCAACATCGGTACCTGGATGCAGCGCACCGCGCAGGACTGGCTGGTGCTGGCGGAACTGACCGACAGAAATGCAACCGCGGTCGGCATCGTCATGGCCCTGCAATTCGGTCCACCGTTGCTCCTGTTGCCGCTGACCGGCTTCGTCGCCGACCATTTCGACCGGCGCCGGCTGTTGATGCTGACCCAGACCTGCATGGGCCTGCTCGCCCTGGGCCTCGGCCTGTTGACCATCAGCGGGCTCGCCGAGCTCTGGCACGTGCACGTCTTCGCCTTCCTGCTCGGCTGCGTGACCGCCTTCGACGCGCCGGCACGGCAGACCTTCGTCTCCGACATGGTCGCCGAATCGGAGCTTTCGAACGCGGTGGCCCTCAATTCCACCTCGTTCAATGCGGCGCGGCTGATCGGCCCGGCCGTGGCCGGACTGTTGATCGCGGTGATCGGTTCGGGCTGGGTGTTCGTACTCAATGCGGTCTCGTTCGCCGCGGTGATCGCTTCGCTGAGCCTGTTGCGCGTCGGCGAACTGCGCCGCCACGCGCGCGCCGTGCGTTCGCGCGGCAGCCTGCTCGAAGGGTTTCGCTACGTCTGGAAACGACCGGACCTGGTGGCGATCCTGACCATGCTGTTCCTGATCGCCACGTTCGGCCTGAACTTTCCGATCTACATCTCGACCATGTCGGTGACCGTGTTCCACGGTGGTGCCGGACAATATGGCCTGCTGATCTCTACCATGGCCATCGGATCGGTAGCGGGAGCGCTGATGTCCGCGCGCCGCGCCAGTCCGCGCCTGTCGCTGCTGCTGATTGGCGCGACCGCCTTCGGCCTGGGCATGGTCGTTGCGGCCAGCATGCCCAATCACGTGCTGTTCGGCCTGGTGCTGGTGCTGGTCGGGGCCTCGGCCCAGACCTTCATGACCACGGCCAACAGCATCGTGCAACTGTCCACCGAGCCGGCCATGCGCGGCCGCGTGCTTGCGATCCTGCTTGCCCTGGCCCTGGGTGGAACGCCGATCGGCGCGCCGATCGTGGGCTGGGTGGCCGACACCCTGGGCCCGCGCTGGGCGATGGGCATCGGCGCGTCGTCCGGATTGCTCGCGGCCCTGGTCGGCATCCGCTACCTGGTCCGGTACCGGCACCTGCGCATCCGCTTCGGCAACGGCCGGATACAATTTGCGCTGGACGAACCCGGTTCGGCACCACCGCATCCCTGAGCGCCAGCGATCACGATTCCACTGGCTGGAAAAAACAGGCAAGGCGAAGCATTCCGCCCTGCCGCGGCAAGCTCAGGTTCCCGTCACCACCGGCTGTTCCTCGAACAGGGTCGTACCAAAGGTGGGCAGGGTCCGCGGCAGGTGCAGGCGCGGCACACCGACGAAGAACCCCTGGGCCATGTCCACGCCGCATTCGTAGAGTGTGCGCAGCATAGAAAAATCCTCGACGCACTCGGCGACGGTCTTCTTGCCGGCGCTGCCGGCGATCGAGGCCAATGCGGAAATGATGGTGCGGTTCAGGTCGTCGACCGGCAGGCCCTGGCTCAGGGAGCCGTCGATCTTGAGCAGGTCGGCTTCGATCTGCCTGAGGTGCACGAAGGTGGAGAAACCGGTACCAAAGCCATCGACCGCGATCCGGCACCCGAGCGCGCGCAACTCGCCGAGCTGGCGCCGGGCGTTCTCGATATCGTCGATGGAGTGTGACTCGGAGATCTCGAGGACCAGGGCCGCGGGATTGATGTCGTACTCGACGATCTTCGCGGTCACGTACGCGGCGAGGCCTCCCTTTTCCAGCGTCTGCGCGGAGATGTTGAGGGTCAGGGCGATCGGCCGCGGACTTTCGCGCGCCTCGCGCAGCGCCTTCAAGGCATGGTCGATCACCCAGTAGTCGATGTCCTGCATCAGGCCGAAACGCTCGGCGGCAGGCAGGAACGCATGCGGCGAGATCAGTTCGCCCTGGCCGTCGCGCAGGCGCACCAGCACCTCGAACAATGCCTCCTCGTAAGGATTGCGCTCGAGCTGGCGGAGCCAGATGTCCTTGCTGTTCCTGCCGTCAGCCTTGTCGTTCTCCATGCCCTTGAGTGGCACGATGGGCTGGTAGCAGAGCACGAAACGGTCCGTGCGCAAGGCCTCCTCGAGGCGCACCGACCAGCCTAGATCGACGTCCAGTGCGGCGCGGCGACCGGTCTCCGGGGAGTAGAGCTGGCACTGGTTGCGGCCGGAACGCTTGGCCATGTGGCAGGCGATGTCGGCAAAGGCCATGGCCTCGCCCGGCGAGTGCGTGGCCTGGTCGATCTTCGCGCAGCCGATCGACAGGGTGATGCGGTAGCCCTTGCCGCCGTAGGTGAACGGCATGGCGGTCAGCACGCGCCGGAAACCCTCGGCCAGGGTCATCAGATCGCCGTTGCCAACGTTGCTGAGCAGCACCGCGAATTCATCGCCGCCCATGCGGGCCAGTGAATCGCTGCCGCGCAATCGCGACTTGAGGCGCTGGCTGACCTCGACCAGCAGGCGGTCGCCGGCCGCATGCCCGGCGGTATCGTTGATGTACTTGAAACGATCGAGATCGATGAACAGGAGCAGGGAAATCTGGCCGGTGCGCCGGACCCTGCTGCATTCCTGCTCGAGCTGGGATTCGAACCAGCCACGGTCGTGCAGCTTGGTCAGGCTGTCGTGTTCAGCCTGCCAGCGCAGCTCCTGCTCGAGGGCGCGGCGCTCGGAGATGTCGCGGAAGGCAACGACCGAGCCGCTCAGTTCGGAATCCAGGCGCAATGGATGGATATTGCATTCGACCGGTATACCGCGCTTGCTCGAGGTCCAGAACCGCGTTTGCCAGGCCGAGACCTGGCTGCCGTTGGCGTAGCAGGAGTTGAGGTAGGACGCGCCGCGCTGCATCGGCTGGCCGTCTTCGTCGGCATAGTGGAAGGCGTGGAAGGCGCACTGGCCGACGAGCTCCGAGGGATCGCTGTAGCCGAGCAATTCAAGCGCGGCCGGATTGACGAACTGGATGACGCCCTCCGCGTCGACACCATAGACGCCCTCGCCGACCGACGAAAGGATGTCCTGCAGGCGGCGGCGCTCCTTGTCGATTGCCTTCTGGTCGTTGATCGTGCGCGCCAGCGAGGCCAGCCTGGCCAGCAAAAGCTCCTTCGATTCGCTCTTGAACAGGCATTCCAGCGCGCCGCAGGCCAGCGATTCGGCGATCACCGCATCGGAGTAGGTACCGGTGATCGTTGCCGTGAGGATGTGCTGGGTTTCGGGATTGTTGCGGATCATCGTGATCAGCGCGGTGCCGTTCTGCACCGGCATCAGATAGTCGATGATGGCGATGTCGTAGCTGTTCGCGGTGACCTTCTGCCAGCCTTCGGCCACGCTCTCGGCGGTTTCGACCTGGTAACCGTGCTTCTGCAGCAGCTTCGAATAGCCCGCACGCACGGTGGCCGAATCGTCGACCAGGAGGATCCTGATCTGCTGGTCGTGGGCGCTGCGGGCCGGCTCGATGCTCTGGTCCGGCCGCAGCAGATGGCTGATCGCGCTCGGCGCCTCGAGGTATTCGGACCAGAACGTCAGCGCGGTGCGTGGTCGCGACATGCGCCAGTTGACCGCATTCGCATTGCTCGAATCGGCCATCACCAGCACTGGCAGATGTTCGAATCGCTCGCCATGGAGCAGGCCGAACACATCCTCGGCCACGCCTTCCGAGTACTCTGGCCAGCCGAGGACCACGGCATCGAGGTTGCCGTGGCCGATGCGCGCCCGCATCAGCGCCTCGTAGGCCTCGGAAAGTCCGTCGACAGCAGTGACGCCGAAACCGGCGTTGCTAAGCGCGGCGGAAAGCGCGCGGCGCCGCGTCTGCGAAGTATCTGCGAGCAGGATCATTTTCATCGGTACCGCACTCCAGGGGATCGAACCACGCTTGGGCTGGTCGACCGCGGAGCGGAACCTGGGGGTCAGACGGTGCCGATCCGGTCGCGGATGCGCCAGAGGCTCGCGTTTGATCGTCCCCCGGGCCAATGACGCCACCCTGCTGCCGATCATGTCTTCGATGCCCCTGCTCCGCCTTCGCGGAATCCAGGCACGCCAACTCCCTGGCCACGCCGACCCGGGGTCTCCCGCCGGGTCAGGGCGGGTTGAGGATGCATGTTTCATGCCCGGTTTCGGCGGGGCTGGCGCAATCGTGCCGTCCCGCCTGCACCGGTCGGGCGCGAGGTTGGCCCAAATGAACCCCGGCAAGGCCTCGCGCCGCCCAGGGACCGCAGCGCCGGGCCGGGTGTGGTTTCGCCCCGGGCACCGGCAATGCCCGATGGACGCCTATTCCCGATCCCGGCTGATCGACAGAATTTGGGTTATCCGGCCACTTCTGGCACGGTCCGGCGCGGCCTGGATGCCATGACTTCGGCGTCGCGCCTACATCTGCCGGAAGTGGTGCAGATAGCGACGACTGACCGGCAGGACCTCGCTGCGTTCCCTGAGATGGATGCTCGCCGTCTCGTTGTCACCGCGCGTGACGTGGCTGATGGCGCGCAGATTGACGACCACGGCGCGGTGGACCTGGATGAAGTGGACCGGGTCGAGCTGGCCGACCAGTTCCTTGAGCGGCGTGCGGATAAGCGCTTCGCCGGGCCGACCCTCGTCGCCGTGCCAGGCGATCCGCGTGTATTTTTCGTCGGAGCGCAAATAGTCGATCTCGTCTACCGGGATCAGGCGCACGATGGATCCGACCGAGGCGCGGATCCAGCGCAGCGGTGCAGGGGCCGCGCTGCGGCTCAGGCGCGCCGCCAGTTGCTCGATCAGCGCATCGGTATCGGCCGCCGGTTGCGCCGTGCCCAGCCGTTCCTTCAGGCGCGCCACCGTCTCGGCCAGACGCGCCGGCTCGACCGGCTTGACCAGGTAGTCGAGTGCGCCGCGTTCGAATGCCTCGACCGCGTATTGGCTGAACGCCGTCACGAACACGAGATGGGCGCGTCGACCGATGTAGCGCGCTGCATCCACGCCGGAAAGTCCGGGCATCTGCACGTCGAGAAGGCAGACGTCCGGTTGCAGTGCCTCGAACTTCTCGACCGCCTCGCGACCATTGCGCGCCTCGGCAACCACCTCGAGTTCAGGCCAGGCCTCGGCCAGCAGTCGGCGCAGCGACTTGCGCAACAGCGGTTCGTCATCGGCGATCAGGGCGGTCGGGAGCGGGCGCTTCATTCGTCGCTCCGGGCCGCGGGGAAATCCAGCTCGGCCGAGACACCGTGCGGCGCGATGCGGACCAGCTCGAGACGGGCCGCTTCGCCGAACATCAGCTGCAGGCGTTCGCGCAGGGTCGCCAGCCCGGTGCCGGCAGCGCCGGCCGGTTGCCACAATCCGGCGCCGGTGTCGACGACGCGAACCCTGCAGCGAATGCCATCCGTTTCGACGCGGACGTCGATGCGGCCGCCTTTTTCGCTCGGATCGATGCCGTGACGTACGGCGTTTTCGACCAGGGTCAGCAAGGCCATGGGCGGGCAGTCCAGGGGCTCCGCGTCAGCGTCCGCATGCAGGGAGTACTGCAATCGATCCGGAATGCGCATGTGCATGATCTCGAGGTAGGCGCGGACCAGGTCCAGTTCCTCGTGGATCGTCGTGGTCGACTTCTGCAAGCGCGGCACCGCGGCACGCAGATAGGCGATCAGGCTGCCGAGCACGGTCGAAGCCTGGCCCGATCCCGAATCCACCAGCTCGCGCACGTTGGCCAGTGTGTTGAAGAGGAAGTGCGGCTCGACCTGGGCCTGCAGCAGGCGCAAGCGCGTATCGATGGCCTTGCGCTCGAGCTTGCTGCGTTCGAGCTCGAACGCCAGCGCCTGCTTCTGGGCCGCGCCGCTGATCTGCCCGACCAGCGCCGAGACCGCCATCCACGGCGCCAGCAACAGGCCGAGGATGCTCATCGTGGCGAACCCTTCGAGGCGGTCCTTGTCCTCCCAGAACGGCAGCGGATTGCCGAGCGTGGTCAGGCGATAGGCGACCCAGGCCGCGATCGGCATGACGATGGCGACCGCGAGCACCTGCAGGACCCAGCGCGCGAGCCAGCGCGGCAGGCGCCTGGGCTTGCGCTCGAACAGGCCGAACACGAGCACGCCCATGGCGGCGATGAAGAGCAGGCGCCCGAACAACACCGCGTAGGATGCCTTCCAGCCCGGGGCCAGCAGCAGACCGAAGAGCAGCGCTACGGCAAACGGATAGCGCACACGACGCCAGCCGAACAGCGGCGGCTGGTGGGGGCGGCTTGCGGATTCCTGCGCGGCCATCAGGCAACGACGAGGGCGGCGAAAGACGCTCGGGCGACCTCGGAACCGTGTCTGCAGGCCAGGCCGGGGCGCGCCCCGCCGACGGCCATTTCGCGGCACGGCTCGAAACGGGCGCCAGCGAACAGTCGGCCGGCGCGCAGACAGCTCATTCCGCCACCGTTCGGCGGCAGTGACGGGCGATGCTCAATGGCGTTGGGCGGGTGCATTTGCATGGTCGTTCCAGGGCAGCCTCATTTGCCAAGCGCAGATCGGCAGGCCCAAGCCGATACGGCGACGGGATCGCTGCCGGAGCCCTGTCACCCCGCAGTATGGCCCGCTCTCCAGGCCTGCCGGAACCACCATGCGCTCCGACGACGATCAGCCGGCATGAAGCACGCCAGGCGGGGATGGGCGGCGAACGGGAGCGCCCGCGAGGGCGTTCTACCCGGCCGGCAGCGTGCCCAGGACGCGCGTCCAGTCCTGGTCCGGATCTCCGCAGGCGATGAATTCCGGGTTGAGCAGGGAGTCCTTGCGGTTGTAGCGCAGCGGCTGGCCATGGAGATCGATGACGGCGCCGCCGGCCTCCTCGAGCACACACTGCGCCGCGGCCGTGTCCCACTCCGAGGTCGGCCCGAGGCGCACGTACAGGTCGGCCTCGCCAGAGGCGATTCGCAGGAACTTGAGGGATGATCCGAGCGGCGTCAATTCGTAGGACCCGACCCGCTCGAGCATGCCGGCGAGGCGCGGATCGCCATGCGAGCGGCTGCCGGCGACCACGAGGGTCTCGCGCCGCCTACGGGTCCGGCAGGATCTCGGCCGTTCATCGGGTCCGGCCATCCAGGCGCCGCCGCCCTGCCAGGCCCAGGCGAATTCGCCAGTCACCGGCGCCTGCACCATGCCGAGCACCGTACGATCGCCGTCGATCAGCGCGATATTGACCGTGAACTCACCGTTGCGCTTGACGAATTCCCGGGTACCGTCGAGCGGGTCGACCAGCCAGTAGCGGCTCCAGGTGCGGCGCTCGCTCCAGGCTATGGCGGCGGATTCCTCGGACAGGATCGGCAGCTCGGGCGTGAGCCGGCGCAAGCCGTCGACGATGACCCGATGCGCAGCCAGGTCGGCTTCTGTCAGTGGCGATCGATCGGTCTTGCGCCCGACGTCGAAGTCTTCTCCGTAGACCGCAAGGATGGCAGCGGCGGCATCGAGCGTGATGCTGCGCAGGGTCGGGATCAGCGATTCGAGGTTCATGCGCTCGGCCGGTAGCGGCCGGCGAGAAACTCGCGGGCGATGAAGAGCGCGGCGATCGATCGACCTTCGCTGACTTCAGGCTCCAGCAGCAGGGTATGCAGTTCGCTCAGCTTCCATGGCACGACCTCGAGTTCCTCGGGCTCGTCACCCTGCAGGCGCTCCGGATAGAGATCGCGCGCCAGCACGACATGGGTCATCGCGCTCATGTAGGTCGGCGACAGCGACAGCGTGGCCAGGATGTGCAGTTCGCGGGCGCCATAGCCGATTTCTTCCTTCAGTTCGCGATCGGCTCCCTGGGCCACCGTCTCATCGCGGTCGAGGCGGCCCTTGGGCAGGCCAAGCTCGTAGCTCTCGATGCCCGTGGCGTATTCGCGGACGAGCAGCACGGTGTCTTCATCGAGCATCGGCACCATGATCACGGCGCCGAATCCCGTAGTCCGCAGGCGCTCGTGCGTGCGACGTTCTCCGTTGGAGAATTCCAGGTCGATCTGTTCGGCCTTGAGGAACCGGCTTTGTTCGACCAGGCGCCGGGCCAGGATCGTAGGAGATTTCTTGCGCATCGGCGAATTGTAACCGCATGCGCGCCGCACGCAGCGGCAAGGGCATGCAGGGCCTCAGCGCGATGCATCGACCCCGGGGCAGGAACGGGTCGAAATCGCGCAGGCCTGGCAGGACGATGCCGATTCCGCGCACCGGACTGCCGGCGGCAGGTATGCTTGGACATCCGCTCGGTGGATCCGGATGCCATGACCGTGTTCCGACCGCGCTTGCGCGGCCTCGTGTCGAAGCTGGCGTTGTTCTATGTGCTGCTCTCGCTGCCGACCCTCATCGTGGTCGAATCGGCGATCCTCATCTATGAGTTCCAGCGCTTCACGAGCGGCGTCCGCGCCAGCAGCCTGGATCATGCGGCGCAGCGCGGTGCGCGGGAGTTGAGCGGCCTCTGGCCGCACCTGCGCGGCACCGGCACGGAGGATACGACCGCTTTGCAGCTCTGGCTGGACGCCTGGATCCTGCGCCTGCAGCAGCCGCATGGCGGGTTGACGCCGGACGAGTCCTACGTGCTCCTCGAATTGACCGAAGTACCGCTCGGCGCGGCCATCGTCGGCGCCGACTCTCGGGTTCTCGCGCAATCCGGCGGCGACGCGAACTGGCTGCTCGATCTGCCGACCCGTGACGAAGTCGCCCGTGCCCGACAGGCCCGGGATCGTTCGGCCATCGAGCTGTCCGGCAGCAGCGATTCGTACACGATCCAGCGCGTCCTCGTTCCGCTCGAGGGTGCGGCCGGGCAAACCGGCGAGTTCCTGTTCATCGAGCTTCGCGTGCCGTCGCCCTGGCGACACCTGCTGTTCGATACGAGTTTCGAGTCGCCGACCGTGTTTGCCTTCCTGATCGTGTTCGGACTGGCCTCGTCGATCTTCCTCGCCGCCTGGGTCACCCGGCGACTGAGCCACATTGCGCGCGCCGCGACCGCCTGGAGCCGCGGCGATTTCTCCAATCGCATCGATGACCGCTCGGGTGATGAAATCGGCGGTCTGTCGCGGATGCTCGATGGCATGGCCCTCGACCTCAGGAGCCTGCTGCGATCCCGCGCGCAGCTGGCGACCCTGGCCGAGCGCCAGCGCCTGGCCCGGGACCTGCACGACACGGTCAAGCAAAAGGCGTTCGCTCTGAACCTGCAACTGGCGACGGTGCGACGCATGCTCGGCGACAGTGCGGGCGGCTCCCGGCTGGAGCCGGCGCAACGCCTGACCCAGCAGATCCAGCAGGAACTCGGCCAGATCCTCGACGAAATGCGTGCATCGGATGCCGAGCTGCCGTTTGCCGAGCGCGTGCGCATGCGCGCCAACGACTGGGCCCACACCAGTGGTGCAAGCCTCGGTTTCGCCATCGACGACATCCCGTCGCTGGCACCGGCAGATGAGGACTCGCTGCTGCGCGTCGTCGACGAAGCGCTGTCGAACGTGCTGCGCCACAGCGGCGCCCAGCACGTGGACCTCAGCCTCCGCCGCACGGCGGAACGCGTCAGCCTCGTCATCGCGGATAATGGGCACGGCGCGTCCGACGAATCCGGCGGCGGCATGGGCCTGCGCAATATGCGCGAACGCGTCGAGGCCCTGCCCGGTGGACGCTTCGACTTCGAAAGCAGTCCCGGACGGGGCGCGCGCGTGACCGTCAGCTTCAGGATCGAGGAACCGAGATGAGCAAACCCATCCGTATCGTCATTGCCGATGACCACGACCTGGTCCGTCAGGGCATCCGTGCCTTCCTCGAGACGCATGCGGACCTTTCCATCGTCGGCGAAGCCAACGACTCGGCGACGGCCGTCGAACAGTGCAGCCGCCAGAAGCCCGACATCGCCCTGGTCGATCTGGTCATGCCAGGCGGCGGCATCGAAGCCACGCGCGCCATCCGCGCGACCAGCCCGGGCACCCAGGTCGTCCTGCTGACCTCGTTCGAGGATGTCCAGCAGATCGTTTCGGCGATCCAGGCCGGCGCGCTGTCCTGCCTGCTCAAGGATGTCGATGCGGACGCCCTGGCCGATGCCTTGCGCAAGGCCGCCAAGGGCGAAGCGGTGCTGCACCAGCGCATCGCCGCGCGCCTGATGGATGCATTGCGGCGCGGCGTCGAACCGGGCAGCGGCGTGCTCGAGTCGCTGAGCCAGCGCGAGCGCGAGACCCTGACCCTCGTGGCCGAAGGGCTGAGCAACCAGATGATCGCCGAACGCCTCGGCATCGGCGAAAAGACCGTCAAGACCCACGTCAGCAACGTGCTCGGCAAGCTCAACGTCAGCGACCGCACCCAAGCCGCCGTGTATGCCTGGAAGAGCGGGATGAAGCAGCGTCCGCCGCAGTAGCATGCTGTTTCGGGCCTGTTGGGAGGCTCGTATTCGAAGGCCGGAAAACCAGGTGCGCGGGATTCGACCACCGACCTCGCGTTGCCGCTTCGTTGTAGGAAGCGGCTTCAGCCGCGATGCTTTTTCTCGCACGACGTCGAAGAGCGTCGAGCCTGAAGGCTCCTCCCAAGATGAGCGTGCGAAGTGCGGCGCGGGCTTCGACCACCGACCTCGCGTTGCCGCTTCGTTGTAGGAAGCGG
>NZ_FOVF01000041.1 GCF_900115085.1 Dokdonella immobilis | reverse complement strand
CCTTTCTCGGCCGACGGGCATCGATCTCAAGCGCCTGTCGCAACCACTCTCGATGATCATCGAGCTTCTTCGAGCCCGCCTCGCGCCGGTAACTCAACTCCCTGCGGGTTGACTCCCGCAGCCACGCCTTGATCGTATTCCTCGACAGACTCGTCCGTCTGGCGATCTCACTAGTCGACAGCCCCTCGCGGAGCCGCATCCGTCGCACCTTTGCGTACGTTGCCATGGTGTGCACCTCGTCTCCCTGCCGGTCCAAAAGGCCGGCAGGTTAGGTCAGAACACCCTGGTCAATTTTCAGCGAGCAGAACCCTCGATTTATGGTCAATTTTCAACGAGCAGCAACACCGCTCGCCGCGTTTGACCGCGGCGCGGGCGGCGCGACTGAGCACGAGGGTCGGCAGGGATTCGTGTAAAAACGGGCCGAAAGTGAGCTAACTGCCTGTCGCAGCTGGCTTTCTTGGCCGCTCCAGAAAATCGAGGGTTGGGCAGCACTCTCCCGCCGGAACTCGGGCGCACCGCGCTACCTTCTGTTCGAGGTCCCTCTCCAGATTCCTCAACTCGCGGATTCGTAGGCGGACATCGACGAGCTTTCGCTCGGTCAACTGGCGGGTCTGCTCGCAAGAATGCTTGCCTGTAATCTGTAGTAAGCCAGCGATCTCGTCGAGGCTGAATCCCATCTTCTGAGCGTGCCGTATGAACCGAAGCCGATTCACGTCGCTTTCGCCGTAGCGACGCACGCCTCCGCTCGGTCGCGCGGGCTGATGCAGCAGCTTGCGGCGCTGGTAGTAGCGCACGGTTTCGACGTGCACATCGGCAGCCGCTGCCAAGCGGCTGATCGTGAACGTGTTTGGACGCATAGCTTGACTCCGTACCCGGGTACGGAGATTAGTATGCCCGGATGCAAGCAACTCCCGCTAAATCTTCTGTTCCGGCCATCGTTGGCGCGAGCATCGCCGCCATTGGCGCGTCCGTCTGTTGCGTCGTGCCACTGGTACTGGTGTTCATGGGGATCAGCGGCGCTTGGATCAGCACCCTTACGGCCCTGGATCCCTTGAGGCCTTGGTTCAGTGCCGCCGCCGTAGTGTCCTTGGCGGTGGCGTTCTGGATGCTGTATCGGCCGGCGTCACATTGCGGTGTGGATGGCAGTTGCGTCGAGCCGGACACCCTGCGAAGGAGGCGGCGTTGGCTCTGGTTGGCGACAGTCCTCATCGTCCTGTTGCTGCTGTTTCCCTATTACATCGTCTGGATTCTGTAGGAGGCGCAATGCGCAAGTGGATACTGGCCCTCGTGGCTGCTCTCTCGGTCGGGGCCGCCCTGGCGGCGACGCCCGCGACCGTGGTGTTCGATGCCGAGAACATGACCTGTCCCGCCTGCGGCATCACCATCAGGAAGGCGCTGGAGAAGGTGCCTGGCGTCACCGAGACGAAGGTTGACACGCGGGCAGAAACAGTCACGGTGACGTTCGACACGAGCCGGACGGATACATCTAGAATCGCGCGCGCAGTCACAGAAGCAGGCTTCCCGGCCAATGCGCGGGCTGACGGTGAGTGACGTCGAGCTAGAAAGCATCTTGACCTGCCCGGAGTGCGGCCATCGGGCGACCGAGACAATGCCAGTCACAGCGTGCCAATTTTTCTACGAGTGCACGGGCTGTGGAGTGGTCTTGCGGCCGAATCAAGGCGACTGCTGTGTGTTCTGCTCGTTCGGAACAGTGCCATGCCCGCCGATCCAACAGCACAATTCATGTTGTGGTTGACCGGACTTCGATAATGACTGCACAGGCAGGCTGCGATCTCGACTGTGCCACCTCGGTAGGTGCGCAGCTCAACCAGCGATGTGCGTGCGAAGTGGTTGACGTTTTCAGTTTGCACGAGTCGATCCGGTCTGCCTTTCCGGAGTTCACGGCCGATCCATCCGTGCACGCCCACCTGTTTTCCCCGTATGCCCTGTTCGTTGATCGCGCGGCGCTGGACGCCATGGGGCGAGTCGCGGCGACGGTCTTCGACGTCGCAGCAAATCCGCGATATCGCCAGCACGTCCTGCAATGGGCCCCCGACATCGCGACCCATGAGCCAGGGTCGGCGGGTGGAGTCCTGGGGCTGGACTTTCACTTGACAGTCGACGGCCCGCGGCTGATTGAGGTCAACACCAATCCCGGCGGGCTGCTTCTCAATGCAATGCTGGTCGATGCCGTGCAGGCCTGCGCACCGGATGCGTGGACCACTTGGACAACGGGGGCCAACGCTAGCAACATGGCTATCATCGCCTGGCTGGAGGACGCCCGGCAGCAGTCCGGCCGTATGCCGTCGCGTCTGGCCATCGTGGACAGCGCCCCGCGGGAGCAGTTCCTCTACCCCGAGTTCGAGCTGTACGCGGGCGCATTCCGGGAGCATGGCGTGGACTGCGTGATACGCGCACCCGAGGAACTGAAGTTTGGTCCGGACGGGCTTGCAGATGCGCACGGCCGGATCGACATGGTCTACAACCGGTTGACCGATTTCGCGCTTGAGGAAGCGTCACATACAGACCTTCGTCAGGCTTACCTCGCAGGGGAAGTGGCGCTGACACCGCATCCGCGTGCGCACGCGCTGTTCGCCGACAAGCGCAACCTCGCGGTGCTGGGAGACCCTGTTCTGCTTGGCGGGTTCGGGGTCGATGCGGGTTCGACCGCCCTGTTGGCACAGGTGATCCCGCCCACGGTTGAAGTCGTGCCCGGGAACCGGGATGCGCTGTGGGCAGCGCGCAACGGCTACTTCTTCAAGCCTGCAGCAGGGTTCGGCAGCCGAGGGAGCTATCGGGGCGACAAGCTCACCCGGCGGACGTGGGAGTCCATGGCGTCGGCGACCTACATCGCACAGACCTTCGCGCCACCGAGCATGCGGATCGTGCATGGGGGCCAGTTTCTCAAGGCCGACGTGCGCTGCTTTGCGTCTGAGGCGGGTGTGCTGTTGTTCGCGGCCAGGCTGTACCACGGCCAAACCACGAACATGCGCACCCCCGGTGGTGGATTCGCAGCGGTGCTCACGACGCCACTGATCGACGAGTGATCCTGGCTTGAGCTGGCCCTGGCGATGTGCCGGGGCTTACAGCCAGGCCAGTGCCGATTCGGCCAGCTCGCGTTCCTCATCGATCGCGACGTTCCAGATGGCTGGCCCGCTTCCACCATCGATCCGCGTGGCTCCAGCATCGTTGGCGCAAGGCGCCAGCGCCAAGCCAAGCCAGCCCAGGCGCGCGATGATCCGCGCCCGCAGACCGGGCGCGCGGTGGCCGATGCCGCCGGAAAAGACGACATGGTCGAGTCCGCCGATTCCCGTGGCCATGGCCGCGATGGACTGCGCGATCCGGACTGCAAACAGCTCCACGGCGAGCTGGGCCTGCGGGCCGGGATCGGCCAGCAACACGCGCATGTCGCCATGCCCGGCGATTCCGGCAAGGCCTGCACTGCGATAAGGCCATCTTCAAGTGCCTGCGCATCCAGACGCTCGTGCCGTAGCAGATACAGCAATGCGCCGGGATCGAGATCTCCGGAGCGGGTAGGGCTCGGGATTCCACCCAGCGGAGTGAGCGCCATGGTGGTGTCGCGGCTGCGGCCGCCCTCGACGGCGCAGACGCTGCAGCCACCCCCCAGATGCGCGAAGACAGCGCGGCCCTTCAGGATTCCAGCGTCGTGGCTGGCCACTATGCGGAGCGCGGAGGCAAAGGCGAGTCCATGGAAACCGTAGCGGCGGATGCCCAGCGCATCCCATGCTTCAGGGACAGGCAAGCGCCGGCTCCAGGGCGCGAGCGACGCGTGGAAGTCGGTGTCGAAGGCCACGCCTTGGCGCGCGTGCGGCCAACGCATGCGCGCGGCACGCGCGAAAGCGAGGGCTACCGGCTGGTGCAAGGGTGCGAACGGCACCAATGCATCCAGTTTCGCGAGCACGGTTTCGTCGAGCTCGCGGGCGTCGTGCAGGTCACCGCCATGTACGATTCGGTGCACCACCACGTCGGGGCTGGGCCACGGCTCCGACAATGCCTCGAGCAGGGTGGCAAGGCGCTCCTGCGCATCCACGCCGACTGGAATTTCGGCCCGGGAGCGCTCGAGCAGACGAGACTGCGCGCCGTGTCCCTCAGTGTTGAACAGATAGGACGCGCCCTTGAGGGTGGACGAGCCAACGTTGAGTGCAAGAAGCCGGCGCGTGGTCACAGGTGTCCCCGAATCATGTTCATGGGGACCGCACCGCCCGGCGCAACAACTGCGCATTGATTGCCACAACGACGGTGCTCAGCGACATGAGCACTGCCCCAAGCGCAGGTTGCAGCAGGATCCCCCATGCGGCGAGAACGCCAGCGGCGAGAGGGATGGCGACGATGTTGTAGCCGGCGGCCCACCACAGGTTCTGGATCATCTTGCGATAGGTGGCCTTGCTCAATTCGATGATCGCTGGCACGTCGCGCGGGTCGCTGCGCACGAGTACGACGTCGCCGGCCTCGACCGCGACGTCCGTCCCTGTGCCGATGGCGATGCCGACGTCGGACGTGAGCAGCGCCGGAGCGTCATTGACACCGTCACCCACCATCGCGACGCGCTTGCCCTGGGCCTGCAGCTCCTCGATCTTTGCCACCTTGTCCTCGGGCAATACCTCGGCGAAGACGGTGTCGATGTTGAGTTCCTTCGCGACCGCGTTTGCGACCGCCGTGGAATCACCCGTCAGCAGGACAACCTCCAGTCCTTCGTCGTGCAGCCGCTTGACCGCGTCGAACGATTCGGGACGGATGGCATCCGCGATCGCAAATACGGCGAGCACCCGGTCGCCTTCCACCAGGTAGGTTGCAGATTGACCATCGGCTGCCGCTGATTCGGCAGCCCGCCGAAGCGTCTCCGGCGGTTCGACCGCGAGCATTCTCAACAGACCCGGCCCGCCAACGTGAAGCGAGCGCTCCTCGACGACTGCGCGCACGCCGCGTCCCGGCATGGACTCGAAGTCCTGCGACATCGGAACGTCGATGCCATGTTCCTTGGCGCTGGTCATCAGCGCCTGCGCGATCGGATGTTCAGCGTCGCGCTGGACCGACGCGGCCACGCGAAGCACCTCGTCGTCGGTGAGTCCATCGGCGGCAGTGGTCTTCACGACGCGGTGCGAACCGAGGGTGAGCGTGCCTGTCTTGTCGAACACGACCGTGTTCAGCAAACGGGCCTCTTCCAGGCCGCGTCGATCGCGCACGAGCAGGCCGTTCCGTGCGCCAATCGTGGTCGAGATGGCGGTCACCAGCGGAATGGCCAGGCCCAGCGCATGGGGACAGGCGATCACGAGCACGGTCACTACGCGCTCGATCGTGAAGCTCCACGGTCGACCGAGGAGTGGCCAGACAATGGCGGTAACCGCGGCGGAGACGATGGCGATGATCGTGAGGTAGAACGCCGCCCGGTCCGCCAGGGCCTGGGCGCGCGAGCGCGACGTCTGGGCCTGCTCGACGAGCCGCATGATACCCGCGAGCGCGGTCTCGTCGCCGGTTCCCGTCACCTCGACACGCAACGAGCCCTGTCCGTTGACGGTGCCGGCGATCACCCGGTCGCCCGTCGACTTGTCCATCGGCTTGGACTCGCCGGTGATCATCGCTTCGTTGACGGCGCTGGTCCCTTCCTTCACGACGCCGTCGGCGGGAATGCTCGCGCCGGGCCTGATGAGCAGCAGGTCGCCGCGCTTCAGTTCCGCGACAGGGACTTCCTTCGCGGTACCGGCCTCATCCAACCGCACCGCCATATCAGGCAGCAGCTTCGCGAGTTCCTTGAGAGCGCCCTGTGCCTGGTTGATCGAACGCATCTCGATCCAGTGGCCGAGCAACATGATCGCCACCAGCGTCGCCAGCTCCCACCACAGGTCCAAGCCCTCGACAACGCCGAGCGTGACCAACGCGCTGTAAAGGAAGGCGACGGTGATCGCAAGCGAGATCAGCGTCATCATGCCCGGCAGGCGATTTCTCAGCTCGTGGTATCCGCCGCGGAGGAACGGCCAGCCGCCGTAGAAGTACACGATCGTGCCGAACACCGCCGGGATGTACGCCGACCCCGGGAACTGTGGTGCGGTGTAGTCGAACCAATGCTGGATCATCCCGCTCCAGATCAGAGTGGGGATGGTCAGCAGCAGCGTGAACCAGAACTTGTCGCGGAAGCTCGCCACGCTGTGGCCGGCATGCTTGTCGTGCCCGGCATGGACGTCACCTTCAGCACCCGTGCGGGGATGCGGCGGTTGCTCGCCGTGCGCCTGATGATCTTGATGATGATGATTGCGTTGCGTCATGGGTCTGCCTTCCTGAATGCACTGATGCACCGGGCACCAGCGGGGAGATAGATCAGTGTTCTGTTACAAGTGTCCCGATCTGGCGATGGCCATCACCAGCCGCAGTGAGAGCAATCCCGCAGCAGCGAAGGCCACGATCGCCAGGAAAGGCATGTGACCGAACACTTGCGGGCCGTCGGAATGCAGGCTCAACAGCGCACCGCTTACGTACAGGCCCAAGGTGACCAGGGCCAACGCCAGCCGGTTGCCCGTGCGCGCGATTGCCTCCTGCGTGGAACTCAGGCCATGGTGGTGTACGGAGAAGGCGGGTCGTCCGTCGCTCAGTTGCGCCTGCCGCAACAGGTCGGTGGCGATCTGTGGCAGTTGGCGCGCAGTGCGGGCCAGCCGCATGGCAAGCGGCCTGTTGCCGCTGGGGCGGCTGGCTTCGGCAATGTCGGCGATCGCGGCCGCCTGCGCGGACAGCGTCCCCAGCAGGTCCAGATCCGGATCCAGCGCCCGCAGCGTGTTCTCGACCAGGAACAGCGTCCGGATCAGGGACAGCAGGTGGGCCGGAAGCCGGAAGCCAGCGCCCTGCCCAATGCGTGCCACGCGCCAGATTGCCTCGGCAATGGACCACTGCGCCAGCGGACGGCTGGCCATCTCGGCCAGGATCAGGTGGATCTCGCGCACATGCGAGCGGCGGTCGACCTGCGGCGGGAAGAAGCCCATGGCGATCGCTGCATCCAGCACGCCCTCGGCGTCGTCGGCCGCAATGGCCTCGACCATGCCGCCGAGCGCGAGCCGGGATGCAGGGTCGAGCACGCCGATCGAGCCAAAGTCATGCAGGCACAGGCGACCGTCGTCAAAGAAGAACAGATTCCCCGGGTGCGGGTCGGCATGGAAGACGCCGGCGCCGAAGAGCTGATGCACGTAGGCACCGAGCAGCGCCCTTGCCAGTGCGGGAGCCGCCGCCGTTCCATAAGCGGCTTCCAGGCGGGTGCCGTGGCTACGATCCTGGACCAGCACGTCGCGGGTGGCGTAGGGCTCAACGACATGTGGCTGTGTGATGCCTGGCAGGGCATCGAGCACCTTCGCCATGCGGCGCATGTTCTGCGCCTCGTGACGCATGTCGATTTCATCGCGCAGGAATGCGCCCAGCTCGTCCACCAGTTCGAGGGGGCGGTGTCGCTTCAGAGGCGGCCAGATCCACTGGGCTACGCGCAGCGTGCGTCGAAGCAGCCGCAGGTCAGCCTGCACTTGAGCGTGGATGCCGGGCCGGGTGACCTTGACGACCACGTCGCGACCGTCATGCATGCGTGCCGGATGGATCTGAGCCACCGACGCGGCGGCCAGCGGATGGTCATCGAAGCTGGCGAAAAGCTCTTCGACGGAGGCGCCGAACGCCTGCTCGACCATGTGTCTGGCCTGGTCCGCAGGAAATGCCGGCACGTCGCTGTGCAACCGCGACAATGCCTCGCGATAGGGCGCCGGCAGCAGGTCCCAGCGCAGGCTCAAACCCTGGCCCAGCTTGACGAAGGTGGTACCCAGCCCCACCAGGGTGGCGCTGACGTACGCGGGAAGCCGTTCGGGTCTGCGTCGGCGCAGGCGCAACACCGCGACCCCGAGAGTCAGTCCGGCCCAGGCGATCTGGCCTCCGCGGCGCACCGTGCCCGCCATCAGCGCGAGGTCCTGGCCGGCCGGCTCACGATGCCGGCCCCGCTTCCGCGCGCAGGATGGCGGTCGGATCGCCGCGACCATCCACGGCCGCCAGCTCCGCTTCGGACAGCAGGTTGTCGCGGGACTCGCCGAGGACGCCCGCAGCCGCGTCAACCACGTGCGCCCAGGTGCTGCGGTTGGCGAACAGCAGGCCCGGCACGTCCAGTGTGCCGCCCCGGTTGACGAAGCCCAGCGCCGCGGTGGTGGTGGGGCCGGTGTCGAGTCGGCGCAGCGCACCGAGGAAGGGCTCCGGACGGGTGTGGGTAACGAATACGCGCGGCCGGCCCACCGGAAACAGCGCTTGGACCGCACTGTCGGAGTGCACGTACCTTGCCTCCTCCGGATCGCGCGGGGCGCGAAATCGGCCGGGTTCGGCGAGATAGACGATCGCGGCCGACATTCCGCGTGCGGCCAGACGCGCCTGTGCGCGGCGCACTTCCTGCAGCTGGTACGCGCCGGTGGCCACCAGCAGGATCGCCGCCGTCTCCGGATCGCCGGCGAGGCATGTTGCGCCGGTCTCGGCCAGTGCCTGGGCCTGCTGCGGGGTCAGCTCATGAGGCACCGGACGCTTGGGAACGACCAGTGTGGTGACCGTGCCCCGTTGCGCGTAGGCGCGGGCGAGGGCGGCGGCAGCGCCATTGGCGTCCGGCGGGAACACCACGCGCGAAATGTCGGCCATTTCGCCCATGAGTGCCTCGGCCATGGTCGGATCCTGGTGGGACTGTTCGTTCTTCGCGTTCTCCCACGTGTGCGAGGTCAGCACCAGGGGCACGCCCAGCCAGCCGGGTGGGCGCCCGGCCTGGGCCTGGTGGCGGGCGAAGATCAGTTCCTGACGTACGGCGCCGAGCATCTTCGGTGCAAACGCCTCGTAGGTGACCACCAAGTTTAGCCCGCCCTTGTTGCCGAGCGCCGCGCAGACCACGGCTTCTTCGTTGAGCGCAGTGATGACCGCGCCGGTTGGCGATTCGGCGACGCCGGGCTCGGGCTCGTGCACCCGGTGCTTCATCGCGTCCAGGGTCCGGTCGAGCTTGTTGCTGCGCAGCTCATCGGGATTGCCCACGCGCACCCGCAGTCCCGGATTCGCCTCGGCGATGGCGACGAACTGCTCGTCGAGTGCGGTCATTGGCGAGCTCTCACCGCCGGCGCCGCGGTCGGCGATCGCCGGGACGCGGGGCGGTTCCACCTGGCGATCGGCCAGCGCATGGTCGCGCTCGCGCACCCGCTGCTGGAGATCGTGGCTGTTGAGTGCGGCAACGGCCTGCTCGAGCTCCGACGCGGCCACGAACAGCGCCGCTGCGCCTTCATTGAAGAGCGTGCGCGCCGCGGCATCCTTCGCCGGATTCCCCGGCAGCGGCAAGTTGTGCGAGGCGTTGGTCCCGGCGCCGGGGAAGCCGAAGCCCTTGACGGTTTCGGCGATGCCATAGGGCAGCCGCACGTCGGCGGGAACAGCGGCGCCCGCTTGCAGGCGCGACTCCATCACGTGGATGCCCCACGCGATGCTGGCCGGATCGCGCCCGTCCAGCGCGATCGGATCAAAGCCGTTCAATCGCAGGTGCCGGTCCAGCCACCGCTCGCCGCCCTGCTGGGTGATCTGGCTGCGCTGTTCGATGCGGCGCCCGTTGAGGATGATGATCGGGCTGACCAGTCCGCTGTCCTCGGCGCGCCACCAGCGTGGCGCCCAGTCGCTGCCACGCTGTTCCTCGAACGCACCGTCGCTGAGGAAGGCGACCAGGCGTTCATCCTTGAGCGGCGCATGCACGTACTGCAGCTCGGCAAAGCCGAGATAGCCGCCTTCCATCACGCCCCCGGCGGTGTGCGCATTGACGTGGGAGCCGAGGGGCGACGCCGGCGTTCCGTCCGGATTGAGGGTGTAGGCATAGAAGTCGCTTACGAACCGGCTCAGCCCTTCGCCGGTGCGGTCGTAACGTTCGGCGTGCCGGTCGGTCATGTTGCCAACCAGCACGTTCAGCGCGTCGATCGCGGCCACGCAGTGTCCCTGGCCCATCATCCATGCGCGGGTGACGCCATCCAGGGCGTCCATCAGCAGGTAGCCGGCATAGGCGGGCACCATGTTGAGGGACCCGCCGGTGTGGCCTTCGGGGGTGATCTTGAAGTCATCGGACTCGAGGGCCGCACCGTCGGTACGGACCCGCTGGCTGTAGGTCATGTGCGCCACCAGCCACATGCCGGCGCTGGTGACGCGGTCGGCCGCGGCGAGCCGCTGCCAGGCGGTGCCGGCATCGGGCGTGCGGCCCAGGGTCACCAGCTCGTCCACCATCTGGCGGACCCGGAGCTGGGTGAGCGGGTCATGCCGGATCACGCCGTAGCCGGCAGCCCAATGGGCGAACGCGGGATCGGTCTGCCGGTGGGCGTCGGCCAGTTCAAGGATCCGCTGGCGCTCGGCGGCCGACAGCTGGTCGGCGGTGCAGCAGTTGAGATGCAGGTTCATGGGTCCTCCGGGGAATCGGTCGAAGCGCGCATCAGGGTCGATGCCGCGGCGGCGAGGTCGGCGCCCAGCGCGATCGCGTTCGACGGGTGGGGAATGGTGTCGGTGCTGACGATGCGGGCCAGGCCCGCCTCCTGCAGGCGGGCGTAGGCATCGCCCGCGAACACCGGATGGAGGGCGACCAGCAGCGGTGGCGGCAGCGACAGCTGGCGCAGGTGCGCGAGGGTCTCCAGGATCGTATGGCCGGACGACACGATGTCGTCGACCAGGACCGGGGTCCGGCCGGCCACGGCCGCCGGGTCAGGCAGGCTCACGCGCACGTCGTAGTCGCCGTGGCGTTCCTTGGCCAGCACCTGCCAGTGCATGCCGGAGCGGGCGGCGATGTCGGCGACCCATTGCTCGCTCTCGCTGTCGGGTCCGATCAGCACCGCGTCGGGGACGGTCTCCGCGATCCAGCGCGCCACGGCCGGCGTCGCCGACACGTGGGCCGTCGGAATCCGGTAGAGCGACTGCAGGCGCTCGACGCGGTGCAGGTGCGGGTCCACGGTCACCAGCCAGTCGAACGTCTCCTCCAGGAACTGGGCAAACAGCGGCGTGCTGACCGCTTCACCACCATGGAAACGCTTGTCCTGGCGCATGTACCCCAGGTAGGGCGCGATCAGGCCGACCGAGCGCGCCCCGAACTCGCGCGCCGTTCGGGCGGCGAAACGCAACGGGAGGGCCAAAGCATCGGCGTGGCGCAGGCTGGCCAGGATGGCCACATCCGCGCCAGCCAGCGAGTCCTCCAGGGTCACCAGCGACTCGCCATCGGGAAAGTGCCGCCAAGCCACAGGTGCAATGCGCGCCTGCATAGCCTGGTTCATGGTGCTGGCCAATGCTGCATCGGCCGGGAAAGGCATCAGCACACGGGTCATGGAACCTCTCCAAGGACGAAGGGTTGCAAGGTGGCGGCGTGCTCCAGCGCATAGGCCAGCTCGCCCGGAGACTCCGCATGCAGGGTCAGCAGAGGCTGTCCGCGCTCGACCGCATCGCCGACGCGCAGACTCGTTTCCAGGCCGGCGGTGGGGGATGTGGGTGCGCCGGCCAACTTGGCCAGCTTGGCCAGCCTGCGGTTGTCGATTTCCGTGATGCGGCCCGACGCGGATGCCGGAACGTCGGCGGTGAATGGCGCCCGCGCCGGTTCGCGGAAGCCTCCCTGGGCTTCGCAGATCGCCAGGAACTTGGCCAGCGCCCTCCCGGAATCCAGCACGCTGCGCGCGCGCTCCAGTCCGGTGCCGGTGCTGCTGCCCGGTGCCATGTCCAGCAGCGCCGCCGACAGCGCAAGCGCGCGTTCGCGCAGGTCGGCCGGTGCGTCGGTGGCGTTGCGCAGCACCTTGAGCACATCGTGCGCCTCGAGCGCCGGGCCGATGCCCCGACCCACCGGCTGGGTGCCGTCGGAGCGATGGATGGCCAGCTGCAATCCAAGCGCGCTGGCGGTGTGTGCAAGCCGCGAGCCGAGGCTGTCCGCCGCAGCCTCACTGCGCACCTTGGCGGTCGGACCCACCGGCATGTCGATCAGCACGTCGGTGGAGCCCGCCGCGATCTTCTTCGACAGCACGCTGGCTACCAGTTGTCCGTCGCTATCGAAGTCCAGCGGGCGCTGGACCCGGATCAGGATGTCGTCGGCCGGGCTCAGGCGCACGTTGCCGCCCCAGACGATGCAGCCGCCCTCGCGCTCCACCACCCGCCGCATCGCCGCCAGGTCGAGCGCCACCGGCGCCATCACTTCCATGGTGTCGGCGGTGCCCGCGGGCGATGTGATGGCGCGCGAGGACGTCTTCGGGATGCGGTAGCCCAGCGCGGCCACGATGGCCACCACGATCGGGGTGGTGCGATTGCCCGGCAGGCCGCCGACGCAGTGCTTGTCCAGCACCGGCCCATCGCCCCAGTCCAGGCGCTGGCCAACCGCGATCATGGCCCGCGTCAGCGCGGTCGTCTCGACGTTGTCGAGGCGGTCGCCCGCGCTGGCCGTGACGAAGGCGGCAAGCTCCAGGTCCGACAGCCTGCTTTCCATCACGTCCTGCACCAGGGCGAGGTACTGCGCGTCGTCCAGCCGTGCCCCGAACACCTTGGCGCGGAGCGCGCCTGCCGACGCCGCGGGTTCCGCGTGCCGGACCCGGGCAAGGACATCGGGCATGGGATCGAGCAGCGTCCACGCGGTCTCCGAGAGCGCCACCTCGTCCAGGCCGAGCCGATCGTCCACGACCACGTTCAGCGTCGCCACCAGCGTGCGCGAACCCACGTCTAGCCTCACGCGAGTCATCGCGGCAAAGCCTTCCGAGCGGCAGACTTCACAGTCACGGTGCATATAGACCACCGGCTGCTGGTAGGTGTCGATGCCGGCACGGGTGACGCGCAGGCGGGTGTGGCCCGGGGCCTGCGTGGTCATCTCGCATCCTCCAATCCGACTTGCTCCAGGTGCTCCGGCACGCGCGCACGCCAGCCCAGTTCACGCTGCACGCGCGCGCGCAGTGTGTCGGCTGCATCGGGCTCGCCATGGGTGAGGTACACCACGCGCGGCGCGGACGGCGCGGTGCGCATCCAGTCCAGCAACTCCCCGGCGTCGGCGTGGCCGGAGAAGCCTTCCAGCTGCACCACTTCAGCGCGGATGGGGACCTCGCGGCCGAACATGCGCAACGTGCGCTTGCCTGCCGCCAGCGCGGCACCGCGTGTTCCTCCGGCCTGGTAGCCCGCGAGCAGGATCGCGTTGCGGTCATCGGGGCCGAACGCCTCGATGTGGTGCAACACGCGCCCGCCGGTGATCATGCCGCTGGCCGAGATGATGATCATCGGCCCGCGCTGGCGGTTGAGCGCCTTCGACTCTTCTACAGTGTTGACGAAGGTGGCCACGTCGAACATCCGCTGGCAGTCCTCTTCGGACACGTGGTGCTCGGAATGGTGGGCGTGGTAGTGCCGGGTCGCGTTGATTGCCATCGGGCTGTTGAGGTAGACCGGCACGCGAGGGATGTCCTTGCGCTCGCGCAACCGGGCGATATGCAGCATGAGCGCCTGGGCGCGACCGATGGCAAAGGCCGGAATGACGATTACGCCCCCACGGGCAGCGACGCGGCGGATGATGGGGGCCAGCTCCGCCTCCTGGTCGATCGGAACGTGTTCCCGATTGCCATATGTGGATTCGCAGACCAGTACGTCACAGGCGGGCAGGGGCGTTGGCGGGTTCATCAGAGACTCCTGCTGCCGGCCCAGGTCACCACTGAAGTGCAGGCGCTGGCCCTGGACGTCCAGGCTGACGTGGGCAGCGCCCAGGATGTGGCCGGCAGGATGGAAGCGGATCGTGACGCCTGATGCGACCTCGATGTCGCGACCATAGTCATGCCCCTTGAGCTGCTTCAGGCTGCGGCGGGCGTCATCCTCGGTATAAAGCGGTCGTGGTTCCTTGTGCTTGGAGTACCCTTTGCGCGCTGCATACTTAGCATCCTCTTCCTGCAGGTATCCACTGTCGGGAAGCAGCAGGCCGCACAGGGCCACGCTGCCATGGGTGCAGTGGATCCGGCCGCGGAACCCTTGTTTGACCAGTGCGGGCAAGTAGCCCGAATGGTCCAGGTGGGCGTGGGTCAGGACTACCGCGTCGATCGATGACGGCTCGACGGGAAACGGAGCCCAGTTGCGGTCGCGCAATTGCTTGTAGCCCTGGAACAGGCCGCAGTCCACGAGCACGCGCTGACCGTTGGCCTCAACCAGGTAGCGCGAGCCAGTCACAGTGCCCGCGGCACCGAGGAATTGCAGGGTGGGGCTGGAAGACGATGTCATGTTGTGGCTCCTGTCCTGGAAGGGAAGTGATTGCTGATGGCATGGCGAGGGCCGAGGCGCATCTGCATCGCCTGCGCGCTTGTCAGGGGCGGATCAGCTCCACTGTGTCGTTGACCTTGGGGCTGCCGGAGATCACTTCAGCCTCCGCGTAGTGGCTGTCGAACAGTTCGGCGATCCGTACTTGACCGATGTTCTCGCGGCGATAGCGTGGACCGCCGGCCCGCGAATGCCGGATACGGCGCTTGTGCCGGATCACATCCAGCACCTGCCCGACCTGGGCGCCGTCGGCCTGCCCGACGCAGACCACGAGCGTCTCGTCCCCCTTCTCCAACACCTGGCCGCGCATCAAGACGTTGTGGCGGAACCCGCCCTCGCTCGCGGATGCGACGCCCGGCAGTGCGAAGGAGAATGCGAGTGCGCCCACCAGCGCCAGTGCGGCGAACCAGCGGTAGGAATTGGTACGTGGGGCTGCGGAACAGGCAACGGGTGTGACCGTATTCATTGAGTGGACTCCTTGGATGGGCCTGAACGGAGACGGAGATCTGCGGCGACAACACGAACGGAGAGACCATGCAGGTGGGCAACTTGAACGGCGGAGCGTTGCCCAGGCAGCTCCTCAACCTGCGTCATCATGCTTCTCCCGGCGATGGCGCGGGGCCGCGCCGGCGTCGCAGGAGGAAGGCCGGGACCTCCTGCATGTAGCGGGCATAGTCGTCGCCAAAGCGGCTCAGGCAATCTTTCTCCTCACGGCGAGCGAGGCGGGCATAGGCCCACACGAGCACCGGAAAGCTGATGAGTGTGAGCAGCGTCGGCCACTGCAGCAGGAAGCCGGTCAGCACCAGCACGAAGGCAACGTACTGCGGGTGGCGCATGCGCGCATACACGCCCTCACGGGCAAGCCGACCCTCTCGCTGTGCCCGATACAGCACGGGCCAGGCGGTCGACAACAACCAGAACCCTCCGCCGATAAACACGAAACTCGCGATGTGGAATGGACCGAAATGCGGATTGGCGCGCCAGCCGAACCACATCTCCAGCAAATGCCCCGCGTCATGGCTGAGCCAGTTCACCTGCGGATAGTTGGCGCTGAGCCAGCCGCCCAGGACGTACAGCGTCAGCGGGAAGCCATACATTTCCGCGAACAGGGCCACGACGAAGGCGGAGAACATCCCGAACCCCCGCCAGTCCCACCGGGTCAACGGCTTGTAGAAGCTCCAGGCAAAGAAGATGAAGAACGCGGCGTTGATGGCGGCCAGGAGCCAAAGACCGTAGCCAGAGTCAGGTGCATGCATGTCAGTGCCCTCCGGTCGAGGTGTCGGACGTTTCGTCGGTCAATACGGGCTTGCCACGGGTGTCGGGGCTGCCGTTGGGTGTGTCGTCGGCATTGCCGCCGCGCCCGTGCCCTCCATGCCCGCCATGCCCCTTGTGCATGAACACATGCATGAGGGGGCACAGCAGCAGGATGGCCAGTGGCAACCAGCGGAGCGTTCCTGCGAGGTGGGCGCGATGCTCGACGCCCAGATAGAACACGGCCAGCGCGAGGAAGATCCAGAAGACCCAACGTCGGGACCCGGACGTGGCGGGAGAGCGGGGGGCAGTCATGGCAAATTCTCCTGAGTGAGGCGACGCCCGAGGAGTCGTCGCGGGGTGGACCTGACGAACTTGCCGCCTTCTGTCGCGGCAACGGCTTCGATCAATGCGCAGACATCGTCGCCAGTCGGAATGGAGTCCGGCAGCGCTGCCCAAGTGTGGATGGCATGCTCCATCCGTTCGTGCATGGCCAGCAGCCTGTCCAGTTGTTGGCGGGTGTCGTCGAGCCTGCGCCGGATGATGTCCCTCACGAGCGGGCAGGGACTATGTCGCAGCAGGCTGTGGCGGATGATGTCCTCGATTTCAGTCAGCGTGAAGCCGAGCTGTTGCGCCGTACGAATGAAGTGCAGGCGCTGGAGCTCCGAGGCTGAAAACAGCTGGTAGCCGCTCCCGGTATGCGTGGCCGCTCGCAGCAGGCCGCGCCGCAGATAGTTGCGCACTACATGCACCGTGACGTCGCCCTGCTGTGCCAGCTGGCGTACCGTTATCAGCGGCGGCACTGCTTCGTCTTTGGCCGTCATTGGCGCACTCCCGGCAAGATGTTGATCACGATAGACCTGTGTCTCGCACACAGGTCAAGCTCGACGGACGCGAGGCCATCAATGACAAGACGCCTGGTGCTCCCGCGGCGATAACGATGGGCCCGCGCAGACGCGGACCGCCTTTGCACAGGGGCGTTGAAAGTGGGACGCATCACGGCACTTCCACGGGCAGCGCGGCGGGTGCCGGCGGCTTCCTCGCCAGCTGCCGCTGCTTGATCATCGAGTACAACGCCGGAATCACGATCAAGGTCAGCACCGTGGAGGAAACCATGCCACCCACCATCGGCGCGGCGATGCGGCGCATCACCTCCGAGCCGGTGCCGCTGCTCCACATGATCGGCAGCAGGCCGGCCATGATCGCGACCACGGTCATCATCTTCGGGCGCACGCGGTCGACCGCACCTTCGACAATCGCCTCGCGCAGGTCGCGTGCATCCAGCGAACGGCCTTCGGCCCGACGCTGCACGGCCCGCGCCTCGAGCGCGTGGTCGAGGTAGATCAGCATCACCACGCCGGTTTCCGCGGCAACGCCCGCCAGCGCGATGAAGCCCACGATCACCGCGACGCTGACGTTGTAGTCGAGCATCCACATCAGCCAGATGCCGCCGACCAGCGCGAACGGCACCGACAGCATCACGATCAACGACTCGGTGACGCGGCGGAAGTTGAGGTACAGCAGCAGGAAGATCAGCGCCAGCGTCACCGGGATGACGACGCGCATCTTTTCGGCGGCGCGCTGCATGTACTCGTACTGCCCGCTCCAGGTCACGTAGTAGCCGGGTGGGAACTGCACCTGCTTGGCAACGGCCTGCTGTGCCGCCTCCACGTAGCGGCCCAGGTCGCTCTCGCGCGTGTCGACGTAGATGTAGGCCGCCAGCATGGCGTTCTCGGTGCGGATGCTGGGCGCCCCTTTCTTGACCTCGATCCGCGCCAACTCGCCGAGGGGCACCTGCGCGCCGCCGGGCACCGGCACCAGGACCTGGCTGCCGATGCGGTGCGGGTCGTCGCGCAGCTCGCGCGGATAGCGCACGATCGCGCTGAAACGCTCGCGGCCCTGGAGGATGGTGGTGACAATCTCGCCGCCGAGTGCGGCCGCCACAACGTCCTGGACTTCGCCAAGGGTGACCCCGTATTGCGCCAGACTGCGCAGGTCGGGCGTGATATCGAGATAGTAGGCCCCGGTCAGGCGTTCGGCGAACGCGCTGGTCGTTCCAGGCACCTCACGCACCACCGCTTCGATCTCGGTGGCCAGGGCATCGAGCTGCTCAAGATCATTGCCGAAGAGCTTGATCCCGACCGGCGTACGGATGCCGGTGGCCAGCATGTCGGTGCGGGCCTTGATCGGCATCGTCCACGAGTTGGCCACGCCGGGGAACTTCAGCGCCGCGTCCATCTCGGCAATCAGCTTGTCGGTGGTCATGCCGTCGCGCCACTCGTCCTCGGGCTTGAGGTTGATGACGGTTTCGAACATCTCCAGCGGGGCCGGGTCAGTGGCCGTCAGGGCGCGGCCCGCCTTGCCGAACACCGACTCAACTTCCGGGAAGCCCTTGATGATCCGGTCCTGCTGTTGCAGCAGCTCGGAGGCCTTGGTCACCGACATGCCAGGCAGCGATGCCGGCATGTACAAAAGCGTGCCCTCGTTGAGCGTGGGCATGAACTCGCTGCCCAGCCGCGACGCGGGCCACAGGCTGGCGAACAGGGCGACGAGGGCGATCACGATCGTGGCCATGCGGTGCCGCAGCACGACGTCGATCACTGGCCGATAGGCCGCGACCAGGACCCGGTTCACCGGGTTCTTGTGCTCGGGCACGATCTTGCCGCGCACGAACAGCAGCATGAGCACGGGGACGAGCGTCACCGAAAGCAGCGCACCGCCGGCCATGGCGAACGTCTTGGTGAACGCCAGCGGCTTGAACAGGCGGCCTTCCTGCGCCTCCAGGGCGAACACCGGAAGGAACGAGACGGTGATGATCATGAGGCTGAAGAACAGCGCCGGCCCGACCTCGCGGCAGGCGTCGATGATCAGCTGGGCCCGGCTTCGGGAGCCGTCGGAGCGCTCGATGTGCTTGTGCGCGTTCTCGATCATCACGATCGCGGCGTCGACCATCACGCCGATCGAGATCGCGATGCCGCCCAGGCTCATGATGTTCGAGTTCATGCCAAGCGCACGCATCGCGATCACCGCGATCAGCACGCCGACCGGCAGCATGACGATCGCGACCAGCGCGCTGCGCGCATGGAACAGGAACACCAGGCAGACCAGGGCGACGATCAGGCTTTCCTCGAGCAAAGTCGTGCGCAGGGTCTTGATTGCACGCACGATGAGGTCGGACCGGTCGTAGACCGCCTGGACGCTGACGCCTTCGGGCAAGCCTCGTGCAAGTTCGGCGATCTTGTCCTTCACCCCGCCGATCACGGCCAGGGCGTTCTCGCCGAACCGCGCAATGACAATCCCGGCCACGACATCTCCTTCGCCGTCCAGGTCGGCGATGCCACGGCGCTCGTCGGGCACCAGTTCGACCCGGGCAACATCGCCGATCAGCACCGGTGCGCCTCCTTCGGCGCGCAGCACCAGGCTCTCGATGTCCTCGATGCCGCGCAGGTAGCCAATGCCGCGGACCATGTACTCGGTCTCGGCCATCTCGATCACGCGGCCGCCGACGTCGCGGTTGCTCGCGGCGATCACCTCGGACACCCGCGAAATCGGGATGTCGAACTCGCGCAGCCGGACCGGATCGACGGTAATCGAGTACTGGCGCACGAAGCCGCCAACGCTGGCGACCTCGGCCACGCCGGGCGCGGTGGTGAGCTGGTAGCGCAGGTACCAGTCCTGCATGGCGCGCAGCTCGTCCAGCGAGTGGCGGTCGCTCTTGAGGACGTACTGGTAGACCCAGCCCACGCCCGTGGCGTCGGGGCCCAGAGCGGGTGCCACGCCGGCCGGGAGGTTCTTGGAGGCGACGTTGAGGTTTTCGAGCACGCGCGAGCGCGCCCAGTAGAGGTCCGTGCCCTCCTCGAAGATGACATAGATGAAGGAGGCGCCGAAGAACGAGAACCCGCGGACGTCCTTCGACTTCGGCACCGCGAGCAGGGCGCTGGTCAGCGGATACGTCACCTGGTCCTCGACCACCTGGGGCGCCTGCCCCGGGTACTCGGTGAACACGATCACCTGGACGTCCGACAGGTCCGGCTGTGCGTCCAGCGGCGTCTGCAGCAGGGCGTAGACGCCACCGGCGACGATCGCCAGCGTCATCACCAGCACAAGGAAGACGTTGCGGACCGACCATTCGATGAGGCGGCCAAGCATGTCAGTGCCCCTCGTGATCGGTGGAAGGGGGCGCAGTCTCCTCCGGCGTGGCCGGCATGGAATGACCTGCGTGCGGGTCCGCGGCGGCGTCGGCATGGCCCGCGTGCGGGTCGGCGGTGCCATCGCCGGATTCGGGTTGTGGATCCCCGCGGCTGCCTGCGGGCGTGCCATGTCCTGCATGCCCGCCCAGACCCTCCAGCGCCGACTGCAGGTTGCTTTCCGCGTCGATCAGGAAGTTCGCGGAGACCACGACCAACTCGCCCTCGGCCAGCCCGTCGAGGATCTCGATGCGATCGCCACCGCGGCGACCCAGGCTGACGTCACGCGATGCAAAGCGGCCGGGGCCGGTTTCGACCAGCACCAACTGGCGCGTGCCGCTGTCGAGCACCGCCGAGCGCGGAACGCTCAGGACCGGCCCAGACCCCGGCTCTTCAAGCAGCACCGTGCCGTAAAGCCCGGGCCGCAGGTCGCCATTCGGGTTGGGCAGGGCGATGCGCACGTCCACGGTGCGCGTCATTGCATCGATGACCGGTTGCACAAAGGTGACTTCACCCTCGACCACCTGGCCCGGCAGGGCCACGGTTTCAAAGCGGGCCGGCTGGCCGGGCTTGAGGCCCGCGGCCTGCGCCGCCGGAACCTTGGCGATGACCCACACCGTCGAAAGGTCGGCCAGGCGCAGGATGGTTTCGCCGGCCTCGAAACGCGCACCCTGGACCACGAGCTTCTCGATCACCACCGCGTCCGCCGGCGCACTGAGGACCAGACCGTTCTTGCCCAGTTGCGTGTCGCTGACTTCCCAGTTGCGCAGGCGGGTGCGGGCGGCATCGCGCAGGCGGCTCATCGATGCTGCGCTCACGGGATCGGACGCCGCCAGCCTTCGGGCCGTCTCGTCGGCCAGCCGGTATTCCTGTTGCGCCGCGGCCAGCTGCGGGCTGTACACCGACAGCAGCGGCTGCCCGGCGCGGACGCGCATGCCGGTCTGGTTGGCGTACAGCCGCTCGACCCAGCCTTCGAAGCGCGGCGCGATCGCATACTGCCGGGTCTCGTCGACCGCCACCGTGCCGCTGGTGCGCACGATGGCGGCCAGGGCCCCGCGCTTGACCGCTTCGGTGCGCACGCCCAGCGCCTGCACCTTGTCCGGGGCCAGGACCACCGTGCCGGGTGCCGCCGGTGGTGCATCGCCGGCATACACGGCGACGTAATCCATGCCCATCGGGTCCTTCTTCGGAACCGGCGAGGTGTCCGGCAGACCCATGGGATTACGGTAATAGAGCACTTTGCGTTCGGCGGCCGGTGCCTCGGACAAGGCGCTGACGGATGACGGGTCCTGCGTGGCGCGGCCCGCCATCCAGCCGACGGCGAGGGCGGCCAGCGCGACGCCGATGGTGAGAGACAGGGTCTGAATACGGGTCATCGGATCTCTCCTTCGATGGCGCGCACGGCGGCAGCGCCCAACAGTTCGTCACGCAACGCATCGACCCGCGCGAGGTCGGCGCCCTGCCATTCATTGAGTGCTTCGAGCAGCGTGCCGAAGTCGACTTCGCCGACCTGGTAGCTGGCCAGCGCGGACTGCCAGGTGGCATCGGCTTGCGGCAGCAGCGTGTTCTCGATCAGCCCGCGGCGTTCGCGTGCGCTGGTCCACTGCGCCCAGGCGGAGGCACCGCGTTCCTCGACGGCATGCAGCGTGGCTTCCATGCGGGCCAGCGCCGCGTCTTCGAGCAGGCGCGATTCGCGCTCGCGTTCGCGGCGGGCGTGCTGCTGGAACGGGATCTCGACCTCGAGCATCAATTCGGTGCTCTTGATGCCGTTGCCGATCTGCATCGCACCCACACCCACGGTGATATCGGGAAAACGGTTGCGACGTTGCAGCGCCACGTTGGTGTGCGCGGCTTCGGCGCGAGCCTGCTGCGCGCGCACTGCCGGGTGTGCATCCGTTCCGCCCAGCGCGTCGGCAAGCGACGCGCTGCGCACGACCAGGCCGGGTATCCCATTCGGCGTCGCCAAGGCTGCGTCGGCGCGACGACCGAGGACGGCGTTGAGCATGGCGACGGCTTCCTCCTTGGCGGCGATGCGTTCGATGCGTTCGCGCTGGAGGCTGGTCTGCTCGACCTGGGCGCGAATCGCGTCCTGCTGGGCGGCCCGACCCAACGCATAGCGGACGCGGGCCATCTCTTCGATCTGGCCGATCAGTGCGATGCGGCGATCGAGCACGGCGACGGCCTGGTCGGCGTGCCAATAGCGCGCGTAGGCCGCCTCGGCGTCAGCCAGCAGATCGCGCGCCGTGGTGAGGCGGTCGAGCCCGACCGCGACCGCGTCCTGGCTGGCCGCGGTCCGCGCCAGGTCACGTTTGCCCCACAGTGGCAGGCGCTGGCGCAGCGCGTAGTCGAACTCTCGTCCGGCATCGACGGAACGCCAGGGCTTGTCCGGATTGAGGCCGCGGATGGCCACCGATGCCATCGGATCGGGCAGGGCACCCGCAGGCAGTATGCGTGCCTCGGCGGCCTGGGCTTCGAAATCCAGTGCGCGCAACTCCGGGTTGTGTTCGAGAACCCAGGCGCGAATCGATTCGAGGCTGTGCCCTGGAATGGGTTCGGCGGCGATCACGGGCAGCGCGAGCGTCCACAGGACGCCGGCAAGCAGCCAGCAAACCGCATGACGAAGCGGTTGGTGGAGGGAAAACCGCGGGCGGGCGGGCAGGCGCCTGGTCTGCGATGGGTCGTGAGGTGATGCCATATCGAATGTCCTTGGGCCGACGCGACTGATGTCGATCGGACGAGGGCAGGACTCATTACTGTTCGGAGAGCGGTTCGCCCTGAACCTGTCGAAGGGTCGGAACGAAATGCAGGGGCTTCGACGAGCTCAGCCCGAACGGTTGGGGTGCGCAACCGAACAGTATTGGGTCAGGACTTGCCGTGACGGGCACGGCGCGAACGCACAGGACTGCGCCGCACGAGACGTGCGGAACAGTCAGGGTTCAGGCATCAAATCAGCAGGAGGGCCGCTGGATGGGGGGTAGGTCGGTGCCAGGCAGGCCTGGGCGGCGGTGGAAGCCAGGTGGACGTGGCCACCGGTACGCCATCGACGATGGCAACGGTCGGAAACCAGGGCAGCCACGCTCCGACAAACAGCGGCGGGACAGGCGGGATACGTCCGCTGTCTGCGCTGACGTCACCCTCGGCGCAATGCGCATCACACAGCGCCTTGTCCGCGGACGGAACCATGCCATCACAGCCATGGCCGTGGGTGACCTCCACCGATGCCGCGTGTGCCAGCATATCCAGGCAGCCGCCATGACTGGCCAGCGCGAATTGCGACCAGAGCAGCGCAGCCGCCGCAACAAACACGGCGCACTTGAACCATTTCCGCTGGCAACGACTGGCCATCACGTGAGCGTAACCCGTGCCCGATCCGATTCGGTTGATCCAGGTCAACGCCGGGCCAGACCAGAAGCCTGATCCGTCGCGGCTGTCTCCGGTTTCGCCAGAACTGTGGCCGATTTGGCCAGACGCAGCGCGTTGGCGACCACGGAGACCGAGCTCAGGCTCATCGCCAGCGCCGCGACCATCGGGCTGAGCAGGATCCCGAACGCGGGGTAGAGCACCCCGGCCGCGACCGGAACCCCGAGCGCGTTGTAGAGAAACGCGAAGGTGAGGTTCTGCTTCATGTTGGCCACGGTGGCCTGGGAGATCTTGCGCGCGCGCAGGATGCCGCGCAGGTCGCCCTTGACCAGGGTGATCTGCGCACTCGACATGGCGACGTCGGTGCCCGTGCCCATGGCAATACCGACATCGGCGGCGGCCAGCGCCGGCGCATCGTTGATGCCGTCGCCCGCCATCGCCACGCGTCGGCCTTCGCGCTTGAGGCGCTGCACCAGCGCGGACTTGTCCTCGGGGCGGACCTCGCCGTGCACCTCGTCCAGACCCAGTTCCGCGGCCACCGCCTTCGCGGTGGTGAGCCCGTCGCCGGTGGCCATGGTGATGCGCAACCCGGCAGCGTGCAGCTCATGGATGGCCGTCGCGGCCGAAGCCTTGATCGGATCGGCGACCGCGATCAGCCCGGCCAGGCGTCCGTCCACGGCGAGGAACATGGCGCTCGCACCTTCGCGGCGCAGGCGCTCGGCGACGTCGACATGCGCACCAGGATTGGCACCCAGATCCTCCATGAGTGCGGTATTGCCCAGCGCCAGCGCGTGGCCGGCCACGCTTCCGCGCACCCCCAGGCCGGTCACCGAGTCGAAGTCCTCCACGCGGTCGAACGCGAAGTTGCGGCGTCGGGCCTCGGCGACGATGGCATCGGCCAGAGGGTGTTCGCTGCCCTGGTCCAGGCTGGCGGCCAGATGCAGGACGCGGTCGGCGTCGAATCCCTCGAAGGCGACGACTTCCTTGAAGGCCGGGCGTCCTTCGGTGAGGGTGCCGGTCTTGTCGACGATCAGGGTGTCGATGCGGCGCATGTGCTCGATGGCCTCGGCATCGCGGAACAGCACGCCCACCTGCGCGGCCTTGCCGGTGGCGACCATGATCGACATCGGCGTGGCCAGGCCCAGCGCGCACGGGCAGGCGATGATCAGCACCGAAACCGCATTGAGGATGGCATATGTCCAGGCCGGGTGCGGGCCGAACAAGCCCCAGATGACGAAGGTCGCCACCGCGATCGCCAGCACCGCGAGCACGAACCAGTAGGCGACGGTGTCGGCCATCCGCTGCATCGGCGCGCGCGAGCGCTGTGCCTGCGCAACCAGTTGCACGATCTGCGCGAGCACGGTGTCGGAACCCACCTTGGCGGCGCGGATGACCAATGCGCCGGTACCGTTCTGGGTCGCGCCGATGACCCGGTCGCCGGCGGTTTTCTCGACCGGGATCGGCTCGCCCGTAAGCATCGACTCGTCGACGCTGGAGCGGCCTTCCACCACTTCGCCGTCCACCGGAACCTTTTCGCCGGGGCGCACGCGCAGGTGGTCGCCGACATGCACATGGGTCAGCGGGATGTCTTCCTCGGTGCCATCGGCATTGACCCGCCGGGCTTCCTTGGGCGCCAGGCCGAGCAGGCCCTTGATAGCCGCGGATGTTTTCGAGCGCGCCCGCAACTCCAGCATCTGGCCCAGCAGCGTGAGCGACACGATTACCGCCGCCGCCTCGTAGTACACGCCGATGCGCCCGTGCTCGCTGAACGTGTGAGGGAACAGGTCGGGTGCCAACGTGGCCACGAGGCTGTAAACAAAGGCGGCCGCCACGCCAATGCCGATGAGGGTAAACATGTTCGGGTGAAGGTTGCGGATCGACTGCACGCAGCGCTCGAAGAACGGCCAGCCGGCCCACAGCACGACCGGCGTGGCCAGCACCAGCTCGACCCAGGTCTGCACGTCGATCGACAGCGGCAGGATCTGCATGCCGCCCAGCACGAGACGCGGGAGGAACTGGCCGAACATGGCCAGCACCAGTGTCACCGCCGTCAGCGGAAGCGTCCACCAGAACCGGCGCGAGAAGTCGCGCAGTTCCGGATTGTCATCGTCCTCAAGGCTCGGCATTTCCGGCTCCAGCGCCATGCCGCAGAAGGGACAATTGCCGGGACCCGGCTGCCGGACTTCCGGGTGCATCGGGCAGGTATAGATGGCACCGGGTTGGGCCGCCTCGGGCTCATTCCCGGGCGACAGGTAGCGCTCGGGATCCTCGACGAACTTCGCGCGGCATCGCGCCGAGCAAAAGTGGAAGGGGACGCCCGCGTGCTCGGCATGATGCGGCGTCGTGGCGGCATCGACCTGCATGCCGCAGACCGGATCGGTTACCCGTCCGTCCGCAGCCTCGCCCGCGACTGTGCCTGCGCCTGCGCCTGCGGAATGATGATGGTCATGGGACGGTGAGTTCATGCCGATACTCGCTTTGGTAGGAATGGACTGCCAGGGCAGTGTGCCATGGCGGGTGGGACAACTAATGGGGACTGAGCGTCCCGAGTACTGAAACAATAATCAGGATCAAGGTAGCCAATGCGGCCTCTGCGGCAACGCTTTGCCGCAAAGCGCGCACCTCCTGCGCAGGGTCTCCGCGGGTCAATGCCCGGCCCAGGCGCGGCACCCGCGTCCAATTGTGGAGCGCCCCCAAGCCAAGCATTCCACCGAACAGGGCCAACTTGAACAGCAGCAGCTTTCCGTAGGTGCTCTGCACCAATGCAGACAATGACCAACCGGTGAGATCCCCGTAGTGCGCGATCCCGGAAACGACAAGCGCACCGACAAAAACCATTCCCAGGGCGGAAAATGCATGCAGAAGATCATGGGTCGATCGCAAGCGCGCGTTACCGCTTGTTTCCTCGCGACGCAGCAACATCACAAGGAACATCAGGACTGCGGCGATCCAGCCGCCTGCCGCGAGCAGATGCACGACGCCCGCAACCAAACGCAGCACGCCCCACAGACCTTCGCCAGCCGCAGCGTGGCCGTTCCATGCCAGTGTGGCGAGTGCGCCGCCCGCCAGCGTCGCCGCCAGCGGGAACACGCTACCGGGCTGGCTGCGACGACGGTGCCATCCGAAGACGAAAACCAGGGCGACCAGCAACGCGCCCCTCACCATCGCCGCCCGGCCTGCTGGGGTTTCGAGCAGATACCAGCCCAGCGATGCACGATCAACATCGGCAATCGACATTCCGATGATGGTCGCGGTCTTGAAGACGACATCGGCCCC
This sequence comes from Dokdonella immobilis, assembly GCF_900115085.1. Taxonomy (GTDB): domain Bacteria; phylum Pseudomonadota; class Gammaproteobacteria; order Xanthomonadales; family Rhodanobacteraceae; genus Dokdonella; species Dokdonella immobilis. The sequence goes on along the minus strand of NZ_FOVF01000041.1, from coordinate 7,440 downwards.
GGTCAGCACGACTCCGATGGCGGCAGTCACCCATAGCATGCCCATGAGTGGCCAGCCGGCCAGGGCGTCGACGAGTGCCGATCGACGCGAACCGTACCATCCCAACAGTGGAACCCCGAAAAGAAACATGAGTACGAGGTACTCCAGGAATCTCAATGTATAGGCCGACAGGTCAGACATTCGCGACTCCTCAGCGCACGGTGAAGCTGAAGTTGCCTGTCATGGGATGGTTGTCGCCTCCCACGGCGCGGTATTCCACGGTATAGACACCCGCAGCCAGCGGCCGAGGCAACTTGGCACGCAGGGTCTTCCCGTCATTGACGATCTCGGTCGTGAAACCCTCGATCGGCATGGTGGAACTGCCGTGCATCATGAGTAGCGTCAGGCGCGACGCCCGCGGCAGCAATGTTTCGTTGAAGACGAGATCGATTGCCTCTGGAGAGGCCACGACCGCATTGGCCGCCGGCGTGGACTGTTGCAGCGCCGCATGGGCGTGCGCGACCTGAACCGAAAAGGGTGCCGCCGCAATGGCGAGAACCAGCGCGAAGGAGCGAATGACGTTTGGTGATTTCATGGGAATATTCCTCATTGCAAATATGATGCAAAGTCCCGTTCGTGGGGCCGTGCTGTGTTGGATCCGACAAGCGTTGAATGGCTGGCTGTCCGTGAAGCCACGATGGGTCGGGTCTTGTTACTTCCGGTTCGGTCGATAAGAATGCCGCCCGCTAAGGCGGGATCCTCGGCGCATCACGCTGCCATGGCGCTACAGCTTTCCACGCAGCGGCGACAAGCATCGGCGCAGCGCGTCATCTCGGGGTCGTTCATGGCATCGCATGCATCGGCGCACTGGCGACAGATCTCCGCGCAGGCACCGCAAACCACGTTGTGCACGCTCGCGCCACGCAACATCGCATTGGCGCTGGTCGAGCAGATTTCTGCACATGTAGTCAACAGGGCGATGTGTTCTGGAGCCGCGTGGGCACCGCCTTTGCCCAGGCAGTAGTGGATGGTCTCCATACAAATCGCATGGCATTGCGTGCAATTGTCGATGCACTCGTTCATGGCCTCGGGCCGGTGTGCCGCGGAATGGTGAGTCATGTGGTTCTCCTTCTTCCTCGCGGACGAGAATCGGCGCGCCCGCATCACCGCCCCAAGTTATTCCAATGAATCAATGCTGTGCGAAGGGTTTGGTGGTTCCGTCGCGATGGACCAGTTCGACCGTGTACGGCTGCTGGCGCCCATCCGGAACCTCCATGCCCGGCGAACCCATCGGCATTCCCGGCAGGACCAGACCACGTGCGTCCGGCTTTTCTTCGAGAAGGCGCTTGATGTCCGCGGCCGGGACATGGCCTTCGATGACGTATCCACCGACCTCGGCCGTGTGGCAGGAGCCCTTTGCAAAGGGGACACCCAGGCGCGCCTTGACCGGACCCAAGTCATCCATGTCGTGCACATCCACGGTGAAGCCCGCCTTCTGCACGTGGTCGATCCAGGCACCGCAGCACCCGCAGGTCGGGGTCTTGTGGACGGTCATGCGTGGCAGGGCTGCTGCAGTCGCCTCGGCGGTTCCCGGGGCGACTTGTGCGGCGGGCGCGACGGTGGATTGCGTGGGTGAAGCGGCCTGCGTGCAAGCGCCCAGGCCGGCCACGGCAAGAGCCATCCACGCCAGGTGGTTCAATCTGTACTTGTTCATTCCGGGTTCTCCGTTCAGTGTTTGGTCCGCGAGGACCAGTGGATGTGGACGATGCGCCAGCCGTCGGCGGTCTGCTTCAGTACCATCGTCTCGGCGCTCATGACGGTCAGTGGCTTGCCGTCCTTTTGCGCATGCAGCTCGCTCTCGGTTCCGACCCATGCGAACTCACCGGCGGTGCGTGCGCGCTGACGGAGCAACTGGCGATGGGCGCCCTTGAGGAACGCCGCATCGCTGATGGCGTGATGGCCCATATATTCCTCGCGACTGCGCTCGGCACCGCCGGACTCGAGGATGAGGACATCGGCTGCGAGCAGGGCTTCGACCGTGGCCAGGTCGCCGCTGGACAGAGCTGTGTTGAACCGCTCGGCCACGGCGACGGCGGCGGCTGCAGCGGCGGGGACGTCCACGTTTGCGTCTGTCGCGGCGGCGGGGTGATGCGCATGCGATGGGGTCGTCTGCGCCATTGCGGGCGACACGACGGCCAGCGCCAGAGCGAGGGTGAAGGTGGTTGTTATTGTGTTCATGCATGGACTCCTGGAAATCAGTGGTTGTGTGCTTGGCCGCAGAAACGCCAGTCAGGCGTGCTTCGGGTGCGTAGGGTCTCAATGTCCGGGTTCCTGTCAGAACCAGGTTCGAATGCCGGCCACGATCCGGGTGTCGTCGATGTCCCCGGATTGCGCACGGCGTTGGTCCGCGGTTCCTCCGTAGGCACGCTCCCAGACCACGCCGACATAGGGGGCGAACTGCCGATGGAACTCGTAGCGCAGGCGGAAACCGGCTTCGACCGTGCTCAGTCCGCTGCCGATTCCGACCGCTGGATCGTCCTTGCTCCACGCATTTCCCTCGACCAGCCACTGGCCGATCAGCCGGTTGGTGAACAGCGTTTCGTATTCGGCTTCCGCGCCGAGCCCTACCTGGCCGGACTCGCCCACGTAGGCGGTCGCTTTGACTTCGAACTTGTACGGGGCAAGACCGATGACGCCGAGCGCCGCATAGGTGCGCGACGGGCCGCCGCCAAAGCCGAAGTCATGGCGGACACCGGTGACGGCATCCCACCATCGGGCGATGGCGCGGCCGTAGAGGACTTCCACATCCGCCGATTCGGTGGTTCCGCCCGCACGCTCGCCCTCGCTGCGCAGCCAAAGCCGGTTCAAGTCGGAACCGAGCCAGCCCTTCGCTTCCCAGGCCATGCCGGTGCCCTCCTCATCGGCGTCCCACGCCTCAAGTCGGTCTAGCAGCCAGTAGGAATTGATCGAGGTGCCGTGCATCGCGTGGTCGTGGAGGTCCGGGAACGCCGCGGCGCGATCGGCCGGGGTGACGACAGGAATGGGCTCGTGCGGCTCCGCCGTCGGCGGGAGATCCTTGGCGACGCCAGGCTGATGGCCCATGGACGCGTGGTCCATGCCTGAGTGGTCCATCGCGGAGTGATCCATCGTCGACCGAACGCTGTCGGCCGCTTCCGCAGACCCGTGTTTCATGGCTCCGTGCTCCATGGCCCCGTGGTCCATGGTTCGGTGATCATCGGAACTCTTCTTTGGCGCAGTCGGCGGGTGGCCGGCGTGCAGATCAACAGACTTGGATGACGGTGGTTTCGCAGCTTTCTTCGTTTCCGGATGGTGCGAGGTGTGGTCTGCCTGCTGCGCCCACGCGGGCGTGAGACCCGCGGCAAGCAACAGTGCGCTGGCCAGCCCGATGGCCAAAGGGTGGAGGCGGGGAAGTGTCATGGCGTTCATTCCTCCACCCGCACTTCGCGAAACATGCCGGCTTCCATGTGGTAGAGCAGGTGACAGTGGTAGGCCCACCGGCCGAGCGCATCGGCGCGCACCCGGTAGCTGCGTCGGCTGCCCGGCGGCATGTCGATGGTGTGCTTGCGCACCATGAAGTTGCCGGACTCGTCCTCGAGGTCGCTCCACATGCCGTGCAGGTGGATCGGGTGCGACATCATCGTGTCGTTGACCAGCACGATTCGCAGGCGCTCGCCATAGTTCAGGCGCAACGGTTCCGCGTCAGCGAACTTCACTCCGTTGAACGACCACGCGAAACGCTCCATGTGGCCGGTCAGGTGCAACTCGATCGTGCGCCCAGGCTCGCGCCCGTCCGGGTCGCGGAACGTGCTGCGCAGGTCGGCGTAGGTCAGCACGCGGCGGCCGTTGTCGCGCAGCCCAATGCCGGGATCATCCAGTCTCGGCGCGGGTGCCATCGTCTGCATGTCGACCAGCGGGTTGCCGGTTTCACTGGCAGGGTGCTCCTGCATCCCGCCGGCACCGTGGTCCATGCCGGCCATGCTCCCGCCGGCGGTCGCGCCCGTGGCCGTCGACGACATGTCGTGGCCGCTGTGATCCATTGCGGCCATAGCACCGCCGGCCGTCGCAGCCGGTGACATCGACGACATGTCATGACCGCCGCCGCCCATTCCGCCGTGGCCCATGTCGTCCATGGTGAGCAGCGGCTTGGGGCCAACCTCGGGCACCGGCGCGCGCAAGCCTTCCCTGACGGCGAGCGTGCCGCTGACGTAGCCGCTGCGGCCGCTGTCCTGCGCGAAAAGGGTGAACGCATCCTGCCCGGTCGGTTCGACGATGACGTCGAAGGTCTCGGCGGTGGCGATGCGGAACTCGTCGATCGTGACCGGATGCACGTACTGGCCATCGGCCGCGACCACGGTCATCTTCAGCCCCGGGATGCGCACGTCGAAGTAGGTCATCGCAGACCCGTTGATGAAGCGGAGGCGCACCTTCTCGCCCGACCGGAACAGACCGGTCCAGTTGCCCAGCGAGGTGGTGCCGTTCATGAGGAAGGTATAGGTGTTGCCGTTGACGTCCGACAGGTCGGTCGGCGTCATCCGCATCTGGCCCCACATCTTGCGGTCTTCGACGGTAGCGGCCAGGCCGTGCTGCTTCACGTCGTCGAAGAAGTCGCCGACCGTCTGCTTGGAGAAGTTGTCGAAGTCAGACCGCTTCTTGAGCCTGGCGAACAGGCGCTTCGGATCCAGGTCGGTCCAGTCGCTGAGCATGACCACGTAATCGCGGTCATAGGCGAAGGGCTCGGGCTCCAGAGGCTCGATCACCAGCGGCCCGTAGAGTCCGGCCTGCTCCTGGAAGCCGGAATGGCTGTGGTACCAGTAGGTGCCGCCCTGCACGACATTGAAGCGGTACTGGTAGGTCTCGCCGCGGTTGATGCCGTTGAAGCTCAGCCCCGGCACACCGTCCATGTCGGCCGGCAGCAGGATGCCGTGCCAGTGGATCGACGCCTGGTCGCCATGGATGGAGCCGGGGGGCAGGGCATTGCGGACCCGCAGGTTGACGGTGGTGCCCTCGCGCCAGCGCAGCAGGGGCGCCGGAATCGATCCGTTGACCGTGATCGCGGGGCGCGTGGCGCCGGTGAAGTTCATCGGCGTCTCGCCGATGGTCAGGTCGAATTCGGTGCCCGAGAGCACGTTGGGTACGCCCTCAGCCTGGACGCCCCAACTGGAACGCGGCCAGAGGCCCAAGGCTGCAACGGCGCCACCGGCGGCAAGGCCTTGCACGAAGAGGCGGCGCGACGGGGCAGACAGCCCCTCGGCACGGCCGAAAGAATCGGAAGACATGGAAACTCCGGGGAAAGGTCGGGGGCTCGCGGGGCGAGCCTTGCCCTGTCGGTGCGGAACAGCGGACAGGGTCCATCAACGCCTCAAGAGGCGTGCAGCGACACTTAGCCGATCGGAGGTCGGAACAGATTGGTCAGGGCAGCGGACGCGTGCAGCGACAGGAAGGGCTCGGCGGTTTGCCGATACAGGACGGAGACGTTGCCGAGTGTTGAACCGACGAGTGCCGCAAAACAATGGTGCATGCACGCACAGCAATCGCCCGCCTGGCAGCAATCGCCCAACGGCGATTTCGCGTCGACCAGCTCAGCGGGCCGCGGGTGACTGTGATCGTCGGCCACCGGCGGGGTCGCTGTGCCGTGGCAGGCAGCCATGGCCTCGCTTCGTGTCTGCGCCGCGGCCACGGAGGTCACGTCGCCCGCGGAGTCTCTCAGATGATCCATATGCATGGCCGCCCCAGCAATGCCCGGACCGTTGGCCAACAGGGCAACGATCAGGAACACCCGCATCAGGAGCGCACGCAAAGACATGCGCCCAATTATACGTTCGGATCTAAACGCTGGATGAATGCACCGGAAACGCAGCCGCGTCGCCGATCGCACCCGGGCCAATCAGAACTTCCACGTCGCCGGGGCGTTCTCGAGCATCGGCAGTTGGATCGCCAATTCCCCGTGCGGCACTGCTCCAGCCCGGTGGCGCAAGGCGCGCCTCTTTGCTGCTGGCCTGATTAAGGGGTGTCCACCATTTTAAGGTCAAGCAGGGCACGCACCGGTTCCTGCAAACTTGTCATGCCACGGCGCCCCAGCTCCAGGGCCTCTTCCGGTGGCGCGCCGTTGCGTGCGGCCACCATCGCCAGCAGCGCGCCGGCGCGATTGCCGGAAGCCCAGTGCAGCAGCACAGGACCCGGTGCCTCGTCGATCCAGGCTTGTACCTGCGCAGCGTTCGCATCGGTGATTTCCTGGACCCCACCGACATCAAGTTGGCGGTAGGCCATGCCGGCGGAGACGACTTCGGATGCTTCATCGCGCCCGGCCATTTCCTCGTCGAGACGCAAGTTGATGACGGTAGTAACCCCGCTTGAGCGGATCGAAGCCCACTGGGAAGGCGCGGGCTGGCCGGAGGTAAACAGGCCGCTGGTCACTGCCTGCAGCGGCACCTCGTCAGATGACGCGGCCGACGCAGCGCCGGCATGCCGGCTTGCCGGCTGTGTTGAGGCGCAACCAACCAGAGCAGCACGCCGGCCAGCGGCCTGGTCAGGGCCCGGATGCGACCGGCGGTGCGGGATGGTCTGGACTTCATGCGTTCAAAAGTACGGCTGTGCCGCTGATGCCGCCATCAGCGGGGCCCCGTCCTGGTCCTTGCTGGTCCAACAGCTGGTTCGACCAATTCGGAGGCCTTTACCTCAACGCTGGAAGTGGCCGGGGCAGACCTTGCTGCAGATTAGGGCTGGTTATCGGGGGTAGGGGACGGCGGCCGCACGATCTTAGGCTGCAGCTTTGTGCCGCAACTACATCGGTCTCCGTCAGCGAGTGGCACCTCGCAGATCACGCAGACGCTATAGGGCTCACCCAGCTCCTCGAGCCTGAAGAGCCGCTCGGCGAGCTTGCGCTCATGGCGCTGACCAGGGGTCTCGGGTCGCGAGGCCTGCGGTCGGCTCGGCGCCGCTGATCGGATGGGACGTTCCGGCTCGAAGGCGGTCAGGTCCGGCTCGGTTCCGATTACCTCGTACACGCCCATCTCCTGCAATTCGATGAGCGAGGCCGCCCATAGCTGATGTGCGAACTCGGCGACCAAGTCGAACGGAGAGGGGTGTTGGCGCTCGTTGAAAACTGACCATCTCTGCTCGTTGAAAATTGACCAGGGATAAAGGCCGGGGAGAGCTCCCTCGGCGTGGTCGGAGTGTAACTCCGAGCGTGGGTCGGAGGGGATCAGAAGGGTTCTTCGATCACCTCCTTGGATGCTCGCTGCTTGGCCTGCTCACGCGACTTGATTCGGGCTTTGGCCTGGCCGCTGCTCTGGTGGAATCGGTAGGATTCATTGCCCGTCTCGACGATGTGGCAGTGGTGGGTCAGTCGGTCGAGCAGAGCCGTGGTCAGCTTGGCGTCGATGAACACGTTGGCCCATTCGGCAAACACCAGATTGGTGGTGATGATGACGCTGGTGTGTT
>NZ_FOVF01000017.1 GCF_900115085.1 Dokdonella immobilis | reverse complement strand
CGGCCATCAGGTGCGGCTGCAAGCCCAACTCCACACACCGACGCCCCCAGTAGTGCGCACCGCTGCAGGCCTCCATGGCCACCCGGGTTCCGGGGGGTAGCTGTACCAGGTAAGCCGCGAAGGCCTCGCGTCGCAGGTCCTTCCGGTCCAGCACACGTCCCGCGGCGTTCGCCGAGCACACCGAAAACACGTTCTTCGCCAAATCCACGCCAATGGTTATAGTAGTCACGGAGACTTCCCCTTCTGCTGACGGTTGTGTAGAAACTCCATCATGGCACGCGGGTCCTTCGGGATCCTTGATGCCGAAAGAGGTGGGAAGTCTCTTTTTACTCGTCCAAGCCGACGCCGTAAACGGCGCGGCTTAACTCTAGCGTTGGGTAGCCATATGAAGCGTATTCCCTTTTTGTCGCTTGCTTGTAGTGGCTTGCTTGGCTGCGCGTCACCTACGCCGTTTGTTCGAATGTCTAGTATTTCAGCAAATCCCAGCGAGTATGTAGGCAAGAGACTTACCACTTGCGGGTGGTTCGAGTCCGCAATGGAGCTATGTACACTACAAATTAGCAGATATGAACCCGCATCCAGATTTTGGGTTGGCACTAAGTCAAGGTTGTGCTCGCTAGAATCTGCGGTGTCTCCAACGTCTTCCTGGGCAACGATAACGGGCGTAGTCCTAGTCGGTGAAAATTACGGAGTTCTTGGCTTGTTTCAAAGGGCGTTTGGTGGCGCTACCATTAAGCTGCAAAAAGCACCTTGCGATCCCGGGTAGGGCTTACCCAACTATTCGTCCAAGCCGACCGCTGACGCGGCGGCCTATTTCTTGCGTTAGACGGCAAGGAAACTACCAGTGAATCTCACTCGCAGGCAGCGGAAGCAAATCGCTTTGTACATGCACTTCAAGGACAGGCCAATGTCCATCCCCGCCTTGTTCTGGTTCAATCGTGGCATCTACGCCATCATTCTCACCGCCGCGGTGGTTTCGGTTGGTGTCGCGTACTGGCTCAACGATTTTTTCTTGCTCACTCTCGTTGCGGTCGCATACGGCACAATATTCCTCCGCGATGCCGCGAACTACTGGCGTTCGCAGAGCACATGGCCTGTACTGCGGCAAGTCATAGAGTGGGACAAGCTGCGCCAATTGGCGCTTGCCGTCTAGCTATGTGTTCAAGCCGACCGCCGCACAGACACTGCGTTTCAACGAATCGCTGCCGCGCGGCGGCGGCTTAACACGGCGTTAGATCGTATGGATAGCGACTTCGTCGAAATCTGGGATACACCATTCAAGGAAGATCGCGACCCTAGTGTCGGCCTGATCACGGAGAACGGTGGTGAAACAAATGCAACGCTTGTCGTGGCACCCAATGGGCTGGACGTATACCCGAAGTTCTTGGTGCGCTTCTCAGGGGTTCTCGCTGCAAGCTATTGCGAGGAGGCGGGCGCCATCGTGTCACTCGGGCAAGAATACGCGCCGAAAGATTTCTGCTGTTATCTGTGGCGATCCTCACCACAAGTGGATTCGTACAGACAAATTATCTTCTATGCCGAACTGGATCTCAGGCATTACATCATTTTCGGCGGTGACAACATTGCAAGTGTCGTATGCACTGGGGAGCCTATAATCGAAGAAGTATCGTCACCAACAGAGATTGCCGTCACCTACGCAATCTAACTACTCATCCAAGCGGACACGACGGTTCCTTCGGTTTAGTGGACACCCTGAACTAACTTTCAGGAGTCCCCATCATGGCCAGACCAGGTCCAAGAACCACCTATCGGTATAGTCGGGAGTTCAAGGCAACTGCCGTTCGCCTTTGCCAGATTCCGGGCGTCGTCGTGGGAGATGTCGCCGAGTCGCTTTGCATCCAAGCGATATTTTTAGATGTCGTTGCCCGCAACGCGATCGTGGTCGCCCGGATGTTCCTGTGGGCTCCGAATACGGATGATAGTTGGGTCCCGAGAGAGCAATAATCCGACCGGCGTTATAGTATCGAAACGATGTAGCAATCACGGAACGACAGTATTGAACATGGAGAGACCCTTTACGTTCTTCCATACAGCTATGGGACTGGTGGCTTTCGTCGCCGGTCTTATCGCCTGGGTGTGTTCCATAGTGGCCATAGCCGCGTGGGCAGGTGCGTCGTGGTGGGGTGCACCCGCCATCGTCTTGGGGGCAGTCATTCTGGTAGTGGTGTCGTTCAAGGTTGACGACCGTTTTCGTGAGTCCCAGTCGAGGTGAACGAAATGGATCCTGCGATTCGGTCGAGCCCAAGTGCTGATGCACGCAGCTCGGTTTCGGTGCAAGATCGGAACTTCCAGTCCTTAGTTGTTCGTGAATTTCACAAGATCCTGCGAAAAGTGTCGAGCGCGGCGGCGCGCGGCTAATGCTCGGGCTGGGATTCAGCGCTGCGGTCGGACTTAGCGTACTGTCTGGCCTTCCCGCCGTTAACGCCAAGATGGATTCGGAAATGAAGCGACTGCAAATGCAGTCACCCGCTGCAGTCGTCAACACACGGAGGCTCCGATGAGGGCTGAGGATGTTCGGGCTTACGCACTTTCCCTTCCATCCGTGATCGAGGCCCCCCATCACGAGGCCACCTCATTTCGCGTTGACGGAAAGATCTTTGCCACGCTTCCACCAGACGGCGCGTGTGTGCACATCTTCGTCGGTGAGGAAGAGCGTGAAACTGCCATCGCTCTGGGGCCGGATGCCTTCGAAAAGCTCTTCTGGGGCGAAAAGGTCGCCGGACTCAAGGTCAAACTTGGCAAGGCCAGGCTTTCTGCAGTTCAAGCCTTGCTGCGCAATGCGTGGGTACGGAAGGCGCCAAAGAAGCTTCTGGCAGCGCATTCGGCAGATGTCGAGCGGCGCTGACCATTCTTTCCAGGCGGCCTGCACACCGCGTACGTCTTGAGTCCGATGTTGGGCATTGCAGTTGCGATTCGTGTCGACGTGTACATGCAGTCACCTTGATCACCCCCTCCCCAAGCACTCGTCCATACGGAGGGGATTATTCCTTTGCTTCAATGGACAATCTGAATCCAGGTCCCGGATCCCGGGCGACAGTTTCATGATGGAGGCGCACATGGCGGCAGGCCGTTTTGTCATTTCGAGTCGGTACTGTGGCCCACCAGGATCTGGCAACGGCGGCTACGTTTGCGGGCGACTTGCCGCGTACCTGCGCGGACCCGCTTCGGTCCGATTGAAGGCGCCGCCGCCACTGGAGACGGGGCTTGATGTTGAATCCTCGGACGCGGAAGCGCGACTGAAGTCCGGCGCGAACGTGATTGCCGAGGCCCGGTCCGCCGAACTCGATCTGGAGTCGCCGACGCCGCCGAGCTTTGCAGAGGCCGAGGAGGCTTCCAAGGCCTACATTGGCTTCACGCAGCACCCGTTTCCGGGATGTTTCGTTTGCGGGCCGCAACGCGAAATGGGCGACGGGTTGCGCATCTTCCCGGGTTGGGTTGCTTCGGGTTCCATGGTCGCCTCACCTTGGGTTCCCGATGCCTCCCTCGGTGATGATTCGAACAAGGTTCGGTCCGAGTTCCTCTGGGCAGCGCTCGATTGCACGAGCGGCTTCGCCGTCATGCCAGCTCCGCAGGGCAAGGCCATGGTCCTCGGCGAACTGGGTGTTCGTATCGATCGCGATCTGCCGACAGGTGAAAAGTGCGTCGCCCTGGGCTGGCCGCTGGCATTTGATGGACGCAAGCGTCATTGCGGGTCGGCGATCTTCTCGGGTTCCGGCGACCTGATCGCGATTGCGCGCGCGACGTGGATCGAAGTTGAATCGAGTGCATTCGGCGGGCAGTGAGTGTCCGGATCGGTCCTGATCGGCTGCGGGGCCGTTGCATTGAGCGAGTCCGAGCAACAGAGTCGCGGAGATTCAACGGAAATGCGCGCTGCGTTGCCAGCCATGCCCGCCAGGGTCGTGTCCATGCCGTACGTGCGGAGAATTCGCACGAAATCTGTAGGAAATTTCCTACATCGGTTTCCCGATTCGAACGGTAATCTTCGCCCGGCGGTTCCCGCGCGGAACCGTACCGCCATTGACCCGAGGTCGATGGGACGCGAAACGACTCAGGGAGGAAATTCATGTCGGCAATGTTGCTTACCGGTTACATCATCGTAGTCCTTGGAGGACTCTGGCTGCTCGTGGTCATCTTCCAGACCAGCGTGGCCTGGGGAATCCTGTCCATCCTCGTTCCGTTCGTCAGCCTGCTGTTCGTGATCATGCATTGGGACGACACCAAGCGACCCTTCCTGGTCCAACTGGTCGGGCTCGTTCTGATCTATTTTGGTGCCGATGCCGCCCTGGATTCCGCCGGACTTGGATAACGGAGCGGCCAAGGGCTGGGTGCGGGCGGGTGGCATGACCGCCCAGTCGTCGTCCTGGCGGGTGCCGCCGGGGGAGGGGTCGAGGTACACTTCTGGCTTCCCTCGAGCGAGGCATTCGGGGAGCGATGCATGAAAAGTCAGCTCTGGCTCGAACTCAGCAAGAGCGAACGAGCGCGTCTGCGAAGTCTCGCGGAACAGGCCTGGGAAGCCGAATTGGACAAAGCGTTGACCGACCTCTTCGAAGATTTTCGCAGCTGGTCCAACAGTGAAATGAGCGGATTCGATCTTTCGGATCGGATCCATCAATTCCACCAGGGCATTTCCAGGGAGCTTTACAGCCGCTATACGGCTCTCGGACCGGAACTGCTGGTCAGCAGGGCGGTTGCGCTCGGGTTTCTCGACGCATCGACCCTCGGCGAGCGCTTGGCCGAAAAGCTGGCGCCCCGCATTGAATCGTTTCGGAGCCTGGGCGATGCGCCATAGGCGGATCCGCCATGGACCTGCAGACCGGCTATCGTATCGGGATCCACTCGGACTTCTCTGGAAATGCAAATGGGAGCAAGCGCGATGAAAAGGGTCACCGGTATTGGCGGCGTGTTCCTCAAGGCCAGGGATCCTGCGTCCTTGCAGGCCTGGTACAAGACCCATCTGGGAATCGACGTGCAGACGTGGGGAGGCGCGGCCTTCCGCTGGACAGATGACGCTGGCAAACCGGTCGGCGGGACGACGGCCTGGTCGATCGGGGATGGCACGTACTTTGCGCCGAGCACTTCATCATTCATGGTCAACTACCGGGTGGCGGACCTGCATGGCCTTCTCGCCGCTCTGCGCGATGAAGGTTGCGAGGTGCTGGATACCACCGATGAATCGGAGTTCGGCAAGTTCGGCTGGGTCATGGACCCCGAGGGCAACAAGGTCGAATTGTGGCAGCCGCCGGATGGCCAGTAGTTGCTGACCCGGATCGACCGTTCGGCGGCGTTAAGGAGGGTCTGATCAAGTAGCAAAGTCGTCACGACGTCTGCCTGTGTGCAGATCGCGACGCGTCGACGCAGACAGACTGGCCGTCTTTCAAGTCGACGCAACAAGGATCTGCGCGCAGGCAGGCGTCGCCTAACGCATTGATTGGATGCTGAAACGGCGTCCAGAAGGCTCCCCCCATGTACCGCGCGCCTCGTCAGGGCAACCAGCCTTCACTTCGCCTCGCAGCACATGTGGAAAACCTTCTGAACGCCATGACGACCTTTCTACTTGATCAGACCCTCCTTAAAGGTGCTGAACGGACGAAGCCGTGGCCTTCAATTGCGCTGCGGAATTGGGGTCGGCGAAAGAGGGCGAAATGCTGAAGGATGGCCTGGTTCCTTGTCGGGAACAGGTCGATTTACGAGTGGGTATCGGGTTGGCGACCCATGCCCGGGCGCGATCGACATCGCGTCTGGACTTGAACGACTCAGGCTACGCATTTTCTGAAACCACACAGGGGACGTGATGAATACGATACGAAACTACATGTTCAGGGATCCGGATGCACTGGTCAGGTGGGTCCGGCTGTCGATCTACGCACAGCTTGCCATCAGCCTGATCGCCGTAGTGGCGGGCTATCTCGAGTATGGGGTCCTGAGCGGAATCCGGGACGGTGTCTTTGCATCGCAGCAGGCCGCGATTGACGCCGCCGAAGCCAGCGACGCACGGCAGCGGCTGATCGGACTGGCCCAGATCGTCATCTCGGTCGTGTCCGGATTCCTGATACTTCGCTGGATCCATCGTGCGAACTGGAATGCACGGGCGCTGGGTGCGCGCAACATGGATTTCACGCCGGGCTGGTCGATAGGCTGGTATTTCGTGCCGATCATGAATCTATGGAAGCCTTACATGGCGATGAAGGAGATCTGGAAAGCCAGTGCCCGACCCGAAGGCTGGCAAGGCCAGATCGTTCCCAACCTGCTGGGCCTGTGGTGGTTCTTCTGGATTGTTTCATCCTTGCTGGGCAATGCGTCGTTTCGTTTGATGATGCGGGCCAAAGCGGTCGATGAACTGATCCAGGCCAACATCGTCACCGTGCTGTCCGATCTGGTCACGGTACCCTTGTGCCTCGTATTCCTCGTGCTGATGATACGGATCCATCGCATGCAGGCGGCGGGTTCGGGCGTCCGGGATTTGGATTTGAAGCCGCTGCGGGATAACGCACGTTGATGCGCGATCCATGTTCGACCGCGCATCCTGGCTAGAATACGGTGAGTCGCAGCGATCCGGGCAAATACCCATTCCTCATCGACGAGGCCATCGCGATGAAATCGACCATTGAAGTCCCGCCCACAGCCAGCGATCTGGCCCGGCGCGGAAATCTCATCGAAGCGATCAAGCTGACTCGCGAGCACACCGGCTGCAGCTTGATAGATGCCAAGGAAGCGGTCGAGGCAAGCGTGCAAACCCGCGCCGTGTCGTCGCACGCCGAAACCACCGGGGCAGATGCGAACAGCGGCGATATCCCGCTGGCGGCGATCCTCGCGCTGCAGAAGGGCCGGCTGATCGATGCGATCAAGCACATTCGCGAAGCCTCGGGGCTCGGCCTCAAGGAATCGAAGGAGCGCGTGGATGCCTGGCTCGAACGCAATCCGCAAGCGCTGGCCCGATTCAAGGCCGAAGCCTCGGCAGAAATGAAGCGGTTTATCAGGAAGGTCTCCGTGTTCCTCACGGTCGCGCTGCTGGCACTTCTGGCCTACCTGTCATTGCGGGCCGGGATCTGAAGAATGGATGGGCAGCCGGGAATGGCCACGACCCAGGACCGGCGTTGACACCGAAACGAGGGGAGGCTCATGGCAGGATTCAGCTCATGAAAGACGACTACACGCCCAATCACATTCCGTCGAATGAGCGCACCCGCTACATCGCCTTCTCGGTGCTGCTTTTCTGCTATGGCAGTTATGGAGTCTGGGTCAACGACCTCTACATACCGGGCAAGCGCTCGCGCGGGATCCACCTCCACGACGTGCCGGCCTGGATCATGTACGGAGCCATGATCACTGCCTGCGTGGTCATGCTGTCGGTAGTCGTCGACCATTACGACCGCAGAAACAACGAGACTCATTACCGCCTGTTCGCCCAGATTGGAAAATACGTCGGTTGGGGACTGTTCGGGCTTTCGCTGGTGATGGCGATCATTCGCTAGGTGCGGTCTTTCCGGGGCGCCAGATGGAGCCGGAGCCGCCCATGCGGCGGAACTTGGTACAGTGCGCTGGCGAGGATGCGCAACCGGAGGACATATGGTCAAGGTCTGCGGCAACTATCGATGGAAGGATGGCGCGCGGTTCGATCAGGTCTATTACCGGACCGAGCACATGCGGATAACCCGGGAACTACTGCTGCCGCTCGGTTTGCAGCGCCTGGAAAGCGACGAAACACAGTCCGCCGGGGAGCCCAAGCCGGGCGCGATCGTGGCGAGCTCGAATGCCTATTTTCTCTCGCTGGCGGCGGCCCAGGCGGCACTGACCCTGGCCGGGGCCAAGCTGCTGGTGGACGTGCCCAACTTCACCGACATCAATCCCGAGATCCATGTCTGTGCGGTCACCCGCCAGTACCACGTGGGCGAGTGATCTCAGCGATGTCGTATCGTCCGCAATGCCACCACGCCGGCCTGTGCCGGGTTCGAACGTGACGCCGATCAGCGATCTTGCCGAGCTGCTGCGGGCCATGCAGCCCTTCCTCAATCCGGGGATCTACGTATATGCGATGGCACCGGCCGACGCGTCGATCGACGCCGCACACGTGATTGCCTCGATCCGCGAGCCGGCGGGCCTGTCGCTGATTATCGAGGAATCGCTGGCCACGAAACTGGGTCTCGAGCCGGCACTGCGCTGCGCCTGGATCACCTTGCGGGTCCAGTCCGATCTTCAGGCGACCGGCTTCACGGCGGCATTCTCCACGGCGCTTGGCCGCGCCGGTATTGCCTGCAACGTGGTCGCCGGACTCGCGCACGACCACATCTTCGTGCCGATCGAGCAGGCCGAACAAGCGATGCGCGCGTTGACGGCGCTACAGCAATGCGGGCCAGACTAGGCGGCTCCGGGCAATGATGATCGGCTTGCCGAGTATTGGCCTGGCCGTGCCTGCGGACGCGCAGGCCATCGCCGATCTTTCGCGACGCGAAATCGAGCACGGACTTCGCTAGTCGTGGACGACCGGTCGGGTCTGGCGTGCGATCCAGGACCGTGAAACGAACGTGGTCGTCGCGCGCGACGGCGACGCGATCTGCGGATTCGCCCTGATGGCCTACCGCAGCGAGGACGCGCATTTGCTGCTGCTGGCTGTCGCGCCGGGCTGCCGGCGTCGCGGCATCGGTTCGGCCCTGATCGGCTGGCTCGAGGAGACCCTGAGACAGGCCGGCATCACGCGCGTGCAGGTCGAGGTGCGGCAATCCAACCGCGTCGCCCGTGCCTTCTATGCGCGCCTCGGCTTCGAGCAGGTCAATGCTTCGCGCGGCTACTACCAGGGTGTCGAAAATGCCTTGCATCTGGTCAAGGAGGTGGATTTCGGCGGTTCCTGAGTGCCGAGAAGCAATGTGCAGGGAATGCTCGTTTGGATTCCTCCGGCTGTCGCGAACCGAGACGGGAAATGCCTGGGCCTTCCTTGTTTGCGACTGGACGCGCGTAATTCCCGCGAAGGCGGGAGCGGCTGTCTTGTGGAATCGGATGATGCCGCGATTACTGCATCACGCAGTCGGGAGCGGAAGAGCAAGTCAAGATAGATTCCAGCCTGCGCTGGAATGACGGCAAAAAAAAGCAGGAAAAAAAGTGAAGAACGGGTCCGAAAAACGGGGTCAGAGCCTCCTTAAGACCGATCCTTACTTTTCGTCATCCCTGCGCAGGCGGGGATCCAGTTCTTTTTAGGACATTCCGACGAAAGCATAGGAACTGGATTCCAGCCTACGCTGGAATGACGAGCCTTACATTAGTGCCATTCGGGTCAGAGACCGGTAAAGGATGGGCTTCGGCCGCACGAGCCCCGGTTGCGTTAGGCTTTGCACTCACGATCCAGGGCAAATGGGAGCAGGCCATGAATCTCGGCGCGTTTTCGGTCAGTCTCGCGGTCAAGGACATCGAGGCATCGAGGGCTTTCTACGAAAAGCTCGGCTTCACGACCTTCGGCGGCAATGCTGCGCAGAACTGGCTGATCCTCAAGAATGGCGAGCACATCATCGGCCTGTTCCAGGGCATGTTCGAGAAGAACGTCCTGACCTTCAACCCGGGCTGGGACCAGAATGCGAACAGCGTCGCTGGATTCACCGATGTGCGCGAACTGCAGCGTCGCCTCAAGGCCAGTGGCGTGGCCCTGGTCAGCGAGGCCGACGAGTCCACGACCGGCCCTGCCAGTTTCAGCCTGCTCGATCCGGACGGCAATCCGATCCTTGTCGACCAGCATGTGTCGAAAGCGGACCGGGCATGACCACGCGAAATCGCAGGGCAGTCCCATGAGTTCCCCTGAAATCGCGTTTCGGCGGGATGCCACGATCGATCTCGACCGCTTCATCGCCCTGTTCCGGGACTCGACCCTGGCCGAGCGCCGGCCGGTCGATGACCGCGAGGTCATGCGACAGATGATGGAGAACGCGAACCTGACCATCACAGCGTGGGATGGTGACGCGCTCGTCGGCATCGCGCGAACGCTGACCGATTTCGCCCATGCCGCCTACCTGGCCGATCTGGCGGTGGCCAAGTCGCACCAGCACCAGGGTATCGGCAGGCGCCTGATCGAACAGACCCAGGATGCGCTCGGGCCGCGCTGCATGCTCGTGCTGTTGTCGGCGCCGGCAGCCAATGAGTTCTATCCGAGGATCGGATTCAGCCACAATCCGCGGGCCTGGGTGCTCGGCGCGGGGGAGCGCGTGCGCTGATCCATTGTCGGTGATCAAACCGACCGATCCGAGAACTGCAGACGACATGAGCCCGACCGACCGCATCTCCGATACCAGTCATGCCGAACACTACTCTTGGGGCAGTGCCTGCGATGGCTGGCACCTGCTCAAGCAGGCGGACTTGAGCGTCATCCAGGAACGCGTGCCGCCCGGTGCCGGAGAGGTTCGCCACGTCCACGCTCGCGCGCGTCAGTTCTTCTTCGTTCTCTCGGGCACGGCGACACTCGAATTCGATTCCGGCGCAGTCAGTTTCGGCGCGGGACAGGGCGTCCATGTCGAGCCCGGCGTGGCCCACCGATTCGCCAACCATTCCCCGGCCGATGTCGAATTCCTCGTCATCTCGACGCCGCCGACATCAGGCGATCGGACCGATCTCGGGCCCGCGACCGATGCAGGCTGACCGATGAGCGACCGTCACATGGTGCGCTTTGCAGTGACCGGATCCACCCGTAGGCAGTGCCAAGCTCATGTCCGACTCTAAGGAAACGGCTGATATGCGCGCGATTCCGGGTAGCTGCCATTGCGGCGCAGTGCAGGTCGAATTCGCGACGGCGAAGGACCTGGCCGGATTTCATCCGCGCGTCTGTGACTGCACGTTCTGTCGCCGCCACGGCGCCACCTGGCTGTCCGATGCAGAGGGCCGGCTGCGCATCGGCGAACAGGCGACCGGCATGCTGCGCGACTATCGGCAGGGTTCGGAAACGGCGCGGTTTCTCCTTTGCGCACGCTGCGGCGTCTGCGTGGCGGTCATCTTCGAAGAAGGCGCGCGCAGCTTCGCAGCGGTCAATGCGAATTGCCTAGGGTCCGGGTCGGATTTCGGCGAAGCGCAGCCGGCATCGCCGCAGATGCTGAGCGACGAAGAAAAAATCGCGCGCTGGAAAGCACTCTGGATCGCCGACGTCGTCGTGAGCCGGGCCGAATCCTGATCCGATCGCGTGGCCGCGCTCAGTCGCGGCGCTTGCGCCTCACATAGAGCTGCTTGCGCACCCGCGCGATCAGCTCGCCGGAGGCCGAGACCACTTCGGTCTCGCACCAGCGCAGGGCCTTCTCGCCATTCGCGGTGGCTGCACGCAATTCATCGAGAAAGCGCTCCTCGATCCTGAACTCGGCAAAGACCTCGCCGCGCCCCGGCGCGACGAACTCGATCTCGGCGGCCTTGTCCCAGACGATGTAATCGCGGCCCAGGCACTGCAGGGTCAGGATCATCCAGAACGGATCGGTCATGGCGAACAGGCTGCCGCCGAACTGGGTACCGACGAAGTTGCGGTTGTACCAGTGCAGGCGCAACCGCACGCGTGCCGAGCGCCAGTCCTCGCCAATGTGCAGGACGCGGATGCCGGCGAACAGGAACGGCGGCCACAGGTTGATGAAGCGACGCAAGGCGCGCGGGGATTTCATCGGCGCGATGCTTCAGAACAACAGCGTCGACATGCGCCGCCGGTAGCGACCGACCAGTTCCGCATCGTCGATGAACAGGAAGGCGGCGATCAGGCGTTTGCGCGCCTGGCCCTCGTTCCAGTGGCGGTCGATTTCGAGGATGGCGAGGAATTGGTCGAGCCCGGCTTCAAGCTGGCCATCGATGAGCAGGCGCACGCCGAGCAGGTCGCGCGCCGCGAGATCTTTCGAATCGCGCGCGATGCGCGCTTCGAGTTCCGCAGCGGGCGGCGCATCCTTGAGCAGGTCGACGAATTCGAGCTGGCCACGCAGGCGCTTGGCCCGGTCGTCGCTCTCGAGATTGGCCGGCAGGGCATCGAGTTCGGCCCGGGCCGCAGCGGCATTGCCGGCCTGCATGTGGGCAACGGCGAGATCGAGCTTCAGTTCGGCGCGATCCGGTGCGGCGGCGATTTCCTGCTGCAGGCGGGCGATTGCCTGTTCGGGCGATTCGGCAGGCTTGTCGGCGTCGGACTCGGCGGCTTCGTCGGCGGCCGCGGGCGCGCCGGCGTGGCGGACGAGGAACTCGCGGATCTCGTTTTCCGGCAAGGCTCCGGCGAAGCCATCGGCCGGCTGGCCATCACGCACGATGACCACGGTCGGCACGCTGCGGATGCCGAACATCGCGGCAACCTGCGGCTGGCTGTCGACCTCGATGCGGGCCAGGCGGACCGCACCCTGGTACTCGCCGACCAGTTTCCCCAGCAGTTCGCCGAGTTTGACGCTGACCTCGCTGCGCGGGGTCCAGAAATCGACCAGGACCGGCAGCGCCATCGAGGCCTGGAGCAGTTCCGCTTCGAAATTCGCCGCGGTGATATCGATGCTGTGGGTGGGTGGGGCGCTTGGAAAATCGGGCACTTTGACTCCTGGGCGATGGGAAGCCCCAAGGACTTCGGGTTGGCGCGAAGGATATCAAGGCGACCCGGAGCCGACGGGATTGACAGTTCGCGATGGTGAAATGTAATGTATACCGTACATATTGTAATGACGGTGTGACAACATGCGTGTTCCGAATTCCGCCCTGTTCTGGTTGCTGGCCCCCGCCTCCCTCGCCTTGTGGCTGATCCTGGTGACGCCGACGCGCTGGCTCGGCATCGACACGGGCGCGGCGGGCACCGGGCTCCTGCTGCTGACGGCCTGGGCCGGTCTGTGGCTGTCCACGCGCATTCCGCCAAACCGCGAATCGGCTGTCTCCCCCGGCGAAGTGCGCCAGTGGGTGGCGCTGGCCTTCAGCGGCGCTATCGCAGCGTTCCTCGTCGCCAACGCCGACGCCATCGCGCGCGCTGAAAAGGCTGCGGACCTGGCTGGCCTCGGGCGCACGGTCGCCATGCTGGTGGTTGGCTGGATCGTGTTTTCCGCGGTGCTGCGTCAGCGCGCCCACGCCGGCGTGCAGGAGGACGAACGCGATCGGGACGTGCAGCGGCGTGCCGATAGCGGTTCCCACACCGCGATCTGCCTGTTCGTGATCGCGGTTGCGGTAACGCTGGGCCTGTCGCCTGCCGATCGACTGGCATGGGCGACACCGGTCGTCATTGCGCACCTGCTGATCCTTGCCCTGGTCCTGGCCAGTCTGGTCGGCTGCATCGTTGCGATCTGGCATTACCGGCGGGCCGCCAGCGAAGGCGCGGTGACATGAGTGGCACGCCGGTCGGCAATCACATTCGCCGGCTGCGTTTCGAGACAGGGGAGATGACCCAGAGCGACCTGGCCGAACGTGCCGGCATCACCCGCCAGACCGTGATCGCCCTGGAGGCCGGCAAGTACGCACCTTCGCTGGAACTGGCATTCCGCATCGCCCACGCCTTCGGACGACCGGTCGGCGAGGTGTTCTTCTGGGCGGATCAGCACTGACGCTGAGGCAAGGTCGCGAAATCGAGGTCGCCGCGCCGCAGCGCCAATGCGGCATGCGCTGGCTACCAGCCTGCGTTGACGTCGAAGCGGATGCGGTGGGTGTGTTCGGAGAGGCCGTCGCGCAATTCGCGGAAGCCGGACAGGCGCAGGCTCCAGGTGCGGTCGATGCCGTAGGCGATCCAGGCGAGCTGGCCGCGCATGTTGCTGTGGAACCACCAGTCGTCGGAGTTGAACGCGGCGAGCACGGCCTCGCGCTGGATACGGTGCAGGGCGAGGCCGAATTCGAGTCCGCCCGGTTGGCGATGGTCGCCGGCGCTGAGGCTGATGCGGCCGCCGTCGCGGGCGAAATCCGCGCCGAAATTGCGCACCAGGTCGATGCGCAGGTCGATCGGCCAGTTGCCGAGTTCGGCATGTCCGCCGAACTGCAGGTCGAGCAGCCGGTAGTCGCTGCGATAGGCGCCGGCTGCGATCGCGTTGGTGCGCCCCAGGCCCTGGCGGGCCAGTACGTCGAGGTTGGAAAATGCCAGCCACGAGAGGCTGGCGTTCGCCCGCAGCGGTGCGCCTTCGCGCCAGTTCCAGCTGACCTGCGCGGCACCGATGCGCGAATCGTCACTGTACAGGTGCAGGCCGGCGAAATAGCCGGCAACGAGGTGCAGGCGATCGAAATCGCCGAGCGCGATCGAACGCTCGAAGGCGATGCCGCCCGGACGCAGATCCGGATCCCACAGCATCGGCGAGAGGTCGAGCGGCAGCGGCGCCTTGCCGAACTGCAGGCTGGCGTTTTCGCTGGCGCGCCAGCGCACGAGGACCTGGTCGACGCCGAAATCGTTGCTGCGCTCGTTGTCGTTGTTGCGCCGGTTGTCGGCATTGTCGTCACTGCCGAGGGCGAGACGGGCCGAACCGACGAATTCCCAGGACGGCGCGAACAGCCAGGTCAGGCCATAGCGCAGCCGGCCGCGCGTGCGATCGAAGTCGTCGCGCCCGTTCGGCAAGCCCGAGACGCGATCGTGGCCGAGCCAGAGATCGCCGCCGAAGCTGATCGTGTGCGATGGTTGTTCGTCGGTGCCGGCAAGGATCGCGTCGGTGCCGGTTTCCTGCGCGGGCGCGAGGCCGGGCAGGGTGCAGGCGAGCGCAGCGAGGCCAAGGATGGCGCGCAGCGGAAGGTTGCAATATGCATTCATGGAAGTCTTCCGTGATGATGCGCGGACATGGCTCAGCTGCGCAGGCGCGAGAGGGCGAGGCCGAGCTCGGCGGCGCTGGCGTAGCGCTCCTCGCGGGCACTGCGCACGCAGCGCAGGATGACCGCCTCGAGTTCGGCGGGGATGTCAGGCCACAGTACTGACGGGCGCACCGGTTCGTCGCTGATCTGGGCCTGGTAGATGTCCATGGTATTGGCGCCGGCGAAGGGCATGCCGCCGCAGAACATTTCGCTCATCAGCACGCCGCAGGCGTAGATGTCGGCGCGCTCGTCGACTTCGCCGCCGGACAACTGTTCCGGCGAACAGTAATCCGGCGTGCCCACGAAGGTGCCGGCTTCGGTCTGGCCCGGCGTGCTGCGACGGACCGGGCGGGCGATGCCGAAGTCCATCAGCTTGGCGTTGCCATTCGCTTCGAGGATCAGGTTCTCGGGTTTGATGTCGCGGTGGAGCACGCCGACCTCGTGGGCCGCGCCGAGGCCGGCGGCGAGCTGGCGGGCGATGCGCAAGGCCGCCGAGTAGGGCACGCGCTTGGCTTCGCTGAGCAGGTAGCGCAGGGTCAGGCCGCGGACATACTCCATCGAGATGTACGGACGCCCATCGACGTCGCCGAAATCGAAGGTGCGCAGCACGTTCGGATGGGTGATCTTGCGGGCCAGCTTGATTTCGCTTTTCAGGCGCTCGAGCTGTTCCTGGTCGACCAGCATGCCCGGACGCAGCATTTTCAGGGCGACGATGTCGTCGAGCTCGATGTCATGGGCCTTGTAGACGATGCCCATGCCGCCGGCGCCGAGCTGCGAAATGACCCGATAGCGCCCGCCGAGGATCGTGCCCGAGACGATCGGCCCTGACTGGCTGACCGCCGGGCGCTGGACCGGCTTGGGTGCCGCCACCTGGCGCTGAACGATCGTCGTTGCGGTCTCCTCGCAGAGCGGCGGCAAGGCGCCGTCGGCCAGGGCGTAGAAGTTCTTGCCGCTGTAGCCGCCCGCGGCGACGACGAGGGCGCCCGCGCCCAGGGTCGGCTTCAGCGCTTCGCCGGTTGCCCGCGTGAACAACAGCTGGCCGGGCGCCGCTTCGCAGAGCAGGCGGTCGCCGTGCGCGATCGGCGTGCCGAGGGCGATCGCCTCGTCGGGCCGACCGTGCATGCCGATTGCGCGGACGAGTTCGCCGTCGATCAGGGCGCCCGAGGGCAATGCCAGGTTCAGGTGCCGGCAGTCGCGCATGATCGTCGCCCAGACCCGCGCTGCATCGTGCAGGCGGCGCGGGCCGGCGAAGGCCAATCGCCAGCGCGCGCCATCCATCCGCTCGAGATCGACCTCTTCGCTGGCCGCGATCGAGAGCAACAGGTCGTGCACGCCGCCGTGGGCGTCGACGCGTTGCACGGGATCGGTTTCGCGGTCGACGGTGCCGAGCAGGTGGCGGAATTCGACTTCGAGCAGGGCCAGGATTTCGCGTTGCGGCAGCATCCGTGGCGTCATCGAAACCGGTGCCGCGACCGGCTCGGCCGCCGGTTCGGGCAGGAAGCGCGCCATCTGGCCGACGTAGCCTTCCATGTCGTTCTTTTCGCGCAGGTCCGAGAGCAGCTTGTCGAAGGCGCGGGCGAGGCGGCCGAGCACGTCGCTTCGATCAGTACCGACGTGGGTGCGGTAGTCGCCGGCCGCGGCGGCTTCGGCGGCTTCGGCCATGGTCCCGATCGGACGCAGGATATGCCGGGCGAGCAGGATCGACAGCAGGATCGCGCCGACCATCGAAGCCAGGCCGGCGAGCACGACGCGATTGAGGATGGCGCGATAGCTGGCCGTGATCTGCTCGGTCGAGGACATGATCGCGACGCTGCCGAGGCGGCCCTCGCCGGGCGCCGCGGCCGGAACGAAGCGCGCGCTCCATTCCTGTCCGGAGAAGCGCATCGGCACGTGATCGAGGCTGCCACCCGTCTTGACGACCGGCAGCCAGTCGCCGCGATGGGCTGCAAACAGGGTGCCGAGTTCGGCTGCCGCGGCCGGTTCGAGCGAGCTGGCGACCAGGCTGGCGCCGTCGTCGGTCGGCAGCCAGAACGCGATCTCGGCACCGCTGACCTTGGCCACGGACTGCGAGAGCGTGTCGCTGACCGAGAGCGCGACGAGCAGGAAGCCGACCAAGTCCTGGTCGCGGGCGAGCGGCATGATCGCGGCCTGGTAGAGGCGATCGCCGAGCCGCCAGTAGCCGCTGATCGGCGTTCCGCTCTGCAGGGCCGCCGCCACGAGCGGGTCGTCGGCCAGCGAGGCCGCAAACGATTCGTTCTGGTCGGTGCGTGCCAGCAGGTCGCCATTGGCGTCGAGCAGGATCGCCAGATCCATGCCGAAATCGCGCTGGCGCTCGAGCAGCAGGTCGCGCATCGAACCGGTGTCCGGCGCGGCTTCCTCACCGCCGAGACCGGGCAGGCTGCCGAACCCTGATGCGTCGGCGATGTACTTGACGAAGCCGGCGTCGGCGGCGATCAGGCGTACGGCCAGTTGCAACTGGTCGAGGCGGCGCTGTTCGAATTCGCGCTGCACCGCGGCGCTCGTATTGACTGCCTTGTCGACGGCCTGGCCGGCGATTTCGCGGCCCTGCACATAGGTGACGAAGACCGCCGCGCCGACCGCCAGGGCAATCAGCAGGGCCATGCCGAGGAACAGGCGCAGCGCCAGCGGCACCGTGATTCGGCCGCGCTGGAGGCGACGGTCAATAGGCCGCATTCGCGCTCCTTCCGTAGGGTTTGCCGAACTTGTTCATATGTTGCGGAATGCGCCGCAGGTTGAGGTCGAGGACGATATCCGTCGGCGCCGTTTCGCCAGGTTCTGCCTTGATGTGCCAGGGCTTGGCGCGGTCGTGCCAGACCACGAGGTCGCCGCGCCCGGCCGGCAGGTCGGCCAGCACGAAGCGCCCGTCCTTGCCCGGTCGGGTGAAGTAGGGCGTATCGAGGACGAGGATGTGGCCGACCATGGAATGGTGGACATTGCAGTAGACCCGCACATAGCCGGGTTGCGAGAAGGTGACCTGCTTGCCCTCGCCTTCGGAGTAGAGGCCGACGTCGAAGGCGTTGTCCTTCGAGGTCGAGAAGGCGTTGTGCAGGATCGTGTCCTGGTTCGGAAAGCGGACCACGCTGCCGACGACGATCGGCAGGATGTGCGGCTCGAACTGCTTGCGCAGCGTGCTCATGACATATTCGGTGGTCGGCGGGGTCAGTGGTCCGACCGCGGCCGGGCGGAAATAGACCACCGCTTCGGCGGCCTCCTCGGCGCGCAGCGGCTTGCCATCGACGACCAGGCTGACCCGGCCTTCGAGTCCTGCCGCCATCGCCCACGCCGGCAGTGCCAGCAGAAATGTCAGAAAAATCCGCATGTCGATCCCCTCGACCCTGCCCGGATCATACTGCAGGCAGGTCGTGGAAGGGCCGATCCGGCGCGGCCTGCCTGACCACGGCCAGCGGTTCGGTTACTTGCGTGTGCGCGTGGACTTCCTGCTTGCCGACGTCTTTTTCGAGGCAGCTTTTGCTTTCGCGTTCGATGCGGCCCGTGGTTTCGCTCGGGTCTTGGCGTTCGCGGCTGCCTTCGGCGTTTCCCGCGCCGCGGGCTTCGGCGCTTTCGCCGCGGGCCGCAGTCCCTTCAGGAAATCGGCGAACGGCAGGTCGGGCAACTCCATGCCGGTCGATCCGAGTGCATCGACCGACTGCTGCCGCCAGGCCTCGAACGCTTCCTGCAGGCCCTGGGCGAAGGCGGCCTGGTTGCCGACCGCGTTTTCAACCGAAGCCTGCAGCGGGGGCGCGTCCTCGCGCAACGATTTCCAGAATTCCTCGCCGGGCATCGCCGCCAGCGCAGTCCAGTCGTTGCTGGTCAGTACGCGCTCGGTTTCGGCCATGGTGCGTTCGATCGCTTCACGGGTGCTGCTGGCGCCAAGCTGGGTCCAGCGTCGCCGGTTCTCCTGGAGCAGGGCGCCGAGGCGCAGGACCAGTTCGAGATTGGCCTTGTACAGGGCCAGGGGGGTCTTGGCATTCAGGGTCATGGTGGTCTCCTGGGATCGCAGTTCAGGAACACGTTGCAAGCATGGCACAGGCCCCTGCCACGCGCACGGACCGGTATCACGGCCGGACGGCGCCCGCACCGTCCTTGTAGACCACGCCGCCCTTCATGACGAAATCGACGTGCCGCATGCGCGAGATGTCGGCCAGCGGGTCGCCCGCCACGCCGATGATGTCGGCGAATTTTCCGGCTTCGAGACTGCCGATGTCGGCCGCGCGCCGCAGCAACGCCGCGGCCTGCGTGGTCGCGCTCTGCAGCACGAATGCCGGCGGCATACCGGCTTCGACCATGTAGCCGAATTCCTTCGCATTGTCGCCGTGCGGATAGACGCCGGCATCGGTGCCGAAGGCAATGCGGACCCCGGCCTTCCAGGCCTTGCCGGCCGTGGCCTGGATGATCGGGCCGACCTCTTCGGCCTTGCGCGCGATCTGTGGCGGGAACCAGCCTTCGCCAGCCTTCTCCTGCACATACTTGCCGGCGATGATGGTCGGCACGTACCAGGTGCCGTGCTGCTTCATGAGCTTCATGTCCTGTTCGTCCATGTAGGTGCCGTGTTCGATCGAATCGACGCCGGCGATCACGGCGCGCCGGATCGCCTCGGCGCCATGGGCGTGCGCGGCGACGCTGAACCCGTAGTCGTGCGCGGCCGCGACCACGGCCTCGATCTCGGCCACTGTCATCTGCGCGTTCTCCGCGCTGCTGCTTTCGTCCAGCACGCCGCCGGAGGGCATGATCTTGATCAGGTCGGCACCGTCCTTGTAATGCTGGCGCACCGCCTTCCAGGCATCGGCCGGCGAATTGATGATGCCGTTCTTCGCATCGGGATCGCCCTGCAGGTCCCAGCGGAAGCCGTTGCTCGGATCGGCGTGGCCGCCGGTCGTGCCGATCGGTCCGCCTGCCGTGAAGATGCGCGGGCCCGGCACCGTGCCGCGATTGATCGCGTTGCGCAGGGCGATCGAGGCATTGTCGCCGTCGCCGAGGTTGCGCACGGTGGTGAAGCCGGCTTCGAGCGTGCGTCGGGCATAGACGGTGCCGGCGATCGCGTCATCGGCCGGGTTCATGCGGAACTTGTCGCTGTAGGTCGACTTGCTGAACTGCATGGTCAGGTGGGTGTGGCTGTCGATCAAGCCGGGCAGGCAGGTCATGCCGGGATGGTCGATCACGCGCATGTCGGTGGTGGCGACGTCACCGGACTGGACCGACTGGATGCGTTCACCGACGACGATGATCGTGGTCGGGCCGAGCAGCTTGCCGGTGTTGGCGTCGAAGAAATGGTCGCAGCGCAGGGCGATCGGGGTCGTCCCGGATTCGTCGGCCAGCGCGTGGCTCGCGCTTGCGCAAAGGATGGCGGCACAGATCAGGCGACGGATCATCGGATTCTCCGGAAAGGGGGTCGGGGGCACGGCGTGCCGCTGCAGCGTGGCCGGTCGGGCAGGCAGCGAAGCAGGCGTCCCGGACTTATAGCGCGTGCGGCCGGGGTCGGCAAACCGGCGTCGGTTCGTGTTGCGGCGACGCGCCATGCATGGCGCGAAATCGCCCGCTGCGCTAGTCTGGCGAACATTTTTCAATGCCCAGCCGGCCCCCGGCGCCATCCTGAACATGACCGAGAAGACCTACGATCCGCAAGTGGTGGAAGCCGCTGCACAGACCTTCTGGACCACGACCCGCGCCTTCGAGGTCGTCGAGGACCCGAGCAAGCCGAAGTTCTTCTGCCTGTCGATGCTGCCGTATCCGTCCGGTGCGCTGCACATGGGCCACGTGCGCAACTACACGATCGGCGACGTCATCAGCCGCTACCAGCGCATGCTCGGCAAGAACGTGCTGCAGCCGATGGGCTGGGACGCGTTCGGGCTGCCGGCCGAAAACGCCGCGATCGCACGCAACACGGCGCCGGCCAAATGGACCTACGCCAACATCGAGCACATGCGTTCGCAACTGAAGACGATGGGCTATGCGATCGACTGGTCGCGCGAATTCGCCACCTGCAAGCCCGAGTACTACGTGCACGAGCAACGCATGTTCACGCGGCTCATGCAGAAGGGCCTGGTCTACCGCAAGAATTCGATCGTCAACTGGGACCCGGTCGACCAGACCGTGCTCGCCAACGAGCAGGTCATCGACGGCCGCGGCTGGCGTTCCGGCGCCGTCGTCGAAAAGCGCGAGATCCCGCAGTGGTTCCTCAAGATCACCGATTACGCACAGGAACTGCTCGACGGCCTCGACAAGCTGCCGGGCTGGCCGGAGTCGGTCAAGACCATGCAGCGCAACTGGATCGGGCGCTCCGAGGGCCTCGAGATCCGCTTCGATATCGAAGGCGGCGCCGAGCCGGTCACGGTGTTCACGACGCGTCCGGATACCCTGATGGGCGTCAGCTTCATTTCGGTCGCGGCCGAACATCCGCTGGCCCAGCTGGCCGCGAAGACGCAGCCCGAAGTCGCCGCCTTCATCGAGGAGTGCCGTCACGGCGGCACCGCCGAAGCGGACATCGAGACCCAGGAGAAGAAGGGCGTCGAGACGCACTTCAAGGCGATCCATCCGATCACCGGTGAGACCCTGCCGGTCTGGGTCGCCAATTTCGTCCTCATGAGCTACGGCACCGGCGCGGTCATGGCCGTGCCCGGGCACGACCAGCGCGACTGGGAATTCGCGACCAAATACGACCTGCTGATCCGCATGGTCATCGTCAGTGACGGCATTCGCGACGCGATCCGCGAGCTCGGCCGCGACGCGGCCGGCAACAAGGACGCGATGTCGGCCGCGCTCGGCGAGAGCCGGGCCATCGACGTGGTCGAGCCGGCCGGCGAAGTCGACCTGCTCGAGGAATTCGAGAAGCGCCTTATCGTCGACGGCGCCTTCACCGACTACGGCACCCTGGTCAATTCCGGCGAGTTCGACGGTCTCGACTTCCGGGGCGCCTTCGATGCGATTGCGACGCGCCTCGAGCAGGAAGGCAAGGGCGCGCGTCGGGTCAATTTCCGCCTGCGCGACTGGGGCGTCTCGCGCCAGCGCTACTGGGGCTGCCCGATTCCGGTCATCTACGACAAGGACGGCAACGCCCATCCGGTGCCCGAAGACCAGTTGCCGGTGCGCCTGCCCGAGGATGTCGAATTCACCGGCGTGAAGTCGCCGATCAAGGCTGACCCGGAATGGCGCAAGACGGTCAGCCCGGTCGACGGCAGCCCGGCCGAACGCGAGACCGACACCTTCGACACCTTCATGGAATCGAGCTGGTACTACGCGCGCTACACCTCGCCGGGCGCCGGCGACATGGTCGATGGCCGGGTCAACTACTGGGCGCCGGTCGACCAGTACATCGGCGGCATCGAGCACGCGATCCTGCACCTGCTGTACTTCCGCTTCTACCACAAGCTGCTGCGCGACTGCGGCTTCGTCGACAGCGACGAGCCGGCGATCAACCTGCTCTGCCAGGGCATGGTCGTCGCCGAGACTTTCTATCGCGAGGACGCGCAGGGCCGCAAGGAATGGATCAATCCGGCCGATGTCGAGATGCAGCGCGACGACAAGGGTCGCGTGATCGGCGCCGTGCTCAAGGCCGACGGCCAGACGGTCTCGATCGGCGGCACCGAGAAGATGGCGAAGTCGAAGAACAACGGCGTCGATCCCGAGTCGATGGTGCGCAAATACGGCGCCGACACGGTGCGCCTGTTCGCCATGTTCGCGGCACCGCCGGACCAGTCGCTGGAATGGAACGAGGCCGGCGTCGAGGGCATGTCGCGCTTCCTCAAGCGGCTCTGGCGCGAACTGCATGCGCATGTGGCCCAGCCCGATCATCCTGAAGTCGATGCGGCGAAACTCGACGCCGCGCAGAAGACTCTGCGCCGGCAGATCCACGAGACGATCAACAAGGTCTCCGACGACTTCGGTCGCCGCCACGCCTTCAATACGGCGATCGCCGCGCTGATGGAATTGCTCAACGCGGTGACGAAGTTCGACGACATGAGCGACCAGGGCCGTGCGGTGCGCCATGAAGCGTTCGAGACGATCGTGCTGCTGCTCAATCCGATCACGCCGCACATCTGCCATGCGCTGTGGCAATCGCTGGGACACGGTGAAACCCTGATCGAAGACCAGCCCTGGCCGCAGGCCGACGCGGCTGCGCTGGTGCGCGATTCGGTGACCCTCGCCGTGCAGGTCAATGGCAAGCTGCGCGGAACGATCGAGGTGGTGGCTTCGGCATCGAAGGAGGAATGCGAGCGCGCGGCGCTGGCCGAGCCCTCGGTGCGTCCGCACGTCGATGGCCAGACCATCCGCAAGGTCGTCGTCGTGCCCGGCAAGATCGTCAATATCGTCGTCTAGTCCGGCCGGTTGCCAGCCTCCTTCCCCCCCTGGGAGAAGGTGCCAAAGGCGGATGAGGGTCTGGGCGAAGCACGTTGCTGACGGCGCGGCGCACCCTCATCCGGCGCTTCGCGCCACCTTCTCCCGGCGGGAGAAGGGGAGCCTTCGGTGCGATTTCGTCACGACTCCGCGCCCTGGCATTTCCTTCTCCCCCTGGGAGACGGTGCCGAAGGCGGAATGAGGGTCCGGGCGAAGCACGTCGCTGACGGCGCGGCGCACCCTCATCCGGCGCTTCGCGCCACCTTCTCCCGGCAGGAGAAGGGGAGCCTTCGGTGCGACTTCTTCCTGACCCGGTTCGAGGCACGACCGACAAGTTCCGCTATGCTTCGCCCACGCCATTCGTTTCAGGTGCCCATGAACATCCATCGTTTCGTTTTCGTCGTGCTGTTCGCCGGACTGCTCTCGGCCTGCGGTTTCCATCTGCGCGGCGAAGCGCAGTTGTCGCCGGCCATGCAGGTGCTTTCCATCGAAGGCGCCGATGCATTGAGTCCACTCGGGCGCGACCTGCGCAAGGCGCTGGATCGCACCGGCGCGCGCGTGGTCGAGGCGGGTACTGAAGGTGCGGCCGTGCTGCGCATCGGCAGCAACCAGTTCCGCACCGACGTGCTCTCGGTCGGCGGCAATGCGCGGGCCAATGAGTACACGATCCGCTACCACGTCGAATTCGATGTCGTTGGCCCCGGCGCCACCCCGCTGCTGGCGAAGCAGACGATCGAGCTGAGCCGCGATTTCACCTTCGACGCGACCCAGGCCCTCGGCATTGCCGCCGAACAGGATTTGCTGACCGGCGAACTGCAGCGCGACATGGTCCAGGCCATCCTGCGCCGGCTCGAAGCGGCCGGGCGCACGACGCCCTGACAGGGCAGTCGGTCCCGGAATGGAAATCCGTGATGCCGCAGAGGCGGACTTCGAGCGCATCCTTGCCCTCAACGACGCCGAAGTAGCGCAGACCAGCCCGATGGACCGTTCGCGCCTGGTCGAACTCGACGGCCTCGCTGCGCTGCACTGGGTGGCCGTCGATGACGCGCAAGTGGTCGCCTTCCTGCTCGCCATGCGCGAAGGCCTCGGCTACGACAGCGAGAACTACCGCTGGTTCGCCACACGCTATCCACGCTTTCTCTATGTCGACCGCATCGTCGTCGATGCGTCACATGCCGGACAGGGTATCGGCGCGCGACTCTACCGCCGCCTGTTCGACCAGGCCCGCGCGAGCGGGGTGGCGCAGATTGCCTGCGAGTACAACCTCGATCCGCCGAATCCGGCCTCGCAGGCCTTCCATGCGCGCTTCGGTTTTGCCGAAGTGGGGCGGCAGCCGGTCGCTGGCGGCCGCAAGACCGTGTCCCTGCAACTGGCCGAGGTCGTTGACCGGATCCATTGAGATCAATCGCCGGTCGCACGGCGTGATCGAACAGGGTCGTCAGGTCCTGGTCGGATCGGCGACACTGCCTGCATGACCGGTCCCGGAATCCGCACTCCCTTGCTCGGCACGAGCCTGCTCGCCTGGCGCAATCTCAGCCATGATCGGGCGCGCTTCATCGTGACCCTGATCGGGGTCGGTTTCTCGGTCCTGCTGATGGGCGTCGAACTCGGTCTGCTGGTCGGCTTCGCGCGGACCACCTCGGGCCTGGTCGATCATTCACGCGCGGATCTCTGGATTGCGCCAGCCGGAACCACCAATGTCGACATCGCCGGACGCCTCGACGAGCGCCGCCGTTTCCAGGCCCTGGCCGTGCCCGGGGTCGCCACGGTCGGCAAGTTGATGCTGCAATTCGGTTTCTGGAAGAAGCCCGATGGCGGCAACGAGAGCGTCAGCCTGGTCGGCATCGAGCTCGACTCCGACAAGCTGCAACCGTGGAATCTGGTCGAGGGCCGCGTGGCCGACCTGCAGCAGCAGGATGCGGTGATCATCGACCGGCTCTATGCGGACAAGCTCGGCGTGCATGCCATCGGCGATACCGTCGAGATCAATTCGCGGCGCGCGCGCATCGTCGGTTTCACCGAGGGCCTGCGCACGTTCACTCAGAGTCCGTACGTGTGGATGACCCATCGCAATGCCCTGGTCTATCCGAACTACCGGCCCGACCAGACCACGTATCTGCTGGTCTCGCTGAAGCCGGGAGCCGATGCCGGGCAGGTCAGGCGCGCCTTGCGCGAGCGCCTCGGCCGGGTCGATGTCTGGCATCGCGCCGACTTCGCGCGGCAGGCGCAGAAATACTGGCTGATCACGACCGGCGCCGGTTCCGCGCTGCTGCTCTCGGCCCTGCTCGGACTGGTCGTCGGCATCGTCATCGTCGGCCAGACCCTGTACGCGACCACGGTCGACCGTCTGCCCGAGTACGCCACGCTGCGCGCGATCGGTGCGCCGGCGGCCTACCTCAACCGCGTCATCCTGAAACAGGCGGCGATCAGCGCGGCCTTCGGCTTCGGCCTCGGCACTCTCGCCGTGTACGTGATCGTCGCGATCACCTCGTACGGCAACGTGGCCGTGATCGTGCCGTTCTGGCTCGTGCTCGTGCTCGCCGCGCTGACCATCTTCATGTGCATGTTCGGGGCGCTGATCTCGATCCGGCGCCTGGTCCGCATCGACCCGACCAGCGTGTTCGCATGAGTACGCCCCTGCTCAGGCTGGAAGGGGTCGGCGTTACCTACGGCAGCGGCGCGACCGCGCTGGCCGCGCTGGTCGGCATCAGCCTCGAAATCAGCGCCGGCGAGGTCACCCTGCTGCTAGGACCGAGCGGGTCCGGCAAAACGACTCTGCTGCAGGTAATGGGCTGCCTGCTGCGTCCGGGCCAAGGGCGGGTCGTGCTCGATGGCCGGCCGCTCGAGACCCTGGGCGCGGAGGCGCTGGCCGCGCTGCGCCTGGCCCATGTCGGCTTCGTGTTCCAGCACTACAACCTGTTTCCGACCCTGCGTGCCTGGGAAAACGTGGCGGTCGCCCTCGACCTGAAGCAGGTGCCGAGGAATCGCCAGAACGCGCAGGCCATGCACCTGCTCGACAAGCTCGGCATGGGCGACCGCGCCAGCCATTTCCCGGCCGAACTCTCGGGCGGCCAGAAGCAGCGCGTCGCGATCGCCCGCGCCCTGGCCGGTTCGCCGAACCTGATCCTCGCCGACGAACCGACCGCCGCACTCGATGGCAAGACCGGCCAGGGCGTGGTCGCGACCCTGCATGACCTGGCCCATCGCGAGAATTGTGCGGTGGTCATCGTCAGCCATGATCCGCGCGTGGAGCCGTTCGCCGATCGCGTCCTGCATCTCGAGGACGGCCGCCTCACCGATGACCGACGCGCGGCGGGGAATCAGGCATGATCGACGCCATGCGCTACCTGCCACGACTGCCGCGCCTGCCGCGCCTCGTCATCGCTCGTCTGTCCACTCTCGTGCTCGCCTGCGCGTTCGCCCTGCTGCTCGGCGCCTGTGGCGAGGATCGAGCGGACGGGCAGGATGCCGCGGCGCTGCGCGCGACCGGTGCGCGCATCGCCGCCGGCGGCCTGGTCGAGCCGGTCAACGAGGAGCGCGTGATCATTCCGCAGATTTCCGGACGCCTGCAGCGGGTCCTGATCGAGGAGGGCGACAGCGTCAGTGCCGGCCAGCTCATCGCCGAAATCGAAAACGCCGAGTTGCGCGCGGCCATGGCTACTGCTGCGGCTGAGGTTGATTTGCGTCAGGCCGAACTCGATGCGCTGAAAAATGGTGCGCGGGCCGAGGAAATCGCTGTCGCCGCGGCCTCGCTGGCGGCCGCGGATGCCGCTGCGCGTCTGGCTGCGGAGACCTTCAAGCGCAACCAACCGCTGCTTGCCGACGGACGGATCAGCCAGTCGCGTTTCGACGAAGTGCGGGCCGCCGCAGACACGGCCACGGCGGAACGTGCACGCGCGGCAGCCAGCCTGGCCCTGCTCCGCGCCGGGGCGCGCAGCGAGGACGTGCGCGCAGCCGAGGCGCGCCTGGGCGCGGCCCATGCCGAGCGCCAGCGCGCCGAGGCGCTGTTCAAGAAGTCGCAGGTCCGCTCGCCGGTCGACGGCATCGTGCTCAAGCGCGACCTGCGCGAAGGCGAGACCGTGGTCGCCCTGTCGCCGCTGCCGCTGGCGCGCATCGGCGATACCCGCCAGTTGCATGTGCGTGCCGACATCGACGAACTCGATATCGATCGCATCCGGGTTGGCCAGTCCGCCGAAATTCGCAGCGATGCGTTCGGCGACCGACGCTTCGCCGGGAAGGTCATCCACATCAGCCAGCGCATGGGGCGACGCAACCTCAGCTCCGGCGACCCCGCCGAAAAGCAGGACGCGAAGATTCTCGAGGCCCTGATCCTGCTCGACGGCCATCCCGCCCTGCCGGTCGGCCTGCGCGTCGATGTGTTCATCGATACCGGGAAGGTGACCACGGGCGCCAGCGGCACCTGAGGCTCGAATCCAGGCGCATTCGGACTGCAGGCTTAGGCCTTCCGTCCGAGCATGGCCGAATCTGACGCGTATCGTCGCTGCGCGCTGAGTCGTGCGCGCATCCTGGGTGCATGACGCATTCCATCTCAAGGGCGCATCGCCCATTCGCAAATCTGAAACCGACTCGCCGCGGTCGAGTTGCGAACTTTTGTTTCGATTGTCCGCGCACCGGATCGCGAACGCCTGTTGATCGCTTACCCTGCTGTTCATCCGGTTTCGCCCGACGATTTTCGACGGCTTTAATCTGCATGGCCGTTTCGGCTTTCCGGTGTTGCACGACGTGGTGCGCAAGCGGGGCCCGGACGCGGTTGCAGCGTCGGGAGATCCTGCTCCCACCACCATGACGATTCGGTTACGCGAGGAAATCTGGCGTGGGAATTGCTTGGAGTGGCCTCGCCATTCCGCTCGCGCCGTCTTGTTCGACATCCAACAGTTCCGGGGACTTCATGCACTACGCAATCAAGTGGGTACTTGCCACGTTCTTCATGCTGGCCGCAAGCAGCGCGCTGGCCCAGCAGACCTTCACCAAGACGCGCATCAGCGGCGCCGGGCCATTCAATACGAATACGACGGTCACCTATCGGCTGCAGGGTTCGTGCAACAACCTCGTCTCGGGTTGCGGCACCCTGCGCATCGAGGATGCGTTCCCGGCCGAGCTGGTCATGGCCAACTGCCCGGTCTCGGCCTTTTTCAACAGCATCACCTGCACGGCTGGCAGCAATACCCTGGTGCTGGTGCGCAACAGCTACGCCGGCGGCGACAGTTTCTCGCTCGACGTCAACCTGCGCATCGTTCCCGACATCACCGTGGCGGTCACCGACGTGGTCAACCGCGGGGTCGCCGGCATCAACGGCTTCGTCTGTCCACCGCCGCCGCAGAATGCAGCGATCGGCGGACCGCGACCGCCATTGCCGCCGGATACCGTTGATTGCAGCTACGCCGAGGCCGCGCCGGTCGGTGTCAATGCGCCGACGCCGCGGTACACGGTGCGCAAGCAGCGCCAGGATCCGGCCACATCGCTGGCCGTCGCTGCCGGCGAAGCGGTCACCTATCGCGTGCAGATCTGCTCGACCTCGGCCAGTGGCAACATGCCGATCACCAGCGCGACCCTGGTCGACACCCTGCCGGACGTGCCTGGCCTGACCGCAGCAAGCGTCGAGAACAGTGGTGGTGGCATCGTCGCTGCCGGTCCGCCGGTGACGATCACCTGGACCCTCGACGACTCGACACCGCCGGCCACCGGGCTGCAGAACCTGCACACCGGAACAGCCTGCGCCAACCGTACGTTCGTGGTGCGCTATCCGTTCGGTCTGCCGGTCGGCACCGCGATCAACAATGTCGCCAACGCGACGATCGTACCGGTCAGCGGCGCTCCGGTCGGTATCGGTCCGGGCGTGCGCAATGACACGATCGGCGACCCTGCAGCGGACGGCACCTCGAACAAGAGCGCGCCCGATGTCGCTCCGGGCAGCGGCAACCCGATCGTCTACAGCATCACCGCGAACACCAACAACTCGAACGTGCGAGTACCGAACTTCACCGTGGTCGAGCGCTTCCCGCAGGCCCTGGCAGCGTTGCCGCCCGGCATCACGTTTGCCTCGGTCAGCAGCGGGCGCTGGAATTCGCCGGCCGACGGTGCGGTCAGCAGCGACATGCGCGCGACCGTCGAATACACGACGTTGCCGGTCGGTCCCGGCAACTTGTGCGACTTCTCGGCCACCACCGCGCTGGCGACCAACATCGCAAGTCCGGGCGCCTCGATCACCTGGAACGTGCCGGGCGACATCGCCGCCAGCGCCACCTGCATGCGCTGGGTCTTCACCGACCTTGGCGCGAACGGACCGGACACGCCACGCAATTTCGCCTTCACGACCTCGCCGCAGGTGCGCTACGACGTCGGTTCGAGTCCGCCCGTGATCGTGCCCTCAGCCATAGAGAACTGCACCTATGTGAATTTCAGCGGTGGGCCGGCGACGCCGGCAGTGCGCTGCGCGAACGTGCGGGTGGAAGAGGGCACGCCCTCGGTGCGCCCGTCGAAGTCCGCCAATCCGACCATCGCGGCACCCGGTGCAGCGATCGACTTCACGCTCAACGCCGACCATGTCGGTGGGGACAGCACGGCGCCGATCGTCAATCCGGTCATCTCCGACTGGTTGCCGATCCAGCTCGAGTTCGTCAGCCTGGTCAGCACCACGCCGGGCGGCGGCGTGCTGCAGGTGATTCCGGACTACGGCAGCACCGGGCGCACCCTGGTCCGGGTCGCCTTCACCGGCAGTTTCGCGGTGGGCTCTCCCGGCCCCCAGGTGGTGATTCGTGCCCGCGTCCGCGAGGGCGTGCCGGCCAACCTGTCGCCAGCTGCTGCCTACCTCAACGACATGGCTGTATTCCTCGACCCGGGTCCGTCCGGTGCATTCACCTGCCCGAACAACAGTGCGCCGAGCGTCGACGTCGATGATCTCGACAACGACGGCTCGACGACCGACCTGATGTGCCCGACCTCGGCGACATTCCGCGTGTCCGAAGCGTTCCTGCTCGGAGGCGAGAAATGGGTCGAAGGCGATCCGTCCCTGGCCGTAGTCGGCGACCCGTCGCAGGCGGCTGTGGCCACCGACAATTCGGCGTGTCCCGACTACGACACCAATTTCGGCGGTCCGCCGTCGAGCTTTACCCGTTTCCCTTGCGTGGCGCGCACCGATCATGGCGGCAACTTCCGCTATCGTCTGCGCCTGGCCAATGCCGGCAACCGCCTGCTCGAGGAATACGTCGTCTACGACACGATACCGTTCATCGGCGATACCGGCGTCGGCGGTCCGCTCAGTGGCACGGCACGGCTGAGCCGTTGGGCGCCCGTACTGGATGGTCCGCTGTCGGCGACCGTGGTCGTGCCTGCGCTGATCCAGGTGGTCAACCCGGGCCTCGATCCCGTCACCTATGCGAGTGCTGCGGCGGTGCAGATCGAATACACGACCACGCCGAACTTCTGTCGCGGCCAGGTGCGCACGAGCAACTATTCGCCGGCGCAGGCCGGTACCGCGGCCATCGAGAATTCATTCCCTGCCGCTTGCACGCCTGGGACCTGGAGTACCGCAGTGCCGGTGCCGGCCTCGGCCACGACCGGTTTCCGCATCCGTGCATTCTCGAACCTGACCTCGCCAGCGGCGACCACGCAGTGGGTCGCCGGCACCTACCTCGAGGTCGATGTGCCGATGCGCGCGCCGGCCACCGGTGCGCCGCCGAGCTACGTCAGCGGCACCGCGCCGGCGATTCGCGGCAACACGGCGGTCTTCAATCCGTCATGGAATTCGTTCGCCCATCGCGTTTTCCAGGAATCCGCGACGATCGCCGCCGACCTGCTGCCGACCGCCGAACCGCCTAAAGTCGGCGTGATCCTTCCCGAGCGCTACCGCCTCGGCAATCTGGTCTGGCGCGATGACGGCGCCGGCAACCCGACCCAGCGCAACAACGGCCGCGCCGACAGTGGCGAACCCGGCATCGATGGGGTGACCGTGCTGCTGTGTCGGGATACCGATGGCACCGCGGGTCCGAGTGCCGGCGATACGCTGCAGGCGACGACGGTCACGGCAACCGTGGCCGGCAATCCCGGCAAATATGCGTTCACCGACCTCCTGGCCGGCAACGACTACTACGTCGCGATTGCCAACACGCCGGCCCAGCTTGCATTGAACGGCCTGTTCTCGACCGTGCCGGATGAAGCCAGCCCGAACGCCGATGGCGACAACAACGACAATGGCGCGATCCTCGGCGTCAGCGTCTGCGGCGGTACGCCGAACTCGATCGCCTCTGGCCTGATCAGTCTCGGACCGGTCGCCGGCTCGCCGCCGGTCGCGCCCGAGCCGACCAGCGAGACGCTGCGCTTCGGCGGTGCCGACGACGATGCCGACGGCAACACGGTCTTCCCGGACTCGGCCTCGAACTACAGCGTCGACTTCGGCTTCGTGCAGCCGGTCGATCTCGGCGACGCGCCGAACTCGTACGGCACGCTGATCGCGAACAACGGTCCGGTCCATCCGGTCATCAACGCGCTGCGCCTGGGCGCCACGGTCGATACCGAAGTCGATGGTCAGCCCAATGTCGGCGCCGACGGCGATGACGGCAACGGTGTGCCGGATGACGAAGACGGCGTGAACGTCGCCGACCTGACCCAGTACATCGGCGCACCAGGCGACGTGCGGGTCAGCTACGACAACCCGAACCCGGGTGCGGCGTCGGCGCGCATCTGCGGCTTCATCGACTACGATGGCGATGGCGCGTTCGTAGGCGCCGGCGAAACCGCAACGCTCGATGTCGCCAATGGCAGCGGTTCGGCCACGTTGTCCTTCGGCATCGTGCCGCCCGGCTTCACCGGCCAGACCTACGCCCGATTCCGCATCAGCTCCGACACCGGCGTCGCCTGCGCCCCGACCGGACCGGCCAGCGACGGCGAAGTCGAGGATTACGTGGTCGATGTGCAGGACGCGGTCGACTTCGGCGACCTGCCCGACAGCGGCGCCGGGATCGGCCCGGGCAACTACGAAACCCTGATCGGCAGTGGCGGCCCGTCGCATGTGTTGCGCCCGGGCTTGCGCCTCGGCGCCTGCGAGGATGCCGAAATCAACGGCCAGCCGAATGTCGCCGCCAGTGGCGATGACCTCGGCGCCGGTACCCTGACCAATGGCAGCTGCGCGACGCCGGGCGACGACGAAGACGCAGTCGATCCGGCCTCGCTGGCCTTCCTGACGGGTGGCCCGGTCAACGTCATCGCCCTGGCCACCAACACGGTCGGAACAGGCGCCACGCTGTGCGGCTTCGTCGACCTCAATGGCGACGGCGATTTCGCCGATGCCAGCGAAACGGCCAGCGCGCCGGTGCCGAACGGCAGCAACGATGCGGCGATCGTGCTCAACTTCGGCGTGGCGCCGCCCGGCACGGTGCCGGCCGGTTACGCGCGATTCCGTCTGAGCACGGCCGGCGGCTGTTCGCCGAACGGCGCGGCGCCGGATGGCGAAGTCGAGGACTACGCGTTCACCGCCATCGTCACCGATCTCGGCGATCTGCCCGATCCCGCGGCCGGAACCGGCAACGGCAATTACCGGACCCTGCTCGCCGACGGCGGCGCCGTGCATCCGATCGTTGCCGGCCTGTTCATCGGCGCACGCGTCGATGCCGAAACGGACGGCCAACCGAACGTGATCGCCAGCGGCGACGACCTGCAGACCAGTGATGACGAGGATGGCGTCGATACCGCCAGCCTCGCCTTCGTGGTCGGCCAGCCCGGTTCGGTCCGGGTCAACGCGACCAACCTTGGCAGCACCGATGCGCGCCTCTGCGGTTTCATCGATTTCGACCAGGACGGCAGTTTCACGCCGGGCATCGAGGTGGCCTCGGTGATCGTGCCCAGCGGCAGCAACAACGCGACCTTGCTGCTGCCGTTCACGAAGCCGTTGAACACGCCGAGCGGTCCGACCTTCGCGCGTTTCCGCCTGAGTACCGACAGCGCCGGCGCCTGCGTCGAATCCGGTCTCGCCAGCGACGGCGAGGTCGAGGACTACGTCGTCGATGTGCGCCGCATCGATCTCGGCGATCTGCCCGACACCGGTGTCGGTAGCGGTCCCGGCAACTACCAGACCCTGATCGCCGACGGCGGGCCGCAGCACGATATCGTGCCGGGCCTGTTCATGGGCGCCTCGGTCGACAACGAGGCCGATGGCCAGCCGAGCGCGAATGCGGACGGTGACGATGCGATCGGCACGCTGGACGACGAGGACGGCGTCAACCTGACCGATCTCGACGATATCCAGGCCGGCTCGCATACGGTTCGCGTCACCGCCACCAACACGACCGGAAATGCCGCACGCATCTGCGGCTTCATCGACCTCAACGCCGACGGCGATTTCGGCGACACGGGCGAATCGGCGAGCGTGCCGGTGCCGAATGGCAGCAGCAACCTGCAGTTCCCGCTGGTCTTCGGACCGGTCGAACCCGCTTCACCGCTCAACTCGTATGCGCGCTTCCGCCTGAGTACGGCCAGCACGCCGTGCTCGCCGGTTGGCGCCGAGCCCGATGGCGAAGTCGAGGATTACGTGGTCCGCTTCCGCCCCTATGACTTCGGCGATCTGCCGGACAGCGCGGCGGGTACGGGGACGGGCGATTACAGCACACGCTTCGCCGACAACGGTCCGGCCCACGGCATCGTGCCGGGGCTGCATATCGGTGCCTGCGTCGATGACGAGGACGATGGCCAGGCCAACGCCGCGGCGAGCGGCGATGACGCGGGCGCGAGCGGATTCACCAGCGGCACCTGCGCGGTGCCCGGCGACGACGAAGACGGCGTGCAGCTGCGCCCGATCTACAACCAGGGCAGTCCGAGCACGACCCCGGCGACCGTGACCAATACGACCGGCAGTCCGGCCAGCTTGTGCAGTTTCATGGACTGGAACGGCGACGGAGATTTCGACGATGCCAACGAGAGCACGCAGCAGGCAATTCCGACCGGTACGGTCAACGGAAACGTCACGATCGACTTCGGCGTGGTGCCGCCCGGCAACGTGGCCAATCCGTACGCGCGGTTCCGCCTGTCGACGCAGACCGGCTGCTCGCCGACCGGCGTCGTCGCCGATGGCGAAGTCGAGGATTACCAGGTCGACAGCACCGGCGGTGCGATGAGCCTTGGCAACCTGGTTTGGGAAGATCTCGACAACAACGGCGTGGTCGACCCCGGCGAGCCGGGTATTGCGGGCGTTCCGGTGAACCTGTACCTCGATGCCAACAACGACGGCACGCCCGATGGCGCGGCGATCGACAGCACGGCCACCGATGGCAACGGCAACTACCTGTTCAGCGCCTTGCTGCCCGATACCTATCTGGTCGAGGTGCTCGCGCCGGACCGCTACATCGTCTCGACCGGCACCGGTCGGCGCTGGCTGCCGACCGGACCCTACGAGCCGGCGCCGGATCCCGACAACGACCTCGACAATGACGACAATGGCAGCTTGAACGGCGCCAGCGTCTGGTCGGCGCCGGTCACGCTGGTGGCCAAGGGCGAGCCGACCGACGACGGCGATGCCGATTTCAACTCGAACCTGAGCGTCGACTTCGGCTTGCTGACCAACTTCGACCTGGCCCTGCGCAAGACCCTCGCGCCGGGCCAGCTGGCGACCCTGCACATGGTCGGAGAGAACGTCGATTTCACGATCACGGTGTTCAACCAGGGCACGATTCCGGCGACCGACATCACGGTCATCGACCACATTCCGGTGCAACTGCAGTTGAACGATCCTAGCTGGACGGCCCTGGCGGGCAACCGCGCCAGCATCTCCATTGCGGGGCCGTTGGCGCCGGGTGCGAGCGTCGAACTGCCGTTGCGCCTGCGCCTGGTGCAGGCCTTCGGTGGAACCGTCATCAACAGCGCGGAAATCTCCAGTGCCGGAGATGAAATCGGCAATCCCATTCGCGACAAGGATTCCGATCCGGATGCCGATGCCGACAACGACGGACCGCCGCTCGACGATGCAATCGACAACCAGGGCCAGGACGAAGATGATGCCGATTTCGCCGGCGTCGGTGTCGCGGTCGGCATCCCGAGTCTGAATCTGTTCGGACTGCTGGCCCTGAGCGTCGTGCTTCTCGCCTTTGCGGCGCGCAGGCTGACCAGGACCCACGCCTAGCAGGGCCTGATGCCTCCCCGGCCAGGCCGGGGAGGCAATGGCCGGCAATCCGCGCAGATGCCGGGCGGAGGTCATCGCCGTTCGAGTCTCGTACAATCGCCCGATGCCTGCCCGAATCACCGATCTTCCGCGCCTGCTCGGCGCCAGCGAACTGAAGCCTGTCTGGCTGATCGCCGGCGCCGAACACCTGCTCGTGCTCGAGGCGGCCGATCGCCTGCGTGCCCGCAGCCGCGAACTCGGTTACGTCGAACGCGAGATCCACGATGTCGACAACCGCTTCGACTGGAACGAACTGGCCATGTCGGGTGCGGCGATGTCGTTGTTCGCGACCCGCCGTGTCATCGAATTGCGCATGCCGACCGGCAAGCCGGGCAAGGAAGGTTCGGCTGCGATCAGTGCCTGGTGCGCGGATCCACCGCCCGA
This sequence comes from Dokdonella immobilis, assembly GCF_900115085.1. Taxonomy (GTDB): domain Bacteria; phylum Pseudomonadota; class Gammaproteobacteria; order Xanthomonadales; family Rhodanobacteraceae; genus Dokdonella; species Dokdonella immobilis. The sequence continues at coordinate 56,921 of NZ_FOVF01000017.1, read as the reverse complement.
CACGTTGCTGCTGATCACGGCCCAGGAATGGAGCAAGCAGCACGAGGGCGCCTGGTACGCCGCCGTCGATCGCGCCGGCGTGGCCATGCCGGTCTGGCCGCTCAAGCGCGAGGAACTGCCGGGCTGGATTTCCGCGCGCATGAAGATGCATGGCGTAAAAGCGACGCGCGACGCGATCGAGCTGCTGGCCGAGCGCACCGAGGGCAACCTGCTCGCCGCCGCCCAGGAAATCGACAAGCTGGCCTTGCTGGTCGGCGATGCCGTGCTCGATATCGACATGCTCGAGACCAGTGTCGCCGATGACGCGCGCTTCGATGCATTCCGGCTGACCGACGCCGCCATCACCGGCGACGCCACGCGTGCCTTGCGCATGGTCGGCGGCCTGCGTGCCGAAGGCGCCGAAGCGATCCCGTTGCTGGGCTGGCTGCTGAACCAGCTGCGTGTGCTGTCGCGCCTGGCCCATGCGGGCGGCAATCTCAACCAGGCCTTCAAGACCGAACGCATCTGGGACGCCAAGCAGGCTGGCTTCAAGCGCGCACTGCAGGCCGGCAATGCCGCGCACTGGGAGCGCTGCATCGTCCAGGTCGGACGCATCGACCGCATCGCCAAGGGGCGCGCCGATGGCGACGTCTGGCGCGAGATCGAACGCCTGATCACGGCCATCGCGATACCCAGGCGCGGTGCGGAATTGCTCGGTGCAGCCTGAAGCACCGCGTCTGCTGGCGCTCTTCGGTGGTACCTTCGATCCGGTCCACCTCGGTCACCTGCGCGTGGCCTGGGAAGCGGCCGAATTCCTCGATGCCGAAGTCCGCCTGATGCCGGCCAACGTACCGCCGCATCGACCGCAACCGCAGGCCAGCGCCGCGCAGCGCCTGGCCATGTTGCGCGCCGCGCTGCGTGGCCAGGATCGCCTCCTGCTCGATGATCGCGAACTGCGGCGGGAGGGACCGTCATACACCGTCGACACCCTGACCGACCTGCGCGAGGAAATCGGCGCGACGCGGCCGGTCGTGCTGCTGGTCGGCGCCGACGCCTGGTCCGGCCTGCCGGGCTGGCATCGCTGGCAGGATCTGTTCGGGCTGGCCCATATCGGCGTGCTGACCCGCGCCGGACACGAGCCGCGCGAACCTGCCGAGTTGCAGCGACAGGTCGCAGCACGACGCACCGGCACAGTTGCAGACCTCGCAGACTCGGCTGCCGGCCGGGTCATCGACATCCGCGTGTCGGCGCTCGAGATATCGGCGACCCAGGTGCGCAACGAACTGGCCGCGGGTCGACAGCCACGCTATCTCGTGTCCGATGCGCTGCTCGCCGAGCCATCGCTGCTTTCGGCCTATGCCGCGCCGGGGTCTCAGCGTGACTGATCGCCGTTCGCCGTAGCGCGGTTGTCGGATTCACTGATCGTGACCACTACCTTGCCACGGGCATGCCCTTCTTCGAGGTAGCGTATCGCCTGCGGTAGTTGCTGCATCGGATAGACCCGATCGATGACCGGGGTCAGCCTGCCGGCATCGACGAGTTCGCCGAGGGTGACGAGGTCGGCCTGGTCCATCTGCGCCAGCATCATGCCCATCTGCTGGTCGACGAAGGGCGACATGGCTAAGGCCTTGAGCGCACCGGTCATCGGCCCGAGCCAGTTGCCCTTGGGCCCACCGACGATGACCAGCCGTCCATCCGCGGCCAGTACCCGCCGGATCTCGCCGATGCCGCGATTGCCGACCAGGTCGACGATGAGGTCGTAACGGACATCGCCACGGGTGAAGTCCTCGCGGGTGTAGTCGATGACATGATCGGCGCCGAGCGAATGCACCATGTCCAGGTTGCGCGTGCTGCAGACGCCGGTCACTTCGGCGCCGAGCGACTTGGCGATTTGAACCGCAAACGTGCCGACACCGCCCGATGCGCCGTTGACCAGGACCCTCTGTCCGGGCTGGAGCCGACCTTCATCGCGCAATGCCTGCAGCGCGGTGATCGCCGCGATCGGAATCGCGGCGGCCTGTTCGAAGGTCAGGCGCTCGGGCTTCAGCGCAAGGGCTCGACTCTGGCGCACCGTCACGTAGTCGGCAAAGGCGCCACCGGCGCCGCCGAATACCGCATCTCCGGGCTTGAATGTCTTGACGTCCTTGCCAACCGCTTCGACGACACCGGCGAAGTCGACGCCGAGACGCGGATCCTCGGGCGCGCCGATACCGCTGCCCATGCGCATGATGTAGGGCGTGCCGTGCAGGTAATGCCAGTCGAGCGGGTTGACGCTGGCCGCGTGGACCCTGACCAGGATCTGATCGTCCGCGGGCAGCGGCTTGGCCAGGGTTTCGAGCTTGAGGACATCGGCCGAACCGTAGCAACGATAGGCCCACGCCTTCATCGGCGCCGAACCGTTCGCTGCGACAGGTGACTCACCGCAGGCCGAATCGTGGCTGATGACCAGCGCGAACGCGCCCAGCGCGACCAGCGCCAGCACGAACAGGATGCGCATGAAGCGGAAGATGCGGGCCATCGGCCATACTCCTTGTGTCGATCGTTGACGCCAGTGCGATGCGAGACCCGGATCGCCGTATCGATCATCCCCGACAGATTCGGGTCGGGTGGACTTTGCACAGGCCGGCCCGCCGCCGGAAGGTGGTCCGCGACGGACGACGGCCTCGCGCAGACCGGCTACGCTATCGGCGGATTGGCGACCGAGCCCGCGGCCCGCAGGATAGCGGGCCTGCCTGCAGTTGCCTGCACTTCGACTTTCACGAGGAAATTGCCATGCCGGAAACCCGCCAGATTCTTGCCGAACGCTTCCGCGCCCTGCACGTGCCGGGCAAGCCACTGGTCATCTTCAACGTCTGGGACGCCGGATCGGCCAGGGCCGTCACCGCTGCCGGCGCGCGCGCGATCGGCCTTGGCAGCTGGTCGGTGGCGGCGGCGCAGGGCTACGAGGATGGCGAGCAGTTGCCGCTGGCATTCGTCCACGAGAATCTCCGCCGTATCGTCAGGGCGACCGAACTGCCGGTGTCGATCGACTTCGAGAGCGGCTATGGCGAGGTCGCCGACGAAGTCGGCCGGAATATCGCTGGCCTGATCGAAATCGGCGCGGTCGGCTGCAATCTCGAAGACAGTCTTCCGGCGGATGGCACGCTGCGTGAACCGGCCGAACAGGCCAGGCGCATCGCCAGCGCGCGCAGGGCCGCCGAGTCGAGCGGCATCGCGTTCTTCATCAATGCCAGGACCGATGTCTTCCTGCGCGAGCCAGGCGACCGCCACGATGCCGCACTGCTCAGGCACGCACTGGAACGAGCGCGAGCCTATGCCGATGCGGGCGCCGACGGCCTGTTTCTGCCCGGCCTGGTCGATCCGGGCCTGATCGAACGTGCGGTACGGGCCTCGCCGTTGCCGGTCAACATCATGATGTCCGCCAATGCGCCGTCGCGCAGCACCCTGGCCGAGCTCGGCGTCGCCCGCATCAGCCATGGGCCCGGACCGTACCGGGCCATGCTGCGTCATCTCGAGGACACAGCGCGCATCGCATTCGGCGGATAGGCGCGGAGCCGTCTCCATGTGGACAAAGCACGAAGGCCGACCTGCAATCTTGCGCTGAAGCCCCCCGATGCGGTGTACTTCGAAAAGCGATGGCGGCACGGCGAGGGTGGATAGCGACGTGCAGGGACGGGGAAGGTCCGGGCCGATCGCGGGGAAGCGGGCGCCCGTCGCGCGCTTGCATGGCGAATCAGGGGAAATCATCGATGGCCAAGCGGCCCAGCTTGACACCCGCGCGCGGCGGTCCGTTGCGACGCGCATGGAATGCGTTTTTCGGAATCACGCTGGGAGGCCTGTTGCGCTGGGCGTTCTATCTGGCCATCTTGGCCGCGCTGCTGGCCGGCGCCGGCTTCGCGATCTTCGTGCTGGTCCCGGTTTCGACGATTCCGGGCTACGAGAAGGTCGATGCCTACGCCTATCTCGACCAGGGCTGGGGAACGACGGCCGACTCGCCCGACCGCCAGACCTACTACTACACGGCCCAGGGCACTTCGATGCCGCAGGGCGCATTGACCACGCCGCTGCGCTACAACTGGTTCGTCAATCTGGAAATGCCGCTCGACGCGAAGCGCTTCGTCGAGCCCGAGCACATGCAGCGCTACCGTTTCATCGTCGATCCGCTGCCGAGTGCGGCCAATCCGGACCGGCTGCCGGTCGGCTTCACCCGCCACTTCGATGGGGCGCTTGGCCAGTACGTGCTCGACATCACCTGTGCGGCCTGCCACACCGGCGAGATCCACGCCAAGAGGAACGGCGTGACCACGGCGATCCGCATCGACGGCGGCCAGGCCATGCATGAGTTCACCAACATGCAGCGCGGTGCGTTCGGGCCCACCCTGGTTGCTTCGATGCTGTCGACCTGGGCGAATCCGTGGAAATTCGACCGCTTCGCGAAAAAGGTCATCGGCCCACGTTATCCCGAAGGCAAGTCCGAGCTGCACGCCGAACTCTGGGACACGATCAAGGCCTTCGCCACCCAGGGCCAGAACAGTCCGCTGCGCCACCTGTATCCGGTGGTCGAGGGCTTCGGCCGCACCGACGCACTCGGTCGCATCGCCAATACCGTGTTCGGCGACCACCTCGCCGCGAACAACTACCAGGACGCCACGGCGCCGGTCAGCTATCCGTATGTGTGGAACATCTGGAAATTCGACTGGGTCCAGTACAACGGTTCGGTCAAGCAGCCGCTAGCGCGCAATATCGGCGAGGCGCTCGGGGTCGGAGCGGTGATCCGCCTGACCGACAGCTACGGTAACCCGGTGCCCGAGGAGCAGCGCTATGTCTCCTCGGTCGACATCCCGAACCTCGATCGCATCGAACACACCCTGCAGAAGCTGACCCCGCCGCGCTGGCCCGAGGACCTGCTCGGTGCGATCGACAGCGAACTCGCCGCGCACGGCAAGCAACTGTTCGACAGTCATTGCCAGGGCTGCCATGGACCGCACCCGGCCGATGCGGCGCGCCAGCGGGCCAGTGCGCCGGGCAAGCCATGGCCCGGCACCGAATGGAAGATCGAGGTGATCCCGGTCGAGCATATCGGTACCGATCCGAGCGAGGCGAACGGCTTCGTGACGCGTCGCTACGACCTGGGCAAGGCCGGTCTTACGCGCGAGGAAATCAGCCGTGTGCTGCGCCCGCAGCTGATTCGCAACCTGGCCCGCAACGCGCGCTGGCACCTCGACGAAGTGATCCAGGCGCGCCAGGCGGCCGGAATGGACGCTGCGGCGCTGGCGCCGCTGCTGGCCACCTATCCGGATCCCGACGCCAGCGCGGAGGCGACCGTGCCACGCGACACGTTCGCGGCGATCGCGGCGGCGCTGACCGCCGCGGGTGAACCCCAGACGGCGTCCACGGCACCGGCTTGGGAATGCGATCTCGGCTGCTGGACGCGCGCCCTGCTCGATGATGTGTCGAGCGGCGAATCCGCGATCGATCGCCAGCTCGAGGCGATCGATGTCTCGAGCCTCAGCGAGGGACAGGGATTGAACATCCTCGGCCTCATGATCAAGGCGAAATATTTCGCCGACAACCACATCGGCTGGAAGCAGCAGATGTGCCTCGGCGGATTCGGCACGCTCGACCTGCCGCAGCAGGTCGCCGGTTACAAGCCACGCCCGCTGGAAGGGGTCTGGGCCACGCCGCCATTCCTGCACAATGGCTCGGTGCCGAATCTGTATCAGATGCTGCTGCCGCCGGACCAGCGCAGCGCGCGCTTCTTCGTCGGCCGCCGCGACTTCGATCCGAAGTACGTCGGCTATGCCAGCGAACCGGCGGGGCCCGGTGAAGACAACGGCTTCTGGTTCGACACGAGCATCGACGGCAACCACAACAGCGGCCATGCCTTCGTCGCCACGCCCGAGCAGCTCGAGGCGGCGCGCAGCGATCCGGTCGGCCATGCCCTGCCGTCGGGCGTGATCGGTCCGCTGCTCAGCGACAACGATCGCTGGGCGATCGTCGAATACCTCAAGGTCCACCGCGACCTGCCGGCCACGCCGGAGGATTTTTCGCCGCCGGATTGCTGGCAATGAAGCCGGCAAGCCAGCAACCGGTCGGCGCGCGCGGCACGAGGGCAGAGGCATGAGCGAGACATCGGCGAATGCGGTGGACTATGCGGCGACATTCGACGAAGTGCACGCCGCCGAACGCGAATGGCTGGCCCGCCGGCGCCAGGCGGCCGGCATGCCGCCCGTGCACGACGACGCGGTCGGCGTGGCCTTTTCCGGTGGCGGTATCCGTTCGGCGACCTTCAACCTCGGCGTGCTGCAGGCGCTCGAGGCCGGCGGCCTCCTGCCACGGGTCGATTATCTCTCCTCGGTGTCGGGCGGCGGTTATGTGGCGTCGTGCTATTCGTGGTTGCGCTCGCGGGTTGCGCCGGTTCCGCCCGGCGGCGTGTTCACGGTCGCGGTTCCCGACAGCGGCGGCAGCGTGCTCGACTGGTTGCGTGGCCACGGCAAGTACCTGGTCAGCCAGCGTGGCTTTTCGATCTGGACCCTGATTGCCTCGATACTCGCCTCGACCTTCGTCAATGTCCTTGTTCTGGGCCCTCCGCTGCTCGCTGCGGTCTATGCCCTGACCCTCGACTGGTTGCCGCTGGCCTGGCCGGCCTGGCTGTCGCTGCCCGGCGGCCACGTACCGAGCGGCAACCATGGTTTCCTGTTGCTGCTGCTGGCCGGGGCATTCAGCCTGGCCGCGTTTCCGCTCGTCGCGATCGCCTTCGCCTTCGTTTCGGGTGTGCCGCGCCTCGCCAGAATCGATCGCATCGATCGCCTGCGCGTGCTGATGGGGAGCATGATCATCGCCGGCATCGCCCTGATCGCAGTTGGCCTGATCCCGATCGCCGAAACCCTCGGCGAGATGGTCGAGCATCTGTTCGCGACGCGTTACGCCGAAGCGATCGGACATCACATGGCCTACCTGACGCCGATACTCGGTGGCATCGCATCGATGCTGCTGGATCGACGCAAGGGCGACAACAACGGCGGTCGACTGACCACGATCGGCCTCAGTCTGGTCGTCTACGGACTGCTCGTGCTGGCCAACCATCTGGCCGTCCATGAAGCCTGGTTGCCGTCGCCGCTGTTCTTCGGCTTTCTCGCACTCTCGGTGGTCCTGGCCGTGGTCAGCAGCCTCAATCGGGTATCGATCCACGCCTATTACAGGGCGCGCCTGTCAGGCGCCTTCCTGCCGAACGTGGACGCGGGACCCGTGATCGAACCGGGCGAATTCAGGCTCGACCAGCTGGGTCCCGGGCACGGTGCGCCCTTGCACCTGATCAACACCACGCTCAACACGACCAGTTCGGACAACGAGAAGCTGCGTAGCCGGGAAGGCACCAGCTTTTTCTTCTCGCCGGTCTACACGGGGTCGACGACGACCGGCTTCCGCCGTATCGACCGCTACGCGGGCGGGGCCATGGCCCTGTCCAATGCATTCACGATCTCCGGCGCCGCCATCGATCCGGACATGGTCGCGACCCGCGCTCGCTCGGTGTCGTTCCTGATGGCCCTGCTCAATGTTCGCCTCGGCTACTGGGCGACCAATCCGAAATTCGGCGACCGGCGTCCGCCGCCCCTGCCGTGGTGGTGGATCTTCATCACCCGCGAAATGCTCGGCATCGGCCTCGACGAAAAGCGCCACCACGTGCACCTGTCCGACGGCGGCGGATTCGAGAATCTCGGCATCTACGAACTGATCCGTCGGCGCGTGCGCTTCCTGATCGTCACCGATGCCGGTGCCGATCCATCGACCACGCTCGGTGACCTCGGACGGGCGATCGAGCGCGTGCGCGTGGATTTCGGCGCCGACATCGACATCGACGCCGATCGCCTCTATCGGCAGCGCGACATGGCGCTGATGCAGCAACCCTATGCGCTCGGCACGATCCGCTACGCCGATGGCAGTGCGGGCCGGATCCTCTACATCAAGCCGACCCTGTGCGCGGGTCTGACTGCCGACATCTATGCCTACTGGCGGGCCAACCCGGCCTTTCCGGACGAGCCGACTTCCGAGCAGTTCTTCGCCGAGCCGCAGTTCGAGGCCTACCGCGCGCTCGGCCAGCAGATCGTGGGCAAGCTGATCGGCGCGACGCCGCCGCCCGGCGTCGCCGAATGGTTCGAGGCGATCGCGGAGATGCAGGCGAAAAGCTGAGCGCGGGGCGGCGCCGTTCGCGCCCCCGTCCTGTGCATCCTCTCAGAGACTCTTCAGGTACTCGAGCAGATCGCGCTTGTCGTCGTCGGCCAGGTTTGTCCCATAGGCATGGCCGGCATTCGAATTGCCGGGCAGGTCGGTGTCGAACAGATCGGCGTTATCGCCACGCGCCGCGGCCAGGCCGACGCTCTGCGGATCGAACTCGCGGCTGCCGACGAAGAACTGCGTCGTGCGCTGCGCGGGCGCCTTGAGCAGTTCGGCAAGGGTTGGCACCGAGCCATTGTGCAGGTACGGCGCCGAGGCCCATATTCCGCTCAGCGGGCGGGCCTTGTAGCCATCCGGATGGCTGTTCAGCGGCGAACCGATTTCGCGATGGAAGCTCTTCAGCGCATTGCGTACGCTTTCGAGCGGATGGCCCAGGGCGGCGCCGACCGCGGCATGCACGACCAGGTCCGAGGTCTGCGCCCGTGCCTCGAGTGCCGGGCCGAACACGACACCCTGCTTGCGGCCTTCGAAGGCGCCGCTGTCGGAAACCGAATCGAGGAAATTGCGTGCCATGCGTGGGTCCGTACCAACTTCGTCGAGCGGCGTGATCACGGCCCTGAGCTCGCGTTTTGGATCGTTGCGATCGGAGAGCTGGTGGCAGGAAACGCATTCCTTCGTGTAGATCCGCGCGCCGCGCTCGACGCGCCCGGCATCGAGCATGCCGAGGATCGCGCTCGGCCACTGCGGCGATTGCAGGGCATAGAGGTCGTTCTCGATCTGGTCGAGATGGGCGAAATCGATCGACGAGGCGTAGCCGTCGATGCCGGCCGGCCGCTGGATATCCAGCGAGCCATAGACGGCCAGTGCGGTCGTGATGTTCTGCAGCAGCGGGCCTGGTCCGCCGTTCGGGGCCGAACCGTTCCACTGCACGACGTCGAGATGCGGCGCATCCCAGAGCACCGGGTAGCTGACCGGTGCGTCGGGCGCGCGGCGATTCTGCGGCAGGCCGAGAAACTGCACGGCAACCGCATTGAAGATCTGGCCGAAGGCGTCGAGCCGGCCGTGGCCGTAGGGCACCTCGACTTCGTTCATGCGATGTCGCGCGAGGATCCTGTCGGCCAGCTCGCCAACCTCCTGCCGGAGTGCCTCGAACTGGTCCGCGGGAACTCCCTGGGCCGCGGCAAAGCGTCGGAATGCGGCGTCGTGGTTGATGGTCGCCTGCAGGCTGGCGACCAGGGTGAGCTCGAACATGTTGAAATCGAGCGTGCCCTGACCGCCATCGATGCGGATCCGCTGGCCCTGGTAGCGGACTTCGCCGGTGTGGCAGGCTGCGCAGCCGAGACCCGTCCAGGCACGGCCGCTGGCGTCGGTCTCCTGGGTGAAACCGACCGGGAACCCTTCGGGATTGGCCGGCGTCTTCGCCTGCAGCAGGAATCCGATCGCCTCGAGATTCTGCTCCGACATATACGGCACTTCGTTGCCCGGGAGCTCCAGGGCCTGCAGCCAGCGGGTCGGGATCAATCTCGAGCCGAACGAGGTGAACCAGGCGCGCTGCTGGACTTCGGCGCTCCAACCCTGCTCGAGATTGATCGCGCCCTCGCCGCCAGCCACGGCGGCACCATTCGGCATTGGCTTGTCCGACGGGCTGCATGCGGCCGCGCAGAGGCCGATTGCCGACGCGGCGAACAGTCTGGAAAGGATGCCCATGGACCAAACTCCCCCTGAGTCGTAGCCTGCTATTCTAGGCACGAATCGCATGCGGCGACCGACTACGGGGAATCGATCCAAGGCCATGCTTGAACACTGGACCCGGTTTGTCGTCACGACCCTGGTATTTGCATTCGCCGTTCTGGCGCTTGCCCATGCGGCTCCACAGAGAGTAGATGGGGGCTTCTCGTTCGAGAAGGTCATCCCGGCCATGGACGTGCTCGAGGATCCGGAAGGCCATCTGGATTTCGACAGCGTTCGCGCCTCCGGCGACTTTCGCCCCGCCCCGGCCATGGGCACCAATTTCGGATTCACCAGCTCCGCATGGTGGGTCCGCTTCACCCTGACCAACCCCGCCGAAGGCGACCGTCACGTCGTCCTGCGCGAAGACTATCCGCTGATCGACCATCTCGAACTATGGGCGCAACAGCGCGACGGCAGCTGGCGGCATACCGCGACCGGCGATCGAAGCGTCTTCTCGACCCGCGAGTTCGCGCATCGGGACTTCTTGTTCGACCTCGACGTGCCAGCCAACAGCGAACGCACCTACTACGTCCGTGCCGCATCGGGCGGTCCGGTCGACCTCAGTCTTGCCGTTTACGGAACGCATGCCCTGGTCGGCGCGCTGAGCGGCGAGCAGCTGGCCTACGGCGCCTACTATGGCGGTTTCATCGTCCTTGTTCTCTACAACTTCTTCATCTTCCTGATCGTTCGCGATCGCGCCTTCATCTTCTACCTGCTGTATGCGGCGAGCTACGGCATCTATTTCGCGATCCACAACGGCCTCGCCTTCGAGTTCCTGTGGCCGGACAGTCCGGCCTGGGGCAACCAGTCACTGCTCGTGATGCTGTCGTTCACGCTGATCTTCGGCATGCAGTTCACGCGCACGTTCCTCGGTACGGCCAGCTTCGCACGCCGGCTCGACACGCTTGCCGTCGTCACCCAGGCGCTGGCGGGAATCGGCCTGGTGGCCTCGTTCTTCATGCCGTATTCGTTGCTGATCCTGCCGATCGCGATCCTGACGGTGGTCATGGTCTCGCTGATCCTGACCCTCGGAACGCTGGGCCTCGTCAGGGGCTATCGGCCGGCGCGCTTCTTCATGATCGCCTGGGGCATGCTGCTGGTCGGCGTGCTCACCTACATGCTCAAGGTGTTCGGCGTGCTGCCGCACAACATGTTGACCCAGAACGGATTCCAGCTCGGTTCGCTGATCGAGATGGTGCTGTTGTCGCTGGCCCTGGCCAGCCGGGTCCGCGAACTCCAGCGGCAGAGCCGTACCGATACCCTGACCCGCGTGCCCAACCGGCGCTACTTCGACGAGGTGGCCGCAGCCGAGTTCGAGCGTGCCCGGCGCGGCAATGGCGCGCTGGCATTGCTCGTCGTCGACATCGATCATTTCAAGCGGTTCAACGACCAGCACGGCCATGTTCGCGGGGACGAAGTGCTGCGACAGGTCGCCGAACGACTCGGCAATGGCGTGCGTCGGGGCGATCACGTCTGTCGCTTCGGCGGCGAGGAGTTTGCCCTGATCCTTCCCGGGACCGATGGCAAGGAAGCGGCGGAAGTGGCCGAATCGCTGCGCCGCATCGTCGAGAGCGCGACATCGGTCGATTCGCCGATCACGGTCAGCATTGGCGTGGCAAGCACGCGTGACAGGGAGTTCGCCGAACTGGACGAGCTGTTCAGGGCTGCCGATCGCGCGCTCTATCGAGCCAAGGATCTGGGCAGGAACCGGGTCGAACGCTTCGCCGGCTGAGACCGGGTCGCTGCTTCAAGCCGGGTTTCGCAGTCCCGGGAGGAACGTGCCCGGCGAGGCCGGGCACGTGTCGGTTGCTCAGAATTCCCAGGAGGCGCCGATGTAGGCGGTGCGGCCGATGGCCGGCTCGAGACCGCCGCCAAACACACGCGCGTAGTACTTCTTGTCGGCGATGTTCGAGACGCCGCCGAGCAGGCGGATCTGCGGAGCGACCCACCAGTCGGCCGACAGGTCGGCCACCGTGTAGGAAGGGACCTTGGCCGGGATGTAATTGCTCGCCTCGGGAGTGGCATTGTCGAGGTTGGAATCCTGCCAGTACTGGCTGGCCACCGAGACCACCGACAACGCGAACTTGAACTTCTTGTCCTCGCGGTAGGCCATGCCGATTCGGGCCAGGTGGCTTGGCGAGAATGCCGGCGTGTTGCCGACGAAGCCGCGATTCGACGAGGTGAAGTCCGAATCGAGCAGGCTCAGGCTGGCGAACACCGACAGGTGGCGGTTCGTCTTGGGATCGGCTGCAGCGAGGAAGTCGTAGTCGACCTGGCCCTCGAAACCGCGATGGCGGGTATCGCCGGTGTTGACGTTGATCGTGTTTCCGGGCGGCGCATTCGGGATCTGCTGCGATTCGATGCGATCCTTGACGTCGATCCGGAACAGGCTGACATCGTAGAACAGGCCGTCGGCCGGCGTGCCGTGGACGCCGGCTTCCCACGACAGTACGTGGGTCGGATCGGGATCGTTGATCGGATCGGGCGAGGTGTTGCCGAACGGCGAGCCGATGTCGAAATAGCGGACCGGACGCCAGCCTTGGGAAACGTTGAAATAGGTTTCGTTGCCGCGACCGAAATCGTTGCCGAAGCCGAGGCCGAACAGCGGCACCGTGTGGCTGACCTTGCGATCGACCAGGCCGCGACTCAGGTTCGGTGGCTTGATGCTCTCGTTGATGTCGACCTCTTCGCGCTCGATGCGCACGGACGGCACGAAATGCCAGCCGCCGGCGAAGCGGAACACGTTTTCGGCATATACGGCCGCGTAGTCGGTCGAGCGATCCTGGCGCAGGCGCGCACAGTTCTTCGCCGCCGGCGACGCGCACGGCACGCCATAGCGGTCATAGCGGTCGGGCTTCAGGCCGTCCGTCGTGAACTGGCGGAATGGCGCGTCGGAATGGTAGACCGTGGTGCCGACGGTCAACGCATTGCCGCGGCCCCAGCGATGCAGCATGCGTGCATCGAGGCCGTAGAAACGGAATTGATCGTCCTGCAGGGTCGCCGTGGTCGGTGCCGCGCCGCGATCCTGCGAACGCGAGGCATTGTCCTGGTATCCGCCCCAGAGCTTGGTCACCAGTTCGGTGTCCTCGCTGAAGTAGCGCTCGTCGGTCAGGCTCAGTACGTAGCGATCGGTCCAGAGCTTGTTGTAGGGCGTCGGCGACTGCTCCTCATCGGCCAGGAACTGCGGATAGCTGAGCTTGCCGGGATCGCCGGTTTCGAGCTGCGAGATGCGCAGATCGAGGAAGGTATGCGCATTGTCTTCGGAGGTGTAGCCGATATGCAGGTCGGCGCCGCGCAGGGTCGAGTCGCCGTTGTCGCGCTCGCCGTCGCTGGTGCGGTAGTGCGCATCGGCCAGGTAGTCCCAGCTGCCCGAGGTGCCGGACAACTGGTTGAACGAACCGAACAGGCCGTTGCTGCCGACGACCGCCTCGGTATATCCGGCCAGGGCCCGATCGGCGACCGGCTTGCGGCTGATCATGTTGACGACCGGAGGCGGCTCGGGTCCGTACAGCAATGAACTGCCGCCGCGGATCAGCTGTACTTCGGAGATCTGCTGCGGCAGCGGCAGGGTGTAGATGGTCGGATAGCCGATCCAGTCCGACATCAGCGGAATGCCGTCGAGCATGACCGTGACGAATTCCGACTCCTGCGGATTGCCGATGCCGCGATAGCTCAGGTTGGCCTGGCCCGGGGATTGCTGCTCGGAGACGAACAGGCCCGGCGTTTGCGCGAACAGCGCGCGCAGGTTGTTGTCGACCACGGTCGGAACCGAATCGAGCTTGGTGATCGAGGTCTTCTTGGTGACCGTGATCAGCGGGCCGTCGACTTCCTTCATGATGTGCTGCAGTTTCGGCCGGGTGTCGTCCGAGCGGCGTTCACGCACTTCGACCTTCGGCAATTCGTTGCGCTCGGAAGACGTCTCGCCGGGGGTGGCGGGGGTTTCGGCGGCAGCAAGGCCGGACAGGCACTGGGCAATGGCGAACGCGAGCGCGCCCATCGCGATGACTCGTGGTTTCATGGCATTCCTCGGGACGGGTCCCGGCGCCCCCTGTGGACGCCAAGCAGACCGCCTTTTATCGCAGGTGGCGGACAAAACCGACAGCGCAGGGCGGCCTAGGTCTTGAGGCTGAGTGAGTTCCGACTACGGGAGCATGGATGCGTGTGGGCCATGGATTGCCGCTTGCATGAGGCCGTATGGTCTCGCAGGTCAAACGGTCGCCGGCCGGATTCCGCAGGACAAGCCGATTCTGCTGACGCGAAGCGATTGTCGTATGCTCCCGGCATCTGCCTGAACGGAGTCTCCATGCCCAAGGTTGTTTCGCCAGCGAATATCGCCGCTGCGCTGACCGAGCGCTGGTCGCCGCGCATCATCGCCGAGCTCGATGATGCCTACGTCAAGGTCGCCTGCCTCGAAGGCGTGTTCGGATGGCACGCCCACCAGGACGAGGACGAGCTGTTCTTCGTGCTGCGGGGAAATCTGCGCATCGAACTCGAGGAAGGCGTAATCGAGCTCGGCGAAGGTGATCTGTACGTCGTGCCGAAAGGCGTGCGCCACAATCCGGTCGCTGAGCAGCAATGCCTCGTCATGCTGGTCGAGCGCAAGTCGACCTTGCACACCGGCGATGTGGTCAACGAGAGGACGCGCTCGCTGGCCGAGCAGCTTCGCCCCGTCTAGCGAGCCATCAGGTGGCCCGCTTGAACGAGCGCAGGCGATCGTTCAGGCGTGTTTGGCCTTGAGTCGGGCGACCATCGCGCTGAGCACGGTCTGCGATTCCTCGGAAAACCAGCGTTCGGCGAATTCGTCGTTACTGACGGTCGCCTTGCCTTCAAACGGGGCGACCAGATCGGCGCGGGCCAGGCGGCGCGTTTCGCTCATGGCCTGGGGCGGCCGCGTGAGCAGGTCCTGCAACCAGGCGATGGCGCGGCCTACGACCCGTTCGGTTTCGGCCAGTTCATCGACGAATCCGATCGCCTCGGCCTGCTCGGCCTCGATCATGGCACCGGCGACCATCAGGCGCTCGGCCCGGTGCGAGCCGAGCAGGCGACGCATCGCGGCCTGGATGAGCTCGGGCACGACCAGACCCACTTCGACTTCGTTGAGGCCGATGCGGAACGGACCGCGGGCCATGATGCGGTAGTCGCAGAACAGCGTCAGCACGGCCCCGCCGGCCGGGCTGTGTCCGGTGATGGCGGCCACCACCGGCACCGGTGAGCGCGCCAGCGCTTCAAGCAGGCCGACGAAATTCATCCAGACCTCGCTCATGCCCTTGCGATCGAGCTGCAGCAGGTTTGGCACGTCGAGGCCGGCCGAGAACATGCCTTCGCGACCGGACAGGACGATGCCGCGGGCGCCGTTGCCGGGTGCGGCGAGCACGGCCTCGTGCAGGCTGCGGATCAGTTCGGGATCGAGTGCGTTGACCGGCGGTCGGGCCATGCGCAGCTCATGGATGGCGTCATGCCTGAGGATGTCGAGTACGCTCATTTTTGGGCTCGGGATTGGGGATTCGGGATTCGGGATTCGTTCGGGCCAGTATAGGCCAGCATGGAGAAGGCGCTGGGGTGGCGGAGGCGCGTGCGGCAATCGGTGTCATTCGATTCGGTGGGGCAGGGGGCTATGATGAAAGCTTGCTGCGGAGAAACCGATGAAGATCCTGCAACGCCTTTTCGCAACCGTGATCGTGTTCGTGCTGATGCCGTGCGCGTTCGCCGCCAGTCAGCTCGGTGTATCGAACGCCTGGATTCCGCAGGCGCCGCCCGGCGTCGACATGCTGGCCGGCTACCTGACCCTGAAGAACTCGGGTGATGCGCCCGTCAGCATCCTGGCCGCGCAAAGCGACCGTTTCCTGACCGTGACCGTGCACCAGACCGTCATCGAAAACGGCGTCTCGCGCATGCGTGAACTCAACCATCTCGAAATCGCGCCGGGCGAGGAGGTCAAGTTCGCCCCGGGCGGCCTGCACCTGATGCTCATGCAACCAAGGCGCGAGGTCGTGCCCGGCGACCGTATCGAGATCACGTTCCTGCTCTCCGATGGCCAACGGGTGCCGGCGATGTTCGATGTGCAGGCGGTCGATGCGTCGGGCGGCGAAGGGCACCAGCACCACCACTGAGTGTGAAATCCTCGATCGATTACCAAGCAGATCTCCGCTTTGGCCATTGATGCTGCGGGCATCGATGTCATTGCCTTGGGGAGAAGGAAGTGCAGCTTCAAGCCCCGCTCCCTTCGGGAGAGGGGATGCGGTGAGGGTACGCACAGCGCGTCATGTTCGAGCTCGCCGCAAGCCCGAACCCTCATCCGCCTTCGGCACCTTCTCCCGGGGGAGAAGGGTTCCAGGCAGCGGATGATGGCCTCGGGATTGCGCTGATCGAGCGTCCGGCCAAAGGATTTCGTCCCGCCATTGCCTTTTGCTGCGTTGCACCGAAGAATGCGGGTTCGCTCCAATTACCTCATCGCTGCCGATGCGCTGAATCGTGAATTCAATTCCCGCAACGCTGCCGGAAGACGCCCCCTGGGTCGTCCTCAAGTTCGGCGGCACCAGTGTCTCCACGCGTCCACGCTGGGACAATATCGCCAGCATCGCGGCGAGCCACCGCGAGGCCGGCCGGCGCGTGCTGATCGTCGTTTCCGCATTGTCGGGGATCACCGACATGCTCAAGGGCATCGGTGAGGGACACGCCGACGGGCAACGCTGCCAGGAATTGCGCGAAGCGATCATCGCCCGCCACCACACCCTGTTCGGCGAACTCGGTCTGCCCAAGCGCAATGCCATCGATGCCTGGCTGGCGCGGCTCGACCAGTTGCTCGCGGATCCGCGCCGGCCCAGCGGGGCATTGCCGTGGCAGGCCGAACTGCTTGCACTCGGCGAATTGTCCTCGAGCACGCTCGGCGCGCTCTATCTCAACAGCCTCGGGCTGACCACGCACTGGCTCGACTCCCGCGACTTTTTCCGCGCCGAGGCACTGCCCAACCAGGGCGACTGGGCACGCTGGCTGTCGGCATCGGTGCAGGTTCGCCATGATCCGGCGATCACGGCCAAGCTGGCGGCTCGTGGCGATGTGTTCATCGCCCAGGGATTCATCGCACGCAGCGGCGATGGCGCAACCGCCGTGCTCGGTCGCGGCGGCTCGGATACCTCGGCGGCCTATTTCGGTGCCTTGCTCAAGGCCGAGGTGGTCGAGATCTGGACCGACGTGCCCGGCATGTTCAGCGCCAATCCGCGCCAGGTGCCCGATGCCCGCCTGCTGTCCCGGCTCGACTATGCCGAAGCGCAGGAAATCGCGACCACCGGCGCCAAGGTCCTGCATCCGCGCTGCATCCATCCGGTCCGCGACAGTCGTGTGCCGATCCGCATCAAGGACACCAACCGGCCCGACCTGCCGGGTACCGAAATCGTCTGGAACACGCAGGCCGGCGCGCCGAGCGTCAAGGCGATCAGTTCGCGCAAGGGCATCACCCTGGTCTCGATGGAATCGATCAGCATGTGGCAGCAGGTCGGCTTCCTTGCCGACGTGTTCGAGGCGTTCAAGCGCCATGGCCTGTCGGTCGACCTGATCGGCTCGGCCGAGACCAACGTGACGGTCTCGCTCGATCCGTCCGACAACCTGCTCAATTCCGATGTGCTGGCCCGGCTGTGCGCCGACCTCGAGGCGTTCTGCCGGGTCAAGGTGATCGCGCCGTGCGCGGCGATCACCCTGGTCGGTCGAGGCATGCGTGCGATGCTGCACCGGCTTTCGGCCGTGCTCGCCGAATTCGGCGCCCTCGATGTGCATCTGATCTCGCAGTCCTCGAACAATCTCAATCTGACCTTCGTCATCGACGAGGGCCTGGTCGATTCGTTGATTCCGCGCCTGCACGCATTGCTGATCCGCGCCGAGGTCATGCGCGTCGACGATGCGTCGGTGTTCGGGCCGAGCTGGAGCGAACTTGCCCACGGTGCCGCGGCGATGCGACCGGCGGCCTGGTGGCGCCGCGAACGCAAGGCCCTGCTCGAACTCGGGACAGGAGCAACGCCGTGCTATGTCTACAGCCTCGACCAGATCCGCGAGCAGGCCCGCGGCCTGGCCGCGCTCGGCATGGTCGACCGCTGGCACTATGCGCTGAAGGCCAATCCGCACGCGCAGATCCTGCGTACCCTGCACGCCGAGGGCTTCGCCTTCGAATGCGTCTCGTGGGACGAGGTCGAGGCGGTGCGTTCGACCCTGCCGACCCTGGCCGCCGAGCGCATCCTGTTCACGCCGAATTTCGCGCCGCGGGAAGAGTACCGCGCCGCCCTGGCCGCCGGCGTGCGCGTGACCCTCGACGCGCTGCATCCGATCGCCGAATGGGGCGCGGATTTCGCCGGCCGGGAAATCTTCCTGCGCGTCGACCTCGGCGCCGGACGCGGCCACCACGACAAGGTCAAGACCGGCGGCGCACAATCGAAATTCGGCGTTTCGCTCGATGAAATCGAGGCGTTCCGCGCCCATGCGCGCCGGCACGGCACGCGCATCGTCGGCCTGCACGCGCACCTCGGCTCGGGCATCCTCGACGCGCAGCACTGGCGGACCGTGTACGCCCAGCTGGCCAGCCTGGCCGAACCGTTCAACCGCATCGAAGTGCTCGACCTCGGTGGCGGCCTCGGCGTGCCCTCGCGCCCCGAGGACCTGCCGCTCGATCTCGATGCACTCGGTGCCGCCCTGGCCGAGGTCAAGCAGGCCTATCCGCAATTCCAGCTCTGGATGGAGCCGGGCCGCTACCTGGTCGCCGAGGCCGGCGTCCTGCTGGCCCGGGTCACCCAGACCAAGCGCAAGGGCGATATCCACTATGTCGGCATCGACGCCGGCATGAACTCGCTGATCCGTCCGGCGCTGTACGAAGCCTGGCACGAGATCGTCAATCTATCGCGTCTCGACGAGGCGGCCGAGGACCTCGTCCAGGTGGTGGGTCCGATCTGCGAGACCGGCGACGTGCTCGGCAACAACCGGCGCCTGCCCGGCTGCCGAGAAGGCGACGTGATCCTGATCGCCGAGGCAGGCGCGTATGGTGCGGTCATGGCATCGCACTACAACCTGCGCAAACCGGCTGCCGAGGTGTGCCTTTGAGTCTGAATGACCCGCGAATGGCAAAGGCGTTCCGCTTCGTACGCAGCGAGTACAGCGGTGGCGAAGCGCGTCTGGTCTATGCCTTCGACGACGGCCCCGAGCTGGTCGAGCGGATCGGCTTTCCGGCCGCACCGGCCCTCGCGCCGGAACGCGAGGCGGCGTTCGCGGCAGCGCTCGAGCTGCTCCACCTGATCGCGGGAGTCAGCTATTACAAGGCCGGGGTGCCGGGCGAGATCCGCATCGAGAGCACGACGATCGACCGGATCACGGCGGCGTTCCTCGATGACTTGTACCTGCATGGCCTTGGTGAGTTCGCCTACACCAACAAGCTCGACCTGCGCGGCAGGATCCGCTTTCCCTCTCATGCCGGTCATCCCGGCCTGCGCCGGGATGACGGTGAGATGGGAGCGGACTCGTCCGGGGTACGTCGGGCGGCGATCGGCCTGCCGCGCAGCACCCTGGTGCCGATCGGCGGCGGCAAGGATTCGCTGGTCAGCGTCGAGATCCTCAAGGCCGCGGGCGAGAACGCGACCGCGGTCTGGATCGGCAATTCGGGACTGATCGAGTCCTGTGCAGGACGCACGGGCTTGCCGATGCTGAACATTTCACGCGCGATCTCGCCGCTGCTGTTCGAGTACAACCGCGCCGGCGCGCTGAACGGGCACATCCCGGTGACCGCGATCAATTCGGCGATCCTGGTCGTCGCTGCCATTCTTTACGGCCATGATGCGATCGCGTTTTCCAATGAACGTTCGGCATCGAGCGCGACCCTCGAATACGACGGCATGCCGATCAACCACCAGTGGAGCAAGGGCTGGGCCTTCGAGCGGGGCTTCCGCTCGCTGATCCATTCGCATGTCGCTGCCGATCTCGACTACTACTCGCTGCTGCGACCGCTGTCGGAACTGGCGGTCGCCTCGCGCTTCGCGAAGAACAACCGCTACGACGACGTGTTCTCGAGCTGCAACCGCAACTTCCGCATTCTTGGCCCGAAGCCGTCCGATCGCTGGTGCGGGCAATGCCCGAAATGCCATTTCGTGTTCCTGGCCCTCGCCCCGTTCATGCCGAAACCCCGCCTGCTCGCCATCTTCGGGCGCAACCTGCTTGACGACCCGGCCCAGATCGCCGGCTTCGATGCGCTGCTCGAGTATCGCGACCACAAGCCGTTCGAGTGCGTTGGCGAGGGCCACGAGTCGCGCGCGGCGATGGCCGAACTGGCCCGACGTGCCGAATGGCGCGAGGATGCCATCGTCGAGCGCTTCATCCATGAGGTCCAGCCGCAGCTCGGCCCCGACGAGCGCTCGCTCGAGGCGCTGTTGCAGGTCGAAGGCGAACGTCATCTGCCCGCCCGCCTGGTCGATGCGCTCGAGCGAAGCTGAGTGATGCGTATCGCCGACCTTGCGAGCTTGCGCGTGGCAATCTGGGGCCTCGGACGGGAGGGCCATGCCGCGCATACCGCGCTGCGCCAGCGCCTGCCCGAGTTGCCGCTGACCGTGTTCTGCAGCGAAGCCGAGGCCCATTTCATGGCCACCGATCATTCGCACGATCGGTACGTGACCCAGGCGCCTAGCGCGGCCGACCTCGGCGCCTTCGATGTCGTCATCAAGTCGCCCGGCATCAGTGCCTATCGCCCCGAATTGCTCGAAGCGCAGCGCAACGGCACGCGCTTCACCTCGGCGACGGCCCTGTGGTTCGCCGAAAACCCCGATGCACGCGTGATCGCCGTAACCGGGACCAAGGGCAAGAGCACGACCAGCGCCCTGATCGCGCACCTGCTGCGCGCCCTGGGCCGGCGCACGGCGCTGGCCGGAAACATCGGGCTGCCGCTGCTCGAACTGCTCGATCCGCCACTGGCGCCGGACTGGTGGGTGGTCGAGCTGTCGAGTTTCCAGACCCGCCAGGCCAGCGACGTTCGCCTGGCCGTGATCACCAACATCGAGGAAGAGCATCTCGACTGGCACGGCAGCCGCGAGCGCTATGTCGGCGACAAGCTGGCCCTGGCCGACAGTGCGCGCCTGCTGCTGGTCAATGACCTGCAGGTCGAGCTGCTGCATCGCACCTCACACCACGCGCAGCAGCTGCGCTACGGTAACGCGACCGGCTGGCACGTTGCCGACGGCGCGATCCGCCGGGGCGACCGCGCCGTGTTCGAGCTGGCTCGACTGCCGCTGCCCGGCCTGCACAATGCGATGAATGCCTGCGCCGCGCTGGCCGCGGTCGAGGCGATCGGCGAGGATGCGCTGGACGCGGCCGAATCGCTGGCCACCTTCCGCGCCCTGCCGCACCGGCTGCAGACGCTTGGCCAACGCGAGGCCGTGAGCTGGATCGACGACAGCATCGCGACCACGCCGCAGGCCACGATCGAGGCCCTGCGCAGTCTCGACGGACGCAAGGTCAGCGTGATCGTCGGCGGCTTTGATCGCGGCCTCGACTGGCAGGCCTTCGCCGAATATGTGCATGCGCATCCGCCGCACGCAGTCATCCTCAACGGCGGCAACGGTCGCCGCATCGCCGCGCGCCTGCATGCGCAACAGGGTGGGTATCGACTGCATTCGGTGGCCAATCTCGCCGAGGCGGTGGCCATTGCCCGCGACGAGACCCCGGCCGGGGGCGTCGTCCTGCTCTCGCCCGGCGCGCCGAGCTTCGACCAGTTCCACGATTACGCCGAGCGCGGGCGCAGCTTCGCCGAAATGGCCGGTTTCGATGCCGAAGCCATCGGCCAGATCGACGGTCTCGGCATCGCCTGAAGGGCAGGCGACGGACCATTCGTCGGCCAGGCGGTCTATCATCGGCGGGCCGTCCCTGAAGGAGAGTCCGATGCGCATCCTTTCCGTTCTCGCATTCCTGTTGCTGCTGGTTCCGGGCGCGCACGCCGCGATGGTCGTCAAGCCGATCAGCTATAGCGTCGGCGATACCGTGATGGCCGGACATCTGGTCTATGACGACAGCACCGCGGCGCTGCGCCCGGGCCTGGTCATGGTGCCGAACTGGATGGGCGAGAATGATTCCGCCGTCGACAAGGCCAGGCAGATCGCCGCCAGCGGTTACGTGATCCTCGTTGCCGACATGTACGGCGAAGGCGTGCGACCGACCAGCACCGATGAGGCGCGGGCACAGGTCGGCAAACTCTACGGTGACCTCGACACGCTGCGCGCGCGCATCAACGCAGCCGTGGCCACGCTCCGCGCGCAGGCCGGCAAGCTGCCGCTCAAGCCCGGCAAGGTCGGTGCGTTCGGTTTCTGTTTCGGCGGCTCGACCGTCCTCGAACTGGCCCGCAGTGGCGCCGATGTCGCCGGCGTGGTCAGCCTGCACGGCGGCCTTTCGACCTCGAAGCCGGCGGCGCCCGGTTCGGTCAAGGCGCCGCTCCTGGTCCTCAATGGCGCGGATGACAAAAGCAATTCGTGGGAGGACATCGGCAAGTTCAACGCCGAAATGAATGCCGCCGGCGCCGACTGGCAGTTCGTCAATTTCAGCGGCGCCGTGCATTGCTTCGCCGAGGCCGACGCGGATCGTCCACCCGGCTGCGTCTACAACGAGCGTGCGGCGAAGCGCGCCTACCGCATGCTGGAGAACTTCTTCGCCGAGGTGTTCAAGACGCCCTGACGCGAGGTTGCTGCCTGCAGGAACAGCCGCCGCAGCACCGGCGCAGGTGCCCCGGTGCATAAAAAACCCATGGATATCATGGGCATGGGCCGCAATCGGGTGTCCGGGCAGCGCGCATTGGCGCAGCCACCTACAATAGCCGGCCCCAATCCCCGTATCGAGGACATCCGGTGACATCACGACGCGGCATCATTCTCGCCGGCGGCTCCGGCACGCGCCTGTATCCGCTGACCCAGTCGGTCAGCAAGCAGCTGTTGCCGGTCTACGACAAGCCGATGATCTACTACCCGCTCAGCACCCTGATGCTGGCCGGCATCCGTGACGTGCTGGTGATCAACACGCCGCACGAGCAGGCCCTGTTCCAGCGCCTGCTCGGCGACGGCTCGCAGTGGGGACTCTCGATCCGCTACGCCGTGCAGGCATCGCCGGACGGGCTTGCACAGGCCTATCTGATCGGCCGCGATTTCGTCGCTAATGATCCAAGCTGCCTGATCCTGGGTGACAACATCTTCTACGGTGACGGACTGACCCGCCTGCTGCACGCCGCCGACGCGCGTGCGAGCGGGGCCACGGTGTTCGGTTACTGGGTGCGCGATCCCGAACGCTACGGCGTGGCCGAATTCGACGGCGAGGGCCGCGTGATCGGCCTCGAGGAAAAGCCGGCGCGGCCGAAATCGAGCTGGGCCGTGACCGGACTGTACTTCTACGACGGGCGCGCCGCCGATTTCGCCCGCGACCTCAAGCCATCGCCGCGCGGCGAGCTCGAGATCACCGACCTCAACCGCTGCTACCTGGCCGACAATTCCCTGATGCTCGAGCGCATGGGGCGCGGCTTCGCCTGGCTCGATACGGGTACCCACGAGTCGCTCGTCGAAGCCTCGAGCTACGTGCAGACGATCGAAAACAGGCAGGGGTTGAAGATCTGCTGTCCCGAGGAGATTGCCTTCCTGCAGGGCTGGATCGATGCCGAGCAGGTCCTGCGCCTGGCCGCGCCGCTGGCCAAGAACGCCTACGGCCAGTACCTGAACGAGCTTGTCCGCGAGGGACGTCGCGGATGAAGCTGATCAAGACGGCACTCGAGGGCTGCCTGGTCATCGAGCCGAGGGTGCATGGCGACGAGCGCGGCTTCTTCTACGAGAGCTTCAACGCCGGGCGCTTCGCCGAGGCCGGACTCGACCTCAACTTCGTGCAGACCAACGTGTCGCGCTCCGCGCAGGGCGTGCTGCGTGGCCTGCATTACCAGTGGCCGAACCCGCAAGGCAAGCTGGTCAGCGTGCTCGAAGGCGAAGTCTATGACGTCGCCGTCGACATCCGGGTCGGCTCCCCGAGCTTCGGCCAATGGGCCGCGGCGATCCTCTCGGCGGAAAACAAGCGCCACTTCTGGGTGCCTGAAGGTTTCGCCCACGGCTTCGCCGTGCTCGAGGGGCCGGCCACCTTCCTCTACCAGTGCACCGCGCTGTACGACCACGCCGCCGATGCCGGCATCCGCTGGAACGATGCCGCCCTGGCGATCGACTGGCCACTGGCCCGGCCGTCGCTGTCGGACAAGGACGAGAAGGCGCCGTTTCTCGCCGACGTGCCAGCCGACCGGCTGCCGGTCTTCGCATGAACGTGTTGTTGCTCGGCGCCAGTGGCCAGGTCGGCCATGCCCTGCGCCAGCCGCTGACGGAGCTCGGGGTGCTGACCTGCGCAACACGCTCGGGGTCGCTCGAGGACGGGGAGGCCTGCTTCGCCGTCGATCTCGAGGACGGCGGATCGCTCCGACGCGCCCTCGATTCGGTCCGGCCGCAGCTGATCGTCAACGCGGCGGCGTACACGGCGGTCGACCGCGCCGAGCAGGAAGCGGACCGGGCCGACCGCATCAATCACCGCGCGGTCGGCGAGATCGGCGCCTGGGCCGCGCGCAACGAGGCCCTGGTCGTCCACTATTCGACCGACTACGTGTTTGCCGGCACGGATCCGCAGCCCCGGCGCGAATACGACCCGACCGCGCCGCTCGGTGCCTACGGGCGCAGCAAGCTGGCTGGGGAAATCGCCTTGCGCGACAGCGGCGCACGGCATCTGATCCTGCGCACGGCCTGGGTCTATGCGGCGCGCGGCCACAACTTCCTGCGCACGATGCTGCGCCTGGCCGGCGAACGCGACGAACTGCGCGTCGTCGACGACCAGATCGGCGCCCCGACACCGGCCCACTGGATCGCGCAGGCCACCGCTGCCATTCTCTCGCGCCTGAATGCAATGCCAGCGACCGGGCGCGACCTGGCGTTGGGCACCTACCACGTCACGGCCACGGGACATTGCAGCTGGTGCGCCTTTGCCGCCGCAATCCTGGCAGCGGCAAGGACGGCCGGCCTGCTTGAAAAGTCACCACGGCTGGTGCCGATTGCCAGCGTCGAATACCCGACGCCGGCGCGGCGACCTGCCTTTTCAGTCCTCGACAACGCCAGGCTCGCCCTCGTGTTCGGACTACAATTGCGGTCCTGGGAAGAGGGACTGCGCGAAGTGATCGGCGAACTCGCCGCCACTGAAGCCCCTGGAGAAAATCAATGATCGTTCCGGTGATCCTGTCCGGCGGCGCTGGCACCCGGCTCTGGCCGGTGTCGCGCAGCGCCTATCCGAAACCCTTCATGCGCATGGGCGATGGCCAGTCGCTGCTGTACAAGACCCTCGATCGTGCGCTGCGCCTGGCCGACGGCGGCACCGTACTGACCGTGACCGGACGCGACTACTACTTCCTGACCCGCGACGAATACGCCAACCATCCCGATGCGGATCTCGACAAACTGCCGTTCCTGCTCGAGCCGGTCGGCCGCAACACGGCCCCGGCCGTGGTTCTCGCCGCACTGCATGCGCTCGAGCATTGCGGCGCCGACGCGACCCTGCTGATCCTGCCGGCCGACCACCTGATTCGCGACCTCGATGCCTTCGTCGCCGATGCGCAGCGCGCAGCGGCGCTGGCCGAGGACGGCTGGCTGGTCACTTTCGGCATGCCGCCGAGTTCGCCGGAAACCGGTTTTGGTTATATCCGCATGGGCGCCGAGATCGCGGGCAGGGAAGGCCGCGAGGTCGCTGCATTCGTCGAGAAGCCCGATCGCGAGACCGCCGAGCGCTATCTGGCCGCGGGCGACCATGTCTGGAATTCGGGCATGTTCTGTTTCCGCGCCGATGCGCTGATCGCGGCGGCAGAAAAGACCTGCCCCGACGTGCTGGCCGCGGCTCGGGCCTGTCATGCCAGCGAGAGCGGCCAGTCCAGTCCGGTCGAGTTCGCCCGCGAGGCCTTCCTCGCCCAGCCCGACATCTCGATCGACTACGCGATCATGGAGCGCGCGAAACGCGTCGCCGTGGTCCCGGCGCGCTTCGACTGGAGCGACATCGGTTCCTGGAAGGCGATCAGCGACATGGATGCCGAGACCGATTCGGCCGGCAACCGCGTGCAGGGGCAGGCGATCATCGTCGAGAGCGAGAACTGTTACATCCAGTCCGATTCGCGCATGGTCGCCGCGGTCGGCGTGAAGAACCTCGTCATCGTCGATACCGGCGATGCCGTGCTGGTCGCCGATCGCGAGCGCTCGCAGCAGGTCAAGATCGTCGTCGACCGGTTGCGCAAGGACAACCACCAGGCCGCTTCGTTCCACAAGACCGTGCATCGGCCCTGGGGCAGCTACACGATCCTCGAGGATGGCGAGGACTGCAAGGTCAAGCGCCTGACCGTCAAGCCGGGACACGTGCTCTCGCTGCAGCTGCACAACCGGCGCAGCGAGCACTGGACCGTGGTCAACGGCACCGCCAAGGTGCGCATCGGCGAGCGCGAATTCCTGCTCAATGCCAACGAATCGGCCTACATCCCGATGAACACCGTGCACCGCCTGGAGAACCCTACCGCGCGGGATATCCACCTGATCGAGGTGCAGTGCGGCGACTATTTCGGCGAGGACGACATCGTGCGCCTCGAGGATCGCTACGGTCGGGTGCAGAGCAAAGTTTGAGATTTCGCCACGCAATGCGATAGTTTACTATTTCGTTTCGCCCAAGGGACTGTCGCCATGCCTGCAAGAATCCTTCTTCACCTCCTCGTTTTCGCGATTCCGGTATTCGCCTTTGCCGCCGAGCCGGTTCCGTTGGCCGACTTTGCGCGCCACATGCAATTCAAGGAGGTCAAGATCTCGCCCGACGGCGCGCATCTGGCGGTCAGTTCGATCATTGAAGGCAAGGTGGTGCTCTCCATCATCGACCTTGCCAGCAATACCGGTCTGACCCTGCGCCCGCGCGACGACGACGAGGTCTCCGAATTCTGGTGGGTATCGCCGCGACGCGTCGTCTACTCGGCCGCCGTCCATACCGGCCAGCTCGAGGCGCCGTCACTGACCGGCGAACTGTTCGCGGTCGATGTGGATGGCAAGAACAAGGACACCCTGTTCGGCTTCCGCAAGCGGGGAAGTGCGATCGCGGGTTCGACCGGCAGCCATATCCAGGGCGGGCGACCCGAATATGCCAGTGCGACGATGCTCGATACGCTGCGTGACGATGACGAAAACGCGTTGATCGAAGTGCAGCGCTGGAACTGGAGCCATGTCGGCACCGCCGGGGGCGAGGACCTGCATGCCGAAGTCCGGCGCATCGATGTGAAGACAGGCAAGACGCGCACGGTCGCGATCGCACCGCTGACTGGCGCGCGTTTCCTCAGCGACCACAAGGGCGCCGTGCGTTTCGTCGCCGGCGACGACGCCGCGCAGAAGCGCAAGGTCTATTACCGGGACAACGACGACGCCGAGTGGGAGTTGATCCTCGACGAAGGCAAGACCGGGAACAGGGTCTCGCCCGTCGCCTTCAACCGCGACGACAGCTCGGCCTATTTCGAGTGTGGTGGATCGAAGAACCGCGGTGGCTTGTGTCGATGGGATATCGAGGCGCGCACGTTCAAGACGCTCTGGAGCGGGACCGAGTCCGAGGCGATCGGGTTCGAGGAAACCTTCGATGGGCAGGACCTGTTCGCCATTCGTTCGATGCCGGGCCGGCCGGCCATCGCCCTGCTCGACAAGAACGCACCGGAAGCAAAGATCCTGGTCGAACTGATGGGCCAGTTCCCCGGCGAGGATGTCCACTTCGGCAACGCCAGCAAGGACGGCAAGAAGGCCATCGTGATCGTCGAGGCCGATCGCGATCCCGGCGCTTTCTATCTGTACGATGCCGAGGCACGGAAGCTCACCTTCCTGATGGCTCGCGCGCCGTGGGTCAAGCCCGAGAACATGGCCGCCATGGAGCCGTTTTCGATCAAGGCACGCGACGGTCTGGATCTGCACGGCTACCTGGCCAGGCCGGTCGGCAAGGAAGAGGCGAAGGACCTTCCCCTCGTCGTCCTCGTGCATGGGGGCCCTTACCGCGTCCATGACACGTGGCGATATCAGCCGACGGTCCAGGCCCTGACCAGCCGGGGATACGCCGTTCTGCAGGTCAATTACCGCGGCTCCGGCGGATACGGCGATGCCTTCGTCAAGGCCGGCTATGGCGAATGGGGCGCCAAGATGCAGGATGACGTGACCGACGCGACACGCTGGGCGATCGAACAGGGCGTCGCCGATGCCAAGCGCATCTGCATCTTCGGCGGCAGCTATGGCGGCTACGCGGCCCTGCAGGGCGCGGTCCGCGAGCCCGGACTCTACCAATGCGCGATTGGCTATGTCGGCGTCTACGACCTCAACCTGATGAAAACGCGCGGCGACATTCCGAAGTCGTTCTTCGGTGAAGGTTATCTCGAGACCGTGCTCGGCGACGACGAGAAGGTTCTCGCGCAGCGTTCACCGATCAGCCAGCTCGAACGACTCAAGGCCAAGGTCATGCTGATCGTTGGCGGCCAGGACAAGCGCGTTCCGCCGGTGCAGGGAGAAAGCCTGCGCAGCGCACTGATCAAGCGCGGTGCCGAGCCCGAATGGCTGTATCAGCCGACCGAAGGGCATGGCTTCTACGACGAGGCCAATGTGACCGACATGTACGAGAAGGTCCTCGCCTTCCTCGATCGCAATATCGGCCAGGGCAAGGCGACGGAAGTGGCGAGCCCCTAGGGATTGATCGCCCCGCGACGTCGCGGGGCGATCCAACCCGTTGCCTTCGGTCAGGCGCGCAGCATGCGCAGCAAGCCCGCCGTCGAACCATCGAGGCCGTCGACCTTGCCCGATTCGAGTCTCGGCAGGAGTTCGTTGCATAGCGCCTTGCCGAGTTCGACGCCCCACTGATCGAAACTGTTGATGTTCCACAGCGCGCCGCTGACGAACACGCGGTGTTCGTAGAGGGCGATCAGGCAGCCGAGTGCGTGCGGCGTGAGCTTTTCGAGGAGCAGGGTGGTGCTCGGGCGGTTGCCCGGAAACGTGCGATGGTGGGCGAGCATCTCCGGGTCGATCGCGTGGCTGGCCGTAGGCGTTCGCTCCATCGCCGCCTGTGCGGATGTCTTGCCGAGCATCAGCGCCTGCGACTGGGCGAGGCCATTGGCCAGCAATTTGGCGTGCAATCCGGGATGCCCGTGGGTCGGCGTGCGCACGAGGATGAATTCGACCGGGATCACGTCGGTGCCCTGGTGCAGCATCTGGAAATAGGCATGCTGGCCGTTGGTGCCTGGCTCACCCCAGACCACCGGGCTGGTCGAGAATGGCAGTGATTCGCCGGCCAGGTCGACGCGCTTGCCGTTGCTCTCCATCTCGAGCTGTTGCAGGTAGGCAGGAAAGCGCTTCAGACCCTGGTGGTAGGGTGCGATGCTGCGGCTTCCGAAGTCGTGGAAATTGCGATACCAGACATCGAGCAGGCCGAGCAGGATCGGCAGGTTGCGCTCGAGCGGCGTCTGCGCAAAGTGCGCATCCATGGCGTGTGCACCGGCGAGCATGGCGCGAAAGTTCTCCGCTCCGATCGCGAGCGCGATCGGCAGGCCGATTGCCGACCATAGCGAGTAGCGGCCACCCACCCAGTCCCAGAATCCGAACGTCGTGTCGATCCCGAAAGCGGCGGCAGCTTCCACGTTCGTCGTCGTCGCCACGAAGTGCTTGCGCGTGTCGCTGCCACCATGGGCGAGGAACCAGTCGCGAGCCAAGTTGGCGTTGGCCATGGTTTCCTGCGTCGTGAATGTCTTCGATGCGATCACGAACAGGGTCTCGGACGGGTCGAGCCTGGCCAGGACCGGAGCGATGTCATGGCCGTCGACATTGGAGACGAAGTGGAAGACCAGGTCGCGGTGCGCATAGGCCTCGAGTGCCGGCACGGCCATCTGCGGACCGAGGTCGGATCCACCGATGCCAATGTTGACGACATGGCGGATACCGCTCGTTGCCGTGTCACGGATTCGGTCGGCCCAGGCCAGCATTCGATCGAGTACGTCGTGCACCTGTTCGCTGAACGGACCTTCGCCGCGAGGCGCCCGCAGCGCCGTGTGCAGCACCGGGCGACCCTCGGTGACATTGATCGGCTCGCCTGCCAGCATTGCGTCGCGACGCTGCTCGACGGCGCACTCCCGAGCCAGTTCGACCAGCAATGCCAGGGAGCGTGAGTCGATCAGGTTCTTCGACAGGTCGGCGAACACTTCGGGCGCCTGGAACGACAGTGTGTCGAACCGTTCCGGATCCTCGGCGAAGGCGGCACGCAGGTCGAAATCCGCGCCCTCCTCGAGATGGAATTGGCGCAGGAGAGACCACGCCCGGGTTCGATCACAGCGGATAGCAGGATTCATGTATCGGTCGGCCGGCATGTTGCTAAGTGCAGAGCATAGCGACTGGGAGAACGTTTTGGGTCGAGCAAAGCCTGCATTGTGGTGCCGCGTCCGGAATATGCCGAGCGTCGCCCCAGGCTGGGTAGCCTTTGCATCGAGTGAACTCGCAGGGCCCGGGCGCGTGGCAGGGGAGACGCCGAAGGCGCGGATACCGGGATTGAACGGGGCGGATATGCCCAGATGCCACAACCGGCATGCGGCCCCTGCCGTGGACGTGCCAGTGACGATTCGCTGGTTGCCGGCCCCGGCCTTCGATCGATCCGTCGGAGTTCAGGGTTGCGCGACGAGTACTTCTGCGCTCACAGGCAGACGTCGAAGTCGCCCCAGAAGATGTGCTCTCCGGGATCTTCGTATGCGCCCATGTCGCTGTCCACATAGTAGCCCCGGAATGCCTGGCGCTGGTCGCACGGCGTGGCAGTATTCCAGCCTGCCTGCAGCGCCGGGCTGCCGGGCAGCAGGGCATGCGTGCGGGTGGGGCCGCCATTGTCGGCCAGCGGTCCAAGCAACGGGTCCGCGCTGATGATCGAGCCGAGGATGTTCGCTTCAGTGCGCATGACGAGGCTCTGGTCGGAACTCAGTGCGAAGGTTTTCATGTCATCCGCAGCGACGTCCGCGCCTGCCGACGTGGACGGTTCGTTGTCCGCCACGATCGAGCTCCACAGGTCCACCAGTCCGGAGGATGTGGAATTGTTCTGGATGCCGCCCGCACCGGTCGCGCTTCCCGTGTTGAATGCCACCGTGCTCTGGTGAACGTTGAAGAAGGCGTTGCCGTAAAGGCCGCCTCCGGCGACAGTTGCGGTGTTGTTCGAAATGGTGCTTCGAAAAACCAGGTCCGTGCCGCCACCATTTCCGGCGAGTCCTCCGCCGTAGTTCGCCGTATTGTGGTCGATCGTGCTTCGCCGGATGAAAGCCCCACCCTGGTAATCGATGCCACCGCCTCGACTCAGCGCGGTTGAATCGTCTTCGGCGCTGTTGCCGGAAACAGTCGAGTCGAGCGAAGAAAAATCATGAGTGGAAGCGCCTCCACCACTTGCCGACGGGAGCGGCGTGGGGGCGGATCCGGACTTGATGGCCCGATTGTTCGTGAGCTGGCTGCTCTTCATATCCAGCGTGCCGGCCGCAAAGACGCCACCACCCGCCGCGCCAGGAACGCCGCTTGCCGTGCACGACGAAACAACCGCATGGTCGAGGGTGAGGCTCCCGGCCGAACGGATACAGCCGCCCTCCGCAATGGACGATGAAAGCATGGTTCCATGGCGAATCGTCAATGCGGTGATCGCCAGGATCCCGGTTCCGGAATGGTCTATCACGCGAGAGTTGGATTGCGGCTCGATCGTGAGCATAGCGGCGCCGGGCCCGGTCAGCGCAAGGTTATCTTGGGCCACGACGAGCTCGCCGGCGATCAGCTGGATGAGCGGGCAATCAAGGCCGCCTAGGTCGACGGAATCGCCATTGGCTGCGATCGCGATTACGGAACGCAGGCTGCCGGCGCTGCCATCGTCGAGGCACGTCGTCACCGGGAGCGTGTTTCCGGCGAGTGCGATTCGGGTGACCAGGAGCAGCAATCCTGGCGCCGCAGCAAGAGAAACAAGATTTCCTGTGTGACCGTTCGTGCGCCGCTCATCCATGTCTTCATTACTCCCATGTGGCAAGTCGCTGTTGCCGCGATCGTGGCAAGAACTCGAATTTTCGGCGCCGGAAGTTTAACTTTCTGCTTTTGGCGTCAGGTGCAACTATACTGGAAATTACCCTTCTGGGTACGAGCGGACAGTGAGGCCCTGCAGATTGCCTTGCGAAGTCGCCTGCATCTCTTTCCGTCTCCGCGGGATGCGCTGCCTGGCTCCAGGCAGCGCATCCTTGGCGGAATCCGAGGCAGTCTTACTTGCGTTCGGCCGCACTCGCTTCGCGAATGGCGCGGAACTCCGAATCCTTGCCCCATGCCGGCCAGCGCCGCGAATTGGCCAGGTCGTTGCCGAGCTTGTAGAGCAGGGGCAGGTCGTGGGCCATGCCGGCGAAGGTCCAGTCTGCCTGCCACTCGTCGGCGGGCTGGTGGTAGCGCTTGCTGACGTAGTCCTTGCCGGCCGCCTCGCCGGCCTCGATGCCGCCCTCGACCCAGTCATTGCCCGAGCCGTACGACAGCGACGGCACGCCGCGCTTGGCGAACGGGAAGTGATCGGAGCGGAAGAAATGGCCGGCTTCCGGGTGCGGGTCGGTCACATACGCCATGCCGGCTGCCTTGCCATCGGCGATGAGGGCATCGAGCAGGTCGGACTGGGCGCTGCCCGAGGTCGTGAAGTTGCGTGCGACGCCGGTCGGATCGAGCGCATCCATGTTGATCACGCCCACCGTCCTGGCCAGCGGATAGAGCGGCCTGGACGAGTAATACTCGGAGCCGAGCAGGCCCTTCTCCTCGGCGGTCACGTTGAGGAAGACGACCGTGCGCTCGGGCTTCGGGGCGTGGGCGAAGGCGCGGCCGAGTTCGATCAGCGCGGCGGTGCCGGTCGCATTGTCGACCGCACCGTTGTAGATGGTATCGCCGTTGGCGTCGGGCTGGCCGACACCGAGATGGTCCCAATGCGCGCTGTAGATGACGAACTCGTCGGGATGCTTGCTGCCGTCGATGCGACCGACGATGTTCTGCGAAGTGATGACTCCGGAATCGACCGCATAGTCGGCGGAGAAGCTTGCGCCCTTGATTGGCACGGGCTTGAATGCGCGCGTCTGTGCCTGCTTCTTCAGGGCATCGAAATCGAGACCGGCCTGCTTGAAGAGGGCCTTCGTCGTGTCGAGTTGCAGCCAGCCTTCGACCGGGGTATGCACGGCCTTGGGATCATCACGGACGACATCGAACATCGTGTTGGTGTTCGAATTCTTCACGGTCGGCCAGCCATAGGAAGCCGGCTCGGTCTCGTGCACGACGAGCAGGCCGAGTGCGCCCTGGCGTGCGGCTTCCTCGTACTTGTAGGTCCAGCGGCCGTAGTAGGTCATGGCCTTGCCGCCGAAGTCGCCCTGACCGGATTCGAAATCGGGATCGTTGATCAGGGCGATGGCGATCTTGCCCTTGAGGTCGACGCCCTTGAAGTCGTCCCACTTGCGCTCCGGGGCGAGCGTGCCGTAACCGACGAAGACGAGCGGCGCATTCTCGATAGCGACCTTGGTCGAACCGTCCATGGCCGCGCGGACCGCGATCTGCTCACCCTGCTTGAGCGTTTCGGCCTTGCCGTCAACCTTGATCGACAGGGACGGATCGCCGACGATTTCCGCACGCAGCAGTGGAACGGCCTGGGTCCACAGTCGCTTGCCATCCTTGAGATCGCCGCCCGGCTCGAGGCCGGCCTCCTTCATCTGGGCAATGACGTATTCAACGGTCTTCGTTTCGCCGGCGGTTGCAGGACCGCGTCCCTCGAACGCATCGGAGGAAAGTACCTTGACCTCATCGGAGAGACGCTTCGCGTCGAATGTTGGGGCATTGGCCGCGTACGCGATGATGGGAAGTGTCAGCGCGATTGCACTGGCTAGAATGCGATTCATGATGGGGTTCTCCAGATTACAGGTAGACAACCCCCTGATGTTAACAGGCCGCGCGCAACGCCCGACCCGTGCCTTTTGGCCATTGCCTCAGATCCCTGGGCCGGATTTGGCAGCAGATGAACCTTCGAATTTCGCCGCTTCGTCAAGCAGCCAGGTCCGAAACCCACGAAACCCAGGGTGATTCCGGGAACGCGCCGGATAGACCAGATAGTGCGCAAAGGGCGATTTCATGCGTTCCGCAAACAAGGCGACAAGTCGGCCGCTTTCGATCATGGGCCGTGACAGCGTGGTGCGCCCGAGCGAGATGCCGAGGCCTTCGACCGTTGCACGCTGCGTTGTCTCGGAATCGCTGAAGCGGGCGACATAGCGTTCGGGTTCGCGGCCACCATGCAGCTCGAACCATCGCGGCCAGGCGTCTTCGGGGCTCAGTAGCGGCCATTCGCCGAGGTTTTCGAGACGCGGCCACTGACGTCCTTCGAGCAGACTCGGGCTGGCCACCGGAGTCAGCCACTCCTCGAACAGCAATTCCGACTCCAGGCCATCCCAGCTGCCCGGTCCGTAGCGCAGGGCTGCATCGAATCGGCCTTGCGCGAAATCCACGCGCTCAGCCGACGAATCGAGGTTGAATTCAAGATCCGGATAGCGGGCGACGAATCCTGGCAGGCGAGGCACCAGCCAGCTCGAGGCCAGCGAAGGCAGCGCGCTCACGCGCAACTCGCAGTCCCGGCTGCCCGCGAGCGAGTGGACAGCGGAGCGGATGGCGTCGAAGTGCGGGCCTACTCGTTCCAGCAAGGTGGCGCCTTCGGCGGTGGGTTTCAGCCCGCGCGGTCCGCGCACGAATACGCTGACACACAGGCGCCTTTCCAGGATGCGGATCTGATGACTCAGTGCGCTCACGGTCAGATTCAGCTGCTCGGACGCACGCGTCATGTTGCCGGCCCGCGCCGCAGTGACGAAGACATTCAAGGCATTCAGCGGGATTCGTTCCATGTTCAATTTAATTCAATGCTGACACTCAAAGATGTCGCTTCTGGTCGTTGCGTTGGCCAAGTATCGTGGGCCACAGAAGTTGAAGCAACGACGCGAACTGGAGGAGTCATGTTGAACGAATTAAACAAGATTGCCGCGGACCTGTTGGGCATGCAAGGGTTTCCGACGGGCGCATTTTCCAGGCTCGAAGCAAAAGCCGAGGTCACCGGCGCGACGGTTCCGGCGGACGGTTCGCCGCCTGCGTCGGGGCTCGCCGAGCCCGGACCCTGTGCCCCTGCAGCCCGTCCGGGAGTGCGGATCGCGGCCTGACCCGGTCTTGCCGGGACAAACCGACCCTGGCGGATTCCTCGCAATCTTCGGAACAGGCCGGCAATGGGCGGACTTGCCGATTCCGGTAAGGCGCGCTGACTGCGCAAACGGCCCGAACGACGGTGCAACGCGGGCTGCGGGGCGAACCCCCCGGTCTGGCGGAAACGATGACTTTCGGCCTGTTGTGCCAACACGTGCGCTCTACTACAGTAGTAGTACTACATCTGTAGAAGAGGGTTGGGAGTGAAAGCAGCAAACGTCAGTCTGAGTGAGTTGCAGATCGCCCTGATGCGTGTTCTCTGGGACCGCGGCGAGGCCAGCACGGCCGAGGTCGCCAGTATCCTGGGGCAGGACCGTGGCCTCGCCCATACCACGGTCGCGACCTTGCTGACCCGCCTGCAGAAGCGCGGCGTGGTCGGCCAGAGACGTGATGGCCGGCAGCTGCTGTATCGGGCCTTGGTGGATGAATCGGCTGTTCGCCGCTCGATGGTTGCCGATCTCATAGGCTCGCTTTTTTCCGGCGACGCAAATGCCCTCGTCGCGCATCTGGTCGAGGAATCGGAAATCGCGCCGGATGATCTGGCCCGGATCAGGCAGCGGCTCGAGCAGGGAGATGGCGATGAGCGTTGAATCCTTCGCGGCCTTGCTGATGACGCTGGCGGTCCATGCGGGCGTCCTGCTGACCATCGCCTGGATTGCGGATCGGTCAAGCTTGCAGGTCCAACTTGGATGGCGTGAGTGGATGTGGTGGCTGGCTCTTTTTGGCGGCATCGTGACCTCCGCCACCCAGTTCGTCCTCGAGACGCCGGGACTCGCGCGAATCTCGCTCGCCGTCGAATCGGACACGTCCGTCGTGCCAATGGACGCAGCCGGATCTGCCGTGGATGCTGCCCCCGCGTCTGCATCCGCCGCAAGGCGCGAGGCGGGGCGCACAGACGATCATGCACCGCTGATGGCGACGCCCTCGCGTCGATCGGACACGCTTCGCGCCGATGAACTGCCTGCGCCGCGGAAGCCCTCCCCGGACTGGCCGCGCTGGCACCTGCTGCTGGCGGTTGCCTGGCTGGTCGGTACTCTGATTTCGCTTGCGCGACTAGGCGGCGCCTGGTTGCGCTTGCGCAGCGCTTTACGACTGGCGCGACCGGTCGTACATGGTCGACTGCTGGCCGATGCTGCCGAACTCGCGGCTCGGGCCGGGCTTGCCTGTCCGCAGCTGGCCCGGCTCGACACCCTGGCCGGTCCGATCGCCGCGACCGGCGGTCGAATCATCCTGCCCGGCTGGGTATTCGAACGCTTCGATGCACCACAGATGCGCGCCATGCTTGCGCACGAGCTTGCCCATCTGTACCGGCGCGATCCGCAGCGGCGCCTGGCTGCGGCGTTCGCCTGCGCGCTGCTCTGGTTCATGCCAATTGCATCGATGGCGCGGCGCCGGCTCGACGCGATCGCGGAACAGAGCTGCGATGCCTGGGCAGCGCAGCAGTGTGGCGATCGCCGCGCACTGGCTGAATGCCTGGCCGGCTGCGCCGAGCGCCGCCAGTCCGGTCCGGCGTTCACGCTCGCGCCGGGAATGGCGGGACGCGAGTCGCCCCTGCTGCAGCGGATCAATCACCTGCTTGAAGGAACGATCATGAAAACACGCCTGTCCGTGCCCTCGGCCCTGATGGCCAGCGTCGCCGTGCTGTTCGTCGCCGTGATCCTGTTGCCCGGCGTCGGCATCCGCTCCAGCCATGCGGACATGGACCGTCCATCGCCGCCGGCCGCACCGTCGCCGCCCGCGCCACCCAGGCCGCCTGCGCCGGGTGATGCCGGGAATGGCATCCGCCTGCATGTCTCGAGCGAAACCGATGCATCCGGGCGCAAGCATCAATCCACGTTCCTGCAGACCGATGTCGGCAAGCGCAGCTACCAGGCCAGGATCGACGGCGAGGCGACCTACACCCCGCAGTACGACGGCATCGCCAGCCTCGGCAATGGCGCTAGCGCGAGCTTCGCCGAAACCCGCGAGGGCGTCGCTCGTCGCATCGAGTACACCAACAGGACGGGCAAGCTCGAACGGCACTATTTCGTCGCCGACCTCGAGCAGCCCATCGACAATGCAGTCGAAGGCTGGATCGCGGCGGTCATTCCGGAGATGGTCCGGGAGACCGCGATCGACGTCGAGAAGCGGGTTCGGCAGATCCATGCGGCGGGCGGTACCGCAGCCGTGTTCGACGAGATCGGACGCATCCATTCCGACTACGCGCGCGGTGAATACCTCGGCCAGCTCGCATCGACAGTCCGGTTCACATCCTCCGAAATGACCCGCGCGCTGGGCCTGGTCGATGCGTTCGAGTCCGCTTACGAGCGTCGCAGGGCATTGACCAGGATCGGCGCCGCCGGTGAATTCGACGCCGGTCAGCAGACCCTGGTGATAGGTCAGGCGAAGAGGATCGAATCCGATTACGAACGCGCGGAACTGTTGCTCGGCCTGTTGCCGAAGCTGGCCGACAGTGCTCAGGTTCACCGCGCCTGGCTCGAGGCCGCGAATGGCATCGAATCCGACTATGAGCATCGTCGCTGCCTCGTTGCGCTGATCGAGGCCGGTGGCAGTGATGACGCGATCCTGGCCACGGTGATCGACGCGGCCAGGACGATCGAGTCGGACTATGAGCGGCGCGAACTTCTGTCCACGGCGATCGCCGCCGTCAGCAGCGCGGAGAATGTCGCCGATGCCTATGCCGCGGCCGTCAAGGACATTGGCGGTGATTACGAAAGGCGCGAGGCACTTCTGGCCCTGATCCACGCCCGTGGATTCGGCGCGAAGGCATCGCGCCAGGTGCTTGCATCGTTGGGCAACGTCGAGTCCGACCACGAAAGCAGCGAAGTGCTGGTCGAGCTCGCCCAGGTCATGCCGAACGATCAGGCATTGATCGAACGCTATCGCGCCGTCGCGCGCACGCTTTCCGACCACGAACGTGCCGATGCCGAACGCGCGCTGGACCGGTTTTCGCTGTAAATCGGGCGGCCGCGCCTGGAGACCCCACAGGGCTGGAAACCTCGATCGATCGATTCACCTCGCCATCGCCGTTTCCGGCGATGGTGGGGTTTCTGGCGGAGTCAGCAGGGCAGGCCAGGGCGGCAAGCCTTCCCGCCGGAGGTCAGTCGACTTACCATCGACGGCTCACGCCAGAGGTCGATGCCCATGAAATCCCTGATTGCCGCATTCCTGCTGATTGTCGCTACTGCCGCTTCCGCCGCCCCGCATCCTTTCGATGCCAGGGACCTGGTCATGATGGACCGGGTCGGCGACCAGGTTCTCTCGCCGGACGGCCGCACCATCGCCCTGCAGCTTCGCGAGACCGACTACGCCGCGAACAGGGGCCGCAATAGCATCTGGACCGTGCCGATGGCCGGCGGCAAGCCGACCCGGCTGACCGATGCCGGGCTCAATGCGTCCATGCCACGCTGGTCGGTGGACGGCTCCAGCGTCTATTTCCTCGCGGCGAAGGACGGCGTCAACCAGCTCTGGCGGGTTCCGGCCAAGGGCGGCGATGCCGAAGTCGTCGGTTCGTTTTCACTCGACATCGGCAGCTACAAGCTGGCCCCGGATGGTCGTTCGGTGCTGATCGCCGTCGACCTCTTTGTCGCCTGCGCCGAGGATCCGGCCCCGATCGTCTGCAGCAAGAAGCGGCTCGACAAGCCGGCCGACGACAAGAGCACGGGCATGCTGTTCACCCAGGGCTTCGTGCGCCACTGGGATACCTGGTCGGATGGCCGTCGCTCGCAGCTGTTGGTTGCCGAGCTCGGTGACGATGGCAAGCTTGGCGAGCCACGACTGCTGACCGGCAGCCTCGACGGTGATGTCCCGTCGAAGCCCTTTGGCGACGATAGTGAATTCGCTTTCTCGCCGGATTCGAAGACCGTCTATTTCAACCTGCGCAACCTCAATGCCGGCGAGCCCTGGTCGACCAATTTCGACGTCTATTCGGTGCCCGCCGATGGTTCCATGGCGCCGACCAACCACACCGCCGACAACCCGGCCTGGGATTCCAGTCCCCTGCCGTCGCGTGATGGCAAAACCCTCTACTACCTGGCCATGCGCCGGCCCGGCTTCGAAGCGGACCGCTTCGCGATCATGGCTCTCGACCTGGCCAGCGGTGCGAAGCGAGAAGTGGCCCCGGGCTGGGATCGTTCGGCCAGCGCCCTGAAGGAGTCGGCCGACGGCAAGACCCTGTACACGACCACCGACGACCTTGGCCAACATCCGCTGTTCGGCATCGACGTGGCCACCGGCAAGGTATCGAAGCTGGTCGGCGATGGCCAGGTCGCCGGCTTCGACGTCGGTTCGAAGGCGCTGCTGATTTCGCGCAACGACCTGCGCCACCCGGCTGATCTGTACAGTGCCGATCTCCGTGGCCGGAACCTCAGGCAGATCACGCGCTTC
The DNA here is from genome assembly GCF_900115085.1 of Dokdonella immobilis. Lineage (GTDB taxonomy): Bacteria > Pseudomonadota > Gammaproteobacteria > Xanthomonadales > Rhodanobacteraceae > Dokdonella > Dokdonella immobilis. The sequence continues at coordinate 17,349 of NZ_FOVF01000017.1, read as the reverse complement.
AATGCGGCCAGGCTGAAGGACATCCGCACCGGCGAATTCGAATTCTTCACCTTCAAGGGCGCCGACGGCGCGACCGTGCAGGGCTACGTCGTCAAGCCGGTCGGCTTCAGGGCCGGCAAGAAGTATCCGGTCGCCTTCATCATCCATGGCGGTCCACAGGGAGCGATGACCAACGATTTCCACTATCGATGGAATCCGCAGACCTATGCCGGGCAAGGCTTCGCCGTGGTCACGATCAATTTCCATGGTTCGACCGGCTACGGCCAGGCCTTCACCGATGCCATCTCCCAGGACTGGGGCGGCAAGCCGCTGGAGGATCTCCAACTCGGCTGGGCGGCCGCGCTGAAGAAATACCGGTTCCTCGATGCCGACCGCGCCTGTGCGCTCGGCGCCTCCTACGGTGGCTACATGATCAACTGGATGGCCGGCAACTGGAACGATCCGTGGAAGTGCCTGGTCACCCATGACGGCGTCTTCGATACGCGGGCCATGGGTTACGAAACCGAGGAACTGTGGTTCACCGAATGGGAGAACGGCGGCACCGTCTACGACAACCCGGAAGGCTACGAAAAATTCAATCCGCTCAACCACGTCAAGGACTGGAAGGTGCCGATGCTCGTGGTCCAGGGCGACCATGACTTCCGCATTCCGACCACCCAGGGCCTGGCCGTCTTCAATGCCCTGCAGCGCCGCGGCATCCCGAGTGAACTGCTGGTCTTCCCCGATGAGAACCACTGGGTGCTCAAACCGCAGAACAGCGTGCAATGGCACGACACGGTCAATGACTGGCTGAAGCGCTGGACCTCGGTCGAAGCGAAGTAGCCGCGCCGCGCACGCAATCGATGAACTTCACGCGCCCGGGCGACCCTGGCGCGATTCGGCGGCGCCTCCAGCGGGCGCCGCCACACGCCTGGCGGGCGCGCCGGGGGCTGCACGGATCGCCGATGGCGAGGTGCGCCCCGGGAGCCGATTCATCCGCCGACCGAACCGCTGCCCGCGCTTGCTAACCGGATGCATTCGGCCATCATCCAAGCAGCGATGGATGACGCCGACCAAGATTCGCTAGCCTGCGCCCGTGCCGGGGATGCCGCCGCTTTCAAGCGGCTGGTGCAGCCGCATGCGCGCCCGCTCTATGGCCTGTGCGCGCGCATCACCCGCGACCCCGCACTGGCCGAGGATGCCGTGCAGGAGGCCCTCTTCAACGCCTGGCGGCACCTGCAGTCGTTCGACGGCCGCGCCGGATTCAGGACCTGGTTGCATCGTATTGCGGTCAACGCCGCGCTCGAACAGTTGCGCCGGCGCGGGCGCCAGGAGGCGACCACCGAATGCGCCGACGCGGACGAGGATTTTCTTGGCAGCATGGCCGAGGAGTTGCCGGGCCCGGACCGCCGCGCCCAGGGTGCCGAAGTGCACCGCATCGCGGAAATCCAGCTTCAGCGCATGAGCCTGATCGAGCGCACCGCCTTCGTCATGCGCCACCACGAGGGCCATTCCCTCGAGGAAATCGCACAGACCCTCGCCATGAACACCAATGCCTGCAAGCAGGCGATCTTTCGCGCCGTGCGCAAGCTGCGCGTGGCCCTGGAACCGCTGAGGTGACCGACATGTCTCCGATCAACGACAACGAACTGGTGTTGTTCCATTATCGGGACGGCCTCGATGACCGGCGCCTCGGTGAAATCGCCGCGGCGTTGCAGGCGTCGGAATCGCTGCGCATCCGCTACACGCGCCTGTGCGAACTGCTCGACAGCGCCGGCGCCGCAGAGCCGGTGCCGGCGGACGGGTTCGAGCAACGCCTCTGGGCCGGGCTCGACAGGCGCATGGCCAACCTGCAAGCCCGACCGGCCGGGATTCGGGCGATGGCGCGAATCCGCGATCGCCTCGATGCCGTGTTCGCGCCTCGACTGATCTGGGCCGGTGGCTTCGCCATGGCCTTGCTGATCGCGCTGGCGACCGGATTCATGGTCGGACGCAACGGTGCACAGCAACCGGTGGCAAGCGAGTCTTCCGCTGCCCCGTCGAGAATGGCGGATCGGATCCTCGACGGCTATGTCGCCGGACATCTGCGTGCCACGGAGGGCGTGCTGCTCACCGCGGCCAACGACGATGGCGGCGATCTGCTGGCCGGCAATCGCGACCTGGCCCAGTCGCTGGTCGAATCCAATCGGCTGTATGCCGCCGCCGCTGCGCGCTCGGGCAACCTGCGTCTCGCCGATTTCCTGCGCCAGCTCGAGCCGGTGCTGCTCGAAGTGGCTAACCGTCCGGCCTCGTCGACCGTCGAAGACAGGCAAGGACTGCGCGACTACCTGCGCAACACCGATCTGCTGTTCCAGGTGCGAGCCACCGAATCGCGCATCGATGTCGCCAGCAAGCGCAGCCTCTGAATTCCCACTGGAGCCGAACCCGATGATCAAGAAACTTGCGACCTGGACCCTGGGCACCTGCCTGCTTGCGGCGACTTCCGCATGGGCCCTGCCTGCCGACAGTGACATGGCCCCGAGCGACCGCCAACTTGCGGCGATGTACTGGCAGGGCCATGAGCTGCTCAAGAAGTCCGACTGGAATGGCGCGCTCGAGCGTTTCCGTCAGCTCGAGACCTCGCTGCGCCAGAAGGAACCGGCCAGTGCGGACGCGGCCATCTACTGGCAGGCCTATGCCCTGCTGCAGGCCAGGCGCACGGCCGAGGCCAGGGCGACCCTCGAGAAACTTCGCCGCGACTATCCCGACAGCCGCTGGAGCAAGGATGCCGACAGCCTGCTGGGCCAGGTCGAAACGGGTTCGAAGGGCACCACGTCGGCGGCTGGCGACGAGGAACTGGCAGAAATCGCCGTCACCGGCCTGATGCAGGCACCACCCGAGCGTGCCATTCCGATCCTGCGCAAGGTGCTGAGCGGCTCGCATTCGCTGGACGTGAAGAAGCGTGCATTGTTCGTGCTCAGTCAACTGGACGAGACGGCGGCGCTCGAGACGCTCGGCGAGGTTGCCTCCGGATCCCCTGATCCGGAACTTCGCGCCGAGGCGATCCGCATGCTTGGCGTGAGCGGCGAAGACGATGCCATTCAGCGCCTGCAGGCCATCTACGCATCGAGCCGCAGCAGCGAGGACAAGCGCAGCATCATCCAGGCCTGGCTGATTGCCGATCAGCCGCAACTGGTGATGCAGGCGGCGCGCAACGAGGCCGATGCGGAACTGCGCCAGGCCGCGATCCAGGCGCTCGGCGCAATGGAAGCGACCAGCGAGCTCAAGCAATTGTTCGACAGCGAAAAATCACCCGAAAACCGCAAGACCATCCTGCAGTCGCTGGGCGTGGCTGGGGATTCGAAAACGCTCGCTGCGATCGCCGAGTCCGACCAGCCCGACGAGATCCGCATCGAGGCCATCCGTGCGCTCGGCATCGCCGACAGCGACGGTTCCGGCCCCGCCCTGGTGCGCATCTACAGCTCGGCTGGATCGTCCGAAATCCGCGACGCGGCGCTGCAGGGGATGATGATCGCCGGCGACAGCGAATCGATGCTGAAGCTGTATCGACAGGCGAAGACCAGCGAGGAAAAGCAGGCCTTGTTGCGCATGCTGACGCTGACCGACAGCGACACGACGCTGGACTTGATCGAAGCCGAACTCGACAGCGGGAGCAAACAGCCATGATGCGCCTGCATGCATTGATTCTTGGTTTCGCCTTGATTCCCGGCGTGGCCGCGGTGGCCGCCGAACCGGAACTGAGCCAACAACTGGTTGCCGCGGACGGCTGGGTCGGCTATCACGTGCCGATGATCGGGACGGGCGGTGCCCCGTGCTGCTACGCGGGCAACCGCGGCACGGACCTGCGCAAGACGCGCTGCGACCTCGACTCGCGCGGCGGGACCTTCGTCTCGAGCCAGCCGGATCCCGCTTCGGCGGCGCAGCTCAGCGTCTACTGGCACGTTGCCGATGGCAAGGCCGACCGTGTACGCGCATTTGCGGCGGATTGTGCGGTGACCAGCCATCAGCCCGTGCGCTGGATCGATCCGATCGCCGCCGCCGACAGCGTCGGCCTTCTGAAGGGCTGGATCACGGGCGGCCACCACGGACGCGATTCCTTCGATCTGGCGGCACTGGCATTGCATGCCGATGCCGGGGCGACCACGGCCCTGATCGAACTCGCTGCGGTCGGCGAGCCGATCGATTTGCGCAAGGACGCGATCTTCTGGCTCGGTCACGCACGCGGCGCCGAAGGCGCGGATTTCGTCGAGCGGGTGGCGATCGGGGATGCGAATGCCGACCTGCGCGAGCACGCCGTGTTCGCCCTGTCCCAATCCAATGAGCCGGATGCCTACGAGCGCGTCCGCGCGATATCGAAGCGCGATGCCTCGGGCGAGGTGCGCGGCAAGGCGATGTTCTGGATGGCGCAGATGCATGACCCGCGCGCCCAGGCCGACATTCTTGCCGCCCTCGGCAGCGAGTCCTCCAACCCGGTGCGCGAGGAGGCCGTCTTCGCCCTGTCGCAGCTCGACGAGGCCGTCGCGACCAAGGCGCTGATTGCCGTGATCCGCGGCAACTATCCCAGGCCGGTCAAGGAAAAGGCCCTGTTCTGGCTTGGCCAGGCCGGCACCGACGAGGCGATGGCCTTCCTCGATGAGGTACTGACGCGTTAGGACTCCGCTTGAATCCGGAGCGGACCATGGCCTGCGGCCGGAGCGGGCAAGGGGAACCCTTGGCGCAGCCATCGCATGCCCCGGGTGCCCAGCTGGACGCGGCACTCAGGGGGTGTCAAATTGCATTTCTGGCCATCAGCTGCCGCGCCTTCGCTGGCAGCAGGCCTCATGCAAGGGAAGCATCGTGGTCAGGAATGGGCTTTTCCCTGCTGCGCTCATGTTCGTCCCTGCTTGCGCCCGAACGGATTCGACCGCGCAGACGATCGATGTATACGCCGAATGGAAAATGATTCTCGACGCGGGCGGGTGACCGCACTGGCATTCAATCCGTGTCAACAGCTCAATGGTGTCAGGCGCGTTTGTCCCCGCATAGAGGAGGGTTGAAGTGACACGCAATGCAGGCAGGATGTCGGCTTTCGGTTTCGCTGTCCGGATTCTAGTGCTCGTCCTGGCCTTCCCGGGGCTTGCGCACTCTGAGTCTGCTACGGATGAGCGCAGGGTGACCCTCGATTGGAGGTTGGAAGTGAATGCTGACGGGCGCGTCGGGTTTGTCGAAAGGGTCGGAACTTCGAACGCCGTCTTGCGCGAAAAACTCGAGGCCGATATCGCCAAATGGAAATTCATTCCACCACTCGTCGATGGGAAGCCCGTCACTTTGCGAACACGTCTCGTCGTGCAAGTGGGCCTGACTCCGAATCCTGATGGCGAAACCTACGCTGTCCATGTCAGGGATGTAACTACCGGCGGCGCCCTTTCCCACATCAAGATGCCTGCGTATCCGGATGAAGAAGTCGGAATGCTTGCGCGAGGCAAGCAGGTTGCCTTGGTGGTGGTGGAAGTCGAATTCGATGGCAACGGAAAGCAAGTCGGAGTGAAGGTTGCCGAAGGGTCGCCGCTTACGACCGGGGAATTCGTAAGAAGGACCAAGCGGTCGACAAGGTCGTGGACCTACGAACCGGAATTGATCAATGGGAAAGGTATTCCCGGGCGGGTCGTGTATTTCATGTGCGTCGTTGCCCATCGTCCCGATGAATCCCCGGCTTTGCAGCTCAATCCCTGCCAATGGACTCCACCCGGAAAACATGCCGTTCTCGGCAATGGCGACAGTCTGGCGCTCGATTCGAGCGTCTCGCTCAAATCCCACGTCATCGGCAGCACGCTCTGATCAGATCGCGGGTCAGTGCTGGCCGGCGAGCAGCTGCAACTGGTCGGTCTGGTCTTCGCGCGTCAGCGTATCGATCAGTTCGTCGAGGTCGCCCTGCATGATTTCGGGCAGCCGGTAGAGGGTCAGGTTGACGCGGTGGTCGGTGACCCGGCCCTGCGGGAAGTTGTAGGTGCGGATGCGCTGGCTGCGGTCTCCGGAGCCGACCTGCAGGCGGCGTGATTCGGCCTGTTCGGCGGTCTGCTTGCTGCGCTGCTCGTCGAGCAGCTTCGCCTTCAGCAAGGACAGCGCGCGGGCGCGGTTCTTGTGCTGCGAACGCTCGTCCTGGCATTCGACAATGATGCCGGTCGGCAAGTGGGTGATGCGGATCGCCGAATCGGTCTTGTTGACGTGCTGGCCACCGGCGCCCGATGCGCGGAACGTATCGGTCTTGAGGTCGGCAGGGTTGATCTCGATGTCGTCGATCTCGGCCAGTTCCGGAAGTATCGCGACGGTCGCCGCCGAGGTATGGATGCGGCCCTGTGACTCGGTTTCCGGTACGCGCTGCACGCGGTGCGTACCCGATTCGAATTTGAGCCGGGAGTAGGCGCCCTTGCCCTCGATGCGCGCGATGACTTCCTTGTAGCCGCCGTGTTCGCCGTCGCTTTCGCTGAGGATTTCGACCTGCCAGCGGCGCTGCTCGGCATAGCGCAGGTACATGCGCAGCAGGTCGCCTGCGAAGATCGCGGCTTCGTCGCCACCGGTGCCGGCGCGGATTTCGAGGAACAGGTTGCCCTCGTCGCGCGGGTCGCTCGGCAGCAGGAGCAGGTTCAGTTGTTCGTCGAGTTCGGCCTCGCGGGCCTCGAGGCTTGTGATCTCCTCGGCGGCGAGGTCGCCGAGTTCAGCGTCGTCGAGCATGGCTCGCGCCGAAGCCAGCGCGCGTGCGTTGGCGTCGAATTCGGCCAGGGCCTCGGTCAGGGGACCCAGATGCGCGTGCTCGCGGGACACCTCGCGCAGGCGATTGGCATCGCCGAGCACCTCTTCGCTCGAGAGCAGCCGTTCGAGTTCCTGGTGGCGTTCGGCCAGTTGTTCGAGCTTGCGACGGATCGACGGAGTCATGGATTTCCTGGGGCCGCGCGGACTGGCGGCGGCGCGCATGATACGTGATGCCGGCGCGACGGCGCCGGCCTGCGCGCGCCGCTGCGGCTAACCCGGCTTTGGGTCCGCCGGTTGCTTCCGGGGCCCGGGCTGGGTTTCGAACAGCTTCTCGGCCGCCTGCAGCAGCTCGGCATCGCCGCGCAGCGCGGCGGCCCGCAAGTTGGCGCTTGGTGCATGCAGCAACTTGTTGGTCAGGGAATGGGCGAGGAACTCGAGAGCTTCTTCGGGATTTCTGCCGCGCGCCAGCAGGGTCCGCGCCCTGGCCAGGATCTCGTCGCGATCGGCCTCGGCGCTTCGGCGCACGCTGGCGATCGGGTTGTGCAGTTCGAGGGCGCGCCACCAGGCCATGAAATGCTCGACCGACAGCTCGATCATGGCTTCGGCCTCCTCGGCGGCCTGCTGCCGTGAACGCAGGTTCTCATCGATGACCTCGCGCAAATCGTCGATCGTGTACAGAAACACGTCCGGCAGGCGGGCGACCTCGGCTTCGATGTCGCGCGGCACCGCTATGTCGACCAGGAACATCGGCTTGTGGCGCCGCGCGGCGATCGCGGCGGCGACCATCGAGCGGCTCAGCACCGGCTCGCGGGAAGCGGTCGAGGAGATCACGATGTCGGCCTCGGCCAGGTGCTTCTCGAGGTCGGTCAGGGCAATCGCGTAGCCGCCGAAGCGTCCGGCCAGGGCCTGCGCATTGTCGAGCGTTCGGTTGGCCACGATCAGCCGACGAACCTTTGCTTCGGTCAGGTGCCGCGCGGCCAGTTCGATCGTCTCGCCGGCGCCGATCAGGAGCACGCAAGCCTCGGCGAGATCGGTGAAGACGCGCTCGGCCAGGCGCACCGCGGTGAACGCGACCGATACGGTGTTGGCGCCGATGCGCGTGTCCGAGCGCACACGCTTGGCCACGGCGAAGGTGTTCTGGAACAGCCGTTCGAGGGGTGCATCGAGCGCCCGGGCATTGCGCGCCAGGGTATAGGCGTCCTTGACCTGGCCGAGGATCTGCGGTTCGCCGAGGACCATCGATTCGAGCCCAGTGGCCACGCGAAACAGGTGGCGAACGGCGTCGGAATCGTGGTGGCGGTAGAGGAACTCTTCGATATTCGCGCCGTGCAGCTGGCGGTGGCGGTGCAGCCAGTCGAACGGCGAGCCTTCTGCGCCGGATTCGACATTGCAGTAGAGCTCGGTGCGGTTGCAGGTGGACAGGATTGCGGCCTCGCGAACGCCAGGCTGGGCGATCAGGTCGGCCAGCGCGCCGGCCGTGGCGTCAGGTGTGAATGCGGCGCGCTCGCGCAGGGCGACCGGTGCGCAGAGATGGTTGAGCCCGAGTGCAATCAAGGCCATAGGTGCAACCATTGACGCTGGCGCGGGTCGAAGGACCTGCGCGCAGACAGGTCGCTCGGTGTCTGCGTAGAATGGCTCATGACTTGCCCAAGCGTGCCCGTGAACAGTCGGCGACCCGTCCGGACCGAAGGATTTGATTTCCTGACCGCTGCAGCATCTTCCAACCGGTAGTTCCGAGCGCACGGAATTGTGCGGGCGAGATCGGGCAAGTTCAAGCAAGTACAGGACTTTTGAGGGTTTTTGGAGCGTGCAAATCGACTTGTTCGGCCTCCGCGTGAAATCGTCGACACCCCGCTGGCGGGCCATGGCAGGCACGGCACTGGCCGCTGCCCTGCTGGTCCTGTCGGCCTGCGCATCGTCGCCAAAACGGCCGCGCGTAGTGGAGGTCCAGCGGCAAAGCGTGGCCCCGGTGCCGCGCGAGAAGGATCTGCCGTTGATGCTGATCGGGGCCGAATACGCCCTGCAAAAGAACGATCTGGCCGCCGCCGCGCAGGGCTATGTCGATGCGGCAGGCCTGTCGCCGGATCCGGCCATCGCCGAGCAGGCGACCCGGCTCGCCCTCGCGGTCAAGCAATGGCCATTGGCGAAGACCGCCCTGCAGCGCTGGCAGGCGCTCGATCCGAAAGCGGTCGGTGTGCGCCAGGCCAGCGCCTGGATCGCCCTTGCAGAGGGCGAGGTCGAGCGCGCCTACGCCGAGCTGGTCGCGCTTGCCGAACGGCCAGACAAGGGGCGTTGGCGACCGGTCGCCCAGGTCCTTCTCGGGGCCGCGGACAAGTCCCAGGCGTCGAATCTGCTGGCGCGCCTGGCCACGCCCGAGCGCCTCGGCGACCAGGATCTGGATTGGGTCGCCATGAGCCAGCTCGCATTCAAGCTCGACGACAAGGCCCTGGCCGAGCGCCTGTCCGCGGAGACGCTGAGGCGCTTCAAGACGGCCGATGATTACGCCTGGAGCGCGCAGCTCGCCCTCGACCGCGGCGAAAAGGAAGCCGCGCGTGCCCGCTACGCCGAGGCGCTCAAGCGCGATCCGGAAAGCCTGCGGCTGCGAACTGGCTATGCCGCGCTGCTCGCGGAAGCCGGTGACAACGCCGGTGCCGCGCGCGCACTCGATGCGGGCAAGCAGACCGACGTCGTCTATGGCGCCCGCGCAGCCTATGCGGCGCGGGCCGACGACAAACCCCTGCTCGGCAAGCTGTACAGCGACATGCAGTCCGACTCCTCGCCGCGCAGTGGCAAGCGCCTGTACCTGCTTGGGCAGGTGGCCGAGCTGATCGGCAAGGACAAGCAGGCCGCAGACTGGTACCGCCAGGTGCCGGAGGACGACGAGCGCTGGTTCGATGCGGGCATTCGCACGGTGGTGCTGATCGACAAGCAGGGTGACGCCGAAGCGGCCCTGCGCAAGATCAACGAGCTACGCCTTGCGGTTGGCACTGACTCGCGCGAAACGGTCGACCTTTACTTGCTCGAGGCCGACCTGCTCTCGCGCAAGGCGAAAAAACGCGAGGCCATAGCCGTCTACACGCGCGGTCTCGAGCAGTTGCATGACGAGCCGCGGCTGCTCTACGCCCGCGCCATGCTGTATATCGAAATCGACGATATCGATGCCGGCGAACGCGACCTGCGCGCGCTGCTGGCCACGGATCCGGACAGCGCCGATGCGCTGAATGCGCTCGGCTATACGCTGGCCGATCGCACCGATCGCTACGCCGAGGCGAACGCACTGATCGAGAAGGCGATCAAGATCAAGCCCGACGAACCGGCCATCATCGACAGCTACGGCTGGGTCCAGTACCGCCTCGGCAATCTCGACGAAGCGGTGCGCCTGTTGCGCAAGGCCTTCGAAAAGCAACCTGACAGCGAAGTGGCCGCGCACCTCGGTGAAGTGCTCTGGGTCCGCGGCGATCGCGAGGAGGCGCGCCAGGTCTGGGAGCAGGGCCGCAAGAAGGATGCCGAGAACAAGGTCCTTATCGAAACGATGAAGCGGTTGGCTTCGTGAGGCGGCTGCAAGGCTTGCCGGCCTGGGCGCCCGTCGTGCTGATGGCGATGTTGCTGGCCTCGTGCGCGGCGCCGCGCCTGAAACCCGATAGCACGTTGCTGTCGGCCCAGGCACAGCGCGAACGCGAACTGTCGACCCATTCGCGCTGGTCGCTGGCCGCCCGCCTGGCGATATCCGGTCCGCAGGATGGCGGCAGCGGATCACTGGCATGGACCCAGGACGGCAGCGAGTACCGCTTTGCCGTCAGTGCCCCGGTGACCGGCAAGACCTGGACCCTGAGCGGCGATGGCGAACGGGCCGAGCTCAGCGGGTTGCACGCCGAGCCAGTCGCCGGCGGCGACGCGGCCACCTTGCTGCAACGCGAGCTAGGCTGGAACGTACCGGTGCTTGAACTGTCTTCCTGGGTGCGCGGGCTGCGTGCGGCTGGGCCGGCCCGAATCGTGTTCCGCGAGGATGGGCTGCCGGCCGAATTCGCGCAATTGGGCTGGAAGATCGAATACCGCGACTACGACACCAGCATCCGACCGGCGCTGCCCAGGCGGATTTTCGCCAGCAATGGGGTCTACAAGGTGCGGCTTGCCGTTCAGCACTGGGATATGCCTTGACATCGGAAATCGCCGACGAAGACTGGAGCGCCTGGCCGGCGCCGGCCAAACTGAACCTGTTCCTCCACATCACCGGCCGCCGTCCGGACGGGCTGCATCTCCTGCAGACCGTGTTCCAGCTGCTCGACTGGGGCGATACGGTGCATGTTCGCGTGCGCACGGATGGCGTCATCGCTCGCGTCGGCGACAATGCCGGGATCATCGAGCAGGATGATCTGGTCGTGCGTGCCGCCCGCCTCCTGCAGGCGGCCGCGCCGGCTGGCCTCGGTGCCGACATTCGGGTCGACAAGCGCGTGCCGATCGGTGGCGGCCTCGGCGGTGGCAGCTCCGATGCGGCGACGACCCTGCATGCCCTGAACCGGCTCTGGAAATGTGGTCTCGACGAAGCGGCGCTGGCGGCGCTCGGACTGCAACTGGGTGCCGACGTGCCGGTCTTCGTGCGCGGCCACAGTGCCTTCGCCGAGGGCGTCGGCGAGTTGCTGGTACCGATTGAGCTGCCTAGGCGAACCTACGTGATCGTCGATCCCGGCGTCAGCATTCCGACCGGGGCGTTGTTCCAGGCCGCGGAATTGACACGCGATAGCGCAGCCACGACAATTGAGGGCTTCATTTCCGGGGCTGCGACGCAAAATGCGTTCGAACCGGTCGTGCGCGCCCGTTATCCGGCCGTGGCCAGGGCCCTGGACTGGCTTGGCGAGCGGGGCCGCGCATGTCTGAGCGGCACCGGTGCCGCGGTCTTTGTCGCGGTGGATGGCGACAAGGCGACCGAGATTGCCGGTCGATGTCCGCCGGGAATGCGGGCCTGGGTAGCGAATGGAATCAATGTTTCACCGTTGCTGGCACCTGCGGGCGATCAGCGGCGGTAAATTGGGCCGGGCGGGGTTCGTTTCGCCGGGCCGTCTGGTCAGCCGGATCCTGTTTTTCCTGATGGGGCGTCGCCAAGTGGTAAGGCACCAGGTTTTGATCCTGGCATTCGCAGGTTCGAATCCTGCCGCCCCAGCCATGTCCGGAGTCGCGGGCACGGCGTTCGATCCACGCTGCCGTGCAGGCAGCCACAAGCATCTGTACGGAGTGGCTCTGTGAACACGGCGGCGAATTCGGCAAGCATCCTGGTGTTCAGCGGCAACGCCAACCGGCCGTTGACCCAGGCCATCTGCACTGAACTCGGCGTGCCGCTGGGCAAGGCCCAGGTCGGCCGCTTCAGTGACGGCGAAGTGCAGATCGAGATCGAGGAAAACGTGCGGCGCCAGGAGGTGTTCGTGGTCCAGCCCACCTGTGCGCCGACCGCCGACAATTTCATGGAACTGCTGGTCCTGGTCGACGCGCTGAAACGTGCTTCCGCGGCCAGCGTGACCGCGGTGCTGCCGTACTTCGGCTATGCCCGTCAGGATCGACGCCCGCGCTCGGCGCGCGTGGCTATCACGGCGAAGGTGGCGGCGAAGATGATCGGCGCGGTCGGTACCGACCGCGTCCTCACCGTCGATCTGCATGCCGACCAGATTCAGGGTTTCTTCGATGTGCCGCTGGACAATGTGTACGCATCGCCGGTATTGCTGGCCGATATCTGGCGCTACTACGCCAAGGACGACCTGATCGTGGTCAGTCCCGATGTCGGCGGCGTGGTCCGCGCCCGCGCCATCGCCAAGCGCCTCGACGATGCCGACCTGGCCATCATCGACAAGCGCCGGCCGCGCCCGAACGAGGCCACCGTCATGAACATCATCGGCGAGGTCAGGGACAAGGTCTGCGTGCTGGTCGACGACATCGTCGATACCGCGGGCACCCTGTGTGCAGCGGCCGCCGCGTTGAAGCGCCAGGGCGCGCGCAAGGTGGTTGCGTACTGCACGCATGCCGTTCTTTCGGGGCCGGCCATCCGCAACCTCGAAGGTTCGCAGCTCGACGAACTGGTGGTAACCGATTCGATACCGCTGTCGGCAGAAGCCGCAGCCTGCAGCACCATCCGCCAGCTTTCGGTCGCCGAACTGCTGGCGGAGACGATTCGCCGGATCGCCTTCGGCGAGTCAGTGAGCTCGTTGTATGTGGATTAACGACGGGAATAGGGAATAGGGAATGGAGAGTGGGTAAAGCGGCTCTGTCGCTTTTGCCGACTCCCGATTCCCCATTCTCAATTCCCGGTTCCAACAACTCTCCTGGTCGCGGGGGAGTACTCAAGTCGCCGCGAGGCGAATCAACACTAGAAAAGGCAACACGAAAATGGCAAAGACACATGAACTTTCGGTAGCTCTGCGCAAGGACGAGGGGAAGGGTGCGAGCCGCCGCCTGCGTCGTGCGGGCAGCGTACCGGCCATCGTCTATGGCGGCGGCAAGCTCGACCCGGTCAGCATCCAGCTGGCGCACAAGGATGTTTTCCTGGCGTCGCAAAATGAGTGGTTCTACTCGGCGATCCTCGACCTGAACCTCGGCGGCGACGTGCAGAAGGTCCTTCTGCGCGACATGCAGCGGCATCCGTTCAAGGCACAGATCCTGCACCTGGACTTCCTGCGCATCAACGAGAACGAGGAAATCCGCGTGCGCGTGCCGCTGCACTTCCTCAACCAGGAAACCTCGCCCGCTGGCAAGGCCGCCGGCGTGATCATCATGCACGAGGTGACCGAAGTCGAAGTCGCCTGTTTGCCCAAGGATCTTCCCGAGTACATCGAAGTCGATCTGGCCGGACTCAAGATCGACGACATCATCCATCTCTCCCAGCTCAACCTGCCGGCCGGCGTTCAGATCCCTGAACTGAAGCTCGGCAAGGAGCACGACATCGCCGTGGTCAGCGCCAAGCTGGGTCGCGAGGAAGTCGATGGCGGGGCAGCCGAAGGTGAGGCCGGTGGCGCTGCGGCAGCCGGCGACAAGAAGGAAGAAGCGGGCGACGGCGACAAGTGAGTCGCTGCGTCCCGTGGCGGAATTGACGGGACGACCGCGTCGACATGAATCGTTTGCGACTGATCGTCGGCCTCGGCAATCCCGGGGCCGAACATCTCAGAACCCGGCACAACGCCGGGTTCTGGTTTGTCGATGCGCTGGCCCAGCGCGAGCAGGTGCGCTTCGGCATCGAATCGAAGCTACACGCGGAGACCGCGAAACTGTCCTTCGAAGGCGATTCGTTGCTGCTGCTGAAGCCGATCACTTTCATGAACAAGAGTGGTATCGCGATCGTCTCGGCGTTGCGCTACTACAAGATCGAGCCCGATCAGATGCTCGTGGTCCACGACGATCTGGACCTTCCGCCGGGCGCCGCGAGACTCAAGTTCGATGGCGGACATGGCGGCCAGAACGGGTTGCGTGACATCTTCGCCCACCTCGGTCATGGCCGGTTTCATCGCCTGCGCATCGGCATCGGCCACCCGGGCCACAAGGATCGGGTCACCTCCTGGGTGCTCGGGCGCCCCGGATCCAGTGACGAACAGTCCATCCTCGGTGCCGTCGGCGCCGCACTCGACGTCCTGCCGCTGGCCGTCAACGGGCAGATGAATGAAGCGATGAAGCGGTTGCATACAGAGAGGGAATAGGGAATGGGGAATGGGGAATCGAAAGAGCGAAGCCGCACGCCTGACGCCTTTTCGATTCCCCATTCCCGATTCTCAATTCCCGGATTCAAACCATGGGTATCAAATGCGGCATCGTCGGCCTGCCCAATGTCGGCAAGTCGACCCTGTTCAATGCGCTGACCAAGGCGGGCATCGCCGCGGCCAACTTTCCGTTCTGCACGATCGATCCGAACGTCGGCGTGGTGCCGGTACCGGATCCGCGGCTTGACGTACTGGCCGAAATCGTCAAGCCGCAGAAGACCATTCCGACCTCGATGGAATTCGTCGATATCGCGGGCCTCGTCGCCGGCGCCTCGAAAGGCGAGGGCCTCGGCAACAAGTTCCTGGCCCATATCCGCGAGGTCGACGCGATCGCCCACGTGGTGCGCTGCTTCGAGCATCCGGACATCGTCCATGTGGCCAACAAGGTCGACCCGATTTCGGATATCGAAACGATCGATACCGAGCTGGCCCTGGCTGACCTGGAATCGGTCGAGAAGGCGCTGAACAAGGCCGAGCGGGCGGCCAAGGCGAACGACAAGGAGGCCCTGGCCAGGCGGCCGGTCCTGCAAAAGCTCTCCGCCTGCCTCAATGAGGGGCGGCCGGCACGCGCGGCCGGACTTGACGCCGAGGAACTGGCGCTGGTTCGCGATCTATTCCTGTTGACGCTCAAGCCATTGATGTATATAGCGAATGTTCTGGAGGATGGATTCAGGGACAATCCCTTGCTGGACAAGGTGCGCGAACGCGCCGCGGTCGAGGGCGCCGAAGTCGTGCCGGTCTGCGCGGCCATCGAAGAAGAGTTGTCCCAGCTCGAGGACAGCGATCGTGATGCCTTCCTTGCCGACATGGGATTCGAAGAGCCTGGCCTGAATCGCGTGATCCGTGCCGGCTATCGCCTGCTCGGGCTGCAGACCTACTTCACCGCGGGGGTCAAGGAGGTGCGCGCCTGGCAGGTCAGGATCGGCGCCACCGCGCCCCAGGCCGCGGCCGTCATCCATACCGATTTCGAGCGCGGCTTCATTCGCGCCGAAACGATCGCCTATGACGACTTCATCAAGTACCGTGGCGAAGCCGGAGCAAAGGAAGTCGGCCGTTTGCGCCTGGAGGGCAAGGACTACATCGTCAAGGAGGGCGACGTCCTGCATTTTCGCTTCAACGTCTGAAACTGGGAGGCACGGCCAATGTCTGGACAGCAGCACATCCTCGAATTCCGCTTCCTGGCCGAACCGACCGATGTGAATTTCGGCGGGAAGGTGCACGGCGGAGCGGTCCTGAAGTGGATCGACCAGGCCGCCTATGCCTGCGCGGTCGCCTGGAGCGGCAAGTACTGCGTGACGGCGGCCATGGGCGGCATCCAGTTCGTCGCGCCGATCCTGATCGGCGATTTCGTTCAGGTTCGCTGCCGCCTCGTCCATACCGGGACCTCGAGCATGAACCTGATCGTCGACGTCCGGGCCCGGGACCTCAAGGCTGTCCGGGATCGGCTGGCGACCCAGTGCGTGCTGACCTTCGTGGCCCTCGATGCCCCCGACGGCAAGCCGACCCCGGTGCCGAAATGGATTCCGGAAAGCGAGGAGGACATGGCCTTGGCGCGTTATGCCGAGAAGGTCATGGAGGTCCACCGTCGCATCGACCAGGAGGTCTCGGACCTGCGCCCGGCCGGCCAGGACCACTGATCCGCCCGGCCTGATTGCCGGTTACGGCCGAATCCGGCCCGATCCGGGTGCCGGATGCGGCATCCGGGCGCATCATGGCACCACTTTTGCTGTTGACACTCCGGGCCCGCTCCGCGAAAATGCGCGGCTCCGTGTGAGGATGCATCTAGACCTGATTCCCCCAACCGACCGATGGCCGGTTGGTTTGTGCGTCCGGCGACCAGGGCAGGTTGCGTGAAACGAACCATTCGCGATGCGAAAGCGGCGCGGCCCCGGAGGGGCGGAGGGCAGGAAGCCCGGTGGTATCCACCTCCCGGACGACAAGACACGAGGTTGCAGCAACGAAACAGGAAAGAATGCTGGAGGGATACCCAAGCGGCCAACGGGGGCAGACTGTAAATCTGCTGGCTTACGCCTTCGGTGGTTCGACTAAGTTCGCTGGGAGCGAACTTGAACGCGACGCGAAAGCGGCGCGGCCCCGGAGGGGCGGAGGGCAGGATGCCCGGTGTAATCCACCTCCCGGACGACAAGACACGAGGTTGCAGCAACGAAACAGGAAAGAATGCTGGAGGGATACCCAAGCGGCCAACGGGGGCAGACTGTAAATCTGCTGGCTTACGCCTTCGGTGGTTCGAATCCACCTCCCTCCACCAATCAACAAGCGCCACCAGTTCCAAGCTTCACCACAAATCAGGGATACGAGATTCGGGATTCGAGATTCGAAAAGCGCGCCACGCTGGATATTTCGAATCCCGAATCCCATATCCCGAATCCCGGCTCCAGGCGGGAGTAGTTCAATGGTAGAACATCAGTTTTCCAAACTGATTACGAGGGTTCGATTCCCTTCTCCCGCTCCAAATTTCAGGCTTGAATTGAAGTGGGGACGGAGCAAATTTTCTTGAAGAGACCAGCATGGATGATGGTCTGAAGTTGCCGACAGGGAAGACGGCAATGATGCATCGCTCACGTAGCTCAGTCGGTAGAGCACTTCCTTGGTAAGGAAGAGGTCGATGGTTCGATTCCATTCGTGAGCACCACTTTGATTCCACTCACACACGATCTCCCGAGAAGAACACTGCCATGTCGAAAGAGAAGTTCGAGCGCAAGAAGCCACACGTGAACGTGGGCACGATCGGTCACGTTGACCACGGCAAGACGACCTTGACGGCGGCGCTGACGAAGATCGGCGCGGAGCGTTTTGGCGGCGAATTCAAGGCCTATGACGCGATCGACGCGGCGCCGGAAGAGAAGGCGCGCGGCATCACGATTTCGACGGCGCACGTGGAATACGA
>NZ_FOVF01000011.1 GCF_900115085.1 Dokdonella immobilis | reverse complement strand
ATCGATCTCAAGCGCCTGTCGCAACCACTCTCGATGATCATCGAGCTTCTTCGAGCCCGCCTCGCGCCGGTAACTCAACTCCCTGCGGGTTGACTCCCGCAGCCACGCCTTGATCGTATTCCTCGACAGACTCGTCCGTCTGGCGATCTCACTAGTCGACAGCCCCTCGCGGAGCCGCATCCGTCGCACCTTTGCGTACGTTGCCATGGTGTGCACCTCGTCTCCCTGCCGGTCCAAAAGGCCGGCAGGTTAGGTCAGAACACCCTGGTCAATTTTCAGCGAGCAGAACCCTCGATTTATGGTCAATTTTCAACGAGCAGCAACAGACATGTCGACCCCTTTGGGCCTGAGCTCAATCGAGAAGCCCAAATGCTATTGCCTTATGCAATTCAGGCCAGCCTTGCGCGCGCGCGTACTGGTGCAAGAATTCCAGAAAAACTTCATGAAAGCCCACGCTTAAGTAGCTGTTTTCGTTGGATCCGCGCCACTTGACTAAGTTCGCGCTTCGCGTGCGCGCGCGTACTAGTCGCAAAATTCCAGCAGAATCGAATAAATCGTCCTTCCGAATTGCAGTTCTTGTTGGCGGTGAGTTCCCTCCCAAATAACTCTGCCAAGCCTATCGGCTATCGGGTAGCGATTCGCTACCCCACCGCCATGATCGCAACAGGTCCCAGCTTTGGGCTCACTGGACACCTTCCACATCAATCCCGTGCTCGGCCAGCCAAGTCTTCCGCTGCTCAAAGTCCGGCATGGCGCGCTCCACCCTGCGCCAGAATCCTGGGGTGTGGTGTGGCTCTTTGAGGTGGGCCATTTCGTGGACGACCACGTACTCGGCGATGCGAGCAGGCAGCAGGATGGTTTTCCAGTGGAAATTCAGCCAGCCCCCTTTGCCACATGAGCCCCAGCGGTAGCCAAGGTCCTGCACGCGGACACCGACGGGATCGACTTCCATGCGGGCTGCGTAATCCTTCACCCGCGCGTGCAACCAAGGTTGGGCATGCGCGGTGTACCAGCGCAGTAGGTGCTCGCGCCCGTCAAGCGTGAGGGAGCGCGGCATCACCAGCCGACCCTGTTGCAGCTTCACGGCGACGTCGGTCGCCTCGTCCGGCACCAGGCGCAGGCGGTAGTTGCGCCCCAGGTAGAGAAATCCTTCGCCATCCACGAATTCCTTGCGTGGCCGCGGCTCCTTGATCGCCTCCCTGCGGGCCAGCTGGCGGTACACCCACATGCGCTTGCGCCGGACGAAGTCCTCCAGACGCGCCCGCGAGACATTGGGCGGGGCGGAGAGGGTGAGCTGGCCACCGCGTCCCACCGTAATCTGCAGCGTGCGCCTGCGATCGCTAGGGCGCAGCTCGAAGCGGAGATCCTTGACGACCAAGTCCGTCATGCGCGCCCCAGACGATCATGATTTGCCCGCGCCAACGCCATCAGCTTGTCGACGAGAGCCTCGATCTGCGGCGTCGGCAGCAGGCGCGATGCCATCAGCAGCTCGAAAAGGCGCGTGTTCAACGCGTCCTGCGCCGGCTGCCGGTTGGGCCGCCAGAAGTTCGGCACCAACTCGGCCGAAATCGTATCGACAACCTCCACGGTCAGGTTCACCAGCAATTTCTGCTCGGCAGCTGTAATCGCCCGATCACCAGCGAACGCATCCACGATCAATCGCAGGAACGGCCCATAGTGTTCCGGCAGGTCCGGTAGCCGGTCGTCCGGCGCGACGTGCCCAGCACGAATCTCGTCCACCAGTCCCTGCAGTGCCTTGGTCAGCGCGTCCCACTGTTCGCCGAGCTTGTCCAGCACGTCACGCAGCCGCTCGCTCAGCTTGCGGTAGGCGACAGGGTCCTGGTCCAGGTGCTCGCGGATGTGGGCGCGGATCGCGTGCTCCATCTCCGACGCCTTGGCGCGATCATTCGGCTCGCGCGTCACATGGGTTTCGAAGTCCGCATCAGTAAGTGAAATGGGCGGGATCTTCGGATCCACGCCCATTGAGACGACGTGGTCATCAATCAGCTTGCGCACCTTGGCGCCGACGTCCTTGCCCAGCACTGGCGTGTCGCGGTAGCGGTTGCGCGCGCGGGCATAGATGAAGGCGAGCTTCTTGGCGTCAGGCGCGAAGGGCAGGCCCTCTGGTCGGGGCAGCACCACGTCCAGCATGTCCAAAAACGACTTCAGCTTGACCGCGAATTCGGCGCGCAGCCGCTCATTGGCCAGCACCTCCACGCAGGCCTCGACATCGGTCAGGCTGTCGATGCCGCGGCTGCGGAACAGGTCGACCACGCGAACGTGGCGGTCGCGCAGCACCGGAATCTCGTCCTTCAGGCTATGCAAGGCGCCGTCGATATCGTCCTCGGCGTAGACGTTTAGGGCCTCTTTCAGGTGATGCGCCAGGCCGTAGTAGTCCACCACGATGCCGAACTTCTTGCCGTGGCCGGTACGGTTCACGCGCGCGATGGTCTGCAGGAGCTCGGCCTCGCGGATCGGCCGATCCAGGTACATGACACCCTCGATCGGCGCATCAAAGCCGGTCAGTAGCATCGATTTCACGATCAGGAAGGCCAGCGGGTCAGACTTGGCCGGATCGGCATGCAGCAGCGGCTTCTTGAACCGCTTGATGCGTTGCTCCTGGGGCGCGCTGTCGGTCCACTGCTTCCAGGTCGGGTCATCGTTGTTGCTGCCCGAAATGATGGGCATGAACTCTATGCGGGCCAGTACCTCGCGCTGGCGCCACGCCTGTACCTGCGCCTGCACGGCCGGCGGACGCGTGCACAGCGCCTCGTCGTCCATCGCCTTGTCCTCGGGGCCCAGCGCGCGTGCCTCAGCCAACAGTTCATCGCGCGCGGCAATAAAGGCGTCGAGGTAGCGAACGACGGCCAGCCGGCTGTAGGCGACCACCTGGGCCTTGAAGCCATTGGGCAGAATGTTGGTCACGTAATGGCGCAGCATGTCGCGGGACTTGTCGCGGATAAGGTCCGGCGCCTCGAAAATCTGGCCCTTTGTGGCGTACTTGGCCTTGATCGCCTCCAGTTCCTCGGGCGTGTGCTCGCGGAAGAGGTCTTCGAACAGATCATCGAGGCTCGCGCCATCCTTCACTGCGCCATGCGCTGTACGACCCTCATAAAGGATTGGCACGATGGCGCCGTCGGCCTCGGCTTCACGGATGGTGTACTTGTCGATGAATTCGCCGAAGATCTCGTGCGTGCGCTTCTTATCGCCCATCAGGATTGGGGTGCCCGTGAATCCGATGCGTGCACAATTGGGCAGGCCGGCCATCAGCATCGCCTGCAGGTCGCCGGCTTGCCCGCGGTGGGCCTCGTCGACCAGCACCAAAATCGCCTCGTCGTCATTCAGTACTTCATCCGCGGCTGGTTCGCGTACTTGAGGTTTGGGCAGGTCGTCAACCGTCAGCCCGGGCTCGCCGGCGGCGTCGCCACTGCGCTGCTTCTGGATCATGCCGAAGACGATGTCCGGTCCGTCGCGGCGGAGCAGGCGCTTCAAATCGTTGGCAGATGTGGCACGCACCACGTTCTGACCGGTGAGCGTGGCGGTCTCGGAAAGCTGGCGCTCTAGGTCATGGCGGTCGGTCACCACCACTACCTTGAAGCGGCGTAGTAGTGCGTCGGTGCGCAGTTTGCGCATCAGGAACACCATGGTCAGGCTCTTGCCCGAGCCCTGCGTGTGCCAGACGATGCCGCCGCGCCGATCATGCTCACCATCCTGGCGACGGGTCTTGCCATTGCGAAGGCGGTGGATGGCGTGATTGACGGCACGGTACTGCTGGTAGCGGCATACCGCTTTGATCGTTTGTCCCTCGACAGTCATGAACAACATGAAATGCCGAACCACATCCAGCAGGTGCGCCGGGCGAAGCAATCCTGCCACCAAACGTTCCTGCTCGGAAAGCTTGGGCTTGCCGAGCGCGGCCGCGGCGTCTGACTCCGTTCCCTGGCCGTCGGCGCCAATCACCGTCTTCCAGGTGCCGTAGTGGTGGAACGCAGCACCCACACTGCCCACGCGCGCCTCATCGAAGCTGGTGGCGATGAGCAACTGGTTGGTATGGAACAGCGGCTCGTTACCCTCGTTCTCATCGACCTCGCCGCTGGCGCGACGCTGATTGGTGTAGCGCCGCAGTTGATCGACGGCCTCCGCAAGCGGCTCGGGCACGCTGGGACTCTTGCACTCCACTACCACCAGCGGAATGCCGTTCACTAGCAGCACGAGGTCGGGCACGATGAACGCCTTGCCCCGGTTGTAGCTCGGTGGGCAATCCACCCGGTACTGACTAATGACGGTGAACTCGTTGCGCTCAGGGTTCGCCCAGTCGATGAAGTGGATCGTCTGGTTGCGGCCGCCGTCCCAGCCTGGAAGGCCCTCAACCGTTAGTCCACCCAGCATCAGCTCTGTGGCGGCCTGGTTGGCCTCCATCAGCCGATGGGCGGGAATGCGGGTGATCGCGCCCACGGCTTGCGATACGCGCTCATCGTCAAGCCATGGTTGCCCGGTGGCATCGAGGTTCAGCGCTTGGAGCTGGCTACGAAGGGTGTTTTCCTGGATGACCTCCGTGAAGTTCGCGCGGCCGGTGCGGACAGGTGAGTCGAGGCCGCCTTCGACATACCGCCAGCCCATCGTCATGAGCTGCTCGACGAAGGGTTTTTCGACCGCTGTGAGTTCCCAGCCCATGGTGTTCTCGGTCAGGCCAGCAGCGGGGTGACGCGGACGCGGCCGGTGAGTAGGTCGTCCATGAGGCCGGACTTGAGCACCTGCAATTTATCGAATGTCGCTATCTCTTGTGAAACACGCTCTTCGAAACACTCAAGCCGATAAATGATTGCAGCCAACTCCTCGGCATCGGGAAAGGCTATCTGGATTTGCTGGATCTTCGCTTTGGTCAGATGTAGCTGCCCGGCGCCCCCTTCGATCGATTCACGGAGCTTTGGGAGCTGGACATTCAGGCAGTGAAATGTCCAAGCTCTACGAACACGATCCTCGATGTGGAGGTTGTAGATGTGTTGGTTTAGCAGTGCCGTATCGCCTCTGTAAATGTACGCATCTATTGACGAGGCGACGCCAGCCCAAGAAAACAGCAGATCACCATCATTCACTACCCATGCAGGTCTTACGCGCCCGTCGTAGTTCCAGTAAGGGAAGTCCGGTTTGTGAAGATTCGAGATACGGACGACGCGCATCCCATCGGCGCTGAGCTCGTGCTCTTTGAATGCATATCCAGACTTGAAATCGGCAGAAGTACCCAGGCTGGAAGACGTCCACGCACGCGGAATCCACCCCAGCGGCGAGTCCCTATATAGATGGGGCGCTTGGCTTTGCGGCGGGCGCAGTTCGCCGTTGGCATCTATGCCGCGGGTCAGCAGGTCGTGTAGCAGCCCCTGTTTGACCTGCTTGAGCTTCTCGATAATCGCCTCGGTCTGGCGGATGATCGTGTCGAGAGTGTCGAGGACTTCTGCGATCTTTGCCTTTTCAGGGCCATCGGGCGATGGAACCGCTACTTTGCGGAGCACGCCGATGTTCAAACTCGACCGCGTCGTACCTACAATCGCGCCGTCAATCGTGCGCAGGCCATCGTTCGACAGGAACCAGTGCTTGTAGAACCTAGCGTCGCCTCCTGACGTGAAAGAAAGGCGCGCAATCGTCCGCGAGATGTTAGCGCCAGCCACCCCTGGCGGAACGATCGCAACTCGCCCAACGGTCCCTTGGATTGACAGCAATAGGTCGCCGGCGTCAATGCGGCTACGGCCGAACTGCTTGTCTAGCGCGGGTGTGATCCGAAACAGTCCATCGCGCCGAAGTTCTGAACTTTCGATGTCAACAATGCGCACCAGCGGAATGCCATGAGGATCTTCAATTCCTGGCTTCAGGACCCCGTAGCAAATTGGCTTGTCACTCTGGATCAAGTCATCCAGGGCAGCCCACTGGAAACCACGCTCAGACATAGCCGAGAACCCTAACGAACTCGCGCAACTGCTCTGCCGCTGCGCCCCGTTGATCTTCGATACCCGTCAATGTCATCTGGTATTTGTCCCACCAGTTCTCGAATGCCGCGACGACCTGCTGCCGCTGCGTACTGATGTACCGTCCCTGGATCACCTGCATGTCGTTGCGTAGGATCGCTAGAAGTAGCGTGGCAGCGCCAGCTTCGTCCAGCGCATCGACCGCCGCGCTCAGCCGATCCGCGAAGCCTTGTGCCTGCGCCTTGATCTCCTTCTTGAGTGCGGCGAGCTGCTTTTTCCATTCCCTGATCTGCGCCTCGTCCACCGCCGGCTCGTCGTCGCTGGCCTCTTCACCGTCGTTATCCTCGTCCGCGCCCTTGTCTGGCGTGGCGGCCTTGATCTCGCCGTCCAGCTCGGCCTTGCGTGCCTCCAGCTCGGCCTGCGCCTCGACGAAGTCGGCCATCAGGAACTTGACCAGCTTGTGCTCCAGTGGACTGTCCTTGGTCTGGTCGTCGTCCAGCGCGGTCAGGATGCTGGTGCGCCACGCGTCGACCACGCCCTTGGCGCCGCGCGCCATCAGCGTCATGAACTCATACTTGGCGTCTTCCCAGAAGCCGGCCACGATGCCACGCACCTGGAATCGTCCGAGGACGCCCGCCGGCTCCAGCGCGGCGCTGAAGCTGTGCAGCAGGTCGTTGCGTAGTCCGACAAAGTTCTGCGCACCGGCCAACGCGGTGATGCGCGGGCTGTGTGCCTGCCACCACGCCTCGAACGCGTCGCGCACGGCCTGTTCGCGGGCCACGAGCCCGGCGTTCGTCTCGACCGCGCGCTTGATGTCCTGACGTGTGGCCAGCTCGGGGCGAATGTCGAAGTAGCCAGCGTCGCGCTCGACGAACAGCGCCAGCGGGTCCAGGCCGTGCGCGGTGAACAGCTCGGCCTTGGCCTGCACCTCGGCCTTGGGTACGCCGCCCAGCAGGTGAGCACGCACGTCCTGCGGCTCGGGCGGCGGGGCGTTGTCGGCGTAGCGGCGGATGTTGAGGTTGCAGTCGTTCTCGCGCAGGGTGGCGTTGCGCACGATGGCGCTGAATCCCGGCACCTCGGCGAAGTTCTCGAAGGTGTTGACGACCTTCTCGATGTGCTCGGGCAGCAAGTAGTTCTGGGCCCGGCCCTCGAAGTACTCGCGGTCCGCGTTGATAAACAGCACCTTGCCCTGGCGCTCGACAGGCTTGCCGCTGTGGTTGCCCTGGCGCTGCCGCAGCACCAGCACGCAGGCAGGGATGCCGGTGCCGTAGAACAGGTTGGCGGGCAGGCCGATCACGGCTTCCACTAGGTCGGCCTCGATCATGGCGGCGCGAATGGCGCGTTCCTCACCGCCACGGAACAGAACGCCGTGCGGCATCACGGTGGCGACCATGCCGCCGTCGCGGGTGACCGCCACCATGTGTTGCAGGAACATCAGGTCGGCCTTCTTGCTGCCCAGCGGCACTTGGCCGTAGCGGAAGCGTTCAGCGAATTTCGGTTGGAAGACAGGCTGCCCTTGGCGATCGGTGTCGGCAGTGCCCCAGTTGATCGAGAACGGCGGGTTCGAGAGCACGCGGTCGAAGCGCATCAGTTCGCCGCCCTCGGTGTGCTGCGGCTCGGCCAGGGTGTCGTCGTTGCGCAGGTCGGCGGTGCTGATGCCGTGCAGCAGCATGTTCATCTTGGCGATTGACCAAACAGTGCCGTTCGCCTCCTGCCCACACAAGTCCGCGCGCGTGCCGTCGCCACCGTGCTCGTCGATGTACTCCTTGGCCAGCACCAGCATGCCGCCTGATCCCAGGCAGGGATCGTAAATGCTGTGCTGCTGTTCGGGCTTGATTAGCCGCACCATCATTCGCACGACCGGGCGCGGGGTGTAGAACTCACCGCCTTTCTTGCCGGCGGAGTCCGCGAACTCGCGAATCAGGTACTCGTAGGCCGCGCCCAGCAGGTCCGGGAATTCGAAATCCTCGTTGCGCAGGCGGTAACTGCTGAAATGGCTGATGAGCTGGCGCAGTTTGATGTCGGGAATCTTGCTCTGGCCGACCTTGCGCGAGAAATCGATGTGCTCGAGCACTTCGGCTAGGCTCGAGTTGTTGGATTCCAAGCCGCCCAGCGCTTTGTTGAGGAAATCGCCGACGCCGACGTGTGCGTTATCGACCAGGAACTGCCAGCGCGACGTGGACGGTACGTAGAAAGACTGTCCATACCAGCGCTTGAGCTCGGCGCTTTCTTTGGCTTCGGTCTGGGTTTTACCGGTGGCGACCTCTTGCGCAATTACCTGCTCGCGGCGCTGGTCAAACACGTCCGAGCAGCGTTTTAGGAACAACATGCCGAAGATGTATTCCTTGAACTCGGAGGCGTCCATCTTGCCGCGCAAGATGTCGGCAGCCTTGAACAGGTGGCGTTCGAGTTGGGGAAGAGTCAGGGGCATGCAGGGTTCCGGTGGTGAGTTTTCGATCTCGGTTTGCTTTCGAGAGTCGACTGGCGGTTACGGATCAGGATGGGGCTCCAGGCTGCGTGTCAGGAGCACACGCATGGTTAGAATCTATAAAGGAGTACGGATGGCGTATCAAGGGATCGGCAAGAATGGCCTGATTTCAATGCGGGCGGCGTATCAATTCAGCCGGAGAGCTAGCCCCATTGTTACGGATGGCGTAGCTATTTGATACGGATGGCGTAACAGGCATTCTATTTTTGGCGGGGCGCTTGAATGGCGCCGGCGGGGATTGTTTCCATGCCCCGGACGCAATTCGTGTCGCCGAGCAATCGAGTTTTCCGCGGCGGTCGTCGATTGGTTGCCAACTGAGCGCGTACAAGTTGGGCACATGCTTGCCTCCTTGTCTTGTCAACTCGATCAGGCCGTAGTGACGTAGTTCGAGGCAGGCGAAGTGAATCGTTTCTGGCGACGACCATCCGCGCTTCTTCAGCATGGACAGTGTGGCCGCGAGATCGCCGTTGTTGTGGCCGTTGAATTGCCTGACAAGCTCTGTGAGCATTTTGATGGCAGTGGCGCTGCAGCTCAGCCAGTTGGGGCTATCCATGACCGAATGAGGGATTGCGATGAATCCCCCGCTTGAGCGGCGCCCTTTCGCTTTTTGTCTGCTCACTGTCATGGCACGAGTCCGAGTTCCGCGCGCGGCGCCCAAGATTGGGTTTGGCCATAGCGCTCGGGAGACCGCCCAGACCTGTTGTCTACTGGCAGACTCAGGTGAACACCGGAACCTGCTTTGCCCGGGATTCTTGTTTGCGGGAAGTCATCCGACATCGCAGATCCTTCCGGTTCGAGAAGCTCACGCAGGCCGATCGCGATGCCATCCACCTGACGAATCGCATCTGAGATGGCCGTCGGTCCCGGCGAAAACGTCAGCCACGGCGAGATGATGGATTCGAGCCGGCGAGAGGCTGCCAATAACCAGGACATTTGTGCAGCATCGTGAGGTGCAATGGAGCGCATTTCGGTCACAACTGCTCTGCGGTGACCTATCACTCGCGAGCCTGCATGCGCTGATCGATGAACTTCAGGAGCTCTGATTCGGGAATGAGAGTCCTGGTGCCGACTTTGATTGACCGAAGGGCGCCGGCTTTCAGCAGCTCGTAGAGTGCCGTTCGCCCAATCCCCAGGCGTGCACATGCCTGAGGCACCTTGTTGGCAAGAGGGGTGTTTGTGGGTTCAATTTGCTGCATGCGTCCTTCTCCGTCCGCGCGAACAGTGCGCGCCGGTTCTGGAATTTACGCATCCTGCGGCCCTTGTACAGGACAAAAAAGGCTCTTAATAATCCACTCCGTCCTTGCGGATTCGCCTTTCGCCTTCGCGACATTGTGTTGTCGCCAGATACCTCGATCTACGAAATTGGCCTACTTGGCTTTTTTCTTCGCACGCGTCTTGTTCACCATGCGTTCGAGCGTTTCTGGGGAGATGTCGAGACGAAGCCACTTAACGATTTCTTGGGCTCTTTCTGATCTATTCAGAATTTCAGGGAAATAAATGTCCATGAGACGCATCCTTGCATCTTCGCTCTCTTCCGAATGCACGCGCGCCGAGTAGTTTCCTACCTTTCGTTTCGTCTTTCCGAAAAACGCCTCTTCTAAGGTTACTGTCCCGGCTGCATCAAAATACGACGAGCTGACGTGACGAATCGCCAGAAGCAGTTCTGGTGGAGGGACCAGGCAGTTGTAGAAGCACGCGTTTAGAGCCTCCAGTGGGGACCGATGGTTTGGGTTTCGGTCCATGAACCCTGTGCAATCGTGGCGCCGGTTCCAACTCTGCCAGTCGAGTTCAAGTTTGGCCAAAGTTGGCGATGGGTCGCCGAAGATGTCGTTCTCGAGGCGAAATGGTATACCTACTTGGGCGGTATCGAGGGTCATGAGTGGCAGTGCCTGAACCTGAACGTGCTCGGCTTCTGGGTACTCTTCGGCCGATCGAATCAGTAGGTCGCGAAACTTCGCGACCAATTCCCACTGTTGCTCGATTGAATATACAGGGGTCGCGTACGAACTAATTTTCTTCTTGCTCATGGCTTCCTTCCTTGCGCAGACAAGGGGCGCGTTTCAAACGCGACCCTTGAAAACCTCTTGTCGACGGCAAGCTTCCGGCTCACAGACCAATGTTCTCAAGGGTCGAATTTCAAATGGGACCCTTCAGAGATTGTCATTCTCGATCAATCTAGTCTGCGACGGCACCCTCTCCAAGCGTACTTTGTTGTGGATCGGCCACGCATGCCAACCACAGCTCTAACCTGAGAAATAGCGCCGAAGTGTTGCGTTGACCGCCTTGCCACCAAGCTTTGCATCAGTTGTGCGGACGTAGCAGCTAGCTTGCCTTCGCCGTGGATTTGGTAATATTCGTAACGTTGCCAGTTCGCGGCAGCGTCTCGATGAATTTGGCCCAAGCGGTCATCACGCGTTTGCGCGGCTCCAACATGTCGCTCCGCTGGTAGGCCGCCTCTGACTTGTCTTTGACGACGTGTGCAAGGCATCGTTCGGCAACATCGCGATTCACGCCGGTATTCGCGCACCAGTCGCGGAAACTTGAGCGGAGTCCGTGCGGTACGAATCCAGGTCGCAAGTCCCTCATCAAGTTCAAGCCGGCGGCGAGTGATAGGGGCGCCTTCGGTTTGCCGCCAGGGAAGACGAACGACCCGACGCGAGGCAGCGAGCGAAGGAGGTCAAGCGCAGGGCGGGACAGCGGGATGCGGTGAGTAATGCCGGCCTTCATGCGCTCGCCAGGAATGGTCCATACAGCGGCGTCCATATCGATTTCGTCCCATTGCGTGCCGGTCGCTTCGCCAGGGCGAACTGCGGTCAGAATCTGCCATTCCAGAACGCGCGCAGAAAGTCCCGAACGTTCGCGCAGGTCAATGATGAAAGCGTGCATGTCGAGGTAAGGCACGGCAGGGTGATGCCGCACGTTTTTGAGCTTCCCTGGCTTGGGCAGGATCTGGTCGATGTGACCCTTCCAGCGCGCCGGGTTTTCGCCTTGCCGGTATCGGTTCGCGGTCGCCCAGGACAACACTGTTTCGATGCGCTGGCGCACGCGCGTGGCAGTCTCGGTCTTGGTGGTCCAAATTGGTTCAAGGGCTGCGACAACGTGCGCCGTCTCGATATCGGCAACGAACATCGGGATGAGGGGCGCCGCATAGGTCGTCATGGTGCTGCGCCATTGGCCGCGGTGCTTCTCGTTGCGCCATTCGGCCTCGTTCATGGCCAAGAAGCGATCGAGGCACCAGCTGAACGTGACGCGCTTGGCTCGCTCCGCCCGTTCGGTCTCCTTTCGTTCCTTCTTCGCGGTCAAAGGGTCAACGCCATCGAGTAACTGCAGGCGCATCGCGTGCGCCTTTTCTCTGGCCAGCGTCAGGTTCACATCAGCCAGCGGACCCAGGCCGGCATCGCGAGGCTTTCCGGTGATCCGATCGCGGTAGCGGAACAGCCAAGTCTTGCGGCCGTCGGGCTTGACCAGCAGATAGAGGTTGCCGCCGTCAGCATGGCGGCCCGGCTTCAGGGTCTTGATGGTGATTGGATCCAGTCTTTTTCGGCCGAAAACCATCCGCCAAACCCTCCGATACCCACGTTGTTCCCATCACAGTACGCCGGATGCTGGCGGACGTCAACGAATAGGCGCGGAGTGATTATGTACCGGAAAAGCAATGCCAATAAGGGCTACAGGGTATCAAGCGGATTCCAACGGACTCGGACGAACGTGTCGTGATCGGACTCTCTCTCCGCCAGATACAAAAAAAGCCCCCACGTGGGGCTTTTTTTGTATCTGGCGGAGAGAGAGGGTGCCGGAGAACCCTCCGGTTCGACAAAATGGTCTGGAACCATTTTGGACAGCCGAAGGCTGGCCCGCAGCGCGAAGCGCGGAGGGTGAGGCCCAGGGATGGGCCGAACAATCCCCCGGCACGCGACCGCACAACTGGTCGGAGCGGCCCCGCGAGGGGCTTTTTTTGTGTCTGGCGGAGAGA
Source organism: Dokdonella immobilis (assembly GCF_900115085.1). Taxonomy (GTDB): domain Bacteria; phylum Pseudomonadota; class Gammaproteobacteria; order Xanthomonadales; family Rhodanobacteraceae; genus Dokdonella; species Dokdonella immobilis. The sequence continues at coordinate 102,602 of NZ_FOVF01000011.1, read as the reverse complement.
GGTGGTGGACGGACCCGTTGGTTGACTCCGGGCGTCCCGCCCTCCGCCCTTCGGGCCATTGCCGTCGGCAATGTTCGCTCCGGCATCCTGCCTTCGGTACCGAGGGGAACGAATTTGGACCGTCTGCGCCGGCGTCCTGCAGTTCCAGACCCGGGGGCGCACTCAATCGCTGGCTTGCGCCACCTGCAGCATCTGTTTCGCGTGGGCGAGCGTTTCCCGCGTGATCTCGACACCGCCGAGCATGCGGGCGATCTCGTCGCGACGGGCTCGGGAATCGAGCACTTCGATGCGGGTTTCGGTCGAATCCGCTTCGCTCGCCTTGCTGACCTTCAGGTGCGCATGGCCCTGGGCGGCCACCTGCGGCAGATGGGTCACGCAAAGTACTTGCCGCTGCTGGCCAAGTCGGCGCAATTTCTGGCCGACCACTTCGGCCACGGCGCCGCCGATGCCGGCGTCGACTTCGTCGAAGACCATGCTGCCGACCTCGTCGAATCCGAGCGCGGCCACTTCGAGGGCGAGGCTGATGCGCGACAGTTCGCCGCCGGAAGCGACCTTGCGCAAGGCGCGCACGGGTTGGCCCGGATTGGCGCTGACCAGGAATTCGCAGCGTTCCGTGCCCTGGGCGTCGGGATCCTTGTTCGGGGTCGGCTCGAGTGCGACCTCGAAGCGCCCCCCGGCCATGCCGAGGTCGGCCAGAAGCGCTCCGACGGCGTCACCGAGGCGTTTGGCCGCGCCGGTTCGGGCCAGGCTCAATGCCTTGGCCGCCGTTTCGAACTCACGCCGGATTTCAGTTTCCTGCTTTTGCAGCGCGAGCAGACGGATGCCGGCACTACGCAAGGCATCGAGTTCCTCGCGCAGGGCCTGGCCGTGTGCCTTGAGGTCGGCCATCGGCACCCGGTGCTTGCGCGAAAGCTCGTGCAGCTTGCCGAGTTGAGCATCGATCTCGGCATAGCGCTCAGGATCCAGATCAAGCGAGCTCTGATAGCGGGCCAGACTGTCTACGGATTCGTCGACATGGATTCTGGCGGCGTCGAGCAATTCGCCGATCGCTTCGAGCTTGGGGTCGAGGGCGGCCAGGCGGACGCACTCGCCGTGGGCGCGGGCTATCAGGCGAGAAACGCTGAATTCGCTGTCGCCGTCGAGCTGGTCAGCGAGGCCGGCGCAGCCTTGCAGCAATTGTCCGGAGTTGGCCAGGCGTTTGTGGGTGTCCTCGAGCGTGGCCAGCGCCTGCACATCGAGCGCATGCGTTTCGAGCTCATTGACCTGATGGCCCAGCCACTCGATGCGTTCGCCATGGTCTTCATCGCCGGAGATCTCGCGGATCGCCGCATTGACCGTGCGCCACGAACTTGCCAGCGCGCGCACACGCTCGAGCGCCTCGCCGTGGCCTCCGAACGCGTCGAGTAGGGCGAGTTGCTGGCTGCGTTCTAGCAGGGCCTGGTGCTCGTGCTGGCCATGGATCTCTATAAGGCGCTCGCCGAGCGCCTTCAGTTGGGTCAGTGTGACTGGTCGACCGTTGATCCAGGCACGCGAGCTGCCCTCGCTGCGGATGACCCGGCGCAACTGGCAGGCCTCCTCATCGTCGAGCGCCTCTTCGCGCAACCAGTCACGCAGGTCCGTGCGTTCACCGAGATCGAATTCGGCCGACAGCTCGGCACGCTCGCAGCCGTGCCGGACCAGGCTGGCGTCGGCCCGGTTGCCCGCGAGCAGGAGCAGGGCATCGACGAGAAGCGACTTGCCCGCACCGGTCTCGCCGGTGACCACGGTGAGGCCAGCGCCGAAGCCTATTTCGGCCTCACCGACAATCGCGAAGTCTTTGACGTAAAGCGTACGCAGCATGCCTGCTTCCCTGGTTTCGAACGTGAAGTTTCCGGACCGGCGCGGATTGTCGCAAATCCGGGCAGGATCGGCGGGGTCCGGGATCCCGCCGTCGGGCCAGTTTCGCGGAGGTGCGTCGCAATCCCTGCGCCTGGCCCTCAGCGTGCTTGCCTGTCCATGGCTGCTGTGTATGCTGCGCACATGAGCTATCCAGGCAACCCCGACTCACTCGATGCACGATCGCGCAGCCTGTTGCGCAGCCTGATAGCGCAATACATCGCCGATGGCCAGCCGGTGGGATCGCGCACCCTGGCCAAGTCGTCGGGGCTCGATCTCAGCCCGGCCACGATCCGAAACATCATGGCCGACCTCGAGGACGCCGGCCTGGTCGCCGCACCGCATACCTCGGCCGGACGCGTTCCGACCGCCCAGGGCTATCGCGTGTTCGTCGACAGCCTGCTCGAAATGCGCCCGCTCGGCGAGCCGCAGGTCGAACAGCTGCGCAGGGAATTGCCAACCGGGGCAGCGACCCCGGCCCTGCTCGGCAGCGCCAGCGCCCTGCTTTCCGAAATTACCCGCTTCGTCGGCGTGGTCAGCGTGCCGCGGCACGACGAGTTTCCGTTCCGGCACATCGACTTCGTCGCCCTCGATGCCAACCGCTTGCTGGTCATCCTGGTGTTCACGGATGGGCAGGTACAGAACCGGGTCATCGAAACCCAGCATGTCTATTCGCCGAGCGAGCTCGAGCAGACCGCCAATTACCTCAATTCGAACTTTGCGGGTTTGCGCCTCGAAGAAATCCGCACACGCCTGTTGCGCGAGATGCGCGAGGAGGGCGCCCGCCTCAATCGCCTGCTGTCGACGGCCGTCGAGGTGGCTCAGCAGGCCTTCCAGTCCCCGGCCGACAACGACATGCTCGTGTCCGGTCAGACCAACCTGATGGGCGTGCATGAACTTTCCGAAGTGGATCGCCTGCGCGACCTGTTCGATGCATTCCAGCGCAAGCGCGACTTGCTGCAGTTGCTCGATCGCTGCTCGCGCGCCGACGGCGTTCGCCTGTTCATCGGCGAGGAGTCCGGATTCGCGGCTCTCGGCGGCTATTCGCTGGTCACCGCCCCCTATGGCGTCGGCAATCGGGTGCTCGGCGTGCTCGGCGTGATCGGCCCGACGCGGATGGCCTACGAACGCGTCATTCCCGTGGTCGCTACGACCGCGCAATTGATTTCCGGAGCCTTGAACCGCTCGGCGACGCCCCCATAGGAAGCCCGGGAAGCCGGACCCCGCAGGCGCCGCCCGCGCACACGCAGTGAGCGGCGGACACCCTCCCGGGGGCAGGCCAATGATTCATTGTCGGAAATCCGGCCAGGATGGCACGCCATCCGGCCGCATCTTGCTTGTGGAGGCGAAATGGAAAACACCGATCCGGCGCGCGACGAGGCGGAACAATCGCCGGTCGACGAAACCACCCTGGCCGGGGGCGACGAGGCGCTGGCCAACCTGATGGCCGAATACGAGACCAAGCTCGGCGAGATGCGCGAGCTGGTCCTGCGCGAACGCGCCGAAATCGAGAATCAGCGCAAGCGCCTGCAGCGCGATCTGGACCAGGCGCGCAAGTTCGCCAACGAAAAGCTGCTGGCCGAACTGCTGCCCGTCATCGACAACCTCGAGCGCGGACTGGTCGCCGACAAGACCGAAGGCGGTGGACTCAGGGCTGGCGTAGAGCTGACCCTGAAGGAGCTGATGCGCGTGGTCACCGCGCATGGCATCGTCATCGTAAATCCGGTCGGCGAGGCGTTCGACCCGGAACGGCACCAGGCCATGAGTATGGTCGATACCACCGAGCACGCACCGAACACCGTGGTCGCCGTGCTGCAGAAGGGCTACGTCCTCAACGAGCGGTTGTTGCGTCCGGCCCTGGTCAACGTGGCCCAGGCGCCGGCCTGAGCCGGCTGATATCGCGGCCGGGAAGCTTGAATCCTGACGTAGCACCCCCAGTTCAGCGCCAGTGGCCGATGCGGCCGAAATCGATAGTTTGGGAGAGACACACATGGGCAAGATTATTGGTATCGACCTCGGCACGACCAACTCGTGCGTCGCGGTCATGGAAGGCGGTTCGGTCCGCGTCATCGAGAATTCCGAAGGCGACCGCACGACCCCGTCCGTCGTTGCGTTCAAGGACGGCGAAGTCCTGGTCGGCGCCACCGCGCGCCGCGGCGCCGTGACCAATCCGAAGAACACGTTCTCGGCGGTCAAGCGCCTGATCGGACGCAAGTTCACCGACAACGAGGTCAAGAAGGACATCGACCTCGTCCCCTACAAGATCATCGCCCATGACAACGGCGACGCCTGGGTCGAGACGGCCGACGGCAAGAAGATGGCGCCGCCGGAAGTGTCCGCGCAGGTGCTGATGAAGATGAAGAAGACGGCCGAGGACTATCTCGGCGAGCCGGTGACCGAAGCGGTCATCACCGTACCGGCCTACTTCAACGACAGCCAGCGCCAGGCGACCAAGGACGCCGGCCGCATCGCCGGTCTCGAAGTCAAGCGCATCATCAACGAGCCGACCGCGGCCGCGCTGGCCTACGGCCTCGACAAGAAGGGCGGCGACCGCAAGGTCGCGGTCTATGACCTCGGTGGCGGCACCTTCGACATCTCGATCATCGAGATTGCCGAAATCGACGGCGAGAAGCAGTTCGAGGTGCTGGCCACGAATGGCGACACCTTCCTCGGCGGCGAGGATTTCGACAAGCGCGTCATCGACTACATCATCGATGAATTCGAAAAGCAGCACGGCGTCGACCTGCGCAAGAATCCGATCCAGTTGCAGCGAGTTCGCTCGGCGGCGGAGCGCGCGAAAATCGAGCTGAGCTCGCGCCAGCAGACCGACATCAACGAGCCGTTCATCACCCAGGTCAACAACGAAGGCGTGCATCTGGAAATGCGCCTGACCCGGTCCAAGCTCGAGTCGCTGGTCGAAGACCTGATCAAGCGCACGATCGAGCCGTGCCGTACGGCGCTTTCCGATGCCGGCCTGAAGGTTTCCGACATTTCGGAAGTGATCCTGGTCGGTGGCCAGACCCGCATGCCGAAAGTGCAGGATGCGGTCAAGGACTTCTTTGGCAAGGAACCGCGCAAGGACGTCAACCCCGACGAAGCCGTGGCCATCGGTGCGGCTGTCCAGGGCGGCGTGCTGTCCGGATCGGTCAAGGACGTGCTGCTGCTCGACGTGACCCCGCTGTCGCTCGGCATCGAGACCCTCGGCGGCGTGTTCACCAAGCTGATCGAGAAGAACACGACGATTCCGACCAAGGCCAGCCAGGTGTTCTCGACCGCCGAGGACAATCAGAGCGCGGTCACCGTGCATGTGCTGCAGGGCGAGCGTGACCAGGCACGCTTCAACAAGTCGCTGGCCAAGTTCGATCTGGCCGGCATCGAGGCTGCACCGCGCGGCATGCCGCAGGTCGAGGTCACCTTCGACATTGACGCCAACGGCATCCTGCATGTGTCGGCAAAGGACAAGAAGACCGGCAAGGAGCAGCGCATCGAGATCAAGGCCGGTTCCGGCCTGTCCGACGAGGAGATCCAGCGCATGGTCAACGACGCCGAGGCCAATCGCGAGGAGGACAAGCGTTTCCAGGAACTGGTCACCACGCGCAACAAGGCCGACCAGCTCGTGCATGCCACGCGCAGTGCGCTCAAGGAACACGGCGGCAAAGTTCCCGGCGAGCAGCTCGGCAGCATCGAAGAGGCGCTGTCGGAACTCGACAAGGCCATGAAGGGCGACGACAAGGCGCAGATCGAGGCGAAGATCGCGCGCGTCGAGGAAGTGGCCCAGTCGCTGCATGCGGCGCCGGGCTCGGCCGGTGCGCAGGCGGGTGCGGATGGTGGCGCGCAGGCTGGTCCGGGCCAGCCGGAAGACGTGGTCGACGCCGAGTTCACCGAAGTGAAGGACGGCGACAAGTAATTGGGCCATGTCCCCGCGGAACGGCGTCCGGCGCGACAGCGCCGGGTGCCGTCCCGTTGTACGCCCTACCGTCCTGATTGCCTCCGATGCCCGTTTCCGACATGACCAGCAAACGTTGCTACTACGAAGTCCTCGGCATTGAACGGACGGCTTCGGACGATGACCTGAAGAAGGCGTTCCGTCGCCTCGCCATGAAGTGTCATCCGGACCGCTGTCCGGACGATCCGCATGCCCAGGAAAAATTCAAGGAGGCCAAGGAGGCCTACGAGATCCTCGGTGACGGCCAGAAGCGGGCTGCCTACGACCAGTACGGCCATGCCGCCTTCGAGCATGGCATGGGCGGCCGCGGCGGCGGGTTCAATGGCGACGTCGGTGACATCTTCGGCGATATTTTCAGTGACATCTTCGGCATGGGCGGCGGTCGCGGACGGGCCCGACGCGGTTCCGACCTGCGCTACCTGCTGGAACTGGACCTCGAAGAAGCGGTGTTCGGGGTCGACAAGCAGATCGAGGTGCCGACCCTGGTAGCCTGCTCCGAGTGTTCGGGCAGCGGCTCCGAGGACGGCAAGACCTCGACCTGCGCGACCTGTCGCGGCCACGGCCGCGTGCGCATGCAGAACGGCATCTTCTCGGTGCAGCAGACCTGTCCGCATTGCGCCGGTTCCGGCAAGACCGTGGCCAATCCGTGTCGAAGCTGCCGCGGCGAAGGTCGGATCAACGACGAGCGCACGCTTGACGTGAAGATCCCGGCTGGCGTCGACAATGGTGATCGCATCCGACTGACCGGGCAGGGCGAAGCGGGCCCGGCCGGAACCGTTCCGGGCGACCTGTATGTCGAAGTCCGCGTCCGTGAACACCCGATCTTCACGCGCGAAGGCGACGACCTCTACTGCGAAGTACCGGTCCGCTTCGCCCAGGCGACCCTCGGCGCCGAACTCTCGGTGCCCACCCTCGGTGGCGAAGCGACCGTGACGATTCCGCCGGAAACGCAGACCGGCAAGCTGTTTCGGTTGCGCGGAAAGGGCGTCAAATCGGTCCGCAGCGGCCGCACCGGCGACCTGCTGTGCCGCGTCGTCCTCGAGACGCCGGTCAAGCTGACCGCGCGCCAGCGCGAACTGCTGGAAGAGTTCGAGTCGACCTTCGTCGGCGAAAATGCGCACACGCATTCGCCGCGGAATCGCTCGTGGTTCGACGGCGTCAAGCAATTCTGGGATCGCGTGACCTCCTGACGGGACGATGGCACGAGGTGCGGGGATCGGTTTACCCTGCGTCCATCGACCGGGGAGCGTACATGGGCAAGTCGTTGCAACTGGTGGTCTGCGGTGCTGCGGGCAGGATGGGGCAGGCTGTCCTCAGGCTTGCCATGGAAGACTCCGAGCTGTCCATCGCCGCGGCACTGGTGCGCCCGGGCAACGAGCCCGATCCTGCGGCGAGGAGCATCCAGCCGGGTTTTTCATACACGACTGCAGCGCCGAAGGACCTGCGGGCCGACGTGCTCGTGGACTTTTCCGGCAGCTCGGGATTCGATGCGGCCCTGGATCTGGCTCGAGCGCGGCGGCTTGCGCTGGTCAGTGGATCGACCGGACTGAGCGAGGCCCAGCGCAGCGCGATGCAGCGGGCCTCGGCCGAGGTTCCGGTTCTGTGGGCGGCCAATTTCAGCGCGGGTATTGCGGTCCTGGCCCATCTGGTCGAACAGGCGGCGCGGCTGCTGCCGGACTGGGATTGCGAGATCATCGAAGCCCATCATCGGCACAAGCGCGATGCGCCATCGGGAACGGCACTGATGCTCGGCGAGCGTTCCCGCCAGGCTCGCGGCAGCCTGCAGGGCGACGCCGCGATCGATCGATCGGGTCCACGCCAGGACGGCAGCGTCGGCTACGCCGTCATCAGGGCCGGCGACATCGTCGGCGAGCATGAAGTCCGCCTCGCCGGACCCGGCGAGCGCGTCGAACTGATCCATCGCGCGAGTGATCGCGACGTGTTTGCACGTGGCGCGCTGAGGGCAGCGCGCTGGCTGGCCGGGCAAAAACCGGGAGTCTATTCGATGGCCGATGCGCTCGGCCTGACGGCAGCGCCGGACAGTCGCTGAACCACGAAAAGCACGCCCCGTCCGCTGGCCGCGCGATCAATGGGTCGACGTGTTCGACCCGGGCGTTCGCGGCTGCCGCGAGAGGCCTCGTCCACCGTTGCGCAACGGGACGGCCTGCCGCTCGGCGGCGACGCGCGCGGCAAGGGCCGGATCGAGCGTGCTCGACGAAGGCACGTTGTCGATACCCGCGATGCTCATGACGCCGCTGGATTGGGGGTCGAGCCAGTCGCGCAGACGACTGGACGGTGAGGGGCCGCTCCAGGCAGCCGAGAACTTCCCGTAGCAGTCGAAGCCATCGTCCGGCACAGGTCCCGCACAAAGGGCCGTGCCGCCGGAGAGCACCCCGATCAATCGCTTTCCGTTGTTGCTCGCATCGTTGGCAGGGATCCACAAGCCCGAGCCCGAGGAGCCGCCCTCGGTGGTGCCCTGGTCGTAGGGGCCGGTATTCCAGTGGGTATTCACGCTGCCGCCGCCGGTGCCGATGCAGTTGTTGGCTGTGCGCGGAGCGGTCGGGTTGTGGGTAACCTTGGCCACGTCGCCACTCGGATGATGGAGGCCGATGCTGCCGGACGGGGCGATGTTCGAGGCATCCCATCCAGCATGGAAGAGGTTCCAGGCCGGATCCGGGTTCTGGTTCAGTTCGACCAGGGTGAAATCGGCGTCGGCCCGCGTCGCGCGTAGGGTCGTTCCGGTCTGGTTCTGCGCGAACGAAATTCCCGTGTTGGCCGAGCAACTGGTCGACTGGTAGTTCCAGTACAGGCGCATGCTGGCGGCCTCGGCGGCGCTGGACAGGCAGTGCGCGGCGGTCAGTACGTAATTCTTGCGGTCGCCAGGGACATCGTTCATCAGCGTCGCCGTGCAGATGAAGGTGCCGCCGCCGTCGGCGCGAAATTCGTAGTACGCCAGGACCCGGGCCTCGGCGCTGTAGGGTTGCCCGAGTGGACAGACCACATTGATGTTGCACGGCCCCGAATTCCCCGGAACGCCCGTGCGAACGTCGGCCCTGAAAAGATCGCGGAAGCCGGCACCGATGCTGGTCAGCACCAGGTTGCCCGCGTCCAGGCGCGCGCCGGCGGGGACATGCAGTTCGATCGTGGCGGTGTCACCCGGTACCATCGGTACCCAGAGCGGGCCGCGATCATCCGCTGTGTAGGGGCCCTCATAGTAGTCGTCCGCGCCGATCACCCAGAGCGCCGCTCCGGCAACGAGGTCATATCCGGTGAAGCCCAGGTGCAGGTCGGTGGCACCGGGGACGCGGATGCGCAGTCGCCACAGCATCGATCCGTCGGACATCAGCTGCCACAGGCCGTCGCTGGCTGGATTCAGGGCTACCGTGTTTTCGACGGCGATCGGCAGTCGCTTCGCATGCGGTTCGCCTGGATTCTCCGCCACGGCGTCGGCCGCGGCCCGGATCGCGGGCGGATCGATCGCAGGCAAGGCGAATTCGGGGACGACCATGCCGCGTTTGGCCATCGGACCGATACTGAACGGTGCTTCGCCTCGACGGGCCAGAGCGGAATTGCAGTTTGCCAGCAGCAGGATGCCGGCGAGAACACAAACGAGTGGTTTCATTGGGATGTCCTGACTAGTCGAGGTGCGAGGCGTCGTCCCTGCGTCCTGCGCCGATTCTACGGTCGATTGCGCCGAAGAGCTTCTTGAACAACCGCGAAAACCTGCCACGCCTGGTCTTGCGCGACTTTTCCTCCTCGCTGGTCAGCCAGGCGACCTGGATCACCCTGCGCTCGCCCTCATAGGGCAGATGGCCATGGAAAGAGCAGTCACTGCGGCGAAAGGCGACAAGATTCCCGTACAGGGGCTTGATCTCCGGCGTTACCTGGTCGTCGATGCTGTCCGCGCGCCTGAGAAAGCGCAGGCAGCCCGCGCTGGTCTCGGGCCAGGACTCGTTGAGGTAAAGCAGCGCCGTAGCGATCTTGGAGCGACTGTCGGTATGAATGGTGCCATGGCGCCGGTTCAGGGCCCGACAGATGGTCACCAGGGTCGGATACTGGCCGAGATTGGCGATGCCCAGGCGGCGACCGATGGCACCGGCGATGGCGGGGCTGGTCAGTTCATCGATCAGGGCATTGATGGCCGCCCCGCAATCGACCCGTTCGTGCGGGAAGAACCCGGCACTCGGATAGCGTGGAAAATCGGTCCCAAGGCTTGGACGCGCCGCTTCCGGCAACTGGCCGTGCGCGACCAGGAAGGCGAACGGTTCGGAGACAACGACCGTGTCCGGACGTTCGAGGGCGTGGGGGTCGAGCAGATTCAAGACGGGTAGTGTTCCTGAACGGACGAATGCCGCAATTCTATCCGGGTTCGGCAGCGCGGGCAGGGCAACGCCGTCGCGGGGCATTCGAAATTCGGGGACGGCATCCGAATCGGGCGGTATCCGGGCTGAACGCACATCACGCTGGTACCGGCGTGGCGGTGGACATCACGCCAGCCGATGCCTATCATTCCGCCTCGCCTCGATTCCACACTTCCTGCCCAAACCACGGACTGGCCAAACCAGCCCGCGGGTTTCGTCGCACCTGCGCTGCAAACCTTGCGCGACGCTAGGGCTCCCAACCAGGCGAATGCATGACCCAGCCAGCCATCCTTGCCCTCGCCGACGGTAGCCTGTTCCATGGCCGATCCATCGGCTGCGAGGGAAGCGCGACCGGAGAGGTCGTTTTCAACACGGCAATGACCGGCTACCAGGAAATCCTGACGGATCCCTCGTATGCCCGTCAGATCGTTACGCTGACCTATCCGCACATCGGCAACACCGGCTGCAACGCGGCCGATGCCGAGTCCGACCGCGTCCAGGCGGCCGGTCTGGTCATTCGCGACCTGCCCCTGCTGGCCAGCAACTGGCGCAACGAGGAGAGCCTGGCTGACTACCTGGTCCGACAGGGCATCGTCGCGATCGCCGACATCGACACCCGGCGGCTGACCCGGATCCTGCGCGAGACGGGCGCCCAGGGCGGCTGCATCATCGCCGCGGAGTCACCCTCAGCGGAACGGGCGCTTGCCGCCGCACGCGACTTCCCCGGACTGGCCGGAATGGACCTGGCGAAGGTCGTCAGTGCCGCGCAGCCGTACGCCTGGTCCGAAGGCAGTCACGACCTCGACCGCAACGCCGCGCGGCAGACCCCGGCGACGAAGCATGTGGTCGCCTACGACTTCGGCATCAAGCGCAATATCCTGCGCATGCTCGCCGACCGCGGTTGCCGGGTCAGCGTGGTGCCGGCACAGACGCCGGCCAGCGAGGCACTGGCCCTGCAACCAGATGGCATCTTCCTGTCCAACGGTCCGGGCGATCCGGAACCCTGCGACTACGCGATCGAGGCCATACGCGAGTTCCTCGGTCTGGGCATCCCGATTTTCGGCATCTGCCTGGGCCACCAGTTGCTCGGACTGGCGATCGGTGCACGTACCGTCAAGATGAAGTTCGGCCATCATGGCGCCAACCACCCGGTCATCGACCTGGATAGCGGCCGCGTGATGATTTCCAGCCAGAACCATGGTTTCGCCGTGGACGAGTCGACCCTGCCGGCGACGGCACGGGCCACGCATCGTTCGCTTTTCGATGGTTCCCTGCAGGGCATCGAAGTGACTGGCGCACCAGCGTTCGGCTTTCAGGGGCATCCGGAGGCGAGTCCCGGTCCGCGGGATGTCGCTGCCTTGTTCGATCGTTTCATTCAGTTGATGGAGGCGCGCGCTGTCGGCGTGGCATAGACCCATGAGAAACCCACACTTCCTGTTCCGTTTCGTGCTCGCTGCGATGGCCCTGCTGGCCGCCCCGGCCCTGATCGCTGCCGGTCCGGCCAAGGCCGGCAAATCCTCCGCGGCGCCGAAGGCCCAGGCCACTCTGCGCGAGATCGAATACCCCGACCTCGAAAACAAGATCGGCCAGAAGCTGGTCGTTTACACGACCAACAACACGACGCGCAGCGGCACCCTGGTGCGCTACACCAATGTGACCCTGACCCTGCAACTGGGTCCGGAAGCCGGATCGATCGAACTCGCCGTGCCGCGCAAGGGTGTGCGCAAGGTGATGATCGAGATCGGCCCGGCCGATCCCCTGTTCCTCAACGAAGGCAAACTCCAAGAAGGCGAGTCTGGTGCCAAAACGAACTGATCTGCGCACCATTCTCGTCATCGGCGCCGGCCCGATCGTCATCGGCCAGGCCTGCGAATTCGACTATTCGGGTGCGCAGGCCTGCAAGGCACTCAAGGACGAGGGCTATCGCGTCGTCCTGATCAATTCGAATCCGGCCACGATCATGACCGATCCGGAGACCGCCGACGCGGTCTACATCGAGCCGATCAACGCGCGCATGGTCGAGAAGATCATCGCCAAGGAACGGCCCGACGCGCTGCTGCCGACCATGGGCGGCCAGACCGCGCTGAACTGCGCGCTCGATCTGGCCGATCGCGGCGTGCTCGACAAGTACGGCGTGGAGATGATCGGGGCGTCGCGCGACGCCATTCGCATGGCCGAGGATCGCGAGCTGTTTCGCGTGGCCATGGGTGAAATCGGTCTCGAGTGCCCGAAGGCCGAGGTCGTGCGCAGCTTCGAAGGCGCGCTCGAGGCGCAAGCCAAGGTCGGCTATCCGACCATCATCCGGCCGAGCTTCACCCTCGGCGGTTCGGGGGGTGGCATTGCCTACAATCGCGAGGAATTCGAGGAGATCGTCAAGCGCGGGCTCGATCTGTCGCCGGTCAACGAGGTCCTGATCGAGGAGTCGGTGCTCGGTTGGAAGGAGTTCGAGATGGAAGTTGTCCGCGACAGGGCGGACAACTGCATCATCGTCTGCTCGATCGAGAACTTCGATCCGATGGGCGTGCATACCGGCGACTCGATCACGGTCGCGCCGGCGCAGACCCTGACCGACAAGGAATACCAGCGCTTGCGCGATGCCTCGATCGCGGTTCTGCGCAAGATCGGTGTCGATACCGGTGGCTCCAATGTGCAGTTCGGCATCAATGCCGACGACGGCCGCGTCGTCGTCATCGAAATGAACCCGCGCGTCTCGCGCTCGTCGGCGCTGGCCTCCAAGGCGACCGGTTTCCCGATTGCCAAGGTGGCGGCCAAGCTTGCGGTCGGCTATACCCTCGACGAGCTGCGCAACGAAATCACTGGTGGGCTGACGCCGGCGTCGTTCGAGCCGGCCATCGACTATGTCGTGACCAAGATTCCGCGCTTCGCGTTCGAAAAGTTTCCGGCTGCCGATTCGCGCCTGACCACGCAGATGAAGTCGGTCGGCGAGGTCATGGCGATCGGACGCACGTTCCAGGAGTCGATGCAGAAGGCGCTGCGCGGGCTCGAGACCGGCAAGAACGGCCTGAGTCCGTCTGAGCTCGACCTCGGCGGCGAGGCCGGCATGACCACGCTCAAACGTGAACTGCGCGAGCCGGGTCCTGACCGCATCTTCTACATCGGCGACGGATTCCGGGCCGGGCTCTCGCTGCCCGAGATCTTCGACCTGACTCACGTGGATCCGTGGTTCCTCGCCCAGATCGAGGATCTCGTCCTGGTCGAGAAGGCCGTTGCCCGGCAGGGCCTTGCGGCGATAGATGCCGCCCGCATGCGCGCGCTCAAGCGCAAGGGCTTTTCGGATTCACGGTTGGCCGAATTGCTCGACACCGACGAGAACGCCGTTCGCCACCTTCGCCGTGCCTTCAATGTCAGGCCGGTCTACAAGCGGGTCGATTCGTGTGCGGCCGAGTTCGCCACGACCACGGCCTATCTGTATTCGACCTACGAGGAAGAGTGCGAGGCCGAACCCACCTCGCGCGACAAGATCATGGTGCTCGGCGGCGGTCCCAACCGAATCGGCCAGGGCATCGAGTTCGACTATTGCTGCGTCCATGCAGCGCTCGCCCTGCGCGAGGATGGCTACGAAACCATTATGGTCAACTGCAACCCTGAAACGGTCTCGACCGATTACGACACTTCCGATCGACTCTATTTCGAACCGCTGACGCTCGAGGATGTGCTCGAGATCATCGACAAGGAAAAGCCCCGGGGCGTGATCGTCCAGTACGGTGGGCAGACTCCGCTGAAGCTGGCTCGCGCGCTCGAGGCGGCTGGTGCCCCGATCATCGGCACCTCGCCCGATTCGATCGACCTTGCCGAGGATCGCGAACGCTTCCAGAAGATGATCACGCGACTCGAGTTGGCCCAGCCGCCGAACCGCACGGCCAGGAATGCCGACGAGGCGCTGGCCCTGGCTCGCGAGATCGGCTACCCGCTCGTGGTCCGGCCGAGCTACGTGCTCGGTGGGCGGGCCATGGAGGTTGTCCACGACGACGACGATCTCTCGCGCTACATCCGCGACGCGGTGCGCGTCTCGAACGAGTCACCGGTGCTGCTCGATCGTTTCCTCGACCACGCCACCGAGATCGATGTCGACCTCATCGCCGACGCGGAGGGCAATGTCCTGATCGGCGGGGTCATGGAACATATCGAGGAGGCAGGCGTCCATTCCGGTGATTCCTCATGTTCGCTGCCACCTTACTCGTTGAGCGCGGCGCTGCAGGAACGACTGCGCTTCCAGGTCAGCCAGATGGCGCGCGAACTGAAGGTCGTCGGCCTGATGAACACCCAGTTCGCGATCCAGGGCGAGCAGATCTACGTGCTCGAGGTGAATCCGCGCGCATCGCGCACGGTGCCGTTCGTTTCCAAGGCGACCGGCGTGCCCCTGGCCAAGATCGCCGCGCGCTGCATGGTCGGACGCAGCCTGGCCGAGCAGGGCATGTCCAGCGAGCTGGTGCCGGATTACTTCTCGGTCAAGGAAGCGATCTTTCCGTTCCTCAAGTTCCAGAACGTCGATCCGATCCTCGGTCCTGAAATGCGTTCGACCGGCGAAGTCATGGGCGTCGGACGAACCTTCGGCGAAGCCTTTGCGCGCGCGCACGAAGCGGCCGGCATCGAGCCACCGCAGGTTGGCAAGGCGTTCCTCTCGGTCCGCGAATCGGACAAGCCGAGACTCGTGGCGATTGCCGAGGACCTGCGCCGGCGCGGCTTCGGTCTCGTTGCGACCAGCGGCACCTGCGCCTTCCTGAGCGAACGCGGCATCGTCTGCGAGCGCATCAACAAGGTCATCGAGGGCCGCCCGCATATCGTCGACCTGATCAAGAATCGCGAGATCGTCTTCATCGTCAACACCACCGAGGGCAAGCAGGCGATCGCGGATTCATTCTCGATCCGGCGCCAGGCACTGCAGCAGCGGGTGACGTATTCGACTACCATTTCGGGGGCGCGGGCCTTGCTGCACTCGCTGGATTTCCGTTCCAGCGACAGCGTCAACAGCCTGCAGGAACTGCACAGGGAATTGATTGCATGAATCGAGCTCCAATGACACAGAAGGGCGCGGAGCGACTGCGCGCCGAACTCGAACGCCTCAAGTCGGTCGACCGGCCACGCATCATCCACGCGATCGCCGAAGCGAGGGCGCATGGCGATCTGAAGGAGAACGCCGAGTATCACGCCGCGCGCGAGATGCAGGGTTTTACCGAGGGCCGCATCAAGGAACTGGAAGCCGCCCTCAGCTACGCTGATGTCATCGACATTTCGAAACTCAATGCGGGTTCCAAGGTGGTGTTCGGGGCCACCGTCCTGCTCGCCGACGAGGACAGCGGCGAGGAAGTCACCTACCAGATCGTCGGCGACCTCGAAGCCGACATCAAGCAGAAACTCATCTCCGTGTCGTCGCCATTCGCCCGCGCCCTGATCGGCAAGAGCGAAGGTGACAGTTTCGAGTTCCAGGCCCCGAACGGCACCCGCAACTATGAGATCGTGGAAGTTCGCTACGTGGTCTGATGCGCCATGCAGGAAGGGTCTGATCAAGCAGTAAAGACGTCAGGGCGCCTGCCTGAATGCAAAACGCGCAACGTCGACGCAGACAGGCTGGCCCTCCTTCAAGTGGACGCAAAACCGATCTGCGACGAGGCAGGTGTCGCCTGACCGATTGATTGGTTGATCAAAGGTGGCGTCCGCACGGCTTCCCGCAGGCACCGCGCGCCGCGTCAAGGCAACCCGCCCTCAATTCGCCACGCAGCGCCTGTGGAGAGCCTCCGGAACGCCATGACGACTTCGCTACTCGATCACAGACTCCCTGATGCCGCGGTGGGAGTTGCCAGCCCACGCACCGCAATCGCGATCCCCGTTACCTCATGACCGGGGTGGTGCTGCTGTTGCCGGAGTGGCGGCGTTGCGCAGGGTCGACGCGGGTGGCGACGTCCACCCTGGCCCGCTGGACGTCGCGTGGCGATCGGCTCGACCCGGCGCAAGCGAGCTTCGAGGGCAGCCTCGATTCCTGTTTCGACTGGCCCGGACGCTCGTTTTCGGTCGCCGCACTGAGCCGGCAGGGCGATTGCGGTGATGCGGCGGGTTCGGCATGGCTGCGAGCCGATCCGGCGCATGTGCGGGCCGACATGACGACGGCGCGCATGCTGGCCTGTGGCGAACTCGGGCTCGATCCCGCGGAATGTGCCGACATCGCCCGGGACCTGAAGCCCTTGTTCGGCGATGCCGGCTTCGAATTCGATGCTCCACGCAGCGACCGCTGGTACCTGCGTGCGCCGCCCGGCTCGCAGCTTCCACAATGCGCTACGCCGGACCAGGCCATGGGCGACGACCTCAAGTTGCATCTTCCGGAGGGCGCTTCGGGCAAACGCTGGCGTCAACTGTTCAATGATGCGCAGGTGATCCTGCACAACCATCCGGTCAACTCCAGGCGAGCCGCGCGTGGCGCGGTCAACGTCAACAGCCTGTGGTTCTGGGGCGCGGGCGTGTTGCCGGGTTTCGCGCGCAGCGCGCTCGGCGGCGTGCTCTCCAATCGCGCCGAAATCCGCGCCCTGGCCCAGCTGGCCGGGGTCTCGCCGCTCGCTCTCGAGAGCCGGACATGGCTCGAGGTCGTCGATGCGGTCGCGCCCGCGTCCGCCGTGCTGCTGGATCTGGTCGAACTGCGCGATGCCGCCTTGCAGGACGACTGGCTCGCACCGGCGGAGGCTGCCCTCCGCGGCGGACGCATCGATCAGGCCATGCTGAACTTTGCGTCCGGCGAGCGCTTCCGGATTCGCCGTTCCCATCGCTGGCGCTTCTGGCGTCCGATGCGCGGATTGCAGGCGTGAGCGGACTCGAGTTTCGCCGTCGAAGCCAGGTGTCGGCAGAGGTCGATTGGCCTGCGCAGATGCATCCGGTGCTTCGACGCGTGCTCGCGGCCCGTGGCATTCGCGCCGCCGGCGAGATCGAGCACCGACTTGGCAACATGGCTGCACCGGCAATGCTTGGTGGAATCGAGGCCGCCTGCGCGCTTCTGGAACGGGCAATCCGCGAGAAGCGGAGGATCGTCGTGGTTGGCGATTTCGACTGTGATGGCGCGACCGGGACGGCCGTCGCAGTACGAGGCTTGCGCATGCTCGGCGCAAGCCATGTCGACTTCCGCGTGCCGAACCGGGCGGTGCACGGTTACGGCCTGAGTGCGGCACTGGTGGCGACGCTCGGTGACCCGGCACCCGATCTGATCGTCACTGTCGACAACGGCATCGCCAGCCATGCCGGCATCGACGCGGCGCGGGCGCGCGGCATCGAGGTGCTCGTCACGGACCACCATCTGCCCGCTTCCACGCTGCCTGCCGCCAACGCCATCGTCAATCCGAATCTGGCGGGCGACCGCTTCCCGAGCAAGGCCCTGGCCGGCGTCGGCGTCATGTTCTGCCTGCTGGTCGCGCTGCGCGCGCAGCTGCGCGACTCGGGCTGGTTCACTGGCAGGACTCCCGCGGTTCCCGACCTCGGTGCGCTGCTCGACCTGGTCGCCCTCGGCACGGTCGCCGATCTGGTCCCGCTTGACTTCAACAACCGGGTGCTGGTCGAAGCTGGCATCCGGCGAATTCGCAACGGCAGCGCGTGTCCCGGCGTGCAGGCCCTGCTGCAGGTCTCCGGGCGCGATCCGGCAACGGTGGTATCGAGCGATCTGGGCTATGCGGTGGCCCCGCGCATCAATGCGGCGGGTCGTCTCGAGGACATGGGCGTGGGCATCGAATGCCTGCTGACCGATGACGCTGCCGTTGCCCTGGCTCTGGCAGAGCGCCTCTCGGCGATCAATGCGGAACGTCGCGAGCTGCAGTCGCAAATGACCGGAGAGGCTGAGGCCGCGGTGGCGCGCTGGATCGCCAGGCAGGGCGAAGCACACCTGCCCAGGGGCCTGACCCTGTTCGAAGAGGACTGGCATCCCGGTGTGGTTGGCCTGGTCGCATCGCGCCTCAAGGACCGACTGCATCGTCCGGTCGTGGCCTGCGCGCCGGCCAGTGAAGGCAGCGATGAAGTGCGCGCATCGGCGCGTTCGATCCGAGGCATCCACGTTCGCGACGTGCTGGCCGAGGTCGACGTGCGTTGCCCCGGTCTGATCGATCGTTTCGGCGGCCATGCCATGGCCGCTGGCCTGACCCTGCGACGAACGGCAATGGAGGAATTTTCGAGGATCTTCGATGAAGTGATCCGCGAGCGCGCGGCGGCGGAATTGTTCGAGCCGGTCATGTACACCGATGGCGCGCTGGAACCGGCCGATTTCTCGCTGGCCCTGGCGCGTGAGCTGCGCTATGCGATGCCGTGGGGACAGGGATTCGCTGAACCGGTTTTTGAGAACATCTTCGAAGTCGAGTCCTGGCGCGTCGTCGGCAGCAATCATTGGCGCCTGCAGCTGGCGATGGATGGGCTCGGGCAGCCCTTGCAGGCCATGCTCTTCAATGCAGAGGCGGGTGCGAGACCGCCCGAGCGGCTGCGCGCCGCATATCAGCTCGACATCAACGACTGGAACGGACGCGAGACGTTGCGCCTGCTGCTTCGTCATGTCGTTCCCGCTTGAGGCCTTCCCGAACCGCGGAACATGTGCCATGCAACCCGGTTGTCGGATCGCGCAAACGCGCGCCGGGCGGATCGCAGCGAGGTGCCAGAGCAGAGCGCCGGGCACGCCGCGACCTGCCGACGACCATGGCGAAAGCCCGTCCGGATGCCCGGCCGATCGCTCTGCCACAACGATCGACGCCGCCGGCACGGGCGTTTTCGCGTGCCGCAACCGACCCCGTAAAATGCAGGCATGATCGAATCACGAAAATCCGTCCATGAGCGCTATCTGGGGCATCGCACGACCTACGAAATGGCACTCTGGTTGCTGTTCTACCTGGCCAACACCACGGCCAATTCGCTCGTGGCCCTGATCGAGATGCGCCGGCGAGATCCCGCGTTTCCGGCCTGGGAGCCGGTAGTCTGGGAGTCCAGCAGTACATTGTTGATGCTGGCCCTGCTGCCCCTGGTCGTGTGGTTCACCCGACGTGTTCCGCTGCATTGGGACAATTGGCGACGGCGCTTGCCGCTTTACCTGCTGGCCAGCCTGGTGTTTTCGGTGGTTCACGTCGGCGGCATGGTCGGACTGCGCCAGCTTGCCTATGCCTGGATGGGTGGGCACTACGACTTCGGCCCGGTCCTGCGCGAGTTCTTCTACGAATACCTCAAGGACGTTCGCAGTTTCGCCTGGATGGTCGCGATCATCGAAGTCTACCGTTTCATCCTCAGGCGCCTGCAGGGAGAAGCGAGCCTGCTCGACCTGCCCGATTCCGGCCCGCCGGTCGAGCCGGTCGATCGACCGGATCGCTTCCTGGTTCGCAAGCTCGGTCGCGAATTCCTCGTGGCGGCCGCCGACATCGAGTGGCTGCAGGCCTCGGGCAACTACGTCAACCTGCACGTCAACGGTCGCGACTATCCCTTGCGCAGCACCATCGCGAGCATCGGCGATAGGCTGGCTCCCGACCTGTTCATGCGTGTCCATCGCAGCTACATCGTCAATCTCGACCGAATAGTCTCGATCGAGTCCCTCGATACCGGCGATGCGCGACTGCACATGAAGGACGCGGCCGTCATCCCGTGCAGCCGCCGCCATCGGGCCGAATTGCGTGAACGCGCCGGCGCCTCCGACAGCAGCCGGGTGGCCTGAGCGGGGCAGCCGGGCAGGGGTGCGATTTGCTATCCTTTGCGACCCTCACAGATCCCTGAAAACGCCGTGATCGAGTCCAATCCCATCCATGCCAGCATCGAAGACCTGAAGAGCAGGCTGCACTCGCTCCGGGGGTATCTTTGACTTCGATACGAAGTCGGAACGTCTGGAAGAAGTCAGCCGCGAACTGGAGAATCCCGACATCTGGAACGATCCGGCGCGCGCCCAGGATCTCGGCAAGGAGCGGGCCCAGCTCGAGCGCGTGGTCAAGGGCATCGTCGAGCTGACCCAGGGTCTCGACGACGCGGCCGAGATGCTCGAGCTCGGCGAATCCGAGAACGACGAAGCCGTGGTCGAAGGTGTCGGCAAGGACGTCGAATCGATTGCGCGTCGGGTCGAGAAGCTGGAATTCCAGCGCATGTTCTCGGGCCAGATGGACGCGAGCAATGCCTTCGTCGACATCCAGGCCGGTGCCGGCGGCACCGAAGCGCAGGACTGGGCCGAGATGCTGCTGCGCATGTACTTGCGCTGGGCCGAGGACAAGGGCTGGAAGACCGAGATCCTCGAAGCATCCGCCGGCGAAGTGGCAGGCATCAAGAGCGCGACCTTCAAGGTCGAAGGCGACTACGCCTACGGATGGCTCAAGACCGAAATCGGCGTGCATCGGCTCGTGCGAAAGTCGCCGTTCGATTCGGACAACCGGCGCCACACCAGTTTCACGTCGGTGTTCGTTTCACCCGAAGTCGACGACAACATCGACATCGAGATCAACCCGGCCGACCTCAAGACCGATGTCTATCGTTCATCCGGCGCCGGCGGCCAGCACGTCAACAAGACCGAGTCGGCGGTGCGCATCACGCACGTGCCGAGTGGTGTGGTGGTGGCCTGCCAAACCGGACGAAGCCAGCATGCCAATCGCGACAACGCGATGAAGATGCTGCGTGCCAAGCTCTACGAAATCGAGATCCAGAAGCGCAACGCTGAAAAGGATGCGCTCGAGGCGACGAAGTCGGATATCGGCTGGGGCAGCCAGATCCGCAATTACGTGCTCGACCAGAGTCGGATCAAGGATCTGCGCACCGGCGTCGAGCGCACCGACACGCAGCGCGTGCTCGATGGCGACCTTGATGAATTCATCGAAGCCAGCCTGAAATCAGGGTTGGAAGCTGGGGCCAGGCGCAGTGACGCCTGAGCGCGCACTCCCCCGGATTCCGGCAGGAGCGCGTGGGTCAAGCCGGTGGTCAGTTCCAGGGCGTCGACAAGTCGGGGCGGTGCACGTGAATCGAGTGGTGACTGCGCTCGACTATCCTGCCGAACTGCTTTTTCATTGCTTCGGCCGACTCGTCCGATTCTGGAATCGCGCTATCCTTCGTGGCTTCGCCGCAACTTCTTCTGGACGCGTCCGCCTCCCGGGTGCGCCCAGATTCCCGCCGTGTTTTTTCTGTGAGCGACTCCGATGACGGCCAACTCCACTTCTAAACCTCCCGTTGATGCACTTGCCGATGCAGCCGCACCGGCGGATGAGAACAAGTTGATTGCCGAACGCCGGGAGAAACTTCACGGTCTGCGCCAGAAAGGCAATGCCTATCCGAACGACTTCCGGGTGGACACATTCGCCGGTGACCTGCAGGCCGAGTTTGCCGACGCCGAGTGCTGGACCGCCGAGGTCCTGGGCGAAAAGGCCCGGCGTGTTCGCGTGGCCGGCCGCATGCTGGCCCGCCGCATCATGGGTAAAGCAAGCTTCGTGCAGATCCAGGACATGAGCGGGCAGATCCAACTGTTCCTGCAGGGGTCCACGCTCGGCGACACCTATGCCGATTTCAAGGGCTGGGATATCGGCGATATCGTCGGCGCCGAAGGCGAGCTGATGCGCACCCGGACCGGTGAACTTTCGATCAAGGCCGATTCATTGCGGCTATTGACCAAATCGCTGCGTCCTCTGCCGGACAAGTGGCACGGACTGGCCGATATCGAACAGCGCTACCGGCAGCGTTACGTCGACCTGATCGTGACGCCGGAGTCGCGACGGACATTCATGCTGCGATCGCGCGCGATAGGCTTCATGCGCCAGTGGCTTGAGGCCTCGCCGCGCAGATTCATGGAAGTCGAGACGCCGATGATGCACGTGATACCGGGCGGCGCCACGGCGCGTCCCTTCGCCACCCATCACAATGCGCTCGACCTCCAGTTGTACCTGCGCGTGGCGCCCGAGCTCTACCTCAAACGGCTGGTCGTGGGCGGCTTCGAGCGCGTCTACGAGATCAACCGCAACTTCCGCAACGAAGGCGTGTCGACGCGGCACAATCCCGAGTTCACCATGCTCGAGCTGTATCAGGCCTATGCCGGTTACGAGGAGATCATGGACCTGACTGAAGCCCTGCTGCGCGAGACTGCAAGCGCAGCTCTCGGTCGGACCAGGTTGACCTGGGAGGGCAGGGACATCGATCTCGGGCCGCCATTCCGGCGCTGGCGCATGGACGACGCCGTGCTCGAGCACAATCCAGAAATCCGGCGCGATCAATTGCACGACCGTACTGCAATGGCTGCCCATTGCGCGCGCCTGAAGATCCCGGTCAAGGCCGATCAGGGCTGGGGCAAGCTGCTGCTGTCGATTTTCGAGGAGACCGTGGAGTCGGCTCTGATCCAGCCGACCTTCATCACCGCGCATCCGGTCGAGGTCTCGCCGCTAGCCCGCGAAAGCGATACGGATCCGGGAATCACCGATCGATTCGAGTTGTTCGTGGGCGGCAAGGAACTCGCCAATGGCTTTTCCGAACTCAATGACCCCGAAGATCAGGCCGCGCGTTTCAAGGCACAGGTCGATGCGAAGGCGGCCGGCGACGACGAAGCAATGCATTTCGATGCGGACTATATCCGCGCCCTCGAGTATGGCTTGCCGCCTACCGGAGGCCTCGGCATCGGCGTCGACAGATTTGTCATGCTGCTGGCCGATGTCGCCTCGATTCGCGATGTACTGTTGTTTCCCTACATGCGTCCTGAAGCCTGATTCTCTCGATCGGACGGCGACTGTTCTGGATCGGCGAAAGCACCCTGAACTCGACCGACGGGGCATCGCCCCGAAGTCGTCGCACCCGTCTCGCCAGGTTCGGGCCGGAACGAGGCCAAGACCCGGCCAGAGGCGGTGTTCTGGGTGCCGGAACAAGCTCCGCGGGCCATCCAGTGTGATAGCCTTCGGGCCGTGACTGACTTGGGCGTATCGATGGGTCCCGAGCTTGCTTGGCCGGGCTGGATCAGGCTGGCGGGTATCCGCCCAGATTTGATCGTGGCGCTGCGGGGCCTGCTGGAGAAATTCGCGTGAACGTACTGATCGTCGACGATCAACCCTCCGCTCGCACGATGCTTCGACACGTCGTCGAAGGAATCGGCCCGGTCGTGCACGTGTCGGATTTCGGCAACCCGATCGACGCCCTGCACTGGTCGGAAAGCAACAGCACCGACCTGCTCCTGCTCGACTATCGCATGCCGGAAATGGATGGACTCGAGTTTGCCCGGCGTTTCCGGCGCCCGTTGTCGCGTCGGGATGTCCCGATCATCCTGATCAGCGTGGTCGGCGACGAGCCTGTGCGCCAGGCGGCGCTCGATGCCGGCGTCATCGATTTTCTGGTCAAGCCTGTGCGACCACGCGAGCTGCGGTCGCGCTGCAAGAACCTGCTGCAGATGCGTCGCCAGGGCGAAACGGTCAAGGAACGGGCGCGCTCGCTCGAGCAGAAGGTGCTCGAAGGGGTCCAGGAAGTCGAACAGCGCGAGCGCGAAATGCTGTTCCGCCTGGCCAAGGCCATCGAATACCGTGACTTCGGGACCGGTGCACACCTCCTGCGCATGGCGCGCTATTGCGAGCTGATCGCGGAGGAACTCGGCATGCCGGAAGATGACGTACGCATCCTCACCCTGGCCGCGCCGCTGCACGATATCGGCAAGATTGGCGTTCCCGACTCGATCCTTCTCAAGCGGGGTAGCCTTACCGACGAGGAAATGGCCGCCATGCGCAAGCACCCGCTGATCGGCTTCGAGATACTGCGCGACAGCCAGAGCCGCTTCGTCCAGACAGGAGCCCAGATTGCACTGCGCCACCACGAGCGTTGGGATGGCAGCGGCTATCCGGACGGACTCAAGGGAGAGCAGATCCCCTTGAACGCCCGCATCGTCGCCATTGCCGACGTCTTCGACGCCCTGACCTCCGAACGTCCTTACAAGCGTGCATGGAGCAATCAGGAAGCGTTCAGTTACCTGAAGGAGCACGCTGGCACGCTATTTGATAGTGCTTGTGTCGAGGTTTTGCTGGCGAACAAGGCGCGTATTGCCGAAATCCAGCAAGCCAACCTGGCACCATCCGGCTTCGGATTCTGAAAGGTCCGAGGTGCGTGCCGAGGGAGACGGCCGAATGCGCTCGACGCTGGAAAACCTGCGGTCCAAGTTCGAAAAGCGCCCCGACAGCGAACACGGGCAGGCCATGGTGCGTCTGGCCATCGTCGGGATCTGGCTGATCTATTTGCTGGGAGCGGCGTCGACCCAGGGATTTGGCGGACCCATGCTGCCGCGGGCGATGCTGATCCTGTTCGTCGAAACCTGTGTTGGCGCAGGAATTCTTGCGCACATGGCGCTGAACCCAGGCGTATCGCATGTGCGTCGCTGGATCGGCATGGTCAGCGATTATGCCGCCATGGGTGCGATGATGACCCTTGGCGCACAGCTCGCCCCCCTTTATGTCATCTACCTCTGGGTCACGATCGGCAATGGCCTGCGCTACGGACCTCGCTATCTTTTCGCCGCCGTTTGCCTGGCCGTGGCGTCCTTCCTTGCGGTCATCCTCGCTACGCCGTACTGGCGCGAAAACGCGCCGCTGGCCTGGGGGCTGCTCGGTGGGCTGATCCTGATTCCGGGCTATCTGACGTCGCTGCTGCGCGCGCTGACGCGAGCAACCGAAGACGCGCGACGGGCCAACGAGGCCAAGAGCCTGTTCGTCGCCAACATGAGCCACGAATTCCGGACCCCCCTGAACGGCATCGTCGGCATGACCGAACTGCTGACCACGACCCGGCTCAGCGCCGAGCAGCGCGAGTTCGCCGAGGTCATGCAGGCTTCTGCCCGGTCGCTGCTGAGCCTGATCGAGGATGTCCTCGACATCTCCAAGATCGAATCGGGCAAGCTAAAGCAGAAACCGACCGACTTCAAACTCTCGGAAATGTTGCGCAGCGTCCAGTTGATGCTGCAATCGACCGCCGTGGAAAAAGGCTTGCGCTTTGAGATCGGCGTCGACGAAACCTTGCCCGATGACTATTTCGGCGACGTCGACCATCTGCGCCAGGTCCTTGTGAACCTGGTGTCGAACGCAGTGAAGTTCACCGAACACGGGCATGTTGCAGTGAACGTCGGCCTGCGGGCTCCGCGCAGGGAAAACCGCATCCCGTTGCGATTCTCGATTCGAGACACGGGCGTCGGTATCCCCGAGGAAGCGCAGGGTCGGATCTTCAATGCGTTCGAACAGGCCGACCGCGGCCATTCGCGCCAGTTTGGCGGCACCGGACTCGGTACGACCATTGCCAAGTCCCTGGTCGAGCTGATGGGGGGCACGATCGGGTTCGACAGCAAACCAGGCGTCGGGTCCCATTTCTGGGTCGACCTGGATCTGGCCTCGGCAACGAAAGCCATCCGTCCGGTCCAGACTCCGGTCGCAGGTGCCGGGAAGAATGTCATCGCATTTGCCGACCCGTTCGTGCGCCACCGCGCGCGTGTGCGCAGCCTGCAATTGCTCGTTGCCGATGACCAGCAGGCCAACCTGACCGTGTTGCGCCGGATGCTGGAGAAGGCCGGCCACCAGGTCCGTTCCGTGCTTGGTGGCGAGGAGGTGCTCAACGCCATCGAAAACGAAGGTTTCGATGCGGTCATCATCGATCTGCACATGCCCGGGATCAGCGGCATCGACGCGATCAAGCAGGCCAGGGTCATGCAGACCGGTTCCGAGCGTACTCCCTTCCTGGTGCTCAGCGCGGATGCGACGGCCGACACCATGCGCGCTGCGGAACGCGCCGGGGCACGCGCCTTTCTGACCAAGCCGATCTCGGTGTCGCGGCTGCTCGATACGCTGGCCGAGATCGCCCTTGGATCCGCAACGACGATGGTCAAGGCCGTGGAGGACGAATCCGGGGGCGTGACCAACAGTGCCGGTGCGGGTGCCGATGAAATCATCTCGAACCAGGTGCTCGAGGAGCTGAGGGAGATGCAGTTGGGTGATGCATTCCTCGCCTCGTTCATCGACGAGTGCATTCGCGATTCGGTGCGCTGCATCGCCGATCTCGAGAAGGCGGCCCTGGAGGGAAACTGGGAAGCGTTCCGCGATCAGTGCCATGCCCTCAAGGGCGTCGCCGGAAACATGGGGGCGGTGAGACTGGCCAGCCGCGCATCTGAATACATGCGCACGGGCCAGTGGGACATCGCGCGCGACTGGCGTTCGGCGACCGAAGAATTGTCGATTCAGCTTGAGCGAGCGAAGACCGCGCTCAAGCTTTCGCTTGCTCAACGCAAGAGCGAGGCGGAGCCGGAACTCCGCTGAAATCCGCCTCGCTTCGATTGGCCCATCGCCGGTACAGGGCTCAGCGTCCTGCACCGACCGCCATTTCGTCATGGACTGCAGATTCGGCGCGAGTCGCCACCGGGCGCTTTTCCTGCGCGCGAACGAGCCGCTCCATGGTCCGCAGGGATTTTTCGCCAAGCTGCATGGCGGTATCCACCCATATTTCGGTGACCTGCATCAATTCCATGAGATTGACGGGCTGGGCGATCTCGCGAACCCGATTCATCGCACCACGGGCGTGGGAGATGCGCTGGTTACGACGGATGAACTCGTGCACCGCCTGCACACCTTCTCCGCGCGGCACGATCATGTCGACGATGCCCAGCTTGTGCAGTTCCTCGACCGGATAGATTGAGCCGTCGAGCATCATTTCCTCGGCCGTTTTCGGTGCCACGCGCTTGCACAGGAACGAATACGCGCCCATGCCGGGGAAGAGATCGAAGAGCACTTCCGGGAAACCCATGCCGACACCTTCTTCGGCGATGATCGTCTGGCAGGAGAGGGCAGCTTCGAACCCCCCTCCCAGCGCATCCCCCTGGACCAGTGCAATGCTGTGCGCATTCCGGTTCAGATGAGCGTGGAACGCATAGACGCCCTCGACGCATTGGCGTGCATAGGCCAGCAGGTGCTCGCGGTTGCGTTCGCGGATCAGGCGACAGAAGAGATCAAGATCGCCGCCCAGGTTGAATACGTCGGAATCGGAAGCCAGAACAATGTGGGCAAGCCTCGAATCGGAGTTCGCGGCAATCGTCGTCAGTCGGTCGGCTGCGCGCTTCTGGAATTCCCGGATCTCGCGAATCAATTGCGGCGAAAAGCACGCCCTGTATCCGCTGGCCCGGGGGAAATTCCGGGCATGCATGAAGCACCAATGGGTATTGGAGGCCAGGTCCTCCTGCGAGCGCAGAAGGCGATAATCATGGTCACGGCGAAGCAGTTCGATGGCGGTCATGGGGGCATTTCCTTTAGGGCAATCTGCCGCCTACCGGATCGCGCGGGATGAGCGGCAAGTGCTCAACACCTGAAGGGCGCGTTCCCCTTGAACACGCCCGCGATCGAATTCAGTCTAGCGCAAATCTTGACAACAGCTGCCGAAACGGCTAGCGACATTGTGTGACGTAACGCACACTTTTGTGTCCGGCGTCGCCGCGGCAGCGCGTACCATAGTCCCGGTCGTCCCCTCTTGGCCCGATTTGTGCTGGTGCAGGGAGGATGATGGTGCGCGAATTGCGATGAATGATTGCAGCCGGCGGTACCAGATGGGGGTGGACTGCTTTGGGCTTTTGGGAGGCGTTCGAATGAGTCTTGATTCACCGGAACGATATTTGCGTCACGCGCGAATGCCGATCCGATCGATCGTGCTGATCAGCATGGGTCCGCTGTCGTGGGTTACCGAGGTCGAGAACATCTCGGCGACCGGCCTGCTGGCGCAGCGACCAGAGGACTGGGACGCGAGCGCCGGTGAGCGGTGCGTCCTCGATCTTCTGGTCGGCGATGATCTGCACATTCATCTGGAAGCCAACGTTACCCGGCTCACCCAAAGCCACGTCGGCTTTGCCTATACGAGTATTCCCGAAGACAAGGAGCATGCGCTCTGGGGCCTGCTCGGCCAGTACGCCGACTACATCGACCGCCCCGACGAGGCGAAATCGGCGGACTGAAGCGTCGCGGGCAGCATCGCGGGGTTCGGGCAACCACTGCGGGCCTGGCGCGGCGTCCGCGCGGATATCCCGGAATCGCCAGCCTGGCCTCGATTCCCCCAGCGGAGTTCCACGCTCGACAATGTCCTGCGGCTGCTCAGCCGGCCTTGGCCTGCTCCTCGCGAAGTTCCCTGCGTAGGATCTTGCCGACGTTGCTCTTCGGCAAAGAATCGCGAAACTCGATGTACTTGGGCTGTTTGTAACCGGTCAGCTCGGTCCGGCAATGGGCCCGGATGGCCTCTTCGGTGAGCGAAGGATCCTTCTTGACGATGACCAACTTGACCGCCTCGCCGGACTTCGGGTCCGGAACGCCGATCGCCGCGACCTCGAGGATGCCTGGCATGCAGGCGACCACATCCTCGATCTCATTCGGGTAGACGTTGAAACCCGACACCAGGATCATGTCTTTCTTGCGATCGACGATGTAGAAGAAGCCTTTTTCGTCCATGCGGGCGATGTCACCGGTATGCAGCCAGCCCTGCGGGTCGATGATCTTTGCGGTTTCCTCCGGGCGGTTCCAGTAACCCTTCATGACCTGCGGGCCACGCACGCAGAGTTCACCTGTCTCGCCGACCGGCAAGATCTGGCCATCGTCGCTCTGGATGGTCACGTCGGTGGACGAAATCGGCAGCCCGATCGATCCGTTGTATTCGCTGATGTCGAGCGGATTGATGCAGACCGCCGGCGAGGTCTCGGTGAGGCCATAGGCTTCGGCAAGGGTGGAGCCTGTCACTCTCTTCCAGCGCTCGGCAACAGAGCGCTGCACGGCCATGCCGCCACCGAGGGTCATGCGCAGGTTGGAAAAATCGAGCTTTTCGAAGCCCGGAGTATTGAGCAGTCCATTGAATAGGGTATTGACTCCGGTCAGGCTGGTGTAGCGGATCTTCCCCAATTCGGCGACGAAGCCCGGCATGTCGCGCGGATTCGTGATCAGATGGTTGTGCCCGCCAATTTTCATGAAGGTCAGGCAGTTCGCCGTCAAGGCGAAGATGTGATAGAGCGGCAGCGCCGTGACGATCACTTCCTCGCCTTCGGTCATGTCGCTGCTGATCCAGGCGCTGGCCTGCTGCATGTTCGCGATCATGTTCCGATGCGTCAGCATCGCACCCTTGGCAACGCCGGTCGTGCCACCCGTATATTGCAGGAATGCGATGTCGCCGGCATCGACCTCGGGCTTCGGCAGCGGCTTGCCGGCGCCGCGTCGCAGGGCATCCCTGAATCGAACCGCGCCGGGGATGTCGTACGGAGGCACCATCTTCTTCACGTGCTTGACGACGAAGTTGGTGATCACCGACTTCGGAAACGACAGCATGTCGCCGATTCCGGTGGTCACAACGTGCTCGGTCGGTGTGTCCTTGTTCACGCTGGCCACGGTTTCGGCGAAATTGTCGAGGACGACGATGACCTTTGCGCCTGAATCAACCAGTTGATGCCGGAGTTCGCGCGCCGTGTACATGGGATTCGTGTTGACCACGACCATGCCGGCGCGCAGGGCGCCGCAGATCGCGATCGGATACTGCAGGACGTTCGGCATCATCATGGCGATGCGATCGCCCTTGGAGCAATTCAGCTCGTTGACCAGAAATACCGCGAACTGGCGACTCAGGGTGTCGAGCTCTCCATAACTGATGGTTCGACCCATGTTCGAAAACGCCGGACGATGCCGGAAGCGCTCGAAGCAGCTTTCGAGCAGGGAAAGGATGGATGGATACTGGTCGAGGTCGATCTCGTGGGGGACGCCTTTCGGATAGTTGTTCAGCCAGGGTCGATAGTTGCTGCCAGACATGCGTCCTCCAGTGTTTCCAGCCGCGCGCAAGGCCAATGGGGCCTGCGCGTAATCTCATATACCATCGAGCCCGTACGCGTGCGTATCCGCATGATTCCAACACAGTGGTAGAACCGGCATCAAGGCGCAGTGCAGCGTCTTCCCGCTGGCCGACGAGGCAACTGCAGGATCAAGGAGGCACCCCGTGTCATCGCAAAGACCGCACTCCACAGGGCCGGGCAAGCCGCGTCGCTCCCAGTATGCCGCGCTGGCGCTGCTGGCGCTGATTTTCGCCGTCGGCATGCCTGCCTGCTCGCGACCCTCCGACGAGCAGCAGTTGCGGGCCGCCCTGGCGGAAATGCAGGAGGCCATGGAGGCCGGCAAGCCCGCGGACTTCATGCGCCACATCGCGGATGACTTCACCGGCGCGCAGGGCGGCGTCGATCGCGAGGGCCTGCACAACGTGCTCCGGGGACAGGTACTCGCCAACGCCCGCATAGGCGTCAGCCTTGGACCGATCGACGTCGAACTCCAGGATTCGCGGGCCACCGTGCAAGTGACCGCGACCTTCACCGGTGGCAGCGGGCGATGGCTGCCAGAGCGCGGCGCCATGTACCGCATCGTCAGCGGGTGGCGCAGGCAATCCGGGCGCTGGCTGTGTGTAAACGCGCGCTGGGAGCAGCTGCTTTGAGCGCGTGCGCGCTGCAGCGCGCACGCTCCTGACGTGGTCCTGGCCCTCCTCAGGCGGCCTTGCCCGAGCCTGCCAGCTGCCTGAGCACGTAGGGAAGGATGCCGCCGTGGCGGAAGAACTCGCGCTCCTTGGGGGTCGCCAGCAGGACATCGACCTTGAACTCCTTGCGCTTGCCGTCGGCCCCGGTCGCCACCACGGTGGCCTCCTGCGACATGCCGTCCTCGAGTCCGGTGATGTCGAAGCGCTCGCGACCGCTCAGTCCGAGCGATCTTGCGCTCTCGCCCGCCTTGAAGCGACAGGGCAGCACACCCATGCCAACCAGGTTCGAGCGATGGATGCGCTCGAAGCTTTCGGCGATGACGGCCTTGACCCCGAGCAGCAGGGTGCCCTTGGCTGCCCAATCGCGTGATGAACCGGTGCCGTATTCCTTGCCGGCGATGACGACCAGGGGCGTTCCTTCGGCCTTGTACTTCATGGCCGCGTCGTAGATCGGCATTTCCTCGCCTGACGGAATGTGCACGGTGTAGCCGCCTTCGACGCCATCGAGCATCTGGTTGCGGATACGGATGTTGGCGAACGTGCCGCGTACCATCACGTCGTCGTTGCCGCGCCGCGAGCCGTAGGAATTGAAGTCCTTGGGTTGCACGCCGCGGCCGATCAGATAGCGTCCGGCCGGGGAATCCTTCTTGATCGATCCCGCCGGCGAGATGTGGTCGGTGGTGATCGAGTCGCCGAACAGGCCGAGCACGCTGGCCCCGTGGATGTCCTCGATCTTGCCGACCGCCATGGTCATGCCGTCGAAATAGGGCGGATTCTTCACGTAGGTCGAGTCGTCCCATGCATACTGGTTGCCGTCCGGCGAGGCGATGTGGTTCCAGCGCGAATCGCCCTTGAACACATCGGCATAGTTGTCCTTGAACATCTCGGGATTGATCGCGCCGGCAATGGTGTCGCTGACTTCCTTGTTCGTCGGCCAGATGTCCTTCAGGTAGACCGGCTTGCCATCGCGGTCGACGCCGAGCGGGTCGGTTTCGAGGTTGATGTCGATGGTGCCGGCCAATGCATAGGCGACGACCAGGGGCGGTGAGGCCAGGTAGTTCATCTTGACCTCCGGATGCACGCGCCCTTCGAAATTGCGGTTGCCGGACAGCACCGAAGCGACGGCAAGGTCCCCTTCGGCGATCTCCTTGCTGATCTCGGAGGGCAGGGGGCCGGAGTTGCCGATGCAGGTGGTGCAGCCGTAGCCGACCACATAGAAGCCGACCTTCTCCAATTCGTGCAGCAGGCCGGTCTTCTTCAGGTAATCGGTGACGACGAGGGAGCCCGGACCCAGCGAGGGCTTGACCCACGGTTGCGATTTGAGTCCGCGCGCCGCAGCCTTCCTGGCCAGCAGGCCCGCCGCCAGCATTACCGCCGGGTTGGAGGTGTTCGTGCACGAGGTGATCGCGGCGATGACCACGGCGCCGTCGCGCAGTGGGGCCTTCGGCACGTGCGGTCCGGCCGCACAGGCGCTGGCGTCGTGGCCGACCGAAGTCGAGCCGCCTTCGCCCTCGAAGCGGCCAACCGTGACGTCACGCGGCTTGCGGCCGACGGTCAGGCCGGCCAGCGCCGCTTCGAAGCTCTGCTGCATGTCGCCGAGCAGGACCCGATCCTGCGGCCGCTTCGGACCGGCCATGGAGGGTTTGACCGTGGCCAGGTCGAGTTCCAGGGTCGCGCTGAATTCGGCTTCGGGCGAACTTTCGTCGTGCCAGAAACCCTGGGCCTTCGCATAGGCTTCGACCAGGGCGATCTGTTCTTCGCTGCGCCCGGACAGGCGCAGATAGGCGATCGATTCCGAGTCGATCGGGAAGATTCCGCAGGTGGCGCCGTACTCGGGTGCCATGTTGGCGATGGTCGCGCGGTCGGCCAGCGGCAGGTGCCTGAGGCCATTACCGAAAAATTCGACGAACTTGCCGACCACACCGTGCTTGCGCAGCATCTGGGTCACGGTCAGCACGAGGTCGGTCGCGGTGACGCCTTCGCCGAGCTTGCCGGTGAGCTTGAAGCCAACCACCTGCGGAATCAGCATCGAAGAGGGTTGTCCAAGCATGGCGGCTTCGGCCTCGATGCCGCCGACACCCCAGCCGAGCACCCCAAGACCGTTGATCATCGTCGTATGCGAGTCAGTGCCGAAGACGGTGTCCGGGAACGCCCAGTCGACGCCGTCCTTGGTGCCGGTCATGACGACGCGGGCGAGATGCTCGAGATTGACCTGGTGCACGATGCCGGTCCGCGGCGGCACCACCTTGAAGTTGTTGAAGGCCTTCTGGCCCCAGCGCAGGAAGGCATAGCGCTCCTGGTTGCGTTCGAACTCGATCTCGACGTTCTCGTCGAGCGAATGCACCGAGCCGAATGAATCCACCTGCACCGAATGATCGATCACCAGTTCGGCCGGCGCCAGCGGATTGATCAGGGTCGGATCGCCACCGAGGGCGACCATCGCATCGCGCATGGCAGCAAGGTCGACCACGCAGGGGACGCCGGTGAAGTCCTGCAGGACCACGCGCGCCGGCATGAACGAGATCTCGGTCGAAGGCTCGGCCGTGGCCTGCCAGTTGGCCACGGCGGCAATCTGCTTGTCGGTGACCTCGATGCCATCCTCGTGACGTAGCAGGTTCTCGAGCAGGATCTTCATTGAATACGGCAGCTTCCGGAGGTCGAACTGCCGGCCCAGCCTGGCCAGACTCGCGTAGCGGTATTTCTTTCCGTTGACCTCGAGGCTGTCGTTTGTCGAAAAGCTGTCGTTCATGGCGATTCTCCTGGCTGAGAAGGGGCTGGCCTGTGCGGGCGTCTGCTGCGATGGCTATCGTATCGCGAAGCGCCGTATCGGTCGCGGCCGTTGCCTCCGAAGGAAGCGGGCATCGGCATCGCCGATGCCCCGGGCGGGGCCAGGCTGACGCCTGTCGCGTTGCAGGCAAGTCCACGGAAACGCTAAAATCGCCGGCCACGGAAGCGCCTCGCCAGACTGTCCCGGGCTTCCGCCAGTCCCGCCTGCTTCGATGCCGACGCTGCGCCCGCCGTCCTTGCGGCCGCGCCAGTGTCGATCAGGCCTGCCCACGGAAGAACGTCATGCTCTCGACCTACCGCCAACACGTTGCCGAGCGCGCCGCGCTGGGCATTCCGCCGCTGCCGCTGAGCGCGCAGCAGACTTCCCAAGTCATCGAACTGCTGAAGGGGCCGGTCGGCGCCGATGCGGAATTCCTGCTCGACCTGATCACGAATCGGGTTCCGGCCGGCGTCGATGATGCGGCCAGGGTCAAAGCCTCGTGGCTGGCCGCGCTGGCCTTCGGCACCGAGCATTGCGCCTTGATCTCCCCGCAACGGGCGACCGAACTGCTCGGCACCATGCTCGGAGGCTACAACATCCATCCCTTGGTCGAGCTGCTCGACCACGCCACGCTGGGTGCCAGCGCCGCCGAGGCGTTGAAGAAGACCCTGCTCATGTTCGATGCCTTCCACGACGTCAAGGAGAAGGCCGACAACGGCAATGCGCACGCCCGTGGCGTATTGCAGAGCTGGGCCGACGGCGAGTGGTTCACCAGCCGGCCCGAAGTTCCGGAGTCGCTGACGATCACGGTGTTCAAGGTCAGCGGTGAAACCAATACCGACGACCTCTCGCCGGCGCCCGACGCGACGACGCGACCCGACATCCCGCTGCATGCGCTGGCCATGCTCAAGAACCGGCGCGAGGGCATCGACCCGGAAGAGGACGGCAAGCGCGGTCCGGTCGCCTTCATCGAGTCGCTCAAGCGGAAAGGCCATCTCGTCGCCTATGTCGGCGACGTGGTCGGCACCGGCTCGAGCCGCAAGTCGGCGACCAACTCGGTACTCTGGTTCACCGGTCAGGACATACCGTATATCCCGAACAAGCGCTTTGGGGGCGTCTGCCTCGGCGGCAAGATCGCG
Source organism: Dokdonella immobilis (assembly GCF_900115085.1). GTDB lineage: Bacteria > Pseudomonadota > Gammaproteobacteria > Xanthomonadales > Rhodanobacteraceae > Dokdonella > Dokdonella immobilis. The sequence continues at coordinate 68,057 of NZ_FOVF01000011.1, read as the reverse complement.
CCGATCTTCTACAACACCATGGAGGACGCCGGGGCGTTGCCGATCGAACTCGATGTCAGCCGGATGGCGATGGGCGATGTCGTCGAATTGCGCCCCTACGAGGGAAAGGCGCTGAAGGATGGCGAGGTGATCGCCGAGTTCAAGGTCAAGTCCGAGGTGCTGTTCGACGAGGTGCGCGCCGGTGGCCGAATTCCACTGATCATCGGGCGCGGCCTGACTGCCCGCGCGCGAGAGGCGCTCGGTTTGCCGGCATCGACCCTGTTCCGTCTGCCGGAGAGTCCGGCCAGCAGTAGCAGGGGCTTCAGCCTGGCCCAGAAGATGGTCGGTCGCGCCTGTGGCCTGCCGGAGGGGCAGGGCGTGCGTCCCGGCACCTACTGCGAGCCGCGCATGACCTCGGTCGGATCGCAGGACACCACCGGCCCGATGACCCGCGACGAGCTCAAGGACCTTGCCTGTCTCGGGTTCAGCGCCGACCTCGTCATGCAGTCGTTCTGCCATACCGCGGCCTACCCGAAGCCGGTCGACGTGACCATGCACCACGAGTTGCCCGACTTCATCAGCACCCGCGGTGGCATCCCGTTGCGGCCCGGCGACGGCATCATCCATTCCTGGCTCAATCGCATGCTGCTGCCCGACACGGTCGGTACCGGCGGCGACTCGCACACCCGCTTCCCGATCGGCATTTCGTTTCCGGCCGGTTCCGGCCTGGTCGCCTTTGCCGCGGCCACCGGGGTCATGCCGCTCGACATGCCCGAGTCGGTGCTGGTGCGCTTCAAGGGCGAACTGCAGCCCGGCGTCACCCTGCGCGACCTGGTCAACGCCATCCCCCTCTATGCGATCAAGGCCGGCCTGCTCACGGTCGAGAAGAAGGGCAAGAAGAACGTGTTCTCCGGGCGCATCCTCGAAATCGAGGGCCTGCCCAACCTCAAGGTCGAGCAGGCCTTCGAACTCTCCGATGCCTCGGCCGAGCGGTCCGCGGCCGGTTGCACGGTGCACCTCGACAAGGCGCCGATCATCGAATACCTCAACAGCAACGTGGTCATGCTGAAATGGATGATCGCCCAGGGCTACAAGGACGTGCGCAGCCTCACGCGCCGCATCCAGGCCATGCAAGCGTGGCTGGCCGATCCGCAACTGCTCGCTGCCGACGCCGACGCCGAATATGCCGCGGTGATCGAGATCGACCTGGCCGACGTACACGAACCGATCGTGGCCTGCCCGAACGATCCGGACGACGTGAAGACGTTGTCTGAGGTCGCTGGCGCGAAAATCGACGAAGTCTTCATCGGCTCGTGCATGACCAACATCGGTCACTTCCGCGCCGCCTCGAAGCTGCTCGAAGGCAGACGCGACATTCCGACCAAGCTGTGGGTCGCGCCGCCAACCAAGATGGATGCGGCCGAACTGACCCGGGAAGGCCATTATGGAACCTTCGGTACGGCCGGTGCGCGCATGGAAATGCCGGGCTGTTCGCTGTGCATGGGCAACCAGGCCCAGGTCCGCGAGGGGGCCACGGTCTTCTCGACCAGCACCCGCAACTTCCCGAACCGCCTCGGCAAGAACGCCAATGTCTACCTGGGCTCGGCCGAACTCGCGGCCATCTGCTCGCGACTCGGGAAGATTCCGAGCAGGCAGGAGTACCTGGCGGCCATCGGTGTCATCGATGCCGACAGTCAGCGGATCTACCGCTACATGAATTTCGACCAGATCGGGGACTACACGGAAATCGCGGGTACAGTCACTGTTTGAGGCCGAACAGCGACTATGCTGCGGTGTCGGAGGCCCGGTCGCACGCCGGGCCTTTGCGAATCCGGACCGTCGATGTACGGTCGCTGCTGGCCTGTGCGCGTGTGGGTTGGTCGCCCGCACCGGTGTCGCCGCGAGGGGGCCTGGTCCAGTTGCCTTGATCCTGCAGCCGGAAAGCCAGCGGTGACCGCGCTGCATGCAGTCCGTGCCTGGCCCGGATTACTCGTGAATTCGCGCGATGATCGCGCTGGACCTTGGATTCAGGCGGTTTTTCGCGATTGAGGGGATAGCGGGTCCTATCGCCGAATGAGCGAAAAGCCGCGTGGATTCAAGGGACAAGCGAGGGCGCGTGAAATTCATGAATAATCCGGGCTAGAGTACGCAGTATCGATTTACACAGCGGTCCACCGGCCGGCCGTGGGCTTGAGTAGGCAATGACCCGTTGCGGAGGCGGGTCGCGAACTGATGTCTTCAACGAACGAGAAGCGCAAGAGCGACCTTGACTGGGCGGGCAAGCCATTCGTCCGCGAGCTTCTGCGCGTGTCCGACATGGTTGCGCTGGGCCTTATGGCGGCCGACGAGGCCGAGTCGCAGTTCGGTGTGCAGGCCCTGAGCATCTCCTGGAATACGGAGCGCATCCACGCCGACGGGCGCAGTGAATCCTCGGGGCGCTCGCCCGACATCTGCCTCGAAGGCGCTGACATCCGTCGCATTCCATTGTTCAGTGCATCGAATGGAACGCGCGCCGAGCTGTCGTGGCGGCCGGGAATCCGCGTCGCCGTGCCGGGCGCAGGGGAGTGGGACCAGTTCCTTTCCGATGTCGCCCATGTTGCCGAACGCCTGCTGGAGCGCGATTCACTGGCCCATTCGGTTCACCGGCTCGAGCGCGCCGAGCATGTGCAACGTGCCCTGTTCGCGATTGCCAACATGGCCAGTTCCGACCTCGACATGCCCGACATGTTGCGTGGCATCCACGAGATCGTCGGCTGGCTCATGTATGCAGAAAACTTCTTCATCGCGCTCTACGAGCCCGAGCGCGATAGCCTGCGCTTTCTCTATTTCGTCGATACCGTCGACAGCGACTTCGTCAATCCCGACGACGAGATTGCCGCCTGCGACCTGCCGGGTAGCGTGACCCTGGCCATGTTGCGCAGCGGCGAGTCGCAGATGGGTCCGTCCGCGCAGATTCGCGCCAAACTCAACATCGCGCGCGACGAGCGCTTCGGTCCCGACAGCGAGGACTGGCTCGGCGTGCCCATGATCGGCGCGACCGCGGCCATCCGCGGTGCGATCGTCGTGCAGAGTTACCTGCCCGACACGCGTTATTCCGAGGAAGACCGCGCCATCCTCAACTACGTGGCCCAGCACATCCTCACCGCCCTCGAACGCAAGCAGGCCAAGACCGAGCTCGAGAAGCGCGTCGCCGAACGCACCCAGGAACTGGCCAGGGCCAACGAGGAGCTGCAGTTGGAGGTTGCCGAGCGGCAGCGCGGTGAACGCCTGCAGCGCGCCCTTTTCCGTATCGCCGAATGCGCGGCCGCCGGCGAATCGATGGAGGATTTCTACGCCAGCGTGCACGCCATCGTCGGCGAACTTCTGAACGCGCGCAATTTCTATATCGCCCTGATCGCCGATGGCGGACAGGAGCTGGAATTTCCGTACTCGGTCGACGAGATCAATCCGGTGCGGCCCCGCCGACCGATGGCCAACGGCATGACCGAATACGTGCTGAAGACTGGCCGTGCCTTGCTTGCCGATCGCGCCAGCATCGATGCGCTGGTCGGCTCCGGCAACGTCCAGCGCTTCGGCACCCGGGCCAGCTACTGGCTCGGCGTCCCCCTGATCTGCAACGAGCGCACCGTTGGCGTACTCGCCGTGCAGAGCTATTCGGCCGACGCGCCCTTCACCGTACGTGACCAGGAACTGCTGACCTTCGTCGCCTATCACATCGCCAATGGCCTCGAGCGCAAGCGCGCCCAGGACTCGCTGATCCATGACAACGTGGAGCTGGAGGCGCGCGTCGAGGAACGAACCCGCGCCCTGGCTCACGCCAATCGCGACCTCACCTCGCAGATCCTCGAGCGCAAGCGCATCGAAGCACGGCTGACCCATGAGGCGTTTCACGACGCGCTGACCGGGCTGCCGAATCGCGCCCTGTTGCTGCAGCGGCTCGGCACTGCGCTGACCCGTTACCAGGATGACCCGACCCGCAGCTATGCGGTGCTGTTTCTCGACCTCGATCGCTTCAAGGTGGTCAACGACAGCGTCGGCCACCTGGTCGGCGACGAGATGCTCAAGCAGGCGGCCCTGCGTCTGGCCAGCGCCTGTGCCCCCTACATGGTCGCCCGGCTCGGCGGCGACGAGTTTGCCGTGCTCATCGACAATCTGCCGGAGCCCAAGCTCGCGATCCATATCGCCGAGCGCGTGCTCGAGGGCCTGAACGATCCCATCCGCGTCGCCAACAAGGAAATGTTCACCTCAGCCAGCATCGGCATCGCCTACGCCGATACCCATTACACACGGGCCGAAGAGTTGCTGCGCGACGCCGATACCGCGATGTACCGCGCCAAGGCCCGGGGGCGGCAGTGCCACGAGATCTTCGATGAGCAGTTGCGCGCCGAAGCGATGCGGGCGCTGGACCTGGAAGGCGACTTGCGCCATGCACTGGTGCGCCGCGAATTCGAGCCACACTTCCAGTCGATCGTATCGCTGGAGACCGGCAGGATCCTGGGCTATGAAGCCCTGCTGCGCTGGAAGCATCCGACCCGCGGTTTGCTGCTGCCGGCGGACTTCCTCAATGCGGCGGAGGAAAACGGCTGCATAGAGCAGATTGACTGGCAGATGTTCGCGATGGCCTGCGAACAGGCACAGCGCCTGCCCGAGTCGACCTATGTCTCGATCAATGTGTCAGCGCGACGGCTGCGCGTCCCGGATTTCGATGAGATCGCCTTGCGTACGATCGAAAACAGCGGGTTGCAGCCGCATCGGGTCCGCCTCGAGGTGACGGAGGGCGCATTGCTCGACCAGCCCGAACAGACGCGCGAGATCCTGCTGCGCCTGCGTCAGGCCGGGGTCCTTGTCCAGCTCGACGATTTCGGTACCGGTTATTCCTCGCTGAGCTATCTGCATCGTTTTCCGATCCATTCGCTGAAGATCGACAAGTCTTTCGTCGCCGATCTCGCCACCGAAGGCAGCAGCCCGGCGGTAGTCCGCGCCATCATCGCCCTGGCCGAATCGCTCGATGTCGAGGTGATTGCCGAGGGCGTGGAAACGCCCGCGCAGCGTGATGCCCTGCTGGCTCTGGGTTGCACGATCGGGCAGGGTTTCCTGTTTTCGCTGCCGACGCTGATCGACGATTTTCCGGCGGAAACAGCCTGATCGGCCGCGGTTCGCGGCGACGTTGCGTGAGGACCGGCAGCACCTTGGGCGACCTCAGGGGCAGCCGACGCCTGCGATGGGAGCGGTCGACGCGGTAGAATCGGGCTTTCCGAAAAAGCCCGAATCCGCCATGAACACGACCGCCCAGAGTCTTCCCGACAGCGAAGCCACCACCGATAGCGCGCCGTTGCGGTTCGTCACGGCAGCCAGCCTGTTCGACGGTCACGACGCCGCGATCAACATCATGCGCCGCTTGATCCAGGCCCAGGGCGCCGAGGTTATTCACCTCGGCCACAATCGTGCGGTCGAGGACGTGGTCCGTGCCGCCCTGCAGGAAGACGCCGACGCGATTGCGCTGTCGTCATACCAGGGTGGCCACGTCGAGTATTTCAAGTACATGGTCGACATGCTCAAGGAGCGCGGGGCGGGCCACATCCGTGTCTTCGGTGGCGGCGGCGGCACGATCACGCCGGAAGAAATCCGCGAACTGCAGGACTACGGCGTCGAGCGCATCTACCACCCGAACGACGGCATGCACCTGGGCCTCGTGGCGATGATCGAGGATGTGGTCGAGCGCGCGAAGCGCGCGCGCTCGGTAATGGGGAGTAGGGAATCGGGAATCGTCGAAGCCGCGAGCATCGACGATGAAATCAGCATCGGTCGCATGTTGACCGCGATCGAGAATGGCGATTTCAGCGAAGCGGAACTGGTGAAGTTGCGCAAGAACTGGGTGAGCGGCCCGGCCCATTCCCCATTCCCCATTCCCCATTCCCGTCCGACGACCCAGGTCGTCGGCATCACAGGCACCGGCGGCGCCGGCAAATCCAGTGTCGTCGACGAGCTGCTGCTGCGCTTCCTGCATGCGTTCCCGAAGATGCGCATCGCCGTTCTCGCGGTCGATCCGACGCGGCGGCGTTCCGGCGGCGCCCTGCTCGGCGACCGCATCCGCATGAATGCACTGCGCAGCAATCGCGTGTTCATGCGTTCGATGGCGACGCGGCGCCAGCACGCGGCGACCAGCATCGTGCTCAAGGATTGCGTGAGCTTCCTCAAGGGCCAGGGCTATGACCTCGTCATCGTCGAGACCGCGGGTATCGGCCAGTCCGATTCGGAGATCGTCGATCTGGTCGACTTCCCGATGTACGTGATGACCAGCGACTACGGCGCGGCCAGCCAGCTCGAGAAGATCGACATGATCGACTTCGCCGAGCTGATCGTTCTCAACAAGTTCGACAAGCGTGGTGCCGAGGATGCGCTGCGTGACGTGCGCAAGCAGTGGAAGCGCAATCGAACCGCGTTCCAGCTCAAGGACGACGAAGTGCCGGTCTATCCGACCATCGCCAGCCAGTTCAACGACCCCGGTATCACCTGGATGTTCGTGAACTTGTGCCGTCTGCTACGGCACAAGCTGGGATTGGGGATTGGGGATTCGGGATTCGTGAATGCTGGATGCAACTTCCAGCCCAATCTCGATACCTCGCTGAAGGAGCCGCGGGCTACCGTACTGATTCCCGGTGCGCGCGTGCGCTATCTCGCCGAAATCGCCGAGCAGGGCCGCGGCATCAATGCCGGGATCCTCAAGCAGGCCGGAATCGCCGATCGCGCCCAGTCGCTCTGGAAAGCACTGAAGGAACTCGAAGACCCGGATTTGCCTGCAGCACTCGGACTCTACGACGATGCGCTTGTCCGAATCTCCAATCCCGAATCTCCAATCCCGGCTCGTTTGCGCCAGCGCTACAACGACGCCATCCAGGCGCTGTCTTCCGATTCGCTGCGCGAACTGCGCGCCTGGCCGACGCGCCTGAAATCGATCACCGACGAGTTCACCGAGTACGAGGTGCGCGGCAAGGCGATCAAGGTCGAGAACTACCGCGAGTCGCTGTCGCACCAGAAGGTGCCGAAGATCGCCGCGCCGACCTATACGTCCTGGGGCGAACTGCTGGTGTTCCTGCAGAAGGAGAACCTGCCCGGAAGCTATCCCTACACGGGCGGCGTCTACCCGTATCGCCGCACCGGCGAGGATCCGATCCGCATGTTCGCCGGCGAGGGCACGCCCGAGCGCACGAACCGGCGTTTCCACTACCTCAGCGTCGGCCAGCCAGCGGTGCGCCTGTCGACCGCGTTCGATTCGGTCACCTTGTACGGCGAGGATCCGGCGCCGCGGCCGGACATCTACGGCAAGATCGGCAATTCCGGGGTCAACGTGCCGACCCTGGACGACATGAAGAAGCTCTATTCGGGCTTCAACCTGTGCGCGCCGACGACCTCGGTCTCGATGACGATCAATGGACCGGCACCGATTATCCTCTCGATGTTCATGAACACGGCGATCGACCAGCAGGTCGAGCTGTATCTCAAGGAAGATGGCAAGCGCTGGGCCGAGGCCGAGAAGAAAATCGCGAAGTTCTTCAATGCTCGCGAGCGCCCGACGTACTCGGGCGACCTGCCAGCGGGCAACGACGGGCTCGGCCTCGGCCTGCTCGGCATCTGCGGTGACCAGCTCGTCGATGCAGAGACCTACGCGCGGATCAAGGCCGAAACCCTGCGTTCGGTGCGTGGTACCGTCCAGGCCGACATCCTCAAGGAGGACCAGGCGCAGAACACCTGCATCTTCTCGACTGAATTCGCCCTGCGCATGATGGGTGACATCCAGCAGTACTTCGTCAACCAGAGAGTGCGCAATTTCTACTCGGTGTCGATTTCGGGGTACCACATCGCCGAGGCCGGGGCGAACCCGATCAGCCAGCTTGCCTTCACCCTCAGCAACGGCTTCACGATCGTCGAGTACTACCTGGCGCGCGGGATGAAGATCGACGACTTCGCGCCGAACCTGAGCTTCTTCTTCTCCAATGGCATGGATCCCGAATACACCGTGATCGGGCGCGTCGCCCGGCGCATCTGGGCGCGCGCCATGCGCGAGCGCTACGGCGCCAACGAGCGCAGCCAGATGATGAAGTACCACATCCAGACCTCGGGGCGTTCGCTGCACGCCCAGGAGATCCAGTTCAACGACATCCGCACGACCCTGCAGGCGCTGTACGCGTTGTTCGACAACTGCAATTCGCTGCACACCAATGCCTATGACGAGGCGATCACGACGCCGACGGAGGAAAGCGTGCGCCGCGCGGTGGCGATCCAGATGATCATCAACAAGGAGCTCGGCCTCAATTTCTGCGAGAACCCCTGGCAGGGCAGCTTCATCGTCGACAGGCTCACCGACATCGTCGAGGAAGCGGTCTACAAGGAGTTCGAGGCGATCAGCGACCGCGGCGGCGTGCTCGGCGCGATGGACACCATGTACCAGCGCGGCAAGATCCAGGAAGAGTCGATGTACTACGAACACAAGAAGCACGACGGTTCCTTGCCCCTGGTCGGCGTCAACACCTTCCTGCCGAAGGAGCATGCCAGCGACATCGTCACCGAGATCGAGCTGATCCGTTCGACCGAGCAGGAGAAGGGCCAGCAGATCACCAACGTGCTGGCCTGGCAGAAGAATCGCAACGTGCTGGCGCCGGCCGGCGAGACCTCGCACGCGCACGCCACGACCTCGGACGAGGACGAGGCGAGCGAAGTGCATACCGGTCACGGCCTCGGCTATCTGCAGAAGGCGGCGCGCGAGCGCAAGAACGTCTTCGAAGCGCTGATGGAGGCCGTCAAGACGCACTCGCTCGGCCAGATCAGCCACGCGCTCTATGACGTGGGCGGAGAGTACCGACGGAACATGTAGGCGCGCGCGACCCTTGGTTGCCTGGCCGGGCTCAGCTCAGCCAGGCCTCGAGGTCGCGCAGCGCATCCGCGCAGGCGTAGTCGAAATTGCCGGCCGGTTCGTGGCGGCTGCCTTCATAGTCGACGACCAGTTCGCCAAACGGATCCTCGATCGACTCGGTTTCCTCGAGGATCAGTTCGAGATCCTCTAGCGCCTCTTCGACTCCATCAACCGCAAGCGGCATCCGCAGCAACAGCAACCAGGTGATGAAGGTGGCCTTCGGATCTGCGGCGCGCGCGATGCCGACGGCTGACTGCAGAATCGCCGAGCGGCGCGCGAGGTGAGCGCGGGCAGCGACCTCGGACTCGAAGACCGCGACCGACTCGCCCTGTGATTGCAGGTCGCCCGTGGCGACGTTCTCGAAGCTGGAAATGACCACGTGACTCATGCAAATGCTTCCTGATGGCGAAACGCGGTGTGGTGCGGTCTGGAACATGACGACGGGGCAGCCCACATTCTCCCTAGCGGCGAGTCGCCAGCACGCCATCGAGTGCAAGTCGGGTGTTGAAGCCGGCTTGCTCAAGGCGGTTGCTCACTTCGCGCGGAAGGTCGCGACCGCTGCTGAGCTTGTTCGGACTGCCCGTATAGTGGAACAGTCGACCGCCCCGGTTCAGCACGCGTGCGAGCTCTTCATAGAAGGCGCCTGAGTACAGTTCTCCGGCAATGCCGAACCGCGGCGGGTCATGCAGCACGGCATCGACCGTGGCGCTTTCGATGCCGCCTATGCTCTTCGTCACGTCCGCCTGGGTCAGTTCGAGACGGCCGCCATTCGCCACCGCATCCGCATCGGGCGACCACGGGTTGAGCGTGCGCAGCCACAATACATCTGCATTCTTTTCGAACGAACGGATGCGTGCCGCGCCGGCCTCGAGACAACAGGCCGCAAAGTAGCCGAGACCGCCGCAGGTATCGAGCACGGTCTTGCCGCGTGGCTCGACCAGCGCGACCTTGCGGCGCGCGTCATCGAACGGGGAGACCTGCGAAGTCGGCAACATCTTGATACCGTCGATCTCGAAGGTCGGTGCGCCCCATTCGGTTGGCACGAGCTTGATCAAGGATCCGGAAAAATGCGAAACGGCGGAAAAATCCTGGCCGTCCCAGTAATAGATGGTCCGCTCCTTGAGCCTGTCGGGATACGGGTAGTGCCTGTTCCGCCAGTGCCACGAATCGCCCCCCAGCAGGACCGAGCCTGTCGATAATCCGAGGTCGAGCGATCCGGTCCACGAAGCGCTGCCGCTGGCCCGGGCGGCGGCCAGTGACTCGGCCAGGGAACGGGTCAGGAGTGGACCGGAATAGTGCGGCACGTGTGGGGCTCGATCAGGCAAGACCGGCATCCTAACCCAGCCGGCAATGGCTCTTGCGCTCGCCGGCTGGGGGAACCGTTCGAGGCCGTGCGCGATCGCCGGGTTCTGCGGCGCGGGGTCTGCGACTCGATAGCCATTTCGAAGGCTTCGACATGCTCGCATCAGGCCGCCCCGCGCTATGTCCCGCATGGGCCCGCGACGCGTTGCCTATCGAAGCGCACCAAGCAGCATGCTGAGCAGGTAACAGGCGAGGGCAATGCAGATGCCGGTGAACGGCACACTGAACCAGTAGCGTTTGCCGAGCACGAGGAAGCCACCGAGCATGGCCAGACCGACCACCAGCAGAAATGGCGATTGGAAAAGAATGGCTTCATGGCGAATGGCCAGGTAGCCGAAGACCATGCCGAAGAGGAGTGCGCCCATGCTGTGGCTGGCGTTGAAGCCGATCCATGCGCGCCACATGGTCGTTTGATCGCTGATAACCGGCGAAACCTGTGCCATTCGATCGATCAGTTCGTGGTCGCGGGGCAGAAGTTTGTTGCCGCGGAACGTGAAGACCAGGTGCAACGTGCCGAGCGTGAAGATGATGGCTGCGCTGAGCGTCATGAGAAGTCGCGCGATCATGGTGTGCCCCCTGGGGGTCTTGAGGATTGGATCGGCAGGCCCAACCGCTCTGCAGCGGTCCGGCAATGGCCGTGGACACTGGCGCGACGAAAGAACGAAAGTACAGTACTGTATGGTTACGATAGCAACGGATTCCGGCTATTGTCAATACAGTACTGTATGGTTTTTGGAGGCGCCGCATGAAGTTGAGCAGGGGGGATTGGCTGGCGCATGGCATGGACGTGCTGGCAAAAGAAGGATTCGATGCCCTCAAGGCCGATTTGCTGGCCAAGTCCCTGGGCGTATCTCGCGGTAGCTTTTACTGGCATTTCAAGGATATACGAGCATTCCATGCTGCACTGATTGAAGAATGGCATCAGCGCGCGACCCAGCAGGTCATCGACTGGCTGGAACAGGGCGCCGAGGAAAGCCGACGCTTGAATGCACTCGTGCAACGGGCCTGGACCGTGAGCAGCCGCACCGAGCGGGCAGTGCGGGCTTGGGCCACGCACAATCCGGAAATCGCCAGCCGGATCGAGGCTGTCGACACCCAGCGCATCGGCTACATCGCGGATCTGCTGGAATCCGCAGGGCTCACGCCGAAACAGGCCCGTGCCCGCGCCCTGTTCATTGCCAGCGCCTACCTCGGACGCATCGTCCTGGGTGACTCGCGATCTGCCGGACTTCCAGCGAAGGAACTCGAGACCATCGTCGAACTTCTGCAATCCGGCGCATAAGCGACGGCGGGCCGGTCCGGTGGTTTCAGCTGAGTTGCGCTGAAGCAGCGCTCGATGGCCCGCAGACGCAGACGAAACCGCCAGGCGGTTGCTAGGATCGGCCCGTCACCAACGATCGACCGGAGGCCGCCATGGCGCACTCGACCCGCAAGACCGTGCATGATTTCGATCCGGATGTACTCGGTCTGTTCGATCAGTACGTGCACGGGGCAATCGACCGTCGTGGATTCATTGCCGGGGCTGCGCGCCTGGCCATCGGGGCGACGGCGGCCGCCGGCCTGCTCGCCGCGCTGAGTCCCCGGTTCGCCCTGGCACAGAAGATCAAGCCGGACGATCCGAGGCTGGTCGTTTCGCGACGCGAATTCGACTCACCAAATGGCTACGGCAAGGCGGGCGGCTACCTGGTGCGGCCGGCGGATGCGAAAGCTGCGCGGCCGCTGGTGCTCGTGGCCCACGAAAACCGCGGACTCAATCCGCATATCGAGGACGTGGCACGGCGCATTGCGCTGGAAGGCTACATCGCGTTCGCGCCCGACGCGCTGTTTCCGCTCGGCGGTTATCCTGGCAACGAGGACGATGCACGAACCCTGTTCAAGGATCTCGACCAGGCCCGATCAAGACAGGATTTCGTTGCCGCCGCGCATTGGCTCACGGGCATCGAGGACGGCAACGGACGGATGGGTGTGGTCGGCTTCTGCTGGGGCGGCAGCATGACCAACTTCCTCGCCACGCAGCTGCCTTCACTCGCAGCAGCAGCGCCGTTTTACGGGAGTGCGCCCGACCTTGACGAGGTTTCGAAGATCAAGGCCGAAATGCTGATCGTGCTCGCCGCCAAGGACGATCGCGTGAATGCCCAATGGCCGGACTACGAGAAGGCACTCAAGGCGGCCGGGGTGAAGTACACCGCGTTCCAGGCCCCCGGTACCGTGCATGGTTTCAACAACGACACCACGCCGCGCCACGACGAAGCCGCGGCCACCGAGGCGTGGTCGCGCATGCTTGCGCTGTTCGGACGGACGCTGAAAACCTGAACCGGGAAGTGCGCAATCCGCTTGCAGGTGCCGACGTACGAACGACGCCCTCGAGCTTGCCGGGCGCGTTCTCGTCGGTGATAGCCGTGCGATCCTGCGCACCGGCGTTGGCGGCTTGACCGTTCGCCGGCAGCCGTCGCCGGATACGTCAAGGTCGCTGCGGGAAGGATCCATTGATGGTCGAATACAGGGCTTGCGGGCAGCCCGCTGCTGAGCGGTGTGCCGTGAACTACAACACGCGAACCAGGCCCGCCAACACCGCCCAGCCGGCGGCAACGAGACCGAGCGCGACCGCGAAGAGCAGGAAGTAGGGCTTCGATTCGACGTTGCGGGTTAGCGTGCAGCGATCGGGGTGAGCAGGATCGTAATAGACCGTGACTTCCTGGCCCTCCGGGTACTTGCGACCGAGCTTTTCGGCCAGATCGCGTGAGCGCGTCGAACTCCAGAACGTGTCCCCGAACTGCAGGCGATCTCCGGTCAGGGTGTCTCCATCGACCGTGTATCGATAGGCGAGGATCAGGCGATGACTCATGCGGTTGCTGCCGGTGGTGTCGAATGTCGAATCGATCTTCGACGAGACGACCCGACCCCGGGTCGAAGCCCAGTGCTGGCTGCGCCGAGCCAGGACCAACAGCCAGCCGACCCCAAGGAACAGAGCCGTCCCGAAAACCAGAAAGAGGGTTCCGATGATGCCTGTCGTGGCCATGAATTGCGTGTCGTCGTTCGCCGGCTTGCGCTTTCCGGTAGGTTCCGGCTCAGCTACTGTCGCTTCGAATCCGTCGCACACGTTCGCGGTATGCACTCACGTTGTCCCCTCGTATGCGGGTTTCGCGGGTACCCTTCACCTCGTCGACCTTCTGATCGGACCCCGTCACCGGCTTGGCGTCGACCGCCGTCTCGCGCTCGAAGGCATGCGATTTGTCGGTATTGCGATAGTAGCGATAGAGAAACCAGTAAAGCGAGGTCGCGCCGGCCGGTCCGAGCGCGAGCAGCCAGAGTCCACCGTCGTCGCTCATGACGAACTCCCCAGTATCCACAATGCAATGCCTTCGAGAAAGGTACCGACCGTGATCGCGGTCATCAGCAGCTTCCACTGCTGGACTGGCACACTGCCCATGGTTTCACCAGTGCGGCCGTTCACCGCAATGTAATGCAGCATGCCGCCGTTACTGCCGGGCTGGTGATAGGAATACAGCCAGACCGGCAGGTACATCGACACCCAGCGTGATCCGTGCAGGTCGAGATCCTCCTGTTCCCAGCGCACGCCGCGATCGTAGCGGCGCACTGATTGTTCGACCTGGGCACGGGCGATCGAGAGCAACTGGTCCTCCAAGCGCGGGTGCAGGTGCTCGACGTCGCGATCGCGCTTCTCCGAGCTGTAGCCCGAAAGATAGGACGCATTCCATTTCACCGCGTTCTTGGTGTCGAAGGGCAGGATCGTATTGATGATGTTGTTGGTGTTGCTGCGCGTATCGAGGTTGCCACGCTCGTTGGAGGATTCCAGCGGCAGGTCGTCGACGGTGAAATCGACATGCCGCTCCACCCGGTAGACGTCGGCATCGTAGTAGGTTTTCTTGTTGTCTCCGCTACCCTTGGTGTACTCGCGTGTCTTGATCTCGCCATGGCCGGCGACGTCGGCGCTCGCATTGCCGTCGACGATCATGTAGGGCAGGTAGACGCCAATCACATTCTCGGGCGTGAATTGTTCCTTGAATTCCTTCAGGGCGAACAGGCGCCGCTTGTCGACGAATTGGCAGATGCGCGCGACTGCGTCGTCCTTCTTGATGAAGAACGGCAGCACCGCGTCGGGCACCGCGCCGTTGGCGACCTGTTCGTTGACGCCGAACACGTGCCGGCACCAGTGGCAGCGCGCTGTCATCGCGTTGGCGGTGTTGACCGTGACCTCGGCACCGCAGCCGGTGCACTTGAAACTCATCAGGCTCGCGGCGTCGACCTCGATATCCCGCGCACCGGAGGCGATCACGGTGCCTTTGAGCTGGTCGATTCCTTCGCCGAGGCCGAACTCCTCCTCGACCCGCTGGCCATGCCATTCGTTGCGGCAATACAGGCAGATCAGCAGATCGCTGCCAGGCTTCTGGCGGATGTCGGTCGCGCCGCATTTCGGACAGCGGTTGAGCCCATCCTTCAACTCGTCGGCGGACGTATCGATGGCGACCGGGTCGGGCGCGAGCAATTCCTCGCGGATCGGTTCGGGCAAGCTGGCCGGATCGATCGGCGAACTGCCCGGTTGCGGCGGCACGTCCTGCGGCGACCCGGGGCCGGTGTACCGCGGCACCGGCGGCGGAGTGGGGGTATTGGACATGGTTGCTCTTCGAAGGGTGGCTTACAGGCCGAGCGCCTTGGTTTTTGCCGCGTCGTAGTCGGCTTGCGTGATCAGGCCGAGATCGAGCATCTCCTTGGCCTTCTTCAGCTTGGCGATCGGGTCGTCGGCGGCCGCCGCGGCCGCTGCAACCGGCTGTTGCAGATTGCCGATCCCGCCCATCATGCCGGAAGCCATGCCAATGCCCATCATGCCCGCCGCACCGCCATTCTCGCCGGCCGACTGCATCCCCTGGGCGACACTGGCCTGCAGGTTCGAGTTGCCGCGCGCACCCGAAAGGGCATCGGCGCGCTGGACGGTCTTGAGCAGTTCGCGCGTGTTTGCGTCGTATTCGATCGAAACGATGGCGGTCTTGACGATGGCCAGGCCACGATCGGATTTCCATTGATAGGCCTGCTCCACCGCGTCGGACAGGCTCCTGGCAAAACCGAGGGAGTCCTGCTGCAGCTTGGTGATGCGATTGCCCTTGGCCGGATCGTTGGAGTAGAGGCTGAAGGCCGGCGCCAGCGAGCCGACTACTTCGTTGAAGAGCTGGGCGGCGGCAGCGTTTTCGATATCGGTGAAATCGAAGACCTCGCCGGGCTGGAGGTAGCGCGCCGGCACGAAGTTCTTCACGAACAGGATCGGGTCGACGATCTTCAGCGTATAGGAGCCGCGCGTGACCGCACCGACCTGGGTGCCGAGGAAGCCGTCATCCCAGTAGATTTCGGATTGCGTGCCGAAGCGGTTTTCCGGAAGTTCCTTGAGCGAAACGAAGAACGCCGCCTGCTGGGAACCGGGCTGGCCGCCGAACTTGAAACGCTCCCAGCTTTGCATGATCAGCGAATCGACGAAGCCGTCCCCGGCGAAGATCGACTTCGAATTCAGAGCGTCGGAGCGCCATTCATAGGCGCCCGGTTCGGCGGCAAAACCGGTGACCGCACCGTCCTGGAACAGGAGCAGGCCGTAGCCTTCCGGCACGACGATCTTCGAACCATTGGTGATGATGTTCGAGGAGCCCTTGGTGTTCGAGCCGCGCCCCGCGTTGCTGCCCTGAGGTACCGCAGCGAACAGCGCCGCCGTGGCCGGCAAACCGCCTGGAACGGTGTAGAAATCCTTCCACTGGTCGGCCAGCGTGCCGCCGATGGAACCCACCACTGCCTGAACAAGACCCATGACATCTCTCCGTTATTCGTGGCCGGGTAGCGTACCCACCCGATCGGCGAACTATACATTCCCAGGCAGGAATAGGGGGGTGGTCGAAGTCCTGCCCGACAGTGGCCCGGGATCCTGGCCTGAGTCCTCGGCAGGGATCTGCGCCCCGATGCTAGGGAGGGTCTGATCAAGTAGCAAAGTCGCCACGACGCCTGCCTGTGTGCAGATCGCGGCGCGTCGACGCAGACAGACTGGCGGTCTTTCAAGTCGACGCAACAAAGATCTGCGCGCAGGCAGGCGTCGCCTAACGGATTGATTGGATGTTGAAAAGGTGGCGTCCAGAAGGCTCTCCACATGCACCGCGCGCCTCGTCAAGGCAACCAGACTTCACTTTGCCACGCAGCACATGTGGAATACCTTCTGAACGCCATGACGACTTTGCTACTTGATCTGACCTTCCCTCGCGCGCCGCGGTCGGGCAGGTTCCATTCCGGATCAGCGACGTCCAGCGTGCTGCCGGGCCTTGCCGCTGCAGGCGTTGTTGCCGGGCGGCGGGGCGCCCGGGTTTGTCGCCCTGTGCGGAGGCTGCCACTGGATGGGGACCTGAGTGCCATGTTCAGCCACCATCGGTGACAATGCTGCAACCTGGTGAGCAGTCGAGGCAGCCATGATTCGAATTTTCCGCGCCCCATCCTTCCTTGCCCCGGTTTGCGGCCTGCTGTTTGTCGCGATGGCGGCGCATGCATCGGCAAAGGATCCGCTGCCTCTCGAGAAACTGAAGCTGCCCAAGGGTTTCGAGATCGCGGTCTATTCGGCGGACGTGCCGAATGCGCGTGAGCTGGCGATCGGCACCCGCGGCACCGTGTTTGCGGGGTCCCGCCGCGTCGGCAAGGTCTACGCGCTGACGGATGCGGATCAGGACGGTCGTGCAGAGACCGTGCGTGTCATCGTGGACGGCCTGCAGCTGCCGGTCGGCGTCGCCTTCCACGAGGGCGACTTGTACGTGTCGGCGGTCAGCCAGATTCTCGTCTACCGGAATATCGAAGACCATCTCGATACGCCGCCGAAGGCCGAAGTCGTCGTATCGGACCTGCCGGGCGAGACGCATCACGGCTGGAAATTCATCGCCTTCGGACCGGACGGCAAGCTGTATGTGCCGATCGGTGCGCCGTGCAACGTCTGTGACCGCGAGGGCTATGCGAAGCTGCTGCGCATGAATCCCGATGGCAGCGGCCGCGAGGATGTCGCATACGGCGTGCGCAACTCGGTCGGCTTCGACTGGCAGCCCGGCACGAATGCGCTGTGGTTCACCGAGAACGGCCGGGACTTGCTCGGCGACGATCTGCCATCGGATGAACTCAACCGCGTGGGCCGGACCGGTGAGCACTTCGGCTTTCCATACTGCCACCAGGGCGACACGCTCGACCCGGAGTTCGGCGAAGGCAAGCGCTGCGCCGACTACACGGCCCCGGCTCTCAAGCTTGGTCCGCACGTGGCCGCGCTCGGCATGCGCTTTTACGACGGAAAGATGTTTCCGGCCGCCTATCGGGGGGCCGCCATCATTGCCCAGCATGGTTCGTGGAACCGGACGCAGAAATCCGGCTATCGGGTGATGACCGTGCGGCTCGATGGCAACAAGGTGCTCGGTTACGAACCGTTGATCGAGGGATTCCTCGAAAACGAGGAAAGCTGGGGACGACCCGCTGATGTGCTCGTCATGCCGGACGGCGCGCTGCTCGTCTCCGACGACCAGGCTGGTGCGATCTATCGGGTGACATACGCCGCAAAGCGCCAATAGCGCAGTCCGGCGTTGAGGTCGTTTCGCAGACGGGACCGAATTCGCGGCCGCTGGTCGCGCGTGGGCGATGGGCCACCATTCCACGCACGCTCCGGTTTGGTGCGAGACATGGCTCGAAGGACCAGGCCTACCGACACATGATCCAGAATTCCGAGTGCGAGATCTGGTTCGGCGGGGAGGGCAGGGTCATCCTGGTGCCTGAGGCCGATGCGGCACTCCCACAGTTTCGATGAGCACCCTTGCACGGCCCATACGGCGAATCGTTCGGCCCGACCGGGACGAAAACACCCAGGCGGCACCTCGCCCGGGCCTCCCATACATCGCCAACGACCGCGGCCTCCCTCTCGGCACGACTGCCGAACGATTGTCAGGAAGCGCGATTCGGGACGCGTCCCGAATCGAGTCGGCGACCCGCACTGACGCGTGCCGATTTCCCGGTCAAGACCGGCCGGGGTTGATCGCGCCGAGTTCGGGAATGTAGGGCAGGTAGTGTTCCCAGCGCGCGACCGAGCGCGTGTAGATCGGCTGGCGGACCTGGGTAATGCTGGCGGTTCGGACCAGACCCTCGCCCGCATAGTGTTCGAGACAGATGGGATCCCATGGCAAACCGAGCCAGTCGATCAGACGCCGGGATTCCGACTCCTGATCGCTGACCATCGCTTCGTAGTCGACCTCGATGAAGCGGCCTGGAAGCACCCCTCGCCAATGCTGCATCAGTACCTGGTACTCGCCGATACGATGCAGCAGGTCGGACCAGCGCGAGGCCCAGGAGATCTTGCCGAATTGGGTCATCCAGCAGGACAGGGCCACGTCGCGCAGGTCGCGTCGGCAATGGATGATCCGGGCATTCGGAAACAGGGTCGCGATCCAGCCGACGAGATTGTAGTTGTCGGGCATCTTGTCAACGACGCGGCAGGCCTGCGGTTTTCCCTGGACGCTGGCCAGGGCATGAAGTTGCGATCGATAGCGGGGGGCGATGCTGCGGATCGTACGTTCGTCGACCAGGGGGATCCTATCCAGGGCTGCCAGTTCCTCATCGTCGCCGGATTCCGCGGTTTTCGCCTGCGTGCGCAGCGAGTTCATTGAAAGCGCGGCGAAGTTGCGTTCGCCGATGCCATGCACCTGCGGGTGGCGGGCGAGGATCTGTTCGGTCAGCGTCGTCCCGGAGCGCGGCATGCCGACGATGAACGCCGGCAGCGCGCTGTCGTCGCCTAGACCGTCCACCCTGGAAAAATGGTTGGCGTCGAAGACTTCGCGGAGCCTTGCGCACCGTCTCGCGAAGGCCTCGGGTTCGTAAACCTGGCCCCGCTTTTCGCGGTGCCTCCACTGGCAGGCATTCGCACTTGCCATGTGCTCGGCGGCAATCCGCCACTCCTTGCGACCATCGTGATAATAGGCAAGGCCGCTGTGCAGCATTGCCCGGGCGCCGTCACGAAGACGTGGTCGTTCGAGCAATTCGAGCATCGCCGTGGCCCGCTCTGCATCCAGCGAGCCCCGCTTGCTGCTTGCCAATCCGCTCAAGGCGGATGCGCATCTGGGATTGAGTTCCAGAGCGGCGGTGTATTCGGCGTGCGCGGCTTCGACCTTGCCGGCGGATGCGAGTATCTGCCCGCTCAAGGCAAACAGGCTGGCGTTGTTGGGCTGCGCGGCCTGGGCCACGCGGAGCTGGGCGATGGCAGCATCGGCATCGCCTTCGCTCCACAGACATTGTGCATGGACCCTGAGCACATCGGCATTGCCGGCATGCGTCTCCACGATATCGGCAAGCACGCTGAGTGCCGCCGTCGAATGGCCCTGATCAAGCAGGATCGAGGCTAGTCCCGCGCGCGCTGTGGGGTCGTCCTGGGCGAAGGTCAGTGCGCGTTGATACCACGTGGCGGCCTCGGCCAGATCCCCGTTTTCCTGCCAGAGCCTGGCGATGTCGATGTTGAGGTCGGCAAAGTCGGGATTGAGCTCGAAGGCATTGGCAAAGGCGTCCATGGCTTCATCGAATGCTTCGAGCTGGTAATGGCAGCGCCCAAGCAGATGATGGGCCTGCCAGGAATGAGGTGCCTTCGCCACCGCACGCAGACAGCAGGAACGCGCCTGCTCGGATTCGCCGAAACCTGCGAGGAGGGCACCGAGATTGCTTTCGGCGCGGACATGGTCGGCATCGAGTTCGAGTGCCTGGCGGTAGTACCGGGCCGCTTCGCGCCACAGCCCGAGGCCACGCCGTGAATCGGCCAGGGCACAGACATAGTCCGCGTTTTCGGGAAAGCGCTGGACGAGGCTGCGAAACTCGGCACTGGCATCTTCGTATCGGTTCGAGGCGAGCAATCCACAGCCGAGGTTGTAGCGAGCCTGTGCGTAGTCCGGTTTCAGCGAGAGGGCGCGCTGGGATGCCTTTATGGCACCAGCGGCATCGGCTGCGTGAGCCGGCGATGCCTGCATCCGGGCATGGGCGAGGTTGCACCAGTACCAGGCGTTGGCGGGGTCGCCGACGACGGATTGTTCAAGCCAGTCGAGGGCTTCACGGAACGCGCCGCGGGAAAGCGCCTCGACCCCGAGGGCATGCTGGGCATCGGCATTCGCGGATCGGGTGGCCAGTAGCGTTCGGGCAAGACGCGCGGAGCCTTCGAGATCGCCAGCGCGCAGCAGATCGCCAGGTTTCATCGAGGGCATCTTCAAGTCAAACCAGGCAAACGAGGTGCGCTGGACCCCGACTCATCGGGGTCCACGCAGGGCAGACGCAATGCAAGTTGTGTCTGGCCGCTTCTATCGGGTCAGACCGAGCTTCCTGCGACGACGCAGCTCGAAGAAGCCAAGGCCGCCCAGTGCCGCCAACAACGCGGCCAGTCCGGTCGGGGAGGCAGCAGGCAGGCTCGCCGGTGGAACCGCCGGTGGCGGTGGCGGTCCGCCCTGCCCGTAATTGACGATCTCGCTTTGCTCGGTCGGCGACAGTCCGCTCAGCAAGCCGGCTGTCTGCAGCGCAGCCAGCGATTCGAAATCCGCGGCATCGGCGACGGCTGTCGTTTCCGGAATCGTCGAATCGGAGAGTTCCATGAACACCATGATGCGAACCGTCTGTCCGGCCGCGATCGTCACTGGATACCGCAATCCGAAAGTCGCTATCGCCGGGCCCGGGGTGCCCGGAGTCAGCGCATTGAACGGGATGACCGAAGCGCCCGCGCCGTAGCGAGACAGCGTGATGCGCGGGTCCGGCAGTCCGTTCGGCGCTTCGACCTTGCGGGGATTGACGACCACGCCATTCGGAGATGTCGGCGCGCTGAGATCATCGGTCATGTACCAGAAATCGTTTGTATCGATCGCCGTATCGCCGTTGCTGGTGGCCCGGACGGTGGTATTGCTGTCCGACCCATAGTCGCCAAGAATGGCTGCATTGACGCTGATTGGAGCACCGGTGGTATTGGTCAGACTGAACAGCCCGCGCACAACCGGTCGACCGGGGAAGAAGTTGTAGCGGATCTGGGCATCGACGCCCGGAACGATCGTCGCGGTATCGGTGGTGAGGGTATCGCCGGTCAAATCGACCGTGGAATCGGGATTGACGAAGAGATTGCCGTTGACGGCGAGAATCAGGGCATTGTCGACGCCGTCCGAGAAGAAACTGCTGGCCGGACCGGCCAGAGTGGCATCCTGGATTCCAAATGCGGTTACGTCGGTGGTGTAGACGTCGCCGTTCGTGGTGGTGACAGTGCTACTGGACGGGAAGCTGGTGTTGTTGTCCACACTGGACCAGAAGGCCGCTCCGCGCGTGATGTTCACGGGAATGCCGGTGCTGGCCGCTCGCGCGACGTTGCCCCCTGCCAAGCCCGCGATGCCGATGGCGCTGGCTGCCGCCATACCCTTGAGTCTGGAGAAACCCCCAAGCTTGTTCATGCAACTTCTCCCTGGAGTCATGTCACCGATCCGCGTGCAGGCCGGCGCGCGCGCCGACATTTCTCCGGACTCTATCATGGAAATCATTGAAAAATTGCATGGCCGGGGACTCCCGGCGAATGGGCTGCTATCGTCGCCCTTTGAATATGTCATGCGTGAGCCAATGAGCGTTCCGATTACAGGCCTGGTGTTGACCGGCGGTGGCGCCCGGGCCGGCTACCAGGTGGGCGTACTGAAGGCGCTCGCGCAGATCCGGCGCGAGTGTGGCATCGCCGGCGGCAATCCTTTCCCGGTCATCACCGGAACATCGGCCGGCGCCATCAATGCGGCCGCGCTGGCCAGCCGGGCAGATGACTTCGATCTGGCCGTGGCCGCGTTGCACGAGGTCTGGGCGAACTTCCGCGTCAGCCAGATCTACCGCGCCGACCTGCCGGGAATCATCGCCACCGGAGCGCGCTGGCTGACGATGCTGACCCTGGGCTGGCTGATTCCGGGGTTGCGCCGGGCGCGACCCCGATCGCTCCTCGACAATGCGCCGCTTCGATCTTCGCTGAAGGCCTGGTTCAAGCCAGAGCAAGTTCGGACCCTGATGGCCGAAGGGCAGCTCAAGGGCCTGGCCGTCACCGCGTCGAGCTACGGCTCGGGTCTGCATGTCACCTTCTTCGAGGCCGGTGTGGACGTTCATCCGTGGAAGCGTTCGCAGCGCATTGCAGTGCGTGATTCGATAGGCATCGACCATCTGCTCGCCTCGTCGTCCATTCCGTTCGTGTTTCCGCCCGTCGCCTTGACCGTGGACGGCCATACCGAATACTTCGGCGATGGCTCGATGCGCCAGACGGCGCCGATTTCGCCGGCGATCCATCTCGGCTCGGAACGGGTTCTCATCGTTGGCGCTGGACGTCTGCGCGAGCCGCCGGGTCCGCGGGCCGGCAGCAGCGAATATCCGAACCTGGCCCAGATCGCCGGCCATGCCTTGTCGAACATCTTTCTCGACTCGCTACGGGCGGACGTCGAGCGCATGCAGCGCATCAATCGCACCCTGCAGCTGCTGACCCCCGAGGCTCTGGGCGAAACGAGTCTGCGTCCGATCGACGTGTTGCTGATTTCACCGAGCGAACGCCTGGACGACATCGCCGCCCGCCATATTGGCAGCCTGCCGTTTGCGATTCGTGCCCTGCTGCGTGCGGTCGGCGTGTCCGGTCGCGGCGAGTCGGCACGCGGTTCAGCGCTGGCCAGCTACCTGCTGTTCGAAGCCTCCTACACGCGTGAGCTGATCGAACTGGGAATCAGGGATACCATGGCCCGCCGCGACGAAGTGCAGGCCTTCTTTGGCTGGCGCGGCGCTCCTGCGCGCAGTGCCGGAAAGCTTTCAGATGACGCCGTAGGTTCGGGCGGTGCCGAGTAGCGGTTGTCGCATCATGTGCTGGGTGGCCTGCTTGCGCCGATCGCGCGAACTCGCAGTCCCCCGCGCGCCATGGCCAGGTGTCCTGTGCGGCGTCGTCGACAGCGTCGTGATTTGATCGACGCGTGAGTCGTGATAGAACACCACGGGCGATTCGATCAGTTGCAGGGGAGATGTGCGTCATGTTCTGTCCAAAGTGCGGTCAGGAAAATCCCGATTCGGCGGTTCATTGCAGCCGCTGCGGCGCACCGATGCCCATGATCGATCAGGGCTTTGGGCAGGCCACAGGAATGCCGTCCACGCAGCGTGTTGCCGTCGGCAACAATCTTGTCTGGGCCATTCTGGCCACCTTGTTCTGCTGCCTGCCGACCGGGATCGTGGCCATCGTTTACGCGGCCCAGGTCGACAGCAAGGCCGCCGTCGGTGATGTGGCCGGCGCGCGCGACGCCGCACGCAACGCAGCCACGTGGTGCTGGGTCTCGTTCGGACTGGGCTTGCTGTTCGTTCTGCTCTACGTCGGCCTGGTCATCATGGGCGCGACATTCGGCAGGTAGGCCGTGACATTGCGCATCTTGCGGATGTCATGGGAGGCCCGGCTTGCCGTCTTTGCCCGGTATCCGCTCTCGATCATCGCATTGCCGGTCGGCGCGCTCCTCGTATGCGGCGTTCTTCTTGTCGCCGATCCATTCGTGGATGGCAGTATTTTGCCACCGTGTCCGTTCCACGCATTGACCCACCTCTATTGCCCGGGTTGCGGAACGACGCGCGCCCTGCATGCCCTGATGCACGGTCACCTCGGGCTTGCCCTTGGAATGAATCCGTTGGCGGTGATGGCCGTCCCGCTGATTCCGGCGATCCTGCTTCGCCCGCATTTTCCCGGGCAGAAGTGGCTGGCGAGGCTGGCCGACGCGCGACTCTGGCTGCCGGCGGTGCTTGCATTCACCGTGTTTCGCAACCTGCCGTGGATTCCATTCGCGTGGCTGGCACCGGGGTGAAAACACCGCTTCGGTTCGAATTCCGCGCCGCGCGTGCCGGGTCGATCAGCACAGGTTTACGCCGATCGCGGCTCGATGACAACCTGTAAGAACTGACAGCTAGCCCTGCCGTCGCTAGTCGATTAGATTTTTCCCGACTGGCCCGGCGTTGTGCTCCATCCTCGCTTTCGTCGGCCCTGCCATGCACCTCACGCCAGCGGACAGGCATTCTTCCTGCCGCCTGGCTCGCCGCAACTGCAGCCCTGACCGGACTGCGGAAAGTCTGAACGGGTGGAGTAGCGCAATCATGCATCGGATGCAGCGTCATTTCGCAGGTACACGATGAGGCCGGCCACCCGCCCGCCGAACGACGAGCGGGTCGAGGACGCCTCGACCTGGAGCTACGCGACGTGGCTCGCGGCGGCACAGCGCGAGGAGAGCTTCAATCGCATCGCCGAGGCCACGGCGGCCTACCAGGCCGCCTTGCGCCTGAACCCGACCGGCATGGAGGCGCTGTCGGGACTGGCACGTATCTCGGCGCGCATGCTGGACCACGAAGGGGCGATCGAATGGTCGCGCCGCGCCGCCCACCTCCACCAGGACGATCTTGAGAGCCATCTGCAGCTGGCGTCGCATCTGCAGGATGCGCGGCAGCTCGACGAGGCATCGAACGTGCTCGATGCCCTGCCCGGGGAGGATGCGCGAACCTGCGCCGCACGCGGTACCTGCATGATCCTGCAGGGGCACATGAATGAAGGCATGCGCTGGCTGCGTCGGGCCGTTGAACTCGATGCGCATTCCTGCGAGGTTCGCACCGCTCTCGGTATCGGCTTCTGGCGCTGCCATAAGCGCATGGCAGCGCAGCGAGAACTGGAAATCGCGCGCAGTCTGGACCCGCAGAACATGCATGCGCGGTTCGTGTTGCAGCACCTGTTGCTCGAGCTCGGAAATTTCTCGGCCGGTTACGCCGACACCGCTGCCTTCGATGCGATCTACCCACCCGCCTTGACCGGACGTCGCTGGCAGGGGCAACCGATCGCCGGCAAGCGTCTCCTGCTCTATGACCAGCATGGGCTCGGCGACACCCTGCAGATGGTCCGCTACGTGGAGGTCTGCGCCGAACTCGGGGCGCAGGTCCATCTGATAGTGCGTCGCGCAATGCTTCCGCTGCTGTGCACGCTGAGGGGGCTGACGGGCATCAGTGCCATGGACGAGCCACTGCCCGAGTTCGACTTCCAGGCGCGCCTGCTCGATCTCGTCGCGATCTTTCGGCATGCACCGGCGAGCCTGCCTCAACATATCCCCTATCTGAGCGCCGAGCCCGCCCGGGTCGAGCGCATGGCCAGGGAACTCGCGGGATTGCCGCGACCATGGATCGGCGTGGCCTGGCGCGGCAACCTGCGCCAGAAGGACGGCCTGATCCGCACGTGCACGGTCGATGACCTGAGGCCTCTCTCGAAACTGCAGGGCAGCCTGGTCAGCCTTCAGCGCGACGCGAGTCACGAGGAGATCGAGGCGCTCGGCGCAATCGATGTCGCGGGCCTGGATGGCGATGGCGCCTTCCTCGATAGCGCCGCCGTGATTCGATTGCTCGACCTCGTCATCAGCATCGACACGTCGGTCGCCCACCTCGCCGGTGCGCTCGGTGCGCGGGTATTGCTGCTGCTTCCTTACTGGAGCGATTGGCGCTGGATGGCCGATCGCTCCGACACGCCGTGGTATCCCGGCATGCGTCTGTTCCGCCAGGAGCGTCCGCACGACTGGAGCGCTGCGGTCGTTGCGGTTGTGCGCGCGCTCACGAGCGCGGAAATCGAGAGGATCTGAACTGTGGAAGAGAATCTGCTGCTGCCCAATATCGACCATGTGGTCGTGCTGATGCTCGAGAACCGTTCGTTCGACAACGTCCTCGGCGGACTGTATCCGGCGAGCGCATCGTTCGAAGGCTTGACCGGCAAGGAGTGGAACTACAACCCGACCGCGCCGGGGGTCGGTACCTGGACAGTCTGGCAGGCCTCTCCCGGCATCGCCTCGGGCACGATTCCGTTTCCGGACCCCGGTGAGGAATTCACCGACATGAACATCCAGCTTTTTGGTGCGCCAAGCCCGGGCAACTGTCCGAGTCCGGGCATGGGCGGCTTTGCCGCCAACTACGCGCGACAACCCGCCTCGCGCGAGGGCATCGACCAGCCCAGCGTCCCGCCGATTCCGCACAACATCATGCAGTACTTCGACGAAGGCAACGTGCCATGGAGCTACGCACTGGCCCGACACTATGCAGTCAGCGATGTCTGGCACGCGGCGGCGCCGGTACAGACGATCGCGAACCGTACCTTCACCCACACCGGGACGCCTTCGATGATCCCGGGGACAGACCGCGCCCGTGTGAACAACGGCGACTACACCTCGGGGCTCTCGTTCTCGAAGATCGTTGAAGGCAAGTTCGATCCGCCGGTCGTCGATACCACGGTTTTCGAAATGCTCGATGAGACCTATCCGAGCGGCCGGGCCGGGGCGTGCAGCAATTTCCAGGAGAAGCCGCGCAGGCTCAACTGGAAGGTCTACTATCACGACGCGCCGCTGTCGGCGCTGTGCCAGTACGTCTACGAGCACTGGTGCCTGGATGCCCTCTACGGCGGCAATGTGTACCGCTACCACGAGCATTTCCGCGCGGAGACCAACTTCGAATACGACATCCGCAATGGCACCCTGCCGACCTACAGCTTCATCGAGCCGGCCTACACCGGTGTCGAGTACACCGCCAACAGCAACCATCCAGGCGGCGCAATCCCTGATCCGCTCGACCTCAACGCGCAGAACTTCCCGCCACCCATCAATGTGCACGATGGTGAAAAATTGCTGGCCGAGGTCTATGCGTCGCTGGCCAGATACCCCTCGGTGTTCGAACGAACCTTGCTGATCGTTACCTACGACGAGCACGGCGGCACCTACGACCACGTCAAGCCTGGCTCCGCCGTCAGTCCGTTCGCACGTCCGACCAGCAATTTCAACTACGATCGCTGCGGCGTGCGCGTACCGGCGATCCTGATCAATCCGCGCCTGACGACGAAGGTCTTCCGGCCGACCGATGGCGTTTCGATGAAGGACCCCTGCGGCGCCTTCGTCACCCGGCTCGACCATACCTCGATCATCAAGACTCTGTGCCAGCGGTTCGGTCTCGGCGCGCCACCGACAGCGCGCGCGGCGTCGGTGCCGACCCTCGCCGGCCTGGTCAGGGCGAGCGCGACCGAGGCGCATTTGCCGGAGCGCTCGGTGATCGCGGCGGCCGAACGCTCGATGGCGGAAAAACTGTCGAAGCCTCGCGACCCCGGCACGGCGGCGCGAATCCGTGGCTGGTTTGCCCAGCGCGAGCGAGACGATTTCCCCGGTGACCACCTGAACAATGCGATCTTCGCCACCTACGCGCTGGCCTGGTACGGACGCGAGCGTGCCGGCAGCTATCCGTTGCGCGAGATCGTCGATCTCGATGCCGATGACGCCGTGGCACTGGACGCGATCGATATCCGCGACACCGCCACCTTGCTCGAAGCCTGGCGCGAGCCCGAGGGTCCGGGGCGACTGGCCGCGATCGTGAAGCAGGATCCCGCCCACGTGCGACGATGGGCGCTACAGGCCGAGCTCCTGCAGCGGCCGGGCATCGTCGGCGACGATGCATTTCTGCTCATGACGGCGGGAGTGACCGGGATCGATGACCTGAGCCGTCGCGATGCGTCGGAACTGCAAGCAGGACTGGTCGCGGCTGCAGCAAGTCTTGGGCTCCTCGATTTTGCCCAGGACCTGGCCGTCACGAGGAAATGGGTCTCGCCCTAGCTGCTGTGGGTCGATCGAGCAAGGCAACCTCCACGACGACTGCATGCCTGCAGATCGCTGGGCGCCGACCTCGATGGCCCGGCCATCGCGGCAACGTCGGTCTGCAGGCAAATCGTCGCGTGTGCAGGCGCGCCCGCTCATCGGGCGCTAGAATTGCGCCTCCCGCTTGCGGAAGACCCCGATGTCCGATATTCCCGCGTGTCCCGTCTGTTCGATGGAGAACACCTATCCCGATGGCGACAACTTTGTTTGTGCGGACTGCGGACACGAATGGCCGAAGGCCGCGTCCGCAACGGCGGTCGATGATGACGCTCCGGCGGTCAGGGACAGCAATGGGAATCGCCTGGCCGACGGTGACGACATCGTCCTGATCAAGGACCTCAAGGTGCGAGGCTCGTCGCAGGTGATCAAGCAGGGCACCAAGGTTCGCGGCATTCGCGTGGTCGGTGGCGACCACGATGTCGAAGGCAAGGTCGCCGGCAGCGCGATGATGCTGAAATCGGAGTTCCTCAAGAAGGTCTGAGCCGGATCGGGTCCGTACCGGCGACTACCAGGGGGCGAAACTATTTGGGCAGGACTCGATGCGCGCCACGCCATGACGTCGCAGCGACGATGACAGCCAGTACGAATACGCTCGCGAAGGCTGTGGTCGGCAGCCTGGCTTGCAGCAGCGAAAACACCAGTCCGCCAGCTGCAAGCGCGGCACTCGTGCACAATGCCGCGCACAGTTGCAGTGCCGAGGAATAGCTGCCCTGCTGCTCACGCGGCGCAAGCTTCAGCATCAATACTCCGAGCATCGGCAATGAGAGACCGACGCCGAGTCCCGACAGCGACCAGCCGAGCAGCATGCTCCAGTCCGGCAGGACACCGGTCACCGCCAGGATGCAGACGGCGATTCCGACGACGAGCAGCAGGCAACCACGCGATAGCCAGGAGTGTCGGCGCGCCTGATCGACCAGCCGAGATTGCAGATGGCTGCCGAGGCTCCAACTGATGGCGCCGCCGGTCAGCGCTATGCCGGCGGCGGTGAGCGACCAACCGCGCTGCTGGTGCAGCCACAACGGCACGAAGGCTTCGCAGAGGAAGAACGCTCCCGAATTGAGGCCGCGCAGCGCGATCACGGTAGGCAGGCCGCGTTCGAAGCGCAGCGTTCCGGTCGGCAGGAGGCGAACTGCGGCGAAGAGGATCGCGACCAGCGAGACAGCGATAACGAGCGGCATCCAGCCGGCCGCTCCGGCGCTGGTTGCAAGCGCGAGGCTCGCGATGGCCGCCAGCAGCGGCCAATGCATGGCCGGCCGGCGTTGATCCGATCGTGCCGCGCCGTCATGGCTGCGCAAAGGCGGCAGTATGAGGGCCGCAGCAGGCAGCAGCATCAGCCCGATCCCGAGAAAGAGCCAAC
Organism: Dokdonella immobilis; assembly: GCF_900115085.1. Classification (GTDB taxonomy): domain Bacteria; phylum Pseudomonadota; class Gammaproteobacteria; order Xanthomonadales; family Rhodanobacteraceae; genus Dokdonella; species Dokdonella immobilis. The sequence goes on along the minus strand of NZ_FOVF01000011.1, from coordinate 38,737 downwards.
GCCATCCGAGCTGCGCCACGATCCAGCCTGAAATGGCGGGACCGATGATGGCCGGCACGACCCACGCGGATGAGAACAGGGCGAACAGGCGTGGATGCAGGGCTGGTGGCAACGTGCGCGCGGTGGCCACATAAAGCGCGACCACGAGCAAACCAGAACCCAGGCCCTGGATGACGCGGCCAACAACCAGGATCGACATCGAGTTCGCCAGGCCAGCGGTGAGCAGTCCGAGCGCGAACAGGCCCATGCCCCAAGCCATCGAACGAAATGGACCATGGCGGTCGCAATCCGCGCCGGCCCAGACCATTGCGACGATCGAACCGGCGAGCGTGCCGGCGAAGGCGAGTGCATAGAGTGCAATGCCGTCGAGCGCCGCAGCGACCGCCGGCATGCCTGCGGCGACGCCGATGGCCTCGAACGCAATCATCGAGCACAGGCCTATCGAGCCGATCGTCACATTGCGCCACTCGGGCGAGAACAGGGACATCTTCGCGTTCAGCTCCATCGCAGCCTGCATGCTTGTCTCCTATCGGGTTGGCGCCTAGCATGCAACCCCAAGTCTACTTGAGGTCAAGCGATGTCGAAGGTGGCCTGGCTCAGCGTCGGTGAAGTCGCACGTCGCAGCGGCGTGGCCGTATCGACATTGCACTTCTACGAAGCGCGCAGCCTTCTTTCGTCCGAGCGCAGCGCCGGCAACCAGCGCCGCTATCGACGTGATGCGCTTCGCCGCGTTGCCTTCATCCGAACTGCGCAGGCGCTTGGAATCAGCCTGGCCGAGATCGCCGAGGCGCTCGCCGAACTCCCCGAGCAGCGCACGCCGACCAAGGCCGACTGGACACGACTGTCTTCGCGCTGGCGCACCTCGCTCGACCTACGCATCGCCAACCTGCAGGCGCTGCGCGACAAACTCGATGGGTGCATCGGCTGCGGCTGTCTCTCGCTTCGCGCCTGCAAGCTGTACAACCCGGGTGACGATCTTGGTAGCGGGGGGCCCGGGCCGCGCCGACTGCTTGGACGCGGTCCCTGATGGAGAACCGCCGGGCAAGCCGAATTGGCCCTGGTCAGTAACCTCGGCCGGATCCCTGTCGGCCGAAAAAATTCAGGCGCGCGCCGGATCGGAGAAGCACAGTATTCTTGCCGACGATCACACGTGTCGAAACCGGGATGGTGCGAAGATGCATGCGGTCAAGCCTTCGATGAGTATCCGGCGCATCGCCGCGACAAGCGTCTCGTTGCTGGCCATGGCAGTGGCAGGGACCTGGGCATCGGTTCGGGCGTCCACGAGCCCCCCTGTCTCAAGCGAGGGGCCGATGAGCGATCGCGTGCTGGAATCGTTGAACGATGGCGTGCCAGCGCCGGTTGTTCGCCGCCGTGCGCGGATTCGCGAGGTCCTGCAGTCGACACCGGCGGCGGAGTGGGCCGGAGAGTACTACGGTGGCGACGGCCTTGGCGTCAACGTCACCCTCAGTCTCGCGCCGGGGGCCGGTATAGCCGCGACCTGGTTTGGCTGCCTGGGACTGTATGCCTCCAACGAGGGTGATGTCGAAGAGGGGGCGGACGGGACGCTGGCCTTTCATTTCAATCGACCCAACACACGGGGAAGCTGGAACCCCACGGAGAACTTTCCTTCGCGAGTAAGGCTCGTGCGCTGGGGAGAGCGTCGCTATCTTCTGGCCGACAAGGAAATGATCGCGTTCGTCAACGCGATGCATCATGGCTGGGAGCCGGCCGCGGAGCGCCAGGGTCTTTTCCTGATGGCCGAAGGTGACGAGGAAAGGCCGGCACCGGGCCTGCCCGGGTTGCCACGGGAGGTCCTGGACTACGTGCGATCGACTGCGCTGGAGGTCCAGCCCATCTCGATCGAAGATGTCATGGACTCGGATGGCGGCACAGGCCCTCGGTGCCGGTTCCGCGTCCACTTCGACGTACCGGCCGGCGAGCGCCTGGCCGAGGGAATCGAATTCCAGGTCAAGTTTCCCACCGGCATCTACCAGGAATTCCGCGTCGTGGGAATTGCCGGCGTCCATGTTTCCGCCGACGGCGAGTACCAGCGCAATTGCCGGGACTCCGAGAAGCGACCCACCAGCGACTGGGTCCTGACGAGCGGCGCATTCAGGCCCGGAGGCGGCGGCGTTGCCACGGTCGACATGGCCGCATGGGGCTCGGCCACGGCCAGCGACGGCAGAGAGCGGTAGCCCGCGTTTGTCGAGCCGTTCAGATCGTCACAGGCATGCTTTGTGGCGACGTAACTGCGGATGACGAAACATGATGACCTTCGTGGTGATCGTGGTCGTGTCGATGGCGTTGATTCTCGGCGCGGCCTGGGGTGTCTACGGGAAGCTCGGACCTCGCACCGAAGGATTCCTGGTGGCAATGGCGGGAGGATCGTTGCTCGTCTCGACCGTGCTCGAGCTGATCGAACCGGCGACGCGCAAGGCCTCGCTGGTGCTGGCGCTGGGCGTCGTGCTGGCGGGCGCCGCTGTGTTCTCGCTGCTCGACTGGTTGGTCAAGGAGCGCTTCACGGGCGACAGCGGCGGCGGACTGCTCGCCGCGATAACCATAGACGGCATCCCGGAAAATCTTGCGCTTGGTGTCGCCCTGATCGGCGCCGATCCAATGTCGGTCGCGGCGTTGTCGGGTTCGATCCTGCTCAGCAACCTTCCCGAGGCCGCAGGTGGCGCGCGCCAGATGATCAGCAACAAGCGTTCAAAGGGTCAGGTATTCCTGCTCTGGACTGCGACCGCCCTATTGCTGTCGATCGCGGCGATCGTCGGCAACCTCGCTCTGCGCGGGGTTTCCGACGACGTTCTCGCCTATATCCGCTGTTTCGCCGGAGGCGCGGTGGTTGGATCACTGGCGACCGAAGTGTTTCCGCTTGCCTTCAAGGAAGACGACTATTTTGCCGGTGTTGCCGCGGCCATCGGTGTTGTTCTGGCCTTCCTGTTGAACAGCCTGGGCAGTTGACGATGGGGGTCGATGTGCCGCTCAGGCGTCGGCGACCTTGAGCACGAGCTTGCCGGTGTTCTCGCCCTTGAACAGCTTGAGCAGGGTCTCCGGAAAGTTCTCGATGCCTTCGGCTATGTCTTCGCGGCTCTTGAGCTTGCCCTGCTTCATCCAGCCGGCCATTTCCCGGACCGCTTCTCCGTAGCGTGCCGCGAAGTCGAATACGACCATGCCCTTCATCGAGGCGCGGTTGACGAGCAGGGACAGATAATTGCTCGGGCCCTTGACCGGCTCGGTGTTGTTGTACTGCGAAATCGCGCCACAGATGACGATGCGCGCGTGCATGGCGAGGCGCGATAGCGCCGCATCGAGGATGTCGCCGCCGACGTTGTCGAAATAGACGTCGATGCCCTTCGGACAATGCTGCTTGAGGGCTTCCTTGACGTCCTCGGACTTGTAGTCGATGGCCGCATCGAATCCAAGTTCTTCGGTGATGTAGCGACATTTGTCGGCACCGCCGGCAATGCCGACCACATGGCAACCCTTGATCTTCGCAATCTGGCCGACCACCTGGCCTACTGCCCCGGCGGCCCCGGAAACGACCACGGTCTCGCCGTCCTTCAGTTCGCCGACTTCAAGGATGCCGAAATAAGCGGTCATGCCGGGCATGCCGAGCGTGCCGAGGTAGACCGGCAACGGCGCCACTGTCGGATCGACCTTGCTCAGGCCCTTGCCGTTCGAAATCGCATATTCCTGCACGCCGAGCGCGCCGACGACATGATCGCCAACCGCGAATGAGGGATGCTTCGAGGCGACGATGACGCCCGCCGCACCAGCACGCATGACCTCGCCGAGTCCGACCGGAGGAATGTAGGACTTGCCCTCGTTCATCCAGCCGCGCATGGCCGGGTCGAGCGACAGGTAGAGGGTCTTGACGAGGAATTCTCCGTCCTCGGGGTCGCGCACGGGTGCCTCGACGAAATCGAAATCGCTGCGCTTGACCATGCCGACGGGCCGCCGGGCAAGCTTGAACTGGCGATTGACGGTGGGACTCATGGGAATCTCCTTGAATTTGGGTCGAGGGCAGGAGCCCGGTTCCGTTGACCGGGGATCAGAACCTCACAATAGCGGGAAACACCTCGCCGTGTCGCGAGAAGCGGATTGATCCCGCAGCGCCTGGCATGATCACGGGCCCGGGTCGTTCGTGCGGCACCGGACGCAGCGCAGCGAAGGATCAAGTGGGGTCGATCGGGTAGCTCGACCCGGTGCCGCCGCGTGCATCCGGCGTTCGATGCTGCCGTGCTCGCGGCCAGCGGCGGGATACCGGTGACGCCGCGAACGAATGCGCGTTACCCTGCCAGTGCCAGTGCGGCGGGAGCAGGCAACAAACATGTGGAAATACACCGGCCAGACGAGACCTCCGTTTGCCCATGTTCCAGGGCCGGGCCAGACTTCGGTCTGGGACTTTCCACGGCCGCCGGCACTGCTCGCGGATTCGCGTCGGGTCGTGGTGAGAGCGGGACGGCGTGTCATCGCCGATTCGACGCGCACGCTTCGCGTTGTCGAGACAGCGAGTCCCCCGACCTTCTACCTGCCACCCGATGAGGTGGATTCGGCAGCGCTGATTGCTGAAGCGGGGAGTTCGTACTGCGAGTGGAAGGGGCGAGCATGCTATTGGTCTGTTGCCGTCCCGGGGGCGTCGCTGCTGCGCGGCGTCGCCTGGAGCTATCCGGATCCGGGCCCTGCGTTCGCCGCCATCGCCGGCTGGTTTTCCTTTTACCCCGCGCTCCTGCATTGCGAGGTCGCAGGAGAGCGCGTGCGGCCCCAACCGGGCGGCTTCTACGGTGGCTGGATGACCGCTGACATTGCCGGCCCGGTCAAGGGCGAGCCGGGAACGACTTCGTGGTGAGCGCGGGCATGGTTGCTGCCGATCAGCCCGGGCCGGTTGCCGGGCTCGAGGGACCGGCCCATGTCCTCGTGACCGGCGCCAGCAGCGGCATCGGTCTTGCCATGATGCGCCAGCTGCTGGACAACGCGCAGGTTGGATTCGTGGCCGCGGTGTCGAGGTCGGCGACCCGCAATGGCACCTTGCAGGCCCTGCAAGCGGCCGATCCCGGACGCCTGATGGTGGTCGACGCCGATCTGACGGTGGAGGGCGACCTGGCCCTATTGAGCGATGCCCTGGCCAGGCGGATCGATCGCCTGCATCTGGTCGTCAATACCGCCGGAGTCCTGCACGCGCACGGCTTGAGCCCCGAAAAGGTGCTTGAACAGGTCAGCCTGGCGTCACTGCAGCGCGTGTTCGCAATCAATGCCTTCGCGCCGATCCTGCTGGCGCAGGCGCTGCTGCCGCTGCTCGGGCACGGCGCACCGGCGGTGTTCGCCTCGCTGTCGGCTCGGGTCGGCTCGATCGGCGACAACCGAAGTGGCGGGTGGTACGCCTATCGCGCCTCGAAGGCGGCGCAAAACCAGTTGCTGAAGACCCTTTCGATCGAGATGGCGCGGCGCAATCGACGCAGCTGCTGCGTGCTGCTGCATCCCGGTACCGTGGACACCCCACTATCCGCGCCGTACCAGGCGCGGGTTCCGCGGGAAAAGCTGTTCGCCGCGGAGCGCGCGGCGCGCCAGCTGCTCGACATCATCGCCCGTTGCACGCCGGTGCAGAGCGGGCGCTTCTTGGCCTGGGACGGCTCCGAGGTGCCCTGGTAGATGCTGCCTAGTGCAGGGTCCAGCGTGCGTTGATGCCGATCGAGCGCTCCGGTGCGAATGTCGACAGCTCGTCGGCGGTTGCGTAGTAGCGCTTGTCGAGGGCGTTGCGCACGTAGAACTGCAGGTTGAACGAGGGATTGAATCGATAGCGGAAGTCGGCATCGACCACGTCGACGGCATCGCGCTCGAGTTCCTCGAAGCCTGGCCGGGTCACGCTCCAGCGGTGGCTGTAGCGAGCGCCTAAGTCGAAGTTCAGGCCCTGGTAGCGGGCCTCGAACTCGGCCGTGACCGGCGGAATGCCGTAGAGCGGCCGACCTGTGTCGTCCGTGCCGCGGACCACGGCGACGCTGCCGCGCAGGCTCAGCGCATTGGTCGGTGTCCAGCCGAGGATGGCTTCGCCACCGTGCAGCTTTGCCTTGCCGACATTGGTGAAGCCATTGATGTCGCCGCTGATGTCGACGAGCTGGATCAGGTCCTTGACGTGGTTGCGCCAGACATGGATCTCACCACCCCAGTTACCCGCGTGGGCGGAATAGCCGATGTCGATGCCCCGCGAATGTTCGGCGCCGAGGTCCGGATTACCGACGATCTCGCCCTGCGCGGTGACGCCGGTGAAATAGCGCTCTTCGAGCGTGGCGAAGCGGTAGCCCGATGACAGGTTGAGGGTCCAGCGGCTCCACGCGTTCGGCGACCAGATCGCGCCGGCGGTCAGCGCCGTGGCGGAATCGCTCGAGTCGGCACCGGCCTGCTCCTGGTCGATCGAGGTCGTGCGTGCGCCGAATTCGATTGCGAGCGCCGGGGCGACCTGCCAGTCCGACAAGGCAAACAGCGACCACGCGTCTTCCTTGCCGTTCTTCAGGCTGTACGTGCGATCGAGTACGTTGCCTGATGCACTGTAGCCATCGACATCGCGACGACCGAGATATTCGACACCGACGTTGTTGGTGAAGTCGCCCAGAACGAAGGTCTGCTGGGCGGTCGCGCCGGCATCGGTGCTGCTGACGCCGGCAAAGGTGTCCGGCGAACCGGATCTCCGGTTCCAGGTGCCGAGGTATTGATCATGCGCATGCACGGTCGCCTCGAAGCCGCTTGCATGACGCAGGCGCAGCCGGCCCAGGGTATGACTGTCTTCTGGATAGGTCGTGTCGCGTGACGGGAAACGTGAATTGGACTTGCCGATGTTCTCGGTGCGCGACGGCATCAGGAGGGCATCGATGTCGAAGTCGCCGAAGCCGGTGCGGTACTGCAGCGAGGCACTTTCGCGCTGATAGCTGGTGTTGAGCGGGGTGCCGTCGGCCGCCTCGCTGTCGCCGGCCTGGTGGCGGGCCACGGCGACCGAGTAGTTGGCCGATCCAGTAGCCGCGGTCAATGCGGTCTCGTCACCGGAGGTCGCATAGCCGCCCTGCACGAAGCTCGTGTCGAACCAGCGCGGTTCGATCGATATCGCGCCGCCGAGGGCACCCGGGCCGAAATGCACGACGGCCGGACCACGCGTGACGTTGATGTCGCCAAGCAGGGTGGGCTCCACGAATGAGACGGGAATACCGGCGCGGCGCTGAGCCGTGATCGGCATGCCGCCGACCTGGATCAGGATGCCGTTGGCACCGCTGCCGCGGATCGAAAAGGTCTCGAAGATTCCATTCTGTCCGGTCGCACCGACACCCGGAACGCGGGTGACCAGATCCTGAAAGTCGTTCGGCGCTGCGATGGCCTCGTCGGCGTCGATGAGCTCCGTGGCCAGCGCGGATGGCCAATCATTGGCGGTTCCGCGGGCGCTGACCCGAATCGCTTCGGTGGTCCAGGGTGCGTCGGCAACGAGGGCATCCTTGCCGACCGCGGTGGCGTTGGCGGTTGCCTTGTCGCTGCGGCGGACAGGCTCGCTCTCCGCTTCTCCGACCACCTCTTCGGCCAAAGCGAACGGTGTGGCAAAGGCCGCAACGTTGATGGCAACGGCAAAGGCGCTGCGCTGAATGACTCGCGACATGGGTTCTCCCGGGGTAGATCGGACGGTCCGACCCGCAGTCTAGTCACACGGGTAGGCCGGCAAACCGGTCGAGGGGTGGATATGCACTCCGCCTGCAGGATGGTAAGGGCGCTGCCGGAAGCGCTCGGAACCACTCGGCCAGGAGTGAGGCAAATCGACGGCGGCCGACGGAAATCGCTCGAATGGGGCGCTCGATCATGACCCGGCCTGCGCAACTGGAGGAATCAGTCGAATGGCTTGCGCTGCCATTTTGCGGAGGCAATGGCGTGGGCCGTGCTAACTGGGCGATACTCCGGCCATGAAACGATTGCTTTGGGTCTTCCTGATTGCGTTGCTTGTCCCTGCGGTCGCGGCGGCAGAGTCCGCGAAGCCGGCAACGGCGGCACGCAACCTGGTTCTGGTCCGGCATGGTCACTACGCGCCGGATCCTGCCGCGGATCCCGCCCTTGGACCCGGACTGTCGCCGCTCGGCGTCGCCCAGGCCCATCTGGTCGGGGCTCGCCTGGCTGGCTGGCCGGTGCCGTTCGACGCCCTGTACGTGAGTCCCCTGCAGCGTGCCCGCGATACCGCAGCGACGATCGCGGCGGATTTTCCGGGGCGCGAATTCACGGTCGTCGACGATCTCGCCGAGTGCACGCCGCCGACCCGTCGCAGTGAAATCGTGAAAGACGAGAAGCCCGAGGACCTGGCTGCCTGCAAGGCGCAACTGGACCGCCTGTTCGAGATGATGTTCAAGCCGGCGGCCGGCAGCGAGCGTACCGAGATGCTGGTCTGCCATGGCAACGTGATCCGCTATCTGGTCACCCGCGCCCTCGGCGTCGATACGGCAGCCTGGCTAGAGATGTCGATCGGGCATGCCAGCATGACCCGGATACGGGTCGAGGCCGACGGGCGCTACAAGGTCGTTGCGGTCGGCGACGTGGGGCACCTGCCGCCGAACATGCTGACCGGCGCAACCGGGGATGCCGAGCGCAGTCTGGCCATAGCGCCGCTGCCGCTTGCCGTGCAGAAATAGGCGCCGGCGCAGCGTCGTCCTGCCGGCTGCCGGGACCCGCGCTTGGCAGGCCCGGCAGCGCCTTCCATGAATTCTCCACAGTTCCTGTGCAATGCCTGCACGGGCCGCGCCTAGCATGCACGGCAGGTTCGCAAACGGGGAGAAGCCATGTCGTCGCTGACCGGTCTTGTTGCAACAGTGCTGTTCGGTTGTCTGGTCGCAAGCGCGGCCACCGCCGACCAGGGCGATCCGATCCTGCCATCGCCGCCGTACGACTACTTCGTCGACCTGCCGGCCTATTTCTTCATTCCGGCGGTGCCGGGATCGCCGACCCAGATCGCGGTCATCGACCACGACAACACGCCCGCGACCAATCCCACCACCAGCGACGGTGCGACGCTCGGGCGCGTACTGTTCTACGACAAGGACCTGAGTGCCAACAGCACGGTGGCCTGCGGCTCCTGCCACGAGCAGGCGCGCGGATTCTCCGATGCGCGGACGCTCAGCGTCGGCTTTGCCGGCGGAAACACGCGCCGCCATTCGATGGGCCTGAGCGAAGCGCGCTTCTACCAGCGCGGCCGCGCGTTCTGGGACGAGCGCGCACAGACCTTCGAGGTCCAGGCGCTGACGCCGATCCAGGACCCGGTCGAGATGGGCATGACCCTGCCCGAACTCGAGACACGACTGGCACAGAAGAGCTACTACCCCGAACTCTTTGCCGCCGCCTTCGGCGACCCGGCGATCACCGCCGACCGCATCGGCATGGCGCTGGCCCAGTTCGTGCGGAGCCTGGTATCGGTCAGCAGCCGTTACGACCAGGGCAGGGCGATGGTCGCCAACTTCAACCAGCCGTTTCCCAATTTCACCGCGCAGGAGAACCAGGGCAAGACCCTGTTCCTGATGCCGCCGCAGAACGGCGGTGCGGGTTGTGGCGGCTGTCATGCCACCGAAGCCTTCGTCAATGACCAGAACGGCCCGATCAACAATGGACTCGATACCGATACGACTGTCGACCAGGGGGCCTTCGAGACCTTCGGCACACCAAACTTCCTCGGCGCGTTCAAGGTGCCCTCGCTGCGCAACGTCGGCGTGCGCGCGCCGTACATGCATGACGGTCGTTTCGCTACGCTGGCCGAGGTCGTCGAACACTACAACTCGGGCGTGCAGCCGCATCCCAACCTGGACAACCGACTGCGCCTGCCCAACGGCAATCCGATCCGCCTCAACCTGAGCGCGGCCCAGAAGCAGGCGCTGGTGGCCTTCATGAATACCCTGACCGACAGTGCATTCCTGACCGACCCGCGCTACTCGGATCCGTTTCCGCATGCCGGCTGCGGCGGTGCTACCGAATGCATCTTCGTCGATGGCTTCGAATGATGCGTCGAGCCGAGTGGCCTGACTGCACGTTTCGCGAATTGGGATCGGTCAGGGCGACCCTGGTTGCATCGACACCGCGCCTTTCCAGCCGCGCCAGCCGGGACCGCGCACGACCTGACCCGGCATCGCACCGGTGTGTTCACCATCGCGCAGCACCTGGACGCCATTGACGAACACGTCGCTGACGCCGGTGGCGTAGTGCATCGGCGTGGCATAGCTGGATTGGGCTGCAACTGTAGCCGGATCGAAGATCACGACGTCGGCATGGCAGCCCGGCGCCAGGCAACCGCGATCACGCAGCTTCCAGTTTTTCGCCGGTAGCGCGGTCAGGCGGTGAACAGCTTCCTGCAGGCTCATGAGCTTGCGAGCGCGTACGTAGTGGCCGAGAAAGCGTGCGACATTCCCGTAGGCGCGCGGATGCGTGCTCGATTTCAGGAAAACGCCCTCCGGTGCCGACGATTCGGCGTCGGAGCCCAGGCTGACCCAGAGTTGGGCGAGTCCACGTTCGACATTGTCTTCGCTCATCAGGAAAAACGCGGTGTCGACCCGGGAGTCGTCCTCGATGATCAGGTCGAGGATCGTGTCCTCGGGCGAGGTGCCACGCATGTGCACTACCTCGGCCAGGGTCTTGCCGGTCAGCGGCTTCAGGGCTTCGTTCCTGAATCCGATGAAGAGGACGCGCGAATCGTCACCGGCGAGCAGGCGCAGGTTTTCCCAGGCATCGCTGTCGGTTTTCATTTCGGTGATCACGCGGGCGCGGATCGTCGGATCCTTCAGGCGCGCAATCATGGCGTCGTGGCCACCGGCCTGGACCCAGGGCGGCAGGGCCACGGTCAATCCGGTCGCGCCTGCGGTGTAGGCGTACATATTGGCGGCGATGTCGATACCCTCGGCGCGCGCCGCGTTGATGCGGTCGATCGCCTGCGCCATCTTCGGCCAGTTGCGCTCACCGGCAGCCTTCAGATGATAGGCCTCGACATGCGCGCCGGTCGCGCGGCCGATCGCAATGGTTTCCTCGAGCGCCTGCGGCAGGCGGTCGGCCTCGCTGCGCATGTGCGCCACATAGCCGCCACCGGACTCGGCGGCTGCCCTGGCCAGTGCAATCAGTTCGTCGCTGTCGGCAAAAAAGGCCGGCGGATAGATCAGCGAGGCACCGACGCCGAGCGCGCCTTCGGCCATGCCTTCCCGGACGAGGTCCTGCATTCGCGAGAGTTGGCCCGCATCAGGCTTGACGTTGCCTTCGCCGAGTTCGTGGATGCGCACCGTGGTCGCGCCGATGAACGAGGCCACGTTCGGGGTGATGCCGCGAGCGACCAGGTAGTCGAGATATTCGCCGAGCGTGGACCACTCGATCTCGTAGCGGATATCGCCCTGCTGCTTGAGCGCGTCGGCCTTCATCGCGGCATTCAGCGGCCCCATCGACCAGCCCTCGCCGAAAATCTCGAGGGTAACGCCCTGGCGCAGATCGCTCATTCCGCGGCCGTCGGCGATCAGCGATTCGGGTGCCCAGCTGAGGACATTGATGAAGCCCGGGGCCACCGCATGCCCCCTGGCATCGATGACCTTGTCGGCTGCGCCCGACGAATCCGGCGGCAGCAGGGCGGTGATGCGGCCCTCGTCCACGGCAACGTCGAGTCGGCGTGGAGCGCCGCCACTGCCATCGTAGACGACGCCGTTGCGTATCAGCAGGTCATGATGCGAAGGCTGCGCATCGGGTCGGCTCACCGAGCAGGCGGTCAGCGAGAGAAGGGTTGCGAACAGTAACGGCAGCGGATCATGACGAGGCATGGCGGGCTCCCGGTGGCATGGCGTAGTGCGTGTGGCACCGAAGGTTGATCGACGGCGCCACCCCGGTTCGCCCGAGGATGGGTGGAGGAGGCGGCGCGGTCGGAGCAACCACCGGCCACGCGTTGTGATGGTATCGTCTGTGCCTCGCCCTGAACAGCAAGAGAGGTGCCCCATGAAGTCGTTCCGGTTCCATCGCCGATCTGACGTTCGTCGGCTGGCTTTCGTCGTCGCCACCGCTGTTCTCGCCGCAGGGACGGGACTCTCGCACGCGCGCAGCGCCGACCAGGCCGCGATCAAGCGCGAAGTCACGAAGCAGCATGATGCGTCGGTCAAGCGCCTGCAGGACTGGATTGCACTGCCGTCGATTGCCGCCGAAGACCGCAACTCACGCGAAGGTGTCGAATACATGGCGAAGCTGGCGCGTGATGCCGGCTTCCAGAAGGTCGAAATCCTCGAAACCGACGGCAAGCCCGGCGTGTTCGCCACCCTCGATGCGGGTGCGAAGAAGACCGTCGGGCTTTACTTCATGTACGACGTCAAGCAGTTCGATCCGTCCGAATGGAGTTCGCCGCCACTCGAGGCTCGCATCGTCGACAAGCCCGGTGTCGGCAAGGTCATCATGGGCCGCGGCGCGGTCAACCAGAAGGGCCCCGAGTCGGCATTCCTGGCCGCCTTGCACGCGATTTGTGGCGCCGGAAAGAAGATGCCGGTGAACCTGGTCCTCGTTGCCGAAGGCGAGGAAGAGATCGGATCGCCGCACATCGGCCAGCTCGTGCACCGGCCCGAGGTCGAGGCGGCGCTGGGCAAGACCATCGGTGTGTTCATGCCCTCGGCCTCGCAGGATCTCGATGGCAATGTCACGGTCAGTCTCGGCGCCAAGGGCGTCGTCGAACTCGAACTCGTCGCCAGCGGCGAGAAGTGGGGACGCGGCCCGGCCAAGGACATCCACTCCTCGCTCAAGGCCATGGTCGACAGCCCGGCCTGGCGCCTGGTCAAGGCCCTCGACACGCTGGTCTCCGATGACGGCAACACGATCACCATCGACAACTATCCGGTCGCGCCGCCGATCAGTGCCGAACACAAGGCGATGATCGCGGCGTCGATAGCGACGCGCAACGAGGAGAAGCTGAAGCAGCAGCTCGGTGTGTCGCACTGGATCGACGACCTGCCTCTGCAGGCTGCCTACGAGCGCCTCGTCTCGCAGCCCACCGTCAACATCGAGGGCCTGGTCGGTGGCTACACCGGCCCGGGCGGCAAGACCGTCCTGCCACACCGCGCCGTGGCCAAACTCGACATGCGCCTGGTGCCGGGCATGAAGATGGATGACGCGGTCGCCGCGCTGAAGGCGCATCTTGCCAAGCGCGGCTATGCCGATATCGAAGTCAATGTCAGTGGCGGCTACGACCCGACCAGCACGCGTTCGGACGCGCGCCTCATCGAAGCGCAGATGGACCTTCTGCGGCAGGTCGGCCTGAAGCCGACGCTGTGGCCGCGGAACGCAGGTTCCTACCCGGGCTTCGTCTTCACCGATCCGCCGTTGAGTCTGGCCTCGGGTCACTTCGGACTCGGCCACGGCAGCGGTGCGCACGCGCCGGATGAGTACTACGTGATCGAATCCTCGAACCCCTCCGTGCGCGGATACGATGGCGCGGTCATGTCCTTCGTCGACTATCTCTACGAGCTGGCCAAATAGACTTGCGCGCCGACGTATTCCTCCGAGGCTTCGATTCACCCACCAGGATTCCACGTTGACCCACAACGACGTGCTGCGCAGCATCCGCTACATGCTCGATCTCGGCGACGCCAGGGTCGCCGAGATCATCGCCCTGTCGGACCCGGACACGGACATCGGCAAGGCCGATGTCCAGGCCATGCTCAAGAAGGAAGACGAGGAAGGCTACTTTGGTTGCAACGACCGGACCATGGCCCAATTCCTCGATGGCCTCGTCGTGCATTTTCGCGGCCGCGATGAAAGCCTGCCGCCACGACCCCTGGCCCGGCGCGTGACCAACAATGTCGTGCTGAAGAAATTGCGCGTGGCCTTCGCACTCAAGGATGTCGACATGCACGAGATTTTCGAACAGGCCGGGTTCCCGCTCTCGAAGCCGGAGCTGTCCGCATTGTTCCGGCAGCCCGGGCACAAGCATTTCCGCGCTTGCGGCGACCAGATCCTGCGCAATTTCCTCAAGGGCCTGACCGTTCGCCTGCGCGGAACGTGATTGCCAGGAGGCGCTCATACCGCTGCTCGCCGGCGCTTGCCGCAGGTGCGGATTTCAGTGCCCGCGATCGTGCCTTTGACATATCGGCTCGACGGGCTACCCTGAGCCGCACAGGGGAGGACAGGGCCGCCGGCGAATTCGACTGCATCGATGTCCGGCATTCCTCCTTTGATTGAAGCCTTACCTGTCAGGGGAGTTCGAAATGCGCGCATGCCTGTTGTCTTTCAGCCTTGTCGTTGCCTGCCTCTTTGCCGCCGTGCCGGCAAACGCCGACGAAACATCGAGCCACCAATGGCAGCGCCCCGATGGCGCCGCCGGCGCAACCCTGAGCGTGAGTGGTCCCAATGGCACCCGTCTGTTCACGTTCGCCGCGAACCAGGCGGTCGTGGTCCGGCCATCGATGCTGGGGGGAGATGGCCTCTATCACTGGCAACTGAACTTCGCGCCCACGGTTTCCGATTCCCTGCAGGCGCTGGCCGCGAAGCGCCGCGCCGCAGGGGACAGCAGCGCCGTGCCCGGCTGGCCGGCACCGATTCCGGCCAGCGCCGGATTGCTGGCCGTGCAGGCGGGCCAGTTCGCCCCGGTGCAAAGTGAGGAGGTCAACGATCCGCCTTCCGGTGATTCCGGCGAAGTACCGAACGACCAGGTCATTGCCGACGACCTGATTGTCCAGGGCAGTACCTGTTCCGGATTCGACTGCATCAACAACGAGAGTTTCGGCGCCGACACGCTGCGACTGAAGGAGAACAACCTTCGTATCAACTTCGATGACACCAGCAGCACAGGCACGTTTCCGTCCAACGACTGGCGCATCGTCGCCAACGACCAGGCCAATGGTGGATCCAGCTACCTTGCCTTCGAGGACTCGACCGCCGGACGCATACCCTTCCTGGTCGAGGCCGGGGCGCCGGCAGACGCCCTGCGCGTCGCCGACAATGGCGACGTCGGTTTCGGAACGGCCGCGCCGGTTCTTGACCTGCATGCGGTCGACGGCGATACCCCGGGCCTGAGGCTCGATCAGGATGGCTCGATTGGTTTTTCGCCGCAGATCTGGGACGTCGCCGGAAACGAGGCCAACTTCTTCGTGCGCGATGTCACCGGCGGTTCGCGGCTGCCGTTTCGCATTCGTCCGGGCGCGCCCACGTCGTCGATCGACATCGCGGCCAGCGGGGAAGTCGGGTTTGGTATCGCCAGCCCGGCATCGGCCGTGCATATCCGTCGCGCCGCGGCGTTCTCCGGGTCGCTGCTTCTCGCCGACGTGCCCGATGACAGTGACCCGCTGACCGAGGATCGCCGCCTGGCCCTCGACAGCGACGGAAACCTCTTCGTCGGCGGCACGATCACCCAGCTTTCCAGCCGTCACAGCAAGGAAAACCTCGTCGCAGTGGCAGGATCGACCCTGCTTTCGCAACT
Source organism: Dokdonella immobilis (assembly GCF_900115085.1). Taxonomy (GTDB): domain Bacteria; phylum Pseudomonadota; class Gammaproteobacteria; order Xanthomonadales; family Rhodanobacteraceae; genus Dokdonella; species Dokdonella immobilis. The sequence continues at coordinate 23,310 of NZ_FOVF01000011.1, read as the reverse complement.
GCGCCAGTTGAACTTGTGGACCTGGAACTACCGCAGCTCGAGCATGGCCGACCGCCACATGGGTCCGGTCGCGGAGGATTTCTATCGCATGTTCGGCCTCGGCAAGGACGAGCGCAGCGTAGCTCCCGCGGACATGGCCGGTGTCGCCCTGGCGGCGAGCCAGGCGCTGTCTGCCGAGATCGAGGCGCGCGACCGGCATATCGCCGAACTCGAGGCCCGCATCGCACGACTGGAGTCGGCACTGGAGCGAATCGACGGCGCGAAGAACTAGGGGGACGCCATGACCATCCTGTGTCGTGCGCTGCTCCTGCTGTGCGTGTTCGGTTGTTCCAGCGCGCACGCCCAGCTCAATGCGCTTTCCTATGATCGCGCCAGCTCCGCAAGCTTCGTTGCCAGCGCCAATGCCGCGACCGGCGCGCTGGGCAATCTCGGCGCCGGCAGCAGCGGTTGTTGCGCATTCGGCGCTGGCGCCAATGCATTCGACCCGTTCTCGCAACGTCTGTATGCGTTCGGACCGGACCCCGCCAGCGCCATGGCGCCATGGCAGCTGCACGTGTTCAATGCGACCACCGGAACGGCCTTGCCGGATGTGACCCTTGGCCAGGCCGGCAGGATCATCGGTGCCGCATTCGAGCAGGTGCCGCCGCGGCTGCTGGCCTTGCGCGCCGCGGCCGGCGGAGATGTCGACCTGGTCGAGGTCGACCCGGCATCCGGTGCGCTGGTCGTGCTCAACAGCGGTTTGCCCGGTTGCTGCATGCCGACGCCGAATGCGGTGGCCTATCGGGCCGGTGTGGTCTACCTGTCGGCGCAGCTGCGCGGCAGCAGTACCCCGACACTGTTCGGATTTCCGGTCGATGGCAGCGCCGTGACCAGCGTTGCGCTGGTTGCGCCGCTGACCGTGCTCAACACCGATCCGTCCAGTGGCGTGATGTACGGAATGCTGCAGGCGCTGAGCGGACCGGGAACCGGAGCCACCCTCAGTCTCGTCCAGGTCGACAGCGCAACCGGCGCACTCACGCCAATCGGCAGTGCGCTCGTCGACTGTTGCGCGCTCGCGCCCGACGTCGGCGCGATCAGCAGCGGCAGCCTGACCGTCGTCGCCCGTCCGATTTCGGCGAGCGGCCATGCATTCCTGAGCTTTGACCTCGGCAGCGGAGTGGCCAGCTTCAGCGCTGCGCCGGTCGCCGACAGCCGTATCGTCAACGGACTCTTCGACGGCGCCAAGGGCCTTGAAGCGACGACGACCACGATCACCTCGGTGGTTCCCGAGCCCTCGCAGATGGGCCAGGCGTATACCGTCAGCGTGACGGTCACGGCGACCAGCGCGCCCGTGAGCGGAAACGTGATCGTCGATGATGGCATCGGCGGATCGTGCACGTTCGCGCTGCCGGCAACGGCATGCGCACTCAACGGAAGCGTGCTCGGTCCGATTACGATTACCGCAAGCTACCAGGGCCAGGGCGTCTTCATCGGCAGCAGCGACACGACTACGCACAACGTGGTCCAGGCCACTTCGACAACCGCGATCACGAGTATCGTTCCGGCCGGCTCGAGTCCGATCGGCCAGCCCTATACCGTCAATGTCGCGGTCAATGGTTTCAGCCCGAGCGGCACGGTAGTCGTCGACGATGGCGTCGGAGCAAACTGCTCGATGACGCTTCCCGCCACGAACTGCGTGCTGACCTCGAACTCGATCGGTCCGCGCACGATCACGGCGAGCTACGCCGGCGATATCAACAACACACCCAGCAGCGCAACCGCGGCCTATTCGATCGGCCAGGCGCCCTCGGTCACGACGATCACCGGCATCGTGCCGGCCGGGTCGAGCGTGGTCGGCCAGCCCTACACAGTCAGTGTTTCGGTGAGCGGTTTCGGCACGCCCGTTGGAACCGTCATGGTGGACGACGGCGCCGGTGCGAACTGCACGATCGCCTTGCCGGCGAGCAGCTGTGCGCTGACTTCGACGGTTGCCGGTGCAAGGACCCTCACGGCCAGCTATTCGGGCGATACCGACAACCTGCCGAGCAGCGGCACGGCGGCCTACACGATCGATCGCGCACCCAGCACCACGAGCATCACATCGGTGGCGCCGAATCCGCCAACCGCAGGTTCGGCCTACAGCGTTTCGGTTTCGGTTTCAGGATTCGGCACGCCTCTCGGCGCAGTGACGATCGACGACGGCAACGGCGGTAGCTGCGTGCTCAACCTGCCGGCGACTGCCTGCAACCTCAATTCGACCGTGGCCGGTGCGCTGAGCTTGACCGCGAGCTACGCGGGCGATGCCAACAACCTGCCGTCGAGCGGCACGTTTGCGCTCGTGGCCCAGCAGGCGGCAACCACGACGACGCTGTCGGCCGCTCCGGACCCGGCGATCATCGGCATGCCGGTGCAGCTCACGGCCAGCATCAACCAGCCCCTGGCCGTGGGCGTCGCCCTCGGCGGCAGTGTCGACTTCCTCGATGGAGCGACGCCGATACCGGGCTGTTCGGCGGTCAACGTGGTCGCGGGCATCGCGCAGTGCTCGACCAGCTTTGCAGCGACCGGCATCCGCAACCTGCAGGCCAACTATCTCGGCGACGCCAACAACCTGGCTTCGACAGGCACGCTCGATCTCGCAGTCGATCGCGTGCCGACCAGCACCACCCTGGGCGTGTCGCCAAATCCGGCGCTGAGCAATACGGACGTCCAGTTGGCGATTGCCGTCAGTGGCGGCGTGGCGCCGCTTTCCGGCACGGTCAGCGTGACCAGCAACGGGGTTGCCATTGCCGAATGCCAGAACCTGGTTCTCGTCGCCGGCACAACGGGCTGCCAGTTCCGCACAGCGCTCGAAGGCCAGTTCACTCTGGTCGCGACCTACTCCGGTGATGTCGATGACGACGGTTCGAGCGCAACGGCCATTCTCGATGTGGGCACGGTCGAATTGCCGATCGGCGGGCGCTGGATCACCCTGCTGCTCGGACTCGGCATGGTCCTGCTCGGACTGCGGGTACTGCGCCGTACCTGACCGCGAGCGCACGCGAAGACGACGCAACGAGCCGAGTGAGTTCGGCTCGAGCGCTCAGGGTCGGGCAGGGAGTTCCGGGCGCCGCTGCGCCCGGGGCCACATTCAGGCGGACTCCTCGAGCCAGGCCGACTTCGCTATCGAGGCGTCGGGCGTCGCCAAGGCGCTCGATATCCGAGGATGCGTTTGGCCGACGCGAGCCGTCAGCCCGGGGCCTGCCGCTGCTGATGATCGATGAACCGGTGCGGTTGTTCAGCGGGAATCCGAACGGCTCCTTGCCCTGATCATCGTGATCCTGGCACGGCGACGCTTGCACCGGTGCCGCCAGGAAGCTCGAAGCCATCGCGGAAGATCAGGTCGAGGTAGCGAAGGTCGAGAAACGGCCTTGCATTGCCGAGGATTTCCGCGACGCCGCGATGGACCAGGGCCGTGCCGCGGATCGTGCGCGCGACTACGCTGCCGTCGGCCTGGATCTCTTCCACCTGTTCTACCGTCTCGCGAACCTCCGGCCCGGTCAGCGGCGGAGCATCGCCATCATGGAACTGGACCCGGTTGACGCCCGCATCGGTATTCGTGAAGGCAATCCGGAACTGGGTCAAGCCGTCGCGGCGAATCGTGGCGAGCGCTGCGGGGCTCAGATCGATGCGCAGGGCGTAATAGTTCGCATCGGCCGAGCCGACAAAGCAGCCGGCATTGCTCGCATCGGCCGGCGCGCTGGCATCACTGGCCTCGACCTCGGGTGCGCCGAAGCTGGCCGCGACATCGAGACGCGGTGCGCCGAGATTGCCGGTGACGAACGGATTGCTGCCGCTGCGCGCTTCCTGCACGAGGTACAGGCTGGCCGACTCGATGACCGCATCGGGCGCGATCGCGCTGGTGTCGAAGCTGACCAGGCCGTAGCTCAGGCGCGTGCCATCGTCGCCGATCGCGATGTCCTCGGTACCGGCCGCGGAGCCGTCGGTCCAGCCGTCGAAGGCGCCGCCGAGCGAGGAGAGGGTTTGCGAGACCTGGCCGCGGAACTTCGGAAAGAAGTAGGACTCGGTCTGCACGGCGACCTTGTACAGATAGCCATCCGGGTTCAGGTGGATCGGGTCGGCCGCAATTCCCGACACCACGCGGAAATTCTCGCGCAGGCTCGGGCGCGAGGGGTTTCCGCCCGGAAACGGCAGGTAGTCCGGCGCCTGCTGGCCGGGCCGCGGCAGCACGCCCGCAGCGGAGACGCCATCCCCGTAGTAGTGATGCATCTCGCCGTCGCCGTGGTCGAAATGCAGGCGCGGGTTGGCATTGGTCCAGGCGATCCGGCGACTCTCGACTTCGAGGTTCATGGCGTTGATCTCGGCGTCGGTGACCAGGGCGTTGTCCGGATCGCGGCTCAGATCGCGGCGCTTCGGACAGGCATAGATCCAGCACCAGAGCGCCGAGACATTGAAGTTCGGATACTCGTAGCTCGACACGAGTACGTCGACGCCGGGCCTCACCGCGGTGATCGCGTCGACGATGGTTTCGCTGTCGGCAAGGATGCGCGTGAACAGCGCTTCCTCGGCGCCGGGCACGTCGAGGTCCATGTCCTTGTACCAGCCGCCACCCGATTTGCCGGCCAGGATGTCGTTGCCGCCAAGGCTGAACATGACCGTGCCGATGTTCGGCTCGGCCACCAGTTCGGCGACGACATTCGCGATCCACGGGTAATTGCCGGTGTCGACCCACTCGCGCGCCTCGCTGCCCGAGACGGCGTACTCGGCACCGCTGTAGCCGGGCCCCGGATTGCTGCCGAGCGAGCGGCTGATGGCCAGGTGGTCGGCCTGCCCGAACTTGTCGAAGCTCGCGTTGTGCGCATCGTCGTCCCACATGTATTGGGCCCAGCTGTCGCCAGCGAGCAGCACGCGGGCGGCCGGCGCGGTACTGCAGGCGCCCGCCATCAGTGCAGGACGCGGCCGGCGCTCGAGGATGCCGCTGTAGTTCCATGGGTACGGACCGCGCCAGGCAGCCGTTTCGGTGCCGCTGGAATCCGGCTCGGCTGCGGGCACGCGGACTGCATGCATCGACAACGAGGCGAGCAGGGTGCAAGCCACGATTCGCATCTGCGCCCGCGAAATCATCGACGACATCGGCAAGTGCATCCCCTGTTGCGTTGCCGGGCATGATACGCGGCCTTGCCGCGAGCTGCGTCGGGTGGACCGGCTGCCCATGCCCTCAGTGCGCGCGCAGCCTCGCACAGGCCGCGCGCAGCAGCAGACGCGAATACAGTCTGTGGAATCCAAGCAAGAGGTGGAACAGCGTGCCGAGGGAACGCGTGCCGGTTGCCGGGTCCACGCGCGAGACGACGGCCGAACCAAAGCGCAGCAGCGTGCCGGTCGAGTCCGCACCAACAGCGGTTGGCTCGGTCATCAGCCAGGAGCGCGTGCGCCCGCTGAAGTCGCAGAGCAGGAGTTCGTTTTCACTGCGCTGCTCGACCTGCCAGGCGGCAAACCGGTCGCGTTCGCCGCGTGCGAGCTGAAACGCCTCCTCGTCGCTCGACGGGCGCCTGGCGAACACCGAGAGGATCCAGCGCTCGAGCCGGAACAGTCCGGTCGTGTAGAAGGCGCTGACGAATTCCGCCTGGCTGACCTTAGGGAGCCTCTGAACAAGTGGCGCAATCGTCATGGCGTTCAGAAGGTTTGCCAAATGTGCTGCGTGGCGAAGTGAAGGCTGGTTGCCTTGACGAGCCGCGCGGTGCATTTGGCCAGCCTTCTGAGCGCCACCTCTTCTATGTTAATCAATCGGTTAGGCGACGCCTGCCTGCGCGCAGCTCTTTGTTGCGCCGACTCGAAAGACGGCCAGTCTGTCTTCGCCGGCGCGCCGCGATCTGCGCGCAGGCAGGCGTCGTGACGTTTGTGCCACTTGTTCAGAGGCTCCCTTAGCCTGCAGATGCACGAGATAACAGTCCGCATAGCTGCCTTCGCCCTGATAGCGCTCAAGGAACGAGCCTTGCGGAATCGGCACGCGCTCGATCACCGGCATGCGCGACCCGCCCGGGTCATCCTCATTGCGGGGTACCGGATTGCTTCAGCAAATACTTGCGGCCGAGCCACAGCGACAGGACCAGCCAGATCGCCGCCAGCGGCACCGCGCTGAAGGCGATGCCGCCGATGCCGAGGCCGAGCCAGATCAGCACGCCGTTGGTCCAGGCGCCGATCTGGTCGCCGACCCGATAGACGACGGTGTCGATCAGATTCTTGGCCTTGTATTTTTCGCCGCGGCTGAGCGGCACGAACAGCGCTTCACGGGCCGGCCGCGAGAAGGCGAAATTGGTGACCCGGCGCGCGACCGTGAAGACGACCACGGCGAACAGGACCGGGGCGAGTCCAAGTCCGGCGAACCCGATGATCGAGACCAGCGGCAAGGCGGCCAGGGTCAGGCCGACACCGATGCGGGCCATCAGGCGTCCGGTCAGGAAGACCTGCAGGACGAGGGTCAGGCCGTTGACCCAGATGTCGACGTTGGCGAAGTACGCGGTCTGTGCGGCGCGGCCGTCGATGCTGCTGTCGACGATTTGCGCCTGCAGGAAGTACAGAAACGTCGAGCCGATCGTGTACAGCAGCATGTAGCCGCACATGCCGAGCAGGTAGGGCGAGCGGATCGCGAGCTTGAAGCCGTCGATCGCGCTGCCGCCGATGATTTCGTTGCCCCGGTTGGGCCGGGTCGCTTCGACCTCGCTGTCGCTGCGGCGGGTCAGCGCGAACATGCACCAGAGCGCCAGTTCCAGCATGACCAGCGAGATCAGAAGCAGGGGCGGTGCGCCGAGTACCTCGACCAGCACCGTGGTGACGACACCACCGGCGAGGGCACCGAGGGTGCCGCCGGCGGCAATCACGCCGTACAGGCGTCGCGACGATTCGGACTTGAAGACATCCGCCATCACCGCCCAGAACACCGAGACCGCAAACAGATTGAAGACGCTGACCCAGATGAAGAAGGCCCGACCGATCCAGACCTGGCTCGACTCGGGCAAGCCGACCAGGGCCACGTAGAAGGCGAGCAGGCAGAGCATCAGGGCGCGGTAGCTCCAGGCGACGAAGCGCTTGCGCGGCCAGCGCGAAACCAGAGCCGAAAACATCGGGCTCACCGCGAGCATGACGAGCAGGGTGCCGCTGAACAGCCAGGGCAGATTCCTGACCCCGCCGGCCACGCCCATCTGGTCGCGGATCGGTCGCAGGATGAAGTAGCTGGCCATGATCAGGAAGAAATACAGGGCCGACTGGGCCAGCACGGCACGCTCATCGCGATGGATGCCGGCAATGACCTGCAGGACGCTGGGACGACCTTGCGCGGCCGGCCTGGTTTCGCTCATCGAGACATTCTCCCTGTTAGCCACGCTTCACACCGACCACGCTCGGCATTGGATCGCCGGCGACGTGGGGGCGCAGGCTTTGGACGGCCACAAGCGTATCCCGCTCGCTCGGGGCGGCGGACTGCGATGCGACGCGCGGCGTGATGATGGCATTTGGGAGCGTCCACAGCGGATGGGCGGCGGGCAGGGGATCGGGATCGGTGACATCGAGTGCGGTGCCGGAACGGAGGTTCCGACCCGCATGGCACTGACGCGCGCCCATCATCCCCGCGAAGGCAGGTGATCACGGGTTCCCTGCCTTTGCGGGAATCACGAAAAGTGGGGCCTTCCGGCAACCTTGCGCTCCTCTCGGTGCCGTTCGTTCCCGATGCCGTCGGTGCCGATGGCGATCGAAGACCTGAGCGGTTCATGGCTCCCCCTGACGAGGCTGGCAGAATGCATGCCTGACCGTTCACCATCCTACATGCAGGATCACGCCAGGGGATGCAAGCGGGGACGATCGCGATCAAGGCAACCTCGTCGCGTCGATCGGCTCCGGGACGCGCGTCGGAATCCGGTCGGATGCCGGTCCCGCTGTAAACTCTCGCGATGCTGGAGCGGACAAGCCGCGACACTTGAAGATCAGGACAGGAGCAAGACCATGACGGCGGATGATTTCGGACCCGTGCTCGCCAAGGCGCACGCGCACGCGACCGCTTACCTCACTGCACAACCCGAGCGTCACGTCGGCGCGCGCTGCAGCCATGCCGAACTCGATGGCGTGCTGCGCACGCCGCTGACGAGCAGGGGCGAGGATCCTGCGGCGGTGATCGATCTGCTCGCGGGCCAGGCAGGCAATGCCGCGGTCGCCTGCGGTTCGCCGCGCTATTTCGGTTTCGTGATCGGCGGCACTTACCCGGTCGCCCTGGCCGCCGACTGGCTGGTCTCGAGCTGGGACCAGAATGCGGGACTCTATGCCATCTCGCCGCTGTGCTCGGTCGCCGAGGACGTGGCCGGCGACTGGTTGCTCGATCTGTTCGATCTGCCGCGCGAATCCGAAGTCGGTTTCGTGACCGGCTGCCAGATGGCCAACTTCACCTGTCTGGCCGCGGCCCGCCACGGGGTCCTCGCGCGGGTCGGCTGGGATGTCGAGGCCGACGGACTTTGCGGCGCACCGAAAGTCAACATCGTGACCTCGGCGGAATCGCACGTGACCGTCGACGTCGCCCTGCGCTACCTCGGCTTCGGCACGCGTTCGCTGCTCCGTGTGGAGAGCGACGATCAGGGGCGCATGCGCGTGGATCGCCTGCAGGAACTGATGCAGACCCTCGAGGGGCCGACCATCATCTGCGCCCAGGCCGGCAACGTGAATACCGGTGCCTTCGATCCGTTGCGCGAAATCGCACAGCTCGCCAGCGCACACGGCGCCTGGCTGCATGTCGACGGCGCCTTCGGACTATGGGCTCGGGCCAGCGAACGACTGGCCGGCCTGGCCGATGGCATCGAGCTGGCCGACTCGTGGGCGACCGATGCCCACAAGTGGCTCAACGTGCCATACGATTGTGGCGTCGCGATCGTTCGTCATGCCGAAGACCACCGCAAGGCGATGACTTCGACCGCGGCCTATCTGATCCAGACCCGAGGCGCAGAGCGTGATCCGGTCGACTGGGTTCCCGAGTTTTCGAGGCGCGCCCGCGGCGTGCCGGTCTATGCCACGCTGCGTGCGCTGGGTCGCGACGGCGTCCGTGACCTCGTCGAACGCTGCTGCGATCGTGCACGGCAAATGGCGCAGGCGCTCGGCGCGCATCCCGGAATCGAAATCCTCAACGAGGTCGTGCTCAACCAGGTGCTCGTCCGTTTCGGTGATGATGACGCCCTGACCCGCGCCGTGATCGAAGGCGTACAAAAGGACGGGACCTGCTGGCTGAGCGGAACCACCTGGCATGGCATGGGCGCGATGCGCATTTCCGTTTCGAACTGGCAGACCACGGAAGCCGATGCCGCCGCCAGTGTCGCCGCCATCCTGCGCGTCTTCGAGGAGGTCAAGCGGCTTGGAGAAGCCTGAGCCCGGGTCTTCACACCGGGCCGCTCGGCGGGGCCGGCCTGGACAAGGCGGGCCCCGCACGCCCTCAGCTGTTTCGCGAACCGACGATCGCCGCGAATGCTCGAGGCTTCAGTTGGCAGCGATCGATTTCCGCTGCGGAGTTTGTCCGGGCCAGCCACCTGCCATGGCGCGGTACAAGCCTATGGCGCTCGTCACGCTCTGCGTGCGGGCCACGGCCAGGGCATCCTGGGCCTGCAGGCGGGTGCGTTCGGCGTCGAGGACCTCCAACAGGTCGCTGGCTCCGGCGTCGAAACGGGTGCGTGCCAGTTCGGCCGCGCGACTGCTGCTTGCGGCGGCGCGCTGCAGATGGGCGTCTTCGACGCGGGCGTGGGCGTAACGCGTCAATGCATTCTCGGTGTCCTCGAGGGCGCGCAGGACGCTTTGCTCGTAGCGCGCCAGCTCGGCGCTCGCATTGGCATTGCTGGCGCTGATCCTGGCTCGTACATGGCCGACGTCGAGGAACGACCAGTCGACGCCGAGTGCGAGCAGACGGGTCTCGCTGTCCCGCTCGAACAGGTCGCCGGCGCCGATTGCCTGGCTGCCGAGCAGTCCGCCGAGCGTGAAGCGCGGAAACAGGTCGGCGGTGGCGACGCCGATGCGCGCGGTGGCCGCGTGCAGGCGCTGCTCCGCGGCGGCGACATCCGGTCGTCGCCGCAGCAATTCGCCGGGCGTGCCGGCGTCGATGCGCGCCGGCAGGGCCGGCAGTGGCTGCTCGGGCTGCAATTCGTCGACCAGCGCCTCCGGGCTCTGGCCGGTCAGCACGGCAATGCGGTGCATGTCGATGGCGATGGCGGATTCGAGCGCGGGGATGCGTGAGCGCGTCGTTTCCAGTTGGGCCGTGGCGCGCGAGGTATCGAACTCGGTCCCGCGCCCGGCACTGAAGCGCGCCTCGAGCAGGCGCAGGGTATCGAGCTGGTTTCGCGCGTTGTCATTGGCGACGCGCAAACGCTCCTGCAATCCACGCAGCTCGGCGTAGGTGCTGGCCACGTCAGCGGCGACCACGATCTGGGCGGCGGCCAGGTCCGCCGCGCTGGCCCCGGCCTCGGCCGATTGCGCCTCGATGCCGCGGCGGATGCGACCGAACAGATCGAGTTCCCAACTGGCGCGAAGGCCGGCACTGTAGCTTTTCGCGTCGCGCCCATCGCGTTCGACACCCGGCAGCTGGTCGGCGCTGGCGCGCGCATCGCGGGCCTCGGCCTCGGCCGTAACCACCGGCACTGCGTCGAAGCGGGTGCCGCCGAGCAAGGCGTTGGCCCGATCGAGGTTGGCGAGGGCGATGCGCAGGTCATGATTGGAGGCCAGCGCCTGTTCGACCAGCCGGCTCAGCAGTGGATCGTTGAAGCCGTTCCAGAATTCCGTCACGGCTGCCGGATCGGCAGGTAGTTCCGCGCGGCTTCCCGGATCCGGCTGCGCCGCGCTGGCGAAGTGTGCAGGAGCCGGCGATTCGGGCCGCACGTAGTCGGGACCCACCGTGCACGCGGCGATACTCGCGGCAAGCGCGGCGATGGCAGGCAGTTTCCAGTTACGCATGAACGATCTCCAGGTTGGCGTCGCGCGCGCCGCCGGCCGCAGCCGGTTTGCGCGCAACGAGCTTGCGCAGTGCCACGTAGAACACCGGGGTCAGGAACAGGCCGAACACGGTGACGCCGAGCATGCCGGCGAAAACCGTGATGCCGGTGGCGTAGCGCACTTCGGCGCCGGCGCCGTGGGCGATCAGCAGCGGGACGGTGCCGACGATGAAGGCGATCGAGGTCATGACGATCGGGCGCAGGCGCAGGCGGCAGGCTTCGAGAGCAGCCTCGACGATGCCCTTGCCCTGCATTTCGAGCTCGCGCGCGAACTCGACGATCAGGATCGCGTTCTTGCAGGCCAGGCCCATCAGCACGACCAGGCCGACCTGGACGAACACGTTGTTGTCGCCACCCGTCAGCCAGACCCCGAGCAGGGCCGACAACAGGGTCATCGGTACGATCAGGATCACCGCCAGCGGCAGGGTCCAGCTTTCATAGAGCGCCGCGAGCACGAGGAAGGCGAGCAGCACGGCCAGCGGAAACACGACCACGGCGGCCTTGCCCTGGGTGACCTGCTGGTAGGTCAGGTCGGTCCACTCGAAACTCATGCCGTTCGGCAGGGTGGCCGAGGCGAGCTCCGCAACCTTGTCGATGGCTTGTGCCGACGAGATCAGGCGCGCATCGGTTTCGCCGGTCAGGTCGGCAGCCGGATAGCCGTTGTAGCGGATCACCGGGTCCGGGCCATAGGTCTGGCTCAGGGTCACCATGCTGCCGATCGGCACCATCTCGCCGCGGGCGTTGCGCGTGCGCAGGTTGCCGATGTCCTCGATCCGGTTGCGATACGGTGCGTCGGCCTGGGCGATGACACGGTAGGTGCGACCGAACCGGTTGAAGTCGTTGACGTAGGCCGAGCCCAGGTAGACCTGCAAGGTTTCGAACAGATTCGTCAGCGAGACGCCCTGGGCCTTGGCCTTGACCCGATCGACCTTCGCATCGAGTTGCGGCACGTTGGCCTGGTAGGAGCTGATCGGACGGCCCATGCCGGGCGTCTGCCCGATCGCTCCAGCGAGATTGTTGGCGGCATTCTGCAATTCGCCGTAGCCGAGGCCGCTGCGGTCCTGCACGTACATCGAGTAACCGGAACCGCTGCCGAGACCGAAGATCGGTGGCGGCATCAGGGCAAATGCAAAGCCTTCCTGCAGTTTCGAGAACTGGGCATTCAGTTCGCCGGCGATTTGGCCTGCCGTGCGCGAACGTTCGCCGGGCGGGGTCAGCGGGAAGAACACGGCGGCTGTGTTCGGCGAGTTCGTGCGTTGCAGCGGATTGAAGCCGGGAAAGCCCACCGCATGCGCCACGCCATCGGTATGCATGGCGATTTCGCTCATCTTGCGCGCGAGCGCTTCGGTGCGGTCGATCGATGCGCCTTCCGGCATGCGGATCGCACCGATCAGGTAGAGTTTGTCCTGGACCGGAATGAAGCCGCCCGGGACGATGTTGAACATCAGGCCGGCACCGGCCAGCAACACGGCATAGACGGCGAAGGCCACGCCACGCTTGCGCAGGCTCTTCGAGACCGCGCCCTGGTAGCCTTGCGAGCTGCGCGCGAAGAAGCGGTTGAACGGACGGAAGATCCAGCCGAACAGGCGGTCGATCAGGCGCGTCGGCGCATCCTTTTCCGCACCGTGCGGCTTCAGCAACAGGGCGGCGAGGGCCGGCGACAGGGTCAGCGAGTTGATCGCTGAAATCACCGTGGAAATCGCGATGGTCACGGCGAACTGCTTGTAGAACTGGCCGATCACGCCGGACAGGAAGGCCATGGGCACGAACACCGCGCACAGTACAAGCGCGATCGCGATGATCGGGCCGGAAACTTCCTTCATGGCCTGATGCGCCGCGGCCAGCGGTGTCAGGCCTTCCTCGATGTTGCGCTCGACGTTCTCGACGACGACGATCGCGTCGTCGACGACGATGCCGATGGCGAGCACGAGGCCGAACAGGGTCAGCGTGTTGATCGAGAAGCCGAGCAGGTGCAGCACGGCGAAGCTGCCGACGATCGAGACCGGAACGGCCAACAACGGGATGATCGATGCGCGCCAGGTCTGCAGGAACAGGATCACGACGAGGACGACGAGCAGGATCGCCTCGAACAGGGTGGTGACCACGGACTTGATCGAGTCGCGCACGAACAGGGTCGTGTCGTAGACCTGCTCCCAGGCCATGCCTTCCGGGAAGCGTGTCGCCAGCTCCGTCATCTTGGCGCGCACCGCGTCGGAAACCTCGATGGCGTTCGATCCGGGCGCCTGGAAGATCGGCATGGCCACGGCCTGTTCGTTGTCGAGCAGGGCGCGCAGGGAATAGTCGGACGCGCCAAGCTCGATTCGCGCGACATCGGACAGCCGCGTGACCTGGCCGTCGGCACCGGTCTTGATGACGATCTCACCGAACTCGGCTTCGTTCTCGAGGCGGCCCTTGGCATTGATCGAAACGAGGAAATCGCTGCCGCCCCTGGTCGGCGGTGCGCCGAGCTGGCCGGCGGAGACCTGCAGGTTCTGCTCGCGAATCGCCGAAACGATGTCGCCGGCGGTGAGCCCGCGTGCAGCCGCTTCGCCCGGATTGATCCAGACTCGCATCGCGTAGTCGCCGGCGCCGAACAGCAACGCATCGCCGACACCCGGAATGCGCGACAGCTCGTCACGCACGTGGAGCAGGGCATAGTTGCGCAGGTAGAGCGTGTCGTACTTGCCGGTCGGCGAGGTCAGGTGCACGACCAGGGTCAGGTCGGATGCGCGCTTCTGCGTGATCACGCCCTGACGGCGCACGTCTTCGGGCAAGCGCGACAATGCCTGGCTGACCCGGTTCTGCACGTTGACCTGGGCCTGGTCGGGATCGGTCCCGGGGCGGAAGGTGACGGTCAGGGCGAGAACGCCATCCGATCCGGCCACCGACTTCATGTACATCATGTTCTCGACGCCGTTGATCGCTTCCTCGAGCGGCGTCGCCACGGTTTCGGCGATGACCTTCGGGTTGGCGCCCGGATACACCGCGGTGACCTGCACAGTCGGCGGCACCACGTTCGGGTAATCGCTGATCGGCAACAGGGGGATCGCGATCAGGCCGGCGGCGAAGATCACGATCGACAGGACCGCCGCGAAAATCGGCCGGTCGATGAAGAATCTGGAAAAATCCATAACGGGTTCCTTTGCGGCCTCGGGCCGCAGTCAAGCCTCGCCCCCGCCGCGCAGGGGTCGTTTGCCACTCGGGGGTGACGTGGAGGCGCCCGCCCGGGCGCCTCCACCTCGATCAGTCGATCATTTCATCGCGACCTGTCCGGCCGGCGTCGGCGCCTGCATGGCGATGACGGTCGGCTGCACGGGCATGCCGGGGAAGAACACCTTCTGGATGCCGCGCACGATCACCTGGTCATCGGGGCTCAGGCCTGAAGCGACCACGCGCAGGTCATCCATCAACCTGCCCGGGACGATGTCCTTGCGCACGGCGGTGTTGTTCGGGCCGAGCACGTAGACGTACTTGCGATCCTGGTCGGTGAGTACGGCCTTGTTGTCGATCAGCAGGGCCTCGGCCTCGGCGGCCCCTTCCAGCTGGACGCGGGCGAACAGGCCCGGGGTCAGGCTGCCGTCCTTGTTCGGCAGGACCGCGCGCGCATGGATCGTGCCGGTCGTGGCATCGACGCCGTTGTCGATGAAATCGACCTTGCCGAGATGCGGATAGCCCTCCTCGTTGGCGAGGCCGACGCGCACCGCATTGCTCAGCTCGGCGCGTTCGCCGCTGCGCGCGAGCGCCTGGTAGCCGAGGAAGGAGCGTTCATCGCTCTCGAAGTCGACGTACATCGGATCGAGCGAAACGACCGTGGTCAGCAGGGTGGTATCGGCGCGGGCCAGGTTGCCGACCGTGATCATGGCGCGACCGGTGCGGCCGGCGATCGGTGAGCGCACCTCGGTGAACTGCAGGTCGAGCTCGGCGCTGGTCACGGCGGCCTCGGCGGCGCGAACGGCTGCATCGGCCTGAGCCACGGCGGCGGTGCGCGTGTCGGCTTCCTCGCGCGAGATCGCGTTGACTGCGATCAGCGCCTCGGCCCGCCTGGCCTGCGACTTCGCCAGCTGCGCTTCGCTGCGGGCACGGGCCAGGTCGGCACGCGCATGGGCGAGCGCGGCGCGATACGGACGCTGGTCGATCACGAACAGCAGGTCGCCCTTGGCCACTTGCTGGCCCTCGGTGTAGACCAGCTTGTCGACATAGCCGCTGACGCGCGGACGTAGCTCGACGGTCTCGACCGCGGCCACGCGGCCGGTGAATTCATCCCACTGGCGAACCGGTTGCACCAGCACCTTGGCGACGCTGACTTCGGGGGCGGGCATTCCGCCCTGGGGGGCGGCGTGGCTGCTGCAGCCGCTGGCGAGCAGGGCGATCGAGATCGATATCGTCAGCGCCAGTGCGGCGCGCCAGTGGATGGTCGATGCGAGCGAATCGGGGAATTTCATCGGGAAACCTCATTGGATTGGGTAGGTATCAGGGAATCGAGCAGACGACGCACGTCGCTGACGCGATGCGCGCGTGGGTCCGTCATGATCGGAGCTTGAGTACGCCGTGGTTGGGCAATGGCCGGGTCGGCATGGGCGGTCGAAAGGGAAGCGCCCGACTCGGGAGGCGGGTCGAACGGAACGACTGGATGCGTGCCCAACCGCGATTCATTGCGCAGCGCAAGTTGCAGTGCGCGCCGGCCGATATCGTCGGCGCGCGGCCAGCGTGGGCAGGCGTGAGCGAGGTTCTGGTCGGTGCAGGCCGGCGAACTGATGTCGAGCAGCTGGACGCGAATGCCGAGTGCGCGTGCTTCGTCGTGGAGGACCTGGGCGAGCATGCGCAGCGCCGCGCCGGTCACCGAGCGCGGTCCATAGCCGGCCCACGGCATTTCGCTGCCCGGCCCGCCGATCAGGATGTAGTTGCCGGCCATGGCGCTCTCGGCCATGAAGGGCAGTACGTGCCGCGCCGCCGAGAGGTGCGGTATGACGACCTCGTCGAGTTCGCGGCTCAGTCCAGAAACCGGTTGGTCGAGCAGGCGGCCGCGACCGGGTGAGCCGCAGATCGAGGCCACGACACCGGCGAGCGGTCGGCCCGAATCGCGCAGTTCGCGGGCCAGGCGATCGCCGGCCAGATCGTCGCGGATCGTATTGGCGACCACCGTGATATCGGTGCCCGGAAATGCCGCTTTCAGCGCGGCCAGCTTTGCGGTATCGCGGGCCACCGCAATGACCGGAAGTCCGGCTTCCACGGCTGCCGCGACGACGCCACGGCCGATCAGCCCGGTTGCGCCGAGTACGAGCAATGGGCGTTTCATTGTCCTGCTCTTGGGATATTCAGTCCCGAATGCGGGACGGAGGTGGGGCGGTTCGAAGTTGCCGCTGGCGCAGTCCGGGCATACCGTTCGATCATCGGAGCGGCGTCGCCCGTGCCGTCGGCCGACCCGGCCGGGACCACGGAAAGCGAGGCGCTGCGCGGCCTGCGCGACTTGGATTCATCGTTTTCATGCGCTGCCGCGCGTCGATCGGCCAGTATCGACTGCCAGACGAATGCGGCGGCGCCAGCTTGGTATTGGGTGGACACGGGCAGCTCCCTTTGTGCGACGCGGCAAAGGATAGGGCTGCAATCAGGACTTGATTAGTCCCCAATTCAGGGAATAATTGTCCCGAACGTGGGCCAATAGACCGAATGCGGGGATACCGTTATGTCACGCGATCTGAACGACACGCTGATTTTCGTGAAAGTGGTGGAGCTCGGCAGCTTCATCGCCGCGGCGCGTGCCTTGCGCCTGCCGAAGACGACGGTCAGCCGCAAGGTGCAGGATCTCGAAACGCGCCTCGGCGCGTTGTTGTTGAACCGGACCACGCGCAAGCTCGGCCTGACCGAGGCCGGGAACATCTACTTCGAGCATTGCCAGCGTATCGCGCGCGAGCTCGATGAGGCGGAGAGTGCGGTCGGCCAGTTGCAGAGCGGGCCACGCGGCTGGCTGCGCGTGACCGCTCCGTACTCGGTCGGCATCACCTGGATCGCACCGTTGCTTGGCCAGTTCCACGCCCAGCATCCCGAGGTCAGGGTCGAGTTGCTGCTGACCCAGGAACCGCTCGATCTGATCGCCAAGGAAATCGATGTCGCCCTGCGCGTGGGCAACCTGCCGGATTCCAACCTTACCGCCCGGCGACTTTCCGTGTTCCGCACCCAGGTCTACGCGAGTCCGGGCTATATCAAGCGACATGGCGAGCCGCTGCACCCGGATGACCTCAAGCATCACCGGGCGCTGGCCATGCACAAGTCGCTGCGCAATGGCAGCTACATCTGGACCCTCAACGACGGCGATCGATCAGGCGAATTCCGTGTCGATCCGGTCCTGGTGGCCAATGACCCGGCTGCGCTGATTGGCGCCTTGAAGTGCGGCGAAGGCCTGATGCTGGCCAGCGACGTCACCATCAAGCGACTGGCCGAACAGGGGGTCGTACAACGCGTCCTGGCCGGCTGGACCGGACCTGAAATGGATTTCAACGCGGTCTTCCAGCGCGGCGCGGCGCAGTCGCCAAAGGTGCGTGCATTCGTCGATTTTCTCGTCGACCGGCTGCGCTTCGATGCCGACTACATGCATGAGCTGTGTCCGGATCTGAAGGCGTGCATGTCGGCGAAGGTCGGGGATGCAAGGGAACACAGGCGCAGCAGCGAACAGGCGCAGAGGAAGGTCGTCGAACTCCATCTGGCGCAGGAACGCGCCGAAGAGGAAGTCGCGTAACCGGTCTGATCCTGTTTCCAGGCATTCCACTGGCAAGCAGCGCAGGGTTTGCCTGCGCTCAGCTCAAGCCTGTGCAGGAGCGGCCCCTTGAGCGGACCGGCAACGATCAATTGGACGGCTTGTCGTCCTTCGCATCGTCCTTCGCATCGGCGTCCGCCTGATCCATCATCTTTTCATGTTCAAGCATCATCTTCTCGTGATCCTGCATCATCGTTTCGTGCTTCTGCGTCCGTCGATTCTGCATGCGTTCCTGATGTGCCTTTTCCATGTCGGCGATTGAAATGGCGCCATCACTGTTCTTCGGCAGGTCGTTCCATTTGGCTTCGTGCGCATCCATGAACTCCGCCTTCGTGATCAATCCGTCCCCGTTGGCATCCATCGCCTTCATTTGCGCATGCATCATGCCTTGATGGTGGCCCCGATGATGATCGCCCTCCGAGGTAGATGGATCGTGCGCGAAGGCGAGGCTGGTCGCACCGGCGAGTGTGGCGATGGCGAAAAGGGTTTTGAGCGCGTTCATGAAGTTCTCCTGGAGGGAACCCGGGCAGGCTGATGGTTGCCGATACGCTATCGGCGCGCCAAATGCGGCTTGCTGCGGGTAGTTTCGATCATGCGCCTGACTGCCTGAACGGCGACGCCGCTGCTGAAAGGGCAAGACCTCGCGTTAGCTTCGGGACGCATGCTCCCCACTTGTTCAGAGCCTCCAGTGTTGATTCGGCCCATGAACGGCAGGTACCGAGCGCAACAAATACTTCAGCCGCTGGCGAGGCGCGAGTCCATGGAATCTACGGACCGAACCAATAGTGAAACGGCTCAGGCTCGTTTCGCATGCACGGCCTCAACCAGCTGCTTGCCGATCGGGAGCCGGCGGATTCGAATGCCGCATGCCGCGAAAATGGCATTGGCCAGAGCGGGTGCCGCGGTTGGTATGCCCATCTCGCCGGCACCGCTGGGCGATTCGCGGCTCGCTACGATGTGGACCTCGACATCCGGCGCCCGGGCCGAGCGAAGCAGCGGGTAGTCGGGAAAGTTTCCTGTCGTTATCCGGCCCTTGTCGATGCGGATCTCGAGATCCATGGCCGTGGACAGGCCATCGATCGTGCCGCCCATCATCTGCGCCTCGATGCCGAGCGGGTTGACCGGCTGGCCGACATCGACCGCACAGACGCATCGATGGATGACCGGTATACCGTCTTTGCCGACACTGACTTCCATCGCATGCGCAGTGTAGCCGCCGAACGTGAAATGACTGGCGATGCCGAGGCCATGGCCCTTGGGCAGCTTGCGCTGCCAGCCGATCTTCTCGGCAACGATTCGGACGACCTCGCGCAGGCGTCTCGGCGAGAACTTCGGTCCGCCGTGCTGCCCATAATCCATGGTGTCGTGGTCGAGCAGCTTGAGGCGCAAGGCCAGCGGGTCCTGCTTTCCGGCGTGGGCGATCTCGTCGATGAAACTCTCCACGGCGAAGGCATTGGCCGTATGCGCCGGCGCGCGCCACGATCCGCGCGTCATGCCCGAGTGCACGGCCGACCATTCGACGCGAAGGTTCTTGACGATGCCGGCCGGGAAATCGTCCGGATAGAGTTCCGCCGTCCATAATTCTTCGGGCTTCACGTCGGGACGGCGGTGGTACTTGCTGGCGCTGGCCAGGTGCTGGCGCCAACTCGTCGGCATGCCGTCGCCATCGAGCGTTGC
The DNA here is from genome assembly GCF_900115085.1 of Dokdonella immobilis. Lineage (GTDB taxonomy): Bacteria > Pseudomonadota > Gammaproteobacteria > Xanthomonadales > Rhodanobacteraceae > Dokdonella > Dokdonella immobilis. The sequence continues at coordinate 3,900 of NZ_FOVF01000011.1, read as the reverse complement.
ACTGAGGTGCTGCTGGCCGAAGGGTCGGAAGAAGTCGTGGGCGAGATCGTCCTCGCGTGTCCACATCAGTTTCACCGGTTTGCCCGAAGCCTTGGCCAGCAGCACGGCTTCGGCGACGAAATCATTGCTCAGGCGCCTGCCGAAACCCCCACCGACGCGCGGCATGATCACTTCGATCTTGCTGCGGTCGATGCCGGTGATCGCGTTGGCCATGCGCGAGGCGCCGCCGGGCATCTGCATGGAGGCGACGATGCGCATCGAATCCTTGTCGATCGCCACACAGGCGCCGGGTGGTTCCAGCGGTGCATGCGCGACGAAGGGCACGCGATAGGTCGCCTCGATGAGGCGATCGGAGGCCTTGAGTACGGCGTCGATGTCGCCGTCATTGCGCACGACCTGACCCTTGCCGGCGAGCAGGCGCTGACATTGCGCATCGAGCGATTGCGTGGACTCGGCGTCATGGCCACCGGATTCCCATTCGATCTTCAGGGCCTTGCGTCCCTTCAATGCTGCCCAGGTGTCGTCTGCCAGCACGGCTACGCCGGCGACGAGGTTTTGCGTGATCGGTTCGCTGCCCTTCGGTCCGGGCAAGGGCAGGACCTGGCGCACACCGGGAATCGCGAGCGCAGCCGTGGCGTCGAAGCGCTTCACGCCGCCTTCGAACAGCGGGCAGCGTGCGATCACCGCGACCAGCGTTCCGGGCGCCATGGTATCGATGCCGTAGCGTGCCTTGCCGGTCACGATATCTTCGGCATCGACGACACGGCGCGGCGTGCCGATGATGCGAAACGCCTCGGGCTTCTTTAGCTCGACATCGGCGGTGGGTACCGGAATGGCCGCCGCCGCATCGGCGAGTTCGCCGTAACCTAGCGAGCGACCGTCCGCGCCGAGAACGCGGCCCTTGTCCGTGCGCAACTGATCCAGTGGAACATCCCAGCGCTTTGCCGCCGCCTCGAGCAGCATGCGCCGGGCTCGTGCGCCGGCCTGGCGCAGCTCCTGCCAGGCGTCGGGAATGTTGGTGCTGCCTCCGGCGCCCTGCGGGCCCCATTTCCACGCGACGCCGGGCGGCGGCCCGCCGAAGACGAGACCAAGCGGCAGTTGCTCGACGCTCACCATGTCCCAGTCGGCGTCGAGCTCTTCGGCGATCAACATCGGCAACGAGGTCTTGACGCCCTGGCCGATCTCCGGACTGCGCGCGCCGATCACGATTTTTCCATCGCGCCCAATGCGCACGAACAGGCCGACCAAGGCGCCCGGGTGTGCACCCGCGACGGATGCGTCCGCCCACGCGGCAGCGGGCAGCCAGGCGCCGAGCAGCAGGCCGCCGCCGGCGCCTGCACAGGCCTTGAGGAAACCGCGCCGACCGAAGCGTATCGATTCGCCCGTTTTCATCAGCGCCTCGAACGCATCCGCCGACTCCCAGTCCTCGCGTATGTGCGCGTTCATGCCTTCACCTCGTCCGCCTTGCGCAACCCTGCGGCACGGCGGATCGCCTTGCGGATGCGCGGATAGGTGCCGCAGCGGCACAGGTTGGTCAGCGCGGTAATCTCGTCGTCGCCGGGGTCGGGCGTGCGCGCGAGCAGATCGGCGGCCGCCATGATCTGGCCGGCCTGGCAATAGCCGCATTGCGGCACGTCTTCCTCGATCCAGGCGCGCTGCAGGGCGTGCAGGGTATCGCCCTGGGCGAGGCCTTCGATGGTGGTCACCTTGCGTCCCGCCGCTGCGGAAACCGGCACCGAACAGGAACGCACGGCGCCACCATCGAGGTGCACTGTGCAGGCGCCGCAGGCACCGACGCCACAGCCATATTTCACGCCCAGCGTTTGCGCATGGTCGCGCAGGTACCAGAGCAGGGGCATTTCCGGATCCCCCTCGAACGTCATGTCCTTGCCGTTGACGACGAACTCGATGGCCATACCCATGCCTCCACGCTGCGACGACCTATCCGGTTCTACGCGCCGAGGCCGAGCCCGACCAGTGTCGATAGTTGGGCGCGGCGGTCAGCGCGCGCCGGGATGGTCGCCTCCGTGGGGTCTCCAACGACTGCAGTGCGAGACTCAAGGCGCAGGGTAGGGCGCCTCGAGCCGCAGACCCCGGGGCGCGCGTACGCAATTCGCCCTCAGGCGCGATGTCGGAAGACGACGAGCAATGTGAACGACCTAAAGATCAGAACGCACCACGATGTCGGTCCCGAGGAGATGCCAGACGGCGCATGATTGGACCGGCAAATTAGGTCCACAGATTAGACGGATGGATTAGGCCGATGGATTAGACAGCACGATGTCGGCAACTTGTTGATCCATGGAAAAGAAATCCTGAAGCATCTCCCGGCATCGCCATGATAGGCTTATGGAATAGATTCCATTGTGGGATCGAATAGGCGTTGGACCTCATGAAAACCGTTCTTGTAGTCTTCTTCTTGTCGGTGCAAAGCAGCTACTCCAGTAACACGGAGATCGCCGCGACAGAAGAAGTGTTTGATACCGTGCAGTTCTACTCGGGAAATGGCACCAGCTGGCGCATAAAAACATATGCTCAAGATCAAGATGTTCACATCTGGTCGCTAGGCTCGGATGTTGCTGATCTTGTAGCGTTGGCGCGAGAAAACACTGAAAAGCACTATGGTGATGTGCTCACCGAGGGTTACATCATCGAAACCGAAGAGGGGCTTGAGGGTGTGCGCCGTGAGCTGGAGCAGCGTGGTTTATCCACCAATCTGGAGTTTCCGCCGTCCGGCGCAGTTTTCTGGGTGCCTCCAAACACAACGTACAGGTCAAGGTCGGTGCCCACATGATGTCCAACTATCAGTTCCACCCGACGTCCACGCCTACGCTTCGCTACGGCGCGGCCGCGGGTGAACTGGGGCGTTAGGTTGCACCCCACTACCATCGCAACATGAAGAAGAAGCCAGAAACATCAAGGCACGTGACCGACCCTGATCTCGTTGGCAGCAACGAGGAATCAAGCTGGATCGTCGGACGGAATTGTGTCTACTGCGATAGCACTGTGGCAAAGTACCGCGTGTCAATACGCACACCGCACGGATGGAAGTCATACGGCCACTTCAATGATCTAGAGACCGCTACTTACATTGCAAATATCGCGATTCTGGTAGAGCGCTGCGAAGAAAAATATGAACTAAACAAGGAAATTGGCACTAAAGATAGAAATGAGCTGGATAGATGGCGGCGAGCCCCAAGCCATGCAGACTTGGAAAGAACAGCCGCAGATCGGTACAAGCAGGTTCAAGCTGAACTGACGGCTCTGCAAGAGCAAGAGCGTTTGGAGGCAGCAAGAGTTGCCGAGGAACGCCGCCTAAGAGAGGTGAAAATCGCTGAAGAGCAGGAAAGGCAGGCGGAAATTGCTGCTGAAAAGCGCCGCGTTCACGACGAGAAGGTCAGAATGATTCTCGGCCTAAGCAGCCCTGCCCTTGTGAAGTTCATCAAGAACACCAAACTACGTGATCCCTTCTACGAGATTGCTATGAGCGAGGTTACCCGCAGGTTCAACAATCGAGGCCTGCCGCGTGCAACCTAACAAATCATTCAAGCCGACGCCGCTTCGCGGCGCGGCTTAATTCAGGCGTTGAAGCTGTAGAAAAACCCCTTTTCGATGAACACAATCCGCCGCGTTGGCGGATTTTGTTTTTTGGGATCTCCCATCGGTTCGGCACGATTCGTCGACCTGGTCATGCGTTGATCAATGACGGCGCGATTTTCAGCTTTGATACGTCCGCTCGCGAAGCGTTTTCGAGGGCGCAAGTTCGCTTACGCGGCGATCTTGCCGTAGACCTGCAGTTTCGCCACGTTGTGGACGATGCAGAAGAGCTTCCATTGCGTGTCGACCTTGGTTTTTCCGCGCAGCGTGAATCGACGCAGGCCGCGTTGCTGGGTGTGGCCG
>NZ_FOVF01000022.1 GCF_900115085.1 Dokdonella immobilis | reverse complement strand
CCGCAAAGCGGGAGAAGGAAGATCAGGAGCCAAAGCGAAGAGCGAGCTGCAGGTTTGCGGAACGCTGCTTCGTCTTGGCTGCGCAGGAGGCGCAGTGAATGGGGCCCCTATGCAGTGGCGCAGCGGCGGAGAAAAGGCCCGTAGGGTGGCTCGCAAGGATGCGAGCCAGTTGGCTGCCAGTCCACGGATGGACTGTCAGCCAACCCCGGAGCCGCTGCGCGAAGTCGCAGGGCAGGATGCCCGGAGACCGCTGCATCGGGGTGGCCTTCTCTTTGGTTACTTTCTCTTGGCCACGCAAGAGAAAGTGACTCGCTCGCCGAAGGCGAGTGAAAGCTGTGCTCTTAACTCCACGAATGCGCCGCGAAGCGATGCCGAGCAGAGCGAAAAGCACAGTCACTGGGTCCCCACCCGAACGAAGTCCGGCCTGTCCTGAGCCGGTCGAAGGGCAGAGACGACGGCGTAGAAATTCGAATCGGGCGGAAGGAGCATCGCGCCTGAAGGCGCTCCTACAGTGGAATCGGAGTGACTCGCTCGCCGAAGGTGGGTTGAACCCTTTCTTGCTTCACGCAGGCATCGCACGGCGATCAAGGTAATCGCGAGGGCAAGGATCCCAGCCCCGATCCGCACCCGGATGACGATAGCCAAACCCCGGAACCCAACCCGAAATCAATCCGGCAACAACTTCCCCGGATTCAGGATTCCGTCCGGATCGAACTGCGCCTTGATCCGTCGCATCAGGTCGAGCGAGACCGCGTCGATCGCGCGCGGCATGAATTCGCGTTTGACCAGGCCGATGCCGTGTTCGCCCGAGAGGGTCCCGTCGAGGGCGAACACGAGGTCGAAGACTTCGGAAAGACAAGCCGGCGCGTTGGCCGCCTGGGTGGGGTCTTCGGGGCGGTACAGCAGGTTGACGTGGATGTTGCCATTGCCGGCGTGCCCAAAGGTCACGATCGGGATGCCGTGGCGCAAGGAGATGTCCCGGAGTCCTGCGATCAGGTCGGGGACGCGACTGACCGGGACGACGACGTCCTCGTTGATCTTGTTGGGCGCGATCGTGCGCAGCGCGGGTGACAGGGCCTTGCGCGCGGCCCAGAGCGTGGCGACCTCGGCGGCATCGCTGGCTGCATGCAGCTCGAGCAGGCCGTCGACGCTGGCCGCCTTGCGGATCGCGGCAACGGCGGACGGCAGCGCGTCGGTTTCGCCATCGATCTCGATGATCAGCATTGCGCCCGCCTCGGGAATCGAGCCGCCGGCATGGTTGCGGGCCAGGCGCAGGGCTTGGTCGTCCATGTACTCGAGTGCGCAGGGCGTGACCGGTTGGGCCATGATCCGGGCGACCGCGGACGCGGCGGCACCGATATCGACATAGGTCGCGCGCAGGGTCCGCTTGTCGCTGGCCAACGGCGTCAGCTTCAGGGTTGCCTCGGTGATGACGGCGAGGGTCCCTTCCGAGCCGACCAACAGGCGGGTCAGGTCGTACCCGGTGGCGCCCTTGCTGGTCGGCTTGCCGCAGCGAAACGACTCGCCCCGGCCATTCACCGCGCGCAATGCGAGCACGTTGTCGCGGGTCGCGCCGTACTTGACCGCGCGCGGACCACCGGCGTTGCAGGCGATGTTGCCGGCAATCGAACAATACGGCGCCGAGGTCGGATCGGGTGCCCAGAAGAATCCATGCGGCTTCAGTGCAGCCTGCAGGTCGGCATTGAGCACGCCCGGTTCGACCACGGCCATGCGGTTATCCGGATCGATCCGCAGGATGCGGTTCATGCGCTCGAAGCTGGCGACGATTCCTGCGGACACCGGTACGCTGGCGCCGGTCGTATTGGTGCCCCGGCCGCGCGCGGTCAGCGGGATCGCGTGTTCGCGACACAGTCGGACCAGCGCCACCACCTGTTCCTCGCGGGTTGGAAACACGACCGCATCGGGCAGGCTCTCGCGCCGCGAATTATCGTAGGCATAGGCCAGGCATTCGGCAGGTTCGGTACTCAGCGCGTCGGCGGCGAAGATGGCGCCGAGTGCGGTGCGTGTGCTGGTCGGCAATGACATGGCTTGTGTGGCCAGGACCCTGACTATCCGCCACGATACTCGAATACCTTGACCACGCGTTCGACGCCCGGAACGTTGCGCGCGATCTCGGTAACGATCTCCTCCTCTTCAGGACTGAGCAGGCCCATCAGGTAGACGGTGCGATGCGCCGTGCTGACCTTGACCCGGGTCACGTCGAAGCCGGGCACGCTGGTCGCATCGGCCAGGGCCAGCTTGACCCGCGCGGTGATCTTGTTGTCGTTGCGCCGGGACCAGAAACCCTCGGGTTCCATGACGTCGATCTCGTTGACCAGCCGGTGCACGCCTTCGTAGCCGCTGACGATCCGTTCGGCGCGTTGCTTGAGGTCGGGCGTGCGCACCTCGCCCATCAGCAACATGACGCCGTTGTAGACCGCGATCATCACGCGGTTCTTCAGGACCAGTTGCTTGTCCTTGTTGATTTCGTCGTAGGCGCTGAGCTGGATGCGCTTGTCGTCGATCACGGTGCCGAAGCCGCGGCGGTCGTGCACCGACGAACCCGTTGCAATCGCACCGGTGGCGACGACGGCGACGCAGCCGCCAAGCAAGGGCAACAAAAGGCACAGCGAAAGGACCAGGGCGCACAGACGAGTGGAACGATGCATCAGGTTGGCCTCATTGGGTATCGAAGGCATTGCGCCGCCAGTCGATCGAAGGGGAGTCGGGAGTGCCGCCAATGGCCATGACATCGAATCGGCAGGGCTGGCGACCGAGCGCGGGATTGGCCTGCAGGAACAGGCTGGCAGCCTTGCTCAGACGATCGCGCTTGGCGGCGCTGACCGAATCGAGACCGCCGCCGAACCCCTGCGAGCGACGGTAGCGCACCTCGAGGAAGACGACGACGTCGCGGTCGCGCATGACCAGGTCGAGTTCGCCGAAACGGCAATTGAAGTTGCGCGCGATCAGTTGCAGGCCATCACGCTGCGCGTGGGCCAGGGCGATGTCCTCGAAAAGCGCTCCTGTGCTTCGCATCGCCTGCGTCGTGCTACTGCAGTGGCAGGCGGCTGAGTGCACCCAGTACGGGCTGGGCGACGCCGTCGACGAAGCGTGCCCAGGTCAGGACCCGATGGATGCGGCCGAAGCTGTCGACCGCGAGCTGTCCGCTGGCTCCGTCCAGGTAGGTATCCGGATGCGCCAGCAACCAGTCCATGTAGGGCAGAAGGGCGTAGGCGTCCATGCCGAAGGCGAACAGGCGGCCGCCCACGCCATTGGCGCTGCTCAGCTGCTGGGTGATGCGGTTGCGATCGGGGCGGCCCGGAACCGTCGAAAACAGCCAGGTTGCGTCGCAGAATTCGACACCGTCGAGGTCGCGGTCGAGACTCGGGCTGATTTCGCCCGAATTGACATGCGAGGTTGCGAATACCGGTGCGTTGATTCCGGCCAGCTTCAGCTGCGGCATCAGCAAGCGCGCCTGTTGGGCACGCATGCTGATGAAGACGCCGGCATCCGCCGGGCTGGTCCGGCCGGTGCCCTCTGCGTTGCTCGTATCGGCAATTGCCGAAGCGGCCTGCAGCAAGGCGGACTTGTAGTTGAACTCGCCGTCCTGCACGCGAGCTTCGCCGACGATCTGGCCACCGCGTGCTTCAAACTGTGCGCGAAAGGCCATTGCCGCCCGCTCCGCCCAGTCTGTGCTCGCCGCGATCACGGCGGCACGCGTGATGCCGATGCCGAGCATGCGTTCGGCGGCCTGGGCGCCTTCCGCATCGGGCAGCAGACCGAATTCGGCACTGCCGCGGGTCGGGATCTCTCCGGAGTCGGGGTGGTTGAGGGCCAATACCCGGACCGGCAGCGACTGTCGGAACAGTTCACCGACGGATTCCCGCTGCAGCGGGCCGACGACGAAACCGGCGCCATCCGCGACGGCCTGCTGGTAGGCGGCTATCGCATCCTGCGGGGTCTTGCCGGTGTCGTAGGTTCGCAGCAGCGGACGATCCGCGTTGTCGTCCGTGAAATAGGCGGCGAAGAATCCGTCGAGGATCGACTGCGAGACGCCTGCCACGGGCCCGCTCAGCGGCAGCAGGATGGCAACCTGGCGGACAGCGCTGAAGCCCTCCCGTTGCAGGGTGTTGTCGGCGTCCGGCATCAACGTGCCAACCGGGCGCTGCGGACGCGGCACCTCGCGTGGCAGGATTTGCCCGCGCAGGCGCAGGGTCTGTTCGATCCATGGCAGCAACGAATCATCCGGGCGCAGTGAAGCGGCGCGATCCTTCAGGGACTTGTCGTCGAGTGCGCCGAGGGTCTCGATGATCTGCGTGCGGTTGACATCGCGGTCGTGTCCGTCCAGTTCGGCATCGAGCATGGCGCGCGTACGCGCTGCCGCGAAGCGATCGCCATTGGCTTCGTCGGCGCGCGCGCGCAACTCGAGGACGCGCAGGCGCAGATTGGCCGGAATCGCGTCCTCAGCAATGGTCAGCAGTGCGGCAGCGCGGTGCGGGTCCTTGCGTTCGAGCGCGATCTCCGCTTCGAGCAGATCCAGACGCAGCGGTTCGTCAGCGCCGAGGCGCTTGCGCCGGATGTCCTCGATGGCGCGGGCTGCGCCTTCGATGTCGCCGTTGTCGCGAAGGCATTCGCCGGCACGCAGCCGGTAGTAGGCGCTCGCGCTTCCGCCGCTCTGGTCGGCGAGGTCGAGAAATTGCTGCGCGGCGGCTTCGAGGTTGCCGTTGCGGGCAAGCGACTCGGCACGCGATGCCTGCTCGTTGTCGCCTCGCACGGAAACGCTCTGCGTGGCGCAGGCGCTGAGCAGCAGTACAAGCAGGATAGCGGCGACTTTCAGGGACTTGAACAGACGAGCGGGCTCGGACATGGGCAGCGGGATCGGTCGGGTCATGGTGCGATGATAGCCCGGATGGACGTCGGGTCGACCTGAACGAGGGCTGCCGCGGAACCGGCGGGCGGCTTTGGTCCTCGACGTCGATGGCGCGCCAACGGTCGCGGTCGGCTATTCTCGGCGCCGGAGACAAGGAATCAAGCCGCGATGAACGCACAGCCGGGCCGCCTCTGGGTCGTTGCGACGCCAATCGGCAATCTCGAGGATCTTTCGGGCCGGGCGGCGCAGATCCTGCGCGATATCCCGCTGGTCGCGGCGGAAGACACGCGCCACAGCGCTCCGCTGTTGGCCCGGATCGGCAGTCGCGCGCGGACCATCGCCCTGCACGAGCACAACGAGCGCGAGCAGGCTGCACGTCTGGTCGAAAGCCTGCTGCAGGGCACTGACGTCGCCCTGATCTCCGATGCCGGAACGCCACTGGTCAGCGATCCGGGCTTTCGTCTCGTCCGCGCGGCCCGCGAGGCCGGCATCGCGGTCTCGCCGGTGCCGGGTCCTTGCGCCGCGATTGCAGCCCTGTCGGTGGCCGGACTGCCGAGCGACCGCTTCGTCTTCGAAGGATTTCTCGCCGCCAGGGCGTCGGCTCGTCGCGAACGGCTCGGCGCGCTCGTTGCCGAATCGCGCACCCTGATCTTCTATGAATCCGGCCACCGCATCGTCGACGCGCTCAAGGATATGCGCGACGTATTCGGCGCGCAGCGCGAGGGCGTGGTCGCCCGCGAACTGACCAAGATATTCGAAACCGTGATCGACGCACCGCTGGGCGAACTGGTCGACCGCGTGGAGGCCGACGCCAACCAGCAGCGCGGCGAATTCGTCGTGCTCGTCGCCGGCGCCAGCGGCGAGGCTGCGGACGCGACGCTGGCCGAGGGACGCCGGGTTTTTGCATTGCTCTGCGAGGAGATGTCGCCTGCGCATGCCGCGCGCATGGCCGCGCGCATCACCGGCGCTCCGCGCAAGCAGCTCTATGTCGCGTCAGGTGACTGACGAGGCCGTTGGGGTTCGCTGCGCTCACCGCCAACAACGAAGCAGAAACGCGTCGACCGCCATCGAAACCCGCGCCATCCTTCGCCGTCCTTGCAGGAGCGCCTTGAGGCGCGATGCTCGCGTGGCGAAAGGCCGTGTGGCTCGATTGGGGCCAGCCCGTAGGCTGGGGCAAGCAAAGTGCCCCCAAAGAATGCGTGGGGGCGCCGGCGATCTCGGAAAACGCAGGATGGAATCTTCCGGCGTGGTGCATGGTGAGCGGGCGAATCGCGGATGGTTTCGCCTCTGCGAACCGTTGGGGTTCGCTCGCGCTCAGCGCCAACCTGCGGGAGGTCGCGACGGGGACGAAAAAAAACCCTCCCGCAGCCTCGCTGCGGGAGGGTCGGATGGCGCTGACTAGTTGTCGAAGCCGTTCGCGAAGATGCGATCGGTCGTATTCAGCCGGATCACGAAACCGTCGTGGTCGGAAACGCCGATCGCCGTCGTGCTGTTGCGTTCGTCCTGGTCGGCCGCATCGAGATCGGCGCGACCGTATTCGAACTCGACGAACCAGTTCTGCGCGGGGCCGTTCAGCAGGGCATGGTCGAGCACCTGCATGATCGGCACGTCGCGACCCTGGTCGAATGAGCTGGCCGAGGTGTAGCCAAGGATGGCACCGAACTGCTCGGTGTAGAGGAACGAGTACTGCTCGTTCTCGGGCAGCGAATTCACGGCATCCCAGAGCGGCGGGGTGACGATGTTGGCGCCGGGCAAGTCGATGACGTTCTTGTTGTTGTCATAGGTGCCCGCGATCAGGCCAGTGATGTTCACGAAGCCATCGCTGAACTGGTAGTCGTTGAAGTCGCCAATGACGAACAAGGGGCGCGTCGGCTGGGCCATCTGTTCGGCCTGGACGCGATTAGCGATCGACTGGGCCTGGGTGAAGCGCTTCAGGCGATTGCGATCGACATCAGCCTGGGTGCAATTGGCGCCGGTCGGTGCGTCGACGCAACTACGCGACTTCGGATGCACGATGATGGTCGCGAACGACTGGCCGTCGAACGTGCCCTCGAGCTTGAGCGACGGACGGTCGTGCAGCTCGTGCATCGCGTTGTCGCGCGGGTCGAGCCACATCTCGTTCTTGTCGAACTGGGTGATGACGACGTTGCTGATACGGTCGCTGCGGACCAGGTAGCCGACGTCGATGCCGCCGCCATCATTGCCTTCTTCGAGATACGAGGTGTAGGTCACCCCGAAATCGGTGGCGATCTTGTCCGAGAGCATCTGCAATACGCCGAGGTTCTCGACCTCGACGACGCCGAGCACATCGGGCAACTTGAGGACGTTGCCGACGTAGTCGGACAGACGCGAGAGCTTGAGGGTCAGCGCGGCCGCATCGGGCTCGCCGCCGTTGCCGCATTCGAAGGTCGTATTGGCGAGCGTGTCGCACAGGCGCAGCACGTTGAAGCTGCCGATGCGCAACTCTTCCGGCTGACCGGTCGAAACCGCGCGCGGAATCGGATTGGCCTCGGTCACGGTGAACGAGGTTGGCCAGACTTCGTAGTCGCCGAAGTTGTAGGCGACGACACCGGTCGCCGTGAATCGGCTGCCGCCGGTGATCGCGGTATTCGGAGCCACCGCGCCAAGGGCATCGGCATCGAGCTCGAAGATGTGCGGATTGCCCTCGAACTGGCCGGCATCCGGATTGTCGACGCCCGGCACCAGCGGGTACAGCGTGCCCGGGGTGCGCAGCGAGCGCGTGCCCGACGCCGAGACGAAGATCTGGGCGTAGTTGTCGGTGCTGAAGTACGGATTGGCCCGGGCCACGATGCCGTTGTCGATCTGCACGCGCATGGCTTCGAAGCATTCGAAGTTCGTTTCGACGCAGCTCAGCGCGTTGACGTCCTGGGAGGGCGTGTTGGCATCGAACATGACCGGCGAGGGCAGGGCATTGCCGGTGCTGACGATGGTGAGGTTGCTGATCGCCTTGAGTTCGGTGGTGCCGAAGTATTCATCGACGTCGCCGGTCAGGTCGACCTCGTCGCCGACCACCACGGTAGGCGCGGAACCCGTGTAGACGTAGATGCCTTCGGAGGTCTGCGGGTTGGTGTCGATGCTGGCGTCGCGGGCCTGCATGAAGAACCCGGCCGGGCCGACCGCAGTGACGATATTGCTGAGGGTGTTGACGCGCTGGCCGGCGACCGGCGAAGTCAGGCCAAAGCCCTGGATGTCGTGGATATTGAACGTGCCGATGTCGTCGTCCTGGATAATTCCATGCGCAGTCAGCGAAGTCGGGACGGCGCCGTTGATGCCGGTCAGGTTGAGCAGGAACTGACGGTTGGGTTCGGTATTCGTGTTGGCGATCACGTTGACCGTGATCGTGGTCGAGGTTTCGGTTTCGGCAATCGAGCCGCTGCCGCTGGCGCTCTGGTAGTCGGTGCCGGCAAGGGCGGTGTCGTTCGCGGTTGCATAGCTGAAGCTGACACCGCCGACCGGCGCCGGCTCACTGAGCTGGACGGTGAAGATGAACGGGGTAAGGCCGGCATCGCCTTCGGCCAGCGCCACGTCGGCGACACTGATCGCCGGCACGCCGGGACCCGAGCAAGGGGCGGCGGGCGTTGCCGTGTTGCGGGGCGAGGCCGCGGCGACGTCGAAATCGGAAGTCGGATTGCCGGTATCGGTGCAGCCGCCGCCCTTGCGGATCGCGGCGTTGGCCCCGCTCAAGGTACCGGTCGGGTTCGGGCAGTTGGCCGAGCCGAAACCGACCAACCCGAGGATCGCCGCGCCGCTTGGACAGGCGCCCGTCTGGGCAGTCGTGACGTTGGCGAGCAGGACCTTTCCGCTGCTTCCCCCCATCGGGATCGTGCCAACGGTATCCGGAGTCGGCAGCGGCGTCGTGCCGCCGGAGCCCGCGGCCTCCTGAACGAGGTAGTACTGACCGGGCTGCAGAAGGACGTTACCGAGATTCGTCACCTGCCAGGACGTGCCCGAGGCAGATGCGTACTGGACCGACCAGCCGTTCAGGCTCTGCGCCGTGGTGCCCGCGTTGAAGATTTCAATGAAATCATTGGTATAGGTGGAGCCCGAATTGCCGCCACCGCCGTAGACCTGGCTGATGACGACCTGGGCCTGGGCTGCGCCCGAGCCCGCGGCAAGCAGCGCCGCGGTCATTAGAATTCGTGTGAGTCGAAACATGACATCCCCGGTTGTATTTGGTGAAACAGGATCGCAACGATAGCGACGTGATTTGACACTTGCGTTGCGGCGACGATGATCCGGTGTCTGCGGGGCCGCGCCCGGGCCCTGTGGTTCAGCCGGATCGGGCGAAAACCGTTATCTCCTCGCGATCGTGGTAGAGCTGGCGGGCTCTCCAGTGCGCGACCCGGCCGGTCGCGGCGAGCGCAGCCAGAACCGTATCGCGGCAAAGCTGAACCTCATCGTAGCGCTTCTTCATCGGCAGCTTCAGGTTGAATACAGCAAAGCGGCAGCGCCCTTCGGCCAGCCATTCGCCGATCAGGGCCGCGACGCGGCGCGGTTGTTCGACCATGTCGCAGACCAGCCAGTCGACTGGAGTCGCCGGGCGGTAGCGAAATCCATCCTCGCGCAGATGGGTGACGAAGCCCGAATCGAGCAGGCCCGGGTCCATCGGGCCGTTGTCGACCGCGGTTACATGGATCGAGCGGCGCACCAGTTGCCAGGTCCAGCCGCCCGGGGAGGCACCGAGATCGACGGCGCTCATGCCCGGCTTGAGCCAGGCTTCTCGCTCGTCCGCGTCGAGCAGGGTCAGCAGCGCTTCCTCGAGCTTCAGCGTCGAGCGGCTCGGTGCGGCCGATGGAAAGCGCAGGCGCGGAATGCCGCCGCGCCATTCGGCCGAGGCATCACAGCGTGCTTCGGCGATGAACGCGGTCTGTGCATCGATCAGGCAGACGTGCAGACGCCAGGGCGATTCGGCTTCGAGCAGGCCGGCCCGCTTCATGTTCGAAATCAGGGCATTGTTGAGGGACCGGCACAGACCGGCCAGTTCACGCGCGGCGTCGCTGTCGGGCGATTCGATCCAGGCATCCCGGTAGCGCCGTCCGGCAGCCTCGATGGTCGGCATCAGGCGGCCGAGACGGTCGCTCTTCGGCAGGTCGTCGATGCGGGCCATGACCCGAAGCAACTGGCGGGCGAAGGTCAGGTCCTGCCAGCGCACCTGCTCGGCGAATCGTTGCGCCTGGACGGGGTCGGGCAGGACGAACTCGACGAATCCACTGTTGCGTTCGCTGCGCGCGAAGCCGCCGCTGGCCAGGCGTCGGTCGTTTGCGGCGAGCTCCTGGGCGCACTCGCTCTCGAACCCGGGCCGGCAGTAGGCCAGCAGGCTGTGCCCGGCGGCCTTCACGCGGGCCACTCCTGCGCAGTCTGTCGGCTCGGGGAACTCAATAGCTCGCTCCGGCATGACGTCGGTAGAGTTCGAAAACATCGCAGGCCTTTTCGCGCAGCACGTCGCGCCGCACCGAGATCGCGCGCTTCTCGAGTTCGCCGGCCCAGTCTTCCGGCAATGGACCTTCGTCGAATTCGCTCAGGCGCATGACGTCCTCGGCGCGCGCGCCGATGACCAGTTCGTCGATACCGGCCCAGAAGCTCGCGCCGTAGCACATCGCGCAGGGCTGGGCACTCGTGACCAGGGCATAACGGGCGCCGTCCTCATTGAGGCGGAACCGTCCAAGCGAGGCCTGGGCGCACATGAAGGCCATGGTTTCGGCATGGGCGACCGAGCAGGCATGCGGGACCACGCGATTGACCCCGACCGCGACGAGGGTGGCTCCGTCGCGAAAGATCGCCGCACCGAACGGCCCGCCGGTGTCGAGTTCGACGTTGCGTCGGGCCAGGCCTATGGCCAGTTCCATGCGTGCTTCGTCATCGGCATAGGCGCGCTCGAAATCGATTTCGGCATCGATCCAGCCGGGCAGGGCGAGTTCGATACGATTGCGCCGGTTCATTTGCCGGCCGCCCTGGCCCAGGTATCGCGCAAGGTCACGACACGGTTGAAGACCGGCTGCGCGGTCGAGTGATCATGGCGGTCGGCAACGAAATAGCCTAGCCTTTCGAACTGCCAGGTCGATTCGGCGGCAGCCTCGGCGAGATCGGCTTCGAGCCAGGCCCGGACCACGCGTCGCGAGTCGGGATTCAGGTGATCGCGATAGGTCTTGCCGTCGCTGTCGTCGTCCGGATCAGCGACGTTGAACAGGCGATCGTAGAGACGGACTTCGGCGCCGATGGCGCTGCGCGCATCGACCCAGTGGATCGTGCCCTTGACCTTGCGATCGGCGCCCGGGCTGCCGGAACGGGTCTGCTCGTCGAGCGTGCAGCGCAATTCGACGACCTCGCCGGTCTCCGACTTGACGACCTCATTGCAGCGGATGATGCCGATTCCCCGTAAACGCACTTCGCCGCCCGGAACCAGGCGATGGAACCCCTTGACCGGTTCCTCGAGGAAATCGTCGCGCTCGATCCAGACTTGCGATGAGAAGCGCACGCTGCGCCGCCCGAAGGTCTCGTCTTTCGGGTGGTTTGGAAAATCCAGCGTTTCGGCGTGATCGTCGGCCAGGTTGGTCAGCACGAGCCGGAGCGGATTGACAACGCCCATGCGCCGCGGTGCGCTTGCATCGAGTTCGTCGCGCACGCAGTTCTCGAGTACGCCGTACTCGATCACCGAATTCTGCTTGCTCACTCCAGCCCGTTCCCAGAATGTCCGGATCGCGCCCGGTGGAAAGCCGCGCCGGCGCGACCCGGTCAGGGTCGGCATGCGCGGATCGTCCCAGCCGTCGACCAGTCCGTCCTGGACCAGGGCCAGCAGCTTGCGCTTGCTCATCACGGTGAAATCGAGGTTGCCGCGGGCGAACTCGATCTGCTGGGGGCGGCTCGGCGCATAGCGCAGGCCGGCGGCGACGACCGATTCGGCGAGTTCGGGATGGGCCGGCAGGTCGATCTGATCGAGGCACCAGTCATACAGCGGCCGGTGGTCCTCGAACTCGAGCGTGCACAGCGAATGGGTGATGCCCTCGATCGCGTCTGAAATGCAGTGCGCATAGTCGTACATCGGATAGATCGGCCAGGCATCGCCGGTGTTCTGGTGGCTCTGCTTGCGGATCCGGTAGATGGCCGGGTCACGCAGGTTGATGTTGCCCGCCGCCATGTCGATTTTCGCGCGCAGGGTGCGCGTGCCGTCGGCGAACTCGCCGGCGCGCATGCGCTGGAACAGGTCGAGGTTTTCGGCGACGCTGCGGTCGCGGAACGGCGAATTTCGGCCCGGCTCGGTCAGGGTGCCGCGGTAGGCCCGCACCTCGTCGGCGCTGAGGTCGCAGACGAAGGCCTTGCCTTCGGCGATCAGTTTCAGGGCGCAGCGGTAGAACACCTCGAAGTAGTCGGAGGCATGGCGCTGCTCGGCCCATTCGAAACCGAGCCAGTGGACGTCCTCGCGAATCGCCTCGACGAACTCGATGTCCTCGCGCGACGGATTGGTATCGTCGAAGCGCAAGTTGCAGGTGCCGGCGAAATCGCGGGCGATGCCGAAATTGAGGCAGATGCTTTTGGCGTGACCGAGGTGCAGGTAGCCATTCGGTTCGGGCGGAAAACGCGTGTGCACCTTGCCGTCGCGCTTGCCGCTGGCGCGGTCGGCGTTGACGATCTGGCGAATGAAGTTGGTCGGGGTGCTGTTCTCGCTCATGCCGATCCATCCGCGCGCGGCGGTCGTTGGTCAATCGGCAAGTTTAGCTGGTGAAAGCCGGGATTTGCGATTCGAGAGTCGGGATTCGGAAAGCGAAAAGTCGGGATTTTCCCCTGGTCGACAGCAAGCGCTGACTTGAAGTGGGCGGATGAACCCGCGCCCCGCGCCTTCCCGACAACCCACTCCCCGCGTTCAGCCCTGGGCGCTGCGCTGGCCGGCCATGGCGCGCAGGCGCAGGCGCACCGGGCCGCGCGCCACGCGGATGTCGACCACGCGTTCGTGCTGGAGGGCCTCGATCACGCCGGCGTCGCCGAGACTGGCGGCAACCGTGCGCACTGGGCGCATCAGGTCGTGCCAGTGAAAGCCGATACGCAGGGCAAGGGTCTGGGCGGCTTCGGAAACGCAGATGGTGCGCCCGGGACCACGCTCGATGAGCAACTCGAGCATGCACTCGCGGATGCGTTCGGCAAATGCGTCTTCGGCAAAGCTCTTGCTGATCAAGTCGGGAAGGCCCTGTTCGTCGAAGGATCGGATCCATCGGCATGGCTCCGCAGGCTCCCTGCCTGCGACGGCGAATTCCCCTGTAGCCCGGAACCACGGCGTCCTGCGCGGTGGACGGGCCGGGCCGATCATAACGCGGATTGACGGGGTTTGATCAAGTCCTGGCTGAATGCGGCATCCTCCGTTCAAGCATTTTTTCATTTGATTCAAGATTACCCGGCCGCTTCGGGGGGCTGTCCGACCCGCGGGGGCGGCGCCCCGGGGGCTCTCCGCGGCCGCCCGGGTCCAGGGTTTGCGGGCGGCCGGACGTCGCATAGAGGGCCATCCGACGGGTACCATGGGTCATCCTCGCCAGCCGCCCCTGCCATGAAGATCATCTATCGCGCCGAATCGATCATCGATGCAAACCTGGTCAAGTCGGCGCTCGAATCGGCCGGCCTGATGGCCTTCGTCAGCGGTGAGTACCTGACCGGCGGGATCGGTGAATTGCCGTGTTCGGGCCTGGTCAACGTGATGGTCGCCGACATCGATATCGAACGGGCGACGCCCATCGTCGAGGAGATCGACCGCTCGCTGCGCGCCGAGGTCGACCCGGCTGATGGGCGCTTCTTCGACTCGCCGTTACTGGCCGGCGGCTGACTGGAAACGCCGGATTCGGGTTGTTGCGGACCCAGTCCGATCCAATGAGTAGCGAACGATTGCCGCGTCCGGCGCTGCTGCAGATGATCGCGGGCGCCGCATTGATCAGCACCAGCAGCATCTTCGTCAGGTTGGCCCATGTCGGTCCGACTGTCTCGGCGTTCTACCGCGTCGCCTTCGGCGGCCTGTTCCTGCTCGTCGGGCTGCTTGCATTCAGACGCTGGCAACGCCTGCGCGGCGTGCACCTGCTGTGGATGCTGGCGCCTGCACTGGCCTTTGCCCTGGACCTGATGCTATGGCACCGCAGCATTCTGCGGGTCGGTCCCGGGCTGGCCACCTTGCTGGCCAACTTCCAGGTCTTCGTGATGGCCCTGGCCGGCTGGCTGCTCCACCGCGAACGTCTGCATCCTCCCTTCCTGTTTGGCGTCGCGCTGGCCTTCTCGGGCCTTTACCTGCTGGTCGGCCTGGACTGGCCGCGGCTGGATGGCGGCTATCGGCTCGGCGTCGCCCTCGGCCTGCTGACCGGCATTGCCTATGCCATCTACATGCTGAGCATGCGCCAGGCGCAACGCAGTGGCGGAGTCCACCTGCATGCCGCGCAATGGCTGTGCGTGATGTCGCTGCAGTGCGCGGGCCTGCTTGGCCTGGCCATCCTGTTCGAGGGCGACAGCCTGGCCCTGCCGGATCTGCAGACCTGGTCGGCCCTGCTGGGTCTTGCTCTGGTCGGCCAGGTGTTCGGCTGGATCCTGCTGCTCAGGGCGATCCCGCAGTTGCCGGCGTCGATCATCGGCCTGTTGCTGCTTTTGCAGCCGGCGATGTCGTTCATGCTTGATGTACTGCTGTTCCAGCGACCGACGGCGCTGCCCGACTGGATCGGCGTCGGCCTGTGCATGCTGGGCATCTTCATCGGTTCCCATCGACCTGAACGCAGGTCTCAAGCGCACGAGGAGGCGCCTGCATGAGCATCGCCCATTGGGTCCGCGACATCGAAGACTTTCCAAGAGCCGGCGTCGGCTTCAAGGACCTGACCCCGTTGCTGGCCAATGCCGGACCATTCGCCGAATCGATCCGGCTCCTGGCCGCCCCATTCCGCGACCAGCGCGTCGATTGCGTCTGCGGCATCGAGGCGCGCGGCTTTATCTTCGGCGCGGCCGTGGCCACCGCGCTCGGCTGCGGTTTCGTGCCATTGCGCAAGCCGGGCAAGCTGCCGGCGGCGAAAATCGGCATCGACTATGCGCTCGAATACGGGACGGATCGTCTCGAAATGCACGCCGATGCGGTCTGCCCGGGCACGCGCGTCCTGATCGTCGATGACGTGTTGGCCACCGGCGGCACCCTGGCTGCGGCGGGTGAGCTGGTCGCCCGGACCGAGGCGGAAATCGTCGGCGCCGCCGTCGTCATCGAGATCGCCGCGCTTGCGGGCAGGACGCGCTGGCTGTGGCCGGCGCCACTGCATGCGCTGATCGTCTACGGTCAGGATTGAATTCAAATAGACGTCTAGACGTCTTGACGTCCACGCGTTCTGCAAGTACAGTCGTACCCGTTCATCGAGATCGGCGGAGGGACTGGCCCTTTGATGCCGAGGCAACCACAGCGAACGCTGACGGTGCCAACTCCAGCGGGCTTGATCCCGGGAGATGAGCTGCATTCCGCGCTGCGGAGTGTCGCCGCTCCCTGTACGCAACGGCAGAGGGCGTCATGGCGGCACTACAGGAACACGTTGATCCAGGCGATACCGACGGCGCCGCTGCGCGGCGCGGCATCCTTCCATTGCACGATTTCAGGCTCGCCTGCGGCTCGCTGCTGGCCGATGGTGCGCTGGCCTGGCAGAGCTGGGGTCCACAGCGGGCGCCGGTCGTCGTCGTCCTCGGCGGCATCTCCGCCGGGCGCGACATCGGCACCTGGTGGACGGCCCAATGCGGACCCGCTCGGGCCCTCGATCCGCGACGATTTCGTCTGATCTCGATCGACTGGCTCGGCGGGTCCGGTGAATCGAGCGGACCGCGCGACGACCGTGAATTCCCGCCGGTCGACAGCATCGACCAGGCCCACGCGATCCTGCTCCTGCTCAACCATCTCGGCATCGGCCGGGTCGACGCCGTGGTCGGCGCCTCCTATGGTGCCTGTGTCGGGCAGTGTCTTGCCGGTCTTCTCGGTCATCGTCTGGGACGCCTGATCGCGATCGGCGCGGCACACCGGGCCAGCCCGTGGGCGCTGGCCTTGCGCACCCTGCAGCGCGCCGGCATCGAGTCGGCGACGACGAAGCACGGTCGACGCGACGCCTTGGTCCGTGCCCGCCAGCTCGCCGTGCTCGGCTATCGCACGCCCGGCGAACTCGAGGATCGATTCGGTGAGTCCGATCCGTCCAGCGGCGTGCTCGGCTGGCTCGTCGCGCACGGCGAGCGCTTCGCTTCGCGCTTCAGCGCCGCGAGTTTCCTGTGTCTGTCGCGCTCGCTCGACCACCACCTGTGCGAACCGGAGACGATCGCGGCGGCGACTACCGTCGTCGCCATCGACGAGGACCTGCTGGTTCCGCTTGCGCTGGCCAGGGAATTCGTCCGCCGCATCGGCAGCCATGCCGAACTGGTCCGCATTACGTCGCCATTCGGGCACGACGCATTCCTCAAGGAAGAAGGCGCGATCGCCACCATCATCCAGTCCTGTCTGTCAGCGGAGATCCCGGCATGAGCATTCCCAACCTCGCCACCACGGCCGTGCGCGCCGGCGTCGACCGCGATCCGGCCCATGGCGCGGTGATGCCGCCCCTGTACCTGTCGAGCAACTTCAGCTTCGCCGGATTCGGTGTGAAGCGCCAGTATGACTATTCACGTTCGGGCAATCCGACCCGCGACACGCTCGCGGGTGCCCTCGCCGAGCTCGAGGGCGGCCAGGGCGGCGTGGTCACTGCGACCGGCATGGCCGCCGTGACCCTCGTGGCGGCCCTGCTCGAACCGGGTGACCTGCTGGTCGCGCCGCACGATTGCTACGGCGGTACCTGGCGCCTGTTCAATGCGCAGTCCCAACGTGGTCTCTACCGCGTCGCCTTCGTCGATTTCCATGATCCGCTGGCGCTGGCCGCGGCCCTGGCCGAAAAGCCGAAGCTGGTCTGGGTAGAGACGCCGTCCAATCCGCTGCTGCGCATCACCGATATCCGCCATGTCGTCGAATCGGCCCACGCAATCGGCGCCCTGGCCGCGGTCGACAACACGTTTCTATCGCCGATCCTGCAACAGCCGTTCGCCTTCAATGCCGACATCGTCGTGCATTCGACGACCAAGTACATCAACGGTCATTCCGATGTCGTCGGCGGCGCGGTGCTTTGGCGCGAGGCGGTCCTCGGCGAGAAGCTGGCCTGGTGGTGCAACTGCCTCGGCCTGGCCGGCGCGCCGTTCGACAGCTACCTGACCCTGCGCGGGCTGCGTACGCTGAAGGCACGCTTCAACGTGCACGAGGCGAATGCGCGCGCCCTGGCCGAGCTGCTCGACCGCCATCCCTCGGTAGGCATCGTCCACTATCCGGGGCTCGCGACGCATCCGGGGCACGCGCTGGCGAAACGCCAGCAGGCCGGCTTCGGGGCCATGCTGAGCTTCGAACTCGAGGGCGGCGAAGCCGCGGCGAGGGTCTTCGTCGAGGGGCTGCGTTGTTTCACCCTGGCCGAATCACTCGGCGGCGTCGAGAGCCTGATCTGCCATCCGGCCGGCATGACGCACGCGGCGATGGCGCCTGAGGCGCGCAAACGGGCGGGCATCGCGGATGGCCTGCTGCGCGTATCGGTCGGCATCGAGGACGGATCGGATCTTCTGGCTGATGTCGCTGCGGGGCTCGAGCGCGTTGCAAGCGTGCAGGCGTTTGCGGCGAGCTCGGTGGCCTGACCGGCTGCGCCTTGCGCTTCAGTCGAAGTCGGCGAGCAGGGTCGTGCGGGTGGCGCCAGCCAGTTCGGTCCGTTCCAGGTAGGCCGGGTGGCTGCTGGCGAATTCGACGCGTGCGCCGGCCCGGGCCGCGGCGACCATGGCTTCGCTGAACTCGAAGCGCAGGAAGTGCACCGCCGAGGTCTTGGTCTCGTTGCTGCGCTCCATGTCCTCGTCGGCGATCGCGCGGACCGGCGGATGTCCGTCGACCGTGACCGTGATGTGGTCCTCGATGCCGACCAGGCGGGCCAGTGCGACCTTGCGCTGCTCGACGTCCTCGTATTCGATCAGCATGGTCGCCTTGAGATTGCCGCCATCCGGAATCAGCGGGTTGTAGGCGTCCAGTTCCTCCTCGATCGCCTCGGCTTCGAAGATGCGTTCGATGCGCAGCATCTCCTGGATCTGGTACTGGATCGTCAGCCGATCCTCGAACAGCAGGCTGACATGCTCGCCGAGGGCGACCTTGCGGTCGTGCTTGTGGGCGAGCACGAGGGCGCGGAAGGCGGTGCGTTCGGCGGCATAGGCCTCGAGGGTGAACAGGTCGGTGCGCTTCAGCTTCTGCATGCGAGCTTCTCTAGATTCCGTAGGCCCTGCGCAGCAGCGAGAGCGGACTTTCGGCGCCTGGCGTGTCGCCGAGGCCATGGGCGATGTGCGAGGCGGCCATCGGGCAATCGCTGGCGAAGTGGGCGGCCCCGGCCTGCCTGACGCGGTTTTCGACCGGTTTGGCGATCTTGCGCGAGATCGCATAGGTCGCCTTCTTGACGCCGTAGGTGCCGTCATGGCCCGAGCAGCGTTCGATCATCTCGATCTCGGTTCCGCCGACCAGCTTGAGGATGTCGCGGGTCTTCGGCCCGATGTTCTGCACGCGCTGGTGGCAGGGGGCGTGGTAGGCAATCTTGCCGAGCGGGTTGGCGAACTCGAGCTTGAGCAGACCGGCCTGGTGGCGCTGCCAGAGGTATTCGAACGGATCGAACAGGTGGCGCTTGACCAGCTGCACGTCCTCGTCGTCCGGGAACATGAGCGGCAGTTCCTGGCGGAACATCAGCACGCAGGAAGGAATCGCCGCGGTGATGTCCCAGCCGTCGCGTACGGCCGCGGCGAGTACCGGGATGTTCTTTTCCTTGTAGCGGGCCACCGATTCGAGGTCGCCGAGTTCGAGCTTGGGCATGCCGCAGCAGACTTCGCGCTCGACCAGTTTCACGGCCACCCCGTTGTGGCGCAGCACGGCAGCCAGGTCTTCGACCGCCTGCGGATAGGAGTAATTGCAGTAGCAGGTGGCAAACAGCGCGACCTTGCCGCGGGTGCGGCCGGCCGGCGTGATTTGCGCCGCGCCGCCATCCATTCCCTTCATGCGCCGGCGCGCCGTGTCGGCATGGTATTCGGGGACGCGCGCCTCGCGATCGACGCCGAGGGTCTTTTCGAGCAGGGCACGTGTCGGCCTGGCGCGATTGGCTGCGTTTACCGCCTTGACCACGAGCGGGATCGAGGCGAGCTTGCCGACCGCGGTCGTGCTCGACAGCAGCCTCGCCGCCAACGTGGTTTCACCGTCGCGATGCCTGACCGCCTTGGCGCGCAGCATCAGGTGCGGGAAATCGACATTCCATTCATGCGGCGGCACGTAAGGACATTTGGTCTGGTAGCAGAGGTCGCACAGATAGCACTGGTCGACGACCTTGGCGTAGTCGGCCTTGGCCACGCCATCGACTTCCATGGTCGGCGACTCGTCGACGAGATCGAACAGGGTCGGGAAGGCATGGCAGAGACTGACGCAGCGCCGGCAGCCATGGCAGATATCGAAGACCCGCTCGAGCTCCTTGTCGAGGGCGGCCTGGTCGTAGAACCCGGGATTCTTCCAGTCCAGCGGGTGGCGCGTCGGCGCGTCCAGGCTGCCTTCGCGGGAACCTGAGGATTGATCGGCCATGGGAGTCCTTGCAGTCGTTGCCGCGCTGCGGCGCACTCGCAGAGGGGAGCCGCGGGCTCCGTCGGTACGCAACCCGCCGCAGCGGGTTGCGTCCAGGTCTACCGGTCAGGCGGCGACTTCGCCAAGCGCCTTGGTGAAGCGGTTGGCGTGCGAGCGCTCGGCCTTGGCCAGGGTCTCGAACCAGTCGGCGATCTCGTCGAAACCTTCCTCACGGGCGGCCTTGGCCATGCCCGGGTACATGTCGGTGTACTCGTGGGTCTCGCCGGCGATGGCGCTCTTCAGGTTGGCCACGGTGTCGCCGAAGGGCAGGCCGGTGGCCGGATCACCGACCGCTTCGAGGTACTCGAGATGGCCGTGCGCGTGGCCGGTCTCGCCCTCGGCGGTGGAGCGGAACACCGCGGCGACATCGTTGTGTCCTTCGACATCGGCCTTCTGTGCGAAGTAGAGGTAGCGACGATTGGCCTGCGATTCGCCGGCGAATGCGGCTTTCAGGTTTTCTTCAGTGCGGGAGCCTTTCAGCGTGCTCATGGTGTTCACCTCCTGGAGTGGGGACTTGCGACGAAATCGACCGAGGGTGGCGCTGCCTGCCGCAACGTAGCACCACGCGCGGCAGGGTGGAAATAGACTGTGCCGATGGAGTCCATCGGCAGGCTCAATGACTGCCCGATGCAACCTTCCTTGCTCGCTTGCCGCCGGCCGCCTTCGGCGCACCTGCCTTGGCCCCCGGTCCAGGCGCCGGGGCATCGTCGAACAGGTCGTCCGGATCGAGCAGCTGCGCCGGCAGTTCGCGGAACAGCCGGGCGAAATCGGCGAGGAATCCGTTCAGCGCCGAACTCTTGCGCCAGACCATGGCGATGTGACGGCTCGGCGCACGACCGCTGAAGCGGATCAGGCGCACATGGTCGGCCTGCGGCACCGGTGGCTTGACCGCCAGGGTCGGCAGCAGGGTGATGCCGACATTGGCGGCGACCATCTGGCGCAGGGTTTCGAGGCTGGTCGCGCGGAACCCGGTCTTCTCGCCGGCGCCCGCCAGCTGGCACACCTCGAGGGCCTGGTCGCGCAGGCAATGGCCGTCCTCGAGCAGGAGGATGCTCTGGTCGGCCAGGTCCTCGAGCTTCAGCGTCTTGCGCTCGACCAGCGGGTTGTCCTCGGGCACGGCCAGCACGAACGGTTCCTCGAACAGCTTTTCCACATGCAACTGGTGATCGTGCACGGGCAGGGCGAGGATGCCTGCGTCGATGCGGCCTTCGCGCAGCTGGCGCAGGACGTTTTCGGTTTTCTCCTCGAGCAGCAGCAACTCGAGGCGCGGAAAGCGTGCGCGTATCCGCGGCACCATGTGCGGTAGCAGGTACGGACCCAGGGTCGGGAAAATGCCGAGGCGCACGGTGCCCGACTCGGGATCGAGGGTCCTGCGCGCGATCGCCCTGATCTGCTCGACCTCGTTCAGCACGTCGCGCGCGCGCAGGGCGATCTCGCGACCGACCTCGGTCAGCAGGACCTTGCGCGGCGTGCGTTCGACCAGGGCCACGCCGAGCTCGTCCTCGAGCTTCTTGATCTGCGTCGACAGGGTCGGCTGGCTGACAAAGCTGGCCTCCGCCGCACGGCCAAAATGCTTGTATTCGGAAAGAGAGACCAGATATCGGAGGTCACGCAGGTTCATGCTGCCGGGCCATTGTCTGTGACTATCGAACGGATACTATCAATCAATTGGATTGATTGAAACCGGATCACTAGACTGTCCCCATCGGTCGGCGCTGTCCGACCAGAACCCCGTTTTCTTCCCACTTCCAAATAGGAGCGATCCATGCTGACTGTTGGCGACAAGTTCCCCGAATTCAATCTCAAGGCCACCGTATCCACCGAAAGCGTCGAAAAGGCGTTTGCCACGATCAACAACCAGACCTACGCCGGCAAGTGGCTGCTCGTGTTCTTCTACCCGAAGGACTTCACCTTCGTCTGCCCGACCGAAATCAAGGGCTTCGGCGACCTGAACAGCCAGTTCGCCGATCGCGACACCCAGGTGCTCGCGGCGAGCACCGACAGCGAGTTCGTGCACCTGGCCTGGCGCAAGGACCACAAGGACCTGAACGACCTGCCGTTCCCGATGCTGGCCGACACGGCCAAGCGCCTGACCACGGCACTCGGCATCCTCGATGAGGAAGAGGGCGTGGCCAAGCGCGCGACCTTCCTGGTCGATCCGGATGGCGTCATCCAGTTCGCCTACGTGACCGCCGGCAGCGTTGGCCGCAACCCGCAGGAAGTGCTGCGCGTGCTCGATGCGCTGCAGACCGACGAACTCTGCCCGTGCAACTGGAACAAGGGCGACGACGTGCTAAAGGTTGCCTGAACGAAAACCGGAGACGCCTGACGGCAAAGTGTCGCGGTCCTTGTGCCCGCGAAAGCCGACCCCAGATCAGGGGGGCGTTCTCCAGGGTGATGTATTCACGCAATCATTGCCCGACTGTCAGGACGGCGTCGTACCTCCCCTCCCCACGGCGCCGTCCCGGGCGGCGGGTTCCTCCCCGAACCCGCCGCCCCCTTTTTCCAATGCCGAATCCGCATCCTGCCCGTGGGCAGGACGAATCCGGCTGTCGACCCGAACCCCAGGAGAACCCGATGAACCTCAACGACATCAAGGCCCAGTTGCCCGATTACGCCAAGGACCTGCGTCTCAACCTCGATTCGGTACTCAGTGAATCGGGCGCGCCCGGGCTCAACCCGAAGCAGGTCGCGATCATCGCCATCGCCAGCGCGATCGCTTCGCGCCACGCGCCGCTGACCACCGCGGTCAGGTCGCATTTCGACGGCCAGCTCAGCGACGCCGAACTGAACGCCGCGCGTGCGGCGGCGGCGATCATGGGCATGAACAACATCTACTACCGCTTCGTTCACCTGGTCGGCGATGACGAGTACGCCAAGCTGCGCGCCGGACTTCGCATGAACGTGATGGCCAATCCGGGCTGCGAGAAGGTCGATTTCGAGCTCGCCTCGCTGGCGGTCTCGGCGATCAAGGGCTGCGGCATGTGCCTGGAGTCGCACGAGAAGACCCTGCGCAAGCACGACGTGGCGCCGGTGGCGATCCAGAGCGCGGCCCGCATCGCCGCGGTCATCCACGCGGTCGCCGTGGCCAGTGAACAGGCCCAGGCCGCTGCCTGATTTCGCCGGGCCTCGGCTGAGGCCCGTTCGGGGGAGGACCCGCATTCCATGACGGAGTGCGGGTCCGGTTTAACGGTCTCTGACCCCGTTCCGGATTCGCTCGCGTTGGACGATCCTGCAACAGCTGCTGTTGCATCCTGTCTCCAACGGACCGAATCCGATGAACCGAACGATCGCGACCTGCCTGTTTTCGGCTCTGCTGGCCGGCTCGGCCATTTCCAGTGCGCAGACCCCGCGCATTTCCATCGACACGGCGCCGCTGCCGCCGCCGGTCAGCCTCGATATCGGCAAGCGCGGACAGCCCATCGAGCTGCAATCCCTGGACGTACGCAGCGAGATCGCCGGCGGTCTTGCGCGTACCCGGGTCGAGATGCGGTTCTTCAACCCGAACGACCGCGTGCTCGAAGGCGAGCTCAGGTTTCCATTACTGGCCGGCCAGGAGATCGACGGCTTCGCCCTCGACATCGATGGCGAACTGCGCGACGCGGTACCGGTCGAAAAAGCCCGAGGCAAGCAGGTCTTCGAAGAAGTGATCCGGCGTCGGGTCGATCCGGCCCTGCTTGAAACGACCGCCGGCGAAAACTTCCGTCTTCGCGTCTACCCGTTGCCGGCGCGCGGCACGCGCCGCGTCGTCGTCCACTACAGCGAGCCGTTGGCATCAGCCCAGGGTCGCTATCACTATCGATTCGCCCTGGCCCAGGCCGAGCCACTGGCCTCCTTCACGCTCGAGGTGCGGGTCGCTTCGCCGGCTGGTACGCCCAGCGGCCTCGCCATCGACGGCAGGCCGATCGAACTGGCCCAAAGTGGAAGCTGGTACCGCGGCACGATCCAGCGCAAGGATTTCGCCGCGCGTGGCTGGCTTGAAATTTCGCTTCCGGATGGCAGCGCGAAAGCCGCCGCCATCGCCGCGGTCGCACAGGGCTGGGGCGGCGAGACCTACGTGCAGCTCGACGCACCCATCGCCTGGCGCCGCGCCGCGCGCGCCCTGCCTTCGCGCATCGCGATCTTCTGGGACAGCTCGATGTCCGGACGCCTGCGCGATCACGCCGCGGAATTCGCACTGCTCGACGCCTATTTCAAGGCCATGCGCAATGGCACGGTCGATCTTGTCCGCCTGCGCGACGTGGCCGAGCCCGCCGCCTCCTTCACGATTCGCGGAGGCGACTGGACGGCGCTGCGGCGCGCCTTGCAGGACACCGTCTACGATGGCGCCTCGAACCTGCACGACTGGCCGCTAGCGAACGGCATCGACGAAGTGCTGTTCTTCAGCGATGGTCTCGACAACTTCGGTGCGGACATCGCGCGCGAACGCCCGGCGAATCCGGATCTGCGCATCTATCCCGTGGTCGCCTCGGCCTCGGCCAACCGTGCCTGGATGCGCCACCTGGTTCTGAACCGGTCAGCGACCAGAAGCGGGGCATTGATCGATCTCGCCGGCGGTCGCCAGGCAGCCATCGACACCCTGCTGCAGGCGCAAACCGAGGTCACCGCGAGTGTGGATTCCGGCGATGGCGAACTGCTCATCGACCGTCGCATCGTCGGCAATGGCCGCCTGCGCATCAGCGGAAGGTTCCGTGGCAGCCTGCCGGCGGCGATCGAGGTCCAGCTGCGCGACCCGGACGGAAGGCAGCGGCGCATTCGCGTGCCAATCCGCGACGAAGGCTCGGCCGCTGGCGCAGGCAACGAGGCGCCGCTGCTCGCGCGTCAATGGGCCCGACTCGAGATCGACCGGCTCGATGGCGACAACCCCGCGAACCGCGAACAGATCCGTCGCCTCGGCCTCAAGTTCGGCCTGCTCACGGCCGAGACCTCGCTGATCGTGCTCGATGACGTCGCTGACTATGTGCGCCATGGCATCGAGCCGCCAGCATCGCTACGCTCGCGCTACGACATGCTGAAGGCGGACCATGCGCATGACGAAGACGTCCGACTCAAGGCGCACCTCCAGCAGATCGCCCAGCAGTACGCCGAGAAGATCGCCTGGTGGAAGCGCGATTTCCCGAAAACCCCGGAAGTCCATGTACTGGCGAAGGAACTCGCCCGAGCCGAACGCGCAGTCGGCAGCACGCGGCAGGCGCCGGCCTCTCGCGAGCAGCCGGCGGCACCACCTCCCGCGCCCATGGCCGAACCGGCGCCGATGCTGGCTGGCGGGGTCGCCGACAGCGCGATTGCTTCGGCGGCCGAGAGCAAGCAGGATGCCGACGCGCGCAACAATGATGCCGGCAATCAGTTTGCGGCACCGCCGATCAGCATCGGCCTGAAGAAATGGACGCCCGATGCGCCTTATCTGGCCCGCCTGCGTGCCGCCAGCGACAGCGATCTCTACGTGACCTATCTCGATGCGCGTGCGGACTGGCTCAACAGCAGCGCCTTTTATCTCGATGCTGCCGATCTGCTGTTCGAACGAAAGCAGGACGCACTCGGCCTGCGCGTGCTGTCCAATCTGGCCGAGATGGATCTCGAGAATCGCGCGATCCTGCGCATCCTCGGCTATCGCCTGCTGCAGGCCGGCAAGCCGCAGTTTGCGGTGCCGCTGTTCGAGCAGGTCCGCGAGCTCGCCCCGTTCGAACCGCAGTCGTTCCGCGACCTCGGCCTTGCCTATGCCGACTTCGGTGCGCTGCAGGATGCGGCGGATGCGCTCTACGAGGTGGCCAAACGCGAGTGGGATGGACGCTTCGCCGAGGTCGGCCTGATCGCGCTGACCGAAATGAACGCACTGATCGCCACGCACCCGGGCGCCATCGACACCTCGCGCTTCGACAAGCGCCTGCTGCGCAACCTGCCGGTCGACCTGCGCGTGGTGCTGAACTGGGATGCCGACAACTCCGACATGGACCTGTGGGTGACCGATCCGAACGGCGAGCGCGCCTACTACGGCAATCGCCTGACCCGCCAGGGCGGGCGCATGTCGGCCGACCTGACCTCGGGTTACGGCCCGGAGGAATTCATGCTCAAGGCGGCGCTGCCGGGCCGCTACAAGGTCGAGGCGAACTATTACGGCAATCGCCAGCAGCTCATCTCGGGCACGGTGACCCTGCGCCTGGCCCTGATCACGGCGTTCGGAACGCCGCGGGCGCGCGAGCAGTCGACGATCCTGCGTCTGGAGGATCGCCAGGAGACCGTGCTGGTCGGTGAGTTCGAGGTCGGCGCGGCGGGTGCAAGCCAACCCTGAGCCATCGCGTCGTGGGCCCGGGTCGATCGATCAGCCACCCTCGCCGGCCCGGCCGGGGAGGGTGGTTGACCAAAAAATCGGCGCACAAAGCAGTAAGATGCCGGTCAGCCACCGACCCGGATTGCCCGAATGAGCGAAACCCCGCGGCCCCCGCTGTCCTATGACCAGATTCCGGAGCGCAATACCGCGGACAACGTGATGCGCACTGCGCAGCAGCATCACGTGCAACTGTCGGCGATGGCCGATACCAAGGCCAACATCATCATCACCGTGTCCTCGATCGTGCTGACCCTCTCGCTGGGCCGGCTGACCGATCCCGAACTGCGCGTCTCGGTCCTGACCCTGGCCGGTTTCACCCTGGTGGCGCTGCTGCTGGCCATCCTCGCCGTGCTGCCCAAGTACCGGCCGATCCGGCTCAAGGACGAAGCGCTGCCGCCGCATTTCAACCTGCTGTTCTTCGGTCACTTCGCCGAACTGTCGCGCGAACGCTACCTGGCCGAGATGAACAAGGTGCTGATGCCCGATGGCACCCCCTACAAGACCTGGGCACTGGATCTGTATTCGCTGGGTACCTACCTGTCCCACCACAAGTATCGCTACCTGCGCTACAGCTACCTGTTCTTCCTGACCGGCTTCATCCTCGCCTGTCTCGAACAAGGCTGGCGCCTGCTCACGCATTGAAGCGGTTTCGCCGCTGCCGGCGACGCCGTACAAACCCCGGGCACCCGCCACGGGCGTTGCACGGCACTGCCGATCCGAATCGCAAGGAGTCGCTCATGCGTCCATTGATCGTGTTGCTGGGCCTGCTTTGCTGCGCGAGCGCGCAAGCCGCGGCCAACGCCATACCGGCCAGTCTCGAGGCCTGGCGTGGCTGGGTCATGAAGGATCGCCAATACCGCGAATGTCCGTTGCTCGCGGGAGCATCGGCGACGAAGCCGGGTGATTTCGCCTGCCTTTGGCCCGGTACCCTCGAAATCGCCGCCGACGCGCAAGGCGCCACGCTGCAGCAGCGCTGGCACCTCGAAATCGACGGCTGGGTACCGCTGCCCGGCAGCGACGCGCACTGGCCACAGCAGGTCACCCTCGATGGCAAGCCTGTCGCCGTGGTCGACCGTGGCGGTCCGCGGCTGTGGATGACCACCGGTGACCACGAATTGCGCGCACGCATGGTCTGGTCGGAGCGGCCGCAGGCGCTCGAGGTGCCGGCCGCGATCGCGCTCGTCGCGCTCGAAGTCGACGGCAAGCGCGTCGCGCCGCTGCAGCGCACCGGCGATCAGCTCACGCTCGGTCGCGGCAAGACCACGACGGTCGAAGCCGACAGTCTCGATCTGCGTGTGTTTCGCAAATACACGGACGGCATTCCGGGCGAACTGACCACCCAGATACGCCTCTACGTCTCCGGGCAGGCGCGCGAGGAGGTGCTCGGTCCGGTCCTGCCGGAGGGCTTCATCCCGCTGGTCCTGGGCAGCCCGCAATGGTCGGCGCGGCTGGATGACGAGGGTCGCCTGCACGTACAGGTGCAGCCCGGCAGCAGCACCGTCAGCTTGAGCGCGCGCGCCGCGACGCCAATCGACACGCTGGTAGTACGGTTTCCCGACGGCTGGGTCGAGCAGGAGATCTGGAGCTATGAATCGGTGCCGAGCCTGCGCGTGACCAGCATCAGCGGCACGATCCAGGTCGATCCGCGTCAGGCCGACGTGCCGCCGGCATGGAGTGCCCTGCCGGCGTATGCGATGAACAATGGCGAGACGCTCACCATCGAGCAGCGTTCGCGCGGGCTCGACGACCAGGTGGCCAATCGCCTCAGCCTGCAACGCGAGGCCTGGCTCGATTTCTCCGGCGACGGCTGGTTTGCCCGCGATCGCATCAGCGGACAGATGCGCAACGGTTGGCGCTTCGATGTCGCCGCGCCGTTCCGCCTGCAGCGTGCGCAAGCTTCCTCGAACAACGACGATGCCTTGCTGGTCACGCGTGGCGCCTCCCCCGATCTCAGCGGTGTCGAGTGGCGCAAACCGGATGTCGACCTCAGCGCCGGCGTTCGCATCGAGTCGGCCAGTGCATCGATGCCGGTTTCCGGCTGGCGCGCGGTCTTCGATCAGGTCACCACGACCCTTCATCTGCCCTATGGCTATCGCCTGATCGCCGCGCCCGGTACCGACCAGGCCAGCGGCAGCTGGCTTTCGCGCTGGACCTTGCTCGACGTTTTCCTCGTCGCGATCATTGTTCTCGTCGCCGGGCGCCTGCTCGGCTGGAGTGGTGCCGTCCTCGCCGGCTTGTACCTGCTGCTCGCCTACCAGGAAGGTGGTTCGCCGTTGTGGACCTTGCTGGCGGTGATCGTGCTGGCCCTGATCGTGCGCACCTTGCCGGCCGGGCGCCTGGCGAACGTCGCGCGCGGCTTGCGCGTTGCCGCTTTGGTCCTGCTCGCGCTGATTGCGCTGCCGTTCGCCGCCACCCAGTTGCGCGAGGCCTTGTATCCGCAACTCGAGTCGGGCACTCCCGCGGTCGAGAGCGCGACCGTCGAATTCGAGCGACCTGCAGAAGACTATGCAGCCAACGCGGTTGGTGAAGCAGTCCGCAGCGCGCCGATGCCGGCCGCAGCGCCACCACCCCCACCCGTGCAGAGCGAAGAGCAGGGCAGGCTCGATTTGGCACAGGATGTCATTTCCTATGCGAGCCGGGCGGCGCCTGCAAAGCGTGCAAAATTGAACAACCGGTACAGCCAGTCGACCGTGGTCCAGACCGGCGCCGGCGAGCCGGGCTGGCAACTCGGCAATCGCTACCAGCTGAACTGGAGCGGTCCGGTCCTGGCCGATCAGCAAGTCCGCTTGCTGATCGCTCCGCCCTGGCTCGTGCGCCCGCTGCGCGTGATCCTCGTCGGCCTGCTCGGACTGTTGCTCTGGCGCTTGTTCGGTGACGCCCGCGTCCGCCTCCCTGGGCTGAAATCGAGTGCCGGCGTCGCACTGCTCGTGCTGGGGCTGGCCGGACTCTCGATGCCGCAGGCGCGCGCCCAGGAATTCCCGCCGGACAGCCTGCTGCAGCAGCTGCAGGCGCGCCTGCTCGAGGCGCCGCCCTGTGCTCCGAGCTGCGCCAGGCTCGCCAACGCCGAAGTCGATGCGGCCGGTGACCGCCTGCGCGTCGCCCTCGAGGTACATGCGCTCGATCGCAGCGCGGTGCCGGTGCCGGGTGACGAGGCCTCGCTGCGGCTCGAGTCGATCCGCATCGACGGTGTCGCCCGTGATGCCTTGGCCGGCATTGCCGGCAAATCCTGGATCGCGGTCGAGCGCGGTGTGCATCGCGTCGAGTTCGACTTCGCCACACTCGGCGATCGCATCGCACTCGCGTTTCCGATGATGCCTGCACGCGTCCGGGTCAGTGCCGCCGACTGGCAGGCCAGCGGCATCGCCGACGAGCGCCTGCTGACCGAAACCCTGACCCTCGCGCGTGCCCGGGCCGGCTCGAGCGAACCGACCGCCGCGGCGGAACAACGCTTCCCGCCCTACGTGCGCCTCTACCGGACGATCAACCTCGACCTCGAGTGGAGCGTCGAAAACGTCGTCGAACGCCTCGCGCCGCGCGAAGGCGGTTTCACGATCAGCGTACCGATCCTCAACGGCGAACACGTCTCGACCCCGGGCCTCAAGCTGCGCGACGGCAAGCTGACCCTGGCCATGGCCGATCGCGAAGGTCAGGCCGGCTGGAGCAGCACGCT
The DNA here is from genome assembly GCF_900115085.1 of Dokdonella immobilis. GTDB lineage: Bacteria > Pseudomonadota > Gammaproteobacteria > Xanthomonadales > Rhodanobacteraceae > Dokdonella > Dokdonella immobilis. The sequence continues at coordinate 47,600 of NZ_FOVF01000022.1, read as the reverse complement.
TGAACAAGCCTCGACGCTCGAGTTGACCGCTCCCGATCTCGGCAGCCATGCCGAGGTCTGGCGCATCCTCGCCGGTCCGACCTGGCACGTCGAGTTCAGCGGCGTACCGGAAACGGCCACGACCTCGGCGGATGGAGACGGCTTCCACGAGTTCGAATTCCATCCGCTGCCCGGCGAGACGCTGACCGTGCAAGTCAGCAAGCCGGCAGCGGTCGAAGGGGCGACCCGTGCGATTGACCGCTTGAGCCTGGCCAGCGAGTTCGGCCTGCGCGCGCGCACCCATACCCTGCAGTTCGACCTGCGTGCGAGCCAGGGCGGCGACCAGGTGATCGGATTGCCCGCCGACGTCGAATTGCTCGACGTCAGTCGTGACGGCGCGACCATCGGCGCGCGTATCCTCGATGGCAAGCTCAGCCTGCCGATCAATCCCGGCCTGCAGAAGTTCCAGGTGCGACTGCGCGAAAATGCGCTGATGGCGACGATCGTGGCGACGCCGCCGATCGCGCTCGGCCTGCCCGCCGCCAACATCAACCTCGTCGCGACCCTTCCCGGCGATCGCTGGCTGCTCGCCGCGTTCGGTCCCGCAGTGGGCCCGGCCGTGTTGTTCTGGGGCGAACTCGTCGTCGCGATCATCCTCGCCTGGCTGCTGGCGCGCTGGCGCAAGGGCCGCCTGCGCTTCCATCACTGGCTGTTGCTCGTGCTCGGTTTTTCGACCTTCTCGTGGCTGGCCCTGGTCGTCGTCGTGGCCTGGCTGTTCGCGCTCGACTGGCGCGGGCGCAATGCGCCCGAGACGAACTGGCGCTTCAATCTGGTCCAGCTCGGCATCGCCGTGCTCAGCCTGGTCGCCCTGGTCTGTCTGTTCGAGAGCATTCGCAACGGCCTGCTTGGCTCGCCGGACATGGTCGTGCGCGGCAATGGTTCGTACGCAAACCAGCTGCAGTGGTTTGCCGATCGCAGTACGGATGCGTTGCCGACGGCCAGCGTGATCTCGCTGCCGCTATGGGTCTACAACGGCGTCATGCTGGTCTGGGCGCTGTGGCTGGCCTGGGCCGTGGTCGGCTGGCTGCGCCAGGGCTTCACGGCATGGATGAGCGGCGGCTACTGGCGGCCGTGGCGGGTCGCCCGCCCAGAGTCCGCGATCGACCTGCCGCAGACACCTCCACCACCGGCCTGAGCGAACGATGCCCGAGATTCGCGAACTGTTGTCGGAATGGACCACGCCCGGCGACATCGAGTCACGGCACGAGGCCGAGATCCTCCTCGCCCGGGCTCTCGACACGGAGCGCGCCTGGCTGTTCGCGCACGCCGACCACGTACCCGATGCGCAGGCCGAGACGCGATTCCGTGCGCTGATGGAAGCGCGCCGGCGCGGTGAGCCGATTGCCTACCTGCTCGGCCAGCGTGGCTTCTGGACGCTCGATCTGAAGGTCAGCCGCGATGTGCTGATCCCGCGTGCCGAGACCGAGTTGCTGGTCGAACTCGCGCTCGAACGCATTCCGCTCGATGCCTCGTTCTCGGTGGCCGATCTCGGCACCGGATCCGGTGCGGTCGCCCTGGCCATCGCCAGCGAGCGCCCCGCCACCCGCGTCCTCGCCACCGACCGCTCGCTTGCCGCGCTCGAGGTCGCGCGATCGAACGCCGCCGATCTCGGTATCGACAACGTCGAATTCGCACAGGGCGACTGGTGCGCCGCGCTGGGTGGCCGGGTATTCGACCTGATCGTTTCCAATCCGCCCTACATTGCCGCCGATGACGTGCACCTTTCCCTGGGCGACCTGCGCTTCGAGCCGGCCTCGGCCTTGGCATCGGGCGCTGACGGCCTTGATGCCATCCGTGCCATCATCGCTGATGCGCCGGCCCATCTTTCGCCCGGAGGCTGGCTACTGGTCGAACACGGCTACGCGCAGGCCAGCGCGGTCGCCTCCATTCTGGAGGAGGCTGGTTTCATGCATGTGCGCTGCTGGCCCGATCTCGCCGGACGCGACCGTATCAGCGGTGCCTGCTGGGCGCCATTGCGCCCTGGCTGAGCAACGAGATGTCCTGTTCGAATCGGGTGAATTCGATATCCACGTCTCCAACGTCGACGTAAGGCATTTCCAGGGTTCGTTCGCTTCCGTTGGTGATCGTGCCCATGACGCCTCCCGCTGCCCACACCACGGTCGTCGACTCTCCCGAAACCAGGGAATCCGACCGGCCCAACGCGCCGGTATCCAGCTCCACCAGCAGGAAGCGCGGATCGAGTGCCGGATCCAGGTGGAAGGCCAGGCTGCGGCGCAAACCGCGCTGCGTGAATTCCGAAAACATGAAATGGCGAAGCGGATTCCAGGCCGAATCGAGCAGAGTGACCTGTACCGGAACCATGCCGACCTTTCTTTTGGAAATCGAACTGATCGTTACCTGGGTCGGCGGCGCGGCCAGCGCGACGATGATGGCCTGCCGCGATCCGTTCGCGCCCTCCAGGCATTCGGCATCGAGCGGGAAGTGGACGACGCGATGGACCGTCTTCGCCTTGCGAACGCCCAACTCGGGCAACTCGACCGCGGTGGCCTGGCGCATCGGCAGGCAGTCCGGTTGCGCATGTGCCAACCGGAGCGGCACAAGCCCGAGGATGCCGGCGAGCAGCGCCAGGGCGTGCGCAGCTTTCACCGCTGCAACTGCCTTGCGAGTTCCTTTGCGGTTGCCACGAAGGCGGGTGCCAAACCTTCGATCGCGACCGGACCGGCCGCCTGCAGATCGTCGAAATCAGGATATCGGTAGCGCTCGTCGGGGTTGATGGTGATGGCCGCCGAGGTCCCGGGCACGACCGCGTTGTAGACGATCTGGTCTTCGAAAAGCACCCGTTTGCCAGTCGAATCGACCAATCTTGCGTTCAGCACGACCGTGGGCCGGTACGGTGCGCTGTCGCCGGAGCCCGCCGAGGCATAGCCGACAAAGCCGAAACCGACATCGAGCTGGGCGTCGCTGCTGCTGGGCTCGTAACTCTTGCGCAATCCGCTTCTATCGCGACGCGTATCCGAATTGGCCGATTCCATCGGACTCGGACTCCAGTTCAACTCGTAGCCGGCGGCGTGCAGCGCCTCCGTGAGCGCTGAATCGAATGTGGCAACGTGGTCGAAGCCGGCCTTGCCGACTTCGGATTGCAACCAGTTCGACTTCGGTGCCCGGTTGGCTTCGGCGATCGCCACGCCGATCAGGCCAAAGCTGTATCCGGGATTGTTGAAGATGAACAGATCGATTTCGCTATGCCGCATGGGCAGCACTTCGATAGAGTTGATCGTATCGCTGCCTGTCCGGTCGAATGCGCGCCGCTGGGGTCCCGTCACGCAACCGGAAACAAGCGCACACAGTAGCAGCGCGCAGGCAATCTTCCGCAAGATCGGATGATTCACGTTGGTCGTCCCCTGGTATCGCCATGCCTTCCATGGCTCAGCGCAAGCCTACGTCATGCGGCGGCCAGGCTACAACCTTTCAATCCGGCTTTTCGTAGATCTGCAGATGGGGAATCGTGCGTCGCATCAACCTGTGGATTGGGGTAAGCGCCAGCGCCACCAACAACGAGGCGGAAACGCGAGGCCGGCCATCGAAGCCTGCAAATTTTCCGCGCACGCCCTTTGCTGGAGAGCCCTCAGGTCCAATGCTTCGGCATCAGATGGGAAAAGACATCGCGACTGATCGCGCCTGCAGCAACGAAGCGGAAACGCAGGGAAGGACGTCGAAACCCGCGCCGCCACTCATGCCCGCTCAACCGGTGCTGCGAATCGCCGAAACCGGAATGAACTCGCCAAAGCGCGCGCGGATCGCTGCCTCGATGCCGGCCACGTCGAGTCCGGATTCGGCGAGCAGCTCCTCGCGGCTGGCGTGCTCGAGGTAGCTGTCGGCTAGACCGAGATGCAGGATCGGCAGGACGATACCGCGGGCGGCCAGCAGCTCGCCGACGCCGGCGCCGGCACCCCCGGCGATCGCATTGTCCTCGAGGGTGACAAAGGCGGCGTGACTGCCTGCGAGTTCAAGGACCAGGGCCTCATCCAGGGGTTTGACGAAGCGCATGTTGACCAGGGTCGCGCCGAGCGTCTCGGCGACCTTGGCGGCCGGGGCGACCAGCGCACCGAAGGCGATCAGGGCGATGCCCTGGCCCTCGCGTCGCACCTCGGCCTTGCCGATCGGCAGGGTGGCGAGGTCGTCGTCGACGGCAACCCCGGGGCCGCTGCCGCGCGGGTAGCGGACCGCGGCCGGGCCCTGGTACCGGAAGCCGGTGCTGAGCATCTGCCGGCATTCGCGTTCGTCGGCCGGCGCCATCACGACCATGTTCGGGATGCAGCGCAGGTAGGAAAGATCGAAGCTGCCCGAGTGGGTGGCTCCATCCGGTCCGACCAGACCCCCGCGATCGATCGCGAACAGCACGTCGAGATTCTGCAGGGCGACGTCGTGGATCAGCTGGTCGTAGGCGCGCTGCAGGAAGGTCGAGTAGATCGCCACGACCGGCTTGGCGCCCTCGCAGGCCATGCCGGCGCCGAGCGTGACGGCATGCTGCTCGGCGATGCCGACATCGAAGTAGCGCGACGGCCAGGCCTTGGAGAAACGCACGAGGCCGGAGCCTTCGCGCATGGCCGGGGTTATCGCATGGAGGCGCGGGTCGGCGGCGGCCTGGTCGCACAGCCAGTCGCCGAAGATTTCGGTGTAGGTGGGCTTGGACGCACCCTTCTTGGCCAGGCCCTTGTCCGGATCGAACGGACCGACCGCGTGGTAATCGATCTGCTCGCGCTCGGCGCGGGCATAGCCCTTGCCCTTGGTCGTGATCACGTGCAGCAGTTGCGGCCCCTTCAGTTCCTTCAGGGTACGCAGGGCGCCGACCAGCTGCGGGATATCGTGGCCGTCGATCGGTCCGGTGTAGTGGAAGCCGAGTTCCTCGAACAGCGTGCTCGGCATGAACATGCCCTTGGCGTGTTCTTCCCAACGCTTGGCGAAGCGCCAGAGGAAGCCCTCGCGCTTCATCATCTTCTTGCCGCTTTCGCGCATGCGATTGAGGGTGCGGCTCGACATCAGGCGGGCCAGCATCTGGGTCAGCGCGCCGACGTTCTCGCTGATCGACATCTGGTTGTCGTTGAGGATGACCAGCATGTCAGGCTTGACGTCGCCACCATGGTTGAGCGCCTCGTAGGCCATGCCGGCGGTCATCGCGCCGTCGCCGATCACCGCGACGATCTTGCGCTCGTCGCCCTTGCGCTGGGCGGCAATGGCCATGCCGAGGGCGGCACTGATCGAGGTCGAGGAATGGCCGACGCCGAAGGTGTCGTATTCGCTCTCCTCGCGACGCGGAAACGGAGCCAGGCCATCCTTCTTCTTGACCGTGGTGATGCGGTCGCGACGGCCGGTCAGGATCTTGTGCGGATAGCACTGATGGCCGACATCCCAGACGATTCGGTCGGCAGGCGTGTCGTAGAGATAGTGCAGGGCGACGGTCAGTTCGACCACGCCGAGGCCGGCGCCGAAATGGCCGCCGGAACTGGCCACTGACTGGACCAGGTAGTCGCGCACTTCGCGGGCGATTTCTCCGAGTTCGCTCTCGGGGAATTCGCGCAACCGGGCAGGGTTGTCGATACGCGACAGGCGCGGATAGCGGGCGGAATCGATCATCGGAAGCCAGGACACCAGACAGGGGGCTATTTTCGGCTACCCGGGTGGGCGGGGCAAGGAACCGTTTCTGGCGGGTTGTGGCGCATTCATGACGGGTTGCCCGTGAAAATTCGACCCGGAGATGGCCGGCTGTCGGATCGTGGTCTGTTTCGGGGTTCGACCCCGCCCTGGATTGCGTCAATTCGACGCGTACGGCGTGTCGCCATTTCCCCGGAATTTCGTGGCGCCGCAGGTGGGTGCCTGTGCTCGCGCGCGAATCTTGTCAAACTGGTGGCATCCAGTCTCACGCAAGGGAGGGCCGCCATGGCATCCGAAAAGAAGGCCGTATTGAGCGTCCGCAACGCGAATCCCGCCGATATCGACAGTCTCGTGGCACTGACCGGGAAGGTCTATGGTGTCGATCTCGGCCATTCGGCAGACATGCTGCGTGGTCAGCAGGCGCAGTTTCCTGAGGGGCAGTTCGTGGCCGAATACGGCGGGCGCATCGTCGGTTTCTGCGCCACCTTCCGCATCGACGAGGCGACCGCGATGGGCCCGCATAGCTGGGCCGAGATCACCGGAGGCGGCTACGCGTCCCGGCACGATCCCGAAGGCGACTGGCTGTACGGCATGGAATCCTGCGTCGACCCGGAGTTCCGCGGCCTGCGCATCGGCCGACGCCTGTACGCGGCGCGCAAGAAGCTGTGTCGCAAGCTCGGCCTGTACGGCATCGTGTTCGGTGGCCGCCTGCCCGGCCTCGAGAAACGGATCAAGGCGATGGGTTCGGTCGACGCCTATGTCGAGGCCGTCCAGGAAGGGCGCTACCGCGATCCGACCATGAGCTTCCAACTGCGCAACGGCTTCGAGTTCATCGGCCTGCTGCCGCGCTACGTGCCGAGCGACACCGAGTCGATGGGTTATGCCGCCCATCTGGTCTGGCGCAATCCGGACCGCCATGACCAGCCACGCACGCCGACGCCACACGGCTCGAGCGGGCTGCCGGAACGTGTCCGCGTCGCCACCATCCAGTATCAGCAGCGCCGCATCCACAGCTTCGAGGAGTTCGCCGGCCAGGTCGAGTACTTCGTCGACGTCGCGGCCAGCTACGAATCCGATTTCGCCGTCTTTCCTGAGTTGATGACCCTGCAGCTGCTCTCGATCGAGAATTCGCCGCTACCCTCGGTGGAAGTGATCCGTCGCCTCACCGACTACACGGCCAAGGTCAAGGACCTGTTCAGCAGACTCGCCGTCCGCTACAACATCAACATCATCGGCGGCTCGCACCCGACCCTGACCGAGAGCGGCGCGATGCGCAACATCTGCCATGTCTGCCTGCGCGACGGCTCGATCCACGAGCAGGAGAAGATCCACCCGACGCCGAACGAGCGCACCTGGTGGGGGATCAAGGGCGGCCATCGCGCGGCCGCGATCCAGACCGACTGCGGGCCGATCGGCGTGATGATCTGCTACGACTCCGAATTCCCGGAACTGGCCCGGCACCTGGTCGACCAGGGCGCCCTGATCCTGTTCGTGCCGTTCTGCACCGATGAGCGCCAGAGCTACCTGCGCGTGCGCTATTGCTCGCAGGCCAGGGCGGTCGAGAACCAGTGCTTCGTGGTCATGTCCGGCAATGTCGGCAACTTGCCCGGCGTCAACAATTTCGACATCCAGTATGCGCAAAGCTGCATCCTGACCCCATGCGACTTCCCGTTCGCCCGCGATGGCATTGCCGCCGACTCCACCCCGAATACCGAGATGGTGCTATGGGCCGACCTGCGTCTGCAGGACCTCGCCCGCGCGCGCAACAATGGCACCGTGCAGAACCTCAAGGACCGCCGCCACGACCTTTACCTGCAGCGCTGGACCAAGCGCGATTGAATGGTGCGCCCAGGGGGCGTCGATGACGCGAGTCGTTCGCCGCTGCAGCGATTCAGGCGTTCGGCCGCCGTTTCTTCGGCAGATGGTTGACGAGGAATTCCATCTGGTCGGCGAGGATATTGCGGTTGGAGAGGATCAGGTGCTCGACCCAGCTCGGGCGGTAGGGCACGGCGAGCAGCGGCATGTGCGCCTGCTGCGGTGTGCGCGAACCCTTCCTGACATTGCAGTGCAGGCAGGCCGTGACCACGTTCTGCCAGATGTCGCGACCGCCCTTGGAGATCGGCACGACGTGGTCGCGGGTCAGTTCGCCGCGCGAGTAGTGGTTGCCGCAGTACATGCACAGGGAACGATCGCGGGCGAACAGGGCGGCATTGGTCAGGGCCGGAGCCGGATCGATGGCGCCGCCTCGTGCGTGTCCGGTCGTGGCCACGATCGGATGCAGGAGCAGGATGCTCTGTTCGCCGGTATGCCGGCTGGTGCCGCCATGGATGGTCAGGCAGGGGTCGCCAAGCGTCCAGGAGACCGCGCCGCGGACATACAGGCAGGTCGCGTCCTGCCAGGAAATCCAGTCCATGATGCGACCGCTCGCGTCGAGGGAAAGCACGCGCGTGCCATGGATCGATCCAATCGTACGAACTTCCGCCAGCATTCATGGCTCCTTATCAGGGAGAACGGCCAGCGGCCGATCGGGCCGCCGTCATGCATTGCGCGAGCCGCAGCATAGTCCATGTGCATGGCATTTGTGCAACAGCGGCGATTTCCCGAGGCGGTTTCATGCGCCGTCCGCCATCGAAGCCCGCCGACCCGCTCGCCACCACTGTAGGAGCGCGTTCACGCGCGATGCCTTCCGGCCTTGTCGAAAAGGGCATCGCGGCTGAAGCCGCTCCTACAACGAAGCGGTGACGCGCCGCCCGCCATCGAAGCCGGCCCACCCGCTCGCCGCCACTGTAGGAGCGCGTTCACGCGCGATGCTTTCCGGCCTTGTCGAAAAGGGCATCGCGGCTGAAGCCGCTCCTACAACGAACCGGTGACGCGCCGCTCGCCATCGAAGCCGGCCCACCCGCTCGCCGCCACTGTAGGAGCGCGTTCACGCGCGATGCTTTCCGGCCTTGTCGAAAAGGGCATCGCGGCTGAAGCCGCTCCTACAACGAACCGGTGACGCGCCGCCCGCCGTCGAACCCCGCGCCACTCATTCGGGCTCCCGTAGGAGCGCGTTCACGCGCGATGCTCTCCAGCACCGTACGGCAAAGCCTCAAGGCAGCGGCTTGACCATGCGCAGTGTCTCGACGCCGAAGCCATGGCCTTCATACATGTCGATGGCCCGTTGATTGCCCGGGAAGACCGTGAGTTGCAGATGGCGCAGACGGTGCTCGCGGGCCCAGCGTTCGGCGTAGGCGAGCAGGGCCCGGCCGACGCCTTCGCCATCGTGCTCCTTGTCCACGGCGAGGTCCGAGATGTGGCAGTTCTGCGCGCCGCTGAAGAAATCCTTGACCGTCTGCAGATGGATGAAGCCGACCCGCTCGCCATCATCATTCTCGGCGACGAAGACATGCGATCCGGGTGGCTGCACCGACAGGTTCCTGGCCAGGTCGAGCCGGATGTTGTCGGCGCATTCGCCCCGCCGTCGCCAGGCCGGCAGTTCGAAACCTTCGACGAAGCGGTTGACCAGGCCGAGGATGAAGTCGTCATCGTCGGCATCGGCGAGGCGGATGTGGATATTGGCTTCCGAATCCATGGTGTCTACCTGGGTTTCAAGCGAACTGCGATTCCGGCATGGCCATCAGTGTATCCGCACCGGCGCGAATCGCGGCGCCGTGGGCATGGATTCTCGGCAGAATCCGCGTGAAATAGAAGCGTGCCGTATGCCGCTTGGCGTCCTTGAAGTCCTCGGTGGCCGAGGAATCGGCCAGCGCCGCCACGCTGCGCGCCCAGCAGTAGGCCAGCGCGACATAGCCCGAATAGAACAGGTAGTCGACCGCGGCCGCGCCGATTTCCTCCGGATTGGCCTGGGCACGCTTGGCGATTTCCTGGGTCAGTTCGCTCCATTCCTTGGTCACGATGGCCAGCGGCGCGATGAACTCGCCGAGCGCGGTATTGCTCGCACCTTCCTGGCAGAAGGTCGAGATCTCGCCGAGGAAGTGCTTGAGGCCAGCGCCATTAAGCTGCAGGATCTTGCGCCCGAGCAGGTCGTTGGCCTGGATCTGGGTGGTGCCTTCGTAGAGGGTAGTGATGCGGGCATCGCGGGCGAACTGCTCGATCCCGGTCTCGGCGATGTAACCGTGGCCGCCGAAGATCTGCACCGCGTCGTAGGTCGCTTCCTGGGCCAGCTCGGTGAGCAGGCCCTTGACGATCGGGGTCAGGAACGAGACCAGTTCCTCGCCGCGCTTGCGTTCGCCCTCGTCCGGCGAATGGGTCGAGATGTCGTGCTGCATGTAGGCGTACAGGGCGAGCACGCGGCAGCCCTCGGCAAATGCCTTCTGGGTCAGCAGCATGCGCCGCACGTCGGGATGCACGATCAACGGATCGGCCGGCTTGTCGGGATACTTGGGCCCGCTCAACGAGCGCATCTGCAGGCGGTCCAGCGCGTAGTTGCGCGAATTCTGGTAGCCGCGCTCGATCAGGCCGAGGCCCTGTACGCCAACCGCCAGGCGGGCCGTGTTCATCATCGTGAACATGGCCATCAGGCCCTTGTTCGGTGCGCCGATCAGCCAGGCTTCGGCCTGGTCGAAGTTCATGACGCAGGTGACCGAGGCCTTGATGCCCATCTTGTGCTCGATCGAGCCGACCGCAAGCGAATTGCGCTCGCCGAGCTGGCCGTCCTTGCCGACCTTGAACTTCGGCACGATGAACAGCGAGATGCCCTTGACCCCCGGCGGCGCATCGGGCAGCCGGGCGAGGACGAGGTGGACGATGTTCTCGGTCAGGTCGTGCTCGCCGGCGGTGATGAAGATCTTGGTGCCGCTGAGCCGGTAGCTGCCGTCGGCCGCCGGTTCTGCGCGGGTCTTGAGCAGGCCGAGATCGGTGCCGCAATGCGGTTCGGTCAGGCACATGGTGCCGGTCCAGCGGCCTTCGGTGATCGGTTTGAGGAAGGCTTCCTGCTGCCAGGCTTCGCCGTGCGCCTTGAGCGCCTCGACCGAGCCGTGCGAGAGCATCGGGAAGTTGCCCCAGGAGACATTGGCCGAGTCGATCATCTCCTTGACGATCGCGCCAACCGTTTCGGGCAGGCCCTGGCCGCCGAACGATTCCGGCGTCGTCAGGGTCGGCCAGCCGCCCTCGACATATTGCGCATAGGCCTCCTTGAATCCGCTCGGGGTGCGCACGCTGGCGCTGGCCTTGTCGAGTTCACAGCCCTCCTGGTCGCCGCTGAAATTGATCGGGGCGAGCACCTGTTCGGCGAACCTGGCTGCTTCTTCGAGGACGGCGTCGAGGAGGTCCGGCGTCGCCGATTCGAAGCCCGGCAGGCGCTCGAACAGGGCACTGGCGCCAAGCACGTCCTGCAGCGCGAAGCGGATGTCCTTGAGCGGGGCGTTGTACTGGGTCATGGAGTTTCCTCGGAAGTGGGAAGCGCGCGATCGGGCGCGCAGTGGGCGCTCAGCGCCAGGTGTCGGGCAAACCCGGGACCGGTGAGAGCCGGCTCTTGCGTTCGAAATCGAATTTGCCGCTCGGCTCGCTACTTTCGATGCTGCCATGCAGGCGATAGGCGAAATCGGTCGTGCCGGGTCGCATGCCCGGCGCCGGCGCCAGGCTCGTCTCGAAGATGTCGGCGCTGGCGCCCGGTATGTCGAGCTTGATCGGTACAGCGATGCGTCCGGCCTCGCTGCCGGCGATTTCCAATCCGGCATCGATCGCGCTGAAGGTCATCTCGACGTTACTGAAGTTCTGCACGCGGACCAGCAGATGCCAGCGGCCATCACTGCCGACTTTAAGTTCCTGGATGCTGGCGGTGGGCGGGCTGATGCGCTTGACCGGGCCGCCGCCGCAGGCGACCAGCAGGAGGGCGGCCAGCGAGCCGAAAACGAGATTGCGCAATGACATGGGCATCCTCAAACGATCGTTTCAACAGGCCTAGCGTAGCGTGTCGCAGCCGGGCAGAAAAGCCGGACGCTGGGGAGGGTCTGAACAAGTGGCGCAATCGTCACCCTTGTGGCATTGAATCAATCGCTTGGGCGACACCTGCCTGCGCGCAGCTCCTTGTTGCGCCGCCTTGAAAGACGGCCAGTCTGTCTGCGCCGGCGCGCCGCGATCTGCACGCAGGCAGGCGTCGTGACGGTTGTGCCACTTGTTCATACCCTCCCTGGCAAATCAGAGCCCCTGGCTGCGTCCAAACGCCGCGACATCGAGCCTTCCGGCCATCTGGCCGGCCTTGAGCAGGATCACCTCGTCGGCCAGGGCGACCACTTCATCGGGCTGGTGTGAAACGATCAGGGTGGCGATCTGCAGCGCCTGCTTGAGCCGGCGCAGATGCTCGAGCACCTGCACGCGCGCTTCGCGGTGCAGGCCGGTCAGCGGTTCGTCGAGCAGCAGGATGCGCGGCGAGGACAGCAGCGCGCGGCCGATCGCCACCCGCTGGCGCTCGCCGCCGGACAGGCTCGGCGTGCGCCGGCCGAGCAGGGCGCCGAGTTCGAGCAGCTCGACCACGGCCTCGAAGCGGTCGACCGGACGACCGCGTGCGCGCGCGCCATAGAGCAGGTTGGCGCGTACGTTGAGGTGCGGGAACAGACGGGCCTCCTGGAACACGTAACCGACTTCGCGAATGGCCACCGGCGTGTCGATCTGGCCGGCGCGATCGAACAGGACCTGGCCATCGAGCACGATACGGCCCTGCTGCGGCGAGAGCAGGCCTGCGATCGCGTTGAGCAAGGTGGTCTTGCCGGCGCCCGAATCGCCGAACAGGGCGACGCAGCGTGAATCGGCGACGAATTCGACGTCGATGGCCAGATCATCGAAGGCGTGCCTGACGGCGACCTCAATCATGGCGGCCCCGTCCCCACATGGCCCCGCCGAGGAGGGCGGCGACGAGCGTCGCGGCAAACGCCACCGCCAGCGCGACCAGGGTCAGGCGCTGCACGCCACCTTCGCCGCCGGGCAGGCTCATCAGTTCGTAGATGGCGATCGGCAGCGTGCGCGTCTCGCCCGGGATACTCGAAACGAACGTGATCGTGGCGCCGAATTCGCCGAAGGCGCGGGCAAACGCGAGTACGCTGCCGGCCACGATGCCGCGTACGGAGAGCGGCACGACGATCGTGACGAAGCGTCGCCACGCCGAAGCGCCGAGCGTCTGCGCGGCCTGTTCGAGGCGCCGGTCGACGCCGTCGAAGGCGACCCGGATCGACAGCACGAGCAGCGGAAAGCCCATCACGCAGGCGGCCAGCACGGCACCGGTCCAGCGAAAGGCGAAAACGACGCCGATCTCGGCCAGCCATTCGCCGATCCAGCCGTGCCGGCCGAACAGGACGAGGAGGGCGTAGCCGGTTACCACCGGCGGCAAGGTCAGCGGCAGGAACAACAGGGCCTCGACCAGCAGCCGGCCCGGAAAGCGTGACCGCGACAGCAGCCAGGCCAGGCCGAGCGCGAACGGCAGCGAAACAAGGACGCTGAGCAGGCCGATGCGCAGGCTCAGGGCCAGGGCCTGCCACTCGTCCGGACTGATCGGGCTCATGGTCCGAGCGGATCGAATCCGAAGCGGGCGAAGATGCGAGCCGCATCGTCGTCCCGCAGCAAGGCCAGAAGGCGCCGTGCGGCCTCATTGTCGCCGGCGCGCAGCAGGGCCACCGGATAGACGATCGGTGGATGCGACGAGGCTGGAAACGTGTCGACCACGCGGACCGAGTCTTCGGACCGGGCGTCGGAGCGGTAGACGATGCCGAGCGGCGCCTCGTGACGGGCGACGAAATTGAGCGCGGCGCGCACATGCGCGGCCGGGACCAGACGTGATTCGACCCCGGACCAGGCGCCAAGCGAGACCAACGCGGCCTTGGCGTATTTTCCTGCCGGCACGCTGAGAGGTTCGGCGATCGCAAGCCGACCGTCCGTGCCGAGGGCGCCGGCGAGGTCGAAGCCCGGTCCGATCCTGATCTGCTGCGCTGAATCCGCCGGCGCGATCAGGACCAGGGCATTGCCGAGCAGGTTGCTGCGCGAACCGGCGACCAGGCGGCCGCTGCTCTCGACCGCGTCCATCCAGTCCTGGTCGGCCGAAATGAACAGCGCGGCCGGCGCGTCATGCTCGATCTGCCGCGCCAGTTGCGAGGACGCGGCGTAGCTGACCGAGAACTCGCCGATCGCGCGCGCCGGCGCCGACGCAAGAATCGTGTCGAGCGCAGGTTTCAGGCTGGCCGCCGCAAACACCAGGGTCGCGCTCGCCCCGGCCTGGACGCTGGCCAATGCCAGCGTCAGGGCGAGCAGGATGCGCAGCCCGCGCGCGCCGCGGTGGCGGTTTCGGTTCAACGAAGCATCGCTCGCGCCAGCGCAGCACGGCCCGTCGTTTCGAGGTCGTCAGGCACGCGCACGGGTCGGCCTACTCGTTGCCGGTATTGGCCTTGAGGTTGAGGAACGGCACCGCGCCACCGGGCACCATCGTTGCCGGCAGCACGCCGTTCCATTTCTCGGCCTGGGTCAGGGCGATCAGTTGGGCATTCTGCTTCAGTGCCTCGCCACGCGCCTTGATCGCATCGGCCTCGGCGACGCCGCGAACGCGGATCGCCTCGGCTTCGGCCTGCGCCTTGGCCAGGGCCGAGTCGGCCTGGGCCTTGGCTTGGGTCACCGTGATCTCGGCATTGATGCGCTCGGTTTCGAGATTCTGGCGCTTGGTCTGGATTTCGACCTCGGCCATCATGCGCTTCTCGATCGATTGCTCGTAGGCATCGGAGAAGGTCACGTCCTCGACCTGCACGCTGTCGATGGCAACCGGGCCGAGCACCGATTTCTTCAGGCCCTCGTTGACATCGATACCGAGCTTGGTGCGGTCCTGGATCGCGGAAATCGCGGTGTACCTGCCAAATACGTTCTTGACTTCGTCCGGTACCTTCCGGCTGATCAGGCGGTCGACCATCTTCTCGATCGTCCCGTACTGCGAATAAAGCTCCTCGACGCGGGCTTCCGGCACCCGGTAGCTGACCGAAATGCGCAGGGTCGCCGGTTGCTGGTCCTTGCTGTAGGACTCGAGCCGGTCGTAGAGGATGGTCTGGTTCTGCACCGAAACGTGTTCGACCGTATCGACGAAGGGCACCTTGAAGTTGAGGCCGGGCTCGGCAATGCCGACGATCGCGCCATAGCGCAGTTTCACGCCACGCTCGCCCTGGTCGACCGTGTACCAGCTGCCGAACACGATCGACAGCAGGAGCAGGGCGATGACGACGCCGACGATGCCGGCGGAAAGGAAGCGGTTGGACTTGCCCATGAAGGCGGCAGGACGGTTCATGCGGGTTCCCCTCGGTAACGTATCTGGCGGGCGGGTCGCGCCCGGCTCACTTGCGCGTGAAGTCCTGGTAGAACGCGATCAGGCCACGCACGATCAGGGCGACGATGACGAGGCCGCCAACGACTTCGATCAATACTCCCATGCCTGGATCTCCCTCACGAGCGGCGGGCGCCGCGGCTCATACGATGGCGGTGGCCGCGGCGATGTTCAAGCGCTTTCGGTGCGGGAGCGTCTCAGGCCTCAGTCGACCGGGCTGTGGTAACGCTTCTCGCCTGCGGTGATGCGCAGCGCCAGGCGGTTGCCCGGCGGAGCGGTCGGGCAGACCACGTGCGGCGACAGCGCGCAGGGGGGGTTGAAGGCCTTGTTGAAATCGATCACCACCTTGCCGTCCTCAGCCGGTTGCGAATAGATGAAGCGCGCCGCGCCATAGGTCTCCTTGCCGCTGGTCTGGTCGGCGAAGATGAAGAACAGGGTGCCATCGTCCTCGAGCACGGGCTCGAGTTCGAAACGTCGGCCGTCGCGCTCGAACACGGCCTTGCCCGGCACTGGCGCCTTCTCGAGGGTATTGATGATGGTGACCAGTTCGATTTCATGCGGCGGATCGTAGGGCTGCCAGTCCGCCTCGATGCGCCATGACGGATCGATCGGGAATCGCTCGATGCCGTTGAATGCCTTCAGAGCCGGGGAATCAGGATCGCGGAAGCGCCAGCCGATCACGTCGCCCATGCGCACGAGGTAAAACCAGGCATCGCCCGCGTAGACCCGGGTCGGCATGGCGCCGTCGACATTGTCCCTCAGGATGACCTTGCCCTTGACCGGCTTGCCGTCGATGGTTGCGCCGCTGCCGCGCTCGGCGCGGAACTTCGCCACGCCGGCCTTGTTGACGGTCAGCGTGCCGAGTCGCGCCGGCCCCTTGGGCAGCACGATCGTGTTGTTACTGGCCGAGCCAATCGTGCTGCGGCCGAGATTGACGATGCCGGATCCGGCATAGCTGAACCAGCCGTCCGGCTTTCGCAGAGAGGCCTCGCGCTTGGCCTGCCACGCCTCGATCGATTGCCGGTAGTCGTCCGAAGCCGATGCAGGAGTGCTGGCGCAGGCGAGGGCCATGAGCAGGAACGGCATGATGCGCATCAGGGGATTTCCTTCGAGCCGGAGGAATTCCCGAGTATAGGCGGCCGCCGGGACTGGCGAAACGCGCATTTCGATCCGCGCGGACAGATCCCGCGACACGGCGATCGAAGGATCTCGATTACGGCGCGTTCTCGAAGCCGTGGGCGAAAATCAGGTCCGTGACCGTGACGTTGCTCGGCACGCAGTCCCAGGTTTCGCCGATGCGCGCGCCGGTGTCGATGACCTCGAAGTGGCTGACCAGGACCGGCGTCGAGCCATTGGCGCCGTTGAAGAAGGTCTGTGCGGTGATGCCGAGCGTGTTCCACTTCGCCGTCGTGTAGCGGTCGGTCTCGAAGGTCAGCGCAATATTGCCGCCATCGGAGAGGACGATGCCATAGCGTTGCATGGTGCGCAGGATGACCTGGGCCGCGGCGCTGTAGCCGGCCATGTTGAAGTTCGATTTCAGGCGCATGCGCACGCCATAGGGGACGGTTCCGGTTGGCCCGGTGGGATTGCCGGCGTGCGAGGCGGGTCGCACATACAGACGACCGCCTACACCGCCGAGCGAAGTGTCCCTGGCCATCCTCGCGTTGGGCAGGACGAAGCGGATGGCGTGACCGAGATCGGAATTGGCAACGCCGACGTTGGCGGCGATCTCATCGGCGTTGACCAGCAACGGCGCAATCGGAAAGCCGGCCGCATCCGCGCTCGTGCAGTGCTCGCCTCGTCCTTCGGGTGGATAGACCGCATTGAGTTTCCAGATGGCCAGGCAGCGCGCATTGAGCACGCCGCCCGAATAGTTGCCCGAATAGAGCTCGTAGAGCAGATTCCCCTGTTTCACCAGCAGGTGGCAATCCTCGTTGTCGTTGTCGCAGCTGAGCCCGCCCTGGCCTTCGAACGCGGCATCGGCAGGCACCGGCATGGAAGCCGGCAGCGGTTCGCAATCCGGCGAGTAGTATTCGCCGGACCCGAGATGCGGAACGATCGTCCGCATCGGCGTTCCGGGCGCCGCCTCCGGATAGGTCTGCAGCGAAAAATCGATCTGGAACTTGTTGCCATTGCCCCAGCCGCCGAGGCCGACCAGGGTGTTGATCATCGAGGTCGAATTCGGGTGCAGGGGAGCCGAGGCGATATTCTGGTGCCAGACCGAGCCGGCCGGGAAGCGTGGCGGCGGATTGGCGCTGGCCGGAAGGCAAGCCAGGCAACAGGCGGCCAGCAGGAGTCGATGTGTTGTGTTCATGCGGGCGCCCCGCGGTCGTCCAAAGCTCGATTCTGGACCGATTCTGTGTCGACAGATGCGGACGAGTTGTCTGTTTCGATTATGCGCCGCAGTTGCGGTCTGCGCGAGCCGGAGCTGACAACCTCATGTCCGTTCCTCCGGGGCCCGTCGAAGGACGGGCGGACATTCAGGAGAAAGGTCGTTTGGCGCGCCGATAGCTCAGCGGCAAACCGAAGCGCCCCTCGGTAAGCGCAGAGCCTGCCCCGGACCTGATCGGCAGGCAAACGGTTGCGAGGGATATGAGGATCGCCCGCAGGCCGCTTGCGCAATCGACCCTCACAGCCGAATATCGGGTCCAGGACGCTTGCCGACAACTGATAGCATGGACCGCATGTCCGATTCCGCATTGCAGCTGCTCAACAGCATCTTTGGCTACGCCTCGTTCCGGGGAAATCAGCAGGCCATCATCGAGCGTGTCAGCGGCGGCGGTGACGCCCTGGTGCTGATGCCGACCGGCGGCGGCAAGTCGCTGTGCTACCAGATCCCGGCCCTGTTGCGTCCCGGCACGGCGATCATTGTTTCGCCGCTGATCGCGCTGATGCAGGACCAGGTCGAAGCCCTGCACCAGCTCGGCATCGAGGCGGCCTTCCTCAATTCCAGCCTCGACGCAATGGCCCAGCGCGAGGTCGAACAACGCCTGCGCGCGGGCGACCTCAAGCTGCTTTACGTCGCCCCCGAGCGCCTGCTGACCGGGCGCTTCCTCGACCTGCTCGAACAGACCGAGGTCAGCCTGTTCGCGATCGACGAAGCGCATTGCGTGTCGCAATGGGGGCACGACTTCCGTCCCGAATACCGGCAGCTGACGATCCTGCACGAGCGCTTTCCGCAGGTGCCGCGGATCGCCCTGACCGCGACCGCCGATGCACCGACCCGGCGCGAGATCATCGAACGGCTCGGTCTCGGGTCGGCCGAATCGTTCATCGCCAGCTTCGATCGCCCGAACATCCGCTACAGCGTGGTCGAGAAGGACAATCCGCGTCGCCAGCTCAAGGATTTCCTGCTCGGACGGCATGGCGAATCGGGCATCGTCTATTGCCTCTCGCGCAACAAGGTCGAGGCGACCGCGACGGCGCTGGTCGAGGACGGCTTCCAGGCCCTGCCATACCACGCCGGCATGGACGCGGCGCAGCGCGCGGCCAACCAGAAACGCTTCCTGCGCGAGGACGGCATCGTCATGGTCGCCACGATCGCCTTCGGCATGGGCATCGACAAGCCCGACGTGCGCTTCGTCGCCCATCTCGACCTGCCGAAGAGCCTCGAAGGCTACTACCAGGAGACCGGCCGCGCCGGGCGCGACGGCCTGCCCTCCGAGGCCTGGATGACGTACGGCCTCGCCGATGTCGTCACCCTTTCCCAGTTCATCGCCAGATCCGAAGCCGGCGAAGAACGCAAACGGGTCGAGCGCAGCAAGCTCAATGCCCTGATCGGCTACGCCGAGAGCACCGGTTGCCGGCGCCGCCAGCTGCTCAGCTACTTCGGCGAAACGCCGCCCGAGCGTTGTGGCAACTGCGACAACTGCCTCGATCCGCCATCGACCTGGGACGCCACCGTCGCGGCACAGAAGGCCCTGTCCTGCGTCTACCGCACCGGCCAGCGCTTCGGCGTCAAGCACCTGATCGACGTGCTGCGCGGCGTCGACGGCGAGAAGGTCGGCAAGTTCGACCACGACAGGCTCAGCACCTTCGGCATCGGCGCCGAATTCGACGATCGCCAGTGGAGCGCGATCTTCAGGCAACTGGTCGCGGCGGGCTTCCTGGTTCCCGATGATGAAGGTTATGGCACCCTGCGCCTGGCCGATGCCAGCCGGGCGGTCCTGCGCGGCGAAGTCGAGGTGCGCATGCGCCATGTCGCCGACCGGGTCGAACGCAAGGCGCGGCAGAAGTCCTCGCGCAGCGCACGTTCGCGCCAGGCCGTCGAGATCGCGCCGCACGAGTCGGCGCTGTGGGATTCCCTGCGCGAGACACGGGCGCGGCTGGCGAAGGAGCAGGGCGTGCCGGCCTATCGCATCTTCGCCGACGCCACGCTGCTGCAGATGCTGCGCGAACAGCCGCAGTCGCTCGGCGAGCTGGCAACGATCAGCGGCGTCGGCGAAATGAAACTGGCCCGCTACGGCGAGGACTTTCTCGGCGTACTCACCGCGTTCTGAGCGGATTCGTCAGGCATCGAGCGCTTCGGCCTCGCGCACCGCCGCCGCGGCGCGCCCGGCCAGCACCGCGACTTCGCCGAGGGCGATCGGCGTGCCCGTATCCTCGCGCCATTCGATCAGCTCGAGTCGTCCGTCGTGGTGTTCGACGATGGCCGTGCAGCTGTCGACCCAGTCGCCACAGTTGACGTAGTCGATGCCGTCGACCTCGCGCATCGCGGCGACATGGATGTGCCCGCAGATGACCCCGTCGAGGCCGCGCTCGCGCACGGCGCGGGCGACCGAGCTCTCGAAGTCGCCGACGAAGCTGACCGCGAGCTTGACCTTGCGCTTGGCGTAGCCGGCCAGCGACCAGTAGCCCGACACGCCAAGCCGGCGCCGCAGCCAGGACAGCCAGACGTTGATCCGCACCAGCCATTCGTAGGCGACGTCGCCGAGCACGGCGACCCAGCGGTGGTAGCGGGTGACCTGGTCGAATTCGTCGCCGTGGATGACCAGGTAGCGCTTGCCGTCGGCCATCGTATGCACGTACTCGCGGACCAGGGCGATGTCGCCGAGGCGGATGCCGACATGCTCGCGCAGGGCCTCGTCGTGGTTGCCGGGAATGAACAGCACGTTTTCGCCATGCCGGGCGCGGCGCAGGATCTTCTGCACCACCGTGTTCTGCGCCGGGGTCCAGCGCACATCGCGCTTCATCGCCCAGAAATCGACGATGTCGCCGACCAGCAGCAGATTCTCGGCCGGATAGGCGCGCAGGAAGTCGAGCAGGCGCTCGGCCTGGCAGGCGCGGGTGCCGAGGTGCACGTCGGAGATGAACACCGAGCGGACGCGTGGCAGGCTCATGGCTTGCGTCCGATGAAGGCGTACCAGGGCACGCGCAACAATGGCAGGTAGGGGACCGGTGCGCGAGCCTCGGTCAGCTCGCAGGTCGGCAGCACGCTGCACAGGGTCGGCAATTGCGCGCTGTCGAGGTGGACGCCATCGTGCCCGAACCAGGCCGGCCAGAACCGCCGGGTCAGCCAGGAATGTCGTCCAAGGCCAGCCAGCGGCTGTTCGGCGGCGACATAGAAGTCGACCACGCCGAGCACGCCGCCGGGCTTGAGCATGGCGATCGCATTGACGATCGCCGCGCGCCAGTTCGGAATCATGGTCAGGGCGTAGGAGAGGATGACCACATCGACTTTCTCGCCCGGCTGCCAGTTTGTCGCGTCGCCCTGTTCGGCGTGCAGCTGCGGAAATCGACGGCCGCGTTCGCGCGCGCGCTCGAGCATTGGCAGGCACAGGTCGACCACCTCGTAGCGGGCGATGCGCGCGACGCGTTCGCCGAAGAATTCGATGTTGCGACCGGTGCCGCCGCCGAGGTCGACGACATGCGCGCGCTGCGGCAGGTCCAGTTTCGCGACCAGCTGCTCGCGTCCCTGCAGCAGGCGTTCGCGGAAGCGGTCGTAGTGATCGATCTGCGGTGCATAGAAGGCGGCCAGCCGCTCGGCATGGCTGTTCGCCTTCGGCATGCCGCGGGCCATCGCGCGCAGCACCGAGAAATCGGCCCGGATGGCCTCAAGCCGGCGCATCGGCGATCACGAATCCGGCGTAGGTGTGCACGCGATCGCCGCTCTGCAGGGCATCGGCCATGGCGTCGTGGAAGCGCAGGACTTCGCGCAGCGGTCGGTTGTCGCAGCCGACCTCGATGGCATCGAGCCAGCCCGGACGCATCTGCGCGCTGCGCAGCAGGATGCGCGCGCCTGGGGTCGCGCGCTCGAGGATGGCCTCCCACTCCTCGCGCAGGGCGCCCGGGTAATACGAACTCATCCAGTCCATGTGGTCGAGCAGGACGAAGCGGCTGATGCCTTCGTCGCTGTCCTTGAGGAAACCGGTTACGGTCGTCGTGTGCAGGCGGATGCGATCGGCCAGGCCGCCCTTGAGACGCTCGAAGTTTTCCGCCTTCAGGTACTCGGGGCAGCAGTCGCGGTCATAGCGACCGGTCAGGTAGAGCCGCCAGAAGTAGTTGTCGCTGAGCGGCAACTGGCGGAACACGTACTGGACCGACTCGCGGATGAAGCCGGCCACGCCACCGGCATGCTGGGCCTCGACCAGGCGGCGCTGCGGATGCGGCACGCCGAGCAGGGTCATGACGAACTGGCGCGAGATGGTCCAGTTGACCACGCGGTTCCACAGTCTCGGCGAGACGCGCTCGTCGTAGATGCGTCGCTGTTCCTCGACGCTGCGCGCATCGAGCAGCTCGATGGTCGCGGCGTGCAACTTTGGCTGCGAACGGAACCAGCCGCGCACGCAGCGCGCGACGACGCCGGACAGGCCGTGGAAGTAGAAGCTGCCGCGCCGGCTCGTGAACCAGTGCCGATGGCGGTCCCACCAGTCACGCGCGAACGGGGACAGCTCGGCGCGCAGGTGCTGCAGGTACAGGCATTCGAAGCGCGCGTGGTAGCCCTCGCCGAAGATGCGGAAGAAGTCATCGAAGGCGAGCGTGCGGATCGCCGCGAGTTTCAGCTCGAGCAACGCATTCTGGCGGGGATTCGCATCGACGCAGTGAATCCGCTTCGGTCCGTGCAGCGCGTAGTCGAGGGCATTGCAGCCGGCGCTGGTGATGACCAGCACGACATCGTCGGCGCCGAGTTCAAGCGCCTGCCGATCGACTGCCGGATCTTCCCAGCAGGTGTTGTAGACCAGGTTGCGCGACCAGATCGCATTGAACAGGCGGCGATCGAGATGATCGCGAAGGCTGTGGCGGGTCGCCCGCGGTTCGATGGTCGCTATCGGTGGAGCAGGGGAGAGGCGTGCGGCCATGCGTCGTGTCCGAAATCTTCGTTCGGGACGTCATCCTGCGGTGGCACTGTGACAACGATGTGATGGCGCTCGTCATCGCCCTGAAACCTGGCCTCGACAGCATGGCACGCACCGAACCGACCGACGGGAAATACCTAGCATGCTCAATCTCGAATCGAGAATCGAAGCGCGCTTTCCGCACTGGTTCGCCGGCCGTCGTGGCGACATCGCGCGGCCGCTGGTGCGTTCGCTGGCCCGGCTCTCACGCATCGATGCGATCGAAGGTTTCCTGCGCGACAACGCCCACCTGCGCGGACTGGCCCTGGTCGAGGCCGCACTGGAATGGCTCAACTGCCGCTTCCTGGTCGACCAGGTCGAGCGCGAGCGAATTCCCGAAACGGGACGGGTCGTGATCGTCGCCAACCATCCGCTCGGCGGGCTCGATGCCCTGGTCCTGCTTGCCCTGGTCGGCAGCGTGCGCCGCGACGTGCGCATCGTCGCCAACGATTTCCTGTCCGCTTTCGAAGGTCTCTCGGACCTGTTCATCCCGCTGCGCATGCTCGGCGCCAAGCCCGGTGCCGAAAGCCTGCGCCAGATCGACGCCGCGCTCGAGCGCGAAGAGGCGGTCATCGTATTTCCTGCCGGCGAGGTTTCGCGCATGACGCCGCTCGGCATCCGCGATGCACCGTGGCGGCACGGTTTCCTGCGCTTCGCCGACCAGGCCGGGGCGCCGGTCGTGCCGGTGCGCATCGAAGGCCGCAACTCGGCGCTGTTCTACGGCGTCTCGGCCCTGTTCCGACCGCTAGGCACGACCCTGCTGGCGCGCGAGATGTTCTCTGGCGAGAAGCGCCTGGTGATCCGCGTCGGCAGCCCGCGCGACGTCGGCGAGGTCATGGGAGGCACGGCGGATCGGCGCCGGATCAGTCGCGACGTGCGCAGCGCGGTCTATGCGATCGGACGGCGCAACGACCGCTGGACCTCGTCGATGGCGCCGCTCGTCCATCGCCCGCCGATCGCCGCGATCCGCGCCGATCTCGATCGCCTCGAACTGCTCGGCGAAACCGCCGACGGCAAGCGCATCCACGGCGGCCGCCTGGCCAGCGATTCGCCGCTTCTGCGCGAGATCGCACGCCTGCGCGAGCTGAGCTTCCGTCGCGTCGGCGAGGGGACCGGAAAGCGCATGGATACCGACGTCTATGACAGCTGGTACGACCATATCGTGCTCTGGGATGCCGACGAGAACGAGATTGCCGGTGCCTATCGTGCGGTGCCCTGCGCGCGCGTCCTCGACAGCATGGGTCAGAAGGGCCTGTACACGGCCAGCCTGTTCGAACTCGACGGACGCCTGCTGCCAACGATCGAGCGCGGCATGGAACTCGGCCGCAGCTTCGTGCCGCCGAAGTACTGGGGTTCGCGCAGCCTCGACTATCTCTGGTATGGCATCGGCGCCTGGCTCGGCCAATACCCCGGGATCCGCTACCTGTTCGGCCCGGTCTCGATCAGTGCCAACCTGCCACTCGAAGCGCGCGAATGGCTGGTCGCCTACTACACCCGCTATTACGGGCATGCCGAACGGCTCGCCCGATCACCGCACCCGTTCCATCCGGGTGCCACCGCACCCGATTTCGGCAGTCTCGATGCCGACGCGGCCATGCCGTTGCTGCGCAACCGGCTCGACGCCCTCGGTGCGCGCATTCCGACCCTGTACAAGCAGTACACCGACCTGTGCGAGCCCGGCGGCACACACTTCCTGAGCTTCGGTGTGGATCCGGCCTTCGCGAATTCGATCGACGGCCTGATCCTGGTCGACCTGGCCATGCTCAAGGCAAAGAAGCGCGCGCGTTACCTCGGCAGGTTCCTCGGCACGGACGCGCCGGGCGCCGACCGCGCGGCGAAAGGCGCGGCCCTGCCGGAACGGCGCGCCGGCTGAAGTCCGGCCCCGCGGCGGCGCCCTCGCTATACTCGGTGAATCCTCACCGATGGAAAGCGCATGTCGCCTGAAATGCCTGCCGACCCCGCCGCGCTGCGGCCCGAACAGTTCCTTGGCCACCCCAAGGGTCTCTACATCTGCTTCTTCACCGAGATGTGGGAGCGCTTCTCGTTCTACGGCATGAAGGCGTTGCTGCTGCTGTACCTGGTCAAGTACCACCTGTTCAGCGACGACTACGGCTACAACCTGATCGGCGCCTACGGCGGCCTCGTCTATGCGATGCCGGTGATCGGAGGCCTGATCGCCGACCGTTGGCTCGGCATGCGCAAGGCGGTCGTGTTCGGCGGCATCCTGCTCGTGCTCGGCCATCTCGGCATGGCCATCGAGGGCAACCAGGCGACGCTCGTCGACGGCGTCGTCGTGCGCGATACCGCGGCGCTGCAGGTGTTCTATTTCTCGCTGTCGCTGATCATCATGGGCGTCGGCTTCCTCAAGCCGAACATCTCGACCATCGTCGGCAAGCTCTATCCCGAGAACGACCCGCGCCGCGACTCGGGTTTCAGCATCTTCTATGCCGGCATCAACATCGGCGCGACCGTCTCCTCGCTGTTCTGCGGCTGGCTCGGCGAGACCTACGGCTGGGGTTGGGGCTTCGGTGCCGCCGGCATCGGCATGATCGCCGGCCTGGCCAACTTCCTGTACGGCCAGAAGCATCTGATGGGACATGCCGAGCCGCGCGATCCGGAAAAGTTGCGCCAGCGCCTGTTCGGCCCGCTCTCGCGCGAGCACCTGATCTACCTTGGCGCGCTGGCCGGCTTGTTCGTGGTCTGGCTGCTGATCCAGGCGCATTCGCTGATCCTCCATGTCGTGCCGGGCTTTTTCGAACCGACCCCGGTCGTGCTGGCCATGCACCTCGTTTCGGTCTGCCTGTTCGGCGGCATCCTCTGGTTCATGTTCAAGCACTGCAGCAAGGTCGAGCGCGACCAGATGTTCGCCGTGCTCTGCTTCATCGCGTTCTGCCTGGTCTTCTTCACCCTGTACGAGCAGACCTACGGATCCTGGGTGCTGTTTTCGGACCGCGCGATGAACCATCAGGCCTTCGGCCTCGAATGGACGGCCAGCCAGCTGACCTTCCTCGGCGCCTTCTTCATCCTCGTGCTCGCGCCGATCTTCGCCTGGCTGTGGCCGCGCCTCGAGGAGCGCGGCTGGAACCCGAGCAAGCCGGCCAAGTCGGCCTATGGATTGATCTTCGCCGGTCTTTCGTTCCTGGTCCTGGTCTGGAGCGCGCGCAATCCGCAGGCCAATGGGCTGACCAACATCTGGTGGTTCGTGCTGGCCTATTTCGTGCTCGAGATCGGCGAGATGCTGCTGTCGCCGATCGGTCTTTCGGCGGTGACCCAGTTGTCGGTGCCGCGCGTGGTCGGGCTGATGATGGGCGGCTGGTTCCTCGGTACTTCGTACTCGGAAATCCTCGCCGCCGAACTCGGCAAGCTGTCCTCGATCGAGATCCCCGAAGGCGCGGTGCTGGACGTCGCCGAGGCGCTTTCGAAATACGACGACCTGTTCGTGTTCTCGGCCTGGATCGGCATCGGCAGCGGCGTTTTCGTGCTGCTCATGACACCGCTGATCAGGCGCTGGATGCACGGCGTGCGCTGAGGCCCGGATCGAGGCGGTGTATTGCCGCCATGGCGGGTGGCGAGCATCATGCACGGCATGGACAAATCCGCCAGCGCCATACTTGCCCCGGCTTGCACGTCGCCCGTCGACGCCGCGGCCATGGTCGCCAACTGCGTGGCCTATCACGCTGACGGCAAACGCATCGGCGACATCACGCTGGATGAAATCAGCGACGTGCTCGAGCGGCCGGATACCTTCGTCTGGGTCGGTCTGATCGAGCCTGACGAGGCCCTGCTCGAAAAGCTGCAGGAAGAGTTCGGCCTGCACGACCTCGCCATCGAGGATGCCCACAACGCCCACCAGCGACCCAAGATCGAGGCCTATGGCGATTCGCTGTTCATCGTCGCGCAGACCGCCCAGGTCGTCGGCGGCAGCATCCAGTTCGGCGAAACGCACATTTTCGTCGGCAAGCGTTACCTGGTCACCGTCCGCCACGGCGCCTCGCTGTCGTACGCACCGGCCCGGCGCAGCTGCGAGCAATCGCCGGACATGCTCACCTATGGGCCGAGCTATGCGCTGTATTCGGTGCTCGATTTCATCGTCGACAACTTCATGCCGATCGTGCGCAGCTTCCGGGAGGACCTGCAGGAGCTCGAGGAGGACATCTTCGAGGACACCTTCAAGCGCGAGACGATCCGCCGCCTGTACACCTTGAAGAAGGAACTGGTCACCCTGCGCCTGGCGATCGGCCCGCTGCAGGACATCCTCAACCAGCTCACGCGCATGTACCCGGGCCTGCTGCGCGACGCGGTGCGACCGTATTTCCGCGACGTCTACGACCACGCCGCGCGCATCAACGAGTCGACCGACACGATGCGCGAGATGCTGACCGCCGCGCTCAGCGTCAATCTTTCGCTGGTGACCGTGGCCCAGGGCGAAGTGGTCAAGCGCCTCGCCGGCTGGGCCGCGCTGCTGGCCGCGCCGACCCTGCTGACGAGCTGGTATGGCATGAACTTCCATCACATGCCCGAGCTCGACAAGCCCTGGGGCTACGCGGCCATGATCGCCTTCACGCTCGCCATCTGCGGCGGCCTGTTCTGGCTGCTGCGCCGGGCCAAGTGGCTTTGAGACCGGGAATCGGGATTCGGGATTCGAACGCCGAGACTGGAGGTGACCGGCCATCCGGTAATTGAGGGCCGGGATGGCCCGTCGTCCGGCCGCTGAAAGCCGATGCAGGGTGCCAGACTTCGCCCGAAAGATCCGCCGCCTGACCGATGGGGTGCCGCCCACTTCCCTGTGGACGGCGTGACGCGTCACAAGGCGGGATCGAAGCCGTTTCGGAAGATCGTATCGTCGACGACAGGCTCCAGGGTCACGCCATCGACCCAGCCGATCGTGGTCGGCGGCGATGTCACGCCGAATTCGACGACGACCATGGTCACCGTGATCGAGCTGTCGACGGTCCAGGTCGATTGCGGCACGTCGATCAGCCCCGGATTCGCGGGACGGGTCCAGTTCGACGAATTGGACAGGAAATGATCGCCACCGGCATCGACGATGCCCGACGTGCACGACTCCCCGCCGTTGCTGCGGAATTCCCAGTTCAGGTACACGTAGTCGCGATTGCCGATACCGCCGGCGCCGGCCCGGCCCCAGCCGTTCAGGGCGTAGAGTCCTGGACCGGGCACGTGAATGCACTGCGAGTAGCCGTAGACCCGTTGCAGGTTTGGTGTTCCGGCTTGCGTGACCTTGGCCGCGCCCGAACTGGTCGCGCCGACGACATTCTGGGTCGGATCCCAGCTGGCGACGCCGGGCGTGATCGCCGTCCATGCGTCGGCATTCGAGTCGAATTCGGTATTGAAGAGCAGGGGCAGCAGCGTCTGTCGCTCCCAGGCACCGAGATCGGTGGTGCCGAGGAAATTCGGTTTCGGATCGAGGTCGCGGTTGCGGGGGCGGCCGTCCAGGTCGGTACCTGCTGGCCCGGTCGCGAAGTCGACCGCGGGCGAGGCCGCGCGCAGGCGATAGTCGCCATTGCCGACGAAACGCGGGTCGGCGACGATCGCATCGGTCGCGCCCGGAAGGGTCGTGAGGGCGGAGGCGACGATGCCGTTGACCGAGAGCGCTCCTGGCATCGTACCGCCGCGCAAGGGCGTGCCCGGCTGCCAGAGGATCGAGCGCGACAGCGTCAGCGCCGTTTCCGACGCGCCGCCGAAGCGGATCAGTGCGGCGCCTCCAACCGTATTGCCGGCCACCGTGCACTGCTCGAGCAGGCTGCTGACCCGATCACCTTCGAAACGCAGGGCTTCGAGCGAATACATATTGTCGAAGATCGCGCATCCGCGCAGCAGGACGGCGGCGCGCCGCCCGGTGCCGTCATCGGCATCGCCGAAGGCGCGAAAGGCGTGGCCGCCGACGTTGTCGCGCAGGGTCAGGTTGCGGGCGTCGAGGTAGCCGGCGTTCTGCAGCAGGATCGTGGCGCCATTGGCCGGCGTCGCATCGCCGCTCGCATAGTTGTTGTCGATCAGGTTGCAGTCGGGTTGGCCGACGCAGCTGCGGGCCGATGGCGGCCGCGCGGCGATGCCGGCGCAGCTCGTCGGTGCGTTCAGGAAGACCTCGGTCGATCGCAGGTCGTTGGCGAGGCTGTAATCGCTGTCGGCATAGATTGCCGAACCCTGCACGGCGTCGTTGTCGTCGATGCGGAAATCGGACGCGCACAAGGTTGATGTCGCGTTGTTCAGGTCGACATTGAAGTACGGCCGCAGGTAGACGCCACCGCCGGTCTTGCTCGCACTGTTGGCACTGATCCTGACCGGACGGGTCGGATCGGTCGAATACAGCCGCACGAGTGCGGGAAGCGCCGAAAGCGTACCCGCGCGGACGGCGATCCCGCCACCGTATTCGGCATCGTTGAAATAGATCACCGGTAGCCCGAGTCCGCCCGGTGAGCCGATGTCGACATTGCGCGAATAGGAAACGTAGAGGCCACCGCCGTAGCCGTTCGGTGCATGGTTGAAGGCGATCAGGATGCCGTCGGCCTCGGCCTTCAGGGTCGCAAAGTCGACGCTGATGCCACCGCCGGAACCGGTCGCGGTGTTGTTGACGATGGTGACGTTCGGCCCCAGCGTGACCGAGGCCGCGTTGCGGATCGCGATGCCGCCGCCGTCCTGGGCCGTGTTGCCGCTGATCTCGACGTCGGTCAGGGTCACGACACTCGGCCCCGACACGTCGATGCCGCCGCCGTCACCATCCGTGGTTTCGTCGCCGCCGGTGATCTTCAGGCGTGCCAGGGTGACCGGGCTGGAATTGCCGGTGATCGTGATGACGCTGTTGGCGGCGCCGCCGGCGCCATTGATTTCGGTCACGCCGGTTGCAACCGGCGTCGTGCAGGTGTCGAACCCTCCGACGATCGAAACGCCTTGCGAACTGATGCCCAGTGCCTGCTGCGCGAAGCTGCCGTTGGTCAGGTGGATCGTGTCGGTGCCGGCGCTGCTCGCGGCAGTGTCAATGGCAGCCTGGATCGTGGCATGCGTGCAACCGGCGCCGGAGCCGACGGAATAGGTCACGGCCAGGGCGGGTGCGGGTACGAAGGCGTAAACGGTCGACAGCAGCGCGGCGGCGATCGCGGATAGGCGGCTGGGAATGGGGCTCGACATCGCGATTCTCCTGGCTGGATGACCCGTCTGTTGCGGGGTAACGCCGGATGGCGGGTCGTTGTGTCAGCCACCTCGTTCTCACGCGCTGCACACGGTCACGGATCGAAGCCCGTGCGGAACAGCATGTCGTCTTCGGACACGGTCAGCGTGATGCCGTCGGCCCAACCGATCGTGTTCGACGGCGAGGTCGTTCCAAATTCGTTGACGACATGGGTGACGACGATCGAGCTCGTGTACGTCCAGTCGGCGGCCGGAATGGCGATCAGGCTGGGATTGGCCGGGTGCTGCCAGTTCGACGAGTTCGAGAGGAAGTGGTCACCGGTGGCGTCGGCGGGCCCCTGGTTGCATGCTTCGCCGCCGAAGCGGCGCAGTTCCCAATGCAGGTAGACGTAGTCGCGGTTGCCGACCCCGCCGCTGCCGGCACGGCCCCAGCCGTTCAAGGCGTAGATGCCGGGACCCGGCAGATGGATGCACTGGCTCATTCCGTACACCCGCTGCAGGTTCGGTGTGCCGGCCTGCTCGAGCTTGAGCGACCCGGAACCGGTGGTGCCGGCAGCGTTCTGGCTGCCGTCCCAGTTGCCGAGACCCGGCACGCTCTGCGTCCACAGATTGGCATCGGCGTCGAGATCGCCGTTGAGGACGAGTGGATCGAGCAACTGCCGCTCGAGTGCGCCGATGTCGCGCGAGCCGCGTGAATTTTCGACGATCGGCAGATCGACCTCGCGCGGTCGCGCCAAGGCGTCTGCATCGTTGGCGTCTCGGTCCACGGCCGCATCGACCGCCGGTGACGCCGCGCGCAGGCCGAGGTCACCTCGCGCCGGATCGATGAAGCGCGGTTCGGCGACGACCGCTTCCGGACCGGCGTGCAGGCTGGCCACTTCGCTCGCGACCACGGTTTCAACATCGAGCGGACCGCCGTTGTCCTGCAGGGTGGTCTTGCCGGGTTGCCAGACGATCGAATTCCTCAGCGTCGTCGGCATGGACTTCGCGATGACGTGGCCGGCGCCGATCGCGTTGTTCGCGATCGTCGTGCCGTCGATCGCGGTGCGCGCGAAGGACTCGCCGGCGAAGCGCAGCAGCTCCGCGCTCGCGACATTGTCGACGACGAGCAGGTTGGAAAGATCGACGATGGCGTCCGCATTGGCATAGATGAGGCGCCCGCCTCGATTCCCGCGCAGGACGATGCCGCGCGTGCTCGGCCCGTAGGCGTCGTTCCAGTAGCCGTTGAGATGCAGGTGGGCTCCCGAGCGGAGGCGAATCGTGGCGCCACCCGTCAGTTGGGTACCGTCGCTCGCGTCATTGCCGACGATCGCGCCGCAGGGGGCATCGGGGCTGCACGGAACCGCGGTGCCCGGTGGCGTGTCGACGTTGAACCAGAACCCGCCGGCAGTCGGACTGGCGAGGAATGCATCCTGCTGGTCGAGATAGACCGCAGCGCCGTCCGGTGCCGCGTTGTCGACGATCGACGCGTTCCAGAGGTAGGCAGTGGCGCCGGAAACGCCGTTGGCAAAGGTGTCCCGATCGGGGCGTGCGTAGATGCCGCCGCCGGCCGACGAGGCGAAGTTGCCGCGAATGGATGTCGGGAATTGGGATTCGGCCGAGGCCATGAACAGTGCGGCGTCCTCGTCGGAACCATCCGCCACGACGATCGCAACGCCACCGCCGTAGACCGCCTCGTTCGAATAGATCGCGCCGATGCCGCCGGGACCGCCGCTGCCGATGCTGGCCCAGGCCGGGCGGCTTCCACACAGGATCATGAGCCCGCCGCCGAAGCCGCCCTGACCGTCGCTGCCGAGCGCCCGATTGAACGCGAGCGTGCTTTCAGCGTCGGTCATGACCATGGCGATGTTCTCGATGTAGACGCCGCCGCCGCTGTAGCGGGCGATGTTCGACGTAACGAGGACATTGGCGCCGAGGACCAGGCTCGCATCGGGCCCGGTTCCTTCGGCGTAGAGGCCGCCGCCGTAGCCGGCCAGGTTCGCGGTGAGTGTACTGTCGGCGATGTCGAGTGCCCCGCTGCCGCGAAACAGGATTCCGCCGCCTTCGCCCTCGCCGTCCTCGTCGCCGCCGCGAATGGTCAGGTGGCGCAGGGTCAAGCGTGCGTTTCCATTCGCGGTCAGGCGCAGGACGGGCTCGCTTGCACCGCCAGCGCCATCGAGGGTCGTGGCGATTCCATCGCCGCTCGCCTGCGTGCAACTGGCGAAGCCGCCGGTGATCTCCAGGTTCTGGGCCGTGCTGACGACGAGCGCCTGCTGGGAGTAGCCAAGGCTTCGCGTCAGCCGGATCGTGTCGTCGCCGGGATGGCCCTCGGCGGCCACGATCGCGGCCGAGACGCTGGCGTGCGTGCAGCCTGTTCCGGCGCCGACCGAATAGGTATCGGCTCGGCCAATGTCGGCATGGCACGCGATGAGTGCCCCAGCGAGGATCCGTGCATCCCGTTGGATACGTGAGGCGAGTCGCTGCGAACGAAGCATGGCGTTCCCCGGCAGGCGGTCGACGACCGCGATCTTCCGAACAACGCCGATTTGGGCCCGTACGTGTCAGCCCGGGCCGATTTAATTCGCCGCGGCGGATGCCGGGAGGCCGAGCGCGGTACGCTCCTCGGGCGCGAGGAATTCAGGATTCGGCGCCAGGTTTCGCGCCTCGGCGAGCGTCGTTTCGGCCTGCTTCGCTTCGCTTGGGGCGCGCTCACAGCGCCTCGAATCCATCCTTGAAGATGGTGTCATCCACTTCCAGCTCGAGGGTGATTCCATCGAACCAGCCGATCGTCGTCGGCGGATTGGTGATGCCGAACTCGGTGACCACCTGGGTAATGGACAGGGAACTGTTCGAGGTCCAGTCGGCGTCCGATATCGCGATCAACTTGGGATTGACCGGATGCTGCCAGTTCGACGAGTTGGAGAGGAAGTGGTCACCCGACGCATCGGCCGGGCCCGAGCTGCACCCTTCGCCGCCGTCGTGGCGCAATTCCCAGTTCAGGTAGAGGTAGTCCCGGTTGCCGACACCGCCGCTGCCGGCACGGCCCCAGCCGTTCAAGGCGTAGATGCCGGGACCCGGCAAGTGGATGCACTGGTTCAGGCCATAGACGCGCTGCTGGTTGGGCGTGCCGGCCTGGGTCACCTTGATCGAACCGGAACCGGATGGACCGCTGGCGTTTTGCGTGCTGTCCCAACTCGACACGCCAGCAGTCGTTGCCGGCCAGAGATTGCTGTCGGCATCGAAATCACCATTGAGCACGAGCGGCAACAGGCTGGTGCGTTCGTAGGCACCGATGTCGCGGACTAGACCCACTTCACGAGGCACGACGCCGAGCCGATGGTTGCGCGGCACGCCGATCACATCCCATGGATTCTGGTTCACGGGATCAACGTAGTCGATGGCAGGTGATGCCGCACGCAGTTGGAAATCGCCGTGATCGGGATCAACAAAGCGTGGAAAAGCAACCCGTGCACCGGGTAGTCCCCCAAGGCTATCGCTTTCGCTGGCAATGATGTTTTCCACGAGCAACGGTTCGGAATTGTGCGCAAGGGTGGTCAGGCCAGGTTGCCAGATGATGGAGCGCGAGATGTCCAGGTATCCGTTGATCGAGAGCACGTTTCCACTGCCAATTGAGTTGCCCGCCAAGGTGCTGTCGCTCAAGTCTGTCGACCCGCCGTCATCCTGGATCCTGACGAGGTCTGAAGTTGTCGAGTTTCCGACAACGAGCAAGCTGTTCATGAACGTATAGGCATCATCGAATCCATGGATGACATGGCCGCCGTTGTTGTTGCGAATGATGAGCTGCCCGAGTGTCAGGAATGCGTCGTTTTGCACCGTGATGGCCGCACCCGATGTTGCCTGGCCATTCGCATCTTCGGCCCGGTTGCCCTCGATCGTGTTGCACTGGTCATTCGGACCACAGCGGACACGCAATGGGTGCGAGTCGCACAGGTTGTCGTTGTTGAGGTGCGCCCTGGCCCCGAAGTAGTCGGTCAGGAAGTTGTCCGTATCCAGGTAGATGACGCTGCCCTCCTGCGCAATATTGCCGTCGAAGCGTGTGTCGAAGGCACAAAAGCGGGCCTCGTTCCCGGTTGCAAAGTCGGCGCGGGCATCGGCGTAGACCGCGCCGCCCGTGTTGGTGGCACGATTGCCGTAGAGGCGGGTCGGCTGCGCGCGATCGGTGCTGAACACATTGACCTGGACGTAGCCATCGCTGTCCCCCACATTGAGTGCGATGCCGCCGCCGTAGCGTGCGGTGTTGGCGACAATGGTGCCGTTGCCGATGCCCGGCGACCCAATGTCGGCAATGGCCGGGGCGAGCACCTGGATGCCCCCTCCGTAGCCATATTGCGGCTGGTTGGTATTGGGGTTCAGCCCGCGTGCCTCATTGCCCAGAATGGTGGAACCGGCGCCGAACATGGTCATGTAGACATTGCCTTCGAGGCGGATGCCACCGCCGGAATACTGGGCCGTGTTGAGCTGGATGACGGTGCCGGACTCGATTCGAAGGTCGGCCAGCCCACCATCGGAAATGAAGCTGATGCCGCCACCATATCCGGCAAAGTTCTGTGAGATGCCCATATCGCGCAGGGTGATGAGTCCTGTGCCCTTGAAATCCAGGCCACCCCCATATCCGTCGTTCACCTCATCGCCGCGGATCAGGTTGACGCGTTCGAGAATCACATCGTTGCCGCTGCCACGGATCGTGATCACGCTGTCCTGGCCGCCTCCCTGACCACTCAAGGTGGTGAAGCCGATGCTTTCGCTTGCGGAGCAACTGCTGTAACCGCCGCGGATCGTGACGTCCCGGCTGGTGATGTGCACGGCCTGAGCGCTCAGCGACGGGATCGCGATACGCACCTCGTGCTGGCCGCTGGCCGGCAGTGCGGCAATGGCCGCATCGAGCGTTTGATGCGTGCATCCTGCATCGGAACCCACGGTGAATGTTGCTGCGCGAGCGGCAGGGTGGCACGCCAACGAGGCAAGCATGATCGCTGCCAAAGAGGATCGGATGCTGGATCGTGACATGACGCGTCTCTCTCGAAATCCCGGCGTGTTCCGGTGCATTCGAGGAACGCTGTGCAACGAGGCATTGTGTCATTTCGGCGAATGACCCGGCGGCGATCCGCACGCTGCGCCACGGGTCCACGTGGTGCCGCAATGCGCTTTGCGGCGTCCTATAGCCCGAGCACGGCGCGATCCTGCTCCGCGAGCAGGATTGTCGGCGCAGCGAGGGCGCGCGCCTGGGCGATGGACCGTGCGGCGGCGGCAGCATCGTTGTCGGCCTGTTCGGCGCGGGCACGCAAGGCCAGCAATGCGGTGAGTTTCAAGCTCGCGACGGGATTGGTCGCTTGCTGTCGCGTCAACGCCAAGTCCGCCTCCGCGCGTGCCTCGCGGCTGCGTCGGAGGGCAATGAGGGCATTCGTTCGTTGCACACGACAATCGATTTCGCTGGTCGTGTCCGGAATATCGAGTGCCTGGACGATGGCAAGGCCGTTGTCGATCTCGCCGAGGGCAAGTTCAGGCTGGCCCCGCGCAATGGCCAGTTGTCCGGCGATGCAGTGCGCATCCGCGTTGCCAACGTCGGCGGGCGAGTTGATCCTGGCCAGCCCTGCCTTCGCCTCGTCCAACAAGGCCGCGGCCTGGTCGTGGCGTCCGAGTTCGATCAAGGTCTGCGACCAGTGCAGACGGGTGCGTTCCAGCTCCCATTGCAGTCCGACCTGTTCGACATGCGCAGCGAACACCGCATGCGTCGACTGATAAAGGCGCTCCGCCGCTATGAGTTCATGCCGTTCCCGATGCCAGCGTGCCAGCAGCTGCAAGGTCAGTCCGGCATCCGCGCTCTGCGCGCCGCGGGTCTCGATGTCGATCTGCCGTGACTCGTCGAGTGCCGCCTTGGCCTGGTCGAACCGCTCCATGTCGATGAGGAATTCGGCGTAGCCGCGCAAGCCCTGCGACAAACGGAAGTAGGGCGCGGCGCCGACGCTGCGCATCAGCGCGTTGCCCTCCGTGTACAAGGCCTCGACTTCATTGAATTTGCCGAGCCGGTACTTGGACCGGGCCAGGTGATAGAGGTTGCGGGCCAGGGTTTCATTGCGAGGCAGGCCCAGCCGCCGCCAGCGCGTGATGGCTTCGGTGAGCAGGACTTCGCTGTCGGCGTAGCGGTTGAGCTTGCTGAAGACCTGACCGAGAAACGCTGCGGTGGAGACGCTGTCGATCGAGTCGGCACCGAACACCCGTTGTGCCTTCTTCAATGCGCGATGGCCGATTTCGACGGCGCCGTCCGCATCGTCGGCATAGGCGCGCGTTGCCGCGTACAGGAGCAAGGCCGAGACCGCGCCCTCGGTATCCACGCCATCCAGCACGGGCAGCAGACCCTTCATCAGGCTGTCGGCTTCGGCCGTTCGGTCGGTGTCGTGCAGGAGATTGCCCTTGCTGACCATCGCGGCGATCCATTCGGGCGACGCCGCGCTGCTGCCCTGCTCGTGCAGGTGCACGATGGCTTCGTTGATCAACCGTTCGGCCTGGCGGTTGTCGCCGTTGCTGCGCGCGACTTCGGCCAAGGTGGTAAACAGCTGCGCGCGCACGAGGGGATCGAGATCGGAGTCCTCGCGTGCGTTCTTCGCCGCTTGCGCCACCAGGGCTTCGGGCGTGGGCCTGTCCGCCTTGGGCAGGTCGGCGCTGGCGGTCGCCAGCAAGTCGACGATGAAATCGAGCGTGGTGTTCGCGCGCACGGTCGCGCGTTCGGCCAGGGCGGCCTGTTCGCGGGCCAGCCGCGCCTGCCACAGCGCCATGCCCAATGCGGCCAGGATGGCCAGCAGAAAGGCCACCGTACTGGCGACGCCGCCCTTGTGGCGCAGCATGAACTTGCGCGTGCGATACCAGCGCGAGGGGATCTGTGCGGAGACCGGCTGCCTGGCGAGCAGGCGTTCGATGTCGTCGGCGAGTCGTCCGGCCGAGGCATAGCGACGTGCCGGGTCGGCATCCAGCGCCTTGAGGATGATGGCATCCAGGTCGCCGCGGACCTGGCGGCGGGTGATCGGCGTCGCAGCGGCCCCGCCCGCGGGACTTTCGTTGGTGATCCGGCTCGAAGGCGTGCGGTCGCTGCCATCGTTGACGAGTTCCCCCGTCACCAGTTCACCGAGCAGGACGCCCAGCGCGTAGACATCCGTAGCCGTGGTGATCGGACCATCGTCGCGCTGTTCCGGAGCGGCGTATGCCGGGGTGAAGGCGGGCATCTGCGTGCGCGCCGACTCATCCTCTTCGGCCAGCAGCTTGGCGATGCCGAAATCGAGCAGCTTGACCTCGCCGTCCTCCGTGACCAGAACGTTCGAAGGCTTCAGGTCGCGATGCACGATCAGGGCGCGGTGCGCAGCCTCGACAGCGGCACAGACCACGCCGAACAGGCGCAGGCGTTCGTCCAGTTCCAGGCCCCGCGCGCGGGCGAAGTCGGTAATCGTGCTGCCCTCGACCAGCTCCAGGGCGATGTAGGGCAGGCCGGATTCGTGGACGCCACCCTCGATCATGCGCGCGATGTTCGGATGCCGCAGCTGGATCAGCGCACGCTGCTCGCGACTGAACAGCCGTTGCGCTTCCGGGCTGTAAAGGCCGCGCCGCATCAGCTTGAGGGCGACATGCTGGACGGCCCCTTCGATGTTGCGGACGGCGCGGAACACCGTCGACGAGCCGCCCTCGCCGAGAATTTCGAGAAGCTCGAATGGTCCGACCCGACTGCCCGGCGGCAGCAACTCGGCGGCGCGTGCCGGACCGATCGCCACCGACAGCCGGTCGAGGGCATCGGGCAGCAGCGGTTCCCCGGCGTCCGCGTCCGCCGCGATGAGCGCTTCCACCCGTGCCCGTTGCACGGGATCGGGGCAATGACGGTCGAGAAAATCCCCGCGATCGGACGCCCCGAGCGCAATCGCGGCTTCGAAGACTTCACGCAGGGACGGGTAGGACCGGCTCATCATGCGTGCAGGGAACGCCGTTTGCCGCTGCTGCGTGTCATCCGCCGAGCTCGCTCTTCAGGAACGCCCGGGCGAAGCGCCAGTCGCGTGCGACCGTGCTGCGGGCCACGCCGAGCGTTTCGGTGATCTGGTCCTGGCTGAGCCCGCCGAACCAGGTCAGTTCGACGACCTGGGCGGCCCGGGCGTCGAGCTCGGACAATCGTTGCAGGGCCTCTTCCACGGCCATCGCTTCTTCGGCGCTGTCGATGGCAAGCCGGTAGTCGCTGCCGGTGAGGGTCGTGCGCATCCAGTCGCCGCCGGCGCGCAGGCGCAGGCGATCGCGCGCCCGATCGGCGAGCAGATGCCGCATCGCGCGTGCCGCGTAGGTGAAGAACTGGTTTGGATGGGCGAAGGACAGCTCGCGGTTGTTGCCGATGCGCAGGTACAGATCATGCACCAGCGCGGTCGTGTCCATGGTGCCGCGGCCGCCCTGGGCCAGGCGCCGGCCTGCCATCGCCTTGAGGCGGTCGTAGACCTGGGCGAAAAGGGCGTCGGTCCGCAGGGGGGCCGATGCCGGACCAGACGGCTTCGCTTCGTCATCCATTGCCGGTTCCTCCGCCCGCCCAGTCTACTCCAGGCAGGCCGGGCGAGGCGGCGCACGCCAGGCCGCATAGTGCGGCGCAGCTTGACGGTCCGAGGGTCCACGCACACCCTGCGGGCTCGATATCCCTTGCCCCGGGAATACGCGATGAAGTCGCTTGCAGGAAAGTTCATCTGGCTCGTTCTCGGAGTGCTCGGAGCATTCAGCCTCGGGGTCGTCGCGCTCGATCGCGGCGAGACGATCAACGCGGTCTGGCTGGTCACGGCGACGGTGTCGATCCTGTTGATCGCGTATCGGTTCTACAGCCGCTTCATTGCCGAGCGCGTGCTGCAACTCGATGCGACGCGGGCGACGCCGGCCGTGCGCAAGAACGATGGCCTCGATTTCGTGCCGACCGACAAGAGCGTCGTTTTCGGCCATCACTTCGCGGCGATCGCCGGTGCGGGTCCGCTGGTCGGCCCGGTGCTCGCCGCGCAGATGGGCTACGTGCCCGGAACCCTCTGGATCCTCATCGGCGTGATCTTCGCCGGGGCCGTGCAGGACTTCATGGTGCTGTTCTTCTCGACCCGCCGCGACGGCAAGTCGCTCGGCGACATGGCGCGGTCCGAACTCGGACCGGCCGCCGGAATCGTCGCCATGATCGGCGTGCTGATGATCATGTTCATCATCCTCGCCGTGCTCGCCCTGGTCGTGGTCAAGGCCCTCGCGGCGAGTCCATGGGGCACTTTCACGGTCGCCATGACGATGCCGATCGCCATTTTCATGGGCGTCTATCTGCGCTGGCTGCGGCCCGGACGCGTGCTCGAGGTCTCGATCATCGGCCTGGTCCTGCTGCTCGTCTCGATCTGGCTCGGCGGCGTGGTCGCGCACGATCCGGTCTGGGCCGGGCGCTTCCATTTCGAAGGCCGCGAACTGGCCTGGATGCTGATCGGCTACGGTTTTTTCGCTTCGGTGCTGCCGGTCTGGATCCTGCTCGCCCCGCGCGACTACCTGTCGACCTTCCTCAAGATCGGCACGATCGTCCTGCTCGCCATCGCCATCCTGATTGCCGCGCCCGAGATGCGCATGCCGGCAATGACGCGCTTCATCGATGGCAGCGGGCCGGTTTTCGGTGGCAGCCTGTTCCCGTTCCTGTTCATCACGATCGCCTGCGGCGCCGTGTCGGGCTGGCATTCGCTGATCTCCTCGGGCACGACGCCGAAATTGCTCGCCAACGAGGCCGAGGCGCGCGCGGTCGGTTACGGCTCGATGCTGATGGAAGCTTTCGTCGCAGTCATGGCCCTGATCGCCGCCTGCGTGCTCGATCCGGGTGTCTATTTCGCGATGAATGCGCCGACCGCCCTGCTCGGGACCTCGGTTGATACGGCCGCACAGGCGATCAGCCAACTCGGCTTCGTGATTACGCCGGATGTGCTGAGCCAGACCGCCAGCCAGATCGGCGAGACGACGATCCTGTCACGCACCGGCGGCGCGCCGACCCTGGCCGTGGGAATGGCCCAGATCATCCACGCCATCATTCCGGGCGAGGGCATGATGGCGTTCTGGTACCACTACGCGATCC
This sequence comes from Dokdonella immobilis, assembly GCF_900115085.1. Taxonomy (GTDB): domain Bacteria; phylum Pseudomonadota; class Gammaproteobacteria; order Xanthomonadales; family Rhodanobacteraceae; genus Dokdonella; species Dokdonella immobilis. The sequence goes on along the minus strand of NZ_FOVF01000022.1, from coordinate 8,092 downwards.
TGTTCGAGGCGCTGTTCATCCTGACCACGGTCGATGCCGGGACGCGCGTGGGCCGTTTCATGATCCAGGAACTGGCCGGCCTCGTCGTGCCTCACCTCAAAAAGACCGAATCGTGGACCGCGAACACGATCGCGACCGCGCTCTGCGTCGGCTGCTGGGGCTATTTCCTCTACCAGGGCGTGGTCGATCCGCTCGGCGGCATCAATACGCTGTGGCCGCTGTTCGGAATCGCCAACCAGATGCTCGCGGCGATCGCCCTGACCGTCTGCTGCGTGATCCTGATCCGCATGAAGCGCGATCGCTACGTCTGGGTGCCGCTGGTGCCGACGATCTGGCTCGTCATCTGCACCCTGACCGCGGGCTGGCAGAAGGTGTTCGACGACAACCTGCGCATCGGCTTCCTCTCGCACGCGGCGAAATACAGCGACGCGCTGGCCCGGGGCGAAGTGCTCGCGCCAGCGAAGAATATGGCCGAGATGCAGCGCATTATCGTCAACGACCACGTCAATGCCGGCCTCGCCGCACTGTTCATGGCGATCGTGGTCTGCGTCGTGCTGTTCGGCCTGCGTGCGGCGCTCAAGGCGCGCCGGATCGCCGCGCCGACCGCAATCGAGACGCCTTACGTGGCGCTGGCGTCGGTGCGCTCGTGAGCGCGGTCTCTGGCATGGAAACAGCGCAGAAGCGTGCCGCGAACCGGGGCAGGGCGTCGACGGGACTGGGCCCCATGCGCGCGGCGGTTCTCGCCGGCTGGCAGGTGGCGGTCCGCATCGCGCGCGCTGCGATCGGCGTCCCCGACTACCCGACCTATCTGGCCCACCAGCGGCGCCATCATCCGGAGCGCACGCCGATGAGCTACGAAGCCTTCTTCGCCGAACGTCAGGCCGCGCGCTATCGGGGCGGTGGTGGTCGCTGCTGCTGAGCGTGCCGGGCCGTCACTGCTTCGGCTGCGCGCCGGGCAGCCGGTCGATCTTGCCGTGACGCCTTGCCGTGCCTCGGCCAGGTCCGCGGCCGGGCCGGCCATCCGTCAGCCCGATGCAAGCGCGAAATCCACCGCGCCGAGCGCGTGGATCGCGGTGGTGTCGAACAGCGGAACGCTGGCATCCGAAGCGCCGACCAGCAGCGATATCTCCGTGCAGCCGAGCACGACACCCTGCGCACCGCGCTCGACCAGCGAGGCCATGATGCGACGGTACTGCTCGCGCGAGTCGTCCAGTATCCTGCCGAGGCAGAGTTCCTCGTAGATGACACGATGCACCCGTTCGCGGTCCTCGGCTTCGGGAATCAGCACCTCCACGCCGTGCGGGTAGGAAATCCGGTTTCGATAGAAGTCCTGTTCCATCGTGAAGCGCGTGCCGAGCAGCCCGACCCGGGTGAGGCCAGCCGCATGGATCGCGGCGGCGGTGGCATCGGCGACATGCACGAGTGGAATCGTCACGGTCTCCTCGATCGCGGCCGACACCTTGTGCATCGTATTCGTGCAGATGACCAGGCAATCAGCGCCGGCAGCCTCGAGCGCGGCCCCGGCCTGTGCGAGCATCACGCCCGCTGCATCCCAGTCGCCAGCCATCTGCAGGCGCTCGATATCGTGGAAGTCGACGCTGTAGAGAACGAGTCGTGCCGAGTGCAGGCCGCCGAGACGCTTCCTGACCTCTTCGTTTATCAGCGAATAGTAGGTCAGCGTGGACTCCCAGCTCATGCCGCCGATCAGGCCGATCGTCTTCATTCATGCCTCACGTCGAAAGCGGACCCGGTCGATTGTCATCGTTTGTCGCAACAAGTAAAACCTCCCGATGGCCCGCCACCACCTTCCCACGACCGGTTCCGTCCAGCCGACCGTTGGCCAAGCCCCGCCACCGCGCCGGACCCGGTGCTGAACATGGACCTCTTCGATTCCCTCGACGTCGAACCGCGCGAGGAGCGCTTGGGTCCCGGCGCCGTCGTGCTGCGCAATCTGGCGCGTGATCGTGCGGCTGCCATTCTGGCCGCCATCGACCCGGTGCTGGCGGCAGCGCCGCTGCGCCGGATGATCACGCCGGGCGGCTCGCCGATGTCGGTGCGCATGAGCAATTGCGGCGCGCTCGGCTGGACCAGCGATCGCCGCGGCTACCGCTATGTGGAGCGCGATCCGCTCGATGGGCGCGCATGGCCGCCGATGCCCGACCTCGTGCGCGAAATCGGCCGCGACGCTGCCGCGCGCGCCGGCTTCCCGGGCTTCGAGGCCGATGCCTGCCTGATCAACTGCTATGAACCCGGGGCCCGGATGTCCCTGCACCAGGACCGCGACGAGCGCGATTTCGGTGCGCCGATCGTTTCCGTATCGCTCGGCCTGCCGGCCGTCTTCCTGTTCGGGGGCCCTGTGCGCAAGGACAAGCCCCTGGCCATTCCGCTCCGGCATGGCGACGTCATCGTCTGGGGCGGGCCTGCCCGGCTCCACTTCCACGGCGTGCGACCGTTGCAGGATGGCGAGCACCCGCTGACGGGTCACTTTCGCTACAACCTGACCTTGAGGAAGGCGGGCTAGTCGGCATCGGCCCCGGGTCGCGCTGTCGGGCCGGCGGCAACCTGCGGGCGGCGCCTGCGCGGGCGAAAACCGCGCGGGGAGGGGCTTTCGCCGTGCGCTGGAGCGGCTGCCATGGCATAATCCGCGACCTTTTTGGCGACCCGGAATCGACCGGGCCTACCGCAACTCCTTGGAGACACAATGGATTTTCTGATCAGTTCCGCGTATGCGCAGGCCGCACCGGGCGCCGCCGCGCCGAATCCCCTGATGTCGTTTCTGCCCCTGATCATCATCTTCGGCATCTTCTACTTCATGTTGATCCGGCCGCAGATGAAGCGCGCCAAGGAACAGCGCGCGATGATCGCGGCCCTGGCCAAGGGTGACGAGGTGCTGACCAACGGTGGCCTGCTCGGCCGCATCGAGGACATTGCCGAGACCTTCGTCACCCTCGAGATCGCCGACAAGGTCAGCGTCAAGCTGCAGAAGAGTGCGATCACCGCGGTCCTGCCCAAGGGCACCATCAAGCAGGCTTGAGAACAACTCGGGTATCCCCACTGGGTGCAGGGGCAGGGCGGACAGCGTCCGCGTGCCCATCGCCCGGCAGTCGCGAGACCGGCCGCCGGGTCCTGCAGGCAAGAGGCAATACCCGGATTCCCGGCAACAGCGTAAAACCGGATTGAACCGCAATGAACGATTTCCCCCGATGGAAACACACCCTGGTCGCCCTGGTGGCGGTGCTCGGCGTGTTGTTTGCAGTGCCCTCGCTGTACCAGAAGCAGCCTGCCGTGCAGGTCCTGGCGAACAAGAGTGGCATCGTCGATGAAGCGCTCAAGGAGCGCGCCCTGCAGGCCCTGCAGCAGCGCAAGATCGAGTTCCAGGAAGTAGAGATCAAGGACGACCGCCTGCTCGCTCTGTTCGGCAATACCGACTCGCAGCTGGCCGCGGCCAGCGCATTGCGCACCGATCTCGGCGACAACTACACGGTGGCTCTGAACCTCGCTTCGACCGTGCCGCAGTGGATGCGCATGATCGGCGCCAACTCGATGCCGCTCGGCCTCGACCTCCAGGGTGGCGTGCACTTCCTCATGCAGGTCGACCAGAAGAGCGTGCTGCAGGGCCAGGAGCAGCGCTATGTCGACGACATCCGCTCACTGCTGCGTGACAAGGAAATCCGCAACGCCAAGGTCGACCGCGGTGCCCAGGGCATCGTCGTCCAGGCCAGCAATACGGCCGACCGCGACAAGATCGCCGCCGCCATCGGTAGCGAACTGATCGATCTCAACGTCACCGACGGACCGTCCATCGGCGATTCACCGACCCTGATCGCCAAGGTCAAGCCGGAGCGCATCAAGCAGATCGCCGACAACACGATCAAGCAGAACGTCAGCACCCTGCGCAACCGCATCAACTCGCTCGGCGTGGCCGAGCCGCTGATCGTGCAGCAGGGCGACAGCCGCATCGTGGTGGAATTGCCCGGCTTGCAGGACACGGCCGAAGCCAAGCGCTTGCTCGGCGCGACCGCCACCCTCGAATACCGCGCGGTCGACGAGAGCGTCAACGTTGCCGAAGCGGTCCGTACCGGCTCGGTGCCGCCGGATTCGCGCATCTACTACTTCAAGGACGGCCGTCCGGCCGTGCTCAAGAAGAAGGTCATCGTCACCGGCGACGAACTGGTCGATGCTTCCAGCGCCGCCGATCCGCAGAGCGGCGAGCCCGCCGTGTCGGTCGCGCTGAACTCCGCCGGTGCGCGCAAGATGCTCGACTTCACTTCGCAGAACGTCGGCAAGGGCATGGCCGTCGTGCTGGTCGAACGCATTCCCGAAGTCCGCATCGTCGATGGCAAGGAAGTGCGCAGCGCCAAGATCGAAGAGAACATCATCAGCCTGGCAACCATCCGCGGCGTGTTCTCGAACAAGTTCCAGACCACCGGCCTTGAGAGCATGAAGACCGCCTCGGACCTCGCCCTGATGCTGCGCTCGGGCTCGCTGGCCGCGCCGGTCGACATCGTCGAGGAGCGCGTGATCGGCTCGACCCTCGGCGCCGACAACATCCGCAAGGGCGTCACCGCGGTGATCGTCGGCCTGCTGCTCGTGGTTGGTTTCGTCGCCGTCTACTACAAGATCTTCGGCCTCATCGCCGACCTCGCCCTGATGATGAACCTGGTCCTGCTGGTCGCCATCCTCAGCATCTTCCAGGCCACCCTGACCCTGCCCGGCATCGCCGGTATCGTGCTCACGCTGGGCATGGCGATCGACGCCAACGTGCTGATCTGCGAACGCATCCGCGAAGAACAGCGCAACGGCATGACACCATTCGCCGCGATCCGCGGCGGCTACGAAAAGGCCTGGGCGACCATTCTCGACGCCAACGTCACCCACCTGATCGCCGCCTTCGGCCTGATGACCTTCGGTTCCGGTCCGATCCGCGGCTTCGCGATCACGCTGACGATCGGCATCCTCACGTCGATGTTCACTTCGGTGACCGGCACCCATTCGCTCGTCGCATTGATCTTCGGCCGCGCGGCCAAGCTCAAGGCGCTGCCGGTCTGACCTCAGGGATTCATCCATGGAACTCTTCAATCCGAACAGCAAGATCGACTTCATGCGCTGGCGCAAGGTTGCGCTGGGCATCTCGGCGATCCTCATGGTCATCTCCGCCGCGATCATCTTCGTGCGCGGCCTCGACTACGGCCTCGACTTCACCGGCGGCGCCAACATCGAAGTCAGCTACGACAGCGCGATCGATGTCGCCGACGTGCGAGCGGCGCTGACCGCCGGCGGCTTCGACAAGGCGGTCGTGCAGACCTATGGCGGCACCAACGATTTCGCCATCCGCATCGTTGCCGACGAATCGGCCGAGGCGACCGAAGAGGCGACCTCGGCGGCCAACGACAAGATCGGCAACAACGTGCTCAAGGCCCTGCGCGCGGCGCGCGCCGACGCCAAGGTCAAGAGCAGCGAATTCGTCGGCCCGCAGATCGGCGACGAACTGCGCAACGACGGCCTGGTCGCGGTCATCTTCGTCATCGCCGGCATCTCGATCTACCTGTGGATCCGCTTCGAATGGCGCTTCGCCGTGTCCGCGGTGGCGTCGGAAATCCACGACACCCTGCTCACCGTCGCTGCGTTCGCCCTGACCGGCCGCGAATTCGACCTGCCGGCCCTGGCTGCCGTGCTCTCGGTGGTCGGTTACTCGATCAACGACAAGATCGTCGTCTTCGACCGGGTCCGTGAAATCTTCCGCTCCTCGCGCAAGGGCGATCCGGCCGAGATCCTCAACCGCTCGGTCAACTCGACCCTGTCGCGCACGATCATGACCGGCGTGACCACGGCCCTGGCGGTCGGCACCCTGTACTTCCTCGGCGGCCCGGCCCTCGAGAACTTCGGCCTGATCATGCTGATCGGCATCTTCATCGGCATCGCTTCCTCGATCTTCTTCGCCAACCCGGTGCTGTTGCTGCTCGGCGTGTCGAAGCAGGACCTGATGCCGGTTTCGAAGAACGACCCCGAACTCGAACGGCGCCCGTAAGCGCCCTCACTGGCTGGACTCGACGGGGCGCTTCGGCGCCCCGTCTGCTTTCCCGTATTCCTGGATTCCCCCGTTGCCCAGGCAGGCGCAGCGCACTGGGGCTTTTCGCGGTTCCCGAGGGTCGCGAAAGAGCAGGTGGTGTCCCCTTTGGGCGCAGACTTCCGTGGAACCTGTGGACATTCCCGACGTGAGGATACGACCATGACTTCCCGCTGCTTTGATCGCTTCGGCGGATTGATGGCGACCCTGGTTCTGATGGTGTCGGTCTCCGCGCACGCGGACGAGACGGATCCGTTTGGCGGCCAGGCGCTCAAGCCGGGTGAGAAGCACGACGGCAAGGTGTTGACCGTCGACGAACTGATCGCCTGCATCGATCTTCAGCGCGACCTGCACGGTCAGGAGAGCAAGGCCGACAGCCTTGAACTCAGCGCAGACCTTGCAGAGTCCCGTTATCGCGGACTGGCACAGATCATCGACGCCGAACGCCGCACGCTGGACGCGACCGACCAGCACGCCATCGACGACTTCAACGCCAAGGTCCGCGAACAGGGCGAGGCTGTGGATGCCTACAACGACCTGGTTGTCCAGCTGAATGGGGCGCTGTCCAAACAGGATGCCCTGGCCGGGCAGTTCAATGCGCAGTGCACGACATCCGCCTACTACGCTTCGGACCTGACCCGGGCCTATTCCATTCGCGAACGCCGGCTTGCCGAGTCCATCGCCAGGGAATCGGGCAAGCGCGACGGAAATCGCTAGCCCGGCCTGACGGCATGCACGGGTGGGCGGTTCCGATGCCCGCTGCCTGATTAGAATGCAGCAGTCCGCCGGAGACCTGCTGTTGACCATCCCACCTCGCCGACCCGCACGAAAGGCCGAAGCGTCGACACAGCGAACGCACGGGCTGGCGCGTGTCCTCTCCAAGCGGGGGCTGTGTTCACGCAGCCAGGCCGAGACCCTGGTGCGCGACGGACGCGTGCGCGTGGATGGCAAGCTGATCCGCGATCCTGAATCGCGCACGCATCCGGCTGCGCGGATTGCCATCGACGACACCGCTGCCGGCGAAGTCGCGCGACGCTATCTGATGCTCAACAAGCCGCGCGGCCTGGTGACCACGGCGAACGACGAACGCGGTCGCGAGACGGTGTACGCACTGTTCGCGGACGCGGGCTTGCCATGGATCGCTCCGGTGGGACGCCTGGACAAGGCCAGTGAAGGCCTGCTCCTGTTCAGCAACGACAGCGAATGGGCGGCCGCGATCAGCGCTCCGGAATCGCAGCTCGACAAGACCTATCACGTGCAGATCGACCGGCTTCCCGACCCCGATCTGCTCGCGCGCATCCAGGTCGGCGTTCGCGATGGTGGTGAACTGCTGGCAGCGAAATCGGCAACGGAACTGCGTCGTGGCGAGAAGAATGCATGGCTGGAAATCGTCCTCGATGAAGGCCGCAACCGGCAGATCCGGCGCCTGCTCGCCGCGCTGGATGTCTCGGTGCTGCGCCTCGTGCGCGTCGCGATTGGATCGTTGCGCCTGGGTGCCTTGGGCAAGGGCGAGTGGCGGGTGCTCGATGAGGATGAGGTTCGCGCGTTGGCGCGACCGACGGAACAGGTTCGGCGGTAGTTCCGGTGTTGGTCCTGGGCGGATATGGGCTCCCGCTCGCCATCGACCCGTTCCCCTTCGACTGGCCGGTGCAGGCTTCAGACGCGATGCTTTTCCGCAATGCCCGAAATCCAGAACCGTCGTCTCAGCGCGCGTCGGGGCCCAGTGCCCTGGCTGCTCCTCTTGCTCTTGCCTCGCTTCGCGACGCAATCCTGGATTCAAGGCAATCCTTTCACTCGCCTGCGGCGAGCGAGTCACTTCGCTTCTCCCGTAGGAGAGCCTTCAGGCGCGATGCTTTCCTGCACGATTCGAACTTCTACATCGTCGTCCCTGTGCAGGCAGGGACCTTGTTACTCCTCTTCTGCGCTTGATCGTGCATCGCTTCGCGGCGTATTCCTGGGGCAGAAGCAGAGCTTTCACTTGCCTGCGGCGAGCGAGTCACTCCGATTCCACTGTAGGAGCGCCTT
>NZ_FOVF01000043.1:5627-24785 GCF_900115085.1 Dokdonella immobilis | reverse complement strand
CAGCTCGCGCGCGAAGTACGCCGCCGCTTTTTTTAAGATCTCGTTCTCTTCCTTGAGCCGCGCATTCTCGCGCTGAAGGGCCGCCAGCGAACCTGCTTCGACCTTTGGACGGCCGCTGCCCTGAAAGGCCTTATCACCTTTCTTCTCGGCATCCTCCACCCACTTGTAAAGACGATTGCGCGGAATGCCCAATTCACGGGCCAACTCGGCGGCCGGCTTCTTCGCTGCGCGGAACAGCCGAACCGCCTCTCGCTTGAACTCTGTTGTGAATCGACGACGCTTTTCCATCGGACACCTCCTTCCGGGGATTGTCCCCGTTTTGTGGTGTCCGAGAAATCAGGGGTGGTCCAGATGCTCTTCCCCAATTTCTCGTGGACGTCTTTTTTTCACACAGTTTCCTTGCAGTTCAATTGAAGTTGTTGTGAGCAAACGGGAGCGCAAGAGAATTCCATGGCGGGCTGGTCGAATCTATCAGACTGTATAAAAATTGTGGTCGCCCCTCCGCCTGCGAAAGGACCGATCACCGATCGACAGGCACAAAAAAGCCCGCACAGGGCGGGCTCAGTCGATCCAAACTGGTCGGGTCGGGCTAGTTCAGTACGCGTTGCACCACGGATACCCCGCAGCCAACCTCTTTGGCGATCTTGAGCATGCCGTGGCCTTGCTGGCGCAGCGCCCGGATTTTGCCTTCCACTTCCCCGCCAACCCTGCGGCGCCCGAGCTTCACGCCCCGCTTGCGGGCCGTGGCAAGCCCCGCCATGACACGCTCGCGGATCATTGCGCGCTCGAACTCGGCAAACACGCCCATCATGCCGAACAGCGCCCGGCCGGACGGCGTGGCCGTGTCGACGGCCTGCTGATGCAAGTACAGGTCACACCCGACCCCGTGAATCTCCCCGAGCATTTCGACCAGATTCGGCAGGCTGCGGCCTAGGCGGTCCACGGACCACGCTGCGATGACGTCGAACCGCTTACGCGTGGCGTCTTTCAGCATGCGATCAAGGGCCGGGCGCTTGTCGCGGCCCTTGCTGCCGCTGATGCCGGCATCTTCGTAGAACTCCACAACCTCCCAGCCGCGGCGAGCCGCGACTTCCGCAATTTCCCTGCGCTGGCCCACAAGCATCTGAGGTCTCGAGTCTTGAGTTTCCACGCCGGCCCATGCCGCGCGCGCCGATGGCTCGCAGAAAGCCGGGCAAAAGAAAACCCGCCAGGGCGGGTCGACTTTGGAGGCCTGGGTCGGAATCGAACCGGCGTACGCGGCTTTGCAGGCCGCTGCATGACCACTCTGCCACCAGGCCGGTGGGATGGCGAGCTTAATGCGTCGTCATCAAAAAACAAAACCTCGGCGGGCCGAGGTTCCTGAGCCAGCGGTGCACGCAGTTGCGAGCGGGCCGGATCTCCGCGACGAGGCGGCGAGCAGCCGGATCGAAGCAGACAAACTGGAGCGGGAAACGAGACTCGAACTCGCGACCTCAACCTTGGCAAGGTTGCGCTCTACCAACTGAGCTATTCCCGCGTGGGACGCGCATATTACGGAATGCCACGCAGGAGTCAACCAGTTTGATCGATTCCGCGGGCTGGAAGGGCCGTGGCGCGCCGTTGTGCCGCAGTTGGGGACCCGCTTTGGCTGGGCGGGACCTTGAGCGCGCTGCACGCAATCCAGGTAATGCGTCTCCCGTCGGTCGGAAGTGCCCGACTGCGGTCAACGGGATTGACGGCAGCAGCGAATGCTGGTCCGAATGGCCTGACCCGCACTCGATCCACGGGCGAGCGCCAGAGATGGCGAGGTCCTGTCCCGGAGGGGGATGAGGGTGGGCTCTTGATCGAATCCACCTACTCCGCCGAACCCTCACCCCAACCCCTCTCCCGAGGGGAGAGGGGCTCTGTCTTTATCCTTCTCCCGCTGGCGGGAGAAGGTCCCGGAGGGGGATGAGCGTGGGCTTTTGGCCTTTGAACGCTGCTGCGCCCGATCAGCAGATCAGGAGCATTCTGAATGCTCAGATCTTGCCGCTGTCGGCGTCGCGCATGATCGGCCAGGCGGCGCGCACGTAGACGATCGCCGACCAGATGGTCAGGGCGGCGGCGACCACGAGCAGCCCTTCGCCGATGCGGTAAAGGCGCAGTTCGGGGAAATCACGCTGGTGCAGGCAGACGACGATGGCGACGATCTGCATGACGGTCTTGAACTTGCCGACCCAGGCGACGCCCACGGCGGCGCGCTTGCCGAGCTCGGCCATCCACTCGCGCAGCGCCGAGATGCTGATTTCACGTCCGACGATGACCGCGCTAGCCACGGCCATCAGGGCGCTCGGGTTCTGCTGCACGATCAGGAACAAGGCGACCGCGACCATGAGCTTGTCGGCGACCGGATCGAGGAAGGCGCCGAAGGCCGAACTCATGTTGTAGCGGCGCGCGATCCAGCCATCGAGCCAGTCGGTGATGCCGGCCGTGATGAAGATGCCGGCAGCGGCCAGGTTGGACCAGCTTCGCGTCGCCGGGAAGTATTCCGGCAGGTAGAAGACGATGACGATGACCGGCAACAGCGCGATGCGGAAAAGGGTAAGGATCGTCGGCAGGGTCAGGTGCATCGGTCGGCATTATCCATGGAGTGCGGCGTAAATGCGTTCAGCCAGTTCACGATTGATTCCGTTTACCTGCATGAGTTCCTCGATGCCGGCCCGGGTCACCCCGGCCAGCCCGCCGAACTGGCGCAGCAGCGCGGCCCTGCGCTTGGCCCCTACGCCGGTCACTTCCTCCAGGCTCGAGGCCTCGCGCGCCTTCTCGCGGCGGCCGCGATGCCCGGTGATGGCGAACCGATGGGCCTCGTCGCGGATCGCCTGGATCAGGTGCGAGGCCGGCGATTCCGGCCCCGGCCACAGGCTGCGCCCCGAATCGCCAAGGATCAGGCTTTCATGGCCGGCCTTGCGCGCCTCGCCCTTGGCCACGCCGACCACTTGCACGCCTTCGACGCCGAGGGTTGCCAATACGTCGATGGCCTGGCGCACCTGGCCGAGTCCGCCGTCGATGAGCAGGATGTCCGGCAAGCGGCCCTCCCCGGCCTGGATGCGCCGGTAGCGCCGCTCGAGGGCCTGGTGCATGGCTGCGTAGTCGTCGCCGCCGGTGATGCCCTCGATATTGAAGCGACGGTACTGGGATTTCTCCGGACCTTCGGGACCGAATACGACGCAGGAGGCGACGGTCGCCTCGCCCATCGTATGGCTGATGTCGAAGCATTCGATACGTTGCGGCACTTCCTCGAGCTTGAGCAGGTCGCGCAGCGCCTCGAAGCGCGCCAGCAGGGTCTGCCGGCTGGCCAGGCGCGCGGTCAGTGCGGCGGTGGCGTTGGTTCGGGCCATGTCGAGGAAGCGCGCGCGGTCGGTGCGTACCGAGGTCTTGATCTCGACCTTGTGGTCGGCATGCGCGGCCAGCGCCTCGCCGAGGATGTCGATGTCTTCCGGGGCGTGGCTCAGGATGATTTCCTCGGGCACCGGGCGTTCGAGGTAGTACTGGCCGAGGAAGGAGCCGAGCACGGTCGCCTCGTCGGCATCGAGGCCCAGGCGCGGGAAGAAATCGCGCGAGCCGAGGCTGTTGCCGTTGCGGAAGAACATCACGCTTACGCAGGCGATGCCGTTGTCGATCACGCAGGCCAGCACATCCATGTCGCGGCCCGCGCCATGCACGTAGTGGCGGGCCTGGATCTTCTTGACCGCGGCCACGCGATCGCGCATGAGGGCGGCTCGCTCGAAGTCGAGCTTGACGCTGGCCGCCTCCATCTGGCCGATCAGCTCGTCGAGCAGGGCATTGCTCTTGCCTTCGAGGAACATCGCGGCGTGGCGCACGCTGGTCTGGTAGTCCTCGGCGCTGATGAAATCGACGCACGGTGCGCTGCAGCGTCCGATCTGGTGCTGCAGGCAGGGGCGGGAGCGATTCTTGAAGTAGCTGTCTTCGCAATTGCGGATGCGGAATAGCTTCTGCAGCAGGCTCAGGGTTTCGCGCACGGCGATCGCGCTCGGATACGGACCGAAATAGCGCCCGCCGCCATTGCGCGCGCCGCGATGGAAGGCCAGGCGCGGGTAGTCGCCGGGGGTCAGGTGGATGTAGGGATAGCTCTTGTCGTCGCGCAGCAGGATGTTGTAGCGCGGACGCAGGGTCTTGATCAGCTGCGCTTCGAGCAGCAGGGCCTCGGCCTCGGTGCGGGTGACCGTGGTTTCGATGCGCGCGATCTGGGCCACCATCGCCGCGATGCGCGGCTCCATGCGCGGCTTGAGGAAATAGCTGCCGACGCGCTTCTTGAGGTTGCCGGCCTTGCCGACATAGAGCAGTTCGCCGGCTTCACCGAGCATGCGGTAAACGCCTGGCGCGCTGCTGAGATTGGCGACAAAGGCCTTGCCGTCGAACGGGGGATCGGGCTGCATGGGGGGATTGTCGCGTGGATGGCGCATTTCGGAAACAGACAGCGCTGAATCCTCGTGGAGCCGCCGAACGTCTGGAAGCGTGAAACGCGCTCCTTGCAGGAAGAACCTTCAGGTTCGATGCCCTGTCGCATTTCCCGGGGATTCGGAACAGTGCAAAAAAGCATCGCGGCTGAAGCAACAACGAAGCCGCAACGCGTGATCAGCCACCGACGCCCGCGCCATGCATCGCAAGCTCCTCGTGGGAAGAACCTTCAGGTTCGATGCCGTGTCGCATTTCCCGGGGGTTCGGAACAGTGCAAAAAAGCATCGCGGCTGAAGCAACAACGAAGCCGCAACGCGTCGAACCCCATCGAAGCCCGCGCCACGCATCGCAAGCTTTTCGTAGGAGCGCCTTCAGGCGCGATGCTCCAACACGACGTTGGGGTTCGCATTCGCTCACCGCCAACAACGAAGCCGCAACGCAGAGAACGCCATCAAAGCCCGCGCCACGTATCGCACGCTCTTCGTAGCGCGCGCGGGCTACTCGCCGATCGGCACACGCTTGCCAACGCCGCTGGCGAGGTCGATGCGGACGATCTCGTGGACGTTGGTGTTGGCGACCCAGAGCGCGCCGGCGGCGATCGAGAGGCCGGCCGGTTCGACCAGGCGGTAGTTGACGTTGAGCGAGCGCACCGCGCCGCTCTTCAGGCTTAAGGCCTTGATCTTGCCATTGTAGGTATCGGCGATAAAGACGATGCCGCGCGGATCCATGGCAACGGCGAGTGGATTCTGCAGGCGCGCCACATCGCGGGTGCCGGCGGCATCGCCGTATTCGTAGAGGCCCTGGCCGACCAGGGTGGTGACGCGGCCGTCGCTGAGGCGGACCAGGCGCACGGCCGACGCGGCCGCATCGGCCACCAGCAGTTGCAGGCCGCTCGGCGCGACACCGCTCGGCTGGGCGAAACTGGCCTCCAGCGAGAGGCCATCCTGCACGCCGAGCTTGCCGGTTCCGGCGAGCACGTTGACCTTGCCGCCGCCCAGGTTCAGCTCCCAGATCTGGTTCTGGCTGGCCGAGAGGACATAGAGCTTGTCGGCGACGATGGTCAGGTCGGTCGGATTGCCGATCGGCGTTTCGATGGCGACCGCATCATGTGGGCGCAGGCGACCGCGTTCGCCATTGCCGAGGACAGTCTCGACATCGCCGCCATAGAGCCGGATCCGGCGCACGCAATGATTGCCGCGATCGGCGACGTAGAGGAAGTCCTCGCGGATGGCGAGCCCTTGCGGATCGTTGAGACCGCATTCCTCGTTGCGCCCGTCCCAGTAGCCCGCATCGCCCGATCCGAACTGGCGCAGGATGCGACCGTCGTGATTGCATTCGAGCACGCGATGGTGGCCACTATCGGCGACATAGAGCAGTTTGTCGGTGGCCAGCAGCTTGCCTGGGAACAGCAATGGCAGCCGCGGCTCCGGACGCGAAGCCGGAACCGCCGCTTCGTATTCGCGCAGGTCGCGCTCGGCGGCCTCGTCGAGCACCTCGGCAATGCGTTCCTCGAGGTCCTGGCGCCGGCCCTCGCCCGGGATGATGGCCGAAATCAGGCCCTCGGCGTCGATAAGGACCGCGCTCGGCCAGGCGTCGACGCCGTACTGGCGCCAGAGCAGATGATCGGGATCGTTGGCCACCGGATGGCGGATGTGCAGCCGATTGACGGCCTTGAGAACCGCACCCGAATCGCGTTGATGCGGATATTTCGGGGTGTGGATGCCGAGCACGGTGAGGCCGTCGTGATAGCGGTTTTCGAGGTAGGCCAGGTCAGGCAGGAGGTTCCAGCAATGGACGTTGTCGTAGCTCCAGAACCATAGCAGGACGGCCCGACCGCGCAGGGCCGACAACATCGGCGCCTCGCTGGCGTTGACCCAGTCCAGTCCTGCGGGAAACTCCGGCGCTGGCGAACGCGAATCCATCCTCTCCCCTCGATGCAATCCTCTAGCGGTCATGCCGAACGCATCCGGCATTGCCTGCCACCTCGATTATGACCGACCGAGGCGTCTCGTGAACGCCATGATGCCATCGCGGGCGAGGTCGAGGGCGCGCTGGAAGTCACGCGTCTGACCGTAATACGGATCGGGCAGTTCGACAGGATCGGAAATCCCGACGAACGGCAGGAACAGCGCGGCGCGTTCCCGCCCCGCAGCCGGCGCACGGCGAAGCATGGCTTCGAGATTGACCCGGTCCATGGCCAGCAGATGATCGAAACGGTCGAAGTCCGCCGCTTCGAGCTGGCGTGCCCGATGGCTGGCCAACGGGTAGCCGTGCGCTTCAGCGACAGCAATCGCGCGGGCGTCGGCGCTACCGCCGACGTGATAGTTCTCGGTGCCGGCCGACGCCACTTCGATGTCGAGCCCGGCCCTGGCGAATTCGACCCGGGCCACGCTCTCCACGGTCGGCGAGCGACAGATGTTGCCCATGCAGACGAACAGGACCCTCATGCCGGCCCGCGACCGCTCAGGATGCGCTCGACCCGGGCCAGGTCCTCCGCGGTATCGACGCCGGCCGGAAACGGTTCCGGCGCCAGCGCCACGGCGATGTCATGGCCGTGCTCGAGGGCGCGCAACTGCTCGAGCGCCTCGACCTGCTCGAGCGGGGTATGGCGCAGGCTCGAGAACAGGCGCAGGAAACCGGCCCGATAGGCGTACAGGCCGATGTGGCGCAGGAACGGCGTATTGACCGGCAGCGCGGCGCGGTCCCGGGCGAAGGCATCGCGCGCCCAGGGCAGCGGCGCGCGGCTGAAATAAAGGGCGTTGCCATCCGCCCGGCAGACCACCTTCACGCAATTCGGATCGAACAATTCGGCGGCCGTCTGCAAGGGCGTCGACAGGGTCGCCATCGGGCTGCCGCTGAGGGCCAGGGTCGCCGCGACCGTGCGGATGCCACTGGCCGGCGCCAGCGGTTCGTCGCCCTGCAGGTTGACGACGATGGTCTGATCGCCCCAGTTGCGGATGGCCGCCACTTCAGCGAGCCGGTCGGTGCCCGAGGCATGGTCGTCTCGGGTCATGCAGACCTCGACCGCACTGTCGGCAAGCACGCGGGCGATGCGCGGATCGTCGGTCGCGACCACGACCTCGCGTGCCCCGGCGAGCAGGGCCCGTCGCGCGACGTGGACGATCATCGGCACGCCGGCGATCGGCAGCAGCGGCTTGCCGGGCAGGCGCTGCGAACCGAACCGGGCGGGAATGGCGACGACGAATTCCGGATCGGAAGCCATCTGGGGAGCCTGCAGCCTGAATATCGCCCATCAGGGTAGAGGAGCGCGACCGGTAAATACAGGGCCACGGTGTATCATGCAGCCCCGCGAATCTCGAGTCCGAAACCTGCCGTGAGTACAGCCCCCAGCGTGCCGTCCGCGCTTCCACCGCGCGCCGCATTGCTGATGGCGGCCAGCGCGACCTTGTTCGGGCTGATGGCGATCGCGATCCGCTACGCCTCCCGGCAACAGCATCCGTTCGAGATCGGTTTTTTCCGCTGCCTGTTCGGCGCCCTGTTCGCCTTGCCCCTGCTGCGCGTCCACGGGCTCGAGATCCTGCGCACGCGACGGCTCGGCTTCTACGTGGTGCGCTGCGCCGTCGGCATCGTCTCGATGATGTGCGGGTTCTGGGCGCTGGTGCACCTGCCGCTGGCCCAGGCGGTCGCCCTGTCCTATTCGACGCCGCTGTTCATCACGATCGGCGCCGTGCTGGTGCTCGGCGAGGTGGTGCGCATGCGACGCTGGAGCGCGGTGATCGCCGGCTTCATCGGCGTGCTCGTGATCGTTCGTCCGACCGCGCATGATTTCAGCTCGGCGACCCTGGTCGCCCTGCTCGCCGCGGCCATCAGCGGCATGGTTACGATCAGCATCAAGTACCTTTCGCGCACCGATCCGCCCGATCGCATCGTGCTGTTGACCACCCTGCTCTGGGTGCCGCTGAGCCTGCCGCCGGCGCTGACCGTCTGGAAATGGCCGACCCCCGAAGTCTGGCCGTGGCTGGTCCTGTCCGGCGCACTCGGCACCGGTGGCCACTACTGCTGGACCCGCGCGCTGAAGATGGCCGAGGCTTCCGCGCTGGCGCCGCTCAGCTATCTGCAATTCATCGTCGTCGGCTTCCTCGCCTGGGCGCTGTTCGGCGAGCTGATCGACAGCTACACCCTGCTCGGCGCCGCGATCGTCATTTCCGCCAGCCTCTATATCGCCCGGCGCGAGGCCCAGGTCGCACGCCAACAACTGGCCGAACCGGTGGTCGCAAAGGGCGAACCGCAGGTCTGAGCGACCACGTGCAGGTTCAACGCATCGGTGCGGCCCTTCGCTCCAGCCACCACAGTCCGCTGGCCAGCAGCAACCAGATCAGGAACAGCGGCCCGCGCGGCACAGTCACGTCGACATCGGGCAGCGGCGCGGCCTGACGGACGAGGCCCGTGGTTGCCTCGCGGATCTCGCTGCGCAACAGCGCCCTGCCCTGATCCGCAGCGAGAACGAAGATCGGCCAGCGTGCGTCGCCATCGATCAGGGTGTGCCAGCCCGGTCGCTTTGGCCACCATGCGGCGCAAGGGTGCTCGCCCGCTTCCGGCAGCAAGCCGATCTCGCCACCCTCGGCGTCCTTGATGCGCGCCGTCGAGGAGATCGCGCAGATCACGCTGCGCCGGTCGACGCGGGCCCGGTCCGGCAGCTCCGGACCGGCAACGCCGCCGGCACGGGCCAGGGTCGAGAAAACGTCGCTCCACAGCGTGCCGTAGCGCGCGCTCTCGCCGCTTAGCTGCAAGCGGTAGCTGTCGAGCAGCAGCCAGACACCGACCCTGCCCTGGCCATGGGTTGTCCAGCGGCCCAGATCCGAGCCATCGGCGGCAAGCGCCAGCGTCGCCGATCTGGCGCCATCGACGGACATCGGCCACCGCGTCAGGCTGGTTTGCGATGGGCCTGCCTGCGGGAGTCGGGCCAGTTCGACGCTGCGGTCGCGATCGGAGGATTCGAGGGCCAGGCCGAGCCGGGCCCAGTCCGCGGCGACCGACGCTGGCAGCGGGCCGGTCACGCGCAGCAGCACGCCGAGCCCGCCGTCGATGGCGGTCATGAGTGCCGACTTCTCGCGCGTCGACAATCCGGCCCAGGCACGCTCATCGATGACCAGCAGGTCGGTCGCGGCCAGGCTCGCGGCATCGAGCTCGGGCGCCTGCTGGCGCTGCGCGATACCGCGGCTCAGGGCGATGCGGCTGGACAGGCGTTGTCCGGAGTCGAGGGCCCAGCGCCGCAGGTACTTGAGCTCGGCATCGGCGGCGCCGGCGACGATCGCACTGCGCAGCGAATCGCCTTCGCGAACGAACAGCGCAACCGGAATTTCCTCGATCACGGTGGCATCGGCATCGAGTACACGCAGACGGAAATCCTGCTGGCCCGCAAACTTGGCCACCATCGGCAATGCGAATTGCCCATCCTCCGCGGCGGTGGTCATCGCCAGCACGGCGTCGCCGGGGTCGCGCACTTCGAGCGTGGCCTTGTCGACGCCGGCGAGCCTGCCGCGAATGGCCCAATGCGCGCCGGCTTCGACGCTGGCCGGCGCTTCGAGAGCGACCACGCCGACCGGCGGGGCACCCGGCTCGAAGACGATGCCGATGCCTTCGGGCAGGTCACGATCGCGGGCGTCGAGGCCATCGCCGAGAATGCGAAGCTCACCGATCTGCGGATGGCGCCGCAGGCCCGTGCCGAGATCAGGCACGCGTTCGATGGATCGATCCTCGCCAACCGCGACCCCCGGCAGCGCCAGCGTAAGCGTATCTTGAGGACGCGCGGCGATCGCCGCATCGTCGACGCCCGGTGTCAGCACGATCGCGCTGACCCGCGCTTGCGGCAGCGAGGGCGGAGACAGCAGCAGCCAGAGTGCGCCAGCCGCCAGCAGTTGGCCGATGCAGCGCCACGCGCGCCAGCGTCCGTCCCGGCGCAGGGTCCGCCAGAGCCCGGCCAGTGTTGCCACAACGAGAATGCCCGCAACGATCGGGAGCGGGTTCATGGCTGTGCCTCACCATCGAGAAGGCCGAGATAGCGGCGCCCTAAAGCATCGGGTTCGGCACGCAATCGGGAGCCCGTCGCCGGTGTCGGCAATGCCGCCCACAATCGATCCAGCAATTGCCGCCTGCAGCTCGTGCACGCGGGCTCGCGCCTCAGCGCATCGGCCGCGGCGATCAGGCCGAGTGCGTCGGGGAGGCGTTTGCCACGTTCGCGCAACCAGCCTTCGAGCGCCTCGAACTCCGGCACATCTCCGGCCTGCAAGGCCTTGTAGGCATCGATCAGCGGCTGCTCTTCGACACGGGCCGCGACGAGGACACCACGCGGATCGCGCAGACCGGCGCGCTCACCGGACAGGCGACGGCTCTCATCGACGGGCGGAAGCTCGAGCCCGACCCGGGCCAGGTAGATGCGCGTGGACTGCTGGACCTGCTTGATGAAACCGAGCGCGCGATTCTCATAGGGCAAGGCTTTGGCCGGTGCGCCCTGGCGCAGATGCAGCTCGGCCTGCCACATCTCGGCCAGCGCGGACTTAAGGATCTTCTTCGTCTCCGGATCGAGCAGGGTCGCGGCCTCCGCGTGATCATGGGTATGGCCGTATTCGGCGAGGATGTCATCGGCGCGACCGAATCCCGCAGTCGGTTGCTTGCCGTCTTCATGGTTGTGGTCGCCGGCGAGCGCATCGGCCTGGTCGGGTTCCTGCCCGTCGTCGTGCTTCTCGTCGGCGTGCGCCTCGGCCCGCCCCGATTCGAACTCCTCGCCGAGGAACTGGCCGTAGCGCAGGCGCAGGATCTTCTGGTCGACGCCGATCGAGTCGGATTTCGACAGGAACGCATCGGCATCCAGGGATGCGCGCTCGCCGATCAGCGCTTCGGTATCGATGATGATCTGGCGCTGGCTGCGGAAATAGGCCGGCAGCACTTTCTGCACGATCCCTTCGACGCCCTCGCTCGGCGCCGACAGGTCGGATGGCCAGCGCAGGATGTAGCCCGCGCTGCGGGCGATATTGGGCTTGGGCTGGCGGTTGTCGGCAATCTCGAGACGCACGATCAGGTCGTCGCCGGCGGCCATGCCGAGACGGTCGATCGCGATGCGGTGCCGGTAGCGGCGATGACGCGCGCTGCCGCCCTGCTCCGCCGTCAGCGCAAGGCTGCGTTCGTTGACGGTGACCTGCTCGCCGCTGCCCTGGGCCAGGGTCAGGCGCAAGCGGGCGTCGCCGAGACCGAAGTCGTCGGCGACTTCGAAATCGAGCGACCAGACACGTTGCCCATCGCTGACCTGGTTGAGCGTGCGGTCCGGTTCGATCACGCGGATCTCGGGTGCGTGGTCGACGGTGGCATCGAGCCGGTACAGGCGGTCCTCGGCCAGCGGCAGCGGCGATTCGACAGCAATCCGATAGAGCACGGATTCGCTCAAGGTCCGTTCGGCGACCCATTGCCCGCCCTGCTCCGCCAGCGCCAGCCGCGTACCATCGAGGAACACGAGCGCGGCTGCCTTGGGCTGCGGGTCGAGCCGAATCGCCCAGCGCAGTGTTGAACCTTCGACGGCCTCGGTTTCGAGTCCCGTCTCGTGGCGCGGGGCCAGGCCGGTATAGGCCGGCGACTCGACCTCGAGCGTGCCGACCGTGATCCGGGTTGCCGTGGCCGGCGCTGCATGGTCGGTCGTGGACGATCCGGCAGCGGTCTCCTCGTTCGTGCCGGCCTGCGGCCAGAATGGCAGGGCCGACAGGATCACGGCACCCACCAGCACACCGAGTGCGATGCGCCGCCAGGGCCAGGGCGGACGCAGCTCGGGAGGCCGCACCGCATCGAGCCGGGCGCGGATGCGTTCGCGCTGCAGGCGTTGCAAGGGCGAGAGCTCGCCTGCGGGTGACAGCAAAAGGTCGGTGCTGTCCTCGAGCAGCGGCAATGCGGTCTCGAACCGGCGCGCAACCCACTGCATGTCGATTAGCCGCAACGCGCGTCGCAGTTGCCAGGTCAGGAGGGCCACGATGAGAAGCAGGCCGACCAACGCCATTGCAGGCGGACTGTGCAGCGCCAGCACGACCAGCACCGACACCAGCACGGGCAGGCCCGAGGCGAGCACGATCGCGGCGCGGCGGCGACGCACCCGGTTCCGCCACTGCTGCAGCAAGGCCACGCTCATGCCAGGCTCCGGCGGCGCGTGGCCATGAGGCGTTCGGCGAGGAAGACCAGCGCGATCAGGATGACCAGCGGTGCTTCGAGTGGCGTCGCCGGAGCGAGGTTGGCTGTCGAGTCCCGCTGCGCTTGAACAGCCACTGCCAGCGCCTGAGTCGGCGCCTTCTTGCCGCCTTCGAACAGCGCGCGCAGACGATCCGGAAATCCCGCATCGAGCACGGCCGGCAGGCGCTCGGGGATCGCCGGCTGCAGCAAACGGATCAGGTGTCCGCGACCGATCGATTCATCGAGCGCCAGCGCTGCGCCGTCGCTGCCGCGCCAGACCACACGACCGGTCTGCGCACCTTCTTCGATCCGCAGCAGGCGCCCGCCCTCGCGCACCCAGGCGAGCAGTTCGGGCGGCGGTTCGGGGCCGAGCCAGATCAGCCAATCCGTCGCCGCGTCGACCTGGGCGCCAATCAGGCGATCATCGATCGTCCAGCGCTCCGGCGCGGTCGATTGCCAGGCGCCAAGTGCCGCGCGGAAGTAGTCGAGCCCTGCTGTCTCGGGTCCGGCATGGCGCAAGGCGACCGTGCGCGGCACCGGAGTCGATGTTGCCGGAGCGGGCGTCTGGCCCGGAACGACCTGCCAGTCACCGGCGTGCTGCAGGTGCAGGCTGCCGGCATCGAGGCCGTCGACCTGGGCAGGAAGGAGTACCGTCAGCCGGTCCGCCGGGTCGATGTCGGCATCGAACTCCCGCAGCAGGCTGGCGAATGGTTGCGGTGGCGATGGTGCGGCGCCGCCGACCTCGGGAAAGCCCGGTGCGAGCCAGCGCCATTCGCCCTCGATGCCGGCCAGCTCCCGTCGGGCGGCGCCGATATCGACGCCGTCGGCCACCGCGATCCACTGCCGCGGCTCGCGCCAGTTGCCGTGCAACAGCGGCTGGGCCAGCAGCAAGGCGATCAGCGCAAGCAGCAGCAGGCGCAGAACGAGCAGCCAGGGATCCTCGAAACGCAGGCGCCGACGCGGCTTGACGCTTTCGCGCAACCAGCGCAGGGCGGCGAAGTCGAGGGCGGTCTGTTCGGTCCTGCGAACCAGATGGATGAGCAGCGGCAGCAGCGCCCCGGCCAGGGCGAGCAAGCCGAATGGCAGCAGCAGGCCCAGGCTCATGGGCGTTCCAGCGCGACTTGCGGCGCGCCGAACAGGCGCCGCAACGGTTCGTCGAGCGCGCGATCGAGATGGTGCTCCACATGCACGATGCCGACGGCAGCGAAGCGCTTGGCCAGGCGGTCCCGCGCCGCTGAAAACCGTTCAAGAAAATCGCGACGCGCGCCTTCGCCGTCGGCCAGCAGCTCGGCACCGGTTTCAGGATCACGAAATCGATGGCCGCCCTGGAACGGGAAGTCGCGTTCCTCGGCGCTGAGCAGTCCGATCGAGACGACCTCGCGCCGGGCCACGGCGAGCCGCGTGGCGAGGTCGACGAGGCGCTCATCGAAATCATCCGAAAGCAGCACCACCAGCGCGCCGGGGCGAATACGCTCCCAGAGCGGACGCAGCTGCGATGCGTCGGGCAGTTCACCGGCGCAGTGCATGCGCTCGAGTTCGAGCATGCAGCGGTCGCGCTGGCGCGCGCCGGCCGCGTCGGCGACGAAATGCAGCTCGCTGCCGGACAGGCCAACCAGGCCGAAACGGTCGCCCTGGCGCAGGGCCAGTTCGATGACGCAGGCGGCCAGCAACCGGGCTGCATCGAGCTTGCTGTAGTCGGCGCGCCTGCGGTCGGCCTGGGCCATCGAGGCGCTGGCATCGATCACGATCCAGACCGTCAGCGGGCTGTCGCGTTCGGCCTCGCGGACGAAATAGCGATCGGATCGCGCATACAGTTTCCAGTCGATGCGACGCGGCTCGTCGCCCGGCTCGTAGCCGCGGTACTGGGCGAACTCGAGACCGGCGCCGCGGCTGCGACTCGAATGCATGCCGAGGCCGTCGCCACCGGCGGTCGAACGCGCGACCAGGCGCAGGTCCCTGAGCCTCGCGCGCAGATCGTCTGGCAGCCGCACCGCTCGGCGCTCAGCCCGGATAGTCGACGACGCGCAGGAGCACGTCGATCACGTCGTCGGTCGAACGGCGTTCGGCCTCGGCCGCGAACGAGAGCAGCAACCGGTGACGCAGCACCGGCGACGCCAACGCGGTCACGTCCTCGCGCGTCGCCGCGAAGCGCCCATGGATAAGGGCGCGCGCCTTGGCCGCCAGGACCAGGGACTGACCGGCACGCGGGCCGGCGCCCCAGCGTACCCATTCGCGGACTTCGGCGATCGTCGAATCCTGCGGACGCGACGCGCGCACGAGGCGCGTAATCCAGGTCAGCAGGTCCTCGCTGACATGGACCTCGCGGACACGCTGCTGCAGGGCGATGATCTCGGCCGCATCCATGACCTCGGGGACCTTGCCGGTGCTGCGCCCGGTCGTGCGTTCGAGGATCGATCGCTCCTCGCTCTCGCTCGGATATTCGACGCGGATGTGCAGCAGGAAACGGTCGAGCTGTGCTTCGGGCAAGGGATAGGTGCCGGCCTGCTCGAGCGGATTCTGCGTGGCCAGCACGAAGAACGGCTCGGGCAGCGGATAGGTCGTCCCGGCATAGCTGATCGTATGCTCCTGCATCGCCTCGAGCAGGGCCGCCTGGGTCTTGGGCGGGGTCCGGTTGAGCTCGTCGGCGAGCAGCAGGCTGGTGAAGACCGGCCCCTTCTGGAACTTGAAGTAGCGCTTGCCGGTGCCGTGGTCCTCCTCGAGGATCTCGGTGCCGAGGATGTCGCTGGGCATCAGGTCCGGCGTGAACTGGATGCGCCGGAAGGCCAGGTTCAGGGCTTCGCCGAGCGAACGCACGAGCAGGGTCTTGCCGAGCCCCGGCACGCCCTCGAGCAGGCAGTGGCCACCGGCCAGCAAACCGGTCAGCAGCTGTTCGACGACCTCGTCCTGGCCGACGATGGCCTCGGCGATCGCGCTGCGCAGGCGCGCCAGCTTGTCGATCTGTGTCTGTACCTGAGCTTCCGTCACTGCGTCATTCATTCTCGGCTTTCCACATTGATCCGTACATGCGCACCTTGCGTTGCTTCTGTAGGAGCGCCTTCAGGCGCGATGCCTCTTCTTGAATCCTGGAAACGCATCGCGCCTGAAGGCGCTCCTACGGGACCATTTCCACTCAATTTGTCATCGCATAGACCGCGATGTTGACCGCGAACTTCGTGTTGTCCTCGGCCAGGAAGCGCTTGTTGCGCCAGTCGTAGTCCCATTCGCAGCCGTAGTCCTTGTTGCTGTAGAGCAACCCGAGCCGACCGTCGATCTCGATGCCCTTCAGGTAGTCGTGGACCAGGTCGTCGCCCCAGCCGTTCAGCTCGAAGCCGGTCGCCGGTGGCCCGTCGAAACGGAAGAAGCTCGTGAACAGCGGATGCGTCTTCGGCAATTTCTTCAACGCCTGCGCGCCGAAGATCGAAGCCATCTCGCTCTCGAACGACGTCGCGAACAGGCCATCGATGTCGTGATTGCAGTCGTCGACCAGCACGAAACCGCCATTGCGCACATAGGTCTCGAAGTTGCGCCGCTCGTCCGGATTGAACTCGACCAGCTTGTGCCCGGCCAGGTAGCAGAACGGCGCATCGAGCATGCGCGGATCGGCCAGCGGCAACACATGCTCCTTCGGATCGACACGCAATGTCGTGTACTGGATCAGCGCATCGATCAGGTTCGACGGCATGCGCTGGTCCACATCCCAATCCCCCGACTCGTACATGAGGCGCGTGAAGCGAAAGTCGTAGGTGCCGGGATTCGGGATTGGGGATTCGGGATTCGAGGAAGCACCTCGCGCGTGCGCGAATGGCGCTAGCGCGAGGCCGGTGACCAGAAAGCGAAGGAAGTCCGAGCGAGTCATGCGAAGTTTGAATCAGGGACAACGAGGCGGGCACGGGAATCGGGTGGCGACTTCCAGCCTGCAGGAAGCCGCCCTTTCGAATCCCCAATCCCCAATCCCGAATCCCGGCTACACAGCATCCGACAACGAAGTAAACGTGAAGTCGCGGATCTTCAGCGGCGGAATCATCATCACGAACGGCGATTCGTCGTCGCCAACGCGGACCGGCTTGCCGATCTCCTCGATGTTGTTGAGCATGATCACCGGCGATTCGTTGAAGCGGAAGTTCTTGATCGGATACTTGATCTCGCCGTTCTCGATGTAGAACGTGCCGTCGCGGGTGAGCCCGGTCAGCAGCACGGTCTGCGGATCGACCATGCGGATGTACCACGTGCGGGTGACCAGGATGCCCTTCTTGGTCGACTTGACCAGGTCCATGGTCGACTTGTCGCCGCCGACCATGATCAGGTTGCCGGGCTGGCCGATCGCCTTCTTCTCCTTGAGCTTGGCCCAATAGCGCGAGTACTGCAGGTATTCGACCTTGCCCTTGGTGATGATCGGCGTGCGCTCGCGCGGCAGGCCTTCGTCGTCCCAGGGCAGCACCCCGGCGACCGGATCGGCCGGATCGGCATACAGGGTCACGCGCTCGTCGTAGAGCTTCTCGCCGACCTTGTTGCCACCGCCCTTCTTGGAAAGGAAGCTGCGCCCTTCGTCGGCCTGGCGCGCATCGAAGCCGAACATCATGAACGAGATCAGGCCCGACGATGCCGCCGGTTCGAGGATCACGGTGTACTTGCCCGGCTCCAGCGCCTTGGCATCCTTCGATTTCGTTGCCTTGTCGACCGCGACCTTGATTTCGTCCTGGGCGTTGAACTGCCCGACATCGGCCAGGTTGCGGGCGACCCAGCCCGAACCGGTGCCGTCGTCGGTCCGCACGGTGCAGGTGAAATCGAGATTGGTGCTCTTCTGGTAGGCGAAGTTGCCGTTGCTGTTGGCGATCGCCGAAAAGCGGTCGCTGTCGGCGAAGAAGCCTGCTGCCACGCACTTGGCCGCCTTGCTCGGGCCGATCGAATCAGCGGCGACCTGGGCCCGGTACTCGGGCTTGATCGTCGCGGTCTTCTCGAACCAGGTCTTGCTCGGCGCATAGGTCTGCTTGCCGATGGCCGGCACGAACTCGGGGTTTTCGGGCGCCAGTTTCGCCAGCTCCTCGGCGCGACGCACGACCTTTTCCAGCGAGGCGTCGTCGAACTCGTTGATCGTCGCGGTGCCGACACGCTTGCCGAAGGCCACCTGCACGCCGAGTTCGGCGTCGCTGACGATGCCGCTGGTCGAGACCTGGTTCAGGGCGTAGCGGATGTTGCCGTCGACCCGGCCATCGAGGGTGGCCGTGCATTCGTCGGCCTTCGACAGCTTGACCACTTTTTCGAGGATCGCCTTGGCGTCCTGTTCAGTATAGATGCTCATCGATAAGACTCCTGCGCTCAACCAAGGCTGCGAGCGGTGTTGATGACGTTGATGCCATTGAATCGGGCGGTGCTCGATCCGTGAGAAACGGCGGAAACCTGTCCGGGCTGGCCCTTGCCGTCGAAGAACGAACCGTTCAGGCGATAGTCGCTCTCGTCGCAGATCGCGCTGCAGGCATTCCAGAACTCCGGCGTGCGCATCTGGTAGGCGACATCCTCGATCATTTCGGTGATCTTGCCCTTCTTGATCTCGTAGAAGAGCTGGCCGCCGAACTGCGCGTTGTAGCGCTGCTGGTCAATCGAGAACGAGCCGTCGCCGATGATGTAGATGCCATCCTCGACGTCCTTGATCATGTCGGCCGGACTGAGCTTGTCCTTGCCCGCGGCCAGCGAGACGTTGGCCATGCGCTGGAACTGCACGTTCGACCACGAATCGGCATAGCAGCAGCCCTGCGAATGTTCGAGGCCGAGGATATGCGCCTGGTCTCGGATCGCCTGGTAGTTGACCAGCACGCCGTCCTTGATCAGGTCCCAACGCTGGGTCTTGACGCCCTCGTCGTCGTAACCGACGGCGCCGAGCGAGGTCTTCTGCACCTTGTCGGCGAAGATCGTGACCTTGTCGCTACCGTACTTGAAGTTCTTCGACTTCCACTTGTCGAGCGTGGCGAAGCTGGTGCCGGCGTAATTGGCCTCGTAGCCGAGCACGCGATCGAGTTCGGTCGGATGCCCGACCGACTCGTGGATGGTCAGCCACAGGTGGGTCGGGTCGAGGACGAGGTCGAACTTGCCCGGCTTGACCGAGCGCGCCTTGAGCTTCTGTTGCGCCTGTTTGGCGGCGGCCACGGCGTCTTCGAGCATGTCGTAGGAATCGGTATAGCCGACCACGCCGCCGGGCAGCGCGATCTTGTGTTCCTTCTTCGCATCGAGGTATTCGAAACCCATGCCGACCGGCGCGGAAAGGCCGTCGCGGGTGCGGAACTTGCCGCTGGCCTTGTCGATCGCGGTGACCTGCAGCGGTGCCCAGATGCGGTGGATGTCCTGGTCGATGTAGGAGCCGTCGGTCGAGGCGAAGTACTTCTGCTCGTTGACCTGGAACAGGATCGAATTGACGTAGTTGGCGCCGGCCTTCATGGCTGCGGCATTGACGCCGAGCAGGAGGTCGACCTTCTCCTTGATCGGCACGGCCATGGCGTTCTTGACGATCGGCGTGGCCCAGGACACCTCGCCGACGCCCGGCGTCGGGGCGAGCTGGAC
>NZ_FOVF01000043.1:0-5617 GCF_900115085.1 Dokdonella immobilis | reverse complement strand
GATTCGGTATTGACGACGTTCTGCACCTTGTCTTCGCGGGTGATCACGAACTGGCGCAGGTAGCGCCCGATGCGCACGTCGCAGTAGGTCGCACCATCGCCCTTGGCCGCCGTCATCGCGGTATCGGCGAGGCGTTTCTTCAGCCCCACGTCGAGCTTGCTGACCAGTTCTTCGGCGGCGATCGCCCGGCCCCAGGCCGGAAGCGTCAGGGCGCCGAGGCCGATGCCGGTGGCCTTGATAAAGTCACGTCGTTGCATGGTTTCCTCCACCTGAAAACGGTTGACTGGACGGCCGGATAACGGCGGCCATCGGCTTGCCACGAAACGACCGGGGTCCATTCGCGGTGAGATACCCGGCGAGGATGGCGGTCACCGGACGAGCCGTCATGTGGCGAATGGCATGGTTAGCCGAGACTGCGCGCGGTGTTGATCACGTTGATGCCATCGAAGCGCGCCGTGCTTGCGCCGTGCGAGACTGCCGATACCTGGCCGGGCTGGCCCTTGCCATCGAAAAAGGTGCCGCCGAGACGGTAGTCACGCTGATCGCAGACCGCGCTGCAGGCGTTCCAGAACTCCGGCGTGCGGATCTGGTAGGCGACATCCTCGAGCGGGCCGGTGACCTTGCCATCCTTGATCTCGTAGAAGAGCTGGCCGCCGAACTGCGCGTTGTAGCGCTGCTGGTCGATCGAATACGAGCCGCGACCGAAGATGTAGATGCCGTTCTCGACATCCTTGATCATCGTCGCCGGATCGAGTTCAGCCGTGCCCGGTTGCAACGAGACATTGGCCATGCGCTGGAACTGCACGCTCGACCACGAATCGGCATAGCAGCAGCCCTGCGAATGTTCGAGGCCGAGGATATGCGCCTGGTCGCGGATCGCCTGGTAGTTGACCAGCACGCCGTCCCTGATCAGGTCCCAGCGCCCGGTCTTGACGCCCTCGTCGTCGTAGCCGACCGCGCCGAGCGAGCCGGGCTGGGTCTTGTCGGCGACGATCGTGACCTTGTCGCTGGCGTACCTGAAGTTCTTCGACTTCCATTTGTCGAGCGTGGCGAAGCTGGTACCGGCGTAGTTGGCCTCATAGCCGAGCACGCGGTCGAGTTCGAGCGGATGGCCGACCGATTCGTGGATGGTCAGGAACAGGTTGGTCGGATCGAGGACCAGATCGTATTTTCCGGGCTTCACCGATGGCGCCTTGAGTTTCTCGCGCGCCTGCCCGGCCGCGGCGACGGCATCGGCCTGCATGTCGTAGGAACGTCCATAGACCACCGCACCGCCCGGCATCTCGAAACGGTCCTGCTCTTTCGCGTCGAGGTACTCATAGCCCATGCCCATGGGTGCCGACAGACCGTCGCGACGGCGGAACTTGCCGCTGGCCTTGTCCACTGCGGTCACCTGGATCGGCGCCCAGATGCGATGGATGTCCTGGTCGATGTAGGAACCGTCGGTCGAGGCGAAATATTTCTGCTCGTTGATCTGGAACAGGGTGGAATTGACGAAGTTGGCGCCGGCTGCGATCGCTGCCGCGTTGACGCCGAGCAACAGCTCGACCTTCTCCTTGATCGGCACGGCCATGGCGTTCTTGACGATCGGCGTGGCCCAGGACACCTCGCCGACGCCCGGCGTCGGGGCGAGCTGGACCGGCTCGGTGGTCAGGCTCGAATTGGCCTTGGCGATCTGCACGGCCTGGCGCGCGGCCTTGGCGACGGCGTCCGCACTGAGGTCGCTCGATGCGGCAAAGCCCCAGGTGCCATTGGCGATCACGCGGATGCCGACACCGGTCGATTCGGTATTGACGACGTTCTGCACCTTGTCTTCGCGGGTGATCACGAACTCCATACAAATGTCGGCCCTGGCCGCCGTCATCGCGGTATCGGCGAGGCGCTTCTTCAGCCCCACGTCGAGCTTGCTGACCAGCTCTTCGGCGGCGATCGCCCGGCCCCAGGCCGGAAGCGTCAGGGCGCCGAGGCCGATGCCGGTGGCCTTGATGAAGTCGCGTCGTCGCATCGATGGCTCCGCAGGTTCTGCGCCGATCCCGGCAATCGCCCGATCCTGGGGCAATCCGGGGGCCGCGTCATGTGAGGATAGGCATGGTCGACGCCCGATGGCCCGGCAACGCCCGGCACGGCGGTGACGCGATGTTCAGGAACTGCAGGACAGCATCGAGCAGCCGGCGCGGTTCCTGGCCCAGTCCGGACGGCGCTGGGCGAAACGATCGCGGCCGGGCTGGTCGTCATAGGGCCTGCGCATGACATCGAGCAGTTCGTGGATCTCCGACTCGTCGCCCTGGTTGGCCTTGTCGATCGCCTGCTGGGCCAGCCAGTTGCGCAGGACATAACGCGGATTGGCCGCGCGCATGTTCTGGCGGCGCAGAGCGGCCGGTTGTGGATCGCTGGCCAGTCGGTTCGCATAGCGCTCGAGCCAGGCACCCAAGTCGGCCGTGGATGCGTCGCGCTTCACGTCGTCATAGAAGGCGGCCGCGAAGTGCTGCGGTGTCGGCCGGGTTTCGCCGAGGTCGGAGAGGGCGCGGAAGAAAAGCGTCATGTCGACCTCGGCCGCGGCCATCCACTCGACCAGCGACTGCATCAGGGCGACATCCTCGTCGCGGCACTCGGCGAAGCCCAGCTTGGCCGCGATGTTGGCCCGGTCGGCGGCCATGTAGACCTCGGCGTAGCGGTTCAAGCCGGCCTGCAGCGGTTCGATCGAAGGAAAGGTCGAGGACAGGGCCTGGGCCAGGCAGGCCAGGTTCCAGTGCGCGACGTTGGGCTGCTGGCCGAACCGGTAGCGGCGGTTCTGGCGGTCGGTCGTGTTCGGCGTCCAGTCCGGATCGACGTTGTCGATCCAGCCGTACGGGCCGTAGTCGACGGTCAGGCCGAGGATCGACATGTTGTCGGTGTTCATGACGCCGTGCACGAAGCCGACCCGCATCCAGTGCGCGATCATCGTCGCCGTGCGCGCGCAGACCTCGCCGAACCAGTCGCCCCGCACGGTCTCGCGATCGCCCTGGAGATGCGGGAAATCGCGCCGTATCGTGAAATCGATCAGCTGCTCGAGCACATCGGACTCGCCGCGCGAGGCCGGCAGCTCGAAATGGCCGAAGCGGATGAACGAGGGCGCGACCCGGCAAACTACGGCGCCGGTCTCGGCTTCGGGGCGCCCGTCGTAGAACATGTCGCGGATGACCGACTCGCCAGTCGCGACCAGGCTCAGGGCCCGCGTCGTCGGCACGCCAAGGTGGTGCATGGCCTCGCTGCAGAGGAATTCACGGATCGAGGAACGCAGCACGGCGCGGCCATCGGCACTGCGCGAGTAAGGAGTCGGCCCGGCGCCCTTGAGCTGCAGTTCCCAGCGTTGTCCGGCGGCCGTGATGACCTCACCCAGCGAGATGGCGCGACCATCGCCGAGTTGACCGGCCCAGTGGCCGAACTGGTGCCCGCCATAGTTGCTGGCAAACGGTCGCATGCCATCGAACAATGCATTTCCGCCAAAAACATCGGCAAATTGCTGCGATTCAACTTGATCTTCGCTGAAACCGAGTATTTCGACCATCTCGCGCGAGTGCGCAATCAGGCGTGGCTGGCTGACCGCCGTCGGAGCCACTTCGGAATACAGGGCGGCCCTCACTTCGCGCAGGCGCGGCCCACGCTCGGCATCGGCCGGCAGGTCGCGGACGAAGGCATTGTCGAAGTGCAGCGGAACCGGTGCGGCAGTCGTTATCATGGCCATCAATGTCGGCGCGTTCGCGGGTGAATCAAGCGGACAGTGTCGACCAATGCCGGGGCTTTGCAAGATCCGGCCCGTGCCGATATACTTGCGCGCTTTGCTCAAGCCCGTTCGCCCCGAGGTTTCCAATGAAAGTCCTTTCGTCGCTCAAGTCCGCCAAGTCCCGCCACCGCGATTGCAAGATCGTGCGTCGCCGCGGCAAGGTTTTCGTGATCTGCAAGAGCAACCCGCGTTTCAAGGCGCGCCAGCGCTGAGCGGATCGCCCGCAGTTCCGCGTCGAAGGGCCGCGCAAGCGGCCTTTTGCGTTTCTGGCCTTCCATTTCGGCTCACAGGAATAATGTGCGAAAGGCCATGGAACTCGCACGGCGGTTCTGTTAAAACAGCGCCTGTCGGCAAAATCATCCATTGGGATCAGGAGGTTCGGTGATGAACTTGAAGTTTGTTCTCGGTAGCACGCTGCTTGTTGCCGGCCTCTTCGCGGCCACGCCGGCCGTTCATGCGGAAGATCTGGTCCTGGGCCAGACCACGGTCCGCGCGGTCAAGACTCCCGACCGCGGACTGACCATGAGCCAGGTCGAAAAGCGCTTCGGCGCGCCCGATGCGAAACTGCCCCCGGCCGGCGGCGACACTCCGCTGCATCCGACCATCAATCGCTGGAAATATGACGGTTTCACGGTCTACTTCGAGCGCAACATCGTCCTGCACAGCGTCCGCGACGGCGCCTGATCCGAATCGATGACCGAATCCGCCAAGCGCCTGCCTGCCGAGTGGGAGCCGCAGGCAGCGATCCTTGTTGCCTGGCCCCATACCGGCACCGACTGGGCCGAACGCCTCGAATCGGTTGAATCCACCTACTCCGCTCTAATCGCCGGGATCACGCGCTTCGAGCCCGCCCTTGTGCTCGTTGCCGATGCCGAAGTGCGAAATCGCGCGAATCAGTTGCTGAGGCAGCAAGGCATCGATACGGACCGGGTCCGTTATTTGCAGGTGCCCTATGACGACACCTGGCTGCGCGATTCGGGGCCGATCACGCTCGCTGACGGGCATCGCTTCACCCTGAACGATTTCCGCTTCACCGGCTGGGGCGGCAAGTTCGAGGCCAGCCTCGATGACCGCATCGTCGGCGAACTGGTCGATCGCAGGCTGTTCGCCGAATCGACCCACCGTCATATCGACTGGGCCCTCGAAGGCGGAGCGATCGAATCCGACGGCCGCGGCTCGATCCTGACCACCTGGAAATGCCTGCATCTGCGCCACCCCGATCAGTCGCGCGAGCAGATCGATGCGGTCCTGCGCGATACCCTCGCGGGAAGGCGCGTGCTCTGGCTCGATCATGGTTATCTCGAAGGCGACGATACCGACGCCCATATCGATACGCTGGCGCGATTCGCCCCGGACGATGCGATCGTCTTCCAGGCCTGCGACGATCCTGCCGACAAGCATCATGAAGAACTGGGCCGCATGCGCGCGGAACTCGAAGCTCTGCGCACGCCGGAGGGCAAGCCCTACCGCCTGCACGCCCTGCCCTGGCCGAAACCGATCATCGACGAAGGCCGGCGCCTGGCCGCTTCTTACGCGAACTACCTGATCGTCAACGGCGCCGTGCTCGTACCCGCCTATGGCGACGAGGCCGACCACGAAGCCGCCCGCATCATCGGCCTTGCCCATCCGGGTCGCGAAGTCGTCCAGATTCCGTGTCGTCCACTGATCTGGCAGAACGGCAGCCTGCATTGCGTGACGATGCAGTTGCCCGAGGGTGTCTTGGCCTGATCGGCCAGAGCATCGCGCCTGAAGGCGCTCCTACGAGGTGCCGGTCAGGCGCGGGCGTCGATGACCGGCGATGCGTTTCCGCTTCGTTGTAGGAGCGGCTTCAGCCGCGATGCCCTTCCCAGAATT
>NZ_FOVF01000021.1 GCF_900115085.1 Dokdonella immobilis | reverse complement strand
CAGGGTGATACAGGGCCGCAAGGTGCCCAGGGCGACGCTGGTCCGCAGGGTCTGCAGGGCGAAACGGGTCCGATGGGCCCCGTGGGTCCGACCGGTGCGCAAGGTCTCCAGGGTGAGACAGGTCCGCAGGGTGCGCAGGGCGACATCGGTCCGGCAGGCAACGACGGAGCTCCGGGTGCCGATGGTGCGCAAGGTCCGGCGGGTCCGGCTGGCGCCGATGGTGCGCAGGGTCCTGCAGGTCCGATCGGCCCGGTGGGTCCGCAAGGTCCACAAGGCCCGGCGGGTCCGGTTGGCGCCGATGGTGCGCAAGGTCCAGTCGGCCCGATGGGTCCGCAAGGTCCCGCAGGCAATGACGGCGCTCCGGGTGCCGATGGTGCACAAGGTCCAGCGGGTAACGATGGTGCTCCAGGCGCCGATGGCGCGCAGGGTCCTGCAGGTCCGATCGGCCCGGTAGGTCCGCAAGGTCCGGCAGGCAACGACGGCGCTCCGGGTGCCGACGGTGCCCAAGGTCCAGCAGGTCCGGTTGGACCCGTAGGCCCAGCCGGTGTCGACGGTGCGCAAGGCCCAGCGGGTAACGATGGCGCCCCTGGCGCTGACGGCGCACAGGGTCCGGCAGGCCCGATCGGTCCGCAGGGCCCGGCAGGCAACAACGGCGCTCCGGGTGCCGATGGTGCACAGGGTCCGCAGGGTGTGGCCGGTCCGACGGGCCCACAGGGTGCCATGGGTCCAGTGGGTCCGCAGGGCCCGGTCGGGCCAGCCGGTCCGACGGGTGCAAACGGAACGAACGGTACGAATGGTGCGCAGGGTCCGGCGGGTCCCGCAGGTCCGGCGGGCACGACGCGGGTGCCGTTCTTCGGAAGCTCGTACTTCGCCTCCTCTGGAAACAACGTACGTTACATCGGCATGGGTGAGGCAGATGGAGTCGAAACAAAAGTCGCCATCCCGATGCCGGTCGGAGGAACCGCGGGCGGACTTCAGGTCAGGACCAACGTTTCGGCTGGAGGCGGAAACAACTGGGTCTTCGTTCTCTACGTGAACGGTTCGGCGACGAGCATCGGATGCACCATTGCCGATGCGGCGACGAATTGCAGCGATGGTGCGAACTCGGTCGCGCTGACGGCAGGGGATCGTGTCACCTTGCGCCAGCAGGGCAACAGTAATCCAAGCGCTGCTTCCGTCACCTGGTCCTTCTATATCGACCAGTAGCTGTAGCAGACGGCGACCACCCGCGGACGCCGAAGTCAGTGATAGCCGAGCAGGGCCCGGGCGCGAACGAGGATTCGAGCCCGGGCCTCTCCATTTGGACGCCGCGCAGGGTTTGCGGTCGCGGTCATCGAATAGGGCGATGCGCCACCGCATGCCCAGGCCGCTTCGATCGACGCATGGCATCCATTCGCCGACCGCGCCGCGCAATGCGCGGCCCGGTCGTCCGGTCGCCCAAGTCATTCCGAATGGCCGCGCCCGCGCGATCGCGGCACGAGACTCTCGTTCCCTGGGCCGGGCTTCCATTGTTCGGACTTGACTCCAGGCGAGTTCGGATATCTTCCGCATTCGCTCACTTGCGGTGTATTCCACAATCGCTGCACGGTATTCTCCGAGCCGGCAGAGGTGCGCCCAGCGGCTCATGTCTCTCCGCCGCACTGCCTCAAGAGTCCGATGCAAAAGCGAGAGCAGCGAGCAGATGCAGAACGAAGGTCGGAAATTTGCGGCGGACCCCGATCCTGATGGGGTTACAGACGCACGCCAGGTTGGGCGCAACCGGGGCAACAAGGCACTTCGGCTTTTGCCCTACGAATTCGGCGCGGTAATCCTGCTGGCTGCCGTTGCCGTCATCGCGACTGCTGCCATGCTCGAGCTGCAGGCCAGTGCAACTGCCTACATCGTCGGCGAAGGCCACTGGTCCAAGGCGCAACAGGATGCCGCCCGCAACCTTCAGCGCTATGCCTCGAGCGGAGATGCCTCGTTGCTTGAGAGAGCGCGGGCCGATCTTGCCGTGCCGCTGGGCGATCGCGCGGCGAGACTCGCGCTGGAACGGGATCCCCCCGACACCGATATCGCGCGCGCCGGCTTCCTGCAGGGGCGCAATGCGCCTGCCGATGTCGATCGGCTCATCCGGATGTACCGATTCCTGCATGGCGCGCCCTACTTCCGGGAGTCCGTCGCCCAGTGGCGGGAGGGGGACAAGGGCATCCTGGAACTGGAGCGGCTGGCCAGCGAGATGGAGTCGGCCTATGCCGAAGGCGTGAAGGCCGATGCGCAGGTCGACATGTTCCAGCGACGAATAGAAGCGATCAATACGCGACTTCGGCCCATAGAAACCGCGTTCTCGCAGTCGCTCGTGCAGGGCACGAGAATGCTCAGGACGCTGCTCATCATCACCAGCGTAGTCATGTTCGCGATCATCGCCTGGATCGTGATCGTGGTGTTGCGTTCGACGCTCATGCGGATTCGCGAGAGCGAGGGCATGTTCCGCGCCGCCTTTCATCAGGCGGCGGTCGGCATGCTCAGGATGAAGCTCGATGGCCGCATACTCGAAGTCAATGAAACGATCTGTCGGATTCTCGGCCGCCCGGCCCAGGATCTTTGTCTTCTGAATCTGGCCGACATCGTGCACGCCGATGATCTTGCGGCCATGAAATCGGCGGATGGCGAGGGCATCGACTGGTCCAGGCGCATGAGGCCTTCCGAGCATCGCTTCCTCGCCGAAGACGGCAGCACGCGATGGTTGCGCTGGACCGTGTCGATGGTCGATGGCGACGTCGATGGCAAGGAGCGTGTCTTCGGCGTCGCCGAGGATGTATCGGAGGCGCGCCGGCTCTCCGACGAGATGATTCATCAGGCCAGCCATGACGCGTTGACCGGCCTGATCAACCGACGCGAAATCGAAGCACGCCTGCAGCGCGCCATCCAGTCCGCGGGTGCCATCGGTGAGCCACATGCGTTTCTTTTTCTCGATCTCGACCAGTTCAAGCTGGTCAATGACACCTGTGGACACCTCGCGGGCGACCAGCTGTTGCGGCAGATCGCCGGGGTGCTGCAGATGCACATGCGCGGCAACGACTGGATGGGTCGCCTCGGCGGAGACGAATTCGCCCTGCTGCTCGAGCGGACCGGGATCGACGAGGCCATCAGGATTGGACAGCGATTGCGCCGCGCCCTGGCGGGTTCGACGTTTTCCTGGGAGGGCAGCGCCTTCAACGTCACCTGCAGCGTCGGCATCGTCGAATTGCAGGGCGCCGACGAGGATGTGGGCCACGTCCTGCGCGCCGCCGACCGGGCCTGCTACCAGGCCAAGGAAGATGGGCGCAATTGCATCCGGGTCTACCACGAATCGGATCTGGCGATGGCCCGTCGGCGCGAGGAGATGGCCTGGGTCGGGGACATCCGGCAAGCGATCGCCGACGGCAGGATCCTGCTCTATGCCCAGCGCATCGAAGCGCTCGACGGCGACGGGCAACTGAACTACGAAGTGCTGGTTCGTCTGCGCGATCAGAAGGGCCGCCTGTTCTCGCCGGATGCATTCCTGCCGGCCGCCGAACGCTATGGCCAGGCCATGGCCATCGACAGGCTGGTCATGTCGATGGCGCTGCGTGCGCTCGAAGACCATCCGGATCACCTCTCGAGCCTGAACCGCTGTCACCTCAATATCTCCGCCCAGTCGATCGCGAATCCGGAGTTCCGGAAGCACGTCGCCGATCTGCTCGATTCGAGCGCGGTGCCGGCGCGCAAGTTGTGTTTCGAGCTTACCGAGACGGCGGCGATCGCCAATCTCGCGCACGCCCACGAATTCATCGAGGACATGCATTCGCGCGGTTGCCAGATCGCGCTGGATGATTTCGGCAGCGGGCTTTCCTCGTTCGCATACCTGAAGAATCTGCCCGTGGACATCCTCAAGATCGATGGGATGTTCATCCGCGACCTCGCCAACAACGAGGTTGACCCGGTCCTTGTCCGTTCGATGTGCAATATGGCGCGGTCGCTCGGCAAGGTCACCGTCGCCGAGTGGGTCGAGGACCGCAACATGCTGGCCCTGCTGCGCAAACTCGGCGTCGACCAGGCGCAAGGCCACGGCATTCACGAGCCGTGCACCCTGGGCGATCTGGTTTGCGAGCGGATCGGCGGCGAAGCCGTCCAAAGGTAACTTGGACTAGCCGCGTTCGATGCTGAACTCGATCGGGACCAGTCCGCGGGCCGGTACGGCAATGCCATCGATACGCACGGGCCGGAAGCGCGAGCGCAGCACGGCCTCGCGGGCAGCGCGATCGAGCTGCCGGGAACCGCTGCTGCGGGCGATGTCGACCTCGACGGGCAGGCCATCGCGACCGACCAGGACGCGCAAGACGACCGTGCCTTGCTCCCCTCGTCGCCGCGCATCGAGCGGATATTTCGGCTGCACGATGCTCTCGTAGGCAAGCCCGACGTGCGCAGTCGCGGAGCCATTGCCGAGGTCGGTGGCTGGTTCGATCGTGGTCGCATCCGCTTCGACCGCCGGCCGTTCGGGGGTGGCCATCACGCTGTCGACGGCAACGACCGGAGCGGGGCTGCTCGGAGCGATCGAAACGGTCCGATGTCGCGCCACGGGTTGCGGTCTCGGTTCATCCGGAAGCGCGATTGGCTCGGATTCCGGCGGGATTTCGATCAGGCTCGTCGAGAGTGTCGTCAGGTCCTCTTGAACCGGATCCAGTGACGGCAGCGCGATTGGTATGGCGAGCAGGACCACGGCCAGGACATGGACCGAGAGGGTTCCACTGAGGCCGCCGATGCGCAGCCAGTCGACCGGCGTTTGCGCAACCGGGTTCATCGTGCGAACTGACATGTTCTTCCCCTTTCGTGTTGACCTGGGAAGTGCAACGCCAGTCTGCGCCGTTCGGGGTCGGGCGAATGCCAGCGATCACGCGCAGCCGGTAGGAGGAAGGCCCCCGATGGCAGGATCGGCCGGACGCCAGGCGTCCCCGGCGTGCAGAAACCCGATCTTGGACGCGCGTGGCAGGCGCCGGATCGCGCACTCGGCACGTGCCGCGCTGGCCCGGTCGGGAAATGCCCTCGAGCCGATCAGGCGCAGCGGCGGGTTGGCCCGGGTATAGCGGGCACCGCGACCGGCCACATGCGCGGCGTAGCGGGCCTCGAGATCGTTGGTGATGCCTGCATAGAAACTGCCGTTGCGGCATTCGATCAGATAAAGGCACCAGGGCTTGGGTGTTGATGGCATCGACATACGGGATTCGCGGTCAGGCGCCGGCGGCGCCGGACAAGAATGGCACAAGGGCATGGCACGGACACGTCGCCTCTGCGCTCTCAGTGCGCGCGCGGGCGTCTCGATCGGCATCGGCGCTTCGTGCCATGATTTGGACTCCTGCCGCGTTCCGGCTTCGATCGAGGGGCCGCCTCAGTGCATCCATTCGTGCGGGCCAACGGCGGGGTCCAGGTCATCGCTCACCGTGGCGCCAGTGCGCTGCGTCCCGAGCATACGATTGCGGCCTATCTCAAGGCGATCGAAGATGGCGCGGATTTCATCGAGCCCGACCTCGTCATGACGCGTGATGGCGTGCTCGTCGCACGCCACGAATGCGAACTCTCGCGATCCACCGATGTCGCGTCGCATGCGGAATTCGCCGGGCGCAGGACGTGCAAGTCCATCGACGGCGAGCGCCTCGAAGGATGGTTCTGCGAGGATTTTTCGTTCGAAGAATTGCGTCGTCTGCGGGCGCGCGAGCCACTGCCCGAGTTGCGTGGTCGTGCCCACGATGGCATGCACGTCATTCCTGCGTTCGACGAGATCGTCGCCCTGCTCGAGCGGAAATCGAAAGACCTTCGTCGAACGGTCGGTATCATTCCGGAGCTCAAGAACTCCACCCATCACCGATCCATCGGTCTCGATCTGGAGCGGGCCCTGGAGACGGCGACGCAGCACCACGCCCTTCTGCGAAGGGTGCCATTCGGCATCCAGTCTTTCGAAGTGTCCAATCTTTCGGCGTTGCGCGACACGCTCTGCGCATCCCACCGCAACATTTTTCTGGTCCAGCTGATCGGCGAGGCGGATGCGCAGCCGTTCGATCGCCGCGTCGCCGGGGATACCCGGCATGACTACGCCGGTATGACCACGGCGCGAGGGCTGGCCGTCATTGCTCGCTATGCCCATGCGGTGGCCGTGCAGCGGCGAAGCATTGTTCCGCTGGACGCCGTTTCGGGGAGCCTGGCCGGAGCGACAGCGCTGGTTGCCGACGCCCATGCCGCGGGCCTGGCCGTGCAGGCCTGGACCGTGCGACCGGAGAACCACTTCCTGGCGCCGGCGCTGCGTTGCGGGACGAAACCCGCGACGCGCTGCGAATCCGGCATGCGTGAGGAAATACACGCCCTGGTCAGCGCCGGCGTCGATGGCATTTTTGTCGATGATCCTGCCTTGGGCCGACAGGCCGTGGACGGACTCTCGCGCTAGATCGATCATTGCGGCAGAACAGGAAACCGCCAGCAATCCTGCTGGCGGCCTGCTGTCTACCCGACGTTGGAGAGCGCTCGAGCCTGCCCAGTCTGGCAGAGCGATATTGCAGAATTGTTGCGCTGCGCCGCCGCGCGGCGTGCGATTGAATCAGCGTTGCGCGGCCGCCAGGATCGGCGCCACCGCTGCTGCGCTCGCGGCATCGCCGACGCGCTCGGAATAGCGGTCGGTAAGGGTTGCGACATGGGGACGCAGCAGTACCGTGAAGCGCACCAGTTCCTCCATGACATCGACGATGCGCTCGTAGTAGCTCGACGGACGCATGCGGCCCTGCTCGTCGAATTCCTGCCATGCCTTGGCCACGCTGGACTGGTTCGGAATCGTGAACATGCGCATCCAGCGACCGAGCAGTCGCAGCGTGTTCACGGCATTGAAGGACTGTGATCCGCCGGAAACCTGCATCACCGCCAGCGTGCACCCTTGGGTCGGGCGCAGCGAGCCGACGCTCAGCGGCAGGTGATCGATCTGCGCCTTGATCAGCCCGGTTACCGCACCATGCCGTTCCGGGCTGCACCAGACCTGGCCTTCCGACCAGATCGACAGTTCGCGCAGTTCGCGGATGGCGGGGTGGTCGTCGCCGGCGATCTGGTCGGGGAAGGGCAGGTCGGAGGGATCGAAAATGCGGGGTTCGGCGCCGAAATAGCGCAACAGGCGGGCGGCCTCCTCGACCGCGAGCCGCGAGAACGAGCGGGAGCGCAATGAGCCGTACAGCAGCAGGATGCGGGGCGCGTGGGTCCCCGGCGCAAGAACGCCGGCGAGGTTGCGGGTGGCACGATCCAGATCGAGCGCAGGCAGCAGGTCCACGTTCTCCAGGGCACGGATTCTCATGATGGATTCGCAATCCTCTTGGTCAGATAGGTGGCACTGGCTGGGCATAGCGCGGCAAATTCACGGGTCGAGGCGATGCTCGCCGGTGCGTCGTTGCGCTCTGCAGGACGGAATCCATGGCGAGTGAAGAAGGCGTTGGCTGTCGTCGTCAGCAGGTGCAGTGTCCGGCAACCCTCGGCGGCGGCCCTGTATTCGATTGCATCGAGCAGGGCAGCGCCCATGCCCTCCCGGCGCCGCTCCGGCTGCACCCACATCGAGCGCAGCAGGCGATGGATGCCGTTGCCCTGCAGGCCGACGTAGCCGGCGACGGTGTCGTCGAGCCTGGCGCGATAGAACCGGCAATCCTCGGCGTCGATATCCTCATGCGGCAGCCCTTCGCTGGAAAGGGCCGCGCGCAATCCGGCCATTCCGGCAGGCCCAAGGTCCTCGAGCAGGAGAGCGCCGCTCACGCCGCGGCACCGCGTTCGTACCAGCTGCGCGAGCGCTTGACCAGGGCCACGATCGACAGCATGACCGGAACCTCGACAAGGACTCCGACCACGGTCGCCAGAGCGGCGCCCGAGTCGAGGCCAAACAGACTGATCGCCGCGGCCACGGCCAGTTCGAAAAAATTCGATGCGCCGATCAAGGCCGATGGAGCGGCCACGCACCAGGCGACGCCGAAGCGGCGACTGAGCCAATAGGCAAGCCCTGCATTGAGGTAGACCTGGAGCAGGATCGGAACCGCGAGCAGGGCGATGATCAGCGGATGGGCGAGGATGGCCTCACCCTGGAACCCGAACAGCAGCACCAGGGTAGTCAGCAGGGCCAGCAGCGAGACCGGCTGCAGCACGGCCAGGGTGGTGCGTAGCGCGGCCTGGCTCCGGCGCAACAGGACAGCCCGCAGAACCTGCGCGATCACGACGGGAAGGACGATGTAGAGCACGACCGAGAGCAGCAGCGTGTCCCACGGCACCGTGATCGATGCAACGCCGAGCAGCAATGCGACCAGCGGTGCGAAGGCGAAGACCATGATCGCATCGTTGAGCGCGACCTGGCTCAGGGTGAAGTGCGGCTCGCCCTCGCAGAGATTGGACCAGACGAAGACCATCGCGGTACAGGGCGCGGCCGCGAGCAGGATCAGGCCCGCGATGTACGAGTGAATCTGCGCCGCCGGCAGCCAGGGTGCGAACAATCCGGCGATGAACAGCGTGCCGAGCAGGGCCATCGAGAACGGTTTGACCGCCCAGTTGATGAACAGGGTGATTCCGATCCCGCGCCAATGCTCGCGCACGCCGGCCAGGGCGGCGAAGTCGATCTTCAGCAGCATCGGCACGATCATCAGCCAGATCAGTCCGGCCACGACCAGGTTCACGTGGGCGAATTCGGCGCCGGCGATGACTGCAAACGCGCCCGGCGCGAGATGGCCCAGGCTGATACCGGCGACGATGCAGAGTCCCACCCATACGCTGAGGTAGCGCTCGAAGACGCCGATGCCGGCTCGGCGGCCCGCATTGGTCTGTGTGCTCATCGAAGAACGCTCAAGGTGTTCCGGAGGACAACGGCGTGGCCCCTTGCTGTTTGCCGATGTCGCGCAATTGCGCGGACAGTGCGGCGCGGTCGAGGCGCTCCAGCGGCAGCGCGGCAAAGGCCGCGATCCGGTTCTTCAGGTGGCGGAAGGCGGTCGCAAAGGCCTGCTTGCGTTCGACCGGACTGCCTTCGACCGCGGCGGGATCCTCGATTCCCCAATGCGCGGTCTGCGGATGTCCCGGCCAGATCGGGCAGGCCTCGCCAGCGGCGTTGTCACAGACGGTAAAAATGAAATCCATGACCGGCGCACTCGCTCCGTCGAATTCCTCCCAGCGCTTCGATCGCATGCCCTCGGTCGGGTAGCCGAAATTGGCGAGCGTTTCGAGGGCCAGCGGATTGACGTCGGGCTTGGGCATGCTGCCCGCGGAGAAGGCGCGGAATCGGCCGGCGCCGTCCTTGGCCAGGATGCCTTCGGCCATGATCGAACGGGCCGAGTTGCCGGTGCACAGAAACAGCACATTGAAGATTCGGTCGGACATGGAACACCTGTGAAGGGAGGGGTAGCGTGGTCGGTGCAGTTCGTCTTGGTTCGCTGGCGCGGACGAGGCCAACTCGGGCTCAGCGCATTGCCGCTACCGGATCGCAGCAGCATGCGAGTTCGGCAACGAGGGGGGTGCAGATCCCGGGATTGCCGCTGCAGCAGTCCTTGAGCAGATACAACGTCAGTTCGCGGAAGCGGTCGAGATCGGCGCGATAGATGATCGAGCGCCCATGGCGTTCGCAACCAGCCAGGCCGGCGCGAGCCAGGATCGCCAGGTGGGAAGAGCAGGTGTTCTGTGGGATGTTGAGCGCGCGCGCAATTTCGCCGGCAGGCAGTCCGGCGGGCTCATGTGCAACCAGCAAGCGAAACGCCTGCAAGCGGCTGGGTTGAGCCAGGGCGGCCAGCGCCGAGGTGGCTTCTTGAACATCCATATATCCAGAATAATGGATAGAAACGAACCGGTCAAGCCCAGCGCGCCTCGGACGTGGCCGTGCAGCATGTGCGGGATACCCCCCCTGCATCTGCGAAGACGTGACCGCGCCCAGGGGACGATGGGGTCACCCTTCGACCAAACGTTGATTGCGCCCGGCTGGGAACGCCCCAACACGGTATCCAGCCGCGGAATCCGGTGCGCGGCGGATAGCGAAGGCGGTCGATCGGGTGCGCACTTCGGTGGGTTGACGGGTACGGACGGGATTCGTACGATACGCCTCGTATATTTCCCGCCACCGATGGTGAGTTCACCCGTCCTCTGCCGGACGCCGTGAAGCGCTCTCGCGTAGCGATCGTGGTTTGCCGGTGTCCTGAGGAGAAAACCGATGTTGAGAATGTTCCCAGCCTGCGCCCTGGCGCTGGCGCTCGTACTGTGCGCCCCGAATTCGTTCGCCGCGAAACCCGTCGAAAAAGTGGTGACCGCCGATACTCCGGAGAAGTTCGCAGCGGTGGTCGAGAAGATCCACGCGCAGATGGAGCCCGGGCAGCGCTACGAGTTTCTGAGTTCGCAG
The DNA here is from genome assembly GCF_900115085.1 of Dokdonella immobilis. Lineage (GTDB taxonomy): Bacteria > Pseudomonadota > Gammaproteobacteria > Xanthomonadales > Rhodanobacteraceae > Dokdonella > Dokdonella immobilis. Next base: position 66,915 of record NZ_FOVF01000021.1, on the reverse strand, counting down.
GACCGCAAGAACGTCAACGCGATCCTGGAGCGCATGGCCGGCATGCTGGCGACGAACGGATCGGTCGAGGCCATGTCCGAAGACGATCGCACGCGGCTGTTCAACGATCAGGAGAAGGTCAACGGCTTGCTCGCACGCAATGCCGACGATCGTCTGGTCTGCACCTTTGTGGCGCCGGTTGGTTCGCATCTGCCCGTGAAAAAATGCCAGACGGCGCGCGAGATCGCGGAAAACCGCAAGCAGTTCCGTCGCCAGGCCGACGAACTAGGCAACATGGGGCGCGTCGGCCAGGGGCCGGGAAACTGATCGCCGCAAGACAACAGGCATTGATCCCGGTTCACGCGGGCCTGGATTGACCTGGCGAAACGGCCTGACCGTTCGCGCCGACTCCGAGGGAGCGGTCCGCCCGCCGCTTCCCTGTTCCATGTTCGCATGACCGGGGCGCACCGCATGGCTGCGAGCCAATAAGACGGCGCGTCCACGGCCCGCGTCGCCGAACTTCGCGGATAGCCAATGCGCGTGCGCCTGTCCATTTCAGTGCATGCGCGGGCCATCAGACCTTGCCGCGCTACTCCTCATGGATAGTTCGCTCGTCGAGTTCGATGCGCGCTCGGATCAGGACCGAGTGCCGGTTTGTCGCGTGCGTGCGGCCTGATGCTCGCCGTGGCCGGCGATGCGTGCATTCACATCGTGTGTCCCGGGCGGAACTCTGGACGTTGCAGGGCGGCGCCTTCGTGCAACACGCGGCGATTCGCTTCACACTGGACAACTTGGAATTGCTGTCGTACGATTGCAATCGTACTTAGGTTCCGGCGTTGATGTCCCTGCCTGCCAGGCTGCGCCGATTCCGGCGATTTCGCCGCGGTGAATTCGCCCCGTCACCCAAGGAGTCCACCATGTCACGCTTCCTCGTCCTCACGCTAGTCGCACTCGTGCTCTCGGCTCCGGCCGTGTACGCCAAGAACCCCGAAAAAAAGGCCGTCGTCGCGGACACGCCCGAGAAATTCGCGCTGCTCGTTGAGGCTATCCGTCAGGAGATGGCGCCGGGCAAGCGCTACGAGTTCCTCGATTCGCGCAAGCGCGATGCCGTCAATCGCGATCTCGATCGCATGGGCGAAATGCTGGACAAGGCGGGGAGTGTCGATGCCATGTCGCAGGAAGAAAAGACCGAGTTGTTCTCGACCCAGGAGCGGGTCAACGGCGTCCTCGCCAAGAATGCCGACGACCGCCTGGTGTGCACGCACCGTGCACCGACCGGTTCCCACATTCCAATGACCGAATGCAAGACCGTTCGCGAATTGGCTACGCGTCGTGCGGAGGGTCGCAGGAAAATGAAGGAAATGGAGGATTCGCAACGCGCCCTCGATGCGAAAATGTTCAGCCCAGCCGGAGGATGATGATGGTGTCCGGATCGAGCATCGATGTCGGGCCGAATCCTTGCCTTCACGCGCCCTCGGGTCGCGCCGCAGGCGGGCCGCGTCGAGCGGCGACCCCGTAGCAACGCAAGCGCGCTACTGTCGTCGCAGACGCGACGTCATCCGCGTCGGATCCCAGGGCCGGGGCCCTGACTGCCTGCATGCAGCGCGCCTGAAGGCGCCGCGGGATCCACCACCCGGAGTCTGAATGGAGTATGGTCGGTCACCGCGACCCTGCCACCAGGAGACTCCGGATGTTCCTCGCCTGCAGACGGCCATCGGGCCGCGTTTCGATCGCCGGCCTGATTGCGCTCATCGTACTTCCGGCCTCGGCTGCGGCAGCCGATCCATCCATCCTCAATGGCCTCGAATGGCGCCTGCTCGGACCCCATCGGGGCGGTTGGGCCACCATGGCCACCGGCGTTGCCGAGCAGCCCGATACGTTCTACTTTGGCGCCGCCGGTGGCGGCGTCTGGAGGAGCCGCGATGCGGGCGCCACCTGGGAGTCGATCGACGACGGCCTCGATGACGCCGCGATTGGAGCCATCGCGGTCTCCGCATCGAATCCCGATATCCTCTACGCAGGCAGCGGACATCCCGAGCCGCGCTACGACATCCAGTCCGGCAACGGCCTCTACAAATCGGCCGATGGCGGGCAGCACTGGCGCAACATCGGCCTGCGCGAGACCCGCCACATCGGCGCAATCCTGATCGACCCGAAGAATCCCGACACGGTTCTGGTCGGCGCGCTCGGTCATATGTTTGGTCCGAATCCCGACCGCGGCGTCTTCCGCAGCACCGATGGGGGCCAGCACTGGACCAAGACCCTGTACGTCGATGACCAGACCGGCGTCGTCGACCTCGCCGCCGATCCAGCCGATCCAGCCAGCGTCTACGCTGCGACCTGGACCGCACGCGACTGGCCGTGGCTGAGCTACTTCACGCCGATCGAGGGTGAGGGCAGCGCGGTCTGGCATTCGGGCGATGGCGGGCAAAGTTGGGCGCGTGTCGGTGGCGAAGGCTGGCCGTCCGGCAAGCTGGGCCGGATCGGACTGGCGGTGGCGCACCTCGACAACGGCGCGACCCGGCTTTACGCGTCGATCGATTCGGCCGCGCACGCGGGTCTGTACCGTTCCGATGATGGTGGCGCGCACTGGCAACGCGTCAACGATGCCAGTGCCGTGTCGAGCTGGTACATGAGCCGCCTCACGGTCGCGCCGGACAATCCGGACACGCTGTACACGGTCGGCCAATCCATCCACAAGTCGACCGATGCCGGCAAGACCTTCTCGATCATCAAGGGCGCGCCGGGCGGTGACGACTACCATTATCTGTGGATCAATCCGAAACACCCCGAGCGCATGATCACCGCCGCCGACCAGGGCACCGTGGTCAGCGTCAACGGCGGACGTACCTGGAGCGACTGGTACAACCAGCCTACCGGCCAGTTCTATCATCTGGCCGCCGACAACCGGTTTCCGTACTGGATCTATTCGGGCCAGCAGGATTCGGGCACGGTCGGCATCGCCAGTCGCAGCGACTACGGCGCGATCAGTTTTCGCGACTGGCATCCCGTGGGCGGCGACGAGCGCGATTTCGACATTCCCGATCCGGAAAATCCCGATATCGTCTTCGGCTCCGGCCTCGGTGGCCGCATCTCGCGTTGGGACGCGCGCACCGGCGAAGTGCAGAACGTGTCGCCGTGGCCGGTTTCGAGCTATGGCGCACGCGGCACCGACGTGCGCTATCGCTATACCTGGTTCACCCCGATCGCCTTTTCGGCGCGCGCGCCCTACGCGCTCTATTCCGGCGCCCAGGTCCTGTTCCGTTCGCTCGACCGAGGGCAGAGCTGGCAGGTCATCAGTCCGGACCTGACCGGAGCCGCGGCGAAGAAGGGCCAATGCGACGGTTACGTGCCGGTACGGCGGGCCAGCGCCTGCGGCTTCGGCGTCATTTTCGCGATCACGCCTTCGCCGTCCGACAACGACGAGATCTGGATCGGTACCGACAACGGCCGCATCCAGCTCACGCGCGATGCGGGAGCAAGTTGGACCAATGTCACGCCGAAGGGCGTGCCGGATTGGGCCAAGATCAGTTCGATCGACGTCTCGGCCCTGGATGCCGGAACCGCCTATGCCTCGATCGACAATCATCGGCAGGACGATTTTCGACCGCGGATCCTGCGCACGCGCGACCATGGCAAGACCTGGACCGAGATCACGACAGGCCTTCCCGAGGGCCACTACGTGAGTGTCGTTCGGGCTGATCCGCTGCGTCGCGGCCTGCTCTACGCTGGCGCCGACAACGGCGTGTTCGTCTCGTTCGACGACGGCGCCCACTGGCAATCGCTGCAGCGCAACCTGCCGGTGGCCTGGGTGCGTGATCTTCTCGTGCACGACAACGACCTGATCGCAGCGACCCAGGGCAGGGCGATCTGGGTGCTCGACGATCTGAGTCCGTTGCGCCAGCTCGACGCCGCCGGCCCGGTCCGCATTGCACGCTTGTACAAGCCGGCTCCCGCATACCGGCTGCGCCCCGACCAGAACAGGGACACGCCGCCGCCGGCAGACACCGCGCTCGGCACGAATCCGCCGATTGGCGCGATCATCGACTATGTACTGCCGGTGGCGGCGCAGCGTGTGCGCATCGAAATCCGCGCCGCGGACGGCAGCGCAGTGCGCCGGTTTGCCAGCGATGAGCCACCGTCCGCGATCGGCGCAAAGCCGTATTTCGCCGACGCCTGGCTGCGACCGAATCCGCGTCCGGGCGTCGAAGCGGGCGCGCACCGCTTCGTCTGGGACCTGCGCCTCGCGCGCCCGAAGGCGATCAGGTACGACTACTCGATCGCCGCCGTGCTCGGCAAATCGACGCCGCTGGTTCCCCAGGGCCCGCTTGCCGTGCCCGGTGACTATCAGGTCGTGCTCGTCGCCGATGGGGTCGAATCAACGCAGCCGCTGACGATCAAGCCTGATCCGCGCGTTTCCGCATCGCCGGCCGACCTCGCCGCATCATTGGCGTTTTCGCAGGCCATCGCGGTCGAACTCGAACGCGACTGGATGGCGCACGGCCAAGTCGAAGCCGTGCAGCGCCAGCTGGACGACCGTGGCAAGGACACGACGCATCCACCGTCTGCAAAACTGAAAAGTGCGACCGATGCCTTTGGCAGGCAGCTCGAATCGCTGCGCGTCGACCACGGTCACGAGGCGCCAAGCCTGGCCACCATCGGCGACCAACTTGCTTCGCTGGCGACCGACGTCGAGGGCGCCGACCGATTGCCGACCGAAGCGCAAAAGGCATTGCTGGCCGAATGCCGCGGTCAGCTCGATCGATCCATCGAGCGCTGGTCCGACCTGCGCGACAAGCAGCTCGCTGCACTCAATGCGCAGGTCACCGCGGAGGGCCTGCCACCGATCAGCGTGCCGACGCCCGAGCAAATCGCACTCGGCGGAGACGCCGAGTCGAAGGACCTGCCCTGACCTGCCGCTACCCGCAAACCGTACCGATTTCCGGACTATCGCCATGACGATCCTCCTGCTTGGCCTGCTGGTCTTTCTCGGCATCCATTCCACCCGCGTCGTCGCCGATGGCTTGCGCACGCGCATGATCGCGAAGCACGGCGAGGGCGGCTGGAAGGCGCTCTATTCCGTGCTCTCGCTGGGCGGATTCGTGCTGCTCGTCTGGGGCTTCTCCCTCGCCCGGCAGCAGCCCGTGCTGCTGTACGTGCCGCCGCCCGCCCTCAAGCATGCCAATGCCTTGTTCACGCTGGTGGCCTTCGTCCTCGTGGCCGCGGCGTATGTGCCGCGCAATCACGTCAAGCAGAAGATCGGGCACCCCATGCTGGCCGGGACCAAGCTCTGGGCCTTCGGCCATTTGCTCGCCACCGGCTTTCTGCACGACGTCGTATTGTTCGGTGCCTTGCTGGCCTGGGCGGTCGTGCTGTTTATCGTTTCGCGTCGCCGGGATCGTCTCCATGGCATGACCTATCCGCCTGGCACCGTGACCGGTGATGTTCTCAGCGTCGCTATCGGGATCGGCGCATGGGCAACCTTCGCCTTCTGGGCGCATGCACATTGGATCGGCGTATACCCGTTCGGCTGATCGACGCAGTTCACAAATTGCCACGAGCGCGGCGGCGATACTGTCGCCCTCGAGAGGCAGGGGTGAGAGTAATGCGCAAAGCCGCATGGATTCTGCTGCTGATGTCCTCGCCTGTGCTGGCGGCGACCTATCAGGTTGGCCCTTCGCGTACCTACACGACACTCAATGCGCTCTTCGCAGCGGTCAACCTGGGCGGTGGCGATATCGTCGAAGTGGATGGTGGTGTCGCCTACGGCGGTGGTGTCGTGGTGCCGCAGGCCGATGGCGGCGCGTCCGGCAACCCGGTCGTGATTCGCGGCATCGCCGTCGGCGGCCAGCGCCCGGCGATCGTCGGCGCCGCGAATACGGTCGAGTTCCGACAGTCCGATCACCTGGTGTTCGAGGGCTTCGACATCAGTGGCGGCACGTCGCGCTGCATCCTGCAGGGCGCCCACGACGTGACCGTGCGCAACAGCGTCATTCACGATTGCCCGGCCCACGGCATTCTCGGTACCGACCAGCTTTCGGGGTCGTTCACGCTCGAGTATTCGGAGATCTACAACGCCGGCAATGGCACCAACCAGCATCCGCTGTATATCCAGAGCGACGAGATCGCGCACCCCGGTTCGGTGTTCCGCATGCAGTACTGCTATGTGCACAACGGCAACGGCGGCAATCTGCTGAAGAGCCGGCACGAGCGCAACGAGATCTACTACAACTGGTTCGAGGGCGCGACCTATCACGAACTCGAACTGATCGGGCCCGACGAAAACACGCAACAAGCCGGATGGACGCGCGACCTGATCCGCGAGGACTCCGACATCGTCGGCAATGTCATCGTGCACACGAATCCGGCATTCGGCGCGGTCATCCGCGTCGGCGGCGATGGCACCGGCCAGAGCAAGGGGCGGACGCGCTTCGTCAACAACACGTTCATCCTCGCCGCGGGCACCGACGCCACGGTGTTCCGCCTCTTCGACGGCATCCAGTCGGTGGAGATGCACAACAACGTCATCGACGTGACGGCCGGCGGCACCGCGCGCATCGAACGCACCGTGGAAGCGGTCTGGACTGACGGTCGACAGATCCACGGCAGCAACAACTGGATCGAATCGGGTTCGAGCTTCGTGCCGACCACGGCCGAGTGGAGCGCCACGCTGACTGGAACGAATCCGGGCTTCGTCAATGCGGGAGCCTGGAATCTGGTGCCGCAGACCTCGAGTCCGTTGCGCAACGCCGGCAATCCGGCACCCGTCAGTGCCCCGGGCTTTCCATTCCCCTTGCCTCTGTTTCCACCCGTCAATTCGCCGCGTCGTCAACTGGTTTCGGTGGGTTCGCAAACGCCGAGGGGGTCCGACGGCCAGATCGACATCGGGGCGTTCGAGGCGATGGCTGACCTGATCTTCGCCGACGGCTTCGGCGACTGACCAACGCGGCACGAATCCGGACGCTGGGGCGACAATCGACGGCGTGCATCCCGGCAGCACGGCAACCGCAAGGCAGCGATGAGCGGGCCACGAGCCGGGCCCACGAGCTCACCGACGAATGACGACAGGCGGCGCAATTCGTTGTACGATGATCTTCGTTGCAATGGCAGGCTTCGGGGGTGGCTATGTTCTCGAGCGCAACCAGGGTCGCACGACTGATTTCGATGCTGGTCGTACTCGCGATCGGTGCCTGTGGCGGCGGCAGCTCGAACTCGCCTTCGGCACCTCCGCCGCCCCCACCACCACCACCGCCTCCGCCGCCGCCCGCACCGACACTTGATCCGCAATACCGAGCGTCAGCCGACACGCCGTTCGCGGCCGGCTGCGATGGCATGGCACCTTCGGGTACCTCTTACGCGAACGCGGAAGTCGAACCGCATTTCACGGTCGACCCGGGCGTGCCGCAGCGTGTCTACGGCGCCTGGCAGCAGGATCGCTGGTCGACCGGCGGGGCACATGGCCTGGTCGTGGGCGTGTCCAACGACGGTGGCCGAAGCTGGAGCCGCAGCGCGCCGGCCTTTTCGCGCTGTGCGGGCGGCACGGCCGGCAACGGTGGCGACTTCGAGCGCAGCAGCGATCCCTGGGTCAGCGTTTCGCCCGACGGCACGGCTTATGCGATCGCGATCGCATTCAATGGCGCCTCGTTGATGCCGGGTTCGGAAAGCGCGGTCCTGGTCAGCCGCTCGACCGACGGCGGCGCGAACTGGAGCCTGCCGACCACGCTGGTCCGCGAGGGCAGCACGGCATTCCACGACAAGGAATCGATCACGGCCGACCCGATCGACTCGCATTTCGTCTACGCCGTGTGGGACCGGATTTCGGTCGACAATACCGGCCCGACCTGGTTCGCGCGCAGTACCGATGGTGGCGAAACCTGGGAGGCGGCGCGTCCGGTCTTCGATCCGGGCGTCAACAGCCAGACCATCGGCAACGTCATCGTGGTCTTGCCGAATGGCACGCTGGTCGATGCATTCACCCGCATCGATGCCGCCGCAAACGGATCAACGAACGCGTACTTCGACGTCATCCGCTCGACCGACAACGGCCTGACCTGGTCCGCACCGATCCGCATCTCGAGCGAACTCAGCGTCGGCACGGTCGACCCGGAAACCGGAATCCCCGTGCGTGATGCGACGATCACGCCGTCGATCGCGGTCGGGACTGGCGGCAGCCTGTTCGCCGCCTGGCAGGATTCACGATTCAGCAATGGTGCGCGAGACGGCATCGCCATGTCCCGCTCGGACGATGGCGGGCTGACCTGGTCGACACCGGCACGGGTCAATGCAAGCACGGCGGTCGCCGCCTTCGTGCCGGCCGTGCACGTGCGCGCCGACGGCATGATCGGTGTGACCTACTACGACTTCCGTGGCAACACGAACGATCGCAACACGCTGTTCACCAGCCTTTGGCTGGCGCGCTCGACCGATGCCGTGAACTGGCAGGAAAGCCAGGTGGCCGGCCCGTTCGATCTCGCCACCGCGCCGTTGTCCGGGGCCGGCAACACCAGCGGGTACTTTCTTGGAGATTACATGGGCCTGGCCAGCATCGGCAATGTGTTCGTGCCCTTCTACGCACGCACGACCGGCACGAACGGCAATCGCACCGACATCTTCGCCGCCCCCGCGGTATCGGTTACGACGAGTGCCGCCGCCATGGCCTCCGAGCTGCGCGGGCAGGATGCGCCGAAATCGGCCGAACCGGTCCCGGTACGGATGACCCCGGAATACCGCCTGCGCGTGGCCAGGAACATCGAGGCGAACATGAAGATCCATGTCCCCGGCGAACCGATCCGGGCCGGCGAGGACTGATCGATCGCGAGCAGGCCTGCGCGTCGGCATGCAGCCGCAGGAAGCATGCGCGAACGAGGGGATTGGAGTCACCTGCATCGCTGGACGCGAGCACCCTGCGACCAGGGTCCGACACTAGTCCGTGGTGCAGGTTCCGTGATGGCCGGAAGCCGCGCTGATCGCGACACAGGCGTTGATCGGTCCGCCGTTGTGGCGAACCGATTGGCGCAGCAGGGCTAGGATCTGGTTCTCGTCGAGCCCGGGCGAAACCTGCAACAGCAGCGCGATCGCGCCGGTCACGTGCGCGGCCGCCAGCGAGCTTCCGGAGGCATAGTCATAGCTGCCCCCAGGTTCCAGAGTGAGGATATCCCCGCCGGGTGCGCGCAATGCGGTCGGGATCGGAGCATGCGGCGCGCCGCTCGAGTCGACTGCGATCACCCCCTGCGTGCTGATCGGAAAACCCGGAACCTCGGTATCGGGAGCGACCGCGCCGACAACGATGGTTCCGCGCGCGATGGCATGCTCGAGCAGTTCCGCGAGCAGCGGATCGGGAGGGCCGCCGAGGCTCAGGTTGATCACGCGTGCCGATGATCGAATCGCCGCCGCCAGTGCCTGGGCCAGGGTGAAGCTGTTGCAGTGCGCGTGGCTGGCACCGGCCTCACTCGGCCAGCAGGCGCGATAGACATGCAGTTCGACCGCAGGTGCCACGCCGACGATGCCCACGCCGTTGTTGGCCACGGCTGCAATCACGCCGGCGACTTCCGTGCCGTGGCGATCGCGCCCCGGATCGCCGGCTTCGCCGCCGACGAAGTCGCGCTGCTCGACGATGCGTTCGGCCAGGTCGGGGTGGGTGGCATCGACGCCGCTGTCGACGAGGGCGACCGAGACGCTTCGACCGCTGGCCCAGTGTTGCGCCGCGCCGGCGTCGATCGCCGAAAAGCCGGTCTGCAGGCCGACATAGGGGTCATTGAACCCAGGTTTCGTAGCGGTCGCTTCGCTGGTTGATCTGGTCGACGTTGCCGTCAGCGTGCTGAATTCCTGCAGTGGCTGGGCCAGATGCACGCGACGGTCCTTGCGCAGTTCGGCGAGCACCCTGGCCCGATCGGCCGAGGCCGGAATCTCATAGAGCATGCAGCGCAGGTTGAGCGGTTCGATGGTCCAGGCCGAAACCTCCGCCAGCCCATGATCGCGTGCGATCCGTGCCGCCGTCGCCCGCGTACGTTCGCTCCCCGCATAGCCCGGCAAACCGGCGTAACCGCGCGGACTCGATCCGCTGATCATCATCGGGTCGGGCTTCTCGGTGATCGCGACGACGATGCGGCGCGAGATCGCACCGTCATGGTCGCTGGCCGCTTCGGCGCTCGTCGCCAGCAGTGTGCCGAGGAAAAGCAGCAGTCCTGCAGCCGCCACGAGATGGCGCGGCCAGAGCGCGCGGCGGGCAAGGGAGTCCTTCACCGCGCTCAAGGCGGAGTCGCCGATGACACACCAATGGGCTCGACCAGCAGGATCGCTTGGTTCGCGCGCAACTGCCGCACGGTTGCTTCGATGCGCTGCCGCTGTGCATTTCCCTGCCTGTCCTCCGACAGCCCAGCGGTGCGGTCGAAGCCGAGGGCGAGGATCGTGCCACCGGCATTGCTGCCGACGATGCGCAGACCGGCTTCGCCGAGCAGGGCCTGCAATTCGCCGACCCTCAGTGTCGGCGACGGCACAAGCCGGATCGCCGCGTCGGGCGCCGGCTGCAACGCCTGGCTCAGGGTCACGTAGCTTCCCGTCGTGTTGCCTGCATCGTGCTGGCTGGCCAACAGGGTGCCGAGACCGCCGAGTGCCAGGGCTTCGACGATGACGGCTGCGACCAACCATCGGTTCGTCCGCGCATGACCCACCCTTGTCCCTGGCCGCGTTGCAGGTCTCCGATCGTCGAGGTCCAACGGATCGTGGCTGGCATCGTGCGCCGCGGCCTCGTCTTCGGCGTCGATGCGCTCGAACAGGCGGACCAGCGCAACGGGGGCCGCAACCCCGCCGCTGGACAGGTCCTCCTCCATGCCGGCCTGGATCCGGCGCTGGAAGGCCAGCTCCTCACGACAGTCGGCGCAGGTGCAAAGGTGCGCTTCGATCCTCTCGCGGGTGTCCTTTTCAAGGGTGTCGTTGACCAGCCAGGGAATGAGCTCCCAGGCCTGGCGATGGATGGGATCGTGCGTGGTCATGCGGTTTTCGGGGAATTCGTGGGTTCGGGCTCGCCGCCGAGAGCGGGCAGGGTATTGCGCAGGCGTACGCGCGCGTGAAACATGCGCGCCTTCACGGTGCCCACGGCGCAGTCCATGATCACCGCAATCTCCTCGCAGGACTGGCCAAGAAAGTAGGCGAGCTCGAGGGTCACGCGCTGTTCGGTGGGCAGCAGATCGAGCCCGCGCCGGATCCAGTCGCGAGCCTCGGCGCGGGCGATGTCGCTGCTGGCATCGACGAGCTCGGCCATGCCGTCGCCGCCACCGTCGGCGGCGGTCGACGGCATCGCCCCTGCTTGCAGGGGGCGATCGCGCAGGGCCTTCATCAGGCTGCGGTAGGCGATCGCCATGACCCAGCTGCGTGGCTTGGAATCGCCGCGGAATCGTGAGGCGCTGCGCCAGACCGCCCACAAGGTGTCATTGACGACCTCCTCGACCAGATCGCGGCGCGAGGTGGAGCGGACCAGGAACCGCATCAGCAGACCGTGGTAGCGTGTATGCAACGCCCCGAACGCCGCGCGGTCGCCGCGTGCGACAGCCCTGATCAGGGCGAGCTCATGCTCGTCCGAAGGGGCTCGATCGCAATGCTTGCGCGAGGCGGTACTCTCTCTCATGCGCGCTTCCTGTTCACCCATGGCCTGGATCATCGACGGTATGTACCGTGAGAGAACCACGACGGTTGCATCGAATGCCAGCCCTGTCGCGATGACCGCATTCCGGGCGGAAGGTCCAGCTTACCGGCTCGCGCCTGCAAGCACGCGGTTTTCGGTATACGGCGGACAGTCTCGCCGGGCACTGTTTTCCATCGCGGAGAGGCCGGCTTGACGCGCGCCGCGCTGGCGATCGCCATCGCCGCGGGCTCCGCTGGCCTCATGGCGGCCGCGCCCGCCTGCGCCGGCCCTTGCAAGGGCGCGCTCGGACTGTCCTCGGAAAACATCTACCGCGGCATCTCCCAGAGTGAAGGCCGGACCAGCGCGTTCGGCGACCTGCATTGCACGCTCGCAAACGACTGGGTGGTCGGCCTCGGTGCCCATGCGATCCGGGCCCCATCCGGACGCCCCGACACCCAGCTCACGGGCTACCTCGATCGCCGCTGGCGCTTCGATGACGACTGGTCGGCCCAGCTCGGCCTGATCCACTACGAACCGCTGCAAGCCCGCAATCGCGCCGGCTTCCAGTATGACGAGCTCAATGCCGCGCTCGGCTGGCGCGGCCGCTGGCTGCTGGCATTCGCATGGTCGCCGCGGGTCGGCAACGCCTACATCGGTGACCCGGCTGGCTACAACGGTTGGTTGCGCATCGAATCGAGCTGGCGCCAGCCGCTCGGCGGAGGCTTCAGCATCGATATCAGCCTCGGTCATGCGCATCCGAGCGGTACGCCCCCACACGATTACCGATATGCAAACCTGGCCCTCAATGCGGCCTTTGGAGACCTCTACCTCAGCATCAACCGGATCTGGACCGGCCCACTGCGATTTCGTTACGAGGCGCTTGACCCACCCTTCGAGTTCACATTTCCTGCCAGGCAACGTTGGGTCGGGTCGGTGGTCTGGGTGTTTTGATTGCCCGTCAGGACGATCAGCATGGCGGATCCGGTACAAAGCATCCGCATCGTCCGGGCGGCAAGAGCAAGCCTCACTCTGGCACCGTTTGCCCGGACCCCGTTTATTCCGGCAGGTCGGCGAAGATGTGATGGAACAGCGCGCAGCGTTTCAGGGCGGCGAACAGGGCTGCCAGGGCGTCGCGCTGGCGGTCGACTTCCGCGGCACCGTAGCGGTCGGCGAATTGTTCGAGCACGACTTCGAGTCCGGCACCGCGCACCATCGCTTCGAGCATCTGCAGCTCGGTCGCACTGAAGTCGAGCCCGATCAGGTTCTGGTAACGATCGGTGTTGCCGGTCATTTCGGCGACCCAGCACATGACCTGGTCGACCGAGTCGGCAACCTCGAACTCACGCTGGACCAGGCCGAGCAACTCCTCGCGATCGAACACGTTGAGCAGCAGGGCGAGCAGGAAACGATGGCCAGGGTCGTGCAGCTTGCGCCGGCAATCGACGAGGGTCTGGCTCAGCAGGTCGTTGTGCGCGGCGCGGCACACCAGGTCTTGTTCGTTGGCGGACAACCTTGAGCACAACGAGGATAGCGCTCGGGCTTGGTCCGGGTCCGCGGATATCCTCGTCTGCTCCGAGACCAGCACGTAGGCAAGAAACAGATCGGCATCGGCGAGGACGCGTCGCAGATGCGCCGGTGCCGCGCTTTCATCGAGCACACGCAGCATGCGCAAGTACTGTTGCTTGCGAATGGTCGGCGCATGGCGCTGGAAGGGATGGTGGGCGAGGCCGGGCCATCGGTAGTCGTATTGCACGTCGGCGCCGGCATCATCGGTAATCGTGCGGATCACAATCGTCACCGAGGGCCGGATCATGTGAAACAGCGAATGGATCAGGTCGTCGCCTCGGGCGATGACGCGCGTGTCGCCGGCATGCAGGACTTCGAGGTCAAGCAGCGCGAGGCGACCGGCGATGGCGCGCTGGCGGGGCTCCGGGGGCCGCCACGGATCGAAACGGTAGCGGCAATGGATGCTCGAGCCGGAAAGCACATGGAAGGCGCCGCAGAATGCATGCTGGTGGATGCTCGTGGTGCCGTCCAGCCAGGTCAGCGCCGAGATATCGAAGTCGCCGCCGTTGTACAGCGACACGGGCGGTTCGGCGAAATTGCCGTCGAGATCGGCTTGCTTGCACAGCGTCTCCGCGCCGAGCACGTAATCGACCAGATCGGCGTGGCTGATGTGTGCGGAGGGATTGAACGCCGCCAGTTGCTCCGCGGCCACGCGTTCGAGACCGGCGTAGACCGCTGCGCGGCCCTCGCCGAGCTCGGATGAAATGCGTTCTCCGAGGCGATGAAAGTAGGCCTGGACGCTATGCGCGCCCGCGACCGCAGACGGCGCAGGGCACGTCGCGGCGGTCATCCCGGTATCCGCGGCGCGACGGCAATGACGTCGATCGAACGAGCGCGCGCGTGGCTCACTCCATCACCCCGTCATAGTCCTGGTCGACGAAGTGGAACAGCAGCGAGGCGGAGCGGTGTCCCTCCGGCAACATGTCGCGCCCGTGCCTGAGTTCGCGCCCCTTGAAGATCAGCGCCTCGCCGATGCCTTGATGCAGCGAGTGGACCGTGCCGTCACGTCCGGTCAGCTTGAGCGCCCAGGGTGAACGGCCCTCGGCGTCGAGCGGTGCGTAGTCGAGCAGCAGGGTGAGCGTGTACTCGCAGGGAGGTCGGTCGGTGTGCCAGAACAGGTCCCCGCCGGCGAGGTAGACCGACACGAACGAGTAGGACGGCTTGGTCCGCCGCCCGGCCAGTTGCGAGACGCGCTCGTTCAATTGGCCGTGCCAGAAATGGGCGACCGGATCATTGTGCGCGATGTAGCGGCGGGTTCCACGGTCTTCGCTGCAGGTCAGGAATCCCTGCGTCGCCAGGGCCTGGAAATATCGCCCCATTTCCTCGACATGCTCGGAGGGAAGCAGGTTGTCGAGGACGGCGAACCCCTCACGTTCGAAGTGGGCGCGGGTCGCTTCGCTGTCCAGCGCCGCTTGCAGCTTTGCGGCCTCGTCCGCTTGATCGTGGCGGGCGCCGGTTTCTGCCGCGCTTGCGACCTGCACCGGCGACCAGACGCTGCCGTGGTGGTGTGGTTCAAAGCGAAGCCCCTGTTCGGACCACTCGGCGGGGAGACGCAGGGAGGAGAGGCGACGCCCTGTCCGGCCCTCCGGGTCGGTGACGCTGGGGCGCGACCGCAACGGGGTCCCCGGCGCAGGGTCACGCAGAGGAAACTGGTAGGTCACGGCCTGCGGCAGCGCATCGACCGGCGCAAACAGGCCGATCCGGCACAGTTCGTCTGCATCCAGTGCACTGACCTGCACATCCTGGCGTCCTTCGATCAGGATCGAACAGAGAAAGGCATGCGCGCCGGGCAGGTTGTCGGCGCCGACCCGAACGGAGGAAAACGATGCGCCCTTGATCGGCGCCTCGACCAGAAACGACGGCGGCTGCTCGTGGTCGTGGATCGAGATTCTGGCGCGCGGATTGAGCTCAAGGCTCTGCGGACTGGGACTCATGGGGCCGGTCTCGACCGGTCGCGGACCAACAGCCGGCGACCACTTCAGGAATCGATAGGGGTGAAATCGCGGCGCCCTGCCGGGAAGCGATGCACCTCCCGAGCCGCGCGAAAATCGCAGTTGCCCGAAGAGGCGAGAGATCCCGCCTCCGCTGTGGGCGTATCCGGCTAGTCTTGCTGACCTTCGCGGCTGATGTTGGGACTCGGCGTGGGCCCAGGCGTTCGCGGAGCCTGGCTATAGCCGCCTGGTGTCGCACTGTTGCGTGCCATGGCATTGAGCTGTTCGACGACCTTCCCCGAAATTTCCAGTTTCCCCTGGGTGTCCTGGTTCATCTTGTGGCCTCGTTGTCGGTTGCTTGGGAACGGGACATTTGCAGAACCCGCCAGGTGAAGCTAGAACCAGGGTGCGGCCAAGTCAAGCTTTGGATATCGGTGCATTGCCATGGCCAGTCGCGGCTGGCACCCTTGTCCACCGGGCGCCCGACATGAAAATCGACGAAATCCCCCTTTCCATCCTTCTCGTGATCGGAATCCTGCTGGTGCCCGCGCTGGCGTTCGCCCAGTCGGCGATGCCGCAATCGAAGACCTGGAACTTCAAGGAGATCATCGCGGACGATCAATACGCCGCGCCGCCGTTCCGAAGCATCGTCCAGGGCAAGGACGGCTTGATCTATGTGGCCGACAATGTCGGCGTGCTGGAATTCGATGGCATCAAGTGGAGTCGGCTGCCGTTGCCCGATGCGCGCATGGTGACCGCACTGGGTATCACCGACGCGGGCGAGATCATCGTCGGCGGCTCCGAATTCCTGCTCGCCGTGTCCAGCGAGGGTCACCGGGTGCGGGCCAGGGATCTGGCAACGGAGGTGCCCGGCGGTCTGGTCGGGCTCGGCCATATCTGGGAATTCGCATCGGGTTCGGGTCAATGGTGCGTGCGTTCCGAACCCAGTCTGATATGCCGGGATTCCAAGGGCATGTTCGTGTTGCCGGCAGAGAATCGTTTTGGCCGCCTGTTCTCAGTCCGTGGCGAACTGTATGTGCGCGATGATCGTTTCGGCCTCAAGCATGTGTCGGGACGAAGTCTCAAACTCGTCACGGGCGGCGAGTTCCACGCCCAGCGGTCGCTTGCGGCGCTGATGCCCTACGGTGTTCGGGGACTGGCCGGGATTTCCCATGACCCGATAGAAATCGCGACCTGGGCGGACCTCGACCAGCCCCCGGAACCTGCCGTGCTCGGAAATTCCGAAGCCCTGGTTGGGCAGATTGGCGTCGCGCGGGCGCTGGTGGACGGCACATTCGGCCTGCCTTTCGTCAACGGGGACCTCGTCATACTCGATGAAACCTGGAACGAGATCGCCCGCTTCCAGGCCAGCCAATTCGGCGCCCTGCCGGGTGCCCAGGCCATCCACGTCGACTACGAAGGCAGCATCTGGGTCGCCTGGAGCAATGCGATCACGCGCATCGACTGGCCCTCGCGCGTCTCGCTGTTCCAGGAATCGCAGGGGATCTACGAATCTCCAATCGGTGCGATCGAAAACGGCCAGGGCATCATCGCCTACACCAGCAAGAGCTTCACGCTGTTGAAGAATGAGGGTCGCATGACGACCTTCGAGAGGATGACGCCGAATTTTCCCTGGATCCATCGCGCAGTGAGCCAGGGCGATGATTTTCTGGCCTTGACCGACAATGGCGTCTGGAGCAGCGAGGGTCGTTTGCTCGTTCTGCAGAAGCGCAACGTCTTCTCTTCTTTTGTCAGCCCCGCGTCACCTGACGAGGTGCTGCTCGGCCTGCGGTTCGGACTGGCCCGCATCCGCGAGGCCGGTGGAACCTGGTCCGAAATGGATGTGCGCGACGATGTGAGCTTCGACGTGCTCGGGATCGTCCACGAGCCGGGCGGCGACATCTGGCTGTCCTCGAACCTGGGTCGCGTCGCGCGACTGACCCCAAAAACCGGTTCCGAATTCCTGGCCGACGCCGCGTTGACGGAATTCAATGCACGCGACGGCGTACCGCCCGGCGAACTTGCCCTCAAGCTCATCGGCGGCGAGGCGTTCATCGGCAGCCTCAGCGGATTCCATCATTTTTCGAATGGTCGATTCGAATCGAGTTCCCGGCTGCCGTTCGAACAAAGCGGCCCGGTTACGCAGTTCCTGCCACTCAACCCGAACGAAATCCTGGTTGCCAATTCGTCTGGCCGGCTCAAGCTCCTCTCCAAGGGCGTTTCGGGCGTCTACACCTACCAGCAAAGCGTGTTCGACGGCATCGCCGGGTTCGGCAATATTCGCGACATCCTGATGGACAAGAGTGGCATCGTCTGGCTCGCCACCGACTCGGGCATCGTGCGCGTCGACCCTTCGGTCAATCTGCCGGTTCCCCGGACCCTGCAGGTTCTGATCCGCGAGATATCGAACGGCGATCGGACCCTTTACTCGGGCTACGGTGCGGTCCCGGCGTTGAGCCTGGCCGAGGGCGACAGCGCCCGCTTCGGCTTCGCCCTGCCCAGTTACCGCGCTTCCGAGCTCAACAGCTACCGCTCGCGAATTCGCCAGGAGGGTGGCGACGGAGAATGGAGCAAGTGGAGCAACGAGGTGCGGCGGGATTTCACCAACCTGCCGGCCGGGAACCTGCTTTTTGAAGTGGAGGCGCGCGACGCGGCGGGCGCGCCAGGCGGCCTGGCCTCGGTTCCGATCACCGTGATCGCGCCCTGGTACCGGCGTACATCGACCGTCGTCGCATTCTGGGTGGCCGGCCTGGGTCTGATCGTGCTGGCCGGCCAGTGGCGGGTGCGCGCGCTGCGCGCTCGCAGCGCGGAGCTCGAACGGCTGGTGGCGTTGAAGACCGAGGCACTGCAGCATGCCGCAGCGACCGATCCCCTGACCGGACTCTGGAACCGGCATCGCTTCGGCGAATGGGTGCGCGAAGAGGTACCCGCGATCACCAACAACGCAAAGCGCGTCAGGGCGAGCGATCCGGTCGACGTGATCGTCTGCGCGATCGACCTCGACCATTTCAAGCACATCAACGACCAGCACGGCCACGCCGCCGGCGACATGGTGCTCAAGGCCGTCGCCCAACGCTTGCAGGAGATCAAGCGCAAGGACGACCTGATCTTCCGCTTCGGCGGCGAGGAGTTCATCTACCTCGGCATGAACCGGCTCCGCGACGACGGCGGGAAACTGGCCAGCCGGATCGTCGAGGCCTTGCGCGAGACCACCGTCGAACTGGAAAGCGGCGTGCTGATCGATCCGACTGCCTCGGTGGGATGGTCGGTCTATCCGTTCTATCGGGAGCGCGTTGATCTGTTCAACATGGATTTTGTGCTGAGCGTCGCCGACCGTGCCTTGTATCTGGCGAAGGAGAGCGGTCGAAATTGCGCATTTGGCTATGTGCCCGATCTCGCCGTCGACGAAATCGACCGCACCCACGCCGATTGGCGCACCCAGGTTTTTGACCGGCATCCCGATCTTCTGCGGCGGATTCCCTGAAGAGCGCGGGTATCGTCCGAAGCAGACTGCGCCTCTTCGCTGCGATCGCGGCCTCGGATTTGTTCCAGCCACTGTTTTCCGGAGATGAACCATGACCAGCAAGAACACAATCTGCCTCTGGTATGACGGCGCTGCCGAAGAGGCAGCGCGCTTCTATGCCGCGACCTTCCCGGACAGCGCGGTGCATGCCGTCCATCGCGCGCCGGGCGATTTCCCATCGGGCAAGCAGGGCGACGTCCTCACGGTCGAATTCACGGTGCTCGGCATTCCGTGCCTCGGCCTGAACGGCGGGCCGGCGTTTACCCACACCGAAGCCTTCTCGTTCCAGGTAGCGACCGACGACCAGGCCGAAACCGATCGCCTGTGGAATGCAATTGTCGGCAACGGCGGTCGCGAAAGCGCCTGTGGCTGGTGCAAGGACAAATGGGGCCTGTCCTGGCAGATCACGCCACGCGCCCTGACCGACGCGATCACCGATCCCGACCCGGCGGCGGCCAAGCGGGCCTTCGACGCCATGATGACCATGACCCGGATCGACATCGCGACGATCGAGGCGGCGCGGCGCGGTTAGCGGTCAGGAAGCAGCCTTTGAAACAGGGTGTGCCCCGTGCCCTGCCGGGAGGCGCGGATTCGAATCCAGGCCATCCATCCTGGTCCATGCGACGCCCTTTTTGGATGTCGATGCATTTCGGCATGGCGGCGCTTTCCTTCTGCCCGAACAGGCCTTCGCCTCCGACCGGCTTCGGATGCGCGCCTCAACGCGGCTAGAATGGCCGGATGAACACTCTCAAGGCTCCTTCCGCAGCCGCATGGCGCCTTTCCGTCGCGCCGATGATGGACTGGACGGACCGGCACTGCCGATATTTTCATCGGTTGTTGTCGCCGAACGCGCGCCTGTACACCGAAATGGTCACCTCGCCGGCGCTCGTTCATGGCGACCGCGAGCGCCTGATCGGCTTCGATGCATCCGAGCATCCGGTTGCCCTGCAACTGGGTGGCTCGGATCCGGGCGAACTGGCTGAAGCCGCGCGGATCGGCGCCCAGTACGGTTACGACGAGATCAACCTCAATGTCGGCTGTCCGTCCGATCGCGTCCAGTCGGGCCGCTTCGGCGCCTGCCTGATGCGCGAGCCGGTGCTGGTCGCCGAGTGTTTCAGCGCCATGCGTGCGGCCGTCTCGATTCCGGTCACGGTGAAGTGTCGGCTTGGGGTCGACGAGCAGGACGAGTACGCCGATCTGCAGCATTTCGTCGAGGTCGTCGCGACGGCTGGCTGCGCGGTCTTCGTCGTGCACGCGCGCAAGGCCTTGTTGAAGGGTCTGTCGCCGAAGGAGAACCGCGACGTGCCGCCGCTCAACTACCAGCGCGTGTACCAGCTCAAGCGCCACTTTCCGCAGCTGGCGATCATCATCAATGGCGGCATAGAGACCGTGGCCGAGGTCGAGACGCACCTGCGCCAGACCGATGGGGTCATGCTCGGGCGCACCGCCTACCACGAGCCGTATCGCCTGGCCGAGCTCGACAATCGGCTGTTCGGGACGCCCCTGCCCGAGCGCGAGGCGATCATCGAACGCATGCGTCCGTACATCGAGTCGCATCTCGCCAGCGGCGGCAAGCTGCAGCACATCAGCCGGCACATGCTGGGCCTGTTCCAGGGCCTGCCTGGCGCGCGCGCCTGGCGCCGGACCCTGAGCGAAAACGCGCACCGCCCGGATGCCGGCTTCGCCGTGGTTGAGCAGGCACTGCGGGCTTGCCGCGCGCAACTCCGCGCCGAGGCGGCCTGAAAGCTCGTGCCGGTGACCGAAGCGGGGCCGGCATAGCCCTGAGCGGTCGGCCGGCCGGCCCGCAACCGGCGCCCCGGAGGGCCGGGTTTTTCTCTGCTGCGCGGCAGCAAAAGTCCGCACTGGATGCGGTGCCGCGGCGTTAAGAGCGTGTTATCTTTGCGCCCGACGCTTCTTTGGCTGTACCGCATTCGTTCACTCGGGGAGTAAAGGAATGAAAAAGTTACTGGCAACTGCCGTGGCACTCGGACTCGCCGGCATGGCGGGCAATGCACTCGCGATTACCGACAACGAGGCCAACGCGAGCCTTCCCTTCAGCTTCTCGAGCCCGGGCGCGCGTGCGCTCGGCATGGGCGGCGCCTTCATCGGCCTGGCTGACGACGCGTCGGCCGCCTACGCCAATCCGGCCGGCCTGACCCAGCTGGTCAGCCCGGAAGTCTCCGCCGAAATCCGTTCGGTACGGACCGACACGCGCTGGCTCGACGGCGGCTCGCTGCAATACAACGGGTTCAACACGTCGGGACTCAACTACTCCTCGCAGAACGATACGACGTCGTCGCTGCGCTCGTTCTCGTTCGTCTACCCGGGCGAGAGACTCTCGTTGGCGGTCTATCGCTACGAACTGGTCAACTACGACTCCGAGTTCCAGAGCGCCGGCGAAACCTACGCCACCGCCGACGGCCTCGTCACCGGCACGATCTTCGCCTACGACGTCAATACGAGCATCGACGTCGAAACCTATGGCGTCGCGCTGGGCTACAAGGCCACCGACAAGCTCTCCTTCGGCGTCGGCCTGAACTACTACCTGCTCGACATCAACAGCACGACCGACCGCTTCACGCTCGAGGGTGTCCCGGTCAATCGCGAGGCGAATCTCGACGGCGACGGCAAGGTCGGTCTCACCCTCGGCGCCCGCTACGCGTTCAACGAATGGCTGAGTGCCGGCTTTTCCTATCGCCATGCCCCCGAACTGCGTTACGACGCGGTGCTCTCCGTACCGGGCGTCGTCAACGACCTGTTCAGCGTGCGCACCGATCTCGACATTCCGGATGTGATCGGGCTCGGCCTGAGCTATCGCCCGAGCGACAGCTGGGTGATCAACTTCGACGTCAACAAGGTCTATTACTCCCAGCTGACCGACAACATCACCTCGGTGTTCGACCAGGATCCGTCGCTCGAGCTGGTTCCGCTCAAGCTCGATGACGGCACCGAAGTGCACCTCGGCGCCGAATACACCTTTGCCACCACGCATCCGTTCAGCCTGCGCGCGGGCGTTTGGCATGATCCGGCCCACGAGCTGGTCTACCAGGGTGTGCCGGCCGACATCGCGATCAATGCAGCCACCTTCTCGGCCGGACGCGGCAGCCAGACCCACTACTCGCTCGGCGCGGGCATGGCCTTCAGCAGCTTCCAGATCGATCTCGGTGCGGATTTCTCCGACACCAACGACACCTTCTCGATGTCGGGCGTGTTCCGCTTCTGATCCGACCGCCCTGTCCGGAAGGTCCGGGCAGGGCTGCGGCAGCAGGCGTCCATTTGCGTGCCACGTGAATGGTCGCGGTGGCCCGAAATGGTCGGGCGCCGCCATCGGATCGGCCGCTAGCGGCCTGCGTAGAAGTTCAGGAACTTCGGTGAGAAGTAGCTGGAATCCGGTTTCAACGCCGGATCGGCCTTGCGCGCCTCGTCGGCGGCCTGGCGGGCAATCTTCGCGGCGTCGGCAGACTGGCCGAGCTGGGCCAGGTTATAGGCGGCGGCCGCGCGCAAGGTCAGCATGTGCCAGCGCAGCCGGGGTGTTGGCGGCACGCTGCCGCTGAGCTTGAGGACATCGCTGTAGCGTCCGTCCAGATAGGCATCCAGCAAGGGGCGCAGGATCTGCGCATTGACCGAACTGGTCGCCGGCCGCTCGACCACGGGTGGACGTGCAGCCGGTGTTTCCGCGGGTCGCGATGGCGGTGCAACCGCGACGGGTCTGGACGGCGGCGGGGCAGGCGTTGGCGCCGGCGCTTCGGCCACCGGCGTCTGCTTGGCGATGGATTCGGTGCCTGGCTTGGTCGGTTCACCCTGGCGCACCAGCTGCGTCCTGCACTCCGCGCGCCCCTGCTGCTCTTCCTCTGCCAGTTCCGGCACGCCGCGGATGAACGATTCGTTGCCGCCCTGTGACCAGTAGCGCAGCGCGGCCGCGCAGTCACCCAGGCGAAGCGCCGCCATGCCCGCATAGTGTTGCGGCGCGTATGCCTCGAATCGTTGCCCGTACAGGCGCAGGCGCTCGGCAGGCTCGGCATTGCCGGCCAGGGCGCCCTGCATGTAACGGTCGACATCCTCCCAGTTGCCCTTCTTTGCCGCCTCCAGGCCACGCGCGTAGTCCTGTTTCCAGTCGGCCATGGCCGGCGTCGCCAGCATTGCCAGCGCGGCGAGGATTGCGCGCACGCTAGAGACCCGCATTCTTGAGGTACTCCTCGGCGCTCAGGGTCGGGAAACTGGCGCTGGTCTCGCTGCGTTTGCCCGCACTGACCCGGGCGAATGCCGATACGGTCTTGCTCGATCGCGGGTGGCGCAGGGTGACGTAGTAGCTGCCTGCGGGCAGGGTCAGGCGCAGGGGCGTGGTTCGATCCTCGGGCAACGCGACCGGCTTGCGCGAGGCATCGAGGACCTGGTCGACCGTGCCCCAGGGCTGGGCATTGATGACGAGGTCGCCATTCTGCGCGGCCAGTTCGGTATCGCGTTGCTTCTGCAGATCGGCGATGCGCGCCTCGGCCGGGCTCGAGATCGCGCTCAACGCCTTGCTGGTCTTCAGGACGCTGGCCGCGGCGCGGATCGCCGCGAGGCTGGCCTGGCCCGATTCGAGGTTCGTTGCGCCGCGCACATCGTCGGCGAGGACCTCGGCCATCTGCTTTTCGTAGCGCTCGGCGTCGCTCGCGGCAGAACTGCGCAGGGATTCGATGGCCTGCGCCGCCGCCTCGGCGTTGCGACTGTCGAGCGGGCGCTTCAGCAGCAACGCGGCGATGCGCTGTTCGCTGGCCTGGCGCTCGAGCTCGGCCTTCTGCTCACGTTGACGGCTGCGCACATCGCCGACGAGTCCGGCGATCTTCGCATCGTCGGGATAGATACTGGCGGCGGAATCGGCCAGCGCCACGGCGTAGTCCATGTCGTCGCGCTCGACGGCGCCACGCAGCGCGTCGGCGACCACGCGCGGCAAGGCTTCGCGCAACTTGAGCGCATCGGCGTTTTCCGGATCGCCCTGCAGCAGCAGATCGAGGACGTCGCGCGCGTTGTCCTTGACGGGCGGCAGCAAGCGGCCCGCGGCGATCGACGCGCGGGCCAGGTTCAATTGCGAGGCAATCGCCGCCCGCCGTGATCCCAGCGATTGCTGCGCGGTTTCGCGGATCGTCACGGCATCGGCCAGGTTCGGATCGACGCGCAGGGCCAGTTCGGCGCGATCGAGCGCGGTTTCCGCATCCTTGCGCCCCTGCGCGGCTTTCGCATCGGAAAGGATGCGTTGCGCGAGGGTCGCCTTGAACGCGTTGACGTCGGCGTTGCCGCTGTCGGTCTGGCGTGCCTGCTCGAACCAGTCGAAGGCGTTGTTGCCTGCCGGTTCGCTGATGCGCCCGGCAGCAAGTGCGTCGCGTGCCTTGTCCAGCAGGGCCTTGATACGTGCGGCGCCGGCCAGCGCCTCCTGGCGCTGCTGGATCTTCTGGCCCAGGTCCGCGAAGGCCGGGTCGGCACCGAATTCGGCGCGCAGCTCTTCCAGCGCCCGTGCCGCGGCATCCGCCTTGTCCTCGTCGAGCAGGCCACGGACCCGGGCGAATTCGGCGTCGGTCAGGGCCTTCAGCTTCTTTTGCACCTCGGCGTTTGCGGGATCGAGCCCAAGCGCGGTCCGCAGCAGCGCGTAGGCGCCATCGCTGCCGCTGCGCTGATTGCGCCGCTCCGCGTCCGCCGCCTTGCGCAGCAGTTCATCGACGCGCCGCGCGACCGCGAGCCGTTCCTGCTCGTCGGCGATGCGTTTGACCAGGGCCTGCACTTCGGCGTCGTCCTGGGCAATGTTCAGGGCCTGGTTGGCCTTCTCGCTTGCTGCTTCCAGGTCGCCACTGGCGAAGGACTTCTCCGCATCGGCACGCAACAGCCCGGCGATCTTGCCGAGCAGCTCGAGGCCCTGCTCGTTCTCGGGATCCTTCTGCAGGACCTTCTGCAGATCCTCGAACGCATTCGCGCCGGGCGGGGTCAGCAGATCGCCGCTGTCGACCATGCGGTCGGCTTCGCGCAGCAGGGTGCGCACGAGGTACTGGTCGTCCTGGCTCAGCGTGCGCGGCTTGAATACCGCCCAGAGAACCAGGCCGATGATGAGGATGCCAACGCCCGCGGCAACGCCGGCCAGCAGGCGCGGACGCTGCATGGCCTGCATGACCAGCGAGGTGGTGTGTTGGCTGGTCGCAGGGTCGCCTTGCGGCATGCGCAGCAGGTCGAGGGCGAAGCCGCTGTCGCCGCCGGTGTAGTCGCCGGAGAATCCGAGCGCGCGCAAGCGTTCCGACGTGCTCGCACTCGCACTGGTGATGTTGCCGAGTTTCTTGCCGAGTGCGTCATTGCCGACGACGAGGCCGCGCAGCGCCCTGACGAAATCCTGCAGGTTCGGAAAGCGGTCGTTCGGTTCCTTGGCCAGCATGCGGTCGAAGATCGGCTGCAGCGGAGCGAGGTCGTCGGGCAGCGGCGGCGGCGGTTGCAGGGCATGGCCCATCAGCACGGCCATCGGATTCTCGCCGGTGAACGGCGGCCGCCCGGTCAGCATTTCGTAGAACAGGATGCCGAGCGCGTACTGGTCGGCACGGCCGTCGATCTCGCGACCGCTGGCCTGCTCCGGACTCATGTAGGTCGGCGTGCCGAGGACAAGCCCGGTCTGGGTGATCCGCGAGGCCAGTACGTCGGACTGCTTGGCGATGCCGAAGTCGGTCAGAACCGGCGTCGTCGCATCGCGAAACATGACATTGGACGGCTTCAGGTCGCGGTGGATGACGCCGTTCTTGTGCGCGAACTCGAGGCCGTTGGCGAGCTGCACGACGATACCGATCGCCTCGCCGAGAGAGACGCCGCCGCGCATGCGTTCCGAGAGCGTGCCGCCCTCGAGCAGTTCCATCGAGATATAGGCGATGTCGTCGCGGGTGACGATGTCATAGACGGCGACGATGTTCCGATGCGGCAGCTTGGCCATGGTCCGGCCTTCGAGCAGGAAGCGCCGCTCGAACTCGGGCATCGGGCCGCTGCCCGCGCGCAGTTCGCGACGCATGACCTTGATCGCCACCTTGCGATCCAGCGAATGCTGGATAGCGAGGTACACGGTCGCCATGCCGCCCTCGCCCAGCTCGCTGATCATTTCGTAACCAGGAATGTCCTGGATGCGGTCGGTCATGCCCCTGTCCTCGTGCCGCCCGATCATAGCAAAGCGGCGGGGCTTGCCGGGTTCGCAGGATGGACGGCGCCCGGGCGCGGCGCCGTCGCTTGCCGGGGCAGCGGCTACTCAGTACAGGTTGGGCAGATCGTCATGGACCGGTGGTGCCGGAGGAGGGGGCGGTGCCGGGGGCGATGCCGGTGTCGCGGGGCTCGCCGGGCTTGCCGGGACTGGCGGTGCGGCCGCCGTGACGGGCGCTGGCGGCACTGGCGGCGCGGGCGGAGCGGGCGGCACGGGCAGCGAACGGATATCGAAGATGGCCTTGTATTCCGGCACTGCGACCGGGATGGTCAGGTCCTTGCGTTCGCGCAACAGAACCAGCTCGACGGTTTCGCCGGAGCGCCTGTCGCGCAGCGCGCGCAGGACCTGTTCCGGACGCTCGACGGGCTGCGTGCCGACCTTCCTGATGACGTCGCCGGCGCGCAGTTCCTTCAGCGCGTTGCGGCTGGCCGACAGCACCAACACGCCACTCTCGGCGCCGAAGTAGCGACCAAGGTCGGGATTCAGCGAGGCCAGGTTGAGTCCCCACCATGGCATCAGCGCGAAGCTGTCGTCCGTCGCCGGCGAGGCGCCATCGGCTCGGGCGACGTCGAGTCCACGATGCGATTTCTCGATCTCCAGGCGCGCCTCGCGCATCGCCCTGCGCGCTTCGGCCATGGCTTCGTGCATGCGCTCATAGCGCTCTTCGCGGGTGCGGAAGTCCTTTTCGACATCCTTGCGGACGAGCACCTCACGTTTGCCTTCGCTGGCGCCCCGGTGATCGCGATCGACGACGACCTCGACATCACGTTCGCCATCGTCATCGGCAAACAGGCGTTGCCAGTTCCAGGCCTCACGGCGCTCGGCCTTGACCTCGACGATCGCCATCTCGCGCCCGCCGCGTCGATAGCCGAGGCGCACGGCTTCGCCCGGCTTGAGATCGCCGAGCAGCTTTCGCGCCTTTTCGAGCGAGACTTCGGGGCTCGATGCGGCCAGGTCCTCGCCATTGATACTGGCCAGCAGGTCGCCGCTGTGCAGGCCGGCCCGCTCGGCCGGTCCATCGGGCGTGACGGCGTCGATGCGGGCTCCCTTGGGCTCGGCCGAAAGCACCATCCCGATCATCGCGCGATCGGAATCGTTGAGGTAGCGGAATGCGTAGGCCTGCGGACCGACGTCGCCGAGCTGCACCGACAGCTCGGCCATGCGTCGCGACAGGACGCCGATGCGTTCGCGCAATTCACCGATTTCGCGCCGCGCTTCCTCCGGGCTCGCAGCGGGTTTCGGGGCGGCCGCTGCTCGCGCGGCGGGTGCGGCGGCAGCGCCCGTTCGGGGCGCAGGTTCGCTGGCATGCGCTGCATTGAGAAGCAGGCCCAGCACGAGGACAGACAGGCGGGAAATCATCATGGGTTCCTTTATGTTCAATCAGAGCGTGGGGCTCGCCGCCCCGTTCCGTGCCGGTTCGGCAGCAAGCGCGAATGGTTCGCTGCGCACGGTGGCGAGGTCTTCAAGCAAGGCAACGCGCTGGCGCCACAGCGGCAATGACTCCGACGCGCTGCGCGCAGCCGACAGCTGCACGTCGACGAGACCGACCAGGTCCTCGAGTTCGGCGGCGGCCATCAGGTTGCGGCCATCCCTCGGGACACCGTCGGAGAGGTCGGCCAGCCAGCTTTCAAGCCGTCGCGAATAATCCTGCAGGTTGGCGAGCTCGTCATTCGCCGATGGCGCCGGCGTCGTCGCCGTGGCAAGCGGCGTATCGGCCGGCCCGCCGGACCGGTCGCGGCCGTTCCACGGCTGGTTCACCAGGAGCCATCCGAACAGGATGCTTGCCGCGAGGGCAGCCGGAACCTGCCAGCGTCGGCCCGCGCGGCGTGCCTCGAGGGTCCGCGCCACCTGCGCGTACAGATCACCGGGCGGCGCAGCCGGAGGCAGCGCGCGCAGGGCCGCGCCGAGCGGATCAATCGATTTCATGGCGTGGCCATCAGGGTCGGGGAACATGGGCTTTCCGGAGTGCATGTGCCGAGCAGCTCGCGCAGTCGCGCGGTGCCGCGGGCCAGTTGGGATTTGGAGAAGCTGACCGACTTGCCGGTCATCTCGGCGATCTCGGGATGCGTGTGGCCCTCCACGTGGTACAGCCAGATCACGCTGCGGGTCAGCGCCGGCAGGGCCTCGAGCGCGGACTCGAGTTGCCTGGCCTCGGTCCATGCCCACGGCGCCGGCGTCGACGTGTCGGCCTCGTGCGCCTGTTCCGTTTCGTCGTAGGCCTGCTCGACGTGCGTACGGTCGCGCCGCAGGCGCATCAGCGCTTCATTGACGACGATGCGCCGGACCCAGCCCCAGAATGGAGAATCGCCGCGGAACTGCCGGGCGCGGTCAAAGACCCTGAGCATCGCATCGTGCACGACCTCGCGGGCATCCTCCGGGTTACCGATCATGCGCAGGGCGAGCGTCCAGGCCGGTCGTTCGAAAAGCCGGTAGACCTGCTCGAACGCGCCCAACTCGCCGCGCTGGATTCGGGTAATGAGCCGAGTCGGAATGTCGATGCAGAAGGAACTGTTCACGGCGATGGAGGATGCGCCGGCGTGGCCAAGGGTCGCAACGCGCCGGCTTGGGTGCGTGCATCGGACGCCGCTTGCTCGGGCGCCGTCGGGGGCCTTCCGCCATTGCGCGGCCGGCCCCTGGTGCAGTTGTCCGGGCCTGTCCGGACGCTTTGCCCGGACACTGTCCGCACCGGGTGACGGCCAGTATAAATGCATGGAATTCAGCGACTTGCGAGTTGGCACGCCTGTTGCTGAAAAGGGCGTGGGAGCAGCCACAGGGGCTGCCCGTGGAGACATGAATGATTCGCGACACCTCGGCGCAGGACCGGCAGATCAGGATCGAGCCCCAGCATGGCAAGCGCTGGCTGAAGATCGGACTGGCCGCAGCGGTGGCCATCGTCCTGCTGGTCCTGATCGTGCCGACCGCCGCACGCCTGTTTTCATCGGACTCCGCGGCGAGCATGAGCCGGCTGCGCATCGCCGAAGTCAAGCGCGGCACCCTGACTCGCGACGTCTCGGTGCAGGGCAGTGTGGTCGCTGCGGTCAGCCCGACGCTTTACGCGGCGAGTCCCGGCACGGTCAACCTGCTGGTCAATGCCGGTGACAAGGTCACCCGGGACCAGGTAC
This sequence comes from Dokdonella immobilis, assembly GCF_900115085.1. Taxonomy (GTDB): domain Bacteria; phylum Pseudomonadota; class Gammaproteobacteria; order Xanthomonadales; family Rhodanobacteraceae; genus Dokdonella; species Dokdonella immobilis. The sequence continues at coordinate 37,976 of NZ_FOVF01000021.1, read as the reverse complement.
TGGCCGAGATCATCAGCCCCGAACTGAGCAACCGGCTGCAGCAGGAGCAGGCGACGCGCGAAAGCCTCGAGATCGACGTGCAGCGGGCCAGCCTCGACCACCGCAAGCAGCAACTGGCGGCCAAGAAGCTGCTCGACCAGGCCATGATCGACCGGCAGACGGCCAAGCGCGAAGTCGAGCGCACCCAGCGTGCCTACGACGCCGGCGCCATGTCCGAGATGGACCTGCTGCGCACCAAGGACGCCCTGGCCAAGGCCGACATCACGGTCGCCAATGCCGAGGCCGACATGAAGCTCGATATCGAAAGCCTGGCCTTCGAACTGAAAGGCAAGCGCCTGGCCCTCGACCGCCAGCGCCTGCTCGCCGAGAACGTGCAGCGCCAGGTCGAGGAACTCAAGGTGCGTTCGCCGGTCGACGGCCAGGTCGGCCAGTTGATCGCGCAGCAGCGGGCCAACCTTGCCGCCAATGCGCCGATCCTGACCGTGGTCGACCTCAGCGCGCTCGAGATCGAAGTCAAGGTGCCGGAAGTATTCGCCCACGATCTCGGCATCGGCATGGCCGCCGAGATCCGCGACAGCTCGGGCAACTACAAGGGCGAAATCAGCGCGGTATCGCCCGAGGTCATCGACGGCCAGGTCAGCGGACGCATCCGCTTCGTCGGCGAGAAGCCGGCCGGACTGCGCCAGAACCAACGCCTGACCACGCGCATTCTGATGGACGAACACCCCGACGTGCTGATGGTCGAGCGCGGCCCCTTCATCGACTCCGGCGCCGGTCGCGTCGCCTACGTGGTACGCGATGGCGTCGCCGAGCGCACGCCGATCGAAGTCGGCGCAACCAGCCTGAATGCGGTGGAAATCGTGTCGGGCGTCAAGGAGGGCGACCGCATCGTGATCTCCGGCACCGATCTGTTCAATGGCGCGCAGCGCGTGGCTCTGAATTGAGGGAATCGAGAACAGGGAATAGGGAATGGTTGAAAGCTGGAGGCCAAATTTCTCAATTGTGCGGCGCTCCTCTCTTTCCGACTCCCCATTCTCTGTTCCCGATTCCCGGTCAACCCATTCCCCATTCTCCATTCCCCATTCCCAAACAGAGGCAAAGCCGATGTTAAAGATGACCCACCTGCAGAAGGTCTACCGCACCCACCTGATCGAGACCCATGCCCTGCGTGATTTCTCGATCCACGTCCGTGAGGGCGAGTTCGTCGCGGTGACCGGTCCCTCTGGATCGGGCAAGACTACCTTCCTCAATATCGCGGGCCTGCTCGAGGAGTTCAGCGGTGGCGAGTTCCTCCTCGACGGCGTCAACGTCAGCGGCCTCAACGACAATGCGCGCTCGAAGCTGCGCAACGAGAAGATCGGTTTCATTTTCCAGAGCTTCAACCTGATTCCGGACCTGAACCTGTTCGACAACGTCGACGTGCCGCTGCGCTATCGCGGCTTCGGTGCCGCCGAGCGCAAGAAGCGCATCGAGGAATCGCTGACCCGGGTCGGTCTGGCTTCGCGCATGAAGCACTATCCGTCGGAACTGTCCGGCGGCCAGCAGCAACGTGTCGCGATCGCCCGCGCGCTGGCCGGATCGCCACGCCTGCTGCTCGCCGACGAACCGACCGGAAACCTCGACTCGCTGATGGCACGTGGCGTGCTCGAACTGCTCGAGGAAATCAATCGCCAGGGCACGACGATCGTCATGGTCACCCACGATCCCGAACTGGCCGCCCGCGCCCAGCGCAACGTGCACGTCATCGATGGCCAGGTTACCGATTTCGATGAGGCGCCGCGTTTGCGCGAAGTCGCCGCTGGCAACGCGGACAGAGGATCCGGAGCGGAAAGCGGACGAGCCGTCGGTGCCATGGACTGAGCGTCGCCGACCGCTGCCGTGATCCACCCATCGTCGGCGCCGGTTCCGCTCATCAGTCCTCACCGATTCCCCATCCTCGATTCCCCATTTCCGGACCAAAGCCATGTTCTCCTACTACCTGCAACTCGGCATGCGCAGCCTGCGGCGCAACCCGATCCTGACTGCCTTGATGGTCATCGGCATCGGCCTCGGTATCGCCGCCAGCATGACCACGCTGACCGTCATGCACCTGATGGGCAGCGATCCGATCCCGTGGAAGAGCGACAAGCTGCACTATGTACAACTCGACAACTGGAGCGCTGACAACAGCTACTACGACGATGGCCGGCCACCGGACCAGGTGACCTATCGTGATGCCGTCGCGCTGATGGAGGCCGGCAAGGCCGACAAGCAGTCGGCCATGTTCAAGCTGTCGCTGCCGATCCAGCCCGAGAACAAGGAGCTGAAGCCGTTCCGTTCACTGGGGCGTGTGGCCTATACCGATTTCTTCGGCATGTTCGAGCCACCGTTCAAGTACGGCGGTCCGTGGAGCCACGACCAGGATGCAGGCCACGAGCGCGTGGTGGTGCTCGGCAAGGACATGAACGAGAAGTTGTTCGGTGGCCAGGACAGCGTCGGCCGAACCGTGCGCATGGACGACATCGACTACACGATCGTCGGCGTGCTCGACGACTGGAAGCTGCGCTCGCGCTACTACGACCTGACCAATGGTGCGTTCGAGGACCCCGATGAATTCTTCATGCCGTTTACCGCGGCCATCGATCTCAAGCAGCGCTCGACCGGCAACAACAGTTGCTGGAAATCCTCCGGTGACGGCTGGGACGCCTACCTCGATTCCGACTGCGTCTGGATCCAGATGTGGGTGCAGCTCGACTCGCCGGCGCGCCTGGCCGAGTACAAGTCATTTCTCGACAGTTACGTCAACGAGCAGAAGAAGCTCGGCCGCTTCCCGCGCCCGCTGAACAACCGCCTGCTCGACGTCAACGAGTGGATGGCCGACCAGGAAGTCGTTTCGCGCGACGTGCAGGTGCAGACCGGTCTCGCGTTTGCCTTCCTCGTCGTCTGCCTGGTCAACACAGTCGGCCTGCTGCTGGCAAAATTCACGCGCAAGTCCGGCGAAATCGGCCTGCGCCGCGCCCTCGGCGCTAGCCGCCGCGAAGTATTCAGCCAATTCCTGATCGAGTCGGGCGTGGTCGGCCTCAGCGGCGGTGTCCTCGGCCTCGCCCTGACCGGACTCGGTTTGCTTGCGGTGCGCGCGCTCTACTCGGAATACAAGACCGTGGCCCACCTCGACTGGACGATGATCTTCGTCACGGTCGCCCTGGCAGTGGTTTCCTCGGTGCTCGCCGGGGTCTATCCGACCTGGCGCGCCTGCCGCGTGCAGCCGGCCGCGCAGTTGAAGATATGAAAGGCCGGGAATCGGGAATGGAGAATAGGGAATGGGTAAAGCAAATCATCCTGGCTCCCTGACTCCTATCTCGATTCCCCATTCCCCATTCCCCATTCCCGGATAAAAGCCATGGAAATCCGTCCCATCTTTTCCGCCCTGATGCGCAGCAAGGTCTCGATGATCCTGATCGGCGTGCAGGTGGCCATGACCCTGGCGATCGTCTGCAACGCGCTGTTCATCATCGGCCAGCGACTCGACCACATGAACCGGCCGAGTGGCATGAACGAAGCCGACACGTTCTATCTCGGCAGTTCGGGATTCGGGCAAGGCTTCGACGCGCGGGCAACGATTCGCGAAGACCTGGCCACGCTCAGGCAGCTGCCGGGCGTGGCCGATGCCACGGTCAGCAATTCCGTGCCGATGAGCGAAGGTGGCTGGAGTACCGGCCTCAGCCTTCAGCCCAAGCAGAAGACCTCGACCGCCGACACCGCGATCTACATCGTCGATGACCGTGCGCTCGATACATTCGGCGTGAACCTGATCGCCGGGCGCAATTTCAAGCCCGAGGAAATCGCCGACGTGACCTTCGGCGATCGTCTGCAGCCCGCCTCGATCATCGTCACCAAGGCGCTCGCCGACAAGCTGTTTCCGGATGGCGATGCGCTCGGCAAGTCGATCTACATGGGCGAAGATCCGCCCACCAGCACGATCATCGGCATCGTCGATCGACTCCAGCAGCCGTGGATGAGCAGCAGCTCGATCGAGAACTCGACCTTCGTGCCGGCCTTCATGCCGTACGGCAATTCGTCCCGTTATCTGGTGCGGGCCGAGCCGGGTCGGCGCGATGAGGTCATGAAACTGGTCGAACAGAAACTCTCGGAGTCGAACACGAGCCGGATCATCGGCAAGGTCCACACGATGGAGGAGACGCGCGGGGAGGCCTATGCGGGTGATCGCGCGATGGCCATCATCCTCACCGCCGTCATTCTCGCCCTGCTCATGGTGACTGCCCTCGGTATTGTCGGCATGGCCAGCTTCTGGGTCGCCCAGCGCACCCGGCAGATCGGCACGCGACGCGCGCTCGGTGCTTCGAGATCTGACATCCTGCGCTACTTCCAGACCGAGAATTTCATCATCACCACGCTCGGTCTGCTGGTCGGCGCCGTGCTCGCCTATGCGTTCAGCCTGTGGATGATGCAGAGCTACCAGTCGCCGCGGTTGCCCTGGTACTACGTGCCGATCGGGTTCGTCTGCCTGTGGGCGCTCGGCCAGCTGGCCGTCCTCGGCCCCGCCATGCGCGCTTCGCGCGTGCCGCCCGCGGTAGCGACGCGCAGCGTTTAACGGCCGGGAAGGGGGAATGGAGAATCGGGAGTGGTCAAGCCAAGGCATCGCACCGCCACCGATTCGATTTCGCCATTCCCTATTCCCCATTCCCGACTCCCGGACAAAAGCCATGGAACTCCGACCGATACTCTCCGCCCTGATGCGCAGCAAGGTCTCGATGATCCTGATCGGTGTACAGGTGGCCCTGACTCTCGCGATTGTCTGCAATGCCCTGTTCATCATCGGGCAACGACTCGATCACATGCGGCGCCCGAGCGGTGTGAACGAGTCCGATACGTTCCTTTTCAGCAGTTCGGGGTTTGGTCACGGCTTCGATCCGCGGGCCACCATCCGCGAGGATCTCGCGGTGCTCGCGCACATGCCGGGCGTTGCCTCGGTCAGCACGACCAATTCGGTGCCGATGAGTGGTGGTGGCTGGGGTGAGGGGCTCAGCCTCAAGCCGCAGCAGAAGACCTCGACGACCCAGACCACGATCTATATGGTCAACGAGAAGGGACTCGGCACATTCGGGAGCAAGCTGATTGCCGGTCGCGATTTCAAGCCCGAAGAAGTGGCCGATCTCGAAGCCGGCGACACCTTGCGTCCTCCGGTGATCATCGTGACCCAGGCCGTCGCCGACAAGATGTTTCCGGGCGAAAACGCCATCGGCAAGCAGGTCTACCTCAGCGAAAATCCGCCCGCCAGCACGATCATCGGCATCGTCGAACGTACCCAGCAACCCTGGATGAGCAGCGATACGGTCGAGAACTCGACCTTCGTGCCGGGCTACATGCCTTACGGCAATTCATCGCGCTATCTGGTGCGGACCGAACCAGGTCGACGCGACGAGGTGATCGCGCAGGTCGAAAAGAAGCTGTCCGAGTCCAATTCGAGCCGGATCATCGGCAAGATCCGCACGATGGAGGACGTGCGCCGGGACGCCTATGCGGGCGACCGCGCGATGTCGATCATTCTTGGCGCAGTCATTGTCGCCCTGCTGACGATCACGGCACTGGGCATCGTCGGCATGGCCAGCTTCTGGGTCGCCCAGCGCACTCGACAGATCGGCACGCGGCGCGCGCTCGGTGCCTCGAAGAAGGACATCCTGCGCTATTTCCAGACCGAGAATTTCATCATCACCACGTTCGGCCTGTTGGTCGGCGCCGTGCTCGCCTATGCATTCAGCCTGTGGATGATGCAGAGCTACCAGTCGCCGCGGTTGCCCTGGTACTACGTGCCGATCGGGTTCGTCTGCCTGTGGGCGCTCGGCCAGCTGGCCGTCCTCGGCCCGGCCCTGCGAGCCTCGCGCGTGCCCCCCGCGGTGGCGACGCGGAGTGTGTGAAGGTCGGGAATGGAGAGTAGGGAATAGGGAATAGGGAATAGGAAACGCGAAGCCAATCGCAAGACTTGCCGGGACGGGTCGTGGCGCAGGATGTATTCTCTGCCATTCCCCATTCCCCATTCCCCATTCCCCATTCCCAAATTAATGTAACCATTCGGCGCCGGGCTGCATCCAAGCAGCCATGCGTCGATACCCAAGCCGAAACCGAGCCATGCGCACCGTACTGGTGATCGACGACAACCCCGCGGTCGGGACGGCACTCGACGTGCTGTTCGGACTGCGTGACATCAAGACCGTGATCGCGACCTCGCCCGAGGAGGGCCTGGCCGTGCTTGCGCGCGAGCGTATCGACCTGGTCGTGCAGGACATGAACTTCAGCGCCGATACGACCTCCGGCGAGGAGGGCATCGAACTGTACCGCGCGATCCGGCGCGATCACTCCGACCTGCCGATCATCCTGCTGACCGCGTGGACGCGGCTGGAGACGGCGGTGGAGCTGGTCAAGGCCGGCGCCGGCGATTACCTCGGCAAGCCCTGGGATGACAACAAGTTGCTGGCCACGGTCGAAAACCTGCTCGAGCTCTCCGAAGCGACGCGTGAGGTCTCGCGTTTCCGCGAGGAGCGCCGGCGTCGGCGCCGCCAGCTCGATGACCGCTACGACCTGCGTGGCATCGTCTATGCCTCCGGCGGCATGGAACGTGTCGTCGAACTGGCCTGTCAGGTCGCGCGCGCCGACGTGCCGGTGTTGATCACCGGCCCGAATGGTGCCGGCAAGGAACGCATCGCCGAGATCGTGCAGGCCAACTCGGCGCGGGCGAAGGGCCCGTTCATCACGGTCAACTGCGGTGCGCTGCCGTCCGAATTGATCGAGGCGGAACTGTTCGGTGCCGATCCGGGCGCCTACACCGGCGCGCCGAACCGGGCCCGCGAGGGGCGATTCGAGGCCGCCGACGGTGGAACCTTGTTCCTCGACGAAATCGGCAACCTGCCATTGGCCGGACAGATGAAGCTCCTGCGCATCCTCGAGACTGGCCAGTTCGAGCGACTCGGTTCGAGCAAGACGCGCCAGGTCGCCGTGCGCGTGATCAGTGCGACCAATGCCGACCTGCCGGCGAAGATCCGCGACGGCAGCTTTCGCGAAGATCTGTACTATCGTCTCAATGTGATCGAGCTGCGCCTGCCACCACTGGCCGAGCGCAGCGACGACATCCTTCCGCTGGCCGAGCACTTCCTGCAGGGTCGCGCGAGCCTCGACAGCGGGGCACGCTCGGCCCTGCTCGCGCACGCCTGGCCCGGCAATGTGCGCGAACTGAAGAACGCGATCGAAAGGGCCAGCCTGCTTTGCAGCGATGCCACGATCACGGCGCGTGACCTCGACCTCGGTCCGGCGCGCCTCGGTGGCGGACGCCTGCCTGCGGAGGCGGAACCGGACAAGGGCATGATCGAAGCCGCCCTGCAGCGTGCGCGCGGAGTGATCAGCCAGGCCGCATCCGATCTCGGTCTTTCGCGCCAGGCCCTGTATCGACGCATGGAAAAGATGGGTATCGAAACCTGAGCAGCGGAGCTGGTCGCGGGCCCGTTTCGGGAACCGATCTGCCGTTCGTGCAGGAAGCGCTTCGATATCGGCAGCTGCGGCGTGCCGCGTGACCTCCACGGGCAGCGGATGTGTCGGTGCGACCCGATCCTACTCGCCATGGGATGTCGTCGCTCGCGGATTGGCCTATCCTCCGGGAACGCCTGGGCTCAGGATTTTCCGGCCATGCGGGCAAGTCGGGCGGATTGGGCGTCGCGGCATTGCGCTTCGCGCGCGCAAGCTGGGCGTCCGATCGGCTCACCACCTCTGCTGGCGCGATTTCCTATGCGAATTTTCTCTCTGGAAGGCAAACTCGCCGGCGCGCTGGTCGCGTGGTCGATATTGACGGCACTCACGGTCGTCGTTCTTGTCCAATGGCTCGGTTCGGTACAGGCAGCGGCTGGACTGGCGGTGCTCGGGCTGCTGTTGCCGGGCCTGCTGCTGGCCCGCCACCTGGCCAGCCCGGTGGCCCAGTTGATCAGGGCCCTGTCCGGCAGCGTGTCGGCCTTCGGCGACGGCGATTTCAGTTTTTCGATCCGCAATACGAGGCGCGATGAAGTCGGCGACCTGGTCGATGCGCATAACGCGTTGGGCCGCGTCCTGCGCGAGCAGCGGCAGAACCTGTTCCAGCGCGAATTGCTGCTCGACACGGTCGTGCAGAACACCCCGAATGCACTGGTGCTCATCGAGCCGGGTGGACACGTGGTGTACGCCAATCTGGCCGCGCGCGCGTTGCTCAATGGCGGCCAGAGCATGAACGGCATCCACATCGAGCGGGTCATCTCCGAAGCGCCGCCGGAACTCGCCGAAGCCCTGTCCAGTGCAGAAGACGCGTTGTTCAGCGTGCAGATCAAGCAGGAGGATGAAACCTTCCACCTCTCGCAGCGCAACTTCAAACTGCAGGGGCGCACGCATCGCATGATCATCCTGCGTCGTATGACCCGGGAGCTGTCGCGCCAGGAAGTGGCGACCTGGAAGAAGGTGATCCGCGTGGTCAGCCACGAACTCAACAACTCGTTGGCACCGATCCGTTCGCTGTCGCATTCCGGCAGGGAACTGGCAAGGCTCGGAGAGCTGAAACGTCTGACCACGGTGTTCGACACGATCGAGGAGCGCGCCCGCCATCTCGGCGGTTTCGTCCAGGGTTATGCGCATTTCGCCAAGCTGCCGGTGCCGCAACAGGCCTGGGTCGAGTTGCAGCCCTTTCTCGATGCGCTCGGCCAGCACTCGCAGTTCCGTCTGATCGCAGCGGGCGCGCCGGCACGGGCGTGGTTCGATCGTGCCCAGATCGAGCAACTGCTGATCAACCTGCTCAAGAACGCGAGGGAAGCCGGCGGCGATGTCGAAGGCATCGAAATGGCCGTCGAGTCGCGCGGCCACGACTTGCGCATCGAGGTGCGCGACCGCGGCCCCGGCATGAGCGAGAGCGTGCTGGCCAATGCCCTGTTGCCGTTCTACTCGACCAAGCGCAGCGGCACCGGGCTGGGCCTGGCCCTGGCCCGGGAGATCGCCGAGGCGCACAGCGGCAGACTGCAACTGGCCAATCGCAACGACGGTGGTCTGGCCGTCACCCTGGCGTTGCCGCAGCCGGACCCTCCCGCGACTGACTGACATACTCTTGCCGGCCGAGTCCTGCTAGATTGCGCGGACATACCACGCAGGGGAGAGTGTCATGGGAGGGGGATTCATCGGCCTGGTCATTTTCGTAGTCGCCTTCATCGTGCTGGCCAAGCTCGTGCGCATCGTGCCGCAGGGCTACGAGTGGACCGTGCAGCGCTGGGGCAAGTACACGCACACGCTGACGCCCGGATTCCACCTGCTGGTGCCGGTCGTGCAGAGCGTCGGCCACAAGATCAACATGATGGAGCAGGTCCTCGACGTTCCGTCGCAGGAAGTCATCACGAAGGACAACGCAGTGGTCCGCGTCGACGGCGTGGTCTTCTACCAGGTCCTCGACGCAGCCAAGGCCGCCTACGAAGTTTCCAACCTCGAGCAGGCCTCGCTGGCCCTGATCATGACCAACATCCGTACCGTGCTCGGCTCGATGGACCTCGATGAGTCGTTGAGCAAGCGCGACGAGATCAATGCCAAGCTGCTCGCCGTCGTCGACGAAGCGACCCACCCGTGGGGCGTCAAGGTCACGCGCATCGAGATCAAGGACATTTCGCCGCCGCGCGACCTGGTCGACTCGATGGCCCGGCAGATGAAGGCCGAGCGCGAGAAGCGCGCCAACGTGCTCGAGGCGGAGGGCTTCCGCCAGGCTGCGATCCTCAAGGCCGACGGCGAAAAACAGGCGGCCATCCTCGAGGCGGAGGGCAAGCGCGAGGCAGCCTATCGCGAAGCCGAAGCGCGCGAACGACTGGCCGAAGCCGAAGCCAAGGCAACGACCATGGTCTCCGACGCGATCGCCGGCGGCGACATCAACGCGATCAACTACTTCGTCGCCAACAAGTATGTCGAGGCGCTCAAGGAAATGGCCAATTCGCCGAACCAGAAACTGCTGCTGATGCCGTTCGAGGCGACCGGCATCCTCGGTTCGCTGGCCGGCATCGCCGAGATCGCCAAGAGCGCGTTCGACAAGTCGGCCGCGCCACCGCCGCCGCCGCGCGCGACGCCGCCCGTCATGCGCTGATCGGGAGTTTGCATGGACAACATGATTTCCAACCTGCTCGCCAGCTACGGTTGGTGGCTGCTGGCCCTGGTCCTGATCGCCGCGGAACTGCTCGCGCCAGGCTACTTCCTGCTCTGGATCGGACTGGCGGCCGGCGTCATGGGCCTGGTCATGCTGGTGTTCCCCGGACTGCCGTTCCTGGCCCAGGCCATCGTCTTCGCCGGACTCTCGATCGGGGTCTGCTGGGTGTACTGGAAATTCATCCGCCCAGCCGCCGAACTGCGCGACGATCAGCCGCTGCTGAATCGCAAGGGCGATCGCATGATCGGTCGCCACGTGACCGTGGTCGAGGCGATCGTCAATGGACGCGGCAAGGTCAAGGTTGGTGATTCCGTATGGCTGGTCGAAGGCGCGGATTGTCCGGTCGGCACCCTGGTTGAAATCATCGGCGTGCAAGGCACGACCCTGCAGATCGCCAGGTCGCCCGGGAGCTGAGCGCGCCCGGGCGGCGCCGGCTCGACGCATTCACTATAATCCGCGCCTCTTCCAAAGGCGTCCAACATGACCCGCAAAACGATCCTCAACGAATCGCACCGTGCGCTCGGCGCGAAAATGGTCGATTTCGGCGGCTGGGACATGCCGCTCAACTACGGCTCGCAGATCGAGGAGCACCATGCCGTGCGGCGCGACGCCGGCATGTTCGATGTCTCGCACATGACCGTGGTCGATCTGAAGGGCGAGCGGACCCGCGAGTTCCTGCGCCATCTGCTCGCCAACGACGTCGACAAACTGAAGAAGCCGGGCAAGGCCCTGTACTCATGCATGCTCAACGAAAGCGGCGGCGTGATCGATGACCTGATCGTCTACTTCGTGACCGAGGACTTCTTCCGTACCGTGGTCAATGCTGCCACCCGCGACAAGGATCTGGCCTGGATCACACGCCAGGCGCAGGCCTTCGGCGTCGAGGTCAGCGAGCGCCGCGATCTCGCCATGATCGCCGTGCAGGGCCCGAATGCGCGTTCGCGCGCGGCCTCGCTGTTCACTCCCGAGGTGGCCGCACAGGCGCTCAAGCTCGGCAAGTTCGTGGCCATGCAGGGTGACGGCCTGTTCATTGCGCGGACCGGTTACACGGGCGAGGACGGCTTCGAGATCATGGTCGACGAAGCGGCCGCGGTGGACCTCTGGAAGCGGCTGCTGGAGGCCGGCGTCACGCCCGCCGGTCTCGGTGCGCGCGATACCCTGCGCCTGGAAGCGGGCATGAACCTCTACGGCCAGGACATGGACGAAACGATCACGCCCTGGGAAGCCGGACTGGCCTGGACCGTGGCACTGGGCGAGGAGCGTGACTTCATCGGCCGAACCGCGCTTGAATCGGCCAGGGCCGGGGGCGTCAATCGTGTCATGGTCGGCATCGTCATGGACGAGAAGGGCGTGCTGCGGCATGGCCAGACCGTGCTCACCGACGCCGGCAACGGCGAAGTGCTCTCGGGCACGTTCTCACCGACCCTTGGCAAGGCGATCGGCTTCGCCAGGATTCCCGCCACTGCCGGCGAAGGCCTGCGCGTCGACATTCGCGGCCGCGAGGTGCCGGTGCGCCTGGCGAAGGTTCCGTTCGTGCGCGATGGCCAGGCAGTGGCCACCGACTGATTCGAATGCCGGCGACTGCTAGAATCCGGGGCCTGGCACTCCCCTCCAACGACTCCTAATCCAGGGCTTCCGTCATGAAAGAAATTCCCGGCGATCTGATGTTCCTCAAGTCACACGAGTGGGTGCGTGTCGAAGACAACGGCACGGCCACGGTCGGCATCTCCGACCATGCCCAGGAGTTGCTCGGTGACCTCGTCTATGTCGAGCTGCCCAACGTGGGCGATACGGCACAGGCCGGCACGGCAGCCGCCGTGGTCGAGTCGGTCAAGGCCGCCTCCGACGTCTACGCCCCGGTCAGTGGCGAAATCGTTGCGGTCAACGATGCGCTGGCGGACAAGCCAGAGACGATCAACGAGGACGCCTACGGCGACGGCTGGATCTTCGTCGTCAAGCTGTCCGATCGCGACGAGTTGCAGGAACTGCTCGACCCGGATGCCTATGCCGAGCTGGTCGAGAACGAAGACGACTGACCCGCGGGGATCGACGACGCATCAAGGCGGGCCGGAACTCCGGCCCGTTTTTTTTTGATCGCGGCATGGAACTCCATCGGGCGGCCGGTTCCCCGATCGATGCCGCAGTCGGCTGTTCGAGCAGCGCAGGATTTCCGGGCGAGGTGCGCCATGGAGATGTGTTCGATTGAAGAGTTGCGCAGAACCTTCGCCAGGAAAATCGATTTGCGTGAAGGTCGTCTGCTCGCGATCCTCGGCGCGAGAATCCGGATTTTCGATCTCCGGAGGCGGAAAACGCCGGTCCAGCAAAACTTTTTTTCACGTCGTTTGGTTGGCGTTCTGGATCCGTTTTTCGGGTATTCGGGCGCTGTCGAACCGATTGCGCGGCATCGATCGTCATATGCCGCATGGCATTGCGCCGCGCGGCCTCCAGCGTGCCTTGCTGGCTGCAGGGCGCGCCATTGCTGGTTATCCGGACAATCGACCGTCTCATGTTGAATAAGCGTCTAGACGTATAGACGGCTATATTCGATAAAAATGGCTGTTCGCAAGTGGTTGCCGTGGCTGGATTTTCGGGGCTTTCGGAGCCGTTTTTCGGGGCTTGCATCCCCTCAGAAATTTGTTGACACGCGCACGCGACAGGAATAATTTTCGCGGCAGTAACACAACAGACACAAAAAAGAATCATGGCAGCACCCCGATTCGTCGATCCATACATCGAGCACGGTCTGAAATCATCGGCCGTAAGAAAAATCACGGTATCGATTCCGCTGCACATTCTTCGACTTCTGTCCGACGAACGGACCCGGCGCCAGGTCGCCAACCTGCGCCACGCCACCAACAGCAATCTGCTGTGCGAAGCATTTCTACACGCTTTTACTGGGCAACCACTGCCAACTGACGAGGAGCTAAGACGCGATATGGCAACCAAGAAAGCAACTGCGAAAAAGAAACCTGCCGCAAAGAAACCTGCCGCCAAGAAGGCGGCCAAGAAGGCCGTAGCCAAGAAGGCGCCGGCCAAGAAGAAGACGGCCAAGGCAAAATCCGCCACGGCCATGAAGAAGGCGCCTGCGAAGAAGGTCGCCAAGAAAGCGGCCAAGAAGAAGACTGCCAAGAAGAAGGTAGTCAAGGCCAAGGCCGCCACGGCCATGAAGAAGGCGCCGGCGAAAAAGCCAGCCGCCAAGAAGGCACCAGCCAAGAAAGCTGCAAAGAAGGCTGCCAAGAAGAAGTAATCACGACCCGGTCAGGAGCCTTCGGGCGAATGACCCTTGACTGGACGCCACGCATCACACCCTTGATGCAAGGCAGTACAGAGTCACTGCACGGCAAGTGCAGGTAAAGAAGCTTCACTGGATGTTGCAATCGAACTCCTCTCCCTGCGGTATGCCCAGCGCAGGGAGAGATTTCGAAAAGCCAATCCTCCGGCGCAGCGCTTGCCACCCGCGGTCGAGGCCGAATTTGGCCTCCCGCAGTCTCACTTCCCTTCGAAATCCGTCGGGCGAATCCGAACTGTGACGGCCGACGATTCGCCGTCCATCCGTACTTGCTAGCGTAGGGCGTCCGATTCCGTTCCGGAGTGCCGTCATGCGCAATTCCCTCGCCCCGATCGTCTGGCTCGCCGGGTCCTGTCTCGGCATGCTGGCGAACGCCGCCACGATCGACGTCAGCATCGATCTCGCCGCGGATCGGCATCCGCTGAAGCGCGAAATATTCGGTGTGAGTGGCGCCCCGGACCTCGGCGCCGTGGCCTATCCGTTGCTTCGTTGGGGTGGCAATTCGACGACCCGCTACAACTGGCAGGCAGACGTGCACAACACCGCCTCGGACTGGTTCTTCATGAACATCCCGGACGGCAACGGCACGCCATCCGGATCGTCGGTCGAAGCATTGCTGGAAAGCACGCTGGCGGCCGGTTCGCAGCCCCTGCTGACACTCAGCACCATCGGCTGGACGCCGAAAGCGGTGCAACAAAAACGCTGGGGCTATTCGGTCGTCAAGTACGGCCCCCAGCTTGTCACCGAGTGCAGCTATTTCGGTTCGAATCCGCCCGCCTGGTGCACGGCCGACGCCGGCAACGGCAGCTGCAATCCTGCGCAGAACCAGACCGGGTACTGCGGCGCCAACGGACTCATCGTCGGTAACGATCCCCTGGATACCGCCGATCCGGCCACGCCGCAAACGCAGACCGCGTGGATGGCCCACCTGCAGCAGCGATTCGGGACGGCCGCCAGCGGCGGCGTGCGCTATTACGCGCTCGACAACGAACCGATGCTGTGGAATTCGACCCATCGCGATGTCCACCCGCAGCCGCTGACCTATGACGAAATCTGGCAACGCACCGTGGCCTATGCCGGGGCCATCAAGGCCCAGGATCCCGATGCCCGGGTGTTCGGACCGGTCACCTGGGGTTATTGCGACCTGTTCGGTTCGGCGGCCGACAACTGCCTCGACGGCAGCGACCGCGCGGCCCATGGCGGCATTCCGTTCGTGAAGTGGTACCTGCAGCAGGTCTGCGCCTATCAGGCACAACACGGTGTCCGGCTGGTCGACTACCTCGACCTGCATTACTACCCGCAGGGCGATGGCGTCGTGGACTTTTCCGATCCACCCAACGGCTCGGAAACGGCCACGGTGTCCGCGCGTCGGCTGCGTTCGCTGAAGGAGCTCTATGATCCGACCTGGCAATCCGAATCATGGCTCGCCGATCTCGGCTCTGCCTCGCCGTGGTACTACAGCCATCCGCAATTGATTCGCCGCGCGCGGGCCTGGATCGATGAAGCGTGTCCCGGTACCGGGCTTGCCATCACCGAGTACAACTGGGGTGCCGACAACGGCGCCAGCAGTGCGATCGCCCATGCCGAGGCCCTGGCCATCTTCGCGCGCGAAGGGGTCGACGTCGCTGCGCGATGGGTCGCACCGGCGGCCGGCTCGCTGGTCGAGCGCGCGTTCCGGCTATATCTGGATTTCGATGGGCAGGGCGGCCGGGTCGAGGGCGACAGTGTTCGCGCCACCAGTACCAACGTCGATGCGCTCGGCGCGTATGCCTTCCACGCGAGCGGAAGCCGGGTCATGGTCGTGCTGATCAACAAGGCAACAACGGCCAACGCCGCCGCCATCGACTTCGGTACGACGCTGGCCGGCAACTGGCAGCTCTACCAGTTCAGCGGCTCGAGCAACCTGGCACTCGCCAGCAGCGGCAACGTGAACGGCACGAGTCTGGTTACGGCCAACCTGCCGGCGCGTTCCGCCAGCCTGCTCGTGCTGCCGGATAGCGATCGCATCTTCGTGGACGGGTTCGATCAGCCCTGAGGGTCGCGCGCACCCGAAGGCGCGCGTGCCGACCGCAGCCATCGGCTGGACAGCGCGGACAAGGCCAGCGGCATGATCGGGGAACGCATCATGCCCAGGGCGAGACTGGCTAGCGATGCCATCACCTGCGCGGACCGACGCAATCGGCGCCTTCCGATCATCCATCCCGCGACCAGCCCTCCAGCCACGATCAGGATGGACCGATGGCGTGCGAATGCCTTGCGCAGGAACTGGGTCTGCTCAGCAAGCCGCACCTGTCGCGCCTGCAGGCGTCCGGCCGCCGCTTGAGCCTGTCGACGGTGGCGGCGCAGACTCATGCCTGCGGTCCCGGTCTGGGCCCGGCGCCATTGGAATCCTGCGAGTCGCGCGAACCGACGATCAGCGCACGCGTTCGCGGCAGGCTGAGGTCGCGCCAGCAGCGGCGCATCGACAGCAGGACCCAGCCTGCACCGAGAAGATTGCCCGCGGCGACGCCGCCGACGCCAAGCAGCCAGCTCCCGGTTGCCTTGGCAATCGCTGTCGCAATCAGTGCGCTGAGGGCAAGCCAGGCACCAGCGCCGAAGAAGATCAGCGCAAAGGACAGCCATACCAGGGCCAGGGCGCTGCTGCGCGCGAGGCGCAGTTCGGCGCGCAACAGTGCGAACGAGGCCTCTGCGACCTCGAGCGCACTGATCAATGCATCACGCGCTCGCCCGATCAGCGACTCGGTCGAGGTCGCGAGGGACTCCGACGCGGTCGCTGGCTCCGACGCATCCGGCACTTCGCCGGGCGATTGCACGCCCGGTGTCTCAGCGACGACGCAAGAGGCGGCTTGCAATGGCGCCAACCGCCACGGCAATCCCAATGGCCGCCCAGGGATGGGCGCGAATCTGTTCGGACGTGATCGAACCCAGACGCTTGGCGCCATCGCCGAAGCGCTCGCCGGCCGCGGACAGCTCCTCATGCAGTTGTGCGCCGTTGTTGCGCAGGCGCTCGCTGAAGCGGCCAGCGGAACGGGCGGCTTCTTCAAGACCGTCACTGATCTTTCCGGCCAGTTTGCCGGTGAGATTGCCGGCGGCGTCGGATGCGTCTTCGACGTTCTTCCTTTCTTGTCTTGAGATCGTGCTCATTGTCAGCTCCTTCACGGTGAGATGAGGCTCGGACCAACCAACCCCGCGCAGCCGCGGTAAGTGACTGCGCACCGGATCCATGCTGCCACGCCAAGCCTGAAGCCAGCATGGCTGGATTGCTGCACGCCCTGCCGGCAGGCTCGACCGCCAACGCGTCCGCCGGCAGGTCCCGGAGCGGCGAGGCGCACGCGAAGAATACGCGGCAGATCCGCGATAACCGCCCGCTCCACGGTGTGACAGCGAGCGCCAAGGTGTGACACCTCGCGCGGGAATGCGTTATCGTTCAGGCATCCTTTCGCTGGATGATGCCGGCAAAAGAGGGGCACACGGTGGCTGGCCGAGGGACCGGGCAAAAAAGCGAGGGTGGGGCGAGAGCGCGCCGCGGGGAATGCATTGCAATGATCTTCCGCGCCGCTTTCAGCAATTTGGCAAGTTTTGTGCATGCCGTCTTGCGTCCTGTTCTCATCGATTCCGCTGTGGGCAAGTCTTTCTGCATCGCGAATGTCCTGTCCCGCCAATTCGGAGCGTCTGGCAACAATGAAACCGTCCCTTCCTGATATGCGTTCCGTCCGCGGTTCGGCCTTGCCCAAGATCATCATCGGCGTGCTCGTCCTCGCCGCGCTTGCAGGCGGTGCGTGGTGGTTTCTGAATCGACAGAACTCTGCAGCTCCCGGTGGCGCGCCGAGCGCGACCGCGCCAGCCGCCACGAGCGAGGAGGCGCCGTCGGCGGCGGTCTCGCCCGCGGTCGAGGAACTGACCATCGATCAGCTCTATCGCGAGGCGCGCAAGGCCATGTCCGAGCAGCGCATGGTTGCGCCGGCCGGCAACAACGCCCTCGAATACTACCTGGCGATCATCGAGAAGGACCCGACCAATTCGGGCGCCACCGATGCCCTGCGCGAACTCTTCCCGTTCGCCAGCGGCACGGCGGAGCAGGAGATCAACCAGGGCAACCTCGACGAAGCGACCCGCATCATCGCTTCGCTGGCCAAGGCCGACCCGAGCAACTACACGTTGACGATCCTGCGCAGCAAGCTCGAGTCGAAGAAGAAGCAGATCGAATTGCAGGAAGCGCAGGCCGCAGCGGCTGCCGCGGCACCGCCGCCGCCCAAGCCGGCCAGCGAGACCGAGACGACGGCAAGCGCCGCGACGGCAACCGAGACGCCGAGCGCGGAGACGGCGGCAACCACGGCACCGCCGGCGCCGGCACCGGTGGCGCCGAAGCCGGCCCCAGCGCCACCACCGGCCGCGCCGAGTGGGGAGACGCGCGACGTCGAAGTGGTGACGCCGGTCGCACCGTCCTATCCGAGCCAGGCCGCGCGCAATCGCGAAGAGGGCTGGGTCGAAGTCGAATTCACCGTGACCGCGGAAGGAGTCGTCCAGGATGCCAAGGTCACCGCCTCGGATCCTGCGCGCGTGTTCGACCGTGAAGCGATCCGTTCGATCGAGCGGACCAAGTTCAATCCGCGCCTGGAGAACGGCGTTCCGGTCAGTGCGACCGTCCGCCGCCGGATCGAATTCAAGCTCGGCCGCTGATCCTCGCGACCCCGAGAACCGCTGCTCGCAACCGGAGAGGCTCCGGTTGCGGCTCGGGCGAAGGATATCGGTCGCAAGACGCCGAGCCGCGCCCGCGCCGGACCACCGGGCCGGCGTCCCCGACCCGCACGTGCGCGTGTCACCGCGGCCACGAATCGCCACGCGACCGGTCGCCATGCCAGGCGCGACGTCGATCGGGCGACTGCTCTTGGAACGTGCCTAGTGTGGTGTCCCGCAAATAACGCGAAGAAATTCCGGATGGATTTCATGGCGGGACAAGGCGCGAGGAGGAGTCATAGTGGGCACTATGGCGACGACGAGCAACGCAGTATCGCCGTGAAAGACGCCGGAATTATTTGATGGTATTTGTGGGACACCACACTAGCTGAGTAGACAGCGACGCAGGTGGACGAGCATGTCGTGTTCGGCGTCCTGGCCGACCGGCTCGCTGGCCAGGTGCAGAAGCTTCTGCGCGGCTGCCTCGTGTGCGTCGCCCGAGAGACTGGCCGCCAACTGGCCGGCGAAATCGGTCAGCACCAGCAGCCCGAGGCCACGCAGGCTGGCCTTGTCCGCATCGATGGCCCTGTGCAGTTGGGCCCTGGCCTCGTTCAGGACCTGCAGCGAGCGAAGCGGAAACTGCAGCGCGCTCCACGGCCACCACGAGGCGCGCACGCGGTGAACGACATCGCGACGGAACAGGCTCTCGAGCAGGTGAAGGGCAACCGGGTGCATGCGCGCGACGAGAAGCTCGATCGCCGCGGACATTGGCAGTCCGTTGGCCGGCCCGGACAGGATCTGCGCCGCCTGGGTCAACTGCGGGTGCGTCGTCGGCAAGGACGCCTCGACGGCAATGTGTCCGTTCTTGAACCGCAGACGATGCTGCTCGGCAAGGTCGAGAAGCAGGGCGGCTGCGGCCAGCGAATTGATGTCGGCGTGGGCACGGGCGACCTCGAAGTCGCCGCGCTGCGGATCGATGCACAGCAACATCAGTTGCTCGGCAATCAGCATGAATCGCCTCCTGGCATTCGTTGCCCCTACGCGAAACGCCGACCCGCAACGGCGTCGAAAACGGCCGCCTATGCTAAGCCATTCGTGCGCGGGAAGTGGAGTTCCGTGTGCACACACGCCGTTCCGGCGAGCGGCCGCTGCGAATCGAGTCGATTTCGCTCAGTCGATTTCGCCGCCCGAAACACTCGACATCCGCGTGGGACCAAGCCCGGCCCAGTCGATCGATGGCAAGCCCAGGTAGCGATCGAACAGCATCGGCAGCAGGCCGCTCGGCGCGACCGATTCGCAGTTCCACAACATGACGACGCCAAATCGGCGCTTGGGCAGGAATCCGATCATGGCCCGATAGCCCTGCACGGCACCGGCATGAAAAATGAGGGTTTCACCAGCGTATTCGTAGACCCGCCAACCGAGCGCATATTGTGCGTCGAGCAAGCGACCGCGACGCCATGGGGTGGAGCGCAAATCGCGCGGCGTTTCCACCACGGGCTTGTGCAGCTCGTCGAGCAGCTTCGGCGAAAGGACGTCCGGGTAACCGCCCATCTGGGCGATCAGCCACTGTTCCATGTCGCGCAGGCTGGCATTGACCCCGGCCGCGGGCGGCATGCGGTAGTAGGTCTCGTTCGGCATGAACGGCTTCCAGACGCGTCCGGCGCGCCGATGCGGCCGCGCCCAGCGCGGCGAGTGCTCGAGCGAATCACGTCCGTAGGTGGCGTCGTGCATGCCCAGCGGATGGAAGATGCGCTTCTCGACCTCGTGATAGAAGAAGTCGCCAGTCAGCGCATAGGTGACGTCGCCGATCAGGCTGAAGGCGATGTTCTGGTACGCGTAGCATTCGCCGACCGGGCAGGCCATCGGCACTTCGCTGAGGCGTTCGACCAGCAGCGGGTAGGGCTCGTCCTGCTCGAGCAGGTTGTCGTAGGTGTTATGCGGCAGGCCGACCCGATGACTGAGGATGTCGCCGACGGTCAGCTTGCTGCTTGCATCGTCATCGGCAAGGGCGAAGGTCGGCAACACGTTGGCAACATGCGTGTCCCATTGCATCAGGCCATCCTCGACCAGCATGCCGGCCAGGGTCGTCGCAAAGGCCTTGGACAGCGAAGCCAGGCGGAACACGGTGTCGGGCTCGACCTTTTCCCGACTGGCCCAGTCCGCATAGCCGATACCGCGTTCGAGAAGGACCTGGTCGTCCTTGACGATGGCCACGGCAAGGCCGGCGACCTGACCCGAAGTCTCGAGGCGATCCAACCAACGATTGAATTCCGTGGCGACCGGCGCCGCGTCACTGGCGATGTCGTGGACGTCGACGTGCGGTCGGGCCGGGACCCGGGAATGCGGTCGCCGGCTGCCGGCGGCGAGGTCCGCGCAGTGGCCGGCGAAAACGGCACCGAACAGGAGCACGCAGGGGAACAGACGGCGTTTCGTGGAGGAGATCATTGATCGTTGTGGACGCATGCTATGCTCGAAATCATACGTTGAAACACGCATCCGTGGAGAGGAAATGATGAGTTCCCTGATACTGCTTGCGATCATCGTCGCGTTCGCCTTCTACGCGATCAGTGTCTACAACGGCCTGGTCACCTCGCGCAACGCCTACAAGAATGCGTTTGCCCAGATCGACGTCCAGCTGACCCGTCGCTACGACCTGATCCCCAATCTCGTCGAGACCGCCAAGGGCTACATGAAGCACGAGCGCGAGACGCTCGAGGCGGTCATCCAGGCGCGCAACTCGGCGGTCTCCGGACTGTCCGCGGCCAAGGCCAATCCGGGCGACCCGCAGGCCATGCAGCAGCTTTCCGGCGCCGAGAACGCGCTGACCCAGACTCTAGGACGCCTGTTCGCCCTGTCCGAGGCCTATCCGGACCTGAAGGCCAACCAGAACATGATGCAGCTCAGCGAGGAACTGACGTCGACCGAAAACAAGGTCGCGTTCGCCCGCCAGGCCTACAACGACTCGGTCATGGGCTACAACAACGCGCGTGAAGTGTTTCCGAGCTCGATCGTGGCCAACATGTTCAGCTTCCAGCCGGCGCAACTGCTCGAGATCGAGGCGCCCGAGAAGCGCGAGGCCGTGAAGGTTTCGTTTACCTGATCGTCGTGCCGGATCGCCTGTCGCTCGAGGCAGGCGATCCTGGCCGTCCGCACCCGAGGCCACGGCGTTGAACTTCTTCGCCCACCAGGAAGTCGCGCGCAAGCAGACACGGCGCATGATCGTGCTGTTCACGATCGCCGTGATCTGCATCGTGGTCGCCGTCGACGCTGTCGTCATGATCGCGTTCGGCATCGGCCGTGAAGGGCGACGCGGAGCGGTCGGCGTCAATTCCGGCGCGCTCGTGGCCAGCACGCTCAGTGTGATTGCGGTCATCGGGCTGGCCACCCTGTACCGCATCTCGACCTTGCGCGCGGGTGGCAGCGCGGTCGCCCTGCAGCTCGGCGCGACGCCGGTGCCGGCCGACACGACCGATTTCGCCTACCGTCGCCTGCGCAACGTGATCGAGGAGATCGCGATCGCCTCCGGCGTCCCGGTCCCGGAGATCTTCGTGCTCGAGGACGAAGTCGCGATCAACGCCTTCGCGTCCGGCTATACCCCGGCCGACGCCGCGCTCACCGTCACGCGCGGCTGTCTCGACAAGCTCACCCGCGACGAACTGCAGGGCGTCATCGCGCATGAGTTCAGCCACGTCCTGAACGGCGACATGCGGCTCAACATCCGCCTCGTCGGCGTCGCCTTCGGCATCCTCGTGCTGGCCATCGTCGGGCGCAAGATCGCCGAAGTCTCCGGGCGCTCGCGCAGCCGCGACAGCGGCGGCATCGTCGTGCTCGGCATCGCCCTGCTCGTGGTCGGCTACATCGGCGTGTTCTTCGCGCGCATCATCAAGGCCTCGATATCGCGCCAGCGCGAGTACCTGGCCGACGCTTCGGCCGTGCAGTTCACGCGCCAGACCGAAGGCATCGCCGGAGCGCTGAAGAAGATCGGCGGACTCGCCGAAGGCTCGAAACTCGCCAGCCACGATGGCGAGGAAGTCGCCCATATGCTGTTTGGAGACGGTGTCGGCTATTCGGCCCTGTTCGCCACGCATCCACCCCTGGTCGACCGCATCAAGCGCCTGCAACCGCGCTTCGATCCGGCCGAGTTCGTCGAGATCGCCGCTGACTGGACGCAGCCGCGACGCGTTGGGGACAGCGATGATCCGCAGGTTTCGCTGGCCGGCTTCGCGCCGGCGCGGCGCTCGTCGAAGCATGCGCCGGAGTCCCGCGCGGGCGTGCTTCCGGCAGCGTCCGGGGAAATGCGCCTGTCGGCCACGGCGGTGGCCGAGCAGGTCGGCCATCCCGACACCGGTGATTATCAGGCGGCGGCGACCCTGAACCAGGCCATCCCGGCGGCCCTCAGCGCGGCCGCCCACGGACGAGAGCAGTCGGTTTCGGTCGTATTCGCACTCCTCCTGAATGCCGACGACAGCGTGCGCCGCCAGCAACTGGACCTGATCGGGCAGTACTACGATGCCGGAACCGCAGCCGAGGTCGAAGCGCTGGCCGCGCAGACCGAGGTGCTGCATCCAATGCAGCGCCTGCCACTGGCCGCGATGGCCTTTCCTGCCCTGCGCCGGCATCCGCGGCCGAAGCTGCAGGTCTTCGTCATCGTGCTCAAACAGCTGATCAAGGCCGACGGCAAGGTCAGCCTGCAGGAGTACTGCCTCGCCAAGCTGGTCGGCATCCAGGTCATCGATGCCCTCAATCCTTCGGCGACCCGGGTCATGGGCCGGATTCGCCTGACCGAGACCGCGGCCGAACTGCGCGACCTGTTCTCGGTAGTCGCCGAATATGGGCACGACGACGCCGAAAGTGCGCGTCGGGCCTACGTGCTCGGACTCAACGAGGTGCTGCCCGCGGCAAGACCGTCCTATGCGCCGCCGCAGGACTGGGCCCTGGCTCTCGATCGCGCCCTGCCGCGACTCGACCTGCTGGCGCCCGCCGGCAAGGAACTCGTGGTCCGCGGTCTGACCCATGCGATCAGCGCCGATGGCGTGGTCAGCGTCGAGGAGGCGGAATTGCTGCGTACGGTCTGTGCCGCCCTGCACTGTCCATTGCCGCCGATGCTGCATCAGTCCGGCTGAGGGCGCCGACGGCCGCGCCGGCCCAGGGCAGACCGATCTTCCGGGTACCGCTGAGGCATCGCGCGCGCGCGGCACGTTGCGATACCGGGCCGGGTCGTGGAGCATAGCGGCCCCGCCGAGACCAGCCACCCGATGAGCCAAGAATCCGAATCCGTAGACGCCCGTCTCGAGCAGGTCCTGCGCGATTTCGGAGCCCGCCTGGGCGTGCTGATGCGCAGCTATCGCCTTGATCGGCATGGGATTGATCCGGCGGACGTCGAGCAGGAGGTGCGCATTCGCCTGTGGAAGGCGATCGCGCGTGACCGCTCCGGGGCCTTTCATGCGTCTTATGTGCAAAGGGTGGTTGCGACCACCGTGATCGATGCGCTGCGCAGGGCCGAAGTCCGGGCCGCGGAGCCATTGCCCGAGGATGACGGCGAAACCGGCCAATGGGCCGAACCCGGTGTCTCTCCCGAGCAGTCGGCCACGGATGACGAGCGCATGACGGGTCTGCAGCGCTGCCTGGCGGAGATTCCCGAGCGCCGGCGCCTGCCAATCACCCTTCACCTGCAGGGCTTTTCCCTGCAGGAAATCGCCGACGTGGTCGGAACCTCGACCGAGGCGGCGAGAAAACTGGTCACTCGCGGGCTCGATGGCCTGAAATCGAGGCTGCGGGAATTGGGATACGGTGAATTCGATGACTGAGCAAAAGCTGTCCACCCTGTACCGCCGCATGCTTGTGGAATCGGCTTCCGGGCCCGCTGGCCTCCTCGATGCCGAAACCCTGGTCGCCGCTTCCGCGGGTACGCTCAAGGGCGACCGCCGCAATGAAGTTGCGGCGCGACTTTCGCGCTCGCCACTGCAGACCGACCTCGTGCGCCTGTTGCGTGAGCTCGCACCCGAATCGGCCGCACTGGCGACGGCCGTGTCCGAACGCCAGGGGCTTGCGCATGCCCGCCACGGGCGCGCGCAGCGCCTGGGCAATGCGAGTCGCCGGCATGCACGGCCGTTGCGCTGGGTCGGGCTGGCGGCCTGCCTGTCGCTGGTCGTCGGTGCGGTTTTCTGGCAGATGCGGCTCGACTCCCCGGCCGATGCCGGTTCTTCGATCACGATGCAGGCCGCGGCTCGGCCGGATCGCATCTTCACGAGTCAGGATCGCATCTTCAGCATGAACGACGATCGCGTGGCCCAGGCCGCTGCGGATGGTGTATTCCAGTCGGATTTCAACGGCGGCTAGATTCCCGCCCGTCCGCGAGGAACAGGAAAAACGCCCGGGTCAGCCGGGCGTTTTTCCTTTCAGACATGCACCGCGCTGGCATGTTCGCGGGTCGCCGCGAATCGCACGTCGGGCCAGCGCTCCTCGGTCAGTTGCAGGTTGACCCGCGATGGCGCGAGGTAGACCAGTTCGCCGGCGGCGTCGATGGCCAGGTTTTGCGCGGCCTTCTCGCGGAACTCCTCGAGCTTCTTCGCATTCGCGCAGTGCACCCAGCGCGCGGTGACCACGCCGACGTTCTCGAACGCGCACTCGACCCCGTATTCGTCCTTCAGGCGATAGGCGACCACGTCGAACTGCAGCACGCCGACCGCGCCAAGGATCAGATCATTCGACATCAGCGGACGGAAGAACTGGGTCGCACCTTCCTCGGAGAGCTGCGCCAGGCCCTTCTGCAGCTGTTTCATCTTCAGCGGGTCCTTCAGGCGCGCACGGCGGAACAGTTCGGGCGCGAAATTCGGGATGCCGGTGAAGCTCAGCAGCTCGCCCTCGGAGAAGGTATCGCCGATCGAGATCGTGCCGTGGTTGTGGATGCCGATCACGTCGCCGGCGAAGGCCTGGTCGACGATTTCGCGATCCGAGGCCATGAAACTCAGCGCGTTGGCCAGTTTCATTTCCTTGCCGGTGCGCGCGTGCAGGGCCTTCATGCCGCCGTTGAAGGTGCCCGAGCAGATGCGCATGAAGGCGACCCGGTCACGATGCATCGGGTCCATGTTGGCCTGGATCTTGAACACGAACCCGCTCATGCGCGGCTCGTCGGCGCTGACCGTGCGCGTCGTCGTCGCGTGCGACTTCGGTGGTGGCGCATGTTCGACGAAGAAGTCGAGCAGCAGCTGCACGCCGAAGTTGTTGACGGCGGACCCGAAGAACACCGGGGTCAGCTGGCCGGCCAGATATTCCTCCTGCGAGAACGCATGCGAGGCGCCGCGCACGAGTTCGAGCTCGTCGTTGAGCTCGCGCCAGGCTTCGTCGCCGATGCGCGCGCGCAGGGCCGGATCGTCCAGTCCCTTGAAGATCGTCGAATCCTGGCGCGTGAAGTTCTTTCCGGGCTCGAAGATGTGCACCTCGTCGAGCAGCAGGTGATAGACGCCCTTCAGGCGCGAACCCATGCCGATCGGCCAGGTGATCGGCGTGCAGGCGATGCCGAGCACGGATTCGACCTCGTCGAGCAGTTCGATCGGCGCACGGCCTTCGCGGTCGAGCTTGTTGATGAAGGTCATGATCGGCGTGTCGCGCAGGCGGCAGACCTCCATCAGCTTGATCGTGCGCTCCTCGACGCCCTTGGCGCAGTCGATCACCATCAGCGCCGAGTCGACCGCGGTCAGCACGCGGTAGGTGTCTTCCGAGAAGTCGGCATGGCCCGGCGTATCGAGCAGGTTGACGACCTTGCCCGAGTACGGGAACTGCATGACCGAGCTGGTCACCGAGATGCCGCGTTCCTTCTCCAGGGCCATCCAGTCCGAGGTCGCGTGGCGGGCGGCCTTGCGCGACTTGACCGAACCGGCCATCTGGATCGCTCCGCCGAACAGCAGCAGCTTTTCGGTCAGGGTGGTCTTGCCCGCATCGGGATGGGAGATGATCGCGAAGGTGCGCCGCCGGCGCATTTCGCTGACTGGATTGCTCATGCGATAGCCTGGAACTGCCGCGACCGACGAATTCGGTGGCGTGCGGGGCGCGCATTGTACGCGAGCCCGGCGTTCGCTTCAGGCCGCCGGTTTGCCGCGCAGCTGGCGCCGCTCAGTCGTGGCGGATCGTGATGTCGCCGCTGAAGGTCTCGATATTGACCCGGGCATTGCCGTCGCCGACGGTTGCATCGAGTGAACGTCCGGGTCCGTGCTCGGGTTCCTCGACCGTGCCGAAGTCGCTGCGGATGCGGCCGCTGAAGGTCTCCGCCTCGATGCGCGCGGACACGTCTGCCGGCAGGTCGACGCCGACATCGCCGCTCATGGTTTCGGCGTCGAGGCGCGCGTCCGTCACCGGCTTGCCGCGCAGGAGGATATCGCCCGACACCGAGCTTCCGGAAAATTCACGATAGCCATCGGAGGTGGCGCTGATGTTGCCGGAGACCGTTTCGAGCTTCATGCGCTCGCGGTTCGCGCGCACCTCGATGTCACCCGATACGGTATCGACGTGCGCGCGCTTGCCGGCGCCAGCCAGTTCGATCGTGCCCGAGATGCTGCCCACCTCGAGCTCCTCGGCGACGCTGTCGAGCCGGATCTTGCCGCTGACGCTGCTGACGTCGAGGCGAGGCCCACCGGTTCCGGTGACCGAGATCTCGGCGCTGACGGTCTCGACGGTCAGTTCGGCCCCGCGCGGCACGCGGATGTCGAGGATCGAGTCCTCCATGCGCGAACTCGAACCCCAGTCGAACCAGCCCGATTTTTCCGGGCCCTCGACCTTGATGTCGAGCCGCGATCCGCCGCCGGTCACGCTGAGTCCCTTGCTGCCGCTGCCGAGCGTGCCGGTGATCTCGACCTTGTCCTGGTCCCAGGCGCTGACCGTGACCGAGCCGCGCACGTTGCTGATGTCGATGCGTGCCGTGGCATCGACCGTGCGGCTCTCGTTGATCGGAGTGCCGGCGAAGGCCGGCACGCTGCCCAGCAGCAGCGCGAAGGACAGCAGGGTGGGGGTCTTGTCGAGTTTCATCGTGGATCCTTATCCGGCATTGATGCCGAGGCGGGCAAGCTTGCGCCGCTGCGCGTGTGTGCGGTTGATCAGGCCAACCAGGAAGACCGCATCGGGTCGCTGCTGCAGGGCCTGTTCGAGTTCTTCGTTGGCCGAATCGATGACCACCTCGGCGCCGGCAAGGCGCGGATCGCCGCTGCTGGCGAGTTCGCGTGCCCGCTCGATCTGTTCGCGCACCGAAGGGCCGTCTTGAAGGCTGGCCATGGCCGTATCGTCGACGGCCGCCTGGTGGTGCTGGACCAGCGAGAACAGGCCGGCGCTGAGGGCCACGGTGATGCCGGCGGCCAGCGCCAGTGGCAGCCAGGCGCGTCGCCGCGCGGGGGCGGCCGGCTGTTCGGATCCGGCGTTGAGGCGGTGCGCGATCTGCGGCCAGAGGTCGCGCTGCGGTTCACGCGACACGCGCAACTCGCGCAGTTCGCGGCGCAGTTCGAAGTCAGTCATGTTGTTCTCCCAGGAACCGTCGGAGCAATCCGCGGGCCCGATGCAATTGCGCCTTCGACGAACCGACCGCCATGCCGAGTTCGCGGCCGATTTCCTCGTGCTTCCAGCCTTCGATGTCGTGCAGCACGAGCACTGCGCGCGCGCGCGGCGGCAGGCTGGCGACAGCGCGCTCGAGGTCGGCCCGTTCGCCGGCACAGAAGGGGCGGTCCGGTTCACTGGCCGCCTCCAGCGTCGCGTCGTCGGCCGCTTCCTCCGGATCGTGGCGACGCAGGTCCATCAGGGCGACGTTGACCGCGAGCCGGTGCAACCAGGTCGTGAAGGCGCTCTCGAAACGGAAACTCGACAGCTTCTGCCAGGCCCGGACGAAGGCCTCCTGGGTCAGTTCCTCGGCACGCGCCGCATTCATTCCCGACAGACGCCAGACGGCGCCGTGCACGCGCCCGGCATGGCGCCGGTACAGGTGCTCGAACGCACCCACGTCGCCCGCCGCGGCGCGCCGGACCAGTTCGCTATCCTCGGTCTCGGTCCGTGGTGCGTCGATCATCGGCAAGGGCATGGCAAGGCAGGCTGTGCTCATAGTGCCAGCTTGGATGCCGGTCGGCAGCGAGAGGTTTAAAGGCGACCCATGCAGGGCAGGTCGGACCCGGCCTGCGCCGGGGCGAACCGGATGCCGCGATCCGGGCCATGCGGCCGCGATTGCAGCCGCCGGCACCGCACGCTCAAGCGCTGGCTGCCTGTGCGACCGGGCGCGACTGCGCCAGCGCGGTGGCGATGCGCTGCTGCTCCTGCTTCAGGCGGTCGGGCAGGCGCGCGCCAAAGCTGTCCAGATAGCTGCCGATCGCGTCGACTTCGCGGCGCCAGCCGGCGGCGTCGATCTCGAGCAGTTCGCGGATGGCGGAAGGGCCGAGGCCGAGATCGTCGAGGTGGATGTCGGTCGAATCCGGAACCAGGCCGATCGGCGTTTCGAGGGCGCCAGTGCGGCCCTCGCATCGCCCGATGATCCACTCCAGCACGCGCAGGTTTTCACCGAAGCCGGGCCACAGGAACCTGCCGTCGGCGCCCTTGCGGAACCAGTTGACATGGAAGATCTTCGGCAGCTTTGCGCCAGGCTTGTCGAATGAAAGCCAATGCGCGAAGTAGTCGGCGAAGTTGTAGCCGCAGAACGGTTTCATGGCCATCGAGTCGCGGCGCAGCACGCCGACCGCGCCGGTCGCCGCGGCCGTGGTTTCCGAGCCCATGGCCGCACCGACGAGTACGCCGTGGCTCCAGTCGCGGGCTTCGAAAACGAGCGGAATCAGCGAGGGCCGGCGACCACCGAAGATGATCGCGCTGATCGGCACGCCCTGCGGCGCCTCGGCCATCGGCGTCCAGCTCGGGCATTGACTGGCCGACACCGTGAAACGTGAATTCGGATGCGCGGCCGGTCCATTGGCCGGATCATGGTCGCGACCCTGCCAGTCCTTCACTGGCGTGCCTTCGCGCAGGCCTTCCCACCACGGCTGGTTGTCGGAAGTCACGGCGACGTTGGTATAGATCGTGTCGCGCTGGATCGTGGTCAGGGCATTCGGGTTGGTCGTGCGGTCGGTGCCCGGGGCGACGCCGAAGAAGCCCGCCTCGGGATTGATCGCCCAGAGCCGGCCGTCTTCGCCGGGCGTCATCCAGCAGATGTCGTCGCCGACTGTCCACACCTTCCAGCCCGCCTTGCGGTAGCTCTCGGGCGGAATCAGCATGGCCAGGTTGGTTTTGCCGCAGGCCGACGGGAACGCCGCGGCGATGTAGTGGGTCTCGCCCTCGGGATTCTCGATGCCGACGATCAGCATGTGCTCGGCCAGCCAGCCTTCGCTGCGCGCCTGCCAGGAGCCGATGCGCAGGGCGTGGCACTTCTTGCCGAGCAAGGCATTGCCGCCGTAGCCCGAGCCGATCGACTTGATCGTCAGCTCCTCGGGGAAATGCATGATGAAGCGCTTGTCCGGATTGAGTTCTCCGGTCGAATGCAGGCCCTTGACGAAGCGGCCCTCGCGCTCGATGCGGCTCAGCGCCGGCGCGCCCATCCGGGTCATGATGCGCATGTTGGCGACGACGTATGGCGAATCGGTGATTTCGACGCCGCAGCGCGACAATGGCGAGTCGATCGGGCCCATGCAGTAGGGCACCACGTACATCGTGCGTCCACGCATCGCCCCGGCGAACAGGGCGTCGACCTTGGCATGTGCTTCGGCCGGATCCATCCACGGGTTGTTCGGGCCGGCGTCTTCGCGCTCGCGCGTGCAGATGAAGGTCAGGTGCTCGACGCGGGCGACGTCGGTCGGACTGGAACGGTGCAGGGTGCAGCCCGGGTGGGTCTCCTGGTTCAGTTCGAGGAGGTCGCCGCGGGCCAGCATGTGCTCCTTGAGCAGGCGGCTTTCGCCGTCGGAACCGTTGCACCAGTGGATTTCGGCGGGTTGGGTCAGACCGGCCACTTCCTCGACCCAACGGTTCAAGGATTCCAGCGAACTTGCCATGTTTTCCTTATCCGCGAGCCGGGGCCCGCGTTCATGAATGTAGGGTCAGCGACGTTAGCGGCAGGGGCTGGCCTTGGCAAGGTCAGCTGCGACATCGGCGCGGCCCCGGGATCAGGCCGGAATCAGGGTCGCGATGACGTGGTCGACGTAGGCCTCGTATTCCTCCTGGTCCATGCGCGGCATGCCATGGCTTTGATTGAGCTGGAGAAATCCGCTGTAGGCGGTATAGGCCAGGCGCGCGCGATGGGCCGCGGCGCGGGTATCAAAGCCCGCTTCGGCGTAGGCCTGGGTCAGCAGGGCCAGGCGTCGGCGTGAAATACGCTCGATCACGGGCTGCACGAGGGGGTGGTCGGAGGCCTGCAGCAGGGCGGCATAGACCAGATGCGACTGGACTTCGCGGCTGACCCGGTGGAACAGCTCGCGCAGGCGCTCGCGCGGGTCGGCGATGCGCTCGACCCGGGAAATCACCTCATCCTCGTCGCGCTGTTCCCAGCGGTCGATGGCGGCCTTGAGCAGGGCCTCGCGGGTCGGGAAGTGCCAGTAGAAGCTGCCCTTGGTTACGCCCAGGGTGCGTGCCAGCGACTCGACGGCGACGGCGGCCACTCCGCCCTCGGCGAGGACGTGCAGCGCAGCCTGTTCCCAGTCCGTCGCCGACAGTCGCCCGCGCGGCTCGCTCTTCTCGTGTGCTTCGCCCATCCCGGCAGTGTGCCGCAGCGGGGACGCGATGAGAAGCGAGGGTGCGGCGTCCCTGGGGGCCATTGATTTGCGCTGCGGGGCCCTCCATACTTGTGCGTATGGTTTTGCATCCAGCCACCTCCGATCCACCGTCGCATGCGACCCGGCTGCAGACCGGCGACAGCGTGTCGCTGGCCCTCGAACACCATGGCGATGGCCTGGGCGAAGTGGCCGTGTTCGCGCACGGTTTCGGCCAGACCCGCGAGGCCTGGTCCGGCTGTGCCCGGGTCACCGCCACGGCAGGCTGGACGGGCATCACCTACGACGCCCGCGGGCACGGCCAGAGCAGCTGGCTCGAATCGGGCGACTACTCGGTCGACCAGCTGGTCGGCGACCTGCGTCTGGTCATGTCCTGTTGCGATCGGCCGCCGGTGGTGATCGGCGCCTCGATGGGCGGGCTGGTCGGGATTGCCGCGGCCGGCGCCGACCCCGACTGCTGCCGCGCCCTGGTCCTGGTCGACATCACGCCGCGCTGGGAACCGGCCGGGGTCGAGCGCATTCTCGAATTCATGCGCGCCAACCCGCACGGATTCGCCGATTTCGAGGAGGCGGCCGACGCCATTGCCGCCTACCTGCCGCACCGTGCCCAGCGCAAGTCGCCGCAAAGCCTGGGCCGCTTGCTCAGCCCGGGCCAGGACGGGCGCCTGCGCTGGCACTGGGATCCCCGCATGCTCGAGCCGATCGCCGCCGACGGTGCCCGTCACCAGGCCGACCTGCTCGAAGCGGCGACCCGGATCCGCGTTCCGACCCTGTTGATCAGCGGCGCGGCCAGCGATGTCGTTTCGGAGTCCACGATCGGTGAGTTCCTGCAGCTCGTGCCGCACGCCCGCCACGTCGCCGTGGCGCGCGCGACGCACATGGTGGCCGGCGACGAGAATGATCAGTTTTCCCGCCATGTCCTCGAGTTTCTAGGAGGCCTGCCGGCCATTTGACGGAAGCGGAAAAGCGGCGGATCGTTGCTCCGTGCGCAGGCAACAAGGGCTTCGCCGCGGCGAAGTTCTCAATCAGACAAGGCCGTTGCCGCGAAATCGATTGCGGCGAGGGCGAACAGGGGCCTGGCCGCGGCGCCGTCCGGATCGTCGGGCATGCAGGCGGCGGGCGCCAGGCAGTTGAAGAGGAGTCATCGACATGTTGCACATGATCGCGTACCTGATC
Organism: Dokdonella immobilis; assembly: GCF_900115085.1. GTDB lineage: Bacteria > Pseudomonadota > Gammaproteobacteria > Xanthomonadales > Rhodanobacteraceae > Dokdonella > Dokdonella immobilis. The sequence continues at coordinate 5,935 of NZ_FOVF01000021.1, read as the reverse complement.
CCGTTGCTCGCTGGCGTACTCGCCTCGATGGTGGCGGCCTATCTGCGCATCGGCCTGCGCAGCTGGACCATCGTCACGGCGATCGCGATCATCGGCGTCGGCCTGCTGGCCGGATCGCACTGGCTGGCCGTCCTGCTGCCGCTGCTGGTCTTTGCCGCCATCGCCGTACCGCTGAACCTGCCGGCATTCCGCCGCGCCCGCATCAGCGCACCGCTGCTGGCGATCTATCGCAAGATCACGCCGAACCTGTCCGAGACCGAGCAGATCGCGCTCGAGGCCGGCACGGTCGGTTTCGAAGGCCAGTTGTTCAGCGGCAAGCCGGACTGGTCCGAACTGCTCGGCCAGGCGCGTCCGGAACTCAGCGTCGACGAGCGGGCCTTCCTCGACGGCCCGGTCGAGGAGCTGTGCAGCAAGATCAACGAATGGGAGATCAGCCACGAGCTGGCCGACCTGCCCGAGGACATGTGGGAATTCCTCAAGGCCAACAAGTTCTTCGGCATGATCATCCCGAAGCAGTACGGCGGCCTGCAGTTCTCCGCGCTGGCCCACTCCGCCGTGCTGCAGAAGATCGCGAGCATGTCGGCGACCGTGTCCTCGACCGTGGCCGTGCCGAACTCGCTCGGTCCGGCTGAACTGCTGCTGCATTACGGCACCGAGGAACAGAAGAACCACTACCTGCCGCGTCTGGCCGACGGGCGCGAGATCCCCTGTTTCGCCTTGACCGGTCCCTACGCTGGCTCCGACGCGACCTCGCTGCCGGACTACGGCATCGTCTGCAAGGGCGAATGGGAGGGCGGCAATGTGCTCGGCGTGCGCCTGACTTTCGACAAGCGCTACATCACCCTGGCCCCGGTCGCGACCATCGTCGGCCTCGCCTTCCGCCTGCTCGATCCGGACCACCTGCTCGGCGACGTCGAGGATCGCGGCATCACGCTCGCGCTGATCCCGCGCGACACCGACGGCCTCGAGATCGGCCGCCGCCACTTCCCGCTGAACGTGCCGTTCCAGAACGGACCGGTGCGCGGCAAGGACGTGTTCGTGCCGCTCTCGCAACTGATCGGCGGGCCGGACATGGCCGGCCAGGGCTGGCGCATGCTGGTCGAGTGCCTCTCGGTCGGACGCGCCATCTCGCTGCCGTCGAGCGCCACCGGCGGCGCGTGCGCCGGGGTTGCCGCGACCGGCGCCTATGCACGCATCCGCAAGCAGTTCGGCCTTGCGATCGGTCGCTTCGAAGGCGTCGAGGAAGCACTGGCGCGGATCGGCGGACTGACCTACGCCACCACGGCGCTGTCGCGCGCCACCGCCGCCGCGGTCGACCGCGGCGAGAAGCCCGCGGTGCCTTCGGCCATCGCCAAGTACCACGCCACCGAATGGGGCCGGCAGATCTGCACCGACGCCATGGACGTGCACGGTGGCAAGGGCGTGATCCTCGGCCCGGGCAACTACCTCGGTCGCTCCTGGGAAGGCGTACCGATCATGATCACGGTCGAGGGCGCCAACATCATGACGCGCAGCCTGATGATCTTCGGCCAGGGCGCGATCCGCTGCCATCCCTACGTGCTGGCCGAAATGCAGGCGGCTGCCTTGCCCGACTACGGCGATCGCCTGCGCAGCTTCGACGACCTGCTGTTCAAGCACATCGGCTTCGGCATCTCCAATGGCGTGCGCAGTTTCGTGCTCGGCCTGACCCACGCGAAAATCGGCGCGGCACCGGGTGACGCCTACACGCGCCGCTTCTATCGCAAGCTCAACCGTTATTCGTCGGCCCTGGCCCTGGTCGCCGACACCTCGATGCTCGTGCTCGGCGGCAAGCTCAAGTTCAAGGAAAAGATATCGGCCCGCCTCGGCGACGTGCTGTCCTACCTGTACATCGCCTCGAGCATGCTCAAGCGCTACGAGGACGAGGGCCGCCCGGTCGCCGACCAGCCGCTGCTGGCCTGGGCCTTCCATGAGTGCACCTGGCGCATGCAGATGGCGCTGGATGGCGTGATCCGCAACTTCCCGGTGCGTCCGGTGGCCTGGCTGCTGCGCGCGCTCGTGTTCCCGCTGGGTCGTCGCGAGGTACCGCCTTCGGACCGCCTCGGCCATCGCGTCGCGGCGATCCTGATGACGCCGAACGAGGCACGCACGCGGCTCGCTTCGGGCGCCTATCTGACCCCGAGCGCGAACAATCCGGTCGGCCGCATGAACGCGCTGCTGCCCGAGGTGGTCGCGGCCGAGCCGATCGAACGCAAGTTCCTCAAGGCGGTCAAGTCGGGCGACGTCGCTGGCCTCGACTTCGAGGCGCAGATCGCCGAGGCCGAAGCCAAGGGGGTGCTGACGAGCGCCGAGCGCAAGCTGCTCGAGCGCGTGCGCACGGCCAGCTTCGAGTTCATTTCGGTCGATGACTTCGCTCCGGAGGAACTGCGCGCGGCGACGAAGAAGACGCCGCCGAAGTCGCTGCGCAGCGTCGCCTGAGCGCATGGCGGCGCAGGCGCTCGCCATGTTCCGCAGGCTCGGCGGCTCGGCGCCGGGCCGCTGGCTGTTTTCGCGCATCATTTGCTTCAAGGCGCCGTATTTCGGTTCAATCTCGCCTCGCATCGAGGTGCTCGAACCGGGCCGTTGCGTGGTCCGCCTGCGTCAGCGCCGCCGCATCCAGAACCATATCGGCACCGTGCATGCGATCGCGATGTGCAATGCCGCCGAGCTGGCCGGCGGCATGGCCACCGAAGTGACGATTCCGGCCTCGATGCGCTGGATCCCGAAGGGCATGAGCGTGCGCTATCGCAAGAAGGCGCTCGGTGCGCTGACCACGACCGCGCGCGTCGCGCCGATCGCCGACGCCGCCACGGCGCAGGAGCTGCACGCGATCGTCGAAGTCCGCGATGGCGCGGACGACATCGTCTTCGACGCCGACATCACGATGTGGGTTTCGCCACGCTGAGCGCGGCGAAATGGGCTAGTTGCGGAGCAGTGCGCGGGCGTGATGCTGCAGATGGTCGGCGATGAAGGACTGGATGAACCAGTAGCTGTGGTCGTAACCCGGCTGCAGGCGCAAGGTCAGCGGCTGGCCGGATTCGACGCAGGCCTGGCGCAGCAATTCGGGACGCAGCTGGGCTTCGAGGAACGCATCCGCATCGCCCTGGTCGACGAGGATGGTGCCGTCGAAGCGCTGGCCGCTGCGGATCAGCTCGACGCTGTCATGGCGCTTCCAGGCCTCCCTGTCATTGCCGAGATAGCGCGAGAAGGCTTTCTGGCCCCACGGTACCTGGCATGGCGCCACGATCGGGGCGAAGGCCGACAGCGAGCGATACCGGCCGGGATTGCGCAGGGCCAAGGTCAGTGCACCATGGCCGCCCATCGAATGCCCGCAGACTCCGCTGCGGTCGATGTCCACATTGAAGTTCGCCGCAATCAGTGTCGGCAGCTCGCGGGTGATCCAGGCGTCCATGCGGAAACACTTCGAAAACGGCGCCGTGGCCGCATCCAGATAGAAGCCGGCGCCTTCACCGAACTCCCAGTCGCCAGTGGCGCCCTCGATGCCGGTATCGCGCGGGCTCGTGTCCGGGGTCAGCAGGACCAGGCCGAGTTCGGCCGCAAGCCGCTGCGCACCCGCCTTGATCGCGGCGGTCTCCTCCGTGCAGGTCAAGCCGGCGAGGAAGATCAGCAGCGGAAGCTTGCCGGCGGATATCTGCGGAGGCTGGAACAGGCCGAATTTCATCGCCCCGCCGGTCTCGACGGAACGATGCCGGTAGAACCCCTGGACGCCGCCGTGGCAGCGGTATTCGGCAAGCACTTCGAATGGCATGGTCTCTCCTGTCAGGTTCGCCGCGGGCGGCGCTGGGCGCTCAGACGCTGCCGTCGACGGCTTCGCGCCCGGAGCCGGCAGCCGTCCTCGGCGAATCCGGCAACATGCGCGCCGCACGCCAGCCGATCCAGGCCGAACTGCCGGCCGCGATCATCGACAGCAGGGCCAGTCCCGGAACCGTGGTGCCGAGGCCGCGCAGCAGATTGAAACCGCTGGTCACGACCAGGTCGCCGAAGCGCCAGACCGAGGTGTCGATGAAATTCTTGGTCTTGTAGCGGGTTTCCGCATCGACCCGTGTGTACAGCGAATCGGCGGCCGGCTTGAACACGCCGTAGGCGCTGGCCCGAGTGACGACCGCGACCGCCGCGATCCACGGGCCGGCGAAGACCGCCAGGCCGGCCAGCATGATCGCCTTGAGCACACCATCGAGGGCCAGTGCCGGCGCGGGACCGTAGCGGACCAGCAGGGCCCGGGTCACGCCGAGCTGCAGCACGATCTGCAGCAGGTTTGCGTAGAAATCCACATTCGCCGAAAAATTGATGCGTTCGGCGCGCGTGGCGTAGGTCGCCCCGCTGTAGTCGGCGAGCAGGGCGTAGATGACCGTGCCGACCGCATCGCCGAGCAGCATCAGGATCGCCAGCCGCCGCATCAGCGGCGACTTCACGGTCTCGATCGCGCCGGCGATGAAGCTGCCGCCGATGACCCGCGTTTCGCGTTGTTCGTCGCCGACGACCGGATGGCCCTGCGACCAGCGTGACAGGGCCAGGATGCAGACGATGGCGAGACCGAGCAGGGTCGAGGACATGACCAGCAGGCCGGACACGCCGATCACCTCGTTCAGGGCGCGGGTCAGGGCCGGTCCGGCGACCGCGCCGAGCGTGCCGCCGAGGGCAATGACCGGAAACAGCCGGTGCGCCTGCTCGGCATCGAGCAGGTCGGCCATGAAGCTCCAGAACACGGCGACCACGAACAGGTTGAAGACGCTGACCCAGACGAAGAAGATCGAACCGAGCAGGCGCGCGCCGATCGCCTCCTGCATCTGGAACAGCGGAATGAAGGCGAGCATGCCAAGCAGGAAGAACAGGTAGACGACCGGTACGAAGGTGCGCCGCCGGTAGCGTGCGACGAGGGCGCCGAACAGCGGCACCAGGGCCAGGGTGACGACCAGGGTCGCCGCATAGAAAATGGGCAGTGCGGTCGAGCCGACCGCCGCCGAGAGCTGGTCGCGGACCGGGCGGATCACGTAGTAGGCGGCCAGCACGCAGAAGAAGTAGGCGAAGGCGATGCCAACGGCGAACCATTCATGGCGCTGGATGGCAGGGCGTTTTGGCACGCGGGGGGTTCCTTAGTCCGGACTATTCATGAATGCGCTCGCGCCCTTGCTTGATCCTTGTCCGCACAAGAAATTCTCCTCCCTCGGCAATACAGTGGTGTATTCCGCTCGGTCGGAGAATTCCTTGTGCGAACAAGTCTCTGCGCAATCATCGCGTCGATTCATGAATAGTCCGGGCTAGGGAGGCTCTGAACAAGTGGCGCAATCGTCATGGCGCTCAGAAGGCTCGCCACAGGTGCTGCGTGGCGACGTGAAGGCTGGTGGCCTTGACGAGCCGCGCGGTGCCTGTGGCGGGCCTTCTGAGCGCCACCCTTTCGCAATGAAATCATTCTATTGGGCGACAACTGCCTGCGCGCAGCTCTTTGTTGCGCCGACTTGAAAGACGGCCAGTCTGTCTGCGTCGGCGCGCCGCGATCTGCACGCAGGCAGGTGTCGTGACGGTTGTGCCACTTGTTCAGAGCCTCCCTAGCTGTTGAGGTTCGATAGGTTGTTCCGCGGAATTCGACTGATGGGTGATTTGTAGCTGAGGGCGGAATGAGGTCGGTGGTGATTGTAACGGTGTATCCAAGGTTGCAGCGCCGCTTGGCGTTCGGCGCTGGTCTGATAGGTCACGGCATAGGCCCATTCACGTAGTGCGGTCTGGATGAAGCGCTCGGCTTTGCCGTTGGTGCGTGGGGTGTAAGGCCGGGTGAAGCGGTGCTTGATATCCAGTTCCCGACACACGGCGGCGAAGGCCTTTGAGCGATACGCACCGCCGTTGTCGGTGAGCAATCGGCGAATGATCACGCCCAAGCTTGCGTAGTAGGCGACGGCAG
>NZ_FOVF01000047.1 GCF_900115085.1 Dokdonella immobilis | reverse complement strand
ATCGACTACACCTTGCGTCGCTGGCCAGCCCTTGCGCGCTATGCCGAGGACGGCAGCTACCCGATCGACAACAATGCGATCGAGAATGCGATCCGACCCATCGCACTGGGCCGCAAGAACTGGCTGTTCGCCGGCTCCGAAACCGCAGGCAAACGCGCTGCGGCCATCATGAGCCTGCTGGCCACCGCAAAGGCCAACGGCCACGAGCCACTCGCCTGGCTCACCGACGTGCTCACGCGATTGCCTACGACCCTTGATCGCGACATCGACACTCTGCTGCCACATCGCTGGAAGCCTGCCGCGTAACCCGAGTCATGCCGGTGCGCAACGTGTCGGGAGCAGGCGCTTACGATCGATTGCGCATCCAATTGCATGCTTAGGTGAGAAGAGACTAAAGATTCCGGCGTGAAGGTGCGTCTTCATTCCAGATTCCAGAAGAGGCACTTTTTGGTAGAGTTCGCCAGCATCCTTTGGCAACCAAGTGCCGCACTCGTTTTTTCCAAGCATCTGGCGAGGGTGCGCGACCTGGCCGGCCTTGATGGCGGCAGGCATTGCAGAGCCGGCAAGCGGCCACGATGTTAGTTCCGCCCCTCCCACCCTTCTGGCGTTCCACGAGGTGCTCAGCCGTGCATTGGAATGTTCGGACCTGTCGGAGGCGAAGTCCGTGGCGCACGGCGAACGCATCAGGGTCGCTCAGCCACATCGGCTGAAGGCAATAATAGCACTGGCCATTTTGGAGATAAAAAGCACGCGTGCGTGCTGAGGCGAAACGATTGGGCACAAAGGGATCCAGGCTGCAAGAGAAGTCCCCTCACCTGCCGTATGGGGCATGGCGGAGGCACTCAACAGCTAGAGCCGATTGAGCCAAACATCGGCCGCGTTGTGCGTGCCGACGTGGCTTTATACCGCCGTCAAAACCCCGTAGCAAGATATCCGGATCGCGTATTGCAATGCCTACCAACGCTCTTTAGGCAACCGCTACCCTTCAGGGAGTCACCTACCACCACCCAGTACTCGAAATACGGCGCCCGGATGACTAGAAAGTTGGCAAGGAGAGGCCGGCATGCAGGAATGTGATCCTGGTCGTGCGCTCGCTGCCCAAGTTGCAACCGAGCTCGAAGTTGAATCTTAATCGAGCGTTGCCGGGTTGAGACGGCGACAGAAAATCGTTGGCTTCACCAGACTAGCGCTTCATCACAAAGCCGGAACACGCGAGTGAATGCCGTAGGATTCCGGCTATACCCAACGCAGGGGGCTCGATGCTACTCCAAGCCGTACACCACGCGTTTCATGGCACCCAGGGAAACGGACTCACCCGTACCCAGATCGCCAGTGCCGTCCTCATCATTGGCTCCGTCATCTTCGCCATCGCTCGCACTGAACCTACGGTCGAAACGGCCCTGGGCGGCTGGGCAGATCGAATCGACGTCATCATCGCGTGTGTCTTCTCGATGGAATACATCCTTCGCGTCTGGTGCGCTGGGGCAAATCCATCCTTTGAAGGTGTTCGCGGACGATTGCGCTACATGGCGACACCGATGGCCCTCGTGGACCTGCTGGCCATCCTTCCATTCCTGTTCGGCTGGGGAGGACAGAGTTTTCTCGTCCGAATCATCCGGCTGTTCCGAATCCTCGCACTCTCCCGGCTGCTTCGATATTCAGAAGCGATGCGCCTGGTGCTGGAGTCGATACTGAACCGACGCTACGAGCTTACGTTCGCGGTAGGCCTGGCGGGTGCGGTCATCATTCTCACTGCCGGTGCGCTCTATTCGGTCGAGGGGGATATCCAGCCTGAGTACTTCGGAAGCATTCCACGTGCGCTCTGGTGGTCCATCTGTACGCTCACCACCGTCGGATACGGCGATGCTGTGCCGGTCACGGCCCTTGGCAAGGTGCTCGCGGCGCTTACGGCCATCTCCGGCATCGGTCTGATTGCCATGCCAACCGGAATTCTCGCTGCGGCGTTCTCGGAAGCTTTCGCCAGGCGTAGGGAGAATCCGGGCGGCGCTAAAAAGAGCGATCAGCGCGAGGGTTGAACGCGGGCACAGAGGAGCCCTCCGCACTTCGGACAATTGCAAGGCCCCCTACTGCGCGGCGCCTCCCATGTTGCAAGGCAGATCACACACGCATAGTCGGCCATCGAAGCCACTGGCGCTGCGCCCGCCGTAGGAGTCGCGTGCCGCTGCACCGACAATTTCGTCGGAGCACTCTCGCGAGAAATCTGCAGTCGCTTCGACATTTTTGCTTTCGCTTCCGACTCTGCGCTCTGGTATCCCGGATGGAAGATCCATCGCTTGGCGCTCAAATCCTCGGTCAAGAAGTCCAGGAGGACCTCCCTATAGGACTTCCCCGAAAGGTGTCCATTAAAAAAAGCGCGCTCGATGCCGTGCAGCCGGACTTCAATCACGCCGCACCGCGAGTCCTTGGGATGATATAGGCTGTCTGGAACCCAACGCCCCGGATACGTAAAGTAGACAACAAAGCCGTACCCGGCAATGGCACCGAAAATGTCCACGATCGTCGAATCGAGACTCGTCTCAACCGTGACATCGGTCACCGCAACTCTTCGGCTCTCGGTAACAGTAAACCACTCTTCGATATCGTCGAATCCGTTAACGTCGGACCGGACGCAATCCCGATATGCGGGCAACAGCAGCTTCAAGCTGTCGCCTACCAATTGCTTTAGCATCGACCGAGCTGCGACGAATATCGAATAGTCGCATGGGCTTTGGGTGTCGTCGTAGGCCTTCCGAGCGGCGTGCGCGAAATGCGGCGCGCGGCGCGCACCCTTACGTGCCACGAGGCGCGTCTTACACGACGGACAAATACAGTGGCACGCAGACCCGCGCGCGACATCTGCGACATCGACCAGCCTTTGCCCATCGAGACTCCATCCAAATGGAATCAGCGTCAGTTCGATGGGAGCACCCTCCCCGCTTCGTCGAAGCCAAGTGATGACATCGGCGGCTTGCCCTCGATGGCGCGTGTACTCACGCGACGCAGCCAGCTCATTGCGTCATCGAGGTCGAGATTGAGGCTCGCATACGACTTCTGAAGCAGAGATCGGGGAAGCGCCCAATCCCATTTCTCGCGAAGGAGGTTCTTCGCATCCGCGAGTAGGGCCTCAACCGGCGGAACTTCGCTCCTCGCGAGATCGTTGATGCAGGCCCGGATCTCGTCCCAGCTCCGCTCCCCGCGTGAGACATCCACACCGAGTTGCCCCGCACTCGCATCCACTCCTCGCGAAACAAGCAGGCAGCCGATGGCTTCATTGGCCGAGTCGCCCAACCAGGTCACCAGCGTTCCGTCCTTTCCGCTCTCCAGGAGCCACTGCGTACCAAGGTCAAGCGTCCTGAAACATGCGCGGCCCTGGTCCACGAATCGCTGCGCTACTTCATCGAGGTAGGGCAACGCGGCCTCGGATGCGTAGATCTCGCGCATCCGCTGACGGACTTGCGGGTGAACCCGCCCCCCGGATCCACTGAAGAGCGGGGGTGCGCCGCCCTTAGCCGCGGAGACGTGGATGACCTTTTCGGCATCGTCGACGTCATCGACGAGCCATGTCCGCCCGGCAAAGACGATACGCTGCCCTGCCCTAAGCATCTGGCTGACTGGAAGCGTGCCGAGCAGTGAGCCTCCCGCCACGACCCGGAACTCATCGTCGGACGCGAAGGCGGCATAGAACGAGTAGTGATTGACGAACTGTTCGCCCTTGACACCGAGCAGGAGCAGACGAGACGTATCCATCATGATCAGATCTTCGGCATGGAGCTGCTGCAACAGCTCCAAAAACTCGGTCTTGGTCAGCCCTGAGAATGGTCCCGTCGCTCCGCACAGTAAGCCGTACGCCTTCGGAGCCGATAGGCCACCGTATTGCGCAATGGCAGAGAGCAGCTGTTGGACGAGCGTGGAGAGATGGGCGCCGTGGGCGACTGGCGGCTCGAACCAGCCTTCGAGCAGAAGCGAAATCGTCGCGGCCGTACGCACGGTGTCCAGGCGCAGTTGTGTCGCAAGCGTTGCGGTCTTGCTGAGTGCGTCTTCAATCACATAGCCGCGCAAGATTGCAGGCTCGCCGGGCCGTCGTCCGGAGCGTCCTAGCCGCTGCCGGAGACTGGCGACTGAGGGCGGTGGACCAATCTGCACGACACTCTTGACGGCACCGATGTCGATGCCGAGTTCCAACGTGTTCGTACATACCGCCGTTGCCGGGCGGCCCTTCTGCTTGAGGGCGGCTTCCGTATCAGTTCGAATCGCCGTGGAGAGGTTGCCATGATGAGGCCAGAACTCATTGGGCACCCGCTCGCCCTCACACAGCTGATTGAGATGGAGCGTATAGCGCTCCACTTCGCGCCGGCTGTTCGGAAACACGAGATTGTTCGAGCCTCTCAAGACGCGAAAGAGATGCTGGGCGATCGCGAGCGCGGCCATACCCTCCCCTTCTGTGTCCGCGGGTGACGTGCCGGGCTCCGGCTTCGCCTCCTCATAGCCTTTCACCTTGACCAGCAAGCGCGACTCACCCGAATCGGCGTCCACGATGGCGACCTCACCACCACTTCTCAGGAAGTCCGCCGCCAACTGCATGTCGCCCAAGGTCGCCGACAGTCCGATGCGGGGCACGGTGCGCTCGATGATCGTCTCAATGCGATGCAGCAGCGATTGCATCTGCTTCCCCCGCTCGCTCCCTATGAAGGCATGCAACTCGTCGATGACGAAGGTATCAAGCCGCTCGAAGATACGCGCGACGGACGTGCCCCGATTACATAACGTCGCCTCCAGGGACTCCGGCGTGATGAGCAAGACACCATTCGGGCTCGCCAAGAATCGTCGCTTCGCCGCCGCACTAATGTCGCCATGCCAGGGACAAACGGGAATATCTAACTCGACGCAGAGGCGGTCCAGCCGACCGAATTGATCGTTGATGAGGGCTTTGAGTGGACTGATGTAGACGATGAGGCCCAGGCGGTCACTCGACAGGAGGCGCGTCAGGGCCGGCAGAAACGCGGCCTCGGTTTTGCCTGATGCCGTCGCCGCCGCGATGACGATGTCACGGTGCCCTTCGAGCACCAACGGAATCGACTGAATCTGGACATCGCGCAGCGACTCCCACCGCTCGGACCACAGGAAACGCTGGATGCGCGGGTCGAGCTGATTGAAAGCGTCCGTCGCGCTCATCGCTGGTCAGAGCGTGAAAGAGGCGAGCTCGTCATCGGGGTCTTCCGGAGCATCGGCGTCCCCACCGGTGTCGCGCGCCACCTCGATCTGTCCCAGCTGCTGCTGCCAGTCGGTGCCAGGGTTCTGGTCGAGCACGGCGAGCAGGTTGATGAAGGACGTGATGGTCGTACGCGGGGTGCGGAAGAAATCATTGCCCAGTCGTTTTGAGCAGTGCTCCATAAAGCGCTCAATGGCGGCATCGGGCAGAAGGTAGGACTCGGGGTTACCGCCGGCATAGATATGGCGAATCTTGCCCAAAAGCACATAGAAATCCTCAGCCGTCAGGCTCGACAGCTGAACGACGGGACCGCTGAAATCGACCAAACCGTCCTTGGCGAACGTGTTCTGGCTGAGGCGCCCCTGAAGGGCCTCATAGCTGTAGACCCCCTTCTTGGTGTTGAACAGAAAGTCAGGCGTGCCGCCAAAGATGAAGCCGAGCCCGACTGCCGAGCCCTGCAGCGAGTCATTGAGCATGCGCAGAAGTTGCTCGTAGTTGGCGTTACGAGCCTGCGTGTTGGCCAGCTTGAACAGATTGACCATCTCATCCAGGCAGACCATCAGTCCCGAATACCCGGCCAACCGTACAAACCGGGCCAGCAATTTGAGCTGATCGAAGACGTCCGCATCATCCACAATCTCGCGGACGCCGAGCGCTGCACGCGCCTCGGTCTTTGTCGCAAACTCGCCACGCAGCCAACGTATCGAATTGGACTTGCGCTGCTCATCGCCCACTTCGGCCGCGCGACAGTACTTCGCGATCACATCGGCGAACACATAGCCATTGACGAGTTCGGTGAGCTGCTCCAGTCGCTCCCGGATCGCCTGCTCCGTCGATTGGCCCGAGGACTCGGAAACCGCTTTTGCCGAGACGATGAACTTCTCGACCACGCCTGGGAGCGCTCCACCGTCGGGTCGGGTCCGCGTTGCCATGCTGCGCATGAGCTCGGCATAGAGCGACCGCGCCTGTCCGCCACTGGCGTGTAGCCGACGGTCTGGGTTGAGATCCGCATTCACCACAACGAGCTTGCGCTCCATGGCAATGCTGCGAATCAGGTTCAGGAAGAAAGTCTTCCCTGCCCCGTACTCACCGATGACCATACGAAATGCCGAGCCACCGTCGGCGACACGGTCGATGTCGGAGACCAGGGTTTCCACTTCGCGGATTCGGCCGACCTGGATGAGGTGCTGGCCCGACCGAGGCACGACACCGGCACGTAAAGACTGAATGACCGCATCGCGGTCCTTTGGACGAATCTTGCTCATGCTTCCAGCGTCTCCTTGATGTTTAGGTTGACCTCCATCGGGTCCTCCCCTTCTATGAGTGCCTCATCGTGCGCGTCGAATGCCGCCTCGTTGACCACCTCCAGGGCGCCATCGAGCATCAGGTCCATGTCAGCCGCGGCATCCTCCAGTTCACTTCGGGTCCACTGCGGACGCGAGAGCAGCAAGCGGACGAACTCGCTATGCACACGATCCAGGCCCATGACCTCCTCGCCGGCCGCACCCTCTGGCGGGTCGTCCTCAACCTCCGGCCGAGGCACGGAGACAGGCTCTTCTTCGACGAAGATATTGGCGAGTAGAGCCGAGACCTTTTCGGTGTCGCGCTGAAGCGCCGCAATGCGTCCTGCATCGAGTCGCAGGCCTTCCCCAGGCGCGGAAGCCGGCGTCGAAGGACTCGTGCCTCCCGCATGGACGTCGGAGGACAGTCGTGTCGGATCGATGCCGAGTGCCTTGTAAACCTTCTCTAGGAAGGCGATTTCCTTGGGCTCTATCACCCCGTCTGCATGAACGAGCGCCACCATGAAATCGACCAGGGTTTCGCGCGCCTCCGTATCGAGTGGCTCCAGCTTCTTCTTGAGACTCGCTAGTGTGACGCGGGACGCAACGAGCCATTGAACGTGTGCCCGCAGGCGAGTCTGATGCGCCGGGGTCAGATGCGTCCAATGCTCAATCTCCTGCTCCAGGTGCGCAATTTCCTCGGCATCAAACTCGCCATCCGCTCGGGCTACGGCGGAGGCAAGCTGGAGGGTCAGCATGGCGACCTGATAGCCATCGTGAGAAACCGTGGAGCTCTCGCTTCCGTCGAACTTGAACAGGACCACTGCATCGCCTGGCTTGGGAGCCTTCGCACCTTCCAGGACGTTCGGCTCCATACCAATGCCGAACTCGCGCAGCGCCCGCGCCACACCGTTCGCGGTTTCCTTGCTCACCTTGCCGATGGCGTTGGGGTCAATCTGCCGCAGCGCATCATCAATACGCAGGGTCTGCATTCCCTCGCCAAGACTCTCGACCAGCCTCTCGATGCGCCTGCAAACACTCGTCGGCCACAGTGACGTCGGCAGGCACAGGAGACCCTCGATACCGTCTACGTTGGCGGCATCACGGCCAACCAGGCGGCTGTAGGCAGCAAGCGCCTCGCAAGAGGTATTGGCGATCTCCTGCAGCGCTTGGATGGGACCTTGGAGCACCGTGACATCTGGAATCCCGCCAAAGTCCTGAGTAAGGATGCCGAGATTGCGGAAGGCTGAAGAGGCCGGCCGATAGACGAGCTTGAGCTTCGTCCGATTCTTAGGCAAGACCATGCCGGCGCCATGCTGGCGACCATAGACCTGCATGAACAGGCGGTCGAAGACATCAGGGCAGCGAGTGGCGGGGGTGCGAAGCCGAACCACGGGACAAGCTCGCGCCCATCGCAGCGCCAGCTCTGCCGGAACCGGCACGCGATCTCGCGATGCCTGGCCGAGGGCCACGCGCAGGTGCAACGGCACCTCATAGGACCGCTCGAAGGTCGGTATCGGACCGTCGTACAGCCGGTCGGAGAGAGAGGAAAGCTCGACCCAGTCCAGGAGGCCTGTGGCATAGCTTCGAAAAGAACCGGACTTCTCGGCGTACAGTCCGAGCAAGCGCCTCAGCTCCGTCGCTATTGCCGGCAGGTCGGCCGAAATATCAATTCCCCGCGCACCATCGAACAGCACGCGGCGTTCGAGCCCGTAGAAGAACAGAAATACGAAGCCGATATCGCAGTCCGGTGCCTTGCGCCCCTGTATCAGCCACTTGAGGTAGGCGCAGCGCGCGTCAGCTGAAATCCGGGAGTAGCTCGGCCAGTAGTCCATCTGGCGCTGGGTGTAGTCACCGAACTTTGCGACATTCAGACGAATGTTGATGAGGCACGGATCCACACCGCCACTCGGGCTCTCCAGCTCATGCCCGATGTAGAACAGACCACCCGGAATGCCGAAATCGCGAAACTTGATGACCTGGGTCGGAACAATCCACCGCCCCGGAACGGCCTGGGCGGGCTTGGGCCGGGGAATCGCGCGCGATGGCACGGGAGTGGCTGGCCCGCCCCTGGAAGCAAGCCTGGCTTCGTAGAGATCATCCGAGGAAGCCGGAGCGGCAGGCCGCGACGGAAAGTCGGGCATCGGGACCGGCGGCGCAGGCTCAATATTCCACGGGGCGGCCGGGTCAGGCACCTGAGGGCTCAAATTCGCTTTGGTCCGCGCATCCTTGGCCCGCTGCGCGATCTCCTGAGCCCGAAGGCGTTGAGCCTGCGTAGGCTCCCGGATGGAACCCCCTGTGAGCTGAGCCAGAGTGAGCTCCGGCTTCTTCGGCGCGGAGCCTCGAAACAGGGGCGCCAGGAGGATGTAGAGCAACCACCCACCACCGAGCACCGCCACGACAATCCAGATCGGCCGTGGAACCATCGCCAACAGGATTATGAATCCGAGAATCAGGGCGCCTTGAACGCCCGCCTCTGACTTTCGCCGCGCCATCCAAGGCCTCTCACTGAATACCCCCGCGTAGCATCCTACGTTTCTTCTGGTTTTGCACGCGGGGATAATCCCGGCAAGTACCCGAACTCGACAAACCTCCGATCCTCCTGACCGCCGCCACAAAAGACTCGGTCGGATGGAACAATCGCCATTGAAGCTCGGTAGAGAAACATGCTTTCGGACCCCCAGACCGAATCACGTCAGCTATTTTCCGTACTTGAATGGAACGCCAACAAACAAACCGGCGATAAACTTGTCAGTGGTTGTCCATGCAAATCGAACGCCACCGTTGAATACTTTGTCGCCATCCCTGAAGAGGAAGATCGGAAGTTCTGCGCTCCACTTGCCATTCTTGACGTCTCGTTGGATTCTCACGCCAACTGCGGCGTGCTCGAATGAGCGCCGACCTTCAACCCCAACCAGATAGCGCTTCTCGCCTTTTGGAGGCGCAAGGGACCCTGATACGCACTCCGTTACGACATCAAGATCTCGAATCAGACATGCCGTCTCGGAAGGTGCAGGCTTGAAGGTGTGTTGAAGCGCAACATCTGCCCCAATGTACCAATTCGTACCTAACGTTCCGAGTCGTCCGCCGATACTCCAGGGCACCCTGCTCGTTTGCTTCTTAGAAAGATCATCGTCGGCATAGTAAGAAAAATCGTCACGTCCAATCTTGATTTGGTAGCCCCTCGATACTATCCGCCCCTTAGACATCCATCGATCACGGATTTCGGAGTTTCCAGCCTTTTGCGCAGCCTCTATGACATCGTCGCTACTGCAATCATCGCCGTCGTTGCTCACGGAGATTCCAAGCGCCGCGCAATCTTTGACCAACTCTCGGCCACTATTTGCATTATCGGGCGTGGTCACCTTCAGTCGATCGAAATTGAACGACACCTCAAAGCCGTTAGCCAAGCCATCGAGCGTTGCAAGATTTGCCCCACTTGAACTCTTCTTGTCTATCGGAGCGGACGCCACGAAACTCCTTACCGTAAAGTTGCGGGCCACCGGATCAGACTTCGAGAAATCGCGCCTTAATGACGCTCTGGTTGAGTCAGTTGTCGCCGTCAACTGAAATTCTGACTGCGCACCGCCGCCGGCACCTTCTGGCGTTCCGACGCTAGATTCATCGACCGAGTCCCTCAATTTGGCGACGTATAAATCACCTGCGGTTGCTGCCTTCTTTGGCGAATCCTCTGAGAACGGAGTGGTTGCGTTCTCGTGCGCGTCAGTGCTCATAGTCGTCTGCACCGTCGCATCGCGCGCCGTACCAGATGCTCCCGCCCTCACCTCTTCAAGGATCTGCTTCCTCATTGCGTCAATCATCGACTGAACCTGCTGAGCGGACACACATGTATCTGTGTCGGCTTGCGCCAGCGAGGCCGGAGAATTAACACAAAAAAAGATGATCAGGAAACCCGCGAAGACTGATTCTATGCGATTCATGCTTTGAACGTCTTTACTAGGGCGTAAAAGGACTTACCGTCTTTAATCTTCGGCTCCTTGATCGCCACTACAACCTTTCCATCTGGCTTCTTCACTTCACATGCCAAGAATCCGCCTGGCGAACCGTATAACTCCCAGTAGATGAAATAGTCACCAGGCTCAACACTAACTGAACCTTTGTTGTTGATCATCTCTACAGGAATATCTTCCGAATCCTGCTTAGCAGCCCATATCCAGATAAAATAGGCCATCAGCTTGCTAGGCTTTGCAGAAATTGACAGTATGATTTTCATTGCTTCCTCCGACCTGAGCTCGCAACCTGGACCGACTTTCCTTTACGCTGCGCATGCAATGTGACCACATGAACTTTCCCCAAGAAATTCGAGACTGGGGTCATTCCTGTTTCCAGCGCTATCTACGCTGGCTTCGAACCTAAGGCGCTCAGAAATCGACCGCCTTCAGCTACACGAATGTCAGCTCAACGAAGTTCCTACCCACTTCGAAGTTGGCGATATCCTCAGCCTCCGCCGTCTCGTCTGACTGAACGACGTGCGCTGCCTTCGCCTTTAGCGCATCGACCAACACGTCAAGCGGCATTCTGTTCCACCGCTTTTTCTCGGCCATCTTCTTGTCTACCGGGATCAGCGCCACTTCGAGCGCCTTCATCATGTCTAGTCCTTTTTCTCTGAGCGTGGCGTTGTGAGAACCGTGGTGACCCACCTTGTAGACGCGCGTTGATTCGAGCAAATCCGGACCTGTGCGGGGCTGTCCATCGACCGACCAGGACAATTCTTGCCATGACAGCCAATTGCCGACTTGTGCGTCCGCAGCAAACAGCAGCACGTCGCCTCCGGGAAGTTCGAAGGCGAGCACCAAGCTCGTGTTGTTAGTCGCGCTATCAAGCTGCAACGCGAGTGCCGAGGTGTCGTCGAGCCACGCACCGTCGATCGAGCGTGAGTGATTCAGCCACTCCGTGCCGAAGTAGTTGGTCTGAAAAAAGGGCGTTGCCTTGGCGACGACTGTAGGCAGCACATACTTCGCGTCGAACGGCGGTCGAAGATCACCCTCCTCAGACGAACCGAACTCGTCCAACCGCAAGTCGAGCTGATCGACCCCATACGTCTCCGGCTCACGACGAGAGGGAGCATACTTCTTGAGAAACTTCGGGTCTGTAGGGGGACCTAGCACATACGTCCGCACGCCCGTACCGGGCAGAAGCTGCGGTGAATCCGTCGGTCTGCAGTAGCGCGGAGGTTTAGCGGCAAGTGTTCGAACCGCCTCCAGCGCATCCCTTGTCGTGCCCCGGATTCCGAAAAAGCTGAGCACACCATCCGTCAGTCCAGCATCTGCGTCACGCCCGGCGGCACGAAGCTTTAGCGCCTGATTTCGCAACATCGCAAGCGCGCGCGAGCGCTGCTTTTGCAGTGCCTTCGCCTCAGGAGCGTCGGGATCTTCTGTCCAGCCAAGCCACACGGCACCGACTTCCAGATTTTTGAAGTCGTCGGCCGCCTGCAAGAATCCGGAAAGGTGATCCCAATGCTCATGCGTCCCGACTACAAGGTCTACCTTGCCCTTGGTGACTGCAATCACGTCCCGCACAACCTCCTTCATTAGTGCGTCAGCGCCAGGCGTCCCCAAGATGACACCGCAATCGATCAGAACCGTGTAGGGTCGGTCGTCCGTTTCTCGGGGGAATCTCAACAAGAAGCAATCTCCCAGTCCATGCGTGTACATTCGGATGAACGCTCGCGCGGCCCTCTTCACGCGGCGCCGACCCGTGGACTTGGTACGTGCCTTCTTACCTGACGCCTTCTTGACGGCGGATGACTTGGCAGTGCGTGGGCCTACGCGTGATGTCGTCTTTCTTGTTGACGTCTTGCCACGCACGCCGGTCGAGCGGACACGCGGAGTCTTAGCAGCAACCTTGGCCATGAGTAGTCTCCCTAACGGCGATGCAACAAGGCGAACGGTTCACGCGTCGAGTAGTCGATGTCGCCATAGGGACTCAGCACCGCCTCGTCTTGACTACTCGCTCGGAATGCCAGCTGCTGACGCACTCGCTCCTCGTTGGCGACACGCTTGCGCACCAGGTAGCGAATCTCTCGCTGACCTAGATCGACAATGAGCGTACATCCGCCGCGGTAGCGAGCCGCGCTATCGTCGTCAGGCCGCCAGGTTTGGGTTATCTCGACGATGAGGTCATCCCTACGCTGACCATCCGGACCGATCCGGTGAGCGGGACGTACGGAGTGAACTTCGATCTTCCGAAGCATCCCAGCCCGACCATCGATTGTCTTTGGAACTGGCTTATCGATACGTTGGAGGCCCAGCATCTGGATCTCATCATCGCTGACGACGGTGGTATCCATCAGGCCACGCCAGACCAACGCTGCGTTGTGCTTCGAGTCTGCAAATGCCTGCGCCCTATCGGCCTTGAGATCCCAACTGAGCCTCAACCCGTCGAAGAGCCGACCGAGATTTGCGACTTGTATGGGCGGTGGCTCCCAGGCCACGCTATCAACCGAAAGCGCGCGCACGCCGCGCGGATAGATGCCGAGACTGGCGAAGGCCGATATGAACGCCACTCGATAGGTGCGTTTGTCGTCGGGCACTAGATCGCGGTCGGCCGTAATCAGCGCTCGCAGATAGTCGCCAAAGGTGATGTCCGTGGGCGGACAGTAGTCGAGTGCTCGAATCGCGATGGTCAGAACCTGCTGAGCGACTTTTGACGCCTCGCCTGCAAGGCGTTTCACAAGTACCACAGGCAATCGACCCGTCGGCAGAACTTCGGTGCCCGCAGTCGCGAGCTGAATCAGCTCGCGTGTACGAATTTCGTATATCTGAACGAAGGCCTCGAAGAAGGCCGCAACTAGGAGCGCCCCGCGCAGATGAGGATCATCTGTGGGCGCTGAGGGGTAGGCCCGAACACGCGAATCAGCCTTGCGCTCGCTTCTAGTACGAATGGCGCTTCGCAGGGCGCCGTAGTGTCCGGATGATTCGCCAAACTGTCTAGCCAGGTCGGACAATAGACTCGACTGGCGCAGGTCTCCTCGGATTTCTGACAAACTCGATTCGAGCGCTTCGGGAATCGCGAAATGTTGGAACAGCGCGACGATGTCGGCGAACGCTTCGTGGAACGCCAAGACATCAGGGTTCGTTGGCTCTCGGAAGCGCCGATGCAGCCCGTCCAGAAGCGCGTGGGAGGTCTCATGAGCAATAATGTCGTGCGAGAGACATGTGAAAACCAAGGTGCCCGGTGCCACCTTCGGAGCACTGATTAATGATGCTTGGAAGTAGCCGAAGAGGATCGCCTTTCGCTCCGGGCTGTAGTAGGCATTTCGCTCGCGGATGGCATGGGGATAGAGGCGAAGTCGTCGCACGAAGCCATCTTCGTACTTCGCCTTTTCACTCTCCTGATGAGGAGCCCACAATGCAACGCGACCCAGCGCCTTTTCGAACGCTTCGATGGTTCGCATGGAGACGGCATAGACCATTTGCTGGTGAAACTGGGGGTTCGCAGTGGAGGGTGAGATTCCGTTTCGCGCGAGGATGTGCGGGTGATTGAGGTCCACCGGCGTATAGAACGCCTCGCTCGACGGATCAGCGTCGATGACTTCAACGTATTCGCCGATGGGACCGGCTGCCAGATCCGCTTCCCAACGCACATCGACCTGCGCCTCGTTGATGTCCAGTGTTGACACCGATTGCTCCAACATCGGGTCAAACGCATACACGCGAAGTTGGCGGCACGTCGGCGTGGGGAGACCCGGTGATCTCGCGTGGGCGAGTTGAGCCGCGAAAACGACCGAACTCGTCGGAATCCGGGGTGGCGCACTCGGCTCGCCTTGCCGAAGAATCCGACGCAACGTAGGTGAGCAGCGAGGATGTGTGGCGAGCTTCTGCGCTACCTCCTGCACGACCGCCGCACTCGGAGTGTCCGTATCTAACAGCTCATCCATGCCTTCGATGGAGGCTGCGAGTTGCAGGGCCTCCAGTTCGAGCATTTCTTGCGCATTGTTGCTGGGGGCCAGCCCCATACCGGTGATAAGCCGCAAGAACGCGAATCGAGCGGAATCGGGCTTCTCCGCCACCAGTTTGCCTGCATCAACAGGGGCCTGTTTCATCAACTCGACCGCTCTGAGCGTTCCCCGACCAAGATGATCGGCGTCACGCGGGTTCGCCGAGTCAAATAGCGCCCGTCGTACAGCCTCTACCCTCATCCAGGGCTTAGGATACGTCGCCAGTGCGTCCCGGTTCTTTTGAATCCAGTGGGCTGCTGCACCCGCCACCTGGGGTGTCGCGGATGACGTGCCGGCGCCACTGAGTCGCGCCTTCGACGGGCAGCCGAAGCGCGCCCAAGGAACGTTAGGCGTGTAGGCGGCGAGCGCTGTCGTCATCTTGCGCTTTGGGCCGTAGTTGCCGGCCATGCGCCCGAAACCCAAATCCGCGTAAGGCGCTTGATCGGCCATGACACCGCAAGCGGCGACCACCCGACGAAACCGGGCTGGAAAAACAACGAATCGAGTTGGGATGTTCGCGAAATTGTTCCCGGAGGCCGTAACAACGAACACACCGAGGTCATACAGGGCGTTGATCGCATCGGCCCAAGCCCTTGAGGCGAGTCCCCCCATGCTCATCGTCACGACGTCTACGAAGGTCTCCTTCTTCTGGCAGAGCTCATGCACATAGTTAAGGGCGCGGGCAATGCTGCTGTTCTTGAACAGGACGACCCGATTGGCGACCCGAATAGGTATGACCTCAGCGAGTGGCGCCGCGCTCCAGTCCAGTGTGCCGAGTGGCTGACCAGCGAGGATACTCAATGTACCCGTGCCATGACCCAGGTTGTTGAAGAACCCACTAGATTGATCGGAGGCGTCGTTGGGCTTGTCGTCTTCGACGAAATTTCTCGCGAGATCCAGACGTAGGTTCTTGGGAAGGGTTTGGTGACCCGGAAAAAAGCCGGTATCGAGGTGTGCGATTCGGGTTCGATGTCCGTTCGACCACTTGCCTGAAAGAGATCGAGCAGCGCGAAGCTGCGAATGGTCATCATCGACATGCCAAAGCGGATTGCCATTCGTCGGATAGGACTTGTCTTGGCCGATGTCTTCCTCGCATGCTCCGTTCTCGGGCAACTGCCCAAGCGCCTCATTGTCCAACCATTGTTGCTCAAGGTCAGGCTCGGCAAATTCTGGAGTCGGGAGCCCATCAACTCCGAATCCGCCGCTCAGCATTCGGTGACAAACCTCCCACGGGTTGGACTCGATGTCGCTTTCAGCGCTTAGCAAATGCCAACGGCTCTGCGCTGCAACTCCCTTCTTCGTACCTCCCTCTGCATCGACGCTCGGCATTAGAGGTACGACCTTGAAGCGGGCGCCTCCCAAGGCGAGGGATCGATTGGCAGCGATCGGCGCTGATTTGATCAAGAGTCTCATCCCTAGCTCCTACCCATTCGGACACGATTGAAAGTGAGTTCAATCCGCGGACATGTGGACGCGTCGACTGGAATGTCCAGGCACGCGCCATCGCCGCTCAAAATTAGCGCTCGGTGCTGTTTGCGTTGACGGACCGAAAGCTCGCGCCACGGGGTAGAACTGTCAATGACTCGGTGCGCCATATGGAAGCAACTCCCCTGCTTCTGACGTGAGCGGTAGGCAGCCTGTGCGGCAGCAGAGGCGCCTGCGTTCGGCCCCAACGCCTTGTCCGAACGTAACCCTGAATCCGCTTTTGTGATAGCTGTCACTTTTTACAGCTAGTATTCGGATACGAATCGTGATAGCGCCAATCTCGGTCGATTGCGACGGCTGGCACGTTTCACCGTAACGCCCTCAGTCATGTCTAGCTAGAACACGGCGTCCGCTTAGCGACTCTGAAGTGCGCACGAGCGCAGCCAGCGCTTTCAACCCCGCACGGTGATTCAGATTTCGCCAGGAGGGGTTGACAAAGAACATCTAGTGTGTTGACTCGGGAAAGACCACTGGATATAGTGTTAGCACTCTCAGTGGCAGAGTGCTAATCTCGCGCGAACTGCCATGCAATCCCTCGAAAACAGGGAGAACGCTGTGGCAAACATGCACCAGGTCATCTTCTACCCGGTCGGAAACGGCGATACGACCCAAATCGTTCTGTCGAAGGGCCGCCGCGTCCTCCTCGACTTCTGCCATCGAGGCAAGTCCGAAGACGACGATACACCGGAAATCGACCTCAAGAAGCGCCTCAGAGAGGATCTCGATGCCGCCGACCGCGACTACTTCGACGTCGTCGCGTTCACTCACGCGGATCTGGATCACATCCAGGGCAGCACTGAGTTCTTCGAACTGCAACACGCGAAGAAGTATCAAGGCGACGGGCGCATAAAGATCCGGGAGCTATGGGTGCCAGCAGCGATGCTTCTGGAAGATGTGGACAGGGACAGTCAAACGGAGGAGTTCGCGCTACTCCGCAGAGAAGCGCGCCATCGGTTACTGGAAGGGAAGGACATCCTCGTATTCTCGAAACCGAAGGCACTAGCCGACTGGCTCGAACCATTGCTAGTCGCGCGCGGTGAAGCGAAGTCGGCGCGCGATCACCTATTCATCGACGCCGGCACGATCGTACCCGGTTTCAGCTTGCTGGCTGACGGCGTGGAGTTCTTCTGTCACTCCCCTTTCATCAAGCACTGCGATGAGGGCGACATAATCCGAAATTCCGCCGCCCTCGTCTTCAATGTTCGCTTGGATGCTGATGGTGAGCTTTACGACTATCTGGAAGTCGGTGATGCCGAGTATTGCGATCTGGAAGAGATCGTCAGCATCACGAAATTCCACAAGAACGACGACCGCCTGGCCTGGGATCTGTTCAACATTCCGCATCACTGCAGCTATCGAGCGTTGAACGATGAAAAGGGTGAGCGCGAAACAACTCCGACGCCTTTGGTCAAAGAACTGCTTCTACTGGGTAAAGCCGATGCCTACATCGTCAGCTGTAGCAAGCCGGTGCCGGACAACAAGGCGGCATACGAGGAAGTGCAGCCGCCCCACATCCAAGCCCGCAAGGCGTATGAGCGCTACCTGAAGGAGGTCGGCGGCCGCAAGTTCCTGGTCACGATGGAAGAGCCCAACGCAACCAAGCCTGAGCCCATCGTCTTTGAAGTCGGTAAGGCAGGCGTGACTTGGACACGCTCAGCATCAATCGGGGCTCCTGGCATTCTCGTATCCAGACCCCCACGGGCCGGCCATGGCCGATACGTTCTATGAACTGTGCAACGTCACAGAGATAGCCAGTGCCGAGGCATTGACGATTCCGCGTGCGCGGGCCCTGTTCAATGCGATCGAACGCCATCGAGACTATTCGATAGTCCAGCTTCTTCAGCAAACCAAAGACGGCGCGCCGACGATCGAGTGTCTCATCGTAGACGTGGAGTGCGACGGCGTACCATCAAAAAATCAGTTCGGCATCGCCTACAGGGAGCGACTGGCGCTTTGTGTACCCAGCGACCCAAAGAGACTGATCGACGTTTTGGCTTTGCGTCGAGATTTTCCAGAGTTGATGCACTTGAACCAGGGCCTGCCCGGCGCGCCCGCGAGCTTGTGCCTGTACTTTGAGTCCCCTGCGGCAGTCCTGCGCACGTGGACGCCCCCCGCTTTTCTTCGTCGTATCCAGTGGTGGCTAGAACGTAGTGCCCGAGGTGAGCTGCATCCTGCTGACCAGCCGGTCGAGCAGATGTTCTTTGCGAGCCAGTATGAGCTCATTTTGCCGTGGAACTATGCCAAGTTGCGTGAGGATCTTTCCGCCCGATTCGTAGTATTCAAAGGGCCTGAGCGGCCGAACGGTGGATTCACGTGCTATATGGAGGCTGTATCGGGCGCCGTAGCAGATGCGAAGACTGCCGCGCACATCGACCTCCTACTCCCTCCGGTCACCCATGGATTCATCGAGCACAACCCAGGCACGCTAGGAGAGTTGTCGGACATCTTGGGAAAACGGAGTGTTGACCTCATCGGCCTATTGCGCGACATGATACAGACCAAGGTTGACGAGAAGGGCGCCATAGAGTCGCCGGACGACAAAGCTACTGTCATCGTGGTCCTTATTCCCATTCGCCGAAGCGCCGAAGCGGACCCAGACGGCATTATGCGTCGAGCCTTCTTTGTGCCAAGTGGCATAGTTGAAGTCGGGATAGCGACCGGTGCCCTGTTCAAGTACGACGGTCGATATTTTCGCGACAGTACGAACTCGGAACCGACTACCGCATGGCGGGATCTGCCCGTCTTGCTAATGGATGTGTTGACGAAGAATGACGGCGCGTCCGCAAGACGCCAATCGGCTGTCCTCGAAGAGGGGCCGACGGGAGTCCTCGTCGGCGCCGGTTCACTCGGTAGCGCACTGCTCAATCTGTGGGGACGAAGCGGCTTCGGTCGCTGGTCAGTCATCGACGACGATCACATCAAGCCACACAATCTATCGAGACACGTGGCGTTCGCTCAACACATTGGCCAGGCGAAGGCGACTGTTGTTGCCGAGTTACATGATGCGACAATGGAAGGTGCAACGAGAATCGCTCCCATCACTGCGGATGCATCTGACTTTTCCCAGCAACCGGTCGCGCAAGTACTCAATGTGGCGTCACTCGTGGTCGATGCCTCCACGACACTCGAATATCCGCGAGCAGCGAGCGCAAATGACGCCCTACCCCGTCACTGCTCCACCTTCGTCACGCCCGATGGCAACGGCGCAGTGCTCCTGATGGAGGACGTAAAGCGTTCGCAGCGCCTGCGCACCCTCGAAGCACAGTACTACCGCGAGATCATCCAGTGTAAGCGCCTGCCTACGACACCTGTAAGTCATCGCTCCGATTTGCTTCGATGCGCGCCCGTATTCAATGGAGCGCAGCGATGGTCAGCAATTCGGAGTTTTGGTCGAGCCACATGGCGGCATGGAAGAGCGGTGGCCTGACTCAGGCGGCGTATTGCCGTCGGCACGCCTTGAGTTTGCCAAGTTTTGGCTATTGGCGGCGCATCCTGAGGAGGCAGCCAATGATGCCGTCGTCGCCCGCGGTCGTGCCCATCCTGGTTGGCGAACCGGAGTCGGTCATTGAGGCAATCGAGGTGCACTTGCCCAATGGCTTGCAGGTA
>NZ_FOVF01000048.1 GCF_900115085.1 Dokdonella immobilis | reverse complement strand
CCTTTCCGCACGATTCGAACATCCACGCCGTTGTCCCTGCGCAGGCAGGGATCCAGTGACTGCGCTTGTCGCTCTGTTCGACATCGCTTCGCGGCGTACTCTTGGAGTAGGAGCGGAGCTTTCACTCGCCTTCGGCGAGCGAGTTACTTCTCTTTGCTTGGTCAAAGAGAAGTAACCAAGAGAAAGACCACCCCAAAGCGGTGGTCTCCGGGCATCCTGCCCTGCGACTGCGCGGCCGGGCTACGGGGGTTCGCTGACAGCACCTCCGTGTGCTGGCAGCGAACTGGGCGCAATCCATTGCGCCCACCCTGCGGGCCTTTCCTTCTCCCGGCCGCCACCGCTTACGGGACCCGGTTAGCGCGCATCCTGCGCGCCAGAGCGGAGAGCAAGGGCCAAAGCCAAAGCCAAAGCCAAAGCCGAAGCCGAAGCCGAAGCCGAAGCCGAAGCCCCTCATCCGCCTTTGGCACCTGAACTCGCACCATCCAGGGCGCTC
Organism: Dokdonella immobilis; assembly: GCF_900115085.1. Taxonomy (GTDB): domain Bacteria; phylum Pseudomonadota; class Gammaproteobacteria; order Xanthomonadales; family Rhodanobacteraceae; genus Dokdonella; species Dokdonella immobilis. The sequence goes on along the minus strand of NZ_FOVF01000048.1, from coordinate 18,481 downwards.
GCCCTGCGGGCAGCATTCGCTGCGCAAAACGGCAGTCCTGCCGCTTGGTCTCCCGCAAGGCGGGAGAAGGAAGGCCAGCCGAAGCGAAGCTCGCCTGACTGATTGATCCAATCTGAAAAAATGGCATCCAGAGGGTCCGCCACAGGCACCGCGCGGCTCGTCAAGACAAGCCGGCTCCACTTCGCTACGCAGCACCCGAGGCGACCCTCCCGAATGCCATCACGGCCGCGCTTCTTGTTCAGACCCTCCCGGGGCGCCGCAAACGCAGTTCGCGACGCGAAGTGCCGGGACGAGGCTCGGTGCGGTGTGCCGGACTGTCGTGGGGCTGTCGCATCGAAGCTGAAAATGCGCAGCGCCTGATCCTGGTCAAGGCGCGGATGCGAATCGTTCACGATACTGTTGCGAAGGCGGCGGGATCCGGCTACTGGATCCTGACGTCGCCACCCAGTCGACCGCCACGCAGGAACCGGCGCATGAACACTTCCGTCACCCTCGAGCGCTATCCGGGCGCACGCACGATCCAGGCCGAAAACGTCAACCTGCGCTTCATCATGGAGTTTGCCGAGTGCGACGACCGCAGGCTGCGGGCCGCGCTCGCTGGCCTGCCGGCGTTGATTTCCAGCGCTCCGCACCGGCTGATGTTCTTCGCTGGCGCCGCTGCCCTGATCGTGTCGATGCTGTGGTGGGCTTGCGTGCTGGCCTCGGGCAGTTTCGGCTTTGCCTTTCCGCCGGCGCCGGTGCCGGCCGGTTGGGCGCACGCCGTGTTCACCCAGTACGGCATGTTGCCGCCTTTCATCTTCGGCTTCCTGCTGACCGTCTTTCCGCGTTGGATGGGGCAGCCGGCGCTGAGCCGTAGGCACTATGTGCCGGTCTTCATCGGGGTATTCGGCGGCTACCTGCTCGCCCACATCGGCCTGCTCGACTTGAAACCGCTGCTGCTGGCCGGTCTCGGCCTGATGCTGTCGGGCTGGATCGCGGCGTTGATCGCGCTCGGTGGCGTGCTGGTCGCGCACAAGGGGCGCGATCTGCACGCCCTGTCCTGCTATGCCGCGTTGCTGGTCGGCCTCTGTGGCCTGGGCGCGTTCGCCGCCTTCGTGCTCGGTGGCCCCTGGCAGCTCGCTTATGTGGCGATCAAGCTCGGCACGTTCGGACTGCTGCTGCCGATCTTCTTCACGGTCTGCCACCGCATGCTGCCGTTCTTCAGCGCCAGTGCGCTCGGCACGGGTTACCGCGTGGTGCGGCCGCGCTGGAGCCTGGCGGTCGTCTGGGGCTTGCTGGTGCTGCATCTGGCCCTCGATATCAGCCACTGCCAGGACTGGCTGTGGCTGGCCGATCTGCCGTTGGCCGCGCTGTTCGTCTATCACGCGATCGCCTGGCAGCCCTGGAAATGCAGGCGGCCAGGACTGCTGTTCGTCCTCCATGTCGCCTTTGCCTGGTTGCCGGTCGCCTTCATGCTCTACGCGCTGCAGAGTCTGTTGGCCTGGCTGGACCAGGGCTTCCTGCTCGGACGCGCACCGGTGCATGCGCTGACCGTCGGCTTCTTCGGTTCGATGCTGGTGGCCATGGTCACCCGGGTCACCCAGGGCCATTCGGGCCGGCCGCTCGAGATGGGGGCGATTCCGTGGCTGACCTTCCTGCTGCTCCAGGGCGTCGCCGGCATTCGCATTGCGGCCGAATTCAAGACCGAATCGCCGCGCTGGCTGGTGTTCGCGGCGATCGCCTGGCTCGTTGCGTTGCTGCCCTGGGTGCTGCGTTCGGCCTGGATATTCCTGACCCCACGCATCGACGGGCGGCCGGGCTAGGCGGCGCAGCCGGCCATGTTCTGGGTCTCGTGCCTGGCCTTGGCGTTGCTCGCGACGGGCGCGTTCGCGATGCATCGGCAGAGGTGGGTTCGACAGGTGCGGGGGAAAACCTGGCGACACTTGCTGGCCGATCGCGCCAAGGGGCGCGTCGAAGCAACGATTCCGCCAGCGCTACCGGAACCCGTCCGGCGTTATTTCGAGCGCATGCTGCCGGCCCACGGACGGCTGCCCGCGGTCACACGGATACGCCAACACGGCACACTGCGCAGCTCATGCAGCAGTACGCGCTGGCTCGACTTCACGGCCGACCAGGTCATTGCCGCGCGCAGCACTGAATTCCAGTGGCTGGCCCGCGTCGCTGTCGGTGCCGGTCTCTCGTTCGACGTCTGCGATCGCTTAGTCGCCAACGAGGCCGGCAGCGAAGTGCGCCTTTGCTCACTGTTCGTTCTCGGCGCGGATCGCGGCAGCCGCGAACTCACGGAGGCCTCGCTGCAGCGCTTCCTGGCCGAAGCGATATGGTCGCCGGCCGCCCTGCTGCCGGCCGCCGGGGTCAGCTGGCAGGCAATCGAAGAGCGCAGCGCGCTGGCGACCCTGGCCTGCGGCGCGACCCGCGTCTCGCTGCAGTTCCGTTTCAATGCGGAAGGCGAGGCCACCGACGTCTACGCGCCGGCGCGCTGGATGCGCGAGCGCGGCCGCTATCGCGCCGTGGCCTGGGAAGGCCGCTATTTCGACTACGCATGGCGTGACGGGATCCGCGTACCGTTGCGCGCCGAGGTCGGCTGGTACGTGGACGAGGCCTGGTGCCCGGTCTGGAAAGGGCGCATCGATCGCATCGAGCAGCTCCCGGCATGACATGATCGAGCGTCCCATCGGCGGTTGCCGACCTGCCGGGCCCGCCCATTTCCTTCGCTCACTACGCGTATCAATCCGATGATCGAGTTCTATCCGCAGATCAAGTTCGTCCACATCCTGTGCGTGATCCTCTCCGGCAGTCTTTTCACGCTGCGCGGCGTGCTCATGCTGCTGCGTTCGCGCTTCACCAATCATGTCGCCTTGCGCATGCTCTCCTACGCGATCGACACGACCCTGCTGACCGCCGCGCTGATGCTGATCACCCTGCTGCACCAGTATCCGTTCGTGCAGGCCTGGCTGACGGTCAAGGTGCTTTTCCTCGTCCTCTACATCGTGCTCGGTGTGCTCGCCCTCAAGCGCGGCCGGACCCGGCGGGCACAGGTCACCAGCTTCGTTGCCGCGCTGCTCGTCTATGCCTTCATCATCAGTGTCGCGATGGCGCACAATCCCTGGGGAGTGTTCGCCCGTTTCCTGACCTGAGGCCCTGGCACGGACCATCCATGAATTGTTGCGGGTTCCCTGCGTTTCCACGGCATTTCGCGCGCTCGGCGACCGGATCCGCTGTCCCAGCAAACGCGAAGAGCCGCCGCAGTCCAATGCCGCGGGCGATCATCGAGTATCTCCACGAAGCATCCGCACCTGCACCGACATGCCTGCATTCGATCTGACTGTCGTACCCCAACTGCTCGCGGCGCTCGGCGGCGGACTGCTGGTCGGCATCGAACGCGAACGCAGCAAGGGCACCGGACCGGAGCGCAAGGCGGCCGGCGTGCGCACCTTCGCGCTGGCTGGTGTGGTCGGCGCCATCAGCGCCATGCTCGGCAGCGCGATTCTGGTCGTTTCCGGCATAGCGATGGCGGCCCTGATCCTGGCCAGCTACCTGCGCCCGAACGGTCACGATCCGGGTCTGACCGGGGAAGTCGCCCTGTATCTCGTGTTCCTGCTCGGCGCGTTGTCGACGCAGCAGCCGCAACTGGCCGCGGCCCTGTACGTGGCCCTCGCCATCGTGCTGGCGTTCAAGCAGGCGCTGCATCATTTCACCCGCCAGGTGCTGACCGAAGCCGAACTCGGCGACCTGCTGCTGCTGGCCGCGTCGGTGCTGATCATCCTGCCGCTGCTGCCGGATCGCAGCATCGATCCGTTCGGCGTGCTCAATCCACGCAAGCTGTGGCTGCTGGTCGTGCTGGTCATGTCGATCAATGCCGCTGGCTATGTCGCCCTGCGACTGCTCGGCGCCCGCCGCGGCCTGCTCCTGGCCGGCCTGCTCGGTGGCTTCGTCTCAAGTGCGGCAACGATCGGCGGGATGGGACAGCGCGCCCGCGCGACGCCGGAAATCCGCGACGCCGCGATCGCCGCCGGCCTGATGTCGAACGTTGCCACGATTGTCCAGCTCATCGTCATCCTCGCAGCACTGTCGGTCGAACTGCTGCGCGAGGTCGCGCCGGCACTCGCCGTGGCGGGAGTCGCCACGGCCGCGGTGGCCTTGCTCGCCTACCTGCGCGCGCGCGGCAGGCATCCGCGCATCGAACAGGACAGCACGCCCGAGCGACCCTTCGATCTCGGCCATGCGCTCCTGTTCGGGGCGATCATTGCCGTGGCCCTGCTGCTTTCGGCCGCGCTTCGCAGCTGGCTCGGCGGGGGCGGCGTGATCATCGCGGCGGCGGCGGCAGGCCTGGCCGACGTGCACGCGGCCGCCGTTTCGCTCGGGCAGCTCAACGCCGCCCTGGCGCTGCCGGCCCATGACGCCGGTATTGCCCTGGCTGCCGCGTTCGCGACCAATTCGCTGGTCAAGTGCGTGGCCGCGTTCGCCACCGGCGGCATGGGCTATGCGCGTCCGATGATCATCGGCATCGCCATCATCAACCTGGCCCTGGTCGCCGGCCTCTTGTTGCTCTGAGAGCGGCAACGTCGACTCCGGGCCGACGCTGTTCAGTAGCGGTATTCGATGCTGGCCCAGAGCTTGCGCACGTCCGCGGCGAATCCGTCGCTGCGATAGTCGGCCAGCTTGAGCAAGCCGTTGAAGTGGCTGCCGAACGGACAGCCGATCGAGACGCCGAATTCGTGGCCGTAGTCCTGGTTGCCGTGATCGGCACGGTAGTCGTGGTAGTTGGCCGTCCAGGACGCCTTGCCGAATTTGCCGCTGACGCTGAAGTAGCGGTCGTCGAGCCCGTTCAATGGCGTCGTCAGGAAACGATCGACCCAGCCGTTGAACGCGTGCAGGGTGGCGTAGGGCGTGCTGAAGGCACTCTGGCCGTCGCCGCCGAGCACTTCCCAGCCGGCCGTGAGGGTGATGCCCTTGATGGAGACCCTGGGCTCTACGAGCCGGTAGCGCGCGCTTTGCGCGGTCGGATTGTTGGCGTAGTCGGATTGGTCGGCCCACTCCAGCGCCCAGGCCAGGGTGGCGCCGTCGAATGCGTGCTGGCCGGTCCAGCGCGCGCCGAAGGTCCGCGTCGAAAGGGTCTCGACGTCCTTGTTCTCGACCCAGTAGGCGTAGGCAGCCAGTGATCCCAGTGGCAGGGCCTGGTCGAGATGGAGCAGATGCCCGTCGAGCGACCATTCGCGCAGCGACGGATTCGGATTCTCGTGGCCGAAGACGCGCAAGGCGCGGTCCAGGTACACATAGCGCAACACCGGCCCGCCGCCCTCGAAGGCATAGCCGGTCGCGAACGCGTCGAAGGTCTGCTCGTTCTGGCGCCAGCCGACGTTGCCGAAGAATCGCTGGTTGTCGAGCATGACGCGCTGGCGGCCGAGCGCGGCGTTGAAGGCATCGTCGTGATAGCCGATCCAGGCCTGGTTGATCTCGTCGGCCTCCGGGTCGGCCACGACCGGGTAGGCCGTGCGGCCATTGGCGGTGCTGTTGTAGCGATCGCCGAACAGCGATTCGACATGCTCGCCATCCGCATACAGCTGCCAGCCCGGCGCGAACAGCCAGCGGTAGCCGAGGCGCAGGCGCAGCGTGTCGGCTTCGGCATCGCGGGAGAACGCGTCGTCGTCGACGCTTTCGTGGCGCACGCGAACCTCGACGACGGGCCCGCTCGATTCTGCGGCGGTGGCGGCCCATGCGGGCGAGGCGCCGCCCAGGATGGCGAGGACAAGGCCCGCATGGTGAAGGAAGCGGGTGGCAGGCAGTGGAATTCCCATGATTTCGACGATCCCTTTTGGACTCCAGCCTCGGCTGGCGTGCAGCCACCTTGCGATGGCGCCCGCCATCACGGCATTGACCCCGGTCAAGCGTGACCCGAACGGCCGCGCAGCCGCGACCGGTTGCCGCAGGCGCGGTGCAGACGGCTGTCATGGCCGCTGCGCAGGCGGGCCGGGCTTCCGCGCCCTGCCCGGCATCGCTATACTTGCGCGTCTATTTCGGCGTGCCGGCGCTTGCCCGGGACGCCCGCATGAGGTGGCTCCGTGACCAATCCCGTACCCCAGACCGATGCGGTCTTTCTCAAGCACTTCGTCCAGCTGATTGCTTTCCTGGTGCTGGTCTGCGTGATGCTGATCGCCCTCGGCGCGCACATCTATTCCGGCCATCCGTCGCCGGAAAATCCGGCCCGGGCCGAAGTTGCCAAGCAGCGCTTGGCACCGATCGGCGCGGTTTATGCCGGTGATACCGGTCGCGCTGCGATCGAAGCGGCGGCAGCGGCGGCCAAGGCGGCGGCCGCCTCGCAGGTCGCCTACGGCGGCACCACCGACGGCAAGACCATCTTCGGCAACCTCTGCCATGCCTGTCATGAGACCGGCGCCGGTGGTGCACCGATGCTCAGCAACAAGGCCGCCTGGGGGCCGCGGCTGGCGCAGGGCGAAGAGACCTTGATCAAGCATGCGATCGAGGGCTACACCGGCCTCGAGGGCATGATGCCGGCCAAGGGCGGCAATCCGGCCCTGACCGACGAACAGGTCAAGGCCACCGTCGACTGGATGATCGCCCAGGTCAAGTAGGTCGACAGGCCGCTGTTGCGTCGAATCGAAAACGCCGCCCTCGGGCGGCGTTTGCCGTTGTGACCTTGGCCGCTGCGATCGGATAGGGTTTGCCCATGCGCGATGACCGCATCGTTCGACTCGACGATCTGCAGATCGATCTCGGCCGCCAGCAGGTCGAGCGGGCAGGTGTCCAGCTTGCGCTGGGCGGGCTGAGTTTCCGCCTGCTTGCCTATCTGCTCGGGCAAGGCGATCGCGTCGTTGGATTCGACGAGCTGATCGAGGCGGTCTGGGCACCGGCCGTGGTCGGCGAGGAGACCGTGACCCAGCGCGTCAAATTGTTGCGCCAGGCTCTCGGCGATGATGGTCGTCGACCGCGCTACATCCGCTCGGTGCGCGGCCAGGGTTATCAACTGTGCGCCACGCCCCGGGTCGTCGCAGCCGAATCGCAGGTCGTTTCGAGTCGCTCGTGGAAGGCCTGGACGCGATGGATGCCGGCGCTCGTCGGGCTACTCGTGATTGCGTTTGCGGGCATTCTTGCCAGTTCACGAAGGGACGCCGTGCGCGCCCCGGTTACGCGCCCCGGCGCCGCGGCATCGCCAGCCGGCGAGACCGAGCTCCAGCGTGCCCGCTATTACGCAAGAATTGGACAGGACGCCAACAACGAGCGCGCCATCGCGTTGTTCGAGACGGTGCTGTCGACTCGGCCCGAGAACGTCGATGCGCGGCTCGGACTGAGCCGGGCACTCAGTGCGCGCATGTGCCTGTACAACCGCGGTGCCGGGTCGATCGAGCGCGCCGAGTCGCTGGCCCGTGCCGTGCTCGAGCGCGATGCCGACAACAGCGCTGCGCACGATGCGCTGGCCTATGCCTACGACTGCCGCGGCCTGATCGACTCGGCCATCGCGGAGTACGAACGGGCCGTCGCGCTCGAGCCCGTGGCCCGGTTCGACAGCCGGGCTTCGGTCGCCTATCTGTACATGGTCAAGGGCCGCCTGGCCGATGCGCTGCAGGCAAATGTCGAGATCGCGGACCACCGGGGTGACTTGCGCTTCTACGACATCCAGGTCGCGCGCAATCTTGAACTTCTCGGCTTCGTCGCCGAAGCCGAGCGACGCTATGCGCAGAGCTTCCGGCTCTACCCCGACAGCGTCTATTCAAACGCGGCCTGGCCGCGTTGCCTGTACCTGCAGGGTCGGCTCGCCGAGGCCGAAGCTGCGCTCGACCAGGCCTTGCAGCGACCGCTTCACCCGGAACTGCAGATCCTGCGCGGCGAGCTGGCCCTGTTGCGCGGCGAGCGCAATGCAGCGCACGCAGCCTTTGCGCAAGCGCATGCGCTGCGCCCCGGCACGAGCTGGCCGGACACCCTCGTGCATCTTTACGTTGACGGCGGCCCTGACCAGGACTGGATGGCCGCGCAGGCCACACGGATCCGCGCCGCCATCGCGGCCGGCGAGCGGGCGCCCGACATGTTCATCGAACTTGGCATGCTCGAACTTGGCCGCGGTCGTCGCGAGGCCGCGCTCGATGCGCTCGATGCGGCGATCGCCGCGGGATTCACCGATCGCGCCTACCTGCAAATCTCGCCCCTGTTCCACGAGCTGGCCGGCGAACCGCGCATGGCTGCAGCAATCGACCGTATCGGCCAGCAGGTCGCCCGCGAACGCGAGCGCGTGCTGGCCGCCGACTGGCTTCCACCCGATCTGCTTTCAGCGGTCAGGGCATCGCCTTGAGCACGATGTCGCGGAATATGGCCTGCGATTGCGGATGGGCGAAGCGCTGGTTGTAGGCGCTGCTCGTGATCACGGCGACCAGTTCGAACTGCGGCGCGATGAAGACGTAGTTGCCGCCATTGCCTGACATCGCCCAGACCGGCTCTTCCTTGCCCTTGTGCGGGAAGCGGAAGCGCCAGATCTGGTAGCCATAGTCGGCGTCGTCGCGGGCCTGCGCGCGCACGCTCAGCATGGCCCGCACCCAGGCCACGGGAAGGACCTGCGCATCTTTCCACTTGCCCTGGTTGCGCAGCAGCTCACCCAGGCGGGCCAGATCGCGACTGCGGAATCGCGTTCCCCCGCCCCCCATGGCGGTCCCATCCGGCGCAAAGTTCCATTTGGACTTCGTGATCCCGAGGGGCTCTTCGAGGACCTCCCCCGAGAACGTGTCGAGGTGCTTGCCGGTCGCGCGCTCGACCAGTGCGCCGAGCAGGAAGGAGCCGGCCGTGCAGTACGCGAAGGCGCGACCGTGCGGGCTGTCGGCCGGCTTCGTTTCCCATGGCGGGAAGCCCTTGACCGGCAGGCCGAGGGCGAAGCCGATCCAGTCCTCGGTGACATACATGCGTTCCTCGTTGCCCGAGGAAAACGCGTTCTCGTCATTGCACTCGAGCAGCGAGCTCATGGTCAGCAGGTCCTCGATCGTGATCGCCTGCTTGCGCGGATCGGGGTTCGCCGGGGCCGGGTGTTCCTTGAACCAGGGGAATACACGCGCCTGGACGCTGGGAATCAGGCCGCGGTCGATCGCCGCGCCGATCAGCATCGCAGTCACGGTCTTGGTCAACGAGCGCGTGTCGTTGAGATGATTGCGACCGCCCTCGTTGAAGTAGTTCTCGTAGACCAGGGCGCCGCGATGGACCACGAGCAGGCTGGTGGTTCCCTTCCAGGTGCCATCGGCGATCTTGTTCTCGGCCTCGGCAAAGCGGGACATGGTCCAGCCCGACCGCCCGGCATCGGCGACCTTCCAGCCATCGTTGAGTTGCGGCGGCGCGGTGCCCTGCGCCCGCGCGGCCAGGGCAACCAGCAGAAAGGCAGCCAGGGCGGGGATTCTGAAGTGCATGTCGGTTTCCTTGGGCGGGATGGGGCCTCCATTGCACCGTGGTGGCGAATGAAGTGCCGGAAACGCAGATGAAGAATTCTGAAGCTGTCCGCGGGACGGCCTCGGGCAAGCGCTCCGGGCAGCCGTCGCCGGACCCCTAGCCGGTCGGATCAAGCGGTGCACCACGGTTGTGCAACAACCGAATGGTTCGCACTTGTGTGGTGCGCAGCAAGCTCCTTGTTGTTTGTATTCAATACATAAATGGCTGAATAAACGGCATTTTTGCATCGCAGCAAATCTGGCACGGCGGTTGCAAACATTGCGTTACCAACCCCCATCAACCGAGGTTTTCCATGTCTGCAGACAAGGTTCTCAAACTGATCAAGGAAAAGAACATCACCTACGTCGACTTCCGCTTCACCGACGTGCGTGGCGTCCAGCAACACATCACGTTTCCGGCCGCGAGCATCGACGAGTCGACCTTCGAGGACGGCAAGATGTTCGACGGCTCCTCGATCTCGGGCTGGAAGGGCATCAACGAGTCGGACATGGTCCTGATGCCGGACCCCGAGACCGCCATCGTCGATCCGTTCCTCGCCGATCCGACCCTGGTCGTCTACTGCGACATCCTCGAGCCGAACACGATGCAGGCCTATTCGCGCGATCCGCGCTCGCTGGCCAAGCGCGCCGAGGCCTACCTGAAATCGACCGGCATCGCCGACACCGCGTTCTTCGGTCCCGAGCCGGAGTTCTTCGTATTCGATTCGGTGCGCTGGCAGAACGACATGGGCAAGTGCTTCTTCGAGATCGAATCGCAGGAAGCCGCCTGGTCGTCCTCGAAGCGCTACGAGGAAGGCAATAGCGGCCATCGGCCAACCGTCAAGGGCGGCTATTTCCCGGTGCCGCCGGTCGATTCGCTGCAGGACCTGCGCGCAGAGATGTGCAACGTGCTGGCCGAACTCGGCCAAGTCATCGAAGTGCATCACCACGAGGTCGCCAACGCTGGCCAGTGCGAGATCGGCGTGCAGTTCAACTCGCTCGTCAAGAAGGCCGACGAACTGCTGATGCTCAAGTACGTGGTCAAGAACGTCGCCCACCGCAACGGCAAGACCGCCACCTTCATGCCGAAGCCGCTGGTCGGCGACAACGGGTCGGGTATGCACGTGCATCAGTCGCTGTCCAAGGGCGGCACCAACCTGTTCACCGGCGACCTCTACGGCGGCCTCTCGCAGACCGCACTCTGGTACATCGGCGGCATCTTCAAGCATGCGCGCGCGATCAACGCGTTCAGCAACTCGACGACCAACAGCTACAAGCGCCTGGTGCCGGGTTTCGAAGCGCCGGTCATGCTCGCCTACTCGGCGCGCAATCGTTCCGCCAGCTGCCGCATCCCGTTCGTCTCGAATCCGAAGGCGCGTCGCATCGAGGTGCGCTTCCCCGATCCGATGAACTCGGGTTACCTCGTCTTCTCCGCACTGCTGATGGCGGGCATCGACGGCATCCTCAACAAGATCGATCCGGGCGCACCGTCGGACAAGGACCTCTACGACCTGCCGCCGGAAGAGGAAAAGAACATTCCGCAGGTCTGTTCGAGCCTCGACCAGGCCCTCGCCGCGCTCGACAAGGATCGCGAGTTCCTCAAGGCCGGAGGCGTGTTCTCCGATGACTTCATCGATGGCTACATCGATCTGAAGATGGGCGAGGTCACCCGCTTCCGCGCCGCCACCCACCCGCTGGAGTACCAGATGTACTACTCGGTCTAGGCGCTCAAGGGGCTGGGGAGTTCCCGAAAGCGTTGCCGACCGACCGTTTGAGCCGTTGCGTGTTTTCCCAAACCGTCGAGGTCAACCATGAAAAAGCGCTTTCCCGCCCTGTATCTGCTCCTGGGTTTCTCCGGCCTGTACGCGACCTGCGTACAGGCCGAGGAACCTTCCTCCGTGACCGGTTCGCTGGCCCTGACCAGCGACTATGCATTCCGCGGCCTGACCCAGACCAATCGCGACCCGGCCCTGCAGGGCGGACTCGAATACGCCAGCGCCAGCGGCTTCTATGTCGGCACCTGGGGCAGCAACATCAGCTGGCTGTCGGATGGCCAGGACAGCGTCTCGAGCAGCCTCGAAGTGGACGGCTATGCCGGATTCCGCGGAACCTGGGGCGAGGCCGTCAGCTACGACGTCGGAGTGCTCTACTACTGGTATCCCGGTTCATATCCGGCCGGCTTTACCGACCCCGATACGCTCGAAGGTTATTTTTCGGTCGGCTGGTCGATCTTCACTCTCAAGTACAGCCATGCCTTCACCGATCTGTTCGGCATCGATGGCGCCAGCGGCAGCGGCTATCTCGATCTCGCCCTGAGCCAGGGCTTCGCCGAACGCTGGACCTTCGACGCCCATGTCGGCCACCAGCGCGTGGACGACTTCAGCGACCTCGACTACACCGACTGGAGCCTCGGCGTAACGCGCGATCTCGGCAACGGCTTCGGCGTGACTCTTGCCTACGTCGACACCAATGCCGACAAGGATTTCTATACGAATGCCTTCGGTAAGTGCGTCGGCAAGGCGACCGGCATCCTGACCCTGTCCAGGGACTTCTGAACCTGCCGGCCGGCGCGGGCCGGCCGGCCATCCGCAATCGAAGGAGTGGCCATGAAACTGATTACCGCCATCGTGCGACCGTTCAAGCTCGACGAAGTCCGCGAAGCGCTGTCGAGCGCCGGCGTATCCGGCATCACGGTGACCGAGGTCAAGGGCTTCGGTCGCCAGAAGGGGCACACCGAGCTCTACCGCGGCGCCGAATACATCGTCGACTTCCTGCCCAAGGTCAAGATCGAAACCGTGGTCACCGACGACCGCGTCGAAGCCGTCATCGAGGCCATCCAGGGCGTCGCCGGCACCGGCAAGACCGGCGACGGCAAGATCTTCGTCTCGCCGATCGAACAGGCCATCCGCATCCGCACCGGCGAGCTCGGCGCGGACGCCCTCTGACCCCACTTCGCGAGGACATCATGAAAAATCTATCGACTGCCAAGAGTGGGGCGCGCGTTCCGAAAACGGTCGTGGCTGCGCTCGGACTGACGCTTCTCACGCTGCTGGTTCCGGCGCTTGCCCAGGAGCCCCTCGCCACTGCCGCCGCCGTGACGCCCACCGTCGACAAGGGCGACGTCGCCTGGATGCTCACCTCGACCCTGCTCGTGCTGCTCATGACCGTGCCGGGCCTGGCCCTGTTCTACGGCGGCATGGTGCGGGCCAAGAACGTGCTTTCGGTGCTGATCCAGGTGCTGGTCATCTTCTCCCTGATCATCCTGCTCTGGGCCGTCTACGGCTACAGCGCGGCCTTCGTCGGCGGCAACGCCTTCATCGGTTCGTTCGACAAGCTGTTCCTGTCCGGGGTGACCCTCGATTCGCTGGCCGACACCTTCACGCCGAACGTGAAGCTCCCCGAATATGTCTTCGTCGCATTCCAGTCGACCTTCGCCGGCATCACCGGCGCGCTGATCGTCGGTGCGTTCGCCGAGCGCATCAAGTTCTCCGCGCTGATCCTGTTCTCGGTGCTCTGGTTCACGTTTGGCTACATCCCGGTCGCGCACATGGTCTGGGGCGCCGGTGGCTATCTGCTCGCCATGGGCGCGCTCGACTTCGCTGGCGGCACCGTGGTCCACATCAACGCCGGTATCGCCGGCCTGGTCGGTGCCTACCTCGTGGGCAAGCGGCTCGGTTTCGGTCGCGAGGCGATCAAGCCGCACAACGTGACCCTGACCTTCGTCGGCGCGGCCCTGCTCTGGGTCGGCTGGTTCGGCTTCAACGCCGGTTCCAATCTCGAGTCGAATGCCAGCACTGCCCTGGCCTTCATCAACACGCTGTTCGCCACCGCTGCCGCGATCGTCGCCTGGGCCATCGTCGAGGCCTTCACCAAGGGCAAGCCGTCCGCACTCGGCGTCGCCTCTGGCGCGGTCGCTGGTCTGGTCGGCGTCACCCCGGCGGCCGGACTGGTCGGTCCGTTCGGTGCGATCGCGATCGGCGCCGCGGCCGGCGTGATCTGCGTCTGGGGCGTGACCGGCCTGAAGCGCCTGCTCGGTGCCGACGACAGCCTCGACGTGTTCGGCGTGCACGGCATCGGCGGCATCGTCGGCGCGCTGCTGACCGGCGTCTTCCACGCGCCCTCGCTCGGCGGCAACGGCGCGGCCGATTATTCGATGATCAGCCAGGTCGGCATCCAGGGTATCGCCGTACTGATCACGATCGTCTGGATCGGCTTCGTCTCGCTGGTGTCCTTCCTGATCGCCGGCAAGCTGTTCGGACTGCGTGTCAGCGAAGAGGAAGAACGCGAAGGCCTCGATATCACCTATCACGGCGAAACGGCTTACGAGACCTAGGCCGACGCGGCAACGACCACTCAGGTGGGTGCTGCGGCCGGGACGGGGGTTGGTGAGTCCCGGCCGCAGCGTTTTCCAGCGCGTTCGATGCCGGCAACATTGTTGCGCAGCCAGCGCACGTCGTTGCGCGCGAAATGCGCTGTTGCCGGCACGCCCATCGGCCTGCCGAATTTCCCGATCACGCAAGCCATCAGCAACGCGCATGGCCGGGTTGCTCGAAGCCGTCTCAGCGAATCCCATGCACCGTGCGCCAGCGCTCGGCGAACCCGACCAGCTGCGGGAAAAACACGGCGTAGACCTGGGCCAACTCGGCTTCCAGCCGCGAAATCTCGACCATGCCCTGAGCCAGTGGATTGGACCGGGTCAGCCGCGAGCCGACCCCGGCCAGGACCTCGCCGATCATCTCGCGCCCGGCGTACGCCGCAGGCAGATCCCGCGCGTGCAGGTAACGGCTGAAGCGCTGCAGCGCGGGAGGCAATTCCGGCGAGCGATCATCAAGCAGGGCGAGCAGGTCGTCGCTGAACGACTGCAGCGGCACGGCCGACCAGCGATCGAAGTCGCGGGCCAGCAGATGATCGAACCAGATGTCGATCAGGATGCCCGCATAGCGACGATAGGGCGGCTCGAACAGGGCCCGCGCATCGACGATGGCGGCATGCGTATCGGTGTAGGTATCGATGGCGCGGTGCAGGGCGATGCCGTGGCCGACCCCGTTCGCCAGCGCGGGATCGATCGCGCCGCGGACGAAGTCCCCCAGCATTCCCCCCAGCCTGCAGTCCGGATCGGGGCCCGCAAGCAGGGCGTGGGCAAGGTGGTTCATGGTCGCGGACAGCGCATGGCGGGGTTCACGCTATCATGCGCGCCATGAAATCCGAACTCAGAACAACCGAACCCGACATGTTTCCCGCCGAGCCCGCCAGTTTCCTGCTGCGCGGCCCGGCCGGCGCCCTCGAGGCGGCCTCGTCGCCGGCCGAAGGTGCCAGCCGCGGCATGGCGGTCATCTGCCATCCGCATCCACTGCATGGCGGCACCATGCACAACAAGGTCGTGACCATCATCGAGCGCGCCTTGCGCGAACTCGGCCTGGACACGCTGCGTTTCAATTTCCGCGGCATCGGCCAATCGCAAGGTGCCTTCGATGACGGCGTCGGCGAGAGCGAGGATCTCGCCGCCGTGGCCGCATGGGCGCGCAAGGTACGACCCGGCGCCGCACTCTGGCTGGCCGGATTCTCATTCGGCAGCTACGTGGTCCTGCGAAACGCCAAACGGCTCGACGCCGATGCCCTGATCACGGTGGCGCCGCCGGTCGGCCGCTGGGAATTCGACGCGATCGAGTTGCCCGACTGCCCATGGCTGGTCGTGCAGGGCGAAGAGGACGAAGTGGTCGATCCGCAACTGGTCTTCGACTGGGTCGAGAAGCTCGCGGTGGCGCCGCAACTCGTGCGCATGCCGGAAACCAGCCACTTCTTCCATCGCCGACTGATGGACCTGCGTGGTGCGATCAAGAACGCAATGCGAGGCTATCTGCCCGAGGCGCGCGATTCCGCATGACCGCGGAGTCGGTGCGTCCCAGTGCACGCTACGCGAACGGCGTGGCGCAGGGGCAATGGCAGTCCGATCCGGCCCAGCAGGCGGCACTTCGCGCCTTTGATCGCATGTTCGAAGCGCTCGATAACGCCGCGCCGCCATCGATCTGGGATCGCCTGCGCGGGCGCAGGCCGGCGCCACCAGCCGGGCTCTACCTCTGGGGTAGCGTAGGCCGCGGCAAGACCTTCCTGATGGACCTGTTCTTCGACTCGGTGCCGACCGAGGCCAAGGTCCGCGTGCATTTCCATCGCTTCATGCAGGGCATCCACGCCGAACTGCGCCGCCTGAGCGGCCATAGCGACCCCCTGGAAAAGGTTGCCGAGCGCATCGCCGCCGAAAACCGGGTGCTCTGCCTGGACGAGTTCTTCGTCCTCGACATCGGCGACGCCATGATCCTCGGCAACCTGCTCAAGGGGCTGTTTTCACGCGGCGTCATGCTGGTGACCACGTCGAACACCGCACCGGCGAATCTGTATCAGGACGGCTTGCAGCGCGAGCGCTTCCTGCCGGCGATCGCCCTGCTCGAAGCGCATTGTGAAATCGAGGAGATGGTCTCGCCGACCGACTGGCGCCTGCGCGCACTGACCCAGGCGCCGGTCTACCAGACCCCGCCGGACGCCAGGGCCGAACGCGTGCTGCTCGACACGTTCCATCGCATTGCCATGGGGCACGAACGCGAGGATTTCATCCTCAGCGTCAACGAACGGCCGATCCGGGTCAGGCGCGAAGGTGACGGCGTCATCTGGTTCGACTTCGAAGCCCTCTGCGAGGGACCGCGCGGCGTCGCCGACTACATCGAGCTGGCCCGCTCCTACCACACCCTGCTGATCTCGCGGGTCCCCGAATTCACGCCGCAGACCGAGGATGCCGCGCTGCGCTTCATCGAGCTGGTCGATGAACTCTACGACCACGGCGTCAAGCTCGTGCTGTCGGCCGCGGTGCCGATCGTCGATCTCTACGATGGCCGGCGCCACCGGGCCATGTTCGCCCGCACCGAATCACGCCTGATCGAGATGCAGAGCGAGGATTATCTCGGTCGCGAACACCGGGGCTAAGGCCCGCTTCTGGCCTCGCCCAATCCATCGCCGGACTCGGCCCCGCATCGGCAGGCATGACCGGCTCGGACTGCGCCGGGAGCCCCTTTCCGCCATCCCGGATGCCGCTGCCTCGCCGCTCAAAAGTGGGATGATCGATGCTGCTGCTTGCATCAACCGGCCGAGTGCGATTGACTGGGACTCCACTTCGGGAGACTCGAATGCATCGCACCCTGCTGGGTTCCGCACTGCTGTTGGCCCTGTCGCTGCCTTCTTCGGCCTGGGCAGCAGAGCCGACCACCGAAGCGCTGGTCGAGGCGCGCCTCGAACACATCACCGCGCTGCGCCGCGACATCCACCAACACCCCGAACTGAGCAACCGCGAAACCCGCACCGCCAAGCTGATTGCCGCCGAGCTCAAGAAGCTCGGCTACGACGTGCAGACCGGCATCGCGCACACCGGCGTCGTCGGCATTCTCAAGGGCGGCAAGCCCGGTCCGAGGCTGGCCATCCGCGCCGATATCGATGCCCTGCCGGTGACCGAGGAGGTCGACTTGCCGTTCGCCTCGAAGGTCAAGGGCGAGTACCAGGGCAAGACCGTTGGTGTCATGCATGCCTGCGGCCATGACGTGCACACGGCGACCACGCTCGGCGTGGCCAGTGCACTGGCCAGCCTGCGCAAGGATCTGCCGGGTGAGGTGATGATGATCTTCCAGCCGGCCGAGGAAGGTGCGCCGGCCGGCGAGGAGGGCGGTGCCGGGCTCATGGTCAAGGAGGGTGTATTCAAGAACTTCAAGCCCGATGCGATCTTCGGCATGCACGTCACCTCGGCCTACCACGTGGGAGTGGTGGCCCTGCGACCGGGTGGCATCATGGCCAGCTCGGACACCCTGCGCATGGTCGTCCATGGTCGCCAGACCCATGGCGCGAGCCCCTGGCGCGGCATCGACCCGATCGTTGCCGGCGCCGACATCGTCATGTCGGCGCAGTCGATCGTCAGCCGTCGCATGGACATCAACAAGGATCCGGTCGTACTCACCTTCGGCATCTTCGATGGCGGCCAGCGCTTCAACATCGTGCCCGACTCGGCCCGCCTCGAAGGCACCCTGCGCGCATTCGACACCGGCATGCGCGACCAGGCCCTGGCCGAACTGCGCCAGCTCGCCGAACACGTGGCCGCGGCCCACGGTGCCACGGTCGAGCTTCAGGTGCCCGACGAGTCCGCGAGCAACCCGGTCAACTTCAACGACCCGGCAATGACCGCCCGGGTCAGGGCCAGTCTCGAGAAGGTGCTCGGCAAGGATTCCGTGATCGAGGCCGAGCGTTGGACCGCCTCGGAGGATTTTCCGCAACTCGGCAACAGCGTGCCGGCACCGAGCGTCTACTTCTTCGTCGGTGGCACGCCGGCGGACAAGGACACCGACCAGGTCGCCTTCAATCATTCGCCGCGGTTCTTTGTCGATGAGGGGGCATTGAAGACGGCAACGGAGGGGATGTTGCAGGCCAGCCTCGATTTCCTGGGCTATCAGGCGCCCTAGCGCGGGGCTTGCCACCGACACCTGCCTGCGACGAGCGAGTTACTCCGAACCCACTGTAGGAGCGCCTTCAGGCGCGATGCTTTTTTTGCGCGCTTCGGAATTCCACATCATCGTCCCGTCGTAGGCCGGGACCCAGTGACTGTGCTTTTCGCTCTGTTCGGCATCGCTTCGCGGCGCATTCTTGGGTTTGGAGCAGAGCTTTCACTCGCCTTCGGCGAGCGAGTCACTTTTTTTTGCGTGGCCAAGGGGAAGTAACCAAGGGGAAGGCCACCCCGATGCAGCGGTCTCCGGGCATCCTGCCCTGCGACTTCGCGCAGCGGCTCCGGGGTTGGCTGACAGTCCATCCATGGACTGGCAGCCAACTGGCTCGCATCCTTGCGAGCCACCCTGCGGGCCTTTTCTCCGCCGCTGCGCCACTGCATAGGGGCCCCACTTACTGCGCATCCTGCGCAGCCCAGACGAAGCAGATTCCCGCGAGCCTGCGGATGCGGCTTCACTTGTGCTCTTGAACTTCCTTCTCCCGCTTTGCGGGAGACCAAACGGCAGGACTGCCGTTTTGCGCAGCGAATGCTG
>NZ_FOVF01000050.1 GCF_900115085.1 Dokdonella immobilis | reverse complement strand
GCGACGCCTGCCTGCGCGCAGCTCTTTGTTGCGCCGCCTTGAAAGACGGCCAGTCTGTCTGCGTCGGCGCGCCGCGATCTGCACGCAGGCAGGCGTCGTGACGGTTGTGCCACTTGTTCAGAGCCTCCCTAGATCCGCAAACCTTGCAGAAACCACGGCGGACCTTCTCCGACGAGCGATACCAGCCGAGGTTTTCCTCGCCGTGGATGGTCAGCGCCGCGCGCGCAACGTTGGCAGAAACGAAATAGTGGCCGGAATGCCTGCGGCACTGCGAACAGTGGCAGGCATCCGGCGCGTGCAGGAGTTCACCGGCGATCTCGAAACTTACGCCTGCGCACAGGCATGCTCCCTTCAGCATGGATTACCTCGCATCGCCCGACACGTCCCGCCAGCTTACCCAATCCAGCTCAACGCTGAGCGGAAGCTTGCTCAGCCGCACTCTGTCGGGACGGACTCCAGCCACCACCGAGCGCCTTGAACAGGGCGACCAGGTCGATCGCGGCGGCGGTCTGCAGGCGCGCATGGGCGTCTTCGGCGTCGCGCAGGTTGGCCTCTTCGGCCAGCAACTCGGCGAGGGTGATGTCACCGGCCCGGTAGCGCAGCCCGGCCCGTTCGTGGCTGCGCCGCGACGACGCCACGGCAGTAACCTGCAGGCGCAGGGCGTCGAGGTCGAGATAGTAGGTGCCAAGCGCACGTTCGGCATCACCGAGCGCGGCCAGCACGCTCGACTCATAGGCCAGTGCGGCTTGCTGCTGGCGGGCCTCGCTGGCGTGGATCTCGGCACGCACGCGACCACCATCGAAGATGCGCCAACTCAGCATCGGCACCAGGGCGAAGGTCTGGCTGCCGGCATCGAACAGGTTTCCGGTTTCGAGCGACTGGAAACCGCCGCTGGCACCGATGCCCAGATGCGGGAACAGCTCGGCGGTGGCCACGCCGATGTCAGCGCTGGCGGCGGCCAGGCGGCGCTCGGCCGCACGCACATCGGGACGCCGACGTAGCAGATCCGCGCGCTCCCCCACCGGCATCGGCAGGAGGCTCAGCGCCGGTGGTGGGCTATCGATCAGCGCGAGTTCGCTTTCGGGCAACTGGCCGAGCAGCAGCCCCAGGCCGAGCGACGCGGCGCGCAGGCGCGCCTCGATCAGCGGCAGGCTGGCGGCGACCGTCTCGCGGCGGGCCTGGACACTGTCGATGGCGCCGGCTGGCGCGTCTCCCGCGTCGATGCGCGCCTGGGTCAAGCGCAGGGTCTGGTCGAGGATGCCGAGCGAAGCCTGGCGCACGGCAAGTTCATGTTGCGCGCCACGCAGGGTCAGATAGGTGCGCGCGACTTCCGCTGCGACGCTGGTGCGCAGACCATCGGCTTCGGCCTCGGCGGCCTCGAGACGGGCGCTCGCCGCTTCGACCGCGCGCCGCGTGCGACCGAACAGGTCGGCCTCCCAGGCCGCATCGAAGCCGATCTCGCGGATCGTCTGGTCGCGCTCGATGCCGGGTATCACGCCGATGGGCAAGGGACCGTTTTCGCTCTGGCGGCGGCGCGTGACACTGACTTCGGCGTCGATGCGCGGCGCGTATCCGCCGGCAGCGCGATCGCGCAACGCGCGCACTTCGGCAATGCGCGCCGCGGCCTGGCGAAGGTCGAGGTTCTGCTTCAGCGCGGCTTCGACGAGGCGGTCGAGCACGGGATCGCCGAAGGTAGTCCACCATTGCGCGAGGGCGGGTTCGACCCCGGCGCTATCGCCCGGGTCGACCGTGGCCGTGGTCCAGCCCGATCCGGTGTCGATGGCAGGCGCACCACGGTAGTCGGGGCCGACGGCGCAGGCGCCGAGCAGCAGCGGCAAGACGAGAACCGCGGTATGCAGCGGCGCGCGTGCAGCGAGGAAGAGACGGAAGCGGCGACGGTCGAAGATCATGACGGAGTACCGACTGGAAAGGGCGTGGGCTTCATTGCAGCTTGCTGCGCACGAACAGGCCGGCAGCGGACAGGGTGACCACGGCGATCACGACCAGCGGCCAGGTGTTGTGGAGGACATCGACCAGCGGCATGCCCTTGGTGAAGCTGCCCTGGACGATGATCAGGAAGTGCTTGAGCGGAATCGCCTGGGCCAGGTACTGCAGGAACATCGGCATGTTCTCGACCGGCGTGGCGAAGCCGGACATCAGCACCGAGGGCACGGCCACGGCGAAGGTGCCGAGGATGGCCTGCTGCTGGGAGGAGGACACCGAGGAGATCATCAGGCCGATGCCGACCATCGACAGGATGAACAGGACCAGGCAGCCGAACAGCAGCGGGAACGAACCGCGGAACGGAATGCCGAACAGGAAGATGCCGGCGCAGATCATGACCGTGCCGAGCACGGTACCGATGATCAGCGCCGGCACGGTCTTGGAGATGATGATTTCCAGGGTCGTGGTCGGCGACACCAGCAACTGGTCGAAGGTGCCGAGCTCGCGTTCGCGCGCTATCGACAGCGCGGTCACCAGCAGGGCAATGAAGGTGGTCAGGATGCCGGACAGGCCCGGCACGATGAACCACCGATAGATGCGGTTGGCGTTGAACCAGTGGCGTACGACGCTCGGCTCGGCCATCGCCTTGCCATCGCGATCGAGTTGGACACCGGCATTGGCCGCGATCGCTGTCAGGTAGCCGAGGGTCAACTGGCCTGCATTGGCGCGTCGTCCGTCGATGGTGACCTGGGCGATGGCCGCGCGACCCGCGCTCGCGTCACGCGAAAAGGTCGGCGGAATTTCGACCACCGCGATGGCCTGGCGGGTATCGATCAGTTCGCGCAGCTCCCTGGCCGAATGGGCCACGTGCAGGTCACCGACGAACTTCGAGGCCGCAATTGCGGCGACGAATTCCTGCGAGGCGCGTCCGCTGTCGCGATTGAAGATGCCGAGGTCGACGTTGGTCACATCGAGGGTCGCGGCGAACGAGAAGATCAGCAACTGCATCAATGGTGGCCCGACCAGGACCATGCGACTGCGCGGATCGCGCAGGATGCTGAGCAGCTCCTTGATGATCTGCGCACGCAAGCGGGTCCGGCTGATCGAGAACAGGGTGCTCATCTCAGGTGTCCAGGGTCTTGCGCGTCTTGCGCATCGCGAACACGAAGAACACGCTGCCGATCGCGAGCATCGCCGCCATGTGGGCCAGGAACATCGGCCAGACGTCGCCGGCCAGGAAGATGGTCCGCAACGAATCGATGAAATAGCGCGCGGCGACGAGGTGGGTCAGGCCGCGGATCGGCAGCGGCATCGAATCGATTTCGTAGATGAATCCCGACAGCAGGAAGGCCGGCAGGAAGCCCGACAGCAGGGCCAGCTGGGCAGCGATGAACTGGTTGCGCGCGATCGAGGAAATGAGCAGGCCCTGGCCCAGGGCCGGCACCAGGAAGGCCGAGGACATGGCCAGCAGGGCCAGCCACGAGCCGCGGATCGGCACGCCGAAGCCGAAGATCACGAGCAGCGCGGTGCCGATCGTCGCGGCCAGGCCGAGCAGGAAATACGGCAGCAGCTTGCCGATCAGGATCTCGGGCACCGATGCCGGCGTCGACATGATCGCCTCCATCGTGCCGCGTTCCCACTCACGGGCGACCACGAGCGCGGTCAGCAAGGTGCCGATGATGGTCATGACGATGGCGACGGCGCCGGGCAGCAGGGCCCGGCGTGTGTCGATCTCGGGATTGAACCAGAAGCGCGGCTTGAGCGTGATGCGCGGCGCCGATGGCTGGGCACCGGCGCGGCCGGCCAGCCAGTTGCCGAGCACGCCATTGGCGTAGTTGGCGACGAAACTGGCCGTGTTCGGCTGCGAGCCGTCGGTGATGATCTGGACCAGCGGTGCGCTGCCGTGGCGGGCCACCCGGGTTTCGAAATCCTGCGGGATGACGACGTAGCCGGCGAGCTTGCCGGAGACGAGCTGGTCGGCCACCTCGCGCCGGTCGCGCGCCGGCGTGACCTTGAAGTAGCGCGTACCGGAAAACGCCGCGGCCAGCGACTGCGCGGCGGCACCGTCGGTTTCGAGGACGACGCCGAGGCGGACTTCGCGGATGTCGAGCGAGACCGCGTAGGCGAACAGGAACAGCAACATGACCGGCAGCACGAAGGCGATCAGGATCGAGGAGGGGTCACGCACGAGTTGCAGGCTTTCCTTGCGCACGAGGGCGGCGAGCCTGCGCAGGTCGAAGCGTCGATGGCTGATTTCGGGGGGGCGCGCATCGCCCGTCGCGCTCTTCGGAGCCTCGTTCGGCCCGAGGTTTTCGCGCGCTGGGCGCACGGGGAAATCCGCGCCGGTTGCGGCTTCTTGCGTATCGTCGTCCTCCGCTTCGACCAGGTGGATGAAGGCATCCTCCATGGTCGGCTCGGGGCGCTCGGCGGTGACTGCTTTCTGCTTGAGGGCATCCGGCGTGTCGAGCGCAATGAGCTGGGCCTGGTACATCAAGGCGACCCGATCGCAGTATTCGGCTTCATCCATGAAGTGGGTGGTCACCATCACGGTCACGCCCTTGCGCACGAGGCCGTTGATGTGGGTCCAGAATTCGCGGCGGGTGATCGGATCGACGCCCGAGGTCGGTTCGTCGAGAAACAGCACCGGCGGCCGATGCATCAGCGCACAGGCCATGGCCAGGCGCTGCTTGAAGCCGAGCGGCAGCGAATCCGGCGCGGCCTTGAGATACGGCTCGAGCTGGAAGATCTCGATCATCTCGTCGATGCGCTCGCGCTTGGTGCGTCCCTCGAGGCCATAGACGCCGGCCGAGAACTCGAGGTTCTGGCCGACCGAAAGCAGTCCGTACAGGGAGAACTTCTGCGCCATGTAGCCGAGCTGGCGCTTGGCCAGGCTGGTCGCGCTGCGCAGGTTGTGGCCGGCGACGTGGGCTTCGCCGCTGCTCGGCGTGAGCAGGCCGCACAGCATCTTGAAGGTGGTCGACTTGCCCGCGCCGTTCGGTCCGAGCAGGCCGAAGATCTCGCCGCGACGGACCTCGAAGCTGACGTCATCGGTCGCGGCGAAGTCGCCGAAGCGCTTGGTCAGGTGCTGGCAGGAAACGGCGATTTCGCTGTCCAGTTCGACCGCCTGCATGCGCTCGGCCAGTTCGGAGGTGCCGCCGGGCCCGCCGCCGAGCAGATCGACGAAGGCATCTTCGAAGCGCGGCGGCACCGCATCGAGACTGCCACCGACCTCGGCGGCCAGCTGTTCCAGTGGACCGCGATCGGCGTTCTCGCGAATGACCACACGCACGGCGGCGCCCTGGATCACGCCATCACAGACCGACTCGAGATCGAGCGCGCGGGCGAGCACGGCGCGGCGTTCTCCGGCGACTTCGTCGATGCGAAAGCTGCGGTCGTGCAGGCGACCGGTCAGCGCCGAGGGCGGACCATCGAATTCGAGCGTGCCTTCGTTGAGCAGGAGCACGTGCTCGCAGCGCTCGGCCTCATCGAGATAGGCGGTCGACCAGACCACGGCCATGCCGTCGTCGGTCAGGGCCTTGACCATGCGCCACAGATCCTGGCGGCTGACCGGATCGACGCCGACGCCGGGCTCGTCGAGCAGCAGCACACGCGGCGTCGCCATGAGGGCGCAGGCCAGGCCGAGCTTCTGTTTCATACCGCCCGAGAGCTTGCCGGCCAGACGCCCGGTGAACGGCTGCAGCCGGGTGAAGTCGAGCAGGCGCTCGAAGACGTCGCCGTGCTGGCGGCGGTTCATGCCGCGCAGTTCGGCGTACAGGCTCATGTTCTGCAGCACGGTCAGGTCTTCGTACAGACCGAAGCGCTGCGGCATGTAGCCGGTGATCGCATGCACGGCCTCGCCTTCGTGGGCGACAGCGAGCCCGCACAGGGTCACGCGACCCGCGGTCGGCGCCATCAGCCCGGCCATGATGCGCATCAGGGTGGTCTTGCCGGCGCCGTCCGGCCCGACCAGTCCAGTCAGGCGACCGGGTCGGATTTGCGCATCGATGCCGCGCAGCGCGCGCAGGTCGCCGAAGGCCTTGACCACGCCATCGACCACGACGACGGCGGCGTCCTCCTGGCTCGGTCCCTGGCCGGGGTTGGCGTCCATGCCGATGCCTAATCTTGCGTGCCGAGAACGTGCACCGTCACCGGCATGCCCTGGCGCAAGCCCTGGTCGGCATTGCCGACGACAATGCGCAACCGATAGACGAGATCGGTGCGCAGGTCGGTGGTCTCGACCGACTTGGGCGTGAATTCGGCGGTCGGCGAGATGAAACCGATCTGCCCTTCATAGGTCTTGTCCGAGGAATCGGTCTCGATGCTCACCCGTGTGCCCGGAGCGATGCGGCCGAGCTGGGGTTCGCTGACGTAGGCACGCACATACAGCGGATCACGCAGACTCAATGCATACACCGGCGTGCCGGCGCCAACCATGCTGCCCGGTTCGCGCACCCGCGAGACCACGGTGGCTCGGGTCGGCGCGCTGAGGCGCGTGTCGGCCAGCGCCGTTTCGGCCTGGGCCTGACGCGCCCTTGCTGCAGCCAGACGCGCCATGCCGGCCTTGATGTCCTCGCTGCGCGCGCCGGTGCGGGCCAGTGACAGTGCTTCCTGCGCCGAACGCAGCGCGGCGGCGGCCTGATCGCGTTGCGAACGCGCGGCGTCGACGATGCGCTGGCTGCTGGCGCCTGATCCGAGCAGCGAAGTCTGTCGGTTGAAGTCCTGCTCGGCATTGCGCAAGGCGGCCTCGGCCCGGCTCACGCCCGCCTGGGCCTGGGCGATCTCCTGCGGGCGGCTGCCGCTCTTGAGCTTGTCCAGTTCGGCGGTGGCGACCGCGACCTCGGCCTCCGCCGCCTGCAGCGCGTCCTCGAACGGTTGCGCATCGAGGCTGGCCAGCAGTTGGCCGGCCTCGACCGGATCACCTTCCTCGACCACCATCGACTGGATCCGTCCAGGCTGGCGGAAGGCCAGCTCGACATCGCGGATGTCGACGTTGCCGTAAAGAACGATCGGCGCGTCGTTGCCGGAAGCCCGGCGGAGGAATGCCAGGCCCGCCACGGTGGCGGCGATGGCGACAACGGCGATGATGATCAGGCCTTTCTTGTTCATGGGTTTGACCCGGAGTATTCGTGGATACGCGCGATCATCGCGCAGGACCTGGGATTCGCGCGGCGTTTTGCGATTGAGGGGTTAGCGGGCTCTATCGCCGAAAGAGCAGGGAGCCGTGCGGATTCGAGGGACCAGGGAGGGCGCGCGGATTTCATGAATGGTCCGGGTCAGGCCACGGGCAGGAGCAGCGCCGCGATATTCCGGCGCAACTGGGCCTGGATGGCGGCCAGTTCGGTCTCCCCGATCCGTGGCCATCCGAGGAATCGGAGGATGCCGGTTCGTGCGGCGCGGAAGACCAGCAACTGGCCGAGCAGGGTGACGACGAGCAGACGCGGATCGCCCGCGCTTTCACCGCGCAGGCGCCTGACCAGTTGCTCGAGCAGGGCCAGCACACGTCCCATGAAGCGCTCGTAGAGGATCTCGAAGGCCTGGGTCGGGTTCTGCTGCTCGCGCAGGACCAGCTGGGCCCACGCCGCATACTCGGGACGCGTCATCAGCATCAGCATGCCTTCGGCAAGTCGTACCAGGGCCGCCTCGGCCTGGCTGCGCAGGTTCACCTCGTCGGCCCCGACCGGTGTCTCGAGCAGGCGACCGATGTCATCGACCAATGGCCCCAGACGTTGCCCGAGCTGACCGGCGATGTGCTCGAACATGGCCAGGTAGAGTCCTTCCTTGCCGCCGAAGTGGTAGCCGATCAGGGCCTGGTTGACCTTGGCCTCTTGGGCGATGGCACGCGTGGTCGTGGCATGGAAGCCATCGCGGCCGAACACCGTCATGGCGGCCAGGATCAGCGCATCGCGAGTCAGGTCGCCGCGACTTCGCTCGGGATTGGGCGGTTTCATGGCGCCATCCTAAATTTACCATATGATTAAGTCAATTGATCAATACAATTCACGGCCCATGGCCACCCGCTCGCTGCAGGGCGAGCGCCGCCCGGCTGGAACGCGCGATGCGATCGGACAATAGTGGCGGCTCCGAAACATGAGCCCGAACATCATGGCCACCATCCTGATACCGCTGCCGGGCGAGGGATTCGATCCGACCGAAGCGGGCGTGCCGTGGCAGCAGCTCGTGCGGCGAGGCTATCGGGTTTGCTTCGCTACACCGGACGCGCGCCCCGCGCGGGCCGACCCGCGCGTTCTGGACGGAACCGGTTTCGGACCGTGGCGCTCGCTGCTGCGCGCCCACGCCAGCGGACGTCGTGCCTACGAAGCGATGACGGCCGATCCGGCCTTCAGGGCTCCGTTGAGCTACCGCCAGGCCGAATCGACCACGATCGATGGCCTCATTCTCCCCGGCGGCCACGCAGCGGGCATGCGCGAGTACCTCGTATCAGGTGTGCTTCAGCGCATCGTCGTGCGGGCCTTCGAACGCCGGATCCCGGTGGGAGCGATCTGCCATGGCGTGGTGCTGGCCGCACGCTCGCGCGGCGCTGACGGTCGCTCGGTCCTCTTCGGCAAAAGGACTACGGCCCTGACCCGCAGTCTCGAACTGACCGCCTGGGCGCTGACGGCGCTCTGGTTGGGCAACTACTATCGGACCTACCCGGAAACCGTCGAGGCAGAAGTCACGCGCGCGCTGGCGCGGCGATCCGACTTCGAACGCGGCCCGCTCGCGCTGCGGCGCGATGACGAGCGGCATCTGGAACGCGGCTTTACGGTACGGGACGGGCACTATCTGTCGGCCCGATGGCCGGGCGACGCACACCGCTTCGCCGCGGAATTCATCGAACTGCTCGACGCGGCGTGCGCTGCGGAGGGTGCGCGTGCCTGAGCGGACCCAATTGCCCGGCGCGATGCCAGGGGCGTTCGTCAGGGGTACAGATTCCACGCGGCGGCTGGCACCATGCAAAGCCCAGCCCGCAAGCGAGACCTGCCATGACGACGCCCGCCCCCTATCCGATCGGAACACCCGGAATCGCCTGGGGGCCCGCAGAACGCGCGGCCTGGCTGGATCGGCAGAAGGTCCTGCGCAGCTACGCCGACGATGTGCTGAGCCGCATCGAACCGTTGCGGGCGCGTTTCGACGTCGTCGAGTACGGCCGACTCGACTATCCACCGCACAGCTATCCGCTGTTCGCGATCCGCAGCGGCGACTGGAACGATGCCCTGCCGGTGGTCCTCGTCACCGGCGGCGTGCACGGCTATGAAACCAGCGGCGTGCACGGCGCGCTGCAGTTCCTCGAACAGCGCGCGGCGGACTACGCGGGCAAGATCAACCTCATCGTTGCGCCGTGCATCAGCCCCTGGGCCTACGAGCGCATCCACCGCTGGAACCGCGACGCGATCGATCCGAACCGCTCGTTCCGCGCCGACAGCCCGGCCCAGGAAGCGGCGGCACTGATCGATCTGGTCGCACCGTTTCGCGAGCGCGTGCTCCTGCACATCGACCTGCACGAGACCACCGACACCGACGAATCGGAATTCCGTCCGGCCCTGGCCGCGCGCGATGGCGAACACTATGTCCCCGACGAGATTCCCGACGGCTTCTACCTGGTCGACGACAGTGAGCATCCGCAGCCGGAATTCCAGGATGCCGTGATCGCGGCCGTGGCCCAGGTCACCCACATCGCCCCGGCCGACGCCAACGGCGAAATCATCGGCTCGAAGGTGTTTTCCCCCGGCGTCATCCGCTACCCGCTGCAGAAACTCGGCCTCTGCGCCGGCGTCACCGACGCCCGCTACCGCACCACCACCGAGGTCTATCCGGACAGCCCAAAAGCCACACCCGAACAATGCAACGCCGCCCAGGTCGCCGCGGTCTGTGCGGCGATCGAGTATGCGCTGACATAGGGCGCCGAGCCGGGCCTCGCAGGCGCTCCCGGAGTGACTTTCGTTTCACTCCAGACGCGCTCCGCATCGTCTAGGCGGACTTGTCCACTCGCATCGGACGCCTGTTGTTGCACCGGAATGCCTTCGGTATCTATGGTCAACTGTTGCGCGAGTGCATGTCGCGTAGCCTCAGCCATCGTGCCGAGCTTGATCTCGAACCATAAGGAATCCCGCCACCGCTCGGTCAGCCGGACTCTTTGATCTGCCCGGGAGGGTTTCATCGATCGCAATTCACCTACGCTCGGCCCGGTCGCCGACGAGGGCTCGAGCGGATCGCTGATCGCCATTCTCGAATCACCGACAGAATCGCGGTTCTCAGCGCCCATTTTCTTCAGACGCCGCCGCTGCAGACAACTACCGGCAACGTACTGGTCGACACGACGATCTCGGCCCACGGCGATCTTGTCGCAAGTCTCTGCCTCGACGAGGATCATGGCTTGTCGGCGGCTCGCTCGGCTTTCATCTGCGCGTGAGCGGTGTGAGAGTTCAGGCCTTGACGGACGCGTACCTGACGGGATCGCCTCCCGGGCACGACAGTGCCGGTCCGCTCGACTGCAGTATGGTGAGTGCCGCCAATTGCGTGACGGATGCGCGTTTCGGCGGCATCAATGCGCGTTTCGACATCCAGCCCGGTGGCTCCGTGGCGATCAGTGGCGGACTGCACGACCTCAAGAGCACCAAACGCGACTGGATCGGCGTCGGCGCCTACCGCCCCGCCAACCTGAGCGAACCGAACACCCTGAACAACCTCGCCCGCACCGCTGTCATTCAAAATCTGTTCGGAAACGGCTTCGATCCGTAGCGCGATCTGGCGTCGATGCCGCACGGTCGTGGCTTCGGGCGTTCGCACGGTCGCCTGGTCACACCATAATTCGGTTCACCATCCATTCCCGGAGTTCGCCCATGCCCGCCCACGAGAAAATCAATTACGTCGAGTTCCCGGCCCGCGACCTCGACGCGACCAAGGCCTTCTTCACCGCGGCGTTTGGATGGTCGTTTGTAGACTACGGTCCGGACTACACGGCCTTTTCCGACGAGGGGATCGACGGCGGTTTCTACCGCTCCGACCTGAGCGGCACAGTCGACCGGGGCACGGCCCTGATCGTTCTGTTCAGCGAGGCGCTCGAAGCCACCCTGGCTGGGGTCGAGAAGGCCGGCGGCCGGATCGTCAAGCCGATCTTCGCGTTTCCGGGCGGTCGTCGCTTCCACTTCAGCGAGCCGAGCGGCAACGAGCTTGCCGTGTGGAGCGATCGCTGATTGCGCTGGAAAGCGCCCAATGCATGGCCTTCGGCCCATGCCGTTGGCGTGGAACGGTTCTAGGCTGCAGCTACTTTCCAGCCCAGGGGTCCATTCGCCATGCGCCAGAGTCGTACACCGGTTTTCCTCTCCGAGCGCCGGCTGCCAATCGGCATCCTGCTCGGGGTACTGCTCGCCGGCGCGGCCACGAGCGCCGCCGCCCAGCACGGCATCATGGCCGGCGACATCGACCGCGATGCGAATGCCTGCACCGACTTCTTCCAGTATGCAAATGGTTCGTGGCGCAAGGACCATCCGATTCCGGACTACATGGACCGCTGGAGCCGGCGCTGGGAGTCGGGCGAGATCAACAAGGAGCATGTGCGCGACATCCTGACCGAAGTATCGGCGAAGTCGGATTGGCCGGCGGGCAGTGCCGATCAGCTCTCGGGCGATTTCTATGCGGCCTGCATGAACGAGCCGGCGGTCGACGCGCTCGGCATGAAACCGGTCGAGCCGATGCTCGCCGCCGTGCGTGCGATCAAGACGCGGGCCGATGTCGAGAAGCAGATCGGCGCGTTCCACGATGTCGGCATCAACGTGCCGTTCGGCATCGCCGGGTTCGAGGACCTGCATGACCCGACCCAGACCATCGCGCACGTCTTTGCCGGTGGTCTCGGCATGCCGGACCGCGACTACTACCTGAAACCGGAAAAGCGCTTCGTCGAGGCGCGCGAAAAATACCTGGCCCATGTCGCCAGGATGTTCGAACTGGCTGGCGCCGATGCAGACAGTGCGAAGAAGTCGGCCGACACCGTATTCGCCTTCGAGAAGCGCCTGGCCGAAGCCTCGCTCGACAACGTCGCCTTGCGCGACCCGAGCCAGCAGGATCACCGCACGAGCTTCGCCGACCTGGGGAAGATGACGCCGTCGTTCGATTGGGGCACCTACGCCGACGCGGCGAAAATACCGCGCGCCGACCTCAACGTGACCGAGCCAGCTTTCCTCGCCCAGTTCGAGAGAGAACTGGCGAAGACGCCGGTGTCCGACTGGAAGACCTACCTCGAATGGCATCTGCTCAACGCCGCCGCCGATACCCTATCGAAACCGTTCGTCGAGGAGAACTTCGCGTTCAACGGCCGCTACCTGACCGGCGCGACCGAAATGAAGCCGCGCTGGAAGCGCTGCGCCGAGGCCACCGACAACCAGCTCGGCGAGGCGCTCGGCAAGAAGTATGTCGAGAAGTACTTCCCGCCGGCGGCCAAGGCACGCATGCAGGACATGGTCCACAACATCCTGCTGGCGATGAAAGACACCATCGTCGGCCTCGACTGGATGAGCGCAGAGACCAAGGCCAAGGCGCAGGAGAAGCTGGCCACGTTCAACCCGAAGATCGGCTATCCGGACAAGTGGAAGACCTATGCCGGGGTCAAGGTCGGTCGCGATTCGTACTGGGACAATTTCGTCGCTGCGTCCCGCTGGAACGTGGCCGACAACCGCAGCCAGATCGGCAAACCGGTCGATCGCAGCCGCTGGGGCATGACCCCGCCGACCTCGAACGCCTACTACAACCCGCTGCAGAACGAGATCGTGTTCCCGGCCGGCATCCTGCAGCCGCCGGCCTTCGACATGAGCGCGACCGACGCGATTAACTACGGCGCGATCGGCGTCGTCATCGGCCACGAGGTCAGCCACGGCTTCGACGACCAGGGCGCCCAGTTCGATGCCAAGGGTCGCCTCAGCAACTGGTGGACGCCGGCCGACCTCAAGCAATTCGGCGACCGTGGCCAGTGCGTGGTCGACCAGTTCGAGAGTTATTTCATCGAACCGGGTATCCATCACAACGGCAAGCTCGTGCTCGGCGAATCGATCGGCGATCTGGCCGGTGCCAAACTGGCCTGGCTGGCCTACCAGAAATCGCGCGAAGGCAAGAAGCCCGAGCCGACGATCGACGGCTTCACCCCGGCCCAGCAGTTCTTCATCGCCTGGGGCCAGTGGCGCGGCGACGAGATTCGGCCAGCGACCCAGCGCACGATGATCCAGGGCGACCCGCACCCAATCGCGAAATATCGCGTCAACGGACCGCTTTCGAACCTGCCGGCATTCCAGCAAGCGTTCGAGTGCAAGCCCGATGCGCCGATGGTCCGGACCGGCAAGGAACGCTGCGAGGTCTGGTAGGCACAAATGGCCTCCGCGCGGATGGCGGGCGGGCGCAGCCATCCGCCGCGGAGCCGAGGTCGATCAGCTCCTTCCCGGCTCAGGCGAGCCGGTCAAACAGCACGACGATGTAGGCGGCGAATGCCAGGGCGGCAAGCGGGGCGTACGCTTCGTGCACCCACGGCTTGCGCGTTACCGCGGCGATCAGCGCACCCAGCGCATAGATCGCATGAAAGGCGACATTGGCCGGGCCCGGCAGGTGCCCCTGGATGACGACATCCTTGAGCAGGCTGATGGCCAGCACGCCGGTCAACAGCAGGAAGAATGCGCGGGCGTTGTCGAAGTACGCGCGCTTCATGTCGCCCGCGGATTCGTCCTCCAGCCCGGCCAGCGAAAGTCCTGCGACGAGATAGAGCACGGCGCACTGGAGCAGGACGATGCCGTACATGCCGAAGGTCCATTGCAGATGCGCGCGCAGGCCGAACATGGCCCACCAGCTCTGCGCCAGAATGACCAGCAAGGTGATCGCCCATAGCAGGGCCGGCCAGTACAGCTTCGTTGTTCGTCGCCGCAGCATGAGGCGACGGAGTCCCTGCAGGATTTCGGTCACCGCCAGGCCGAGGATGATCGAGAACAGCACGGCCAGGTAATTGAAGGTGTCGTTGGGTTCGGTCATTGCTCATTCCGGAGGTCGTTTGCAGGACACATGCGCGGGTTCGATGCCCATGCGCGGGGCGAAACCCGGGCCCGCGGAAAATCGGGTGCGGCTGATTGTTCACCTTGCTCGACCTATGATGAATCCGATCGAGCCGAAGAGGGAAGGCCATGCAGGAGCCGAGCGCATTCACCATCGAACCCGTGCTGCAACGGTTGCTCGAGGAGCTTTACCGGCTGCTCGCCGGCGTGCCGATGCTGTTGCTCGCGCTGTTGATCGTCTGGGCGGCCTGGCTGCTCGGGCGATGGATGTCGCGTCGCAAGTTGATCGACCGCGCGGCACGTACCAATCCGTTCATCCAGGAGCTGACCCGGACCACAGTGCGCTGGCTGGTGCTCGGAGCCGGCATCGTGGTCGCCCTCGAACTGCTGCAGGCGACCGCCCTGGTCGGGGCCGTGCTCGGTACCGCCGGTGTGCTCGGCGTGGCCCTCGGCTTCGCCTTCAAGGATATCCTCGAGAACTACCTGGCCGGCATTCTGATGAGCCTGCGCCAACCGTTCGCACCGCGCGATCACGTCGTCATCGACGGCAACGAGGGCATCATCCTTTCGATGACCTCGCGGGCGACGATCCTGATGACCCCAGGGAGGCTCTGAACAAGTGGCGCAATCGTCATGGCGTTCAGAAGGCTCGCCACAGGTGCTGCGTGGCGAAGTGAAGGCTGGTTGCCTTGACGAGCCGCGCGGTGCCTGTGGCG
>NZ_FOVF01000051.1 GCF_900115085.1 Dokdonella immobilis | reverse complement strand
CGAAGTCTGGGCCGGAGCCGAAGTCTGGGCCGGAGCCGAAGTCTGGGCCGGAGCCGAAGTCTGGGCCGGAGCCGAAGTCTGGGCCGGAGCCGAAGCCTGGGCCGGAGCCCGAGTCTGGGCCGGAGCCGAATCGTTCGCCGCGGGCTTCATGTCGGCTGAAGGCGATGTCTGCTTCGCCGCGTTCGACGTTGCTTCGTCTCGACCGGCGGCCTGGTCCGCTGACTTGTCGCCAGCCTGAGCGGCCTCCTTACCTGGCCGGTTGCCACGATTGCGCATGCCCGCACTTCGGTGCTCGGCATCCTCGTCATCGAATTCCTCGTGGGCGACCCGCGCCTCGGCGACACCGGGCGCGGCGGAGCCCGTGTTGTCCGAGTCGATCTCGCCCTTGCGGCGACGGCGGCCGCCACGGCGGCCGCGACGACGCTTGCCGCTCGAGCCGGTGCTCTCTGTTGTCGACGCATTCGCGTCCGTGGCGATACCGGCCGCCTCGGCGACCTGCAACTTCTTCTCTTCCGCCGCCGGATCGGCCTGGGCGACCGCGGTCGGTTCGGCTTTTGTCGCGGGCTTCGGGCGACCTGATTGCGCCGCCGCAGCAGTCTGCGGCTTCCGGCCGTCACGTTGTGCCCGTTGCGCGGAGTCCGCACGTTGTGATTTCTGCTGTTGTGGCTTGCGCCCATCGCGTGATTCGCCGCGGCCGCCTTCCTTGCGCGCCGAATCCCCGCGTGATCCCCGGTTCTGCGCTTGCGATCGTTGTCCGCCAGAGCGGGCGTCGCGCGGTTCGCGCAGCTCGCGCCCACCGTGTGGGCTACCCTGACGGGCGGCCGGCGCAGCAGCCTTCGCGGCCGAACCGGCGCCGAACAGGCGACCGAGCCAGGCGAAGAAGCCTCCGCTTGCAGGTGCCGGTACTTCGACCTCCTGCACCGCGACCGCTTCGGACTTGACCGGTGCGGGGCTGGCGGGCACGACCCGACTTACCGCGGGCTGCTCCGGTTCCTCGCCTGCCTGCGCCAACTGCGGCAGGGGCGTGGCCTCCACCGGGGTCAGGCGCTGGTAGCTCGGCTTGGTGTCTTCGCCGACATCGGCGGCACGAATGCGTTCGATGTGCAGATGCGGGGTCTCGAGTTTGTCGTCGGCAACGACGATCACCTGGACTTCCTGGCGCCGCTCGATCTCGCTGAGCTGACGACGCTTTTCGTTGACCAGGAAGTTGGCCACGGCGGGCGGCGCCTGGACCAGCACCTGCCCGGTGTTCTCCTTCATCGCATGTTCTTCGACCAGGCGCAGCGCGGACAGCGAGAGCGATTCGACGCTGCGGATGCGGCCATGGCCGTCGCAGCGCGGGCAGACGATCTGGGTCGCCTCGCCGAGAGACGGACGCAGACGCTGGCGTGACAGTTCGAGCAGGCCGAAGCGCGAGATCCGGCCGATCTGCACGCGCGCGCGATCAACGCGCATGGCGTCCTTGAGCTTGTCCTCGACCTCGCGCTGGTGGCGCGGGCTGTCCATGTCGATGAAGTCGATGACGATCAGGCCGCCGGCGTCGCGGATGCGCAACTGGCGGGCGATCTCGGCGGCGGCCTCGAGGTTGGTGTGGAAGGCCGTTTCCTCGATGTCGCTGCCCTTGGTGGCCTTAGACGAGTTGATGTCGATCGCGGTCAGGGCTTCGGTCTGGTCGATGACGATGGAGCCGCCAGCGGGCAGGCGCACGGTGCGCTCGAATGCGTTCTCGATCTGCGATTCGATCTGGAAGCGCGAGAACAGCGGTACCGTGTCCTGGTACAACTTGAGCTTGCGCAGGTTGTTCGGCATGACCTGCTGCACGAACTCGCGGGCATCGTTGTAGAGCTCCTCGTGATCGATGAGGATCTCGCCGATGTCGTTGCGCAGGTAGTCGCGCAGGGCGCGGATGATGAGTTTCGATTCCTGGTAGATCAGGAACGGAGCCGGCCGCGAAGTCGCCGCCTCGGCGATGGCCTTCCACAGTTGCAGGAGATAGTCGAGGTCCCATTGCAGCTCCTCGGCGTCGCGGCCCATGCCTGCGGTGCGGATGATCAGGCCCATTTCATCGGGCAGCTGCAGGTCATCCATGGTGTCCTTGAGGCTTTGCCGATCCTCGCCTTCGATGCGTCGCGAAACGCCACCCGCGCGCGGGTTGTTCGGCATCAGAACGAGATAGCGGCCAGCCAGGCTGATGAAGGTGGTCAGCGCCGCGCCCTTGTTGCCGCGCTCTTCCTTGTCGACCTGGACGACGATGGTCTGGCCTTCCTTGATCAGCTCGCGGATGCCGGCCTTGTTCGCATCGACGCCGGGCGTAAAGTACTGTTTCGAAATTTCCTTCATCGGCAGGAAGCCGTGACGCTCTCCGCCGTATTCGACGAAGCAGGCTTCCAGCGAGGGTTCGACCCGGGTGATGCGGCCGAGATAGATGTTCGACTTCTTCTGTTCGCGGGAGGGGATCTCGACGTCGAGATCGAACAGGGTCTGGCCATCCACGATAGCCACGCGCAACTCTTCACGCTGAGTTGCGTTGATCAACATGCGCTTCATTGTAGTGATTCCTTCGCAGGCTCTCGAACCGCTGCCGCGCGTGAACGCGCTGCCCGAAGGCTTCGCGCCGCGCGATCCGACTGGACCGGAGTACCGGCCGCGGGAGCGCCTGTTCTTGTTAAATTGCCGACGCTTTCCGGGCGCCAGCGCTCATTTGGTGCATGCGATTCCGGTGACCCTTTGCCACCGCAAGGGCGGCAAGCAATCTCCGATTCGAACCGTTACGATGTCCGGGCTTTTCGAACCTGCGTACCCCTCAACCTGAGTTCGGGCACCAGGGCACGGATGGACGTGACGGACGAATGCGCCTAGATATTGTCTCCGGCTCTCGGAATCGAGGGCCGGATGACGGCGCGATACGCCGGCGCAGTGTAGCAGTCGACTCCGGATTTATTCAATGAAGACACACACTTCGGCCAACTTTGCAGAAGCCGTCTTGGCTGGCTCCGGGGTCGGGTCCGGGACCGGACTGGCGCCGTTCAGGCGGGTCGGCAGGTCTGCCGCGGCCGATCCGGGCAGTTCCCCGGCAGCGGAGCCCCGTCGTGCGGCCTGAAGTACAAATCGTCAGGATTGACGAAGATCGCGATGGTCAGCGCATCGACAATTTCCTTGCCGGACGCCTGAAAGGTGTGCCGCGCAGCCTGGTTTACCGCATCCTGCGGACCGGGGAAGTCCGCATCAACGGGCGCCGGGCCAAGCCCGATACACGACTGAGCGCCGGCGACGAGGTGCGTATTCCGCCGGTTCGTGTGGCCGAGCGCGGCGAGCCCGATCGCCCGGCCAGCGCCCAGATGAACCGGATCGAAGAGGCGATCGTCCACGAAGACCGGGAGTTCCTGGTCCTCGACAAGCCCAGTGGTATCGCCAGCCACGGCGGCAGCGGAATAAGCTTCGGCGCGATCGAACTGCTGCGCGCGTCGCGGCCGAGGGACACCCTGGAACTGGTCCATCGGCTCGATCGCGATACCTCCGGCGTGCTCGTGTTCGCGCGCAAGCGCTCGGCCCTGACGGCCTTGCAGACGGTCATCCGCGAAGGTCGGGCGACCAAGCACTACCTGGCCCTGCTGCACGGGCGCCTGGCCCAGGCCCGCATCACGGTCGACCAGCCGTTGCGCAAGTCGATCCTGCAGGGCGGCGAACGCATGGTGCGCGTCGACGAGGCGGGCAAGCCCTCGGTCTCGCATTTGATCCGGCTCGAGTCGTTTGCCGATGCCACGTTTTGCGAGGTAGCGATCGAAACCGGTCGAACGCATCAGATTCGCGTGCATGCGGCCCATGTCGGCCACGCCGTCGCCGGCGACGAGAAATACGGCGAACGCTCATTCAACCAGGCCATGCGCAAACATGGCCTGAAACGCCTGTTCCTGCACGCGGCGCGCTTCGAGTTCGAGATCGACGAGCGGCGCTACGCATTCAGCGCGCCGTTGCCGCCCGAATTGCGCAAGGTGCTCGATTCACTGCAGCGACCCTGACCCGCCAGCCGGCCGATACCGGGCGTCGACGGCCGCGCAGGCGAAGGCAGGATCAGGAACCCCCGAGCAGGAAGAATCGCGCGCTGACTTCGGCCGAGTGCAGCCACTCCTTCGGCAGCGACTGGGTCAGCAGCAAACCGCAGGCGGCATGCGCCACCATGTTGGCCAGAAGTGCGCGATGACGCTGCCAATTCCAGACCCAGATCAGCCCGGCCACGAAGGTGAGCTGCATGAGCATCGCATTCGGCGTGTGCAGCAGGCTGAAGACAAGGGCGGCGCCGAGCAGCCCCCATGAGGCCGAACCGAGCACGCGCTCGATACGTTCGGCGACGATGACGCAAATCAGGAATTGCTGGATCGCGGCCCAGGCCGCGTAGTGCAGTACGCGCGACGACTCGGGCAACTGCTGGGGCAGTTTTCCGTGAGTCATGTAGAGGACGACGCCCAGGGTCAGCGCGAACGAGCCGAGCGCAACCCACCAGCCCCGCTTGAGCGTCCGCGCCGAGGGTTGTGCCGGCGCCCCGCCGAACAACAGGCTCAAGGCAAAAAGCAGGGTGATCGCGCACGCGGCGAGATGAAGCGGGTCGATATCGTCGCCGATGAATCCACCCACGATCAGGCCCAGAGGCACGGCTGTCACGCCGAGCAATTCGAGCAATGCGCGCAGCCGATAGTCCAACGGCGGCCGCATCCGCAGCACGAGCAGCAGCAGGGCATAGACTCCGAGCATCGTCGACCGCAGCACGATCGAGTCATCTGTTGCGGGCGTCGGCTCCCAGAGTCGCGCCCGGCTGGCGACGCGCGGGAAATCGCCGTTGGCGACAATCACCGCATCCGGCAGGGTGGCCGTGATCCTGTCGCGGGCAACGAGAATCTGTTCGACGCGTCCGTCGAAGGGCAATTGCAGGACCGGCCAGGATTCGCTGCGGCTGTTCATCGCGATCCGCGCCAGGGCGCGATCGAAATCGTGCGGCTCCCGCGGCGAGGGCAGCAGAGGAAGCTCAAGTCGTTCCAGGGCGTCGACCGAGATTGGCGAAGCCGGCCTGGCCTCGACTTCGCGCAGGGTCGCGGCCGCGGTCGGTGGCAGCTCGAAGCGCAGTCGCAGCATCGCCGCCCGTTTCGGCATCGCTGCCGGCTTGCCTCCGCAGGTCCAGCCGAGCCGGTCAAGGGGAATGCGGATTCGGGATTGGCCCGGGTCGAAGGCCGTGCCCGTGCTGATGCACAGCGGTCCATCGAGGTCCGTGCGCACGAGGAACGACAGCATGCCCGGTTGTTCGGCATCAAGTCCCACATCGAACCCGGAAAACCGCATCAGGTCGATCGCACCGGCAATCACCAGGCCGATATCGACCGGTTGCCCGGACGAACGGACACGGAAGCCGGTTGAGAGGAACTCGGCTTGGTCCGTGCCGAACGCCCGGGCGGCCACGATGTCGGCCGGCAGTCGTGGCGACCAGCGATGGGGCGTTTCGGCATGGACCAGCGCACCGAGTATGGCGACGGCCCTGTCGTCGAGATGCCGGTCAAGCTGGACGCGGGCGAGTTGCGCGAGCGCGAGCATGGCGATCACCGCCGTGACCAGGATCGCCGTGGCTTGCGCGAGCTTGCGTGCGGTCGACAGGCTGCCGCTGCGGTCAATGCGGGCCAATGAGGCTCTCAACCCGGGCGGCGCAGATGAAATCGTTGAGGGAGAGACCGCCGACGTCGTGGGTCGAGTAATGCAGTTCGCAGCTCGGATAGCTGACCTTGAAGTCCGGATGGTGGTCCTCGACGTGGGCGATCCAGGCGACCGCATTGACAAAGGCCATCGTGCGATGGAAATCCTCGAAACGATACGTCTTGACGATGCCATTGCCGTCGGCGCTGAGCGTCCAGCCGGGCAGATGGTCGAGATAGCGCTGCACTTCGGCAGCTCCCAATGCATGCTCCTTGCCCTTGCGTGGGGCGCAGTGGGCGCTGGCCAGTTCATCGGGTTTCATGCGGCACTCCGGGGCGACGATGGGGCGGCAAGTATAAGTGCGGATGCACGAAACTCGATTGAGGACTAGAATGGTGCTGATTAAGAAGGACACCCAGGCCATGATCGAATTGAGTGAATCCGCCGCGGACCATTTCCGCTCCCTGATCCAAAGCCAGAATTCTCCGGGGCTTGGAATTCGCCTGCGCGCCATCGCGCCCGGTACGCCGCAGGGTGATTGCCAGCTCGAGTTCTGCGAACCGGCGGATCTGTCGGGTGACGAATGGGAAATCGAGTGCAACGGCTTCTCTCTCTTCGTTGCGGCCGACAGCGCAGCGTTCCTTGACGGCGCCAATATCGATTTCGCGCGCGATGCGACCGGCGGCCAGCTCTCGATCAAGGCGCCCAAGCTGCGCGGAGCGCCTCCGGACGAGAACGCGAGTGTGGTCGAGCGCGTGCGCTACCTGATCGATGCCGAAATCAATCCGCGACTGGCTTCTCACGGCGGCCGCGTCAGCCTGCGCGAGATTACCGCCGAGGGCATTGTCGTCCTGCAGTTCGGCGGTGGCTGCCACGGCTGCGGCATGGTCGACGTGACCCTGCGCAACGGCATCGAAAAGACCCTGTCCGAGAAGATTCCCGAGGTGACCGGTGTGCGCGACGTCACCGATCACGACAAGGGCCGGAAACCGTATTTCGAGCGCAAGGCGGTCTGAGCAACAAAAAAATCCCGGCCAGGCCGGGATTTTTTTCGCGCGTGGCTCTGGATGCCCGGCAGCGCCTGATTATTTCGGCTCCATGTGGCCGTGCAGGTCGTCGAGTTTCCCGGGCATGGCCGAGAAATACGCGGCCAGGTCGAGGATGTCCTGGTCCGAAAGCTTCTCGACGTAGACCGCCATGATCGGATTGACCCGGCCGCCGTCGCGGTATTCGTGCAGGGCACGGGCCAGGTAGTCGGGATACTGGCCGGCAAGGCGCGGATAGATCGGTGCGGTCGAATTGCCGTCGGCACCATGGCAGGCCTGGCACGGCTGGGCCAGGGCTTTTCCGGCCGCGGCATTGCCGGGCGTCGCGGCCAGGGCCAGGGTCGAAATCGAGGTCAGTGCGAGCAGGCTGAGGGAGAGGAGCGGCTTGATCGTGGAAATCCTGTTCATCGCTCGGCTCACTCCGCGCTGTTGATGCTGGAAAGGAAGGCGGCGATATCGCGGATGTCCGCATCGCTCATGCTTTCACCCTGGGCGCGCATGGTCGGGTGGTTGCGCGCGCCGCTCTTGTACTCGGTGAGTGCGGCGACGATGTAATCGTAGTTCTGGCCGCCAATGCGCGGCACATGGTAATTGGGATAGGCATTCTTCCAGCCGGTGATGCCGTGGCAGCCGGTGCAGGTGTAGGCCTTGAGGCGGCCTTCGACGGGATCGCCCTTGGTCTCCTGGGCGAAAACCAGGCTGGCGGGCAACAGGGCAAGGACGAACAGCAGCGCTCGGGTCATCTCGAAGGTTCCGGATCCGGCTGAAAGGGAAAAGGGGTCGGTGGCAAGCCGCGGAGTATAGCGAGTTGGCGCGTCGAGGTCAGCGGCCCACCATGCGGCGCAGCGGCGCACACCGGTCGGGCCCGCACGGCGCGGGGCGCCCTGATGCGAGCCTGACGGGCTGGCGTCGGGGCGGCGGCAGCCGAGACATGAGCGCGTGACTATCGGCTCAAGACAGTTGCGCGCGGCGTGCGTAACGTGTGCGTTTGCGAGGGAGGTAAACCGCAAGGCTTCGACCAGGGACCCGGATCGCCGGGCAGGCCGATCGCATTGAATTCCCGTTGCCCCGCCGGCCAGGCAACCGGACGCGCGTCCGACGTATCCGGGAATGCACGACCAGATACCGGGGCTTGCTGTCCTATAGTGTTATGGTCTAGTATAACACCATGTCAATTCGAGGCTGCGCAATGCGCTCATTTCCCAGCGGTTTTCGGCTGCGCCTTGGCGCGCAACTCTTCCTTGGCCTGGCCGTTCTGACCCAGGTTGCATCCTGCGGCGGTGATCATGGCGGGGCCAAGGCCGAGGAGGCGGCCGCCGACACATCGGTGCCGGTCGAGGCGGTGCCGGTCTCGCGCCGCTCGATCAGTGCGAGCTACACCGGCACGGCGACGCTCGAGCCGGAAAGTGAGGCCCAGGTCGCGGCCAAGGTCAGCGGTGTCCTGCTCAAGCTGCTGGTGGAGGAGGGGGACCAGGTCAAGGCCGGGCAGGTGCTGGCCAAGCTCGATGACGAAAATCCACGGCTCAATGTCGCCAAGGCGCAGGCGACCTTGCGCAAGCTCGAAAACGACTACCGGCGATCGAGCGAGATGTTCGAACGCAAGCTGCTCAGCGTCGAGCAGAACGACAAGATCCGCTATGACCTCGAGACCCAGCGTGCCACCTACGATCTGGCCCGCCTCGAACTTTCCTACACCGATATCGTCGCTCCGATCAGCGGCGTCATTTCGCGCCGCATGGTCAAGGTCGGCAACTTCATCCAGGTCAATCAGGCGCTGTTCCAGATCGACAACTTCGATCCGTTGCTGGCCGTGCTCAACGTTCCGGAGCGTGAGCTGAACACCCTGCGTGCGGGCCAGCTCGTCAACATGCGCGTCGATTCGATTCCCGACCAGGTGTTCGAGGGGCGTATCCAGCGTATCAGCCCGGTGGTTGATTCGACGACCGGCACGTTCCGGGTGACCTGCGAATTTCGCGATGCCTCGGGGCGCCTCAAGTCCGGCATGTTCGGGAGACTCGAGATCGTCTATGCGAAGCACGACGACGTGCTGACCATTCCGCGCACCGCACTGATCGAGGAAGACGGCGAGACGGCGGCATTCGTGGTCGTTGCCGGTTCGAGCCTGAGTGCCGAGGAAAAGGAAAAGCTGATCAAGGCGAAGCAGGAGGAGAAGAAGGATGGAGCCGCGAAGGCCGAGCCCGGCAAGGACAAGCCGCCCTTGCCGGCGTTCGTCGCCAAGCGCCGCCTGATCAAGGTCGGTTACGGCGATTCCGGTTACGTGGAAATCCTCGACGGGCTGGTCGAGGGCGATCGCGTCGTCACCCTCGGCCGCTCGGCCGTTCGTGACGGCACTGCGGTGCAGGTGCTGGAGGGCGTGCAGTGAACATCGTCGACTTCGCCACGCGCCGTCGCGTCACCATCGGCATGACCACGCTGACCCTGGTCCTGTTCGGACTGATCGCTCTGTCCGGGCTCAAGGTCAACCTCCTGCCGGACCTGTCCTATCCGACCCTGACCGTGCGCACCGAGTACGAGGGCGCGGCGCCGATCGAGATCGAGAACCTGATCTCGCAACCGGTCGAGGAAGCGCTTGGCGTGGTCAAGAACGTGCGCAAGATCCATTCGGTCTCGCGTACCGGCCAGTCCGACGTGATCCTCGAGTTCACCTGGGGCACGGACATGGAGCAGGCGAGCCTCGAAACACGCGACAAGCTCGACATCCTGAGCCTGCCGCTGGAGGCAAAGAAGCCGATCCTGCTGCGTTTCAATCCGTCCACCGATCCGATTATCCGGCTCGGGCTCAGTGGGTCCGGGGCTGCGGCCGGATCGAGCGAGGCCGAACTCAAGCAGCTGCGTCGCTTTGCCGACGACGAACTGAAGAAGCGCCTGGAACCGGTCGCCGGCGTCGCCGCGGTCAAGGTCGGCGGTGGTCTCGAGGACGAGATCGACGTCTCCGTCGACCAGCAGAAGCTGGCCCAGCTGAACCTCAAGGTCAGCGACGTCGTCGATCGCCTGCGCAATGAAAACGTCAATGTCTCGGCAGGGCGCATCGAGGAGGGTAGCCAGCGCTATCTGGTGCGCACGATCAACCAGTTCTCCAACCTCGACCAGATGCGCGAGATGCTGGTCAAGGTCGAGAACGGCGTGCCGGTCCGGCTCAAGGACATCGCCGACGTGCGCCAGGGCTACA
Source organism: Dokdonella immobilis (assembly GCF_900115085.1). Taxonomy (GTDB): domain Bacteria; phylum Pseudomonadota; class Gammaproteobacteria; order Xanthomonadales; family Rhodanobacteraceae; genus Dokdonella; species Dokdonella immobilis. The sequence goes on along the minus strand of NZ_FOVF01000051.1, from coordinate 2,876 downwards.
AGGAACGCGAAGGCATCGTCCGCATCGATGCGCACGAGGCCATCGAACTGGCGGTGTACAAGGAGGGTGATGGCAATACCGTGGCTGTCGCCAACGCCGTCAACAAGGCCCTGGAAAAACTCAAGTCGACCCTGCCGCCGGGCGCGAGCCTGACCACCATCGACGACCAGTCGGTATTCATCCAGCACTCACTCGACGACGTCCGCAACGACGCCCTGATCGGCGGTACGCTCGCGATCCTGATGATCTTCTTCTTCCTCGGCCATGGCCGCAGCACGTTCATCATTTCACTTTCGCTGCCGATCTCGCTGATCGCCACGTTCTTCTTCATGGGCCAGGCTGATCTGAGCCTCAACGTCATGTCGCTCGGCGGCCTGGCCCTGGCCACCGGTATGGTCGTCGACGATTCGATCGTCGTACTCGAAAACATCGCGCGGCTGCGCGAGGAAGGCCATTCGATCCTCGACGCCACGGTCAAGGGCGCCAGCGAAGTCAGCATGGCGGTGACCGCATCGACCTTGACCACGGTGGCCGTATTCTTTCCGCTCGTGTTCGTCGAAGGCGTCGCCGGCCAGTTGTTCCGCGACCAGTCGCTGACGATCACCTTCGCCATGCTCATTTCGCTGGTCGTGGCGATGACCCTGATTCCGATGATGGCTTCGTTGCAGGGCCGCTCGCCGCTGGCATTCCGCGATGAGCCATCGAAAGCGCCGAAGCCGCTGCCGAGGAACGTGCTGCTGAGGGTGCCCGTGCGCATCCTGCGCGCCATTGGTGAAGGCCTGTTCCAGATCCTGCCGCGCCTGGTCGTGATATTCGTCGGTTTCCTGGCCAAGCTCTTCAACTGGACCATCGGCGTCGTGCTGCGTTGGCTCGGCCGGCGCGTCGTCGGCACCTATGACCGTTCCGCGCGGCTCTACCACCGCATGCTGCCTGGCGCGATGGATCGGCCGTGGCTGGTCCTCGGCACCTCCGCGCTGGCCTTCGCGGTCAGCATCGCGATCATCCCGAGCCTCGGCATGGACCTGATCCCGAGCCTGGCCCAGGGCCGCTTCGAGACGACCATCAAGCTGCCACCCGGCACGCCACTGGCCGAGACCGACGCGCTGGTTACCCAGATCGAGCGCCAGCATGCGCGCGATCCGAACATCGCCTCGATCTACGGTGTCGCCGGAACCGGCACGCGACTCGATGCCACGCCTACCGAGTCGGGCGAGAATATCGCGCGGCTGCTGGTTACGCTCAAGCCGGGATCCGGCGATCGCGAGGAAGCCGCGGCCATGAATGCGTTGCGGGCGACGCTGGCCACGCGTTCGGATGCCGAGGTGAAATTCGCCCGACCGGCCCTGTTCAGTTTTTCGACGCCGCTGGAGATCGAGATCCGCGGTTACGACCTGGAGGCGTTGACCACCGCGGGCAAGAAACTCGGCAAGCTGCTCGGCGAATCCAATCGTTTTGCCGACATCAAATCCACGGTCGAGGATGGCTATCCCGAAGTGCAAATCCGCTTCGATCAGGACCGTGCCGCCGCATTTGGCCTGACCACGCGGCAGATTTCAGATGCCGTGGTCACCAAGGTGCGCGGCGAGGTGGCCACGCGTTACAACTTCCGCGATCGCAAGATCGACGTGCTGGCCCGAGTGCGCGAGTCCGATCGCGCCAGCGTCGAGGACATCCGCAACCTGATCGTCAATCCAGGCGCCGATCGCCCGATCCGACTGTCCGCGGTGGCTGAGGTAAGCGCCAGCGAGGGACCAAGCGAGATCCATCGGGTCGACCAGGAGCGCGTCGCCATCATCTCGGCGAATCTGCGCCATGGCGATCTCGGCAGTGCGGTCAGCGAAGTAAAGTCGATCCTCGCGAGTACGCCGCTGGCGGCCGGTGTATCCGTGCATATCGGAGGGCAGGGCGAGGAAATGGATGCTTCGACCCGTTCGATGCTGTTCGCGTTCGGCCTTGCGATCTTCCTCGTCTACCTGGTCATGGCCTCGCAGTTCGAATCGCTGGTCCATCCCTTCGTCATCATGTTCTCGATTCCGCTGGCCCTGGTCGGCGCGGTGCTCGCGCTGAAGCTCACCGGCACGCCGATATCGGTGGTCGTCTTCATCGGCCTGATCATGCTGGCCGGCATCGTGGTCAAGAACGCGATCGTGCTGATCGACCGCGTCAACCAGCTGCGCGAGGAAGGCCGCGCCAAGCGCGAGGCGATCATTCTCGCCGCCGAATCTCGCCTGCGCCCGATCGCGATGACAACCCTGGCGACACTGCTCGGATTCCTGCCGCTGGCGATCGGCCTGGGCGAGGGTTCCGAAGTGCGTTCGCCGATGGCGATCACGGTCATCGGCGGACTCGCGGTCTCGACCCTGCTGACCCTGGTCGTGATTCCGATCGTTTATGAACTGGTCGATCGCAAGCCCGATGCGTATTACGTCGAGCGCGCGGCGCGCAAGGCGAGCAAGGTCGCGGATGATGATGCGACGCCGGGTTCTGCGGTGGTGGCCGAGGCGCACTCGTGAATTCGGCTGCATTTTCCTGGGCTTGTTTTGGAGCGGGCTCTCGGCTGGATTCGGGTTCGGTTCCATGCGGAATCGCTGAGATTCCCGAGCTGTCGTCCCTGTCCATGGACGGGCTCAGGACAGACCGGACTTCGTCCGGGCAGGGACCCACTGATTCTGATTTGCGCACAGTTGGGCATCGCTTCGCGGCGCATTCCTGGGGCAGAAGCAGAGCGTTCACTCGCCTCCGGAGAGCGAGGCACTCCGCTGCCACTGTAGGAGCGCCTTCAGGCGCGATGCCTTTCCGCACGATTCGAACATCCACGCCGTTGTCCCTGCGCAGGCAGGGATCCAGTGACTGCGCTTTTCGCTCTGTTCGACATC
>NZ_FOVF01000054.1 GCF_900115085.1 Dokdonella immobilis | reverse complement strand
CAGGGAATCCATCGGTTCATGAGCAGGCTCCACGGAAATTCCGGAACAGTCTAGGGAGGGTCTGATCAAGTAGCAAAGTCGTCATGGCGTTCAGAAGGTTTTCCACATGTGCCGCGTGGCGAAGTGAAGGCTGGTGGCCTTGACGAGGCGCGCGGTGCATGTGGGGAGCCTTCTGGACGCCACCTTTTCATGATGCAATCAATGCGTTAGGCGACGCCTGCCTGCGCGCAGATCTTTGTTGCGTCGACTTGAAAGACGGCCAGTCTGTCTGCGTCGACGCGTCGCGATCTGCACACAGGCAGGCGTCGTGACGACTTTGCTACTTGATCAGACCCTCCCTAGTCCGGTTGGGCCCTGCGCGGACCCGCTCAGCTCGGGCGCGTGGCGTGCGCCCATGGCGAGACGACCACGTTGCCGATGGCGCGGCCCGACTCGACCTGTTCGTGCGCATCGGCAATCGCATCGAGTTCGAAGCGCGCGGCAATCCGGTGGCTGAGCAAATCAGCCCGCAGCCATTGCGTCAGTTGTCCGATGGCGCGCACGCGATCGGCATCGCCCAGGTGGTAGACGATGAAGAACGACAGGCGGATGTTCTTCAATATGCCGGGCACGAACGGCACGATGACGTCCGGCCTCCCGCTGCCATAGGCGACGATCTCGCCATTCGCTGCGAGCATCTCGAAATCGGCTTTCGCATTGGCCGCGATATCAACCTCGATGATGCGATCGACGCCCTGGCCCCCGGTCAGCTCGAGGAGGCGCTGGGCCAGGTCTTCGCTGCGGTAGTTGAGCACATGATCGGCGCCGGCCGACTTGGCCAGTGCGGCCTTTTCCTCGGAGCTGACCGTGGCGAAGATTTCACGCGCTCCACAAAGGCGGGCCATCTGCACGGCGTAGTGGCCGACCGAACCGGCACCGCCGGCGACGAGCACGCGACGACCGGCGACACCGCCGTCCATGCTCACCGCATGGCACGCGGTCAGTGCTGGAATACCAAGGCAGGCACCCACATCGAGTGCGACATTGTCGGGCAGCAGGACGGCTTGCCGCGCCGGCACCACGATCCATTCCGCGGCGGTGCCGAATGGCCGCCCCCAGGCGGCATTCCAGAGCCAGACGCGGTCGCCTCGGCGCAGGCCGTCGACACCCTCTCCGACCGCATCGACGATACCGGCGCCATCGCTGTGCGGAATGACCTCTGGAAACGGCATGATCGGAGAACGACTGCCGGCGCGTGACTTTGTGTCGGATGGATTGACTCCCGACCAGGCGACACGCACGCGAACTTCGCCGGCGCCCGGTTCGGGGCGATCCCGGTCGACAATCGACAACACATCGGCGGCGGGGCCTGTTCTCGAATACAGCGCGGCTCTCATGGCAACCCTCGGTCGGCTCGGTGGGCGGATGGCCGAGAGTTCTGTCCGGACCCGCCCGCTTTCAAGGACCGACGGGTGCTGCGGCGGCGGATTGTCGGCCCGCGTCGGGGTAGGGCATCCTTGAGTCGGGAACGACGACGCTGGAAGGAGTTCATGATGTCTACCGCGCAGGGCCGCACGGGTCGGGCGGATCGCAATCGCAACTCACTCGTTCGCGGACGGCCGCGACCGGCCGCTGTCCTGCGCCGCGCAGCAGCCCGATGCTCGACAGCATCCGGTCAGGAGCGATGGTGCCCAGCCGATTGACGGCGCCGACCGGCCGCTGCGATTGAAGGCGCTCCGGCAGGTTCACCTCGGGGCCTATTGCTGCACGTTCTTCATTGTCATCGCGAGCAGCGCCCCGGCTACGGCCATCACCGAGAGCACGCCGATGCCGAGTTCGAGCCCGCATTCGAACAGGACACCGGTGACCGCGCCGATCAGCAGCAGGACGCCGATCAGGGTATTGCTGACGGCCACGTAGTCGCTCTTGCGATCGCCGCTGGCCAGGTCGACAAGCTGGGTCTTGCGGCCGATGCGCACGCCGGCGTGGGCAGTGCCCAGGATGAACAGGACCACCGCATAGAAGAGACCCCCCGAGGTCCAGTCGGACAGCCAGTGCCGGATCGCCAGCACGCCGATACCGAGCGCGCCGCAAAGCAGCGCCGCCAGGCCCATGGTCAGGCGGCTCGAGCGGTCCGCAAGCCGGCCCCAGAACGACGCACTCAAGGCGCTGGAAAGCCCGGACGCGATGATCAGCCAGCCGAGCGCGCCGAGTTGCTGGCCGCTGTCGCGCTGGGCCAGGCTCACATAGGCCGGTCCGACCAGCGCCGTGGATATCATCAGGGTTCGCGCCAGCAGGAATTTGCGCAGTTCGCGGTCCCTGGCGAGCAAGGCGAACTGCCTGCCGATCAGGTCGCCGAGGCTGCGCCCGCCCTCGGTGGCGCCGGCAAATTCCCGGATCGACCAGAACACCGCAGCAGCGGCGAACCAGGTCGCGCCAGCCAGCATCAGCAGCGCGTACAGCAGCCATTCCGGCCGCGCATCGGCGGGACCCAGAGCCAGATACAGGCCGGCCAGACTCGCGACGAGTCCCGATGCGGTCGCCGCGTAGCCGCTGACCCGTCCGCGGCGTCCTTTCGATACGGTCTTGCCGAGGGTGTCCTTGGCGGCTATCGAGGCGACCCCGCGGGCCAGGCTGAATAGGGCCAGCAAACCGACGATGCTCCAGCCGGCAAGCGCGCCACGCATGCCCGTTGCCGCCAGCACGCCCATCAGGATCACGCACAGGCCCTCGACCAGACTGCTGGCCGCCCAGAAGCCCTTGCGCACCGGGAAACGTCGGATCACCGCGCCGACCAGCATCTGCGGGAGCAAGGCCAGGGATTCGCGCAGTGGTACCAGCAGCCCGAGCAGGAACGCCGGCGCCCCGACCGCACCGAGCAGCCACGGAAGCACCACCTTGGGATCGGCCAGCACGTCGCCGGTCTTGCTCAGGGCCTGGGCGATAACCTGACGAACAAAGCTGCCCGGTTGCTCGCTGCACTGCGAGTCAGGGATGTCACGGCACAGGCGTGCGTCCTCGTCGCCGGCAGCCAGGTCGAACAGGCGCGATGCAAGGTCATCGCGGCGCGCTGGCGAAGGCAAAGCGGATTCGGTGGTCATCGCAACTCCGCCGACCGACAGGCGCGGCCTGTCCCTGTGCCAAAACTACAGGTGGGCGAGGGCGGGGGCCAGCGCGCCCGTCTGCCGAAGCCATGTCGCAGGCGAGCCACCGCGTTCCGTCCTCAGGTCCCGGCGCGTGATTTTGGAACCCGCAAGCATCGTTTCCGGGCGCCAACATCGCTGCGTTGACACACCCGGACAGACTTACTACGATGCCCGTCGTATTTATGGGTCCTGATGCGATCCCATCGAGAGTCTGGCGATTTCCCTGCCGTCCACTCCCTCCCGCGTGCAGGTGGCGGGATCGCCGACCAGGGGGCCGGGTTTGTTGCCTTGCCGGCAGACAAACCCGGCCCCGCTTCTGCGCACCGCCGCAGGTTCGCATGAGCTTCCGGCGTCCCGTCCCCGAATCATGCACCGATGCCGGCAACAGGGGACTCCGCCCACGACCTGGTTTCGGCTGATCAGCCCCGACCCAGACGGCTCTGGCGTTCGCGCAGGAAAAGACGGACCGCATCGTCGGTTTCCAGGCCGATCGCCATCTCATAGGCCTGATGCGCCTGAGCCGCGGCCCCGCTTCGTGCGAGCAGGTCGGCGCGGGCGGCCCAGTAGGGTTGATAGCCGGTCAGCGCGGGCGCGTTGCCCGGATCGGGCAGCGCCGCGAGCGCGGCCTCGACACCCTCAACCTCGGCCAGGGCCAGGGTGCGGTTGATGGCGACGATCGGCGAGCCGGTCACTTCGATCAGGGCGTCGTAGAGCTGCAGGACCGCTGCCCAGTTGTCGACGCCACGCAGGCGACGCTCGACGTGCGCCGACTGCAGGGCCGCCTCGAGTTGATAGCGGCCGGGCGCTCGAAATGCGCTCGCCTGGATGAGCAGCGATTCTGCTTCGCGGATCATTGCGAAGTCCCAGAGGTCGATGCGCTGGTCGGCCAGGGCCACGTAGCAACCAGCGCCGTCACGGCGTGCTCGGCGCCGCGCATGTGCGTGGAGCATGCAGGCGAGCAGCCCGGCCACTTCGGGTTCGCCGGGCAGCAGCTCGAACAGCAGACGAGCCAGGAAGATGGCTTCGTCGGAAAGGTCCTTGCGCGCCGTCTCGATACCGAGCGGATCCGGCCACGAGGCCGCAAACGCGGCATAGATCGCCTCGAGCACGCTGCCGAGGCGGCCATCGAGTTCGTCCCGCGCCGGCACGTGGAAGGGAATGCCGGCCTCGCGGATCTTGTCCTTGGCCCGGCCGAGGCGCTTGGCCATGGCGGCCGGCGAAACAAGGAAGGCCGAACCGATGCGCGTGGCGTCGAGGCCGAGCACGGTCTGCATCATCAACGGGGCCCGGATGGATTCGTCGATGGCCGGGTGGGCGCAGGCGAACAAGAGCGCCAGGCGACGATCCGGAAGCTCGAAACGATCCGCCGACTCGTGCCCGGCATCACCGAGCACCTGCAGCTGCGACATCACGTTCTCGCCGATGCGCTCATGGCGGATGCCGTCGATGCGTTTGCGCCGGGCGACCGTCAGCAGCCAGGCCTGCGGATTGTCCGGAACGCCGCGCACTGGCCACTCTTCGAGCGCCTTGGCAAAGGCCTCCGCGAGTGCATCCTCCGCCGCTGCGACATCGCGGAATCCGGCGGCAAGGAACGCCAGCAATCGACCATAACAATCACGTGCGACCGACTCGGCGGTCGCACGTGCCGTATTGGGCGCGGCGCCGGCCATCAGTCTTGCGCGCCGGCCCATCCGATGCGATCGCGCATCAGGACATCTGCCAGACCGGACGCACTTCGACGACGCCATGTCCGGCTCCCGGGCAGCGCGCCGCCCAGGCGATCGCCGCGTCGAGGTCGGCCACGTCGATCAGGTAGTAGCCGCCGATTTCCTCTTTCGATTCGATGAACGGACCATCCTGCACACGCGGTTTGCCCTCGACGATGCGCACGGTGGTCGCGCTCGTTGCCGGACGCAGCCGATTGGAGCCGGCCAGGATACCGGCCTGCTGCAGCGCTTCGGCATAGGCGCCGTAGGCGGCGATTCCCTCGGCCTGCTCGGCTTCGCTGAGCGCGTTCCAGCCGTCTTCGTTGGCATACAACATCAACAGGTACTGCATGAGTCGTCTCCTTGTGGTGGTGCCCGGCGAAACGGTTCGCCATCCTGATGACGATCCGGATCCGGCCTTCTGGACATCTTCGCACCGGGTTGAACCGGGCCGATCGATCGGAGCCGGCAGTGGTGCGTCTGGCGCGCTTCGACTACGCTCGGCCATCATGCCTTCTCCCGCCAACCTGTTTGCCCTGGTCGTGTTCAGCATTACCGGCTTCGCGGTGTTCCGATGGGCGGCGAAACAGGCCTACTGGCGTTCCGCCGCGATCGGCGTCGCGCTGATGATCTATCCCTACTTTGTCGACCGGACCTGGTTGCTCTACGCAATCGGCCTGGGCCTCTGCGCGGCGCTGCATTTCTTTCGCGACTGAATTCGCCTGGCGGCGCGTCGTAGTTCCGGGAGCCGTGCCCAGGCCTGCCCCGGATGCTGCAAACGCGCAGCGGTCGGCGTAGTGTGGCCCTCTGCGCTGCGCGGGTCGCGAACCAATCGAGCGGCGCCTTCCTCGTCCTGCCGCAGGAGCCGATGCCATGCTCAGCCTTTCACGCTTCGCCTCCTGGATCGGTCTCGCCTTCCTGGGCGTCGGCGCGCCTTTCTGTTTCGCCCAATGGTCGGTTGATCCGGCCCAGAACCTGATCGTCGCCGATGGCACCGCCGAGCAGGTCCAGGCCAAGCTCGTCGCGCGCGATGACGGCGGCTTCTATGTCAGCTGGCTCGACGCCAGCAGTGGTTACAGCGTGCGCCTGCAGCGCATCGATGCACTCGGCGTCGAACAGTGGGCGCACAACGGCATCGTCGTGGCCACGCGAAACTTCTCCTCGACCCAGGACTATGGCCTGGCCGTCGACAGCGCGGGCAATGCGTTGCTGGCGTTCCGCTACAACGACAACGGCGGCACCGCGCAGATCCTGGCCCAGAAGATTTCTCCGGCCGGCGCGCCGTTGTGGGGCAATCCGGGCATCTTCCTGACCGCCGATCCGGGCGGCGCCAATGCGCCGAAGATCACCGGTACCAGCGATGGCGCAGCGGCAGCGGCCTGGTCGGACAGCGCCGGCGCGCTCGGCGTGCAGAAGCTCAGCCAGGCCGGCGCGCCACTCTGGGGTGCCGGCGGCATTTCGGTCACGCCGGCCTCGGGGTTCTTCTTCCTCGCCGATCTGCATGGCGACATCAGTGGCAACGTGATCGCGTCGTGGTCGGCGCAGCTGTCGTTTGCCGATCGCGAACTGTGGGCACAGAAGTTTGCCGGCGCCGACGGCGCCAACCTCTGGGGAACTTCGCCGCTGAAGATCTTCGATGGCAGTTCCGGCGCGATGCAGCTGGGCTACTTTCCGCCCTTCCTGGAAGACGGCGCCGGTGGCGCCGTCTTCGCCTGGTACACGGTCGGCGTCAACGCCGGCACCGTGCGCGTCCAGCACGTCAGTGCGGGCGGCGTTCCGGCGTTCGCGCAAAATGGCGTGGAAGCCTCGGCCGACACCGCGCAATCGCATGTCGAGCCGAGCGGCGCCTACGACGCCACCAGCGGCGACATCTATGCGCTCTGGCGCGAGACCGACATCCTCACCCAGGGCCAGATCGGCGTTTACGCCCAACGCATCGACAGTACCGGCGCGCGCCTGTGGGGATCCGGCGGCAAGGTGCTGGTCGCGCTGGCGGCGCAGGACCAGACCCAGATGCGTGCACTGCCCGTACCCGGCGGCATGCTCGCCGCCTGGGTCAGCAACGATGCGCCAAGTCCGATGCCGATCCACGTCGCACGCCTGGCCAGCGACGGCAGTTTCGCGTGGCCTGGCAACGTCGTCGACATCGCGACCGGTCCGCGCACGGCGAGTCGACTGGCCGGGGCGATCAGCGCGGCCGGATTCGCGGCCTACACCTGGACCGCGGAAGCTTCGGGATCGAGTGGCGAAGTTCGCGCCCAGAACATCAACATCGACGGCGGCCTCGGCAATCCCGACCTGATCTTCGGCGACGGATTCGATCCGGACTGAGGGCGCAGCGCCGCCTCCGGGGTCCGGCGCAGCCCAACTGTTGGCCGGGGAGTAGACTGCAAGGATGAGTCGAGCGGGCCACCGCCCATCAGAGGGGACAGAAAATGACGCTTTGCCCGATCGCCCTGGCCGTTGGCTGCAGGAAGTGCCCGATTTTTTCGGTGTGCCCCGTGAAGAGCGTCATCGGCGATGTCCCGAAGGCGGTCAAACAGCCGGCCCGGCGACCGGCCACGAAAAAAACCGCCCGGCGCAGCAAGCGCTGACTCGGTGCATGGGCCGGCATCCTGCCCAGCCCGGCCCGACAACGCGGATTGGCAAGCGCCGCCATGATGACCTGCAACTCATCGATCTGCAGGTGGCCGACCGTTGTACCGGTTGGCGGATCGTCGCCTGTACGGGGCGGTTGATCCCGGATTCGACGCGATTCGGCCCATACGCCTGGCCCACCGTGCTGGCCGGGGCTTAACTTCATCGGCGATCACCCACGGGAGTCCGTCTTGGAGAATCGCTTCATTGCAGTCGTGCCGATGGTCCTGGCCTGCGCGGTCAGCGCTGCGCAATCCGTCGACACGGGCTGGTCGGCCTATGGCGGTGATTCCGGCGGCAGCCGCTATTCCGCGCTGACGCAGATCACGCCCGAAAACGTGGCTGAGCTCGAGGTCGCCTGGGTTTTCCGCACCGGCGAACTCGGCCAGGGGGTCAAGGACTGGCGCCGATCCGCATTCGAAGCGACGCCGATCCTGTACGAAGGCACTCTTTACCTGACCACCAGCGCGACCGACGTGGTTGCCGTGGACGCGGCCACCGGCACGCTGCGCTGGCGCCATGCCAGCGAGAGCCGCAAGGACCTGCACTATTCCGATGGTGTCTCGCGAGGTGTTTCGCTGTGGGTCGATCCGGACAACGGTCCCGACGCGACCTGCCACGCGCGCATCTTCGCGCCGACGCTCGATGGCCGCCTGCTCGCCCTCGATGCAGCGAACGGAAACCCCTGCGCCGATTTCGGCGAGCACGGTGCGGTCAACCTGCTGCGTGATGTGCGCTCGCAATTCGAGGAAGGCGATGAGTGGCGCGATTATCTGGTCACCTCGCCGCCGGCCATTCTCGACGACAAGGTCATCGTCGGCTCGTCGGTCGGCGACAACCGCGCCGTGCTCGAGGAACTCGGCATCGTGCGCGCCTTCGATGCACGCAGCGGCGCGCTGGTCTGGAGCTGGGATCCGATCCCGCGTGACGCCTCGAATCCGGTCTACGCCGAATGGGATCCGCAAGGCGTCGCCAAGGCCAGCGCGGCGAACGCATGGGCGCCGCTGTCGGTCGATCCGCAGCGCCATCTTGTGTTCGTGCCGACCGGTTCGGCAAGCCCCGACTTCTACGGCGGCGAGCGACCCGGCGACAATCGCTGGGCCAATTCGATCGTCGCCCTGGACGGCGAAACGGGCAGCCTGAAGTGGGGCCGGCAGCTGGTCCATCACGACCTCTGGGACTACGACCTTGCCTCGCAGCCGACCCTGGCCGATATCGACCACGATGGCCGCCGCGTCGCCGCGGTGATCCAGGCGACCAAGACCGGTTTCCTCTACACCTTCGATCGCGACAGCGGCGAGCCGCTGTTTCCTATCGTCGAGCGCGCGGTGCCGCAGGATGCCGTGCCTGGCGAGCAGCCATCGCCGACCCAGCCGTTTCCGGTCGCGCCGCCGGGGCTGGTGCGCCAGGGCCCGGTGACTGTCGACGATGCCTGGGGCCTCGGCCTGTTCGACTGGCTGTCGTGCAGGAAGCGCATCAAGGCCATGCGCTCCGAGGGCATGTTCCAGCCGCCGGCCATCAAGGACTCGATCATGCAGCCGGGCAATGCCGGCGGCTCCAACTGGGGCGGTATCGCCTTCGATCCGCAGCGCCAGATTGCCGTTGCCAATACCATGGATCTGCCGTTCGTGGTCGCCCTGATCCCGCGCGACGAGCTGAAGGCACAGGCGGAATCCGGCCGCTACGACGATTTCGATTTTTCGCGCCAGGCCGGCACCCCGTATGGCATGCGCCGGCAGACCTTCAAGTCCGCGCTCGGCATCCCGTGCGTAAAGCCGCCATGGGGAACCCTCAGCGGCGTGGACATGGCCACCGGCACGATCAAGTGGCGCATTCCACTCGGTCTGACCCCGGTCGTCCCGATGAACCTCGGCATGCCCAATCTCGGCGGGCCGATCGTCACCGCCAGCGGTCTGGTCTTCATCGCCGCCAGTTTCGACGATCACCTGCGCGCTTTCGCCACCGACACCGGCAAGCTGCTCTGGGATGTCAAATTGCCGGCGGGCGGCCAGGCCACGCCGATGACCTACGCGGTCGGCGGACGCCAGTACCTGGTCATCGCCGCCGGTGGCTACAAGGGCGACAGCACGCGCGGCGACTACCTGGTGGCCTACGCCCTGCCGCACTAGCTGTTGCGATTCGATAGGTTGTTCATCCGGCTGTGGTGATGGAAGCTGAGGTTGTCGAGACTTCAGTACCAACATCAGGGAGCCGGATGAACATCCACAAGAATGCCCGATTGACGCCTCAAGGTCGAAAGATCCTTGTTAGCCGTATCCGCCGCAACGGTCTTGAATCCGCCGCTATTGACGCCGGTATCTCCTCGCGTACCGCCCGCAAATGGTTGGCGCGGTATCGGCTCGAAGGTGATATGGGTTTGTTTGATCGTTCCGGTCGGCCGCACCGTGTGCGCAAGGCTCTTACGAATGAGCAGTGCCAGATCGCTCTGTCACTGCGCCGCGAGCGTCGGACGATCCGCGCCGTCGCCGATCATCTCAAAGCGCCGGTCTCGACTGTCCGGCGGTGGCTGGCAAGCCAAGGCATGAATCGGCTGCCGCGACTTGACCCACCGCCCCCTGTGCAGCGCTATGAGCACGCCGCTCCAGGCGACTTGCTGCATCTGGACATCAAGAAACTCGGTCGCATCGTGCGCCCCGGCCATCGTGTAACCGGTAACCCGCGTGACAACGTCGATGGAGCCGGGTGGGAGTGCGTCCACGTCGCGATCGATGATCACAGCCGGGTCG
>NZ_FOVF01000055.1 GCF_900115085.1 Dokdonella immobilis | reverse complement strand
AGTCCGCGGGTGCATGCCCAGTTGAACAAGGAAGGAGAATCAGTCGGTCGGCGCCGGATCGAGCGTTTGATGCGCGAGAATGGGGTGAAAGCCGTCTCGGCGACCCTGTATCGGCGCTCTCCCGGCACCGGACGCTTCTATTCACAGATCGAGAATCGAATCCACGACTGCGCGGTGGAACGAACCGACCAGATCTGGGTCGGCGACGTGACCTACCTGAAGGTGGCCGGCCAGTGGCGCTATCTGGCGACGATCATGGACCGCTGCTCGCGACGCCTGCTTGGCTGGTCACTGGGGCCGGAGAAGAGTGCTGAGCTGACCACGCGGGCATTGAAATCGGCGCGACGGTTCCTTCGCTTTAGTGGACACCCTGAACTGACTATCAGGAGTCCCCATCAAGGCCAGACCAGGTCCCCGAACCACCTATCGGTACAGTCGCGAGTTCAAGGCAAGGGCGGTTCGCCTGAGCCAGATTCGGGGCGTCGCCGTGGGCGAGGTGGCTGAGTCGCACCGTTCTGCTGGCGCGCGGTATTTTAAGTGCTGTGGAGAGCGACTAGTAGAGGAATAGCGTCTGAATTTGGCGGGCGTTGCTGGATGTCCGTTTCGAACGCGTTGTCGTTGTCCGATCTCTCCGAAATGCTTGCGCACCCTGGGGGTTGGCCTGTTGCACCCCCGTCCCGGGACGCGATCTCGTCGAGCAGGGGTGGCTTGGTCATGCTGCCTGCGTCCAGGGGAGACGTCTTTCGTGTCAGTAGGAAAACGTCGCGGTGTCACGTAGGATCGCGCCGGGGAGTTGGTTGTCCCAATTCGCCTCGCCAATCCGCCTCAATCCATTTGCGGTGTAACGGTCAGGCCCCGGCAGATGATCCTCGCAGCATGCTCATGGAAGCACGGCATTGAGTCGCATCGTTCTTGTCACCCATTCCTACGACAACTTCCGCGAACGCAACGCCCTGCTGAAAAGCCTCTCGCGGTTCTGGATCGCGGCGGGTCATGAGATCGTTGTGGTCGCGGGACTTGGCGATTGGCCCGATGCCGACCTCGCAATCCTCCATGTCGACCTTTCGCTGATACCAAAGGCCTATCTTGAAGCGGCCAGGCGATACCCCCTGCTGGTGAACGGGATGGCGACAGACATTCGCAAGCGCAAGGTCAGCCGCAACCTGCTCAGTCCGGATGACGCGTGGACAGGGCCGGTGATCATCAAGACTGACCTCAACTACGGTGGCATTCCGGAGTGGAACGCGCTGCAGAAAGGCAAGAATGGCGGTACCGCGGCCGACTTGCCGCAAGCTCCGGTCGTTTGCACCGACCAACCGTATCCGGTTCTTACTTCCATCGGCGACGTACCGCCGGATGTCTGGGCCAATCCCGGGCTGGTGGTCGAGCGGTTTCTCCCGGAACAGGACGCGCAGGGATTCTGGACTCGGGCCTGGGTGTTCTGCGGTGATCGCGAGCGTTGCACCCGATACCTGAGCAAGACACCTGTCGTGAAGACTTCCGGAATCCTGGCCCGCGAATCGGTGCCGGTTCCCGAAACGTTGCGCGCCGAACGCGAGCGACTCGGATTCGACTATGGAAAATTCGACTTCGTCGTTCGCGACGGGCAGGCGATTCTGCTCGACGCGAATAGAACGCCTTCGGCTCCCCCCTCCAATCCCGATATCGAGGCGTCCAACGCAAATCTCGCACTCGGTCTTGAAGCATTCCTGAGGAAACGTTTGTGAGCAATCCACAAACTCCGGTTGCGCCACGTGACCATTTCTCGCGCATCGCCGCCAAATGGTCGCATTTCGGCCCACCCCTGCGTCCCTCGCCGGACGACACCGCGATCGTCCGGCGCTTCGCCGCGGATCTCGAAGCCCGGGCAAGAGTGGCCGTACTCGGACTGACTCCCGAAATCCTCGGTTGTGACTGGCCGGTCGAGGTTGAGCTGTCGGCGGTGGACCACAGTCCGCGGATGATCGAAGCGTTGTGGCCCCCGGAAAAGGGTCCGGCCAATGCCCGCGTGGTCATGGCCGACTGGTGCGACATGCCGTTTTCGCCCGCAAGCCTGGATTTCGTCGCCGGTGATGGCTGTTATGTGCTGCAGTCCTTCCCGCAGGGATACGAATCCTTGACCCGTGAGGTCACACGGGTGCTGCGGCCTGGCGGCCGGTTCCTCATTCGCGTATTCCTGCGCCCGGATCGCCCAGAGTCGGTCGAAGATGTTGCAGACGCGCTCGCCGGTGGACAAATCGGCAGCGTACATGCGCTCAAGCTGCGCCTGCTTGCCGCCGTGCATGGCGCCAGCGGGCCGGGTTCGCGGCTCGACGACGTCTGGCGAGCCTGGAGAACGATGCCTGCCGTGTCGGCTGCGCAAGCAGGTGGGCCCGGCTGGACTGCCGAAGAGATCGTTGGTATCGATTCCTATGGCGGCATGAGTGCGCGATATTTCCTGCCGACGCTGAGCGAATTCAGGCAGGTTCTCGGCGCGTTCCTCGGCGAGGTGGCGTGTTTGTGCGGTACCCACGAGCTGGCTGATCGATGCCCGACCCTGGTCTGGAAGCGCAGCTAGCGGCAGTGTCCGGGCGCCGGTGAATATCGTGAATGAATGTGACCCTGGGACCCATGGACAGCCACGTCGACCCCGGAATCCCCGCTTCGCCCCGGCCTATGCATCCCTCATTGCCGCCTGAGGCGCGCGCTCCGATGTTCGCCTCCGAAACGGGCCGGGTCGCCGCCTTGTCGAGCAGCCATTGCCTGTTCCGGAGTCGCGACGGTACGGCGCACATCATGACTGGCCAGGTCCTGCAGGCGCTTGGATTGTGCAGCGAATTCCGTTCGCTGGATGAGCACGTGGCGCGCATCGAATTGGCGGTGTCGAGCCTGCAAGGCCAACGTGATGCGATCCGGCGCACACTGGAGGATCTCGTTCGGCGCGGATTGCTGCTGCGGGATGAAGATTACATCGCCCGCCTGCTCAATGCTCCGGTCCGCACGCAGGCTCCGTTCTATGGCGTGCTGATCCGAGCTTGCGACCGCCCGGATCGGCTGGCCCAGCTACTGGGATCTCTGGCCGACTACGAACGGAAGTTCGGCGCCGGTCGTCGTTACGTGCTGCTCGATGACTCTGCACAGCCGGCCAATGTCGCACGTCACCGCGAGCAGTTGCGGAAATTTGCGCGTTCGACGGGTTGCGAAGTCCGTCATGTGGGCCAGGTCGAGGCGACCCGGCTGGCCGAAGCATTCACGCAAGCCGTGCCGCAGGCGAAGCACGCCGTCGCCCCCCTTCTTTTGCGCCAGGCACAGGCGGAAAGCCACCGCTTCGGTGGCGGTCGCAGCCGCAATATCGCTTTGGCTCTGTCGGCCGGCGCGCGCCTGATCCTCCTCGATGATGATCTGATCCTGCCGCTGCGCCGTGCCGAAACTTCCCGGGACGGACTCGACCCCGATCCGAACGCGTCGGCACAGCCGCATTTCCATTCCAGCATGGCCCAGGCCCTCGAGAGTGGTCTCGTGATCGACGAGGATCCCTTCGAGATGCATCTGCATGTCTGCGGGCAATTCCTCGGCGCCCGTGCCCGCGGTCGGTATGCACTGAGTCGCGACTCGCTGCATGGCCTCAGTCTCGACCAGCTGCAGCCCTACGCAGCGGAATCGCACATCGTCACGACCCACCATGGTAGTTACGGAAGCTCGCGCAGCGAATCGACCCTTTGGCTATACGGCATCGCCGACCCGGTTGCGCGGGCACAGTTCTGGTGTGACCAGACCAGTTACCTGCGAAATCTCGGCGCGCACCATCTCTTCTACGGAGTAGGGCAGGCCCAGGCACGCGCCTTTTCCGGCTTCACGCCGTTTGCGCTCGACAACAGCCGGATGTTGCCCTGCACGAATCCCATCGGTCGTGCCGAGGACAGTCTGGGAAACGCATTGATCCACTATTGCCAGCCGGAGTCCGTTTCCCTCGAACTGCCTGTCGCCATCGGCCATGTCCAGGAGGGCCTGCGCGAGAGATTCGAGAACACCACGGCGGCCAGGGCGCCGCGCGTCAACGACTTTCTTCGCGAATTCGTCCGCCGCCAGTTCGCTTCCTCGCGCGCTGAGGAGCCCGGGCAACGCCTGCGGTTTCTCTCGCATGAGTTGCGCGATCTCGCCCATGCGCGTCCTGGTGACCGGCTTGAATCGCTACGTGAGTTTCGCAGCTACGTTCACGCCGGCATCGTCGAACGACTGCAGCATCAGCTGGAAACGGCAAAGGGGGCGCCTGCCTACTGGCAGGACGACGTGCGCGCAATCGTGAATGTCCAGACCCGGGAGCTGCTTGATGCCGGAGTCGTTCCTCGTCTGGCGGAGTGGCCCGGGGACATCGATGCCGCGGGTTGTGCACGGGCACTCGCCAAGGAGCTCTCCAGCCTGGCCGATGCCTGCGAGCACTGGCCCGCACTCTGGCGGTTCGCAGCCACCGAGGGCGACAAATTGCTGGCCGCTGTCGGTGCGCCGGTCGTCCAACCATGATGCACTCCCATCCAGGGCCCTACGATTCTGGATGTCCCGGCCCGCCTCACCCCCGGTCTGCCTTCTCGCGGTCTGCCCGGGCGTTTGTACTGCCGGGTCTGCTTGCGGTGGGCGTCAGTGCGTTCTACTTGTACAAATGGCAGAGCGCGCAGGTTCAATTCGTCCCTGACCATTCATTCAAGCGGACAGGTTGCGCTACTATCGAGCCTCGCTCGTCAGCAGCCGTTTCACCCAGGCATCAGGCCGAGACACTTCTGCGGTACAGGTGACCGATATGACCACCCGTGAGACGGACAATGCTCTCAAGCCATCAGGCCGGAAATCGGCCAAGCGCACGGCGGCAAAAGGCAAGGCTGCTACGACTCTGCCGGAATCCATGGTGACCGGAAAGGCGAGCACCGCCAAGGCTGCCGTCGGCGACAAGCCGGTCCTCTCATACATCGCCAGTCTGCCGCAACTGCAGCGCAGCATCGCCGAATACGTCGATGCCCTTGCGGCCAGGGTGCTTCCCGGCCTGCAGCGCTCCGTGAAATGGGGCATGTCGTACTATGGCATCGGCGACGGCTGGTGTTTCTGTTGCGGCGGATTCGCCGATCACGTCAAGTTGATGTTCGTTAACGGTGCAACGCTCCAGCCGGTACCGCCAGTGACGCCAGTGGCGATGGGCAAATCCACGCGGGGCGTGGAGCTTAGATCAGTGGATGATCTCGACGAACGCCAGATTGCGGCATGGATGATTCAAATAACGGCCGTGCCCGGTGTCGGGGGGAAGAAGCGGTAGGCCCGATCATGGATGTGAATCGCGTTGGTTTTGGACGGCGGACCCGCAACAGAATGCAGCGGCTTCGCGCCGCCGTTGACGCTGGGCGTTGGGCTGGACGCCGCAACAGGGTTGCGAATATCGCGGTTGATGCCAATGCCATCCGTAGGCGACGTTGCGATGAAATTTCTCACTGGCATTTCGAAGAGTGAAATGCTCGACTACCTGAAGCTCGAGGAAGACGAGGGTACGGCTGATCTTCTGAAGAGATCGAGCCTCTTGTATGTGGGCTCGGCCGCTACAGACGTCGGCAAGACCCACTACTGGAGTTACCCAACGCCTGACGGCGTTGCCTGGGTGTCCTACTCAAGCGACGGAGGGCTTGGCACCGAAGTCGAGGAGGACGTGCCGCGAGTCATACGAGATTCGACTGCGTCCCGCGAGAAGCACCCCGTCCGGAAAGTGGCCAGGAGTCCATGTCTCCCACCCGATCGGTCCCCCGTCCCGAAAGCAAGGTGGGTTCCGCTGAAGGAAGCGCCGCGGCTCTTCTACTTCCCGATGCATTTTGAAGGTGTCTCGATGAAGCATGCCGCATCGGTTTTTGCAGCAAGGCCGCTGCGCAGTGACGTCGGCATACGATTGTGGGTCCTGCATTTTTGCGTAAAGCTGACGAGCGGGCGATACGCGGTTATTGGGGCGCGGGAGGACAGCCCGGAGCAGATCTCCATCGAGCTGGAGGTCGAGGACTCCAAAAGGGACTACCCGCATGGTTACGTCCATGTCGCGGACCTCAGGGAAATCCTGGCTGCCTTGGGTCGGGAGGTCCAACTTCCCTTGAAAAATTGCCAATATCATTGGCGGGAGTGAGGGCCAGCGTTTCATTCGAGCGGCAGTACGAATCCTTCGATCCAGGCGTCCGGTTCCCGCGTTTTCGGTGTCCAGATCCACGTAGTTCCGACTTTTCCCGGGCTAGAAGACTTGGACCGCGGTGCGATCTCGCGTCCAGCGACGCCAGACTCGGATGCGCGTGGCATCCAGTTGTGCGCAGACTCGATCGGGCCGTTTGTCTTCGCATCAGAAGCTGGGCGCTGCCAATGCCTTTCAGCCAGGACTGTCCGATGGTCGCTGCCCTCTCCATCAGCGAGCAGGAGGAGCCAATTGCGCGCCAGTCGCGGGTTTCGGTCACCAGCATCTGCTGCGCTACCACCGGGTCGATCCGTAGCACGTGGCGTGCCGTAGGCGTGCCGCCAGTATGCCGGGATCAGCGCGGCGTGCCTGTAGGGAAACGTCGATTCGTGACGCAGGGTCCATTGGGAACATGCAGGTCCTGACAGTCCTTGACTCAACACGCTCCGTTTGTTCGACTCGATCTCGCACACAAAACCCTGAGGTACCCCGTATCAAGACCATCTCATTGTTGTATTTGTCGCTCACCGCCTGCAGCGTCCATGCGACGCATGTCGAGAACAGGCCAGCGACTCCTGTCATAGAAACCAGGGATGTCGAGCGTTTCTACGGTGTCTACGATGCAGCGGACGGACACCCGACCTCCGAAGCGTTGCAGCAGGACTATCTCGATCCCGGTTCTGACGGCCTGCACGTGCTCGCGAGGCTCAGACGGGTGAACGGCGAATCAATCGCGAGCGCGATCGCCAAGCGTCCGCAGATCTACACGAATGCACGTGCGTGCGTGAAGGTCTTGCCAGCCGTGCGTGATCGGCTAGCCGATGCGATGCGCGACCTCGGCCAGCGCTATCCCGAGGCGCGGTTTCCGCCGATCACGATCGCGATCGGTCGCGGTAAGCCGGTCGGTGTCGGTGGCCGTGAAACTGGCGTGCAGATAGGCCTGGAGGCGCTATGCGCAACCGACTGGGTCGATCCTGATGTGGAGGACCGGTTCGTGCGGGTCATCGTGCATGAGTATGTGCACGTGCAGCAGGCCGTGGCGTTCTCCGAAGGCGAACATCCGACCGTCCTCGGCGCCTCGCTCGAGGAAGGGGCGGCAGAATTCGTGACCAAGCTGATCACGGGTGCGGCCGCCTACGCCTACATGCCGGCCCTCGTGAAAGGTCACGAGGTCGAAATCGAGTCGGCCTTCGCAGCCGACCTCGACAAATCCGATCTCTCGGACTGGCTCTACAACAGCACGCCCGAACGCCCGGCCGACCTCGGCTACTGGGTGGGCTATCGCATTGTCAAGACTTACTACCGGAACGCCAGCGACAAGAATCAGGCGCTGCGCGACATCTTCGGTATGACCGATCCGAAGGCGTTTCTGAAAGCGAGCGGGTGGCGGCCCGGGATTGAGCCGCCCTGATCCATGGCTTCGCGCCGGATAGCGTTCGCTCGCCAGCCCCCATTGGGAGAGTGATCCGATACAGGGCTTACTCTGAAAGTACTCTGCTCTGAAAGGGACACGCACAATTCCAAGGTGATGGTTTGAAGAAGGCGAGCTGACGATCCGCGCCGCAGAGGCGAAGGGCTTCAGGCGTTGGAGGCGGGTGGGAAGTACGAGGAACGGCGACGTCGAGGCGATATTCCTCGGATTGTAGGTGCTCGTAGGACTTTCCATCGCAAGGATCGACCCCGCATAGCCAGGCCCGCCGGATGCACCGCGAATTGCAGTGATAGAAGCCGGGAGTGTCAGGATCGACGAGCAGGTGGCGTGCCGTAGTCATGCCGCCAGCCTGCCGGGATCAGGCCGTGCTGTCTGTAGGAAAACGTCGATTCGTGACGTAGGATGTTGAGGGCTTTT
>NZ_FOVF01000056.1 GCF_900115085.1 Dokdonella immobilis | reverse complement strand
AAGCCGACGCCGCCCATTCGCGGTTTCCGTAGGAGCGCGTTCACGCGCGATGCTCTTCGCCACCTTGCGATAAAGGCATCGCGGCTGAAGCCGCTCCTACAACGAAGCCGCAACGCGCTGAGCGCCAACGAAGCCCGCGCCGCATGGTCCGCCCATGCCTACCGCGTGTAGAAGCCCTGCAGGGCCTGCTCCTCGAGGTCCTCGCGCACGACTTCATCGACCCGCGCGCCGATCGGCCCCTGGCGCAGCCACTGTTCGAGCTGTTGCAGTGCCTCTTCGCTGCCTTCCGCCAGCACTTCGACGCGGCCATCACGCAGATTGCGCGCGTGCCCGCGCAGCCTCAGCCTGAGGGCCTGGGCGCGCGTGCCAGCACGGAACGAGACGCCCTGGACATGACCGGAAACGTGGAAGCGCGCGCAGGCCATCGCGACTCAGGGTTTCTTCGCCGGCTTCCGCGCGGCCATCGCCTGGACCAGGTCCTTGTCCTTGATCGGACCGAGGAAGTGCCGGGCGACGGTTCCGTCGGGGGCAATGAGGTAGGTGGTCGGCAAGCCGCGCGGCGTATCGAAATCCTTCGGCGGCTCGTTCACGTCGACCTGGGCGATCGGGTAGCTGACCGGCCGCTGCTTGAGGAAGTCGATGATTTCCTGGCGATCGGTATCCTCGTAGGCGAGGCCGATGCCGACCACATCCTCGCGCGCTTCGATGAAGGCCGACAGCTCGGGCATCTCGGCGACGCACGGCGCACACCAGGTTGCCCAGAAATTGACCACGACCCATTTGCCGCGCTGGCTGGCCAGGTCGAAGGTCTTGCCATCGAGGGTGTCGACCTTGAGCGTGGGTTGACGGGCCGATTCGGTGTCGGCGGCGCGCGCGGTCGCGCTGAAGGCGAGCAGGCTGGCCAGGAGCAGGCAATGACGCAGATTCATGGGGCGTTTTCTTCCGGGTCTGGAGGGGCAGCTTCGACTTGCAACGGCGGTACGGTGATCAGCGAGGCCAGGGGCAGATCGAGGCGCTCGTGCAGCAGCGCCGCCAGCTCCCGCAACGGACTGCGGCCGTGTGCGTCCATGGTCTGTCCCGGCAATGGCGTATTCTCGATCGGCAAACGGTAATCGCCCTCGCGATAGAGGTCCAGCAGGGTAACCCTGGACAGGTCGCGGGCGAGTATCCACTCGCCCATCTCCGAGCGCCGGATCACCGACATCTCGCAAAGGTCACCGAGGTAGCGCTGCAGCAGGTCATCGGTCAGGTAGGGCTCGTTCTCGAGCAGTTGCGCGCTGTGCAGGCCACGGCCGTCGCGATGCGCGGCGGCCAGCTGGCCGAGCACGTGCAGCATGCCGGCCAGTTCCTGGTCGCGCGAGATGCGCTCGCTGGCCGGGCGGTAGTCGAACGAACTGAGCGATGCCGCGATCGACGCACCGAGCAGGACGATGATCCACGACAGGTACATCCAGAGGAAGAAGATCGGCACGATCGACAGCGCACCGTAGACCTGCTGGTAGGTGGCCAGGGTGCCTGCGTACCAGGCGAAGCCGTGCTTGGCCAGCTCGAACAGCACGGCCGCGATGAGGCCGCCGATCGCCGCGTCGCCGAAACGAACGCTGCGGTTCGGAATGACCATGAAGCCGGTGATCAGGGCGGTCCAGACGATCAGGAACGGCAGCGCCGCCAGGACCCGGGTCTTGATCGAGAACTGGGTCGCCGCAGCATCGATGAACGGCAGGGCGACCAGGTACGAGCTGATCGCCAGCGCCGCCACCAGCAGCATCGGGCCGAGGCTCAGCGCGGTCCAGTAGATGACGAAACGCGAGGCCGGGCCACGATTGGACTTGACCCGCCAGATCCGGTTGAAGGCATCCTCGATGCTCATCATCAGCGAGATGGCGCTGAACACGAGGACCAGCACGCCGATCGTGGTCGCCTTGCTCGCATTCGCCGCGAACTCGGTCAGGTAGCTTTGCACGACGTCGCCGGCGGCCGGCACGAAGTTGTTGAACACCCATACGGTCAGCTTGTCGCGCCATTCCTCGAACACCGGGAATGCGGCGAGGATGCCGAGGATCGCCGCGGTCAGCGGTACCAGCGCGAACAGGGTCGTGAAGGCCAGGGCGCCGGCGGTCTGCAGGCAGCGATCCTCGAGAAAGCGCTGCCAGGTGAACTCGAGGAAGGCGAGGCTGCGCTCGCGCGTGAGTCGGGACGTGGCAAACTTCGGGATGGCCATCTGGCGAGGTTAGCCTAACCGTCCACCCCGGCCAATCCGCGCCGGCCCAATGCCGAGGAATCCGTCCACCCATGAGCGAAGTGCTGGTTCTCTACTACAGCCGTACCGGCAAGGTCGCCCAGCTCGCACGCCTGGTCGCCCGCGGTGTCGAGGAAGTGCCGGGCATGCGCGCGCGCCTGCGCACCGTACCGCCGGTGGCGCCGGTCACCGAAACCACGGCGCCGCCGGTGCCCGAGGAAGGCGCGCCGTACGTCGATGCCGAGGACCTGCGCGAATGCACGGGCCTGATCCTCGGCAGCCCGACCCGCTTCGGCAACATGGCCGCGCCGCTCAAGCATTTCATCGACAGTCTCGGCGCCGAATGGGCCTCGGGCACCCTGGCCGGCAAACCGGCCGGCGTGTTCACGGCGACCAGCACCATGCACGGTGGCCAGGAAAGCACCCTGCTGACGATGATGCTGCCCCTGCTCCACCACGGCATGCTGCTGGTCGGCATCCCGTTTACCGAGGCGGCCCTGAACCGGACCGTATCGGGAGGCACGCCCTATGGCGCCAGCCATGTCACTGGCAGCAGCGGCGACAACCCCTTCAGCGAGGACGAAAAAACCCTGGCCCGCAGCCTCGGCCGCCGGGTCGCCGACGTCAGCGCCCGACTGGCGGCCGGTGCATGACGCCGCTGCGCTGGGGATACGTGGCCTGGGCGGCCCTGCTCGTGCTGCAGCCGCTCTGGCACGGCTGGCTGGCGCCGCCGGCCAATGGCCGCATCGGCCTGGCCCTGCTGCTGACCGTGCCACCGTTGTTGCTGCCGCTGCTGGCCCTGCGCCGCAGCGGCCGCCGCGCCCTGCTCTGGGTCGGCATCCTCAGCCTCGGGTACTTCGTGCATGGCGTGGTCGCGGCCTGGGCCGAACCGACGGCGCGCCTGCCCGCGCTGATCGAAGTCGCCCTCTGCGCGATCCTGATCGGCACGCTCGGCTGGATCGCGCGCAGCGGCAAGGCCTAGATGATCGCGCGGGGCCCTGGATTCACACGGTTTTAGGCGAATGAGGGGATAGCGGGCCCTGTCGCCGAATGAGGCGAACGTCGCGTGGATACAAGGAACCAGCGAGGACGCGCGTAATTCATGAACAACCCGGGCTTGGCCTGACCCAGCGCCCTCAGGCGACGCGCAGGCGCTCGGCGAGGAAATCGACCATCGCGCGCACGCCGGGCAGCAAGCCGCGCCGGGTTGGATAGACGAAATGGAAGATGCCCTCGGGCATCGACCAGTCCGGCAGGATCTCGACCAGTTCGCCGCGCGCGATCGCGGCCGCAGCGGTCATGTCGGGGACCAGGGCTACGCCGATGCCGCGCACGGCAGCGTTGACCAGGACCGGAAAGCTGCCGCAGACGAGGCGAGGCTGCATGCGGATCTGCTCGCGTTCGCCGGCCGGGCCGAACAGGTCGATCGACTGCACGCCGTCGAGCTCGCGCATCGACAGCAAGGGCAGCGGCGCCAGTTCCTGCGGCGATCGCGGCTTGCCGTGGCGCTCGAGGAAAGCCGGGCTGGCGACCAGGACCACCCGCGACTGGCCGATCGTGCGCAGGACCAGGCTGGCATCGGTGTCGATCACGGTGCGCACGCGGATCGCGATGTCGAAGGCCTCGCCGACCAGGTCGACGCGGCGGTCGCTGACCAGCAGGCGCACCTGCATCTTCGGATAGCGGGCGAGGAACTCGGGCACCAGCTCGGCCATGACCGTCGGTGCCAGCGAGATCGGGCAGCTCAGCCGGATCCACCCGCACGGTTCGCTGCGCAGTTCCTCGACCACGTCGCGGGCCGCCTCGGCCTGCTCGATCATGGCCTTGCAGTGGGCCAGGAAGCGCTCGCCGACGTCGGTGACGACGAAGCGACGCGTGGTCCGCTGCAGCAGGCGCACGCCGAGCCGTTCCTCGAGCTTCGCCACGCGGTTGCTGAGGCGTGACTTCGGCACGCCAAGAGCGCGCCCGGCCGCCGAAAAGCCGCCGTGCTCGACCACCTCGACGAAGAACCGCAAGTCGTTGAGATCGCTCAGCGCATCGTCGTCCGGCCGCATCATCGTTCTCCTCGGTGAACGAACCATTCAATTTTCACCTACTTATCGCCTCATTGTACAGGACATAGTCTAGATGCACCGCTGGCCAAGCCAGCTTCAAGCCGAGATTCCCATGAAACTGATCCATCTCGATTCGAGCGCCCTCGGTGCCCATTCGGTGTCGCGCGAACTGACCGCCGCGATCGTCGAAGACTACCGCCGCGTCCACCCGGGCCTTCAGGTGCAGTATCACGACCTCGTCGCCGAGCCGCTGCCGCACTGGACCCCGGTCGCCGACGCCGACCATCCGACCGTCGCCCGCGGCGGCGAGTTGCTCGAAGAATTCCTCGCCGCCGACGTCGTCGTCATCGGAGCGCCGATGTACAACTTCGGCATCCCGAGCCAGCTCAAGGCCTGGATCGATCGGGTCGCGGTCGCCGGCAAGACCTTCCGCTACGGCGAGAACGGGCCGGAGGGCCTGGCCGGCGGCAAGAAGCTGGTCATCGCCTCGTCGCGTGGCGGCGTGTACAGCGCCGGTTCGGCGGGCGCGGCGATGGATTTCCAGGAAACCTACCTGCGCGGCGTATTCGGCTTCCTCGGCATCACCGACATCGAGGTGGTCCGCGCCGAAGGCGTCAACATGAGCGCCGAGCACAAGCAGAAGGCCATCGCTGCGGCGCGCGCATCGATCGCTGGCGAGCAGCGCAAGGCCGCGTAGGCGACACGCTCCGGTCTCCCGCGAGGGAGACCGGAAGGCCCGGCGGGCGGGGTCTATAATCCCGCCCATGAGCCATCCGCGCGCGCCCGAACTCGACAACCAGTACCGCAGCGACCGCGTCCTGCAGACCTGGCTGCACCAGCATCTGCCCGTCGACATGCGCCAGGCGATCGAGGCCGACCTCGACGCCCTCGGCGCGCACGCCGCACAGGCCTGGCATGAAGCGCGTTCGCGCACGCCGCAGAAGCCGGTCCTGACCCAGTGGGATGCCTGGGGCGAGCGCATCGATCGCATCGAATCGACGCCGGTCTGGCAAAACGGTGCGGTCATGGCCGCGCGCTATGGCCTGGTCGCGGCCGGGCACGAATTGCAGTTCGGCGAATTCGCCCGCTGCGACCAGTTCCTGCGCGTCTACCTGCACCACATCGCAAGCGAGTTCCACACCTGCCCGCTGGCCATGACCGATGGCGCCGCGACCGCGCTCAAGGCCTCGGGCAACCACGAGCTGATCGAGCGCGCGCTGCCGCGCCTGACCGCGCGCGAGGCCGACCGGCTCTGGCTGTCCGGCCAATGGATGACCGAGCGGATCGGCGGTTCCGACGTCGGCAACAGCGAAACCGAAGCGCGCCGCGACGAACAGGGCCAGTGGCGCCTGTACGGGCGCAAGTGGTTTACCTCGGCCGTGATCGGCGAGATGGCCCTGACCCTGGCGCGGCCGCAGGGCGCCGCCGAAGGCGCCGACGCGCTGGCCATGTTCCAACTCGAAACCCGCGACGCCGAAGGCCGCTGGAACGGCATCCGCATCGATCGGCTCAAGGACAAGCTCGGCACGCACGAACTGCCCACTGCCGAAATCCATCTCGATGGCGCGCTGGCGACGCCGGTCGGCGGACTCGATCACGGCGTGCGCCTGATCGCGCCGATGCTCAACGTCACGCGTACCTGGAATGCCGTCTGCGCGCTGGCCACGATGCGCCGCTGCATCGTCCTCGCCACCGCCTATGCGCGCCAGCGCGAAGCCTTCGGTCGGCCACTGATCGAACACCCGCTGCACGTCGCCACCCTGGCTGACATGCAGGCGGAATTCGAGGTCGCGTTCCAGCTCGTCATGCAGGTGGCCCATCTGCTCGGGCGCAGCGAACGCGGCCTGGCCAGCCAGCGCGACGCTGCCCTGCTGCGCCTGCTGACGCCGCTGGCCAAGCTCTGGACCGGCAAGCTCGCCGTGCGCATCGCCTCGGAAACCTGCGAGGCCTTCGGTGGCGCCGGCTATATCGAGAACACCGGCATTCCGCAGTTGCTGCGCGATGCCCAGGTCTATCCGATCTGGGAGGGCACGACCAACGTGCTCTCGCTCGATGCCCTGCGTGCGATTTCCAGCGTCGGCTTCGAGCCGCTGCTCGAAGCGGCCGCCGCATTGCTCGACGAAGCGGATGCCAGCGACGCCGCGGCGCGCATGGAATGGCCGCTGCGCGAAATCCGCGCCGCCCTCGTCACGATCCGCGAATGGCTGCCGCGCCAGGCCGCCAACAAGGAAGCCATGCAGGCCGGCGCGCGCGGACTCGCGATGAGCCTGGCCCGAACCTTCGCCGCCGCCCTGGCCTGCCGCAACGCGACGCGCGCGGTGGCCGGGCGCATTGATGCGCGCGCGGCGCAGTCGCTGACCCGCTTCATTGCGCTCGGCCTGACCGAGCTGCGCCCCTTCGATCCGAGCCGGGCCATCGATCTGCTCGAACCGGCATCCCGTTGAATTCCGTTTTCCCAAGGACCTTCCATGCAGCACCTTTCCATCGTCACCACCGGCGGCACCATCGACAAGATCTATTTCGACGACAAGTCCGCCTATGAAATCGGCGATCCGCAAATCGGCAAGATCCTCGAGGCGCTCGGCGTCGCCTTCACCTTCGACGTGCTGCCGGCCCTGCGCAAGGACAGCCTGCATCTCGACGAATCCGACCGCGACCTGCTGCGCCGGCTGATCGAGGCGCAGCCGCACCGGCACGTGCTGGTCACCCACGGCACCGACACCATGGTCGAGACCGCCGCCGTGCTGAAGGACATCGAAGGCAAGGTCATCGTCCTCACCGGCGCGCTGAACCCCGCGCGCTTCCAGGGCTCCGATGCGGTGTTCAACATCGGCTGCGCGGTCGGTGCCGTGCAGACCCTGCCCGACGGCGTCTACATCGCCATGAACGGACGCATCTGGAATCCGGCCCACGTGCGCAAGAATCGCGACGCCAACCGCTTCGAATCGATCGCCTGAAAAGACGCCGGCTCCGGTCTGTTCGTAGCCTTGCGACAAAGCCCAGCTTCGCCGTGTAACGCTGCAAGCAAGAACCGGAAAAGTGAACCATCGCGTATCCGGAATCATGCGGACTCGCGAAACGCCTTTCCTGCTCCCGGCGGGAGAAGGGTCGGAAGGCACAGTCAAGCGCACTCGCGCCCCACTCTTCCTTCTCACCCCCGGAGAAGGTGCCGAAGGCGGATGAGGGTCCGGGCGAAGCGCGATTTTGACGCCACGGCGCACCCTCATCCGACGCTTCGCGCCACCTTCTCCCGATGGGAGAAGGGTTAAAAGCTGCAACCATGCGGCTCGCGAAACGCTCTTCCTTCTCCCCCCGGGAGAAGGGTTAAAAGCCGCAATCATGCGGCGTGCGCCCCGCTCTTCCTTCTCCCCCCGGGAGAAGGTGCCGAAGGCGGATGAGGGTCCGGGCGAAGCGCGATTTT
>NZ_FOVF01000058.1 GCF_900115085.1 Dokdonella immobilis | reverse complement strand
GCCCGCGCAACAGGTCGTCCGCTCTTCGTAGGAGCGCGTTCACGCGCGATGCCTTTCGCCAGAGATGGGCAAAAGGCATCGCGGCTGAATCCGCTCCGACAACGAAATGCAACGGAGCAGCAACACGAGGTCCGTGGTCGGGGCCCGCGCCACGCATCGCCCCCTTTTTCCCTAAACCGCCGACAGATTCGCGTAGGCCAGCACCAGCCACTTCTGACCGGAGTTCTCGAAGTTGACCTGCACGCGCGTGTGCGCACCGCTGCCCTCGTAATCGACGACCACGCCTTCACCGAAGTTGGCGTGGCTGACGCGTTGGCCCAGCTTGAGCGCCGGCGCTTCGGTCTCGAACGGCCCGTGCCGCGACGGGGTCGACATCGGCCGACTCACCTGCACGCGCGGGCGCACTTCGTGCAGCAGGTCGGACGGAATCTCGCCGAGGAAGCGTGAGGGCCGACCGTACATTTCCATGCCATGCATGCGCCTGGTTTCGGCATAGCAGAGGACGAGGTGCTCGCGCGCGCGGGTGATGCCGACATAGGCCAGGCGGCGTTCTTCTTCGAGCCGTCCGGGTTCCTCGACCGACTTGTGGCTCGGGAACAGGCCGTCCTCGAGACCGACCAGGAAGACCAGCGGGAATTCGAGGCCCTTGGCCGAATGCAGGGTCATCAGCTGGACGCAGTCCTGCCAGGCCTCGCCCTGGGTCTCGCCTGCTTCGAGGGCCGCATGCGAGAGGAACGCGGCGAGCTCGGAGAGGCCGGCTTCGAGGTCTTCCGGGGTGCGCTCGAAGCGACTCGCCACGTTGATCAGCTCGTCGAGGTTTTCGAGGCGCGACTCGGCGCTGGTCTTGTCCTTTTCGTGGTATTCGCGCAGTCCCGACCGCACGATCGCGTGGTCCATCTGCTCGGCCAGCGGCAGCGGCTCGTCGGCATTGCCCGAATCGCCATCGCGACCTGCAAGCGGACCTGACGACGGTTCGCCATTCGCGAGGTCCTCCGCGCGCGGGTCCGGACCGCTGCTCCCGGCGGTGATTTCGGCAGCTTGCCGGAGCGCCGGCGCCGGCTCTGCCACGAGGCAATCACGGGCCAGCCCCTCGATCAGTTCGAGGAAGGCGCGCAGGGCATTCTTCGCACGGCCCGCCAGGGTGGTGTCGGTCAGCTCGCCGAGCACGGCCTCCCACATCGAAGTGTCCTCGCGACGCGCCCGCGCGCGCAACAGGTCGATGGTGCGCTCGCCGATGCCGCGTGGCGGTGTGTTGACGACCCGTTCGAAAGCGGCATCGTCGTGGCGGTTGGCGATCAGGCGCAGGTAGGCCAGGGCATCCTTGATTTCGGCGCGATCGAAGAAGCGCTGGCCGCCATAGACGCGATAGGCGATGTTGTTCTGGACCAGTTGTTCCTCGAAATTGCGCGACTGCGCGTTCGATCGATAGAGGATGGCGACATCGCTGGCGGCGTGATCGGCCCTGATGTACTCGCGGATGCGCTCGATGACGAAGCGTGCTTCGTCCTGCTCGTTGTAGGCCGCATAGACCTCGATCGGATCACCGCTGCCATCGGCCGTCCACAACTGCTTGCCGAGGCGGCTCGGATTGTGCGCGATGACCGCGTTGGCGGCACCGAGGATGTTCGCCGTCGAGCGGTAGTTCTGCTCGAGGCGGATCGTCCTTGCATTCGGGAAGTCGCGCAGGAAGTGCTGCACGTTCTCGACCCGCGCGCCGCGCCAGCCATAGATGGCCTGGTCGTCGTCGCCGACCACGAAGACCTGCCCGGTGCTGCCTGCAAGCACGCGGATCCACGCGTACTGCAAGGTGTTGGTGTCCTGGAACTCGTCGATCAGCAGATGCCGGTAGCGCTCGCGGTAATGCGCGAGCAGGGCCTCGTCGTTGAGCCAGAGCTCGTGCGCGCGCAGCAGCAGCTCGGCGAAATCGACCAGACCGGCACGCTGGCAGGCCCGCTCGTAGGCGACATAGATGTCGATCAGGGTGGCGGCCAGCGGATTGCCGGCTGCTTCCATGGCATCGGGGCGCTTGCCCTCGTCCTTGGCCGAATTGATGAACCAGGCGGCCTGGCGCGGGGGGAAGCGTGCCTCGTCGATGCCGAGGCCCTGGATCGTGCGCTTGATCAGGCGCTGCTGGTCGTCCGCATCGAGGATCTGGAAGGTTTCCGGCAACCTCGCTTCGCGCCAGTGGCGGCGCAGCAGCCGGTGCGCGATGCCGTGGAAGGTGCCGATGCTGAGCCCGCGCGGGCCGTCGCCGACCAGGGTCTGCGTGCGCAGGCGCATTTCGGCGGCGGCCTTGTTGGTGAAGGTGACGGCCAGAATCGACCACGGCGAGACGCGCTCGACCTCGAGCAACCAGCCGATACGATGGGTGAGCACACGGGTCTTGCCCGAACCGGCCCCGGCCAGGACCAGATAGTGGCCGGCGGGCGCCGTAACCGCTTCACGCTGGGCCGGATTGAGGTCATCCAGCAGGTGGGAAACATCCATCAGGCCATCCTAGTGGCGTGTCCCGCCAAAAACACCCATATCTCGCTGGGTCTTCGCCCCCGGTCCAGCGTTGTTCGTCGTCACCATCGTCCCACTATGCCTCCTCCTCGCGCCTTGTCCCGGAACCGAATCCGCGGCGCGATATGCGCCTGCCATTTACGGGACACCACACCAGGGAGGCTCTGAACAAGTGGCGCAACCGGCACGATGCCGGCAGCGGTCGCGACCCCGCGTTGCCGCCGTCGCGACCGCGGAGAGCCCGGCTCAGCGCTTGCGCATGGCGCCGGCAGCGACCAGTCCCACTCCGACCAGCGCACCGATGCCGCCGAGCCACTGCGGAACGGTCTTCTCTTGTTTCACGGTCGCGGAAAAATCGCCGACCTTGAGCACTTCCTTGTCCTTGCTGAAGTTGAGATTGCCGGTGAAGGCCATGGCACCTACGGCGATCAGGATGATTCCCGCAATGATCAGGCCCATGCGCATGGTCAATTCCCCTGTTGAGTTGTTCGAGGTACCGAGCTTGTCGGCCGCTTGCTGAACGGACCATGGCCGGCCTTGCCGGCACGCGGCTGGCGTTCAGGAACGGGCTCACGCCTGGCGCCTCAGTGGGCGCCGGCCGGTTTCGTTCGTGGAATGCCCTGCATGATGCGGTCGGTGTAGGCGATACCGATGGCGGAAAGGATGAACACGCAATGGATGAGGGTCTGCCACATGACGCCGGCCGAGGTCAGGGTCGAGCAGGTCTGCACCGCGCCGGTCAGGGCCGCCTGCGATGCGCTGACGAGCGCATCGCCCGTGCAGAACGGAAGTCCCTCGAGCGTGCCCGCCGCGATGAAGGTCTTGAGCAGGTGGATCGAGGAGATGCCGATGATGGCCATGGCCAGCTTGACCTTGAGCACCGAGGCGTTGACGTGGCTCAGCCATTCCGGCTGGTCCGGATGGCCCTGCAGACCGAGCCGCGAGACGAAGGTTTCATAGCCGCCGACGATGACCATGATCAGCAGGTTCGAGATCATGACCACGTCGATCAGGCCGAGCACGATCAGCATGATCTGCTGCTCGCCGAAAGAGGTCGCATGCATGATCAGGTGCAGCAGCTCCTTGACGAACAGCACCACGTAGACGCCCTGGGCGACGATCAGTCCGAGATACAGCGGCAGCTGCAGCCAGCGCGAGGAAAAGATCAGGGCGGGGAAGAAACTCAGCGGCGGCTTGACGGGCGTCATTGGGCGACCTGGTCGATGGGCAAGGCCGGCGATTCTAGCAAGCGGAACCCGCTGCGATCATTTCAGCGTCGCGAAAAGGAGCCGCTCTGCAGGTCGCGGATCGCCTCGACGATCTGTTCCGGCGTGTTCATGACGAACGGACCGTACTTGCTGACCGGCTCGCGCAACGGCTTGCCGGCGACGACGAGGACGCGCGCGGGCGTGTCGCCCGAGGCGACCGGCACGCGATCGCCCTCCCCGAGCACGCCGAGTTCGCCGTGCAGCAGGACCTGGGTTTCGGCGCCGGGGCCGAAGGCTGCGCCGCCTTCGTAGACGTAGACGAAGGCGCTGTGCGTGGATGGCAGCGGCACGTTCACGCGCGCGCGGGGATCAAGCGCGATATCGAAAAACACCGGCGCGGTGGCGGCGCTGCGGATCGGACCGACCAGATTGCCAAACGCCCCGGCAATGACGCGGACTTCGACCCCGCGTGCCACCTGGACCAGCGGAATGCGTTCGGGTGCGATGTCCTGGTAGCGCGGTTCGCCCATCTTCTCGCCGGCTGGCAGGTTGACCCAAAGCTGGAAACCCCACAGAAGGCCATCTTCGGCCTCGGGCATCTCCGAATGGACGATGCCGCGGCCGGCAGTCATCCATTGCACGCCACCGGGTTCGAGTACGCCACTGTGGCCCTGGTCGTCGCCATGACGGATGCGGCCCGCGAGCAGATAGGTGACCGTCTCGAAACCGCGGTGGGGATGTTCCGGAAAACCTGCCAGGTAGTCGCCCGGTCGATTCGAGCGGAACTCGTCGAGCAGCAGGAACGGATCGAGCATGTCGAAATCGCGCTGCCCGATGATCCGGTTCAGCCTGACGCCGGCGCCGTCGCTGACCGGCTGGCCATGGACAATCCGGCGGATGACTCGGGGCGGACTGCGGACAAGGGTGTTGGCCATGCGTGTTCCGGGATCGTCTGTAAAAGTTCAGTCAGCCGGGCACCGCCGCAACAGCGGGCCCATCCAGTTCGAGGCAAGAAACCTGCCAGATACGGTCCGAGCGCGTCCCGACCGGATCCGCTCGGGCGGATCAAGGCCGGGCGCACCCGGACCGCTCGTTGAGGCGACCCGATGGCTGCGGTCAGTCCAGCGGGTCGCCTTTCCGACTTACGAAAGACGGCGTAGTTCGGTAAAGCGTCGCAGGCCGTTTGCGCTGGAACACCGGTTCTCGCCGTTGCGCGGGCCGCCGTCCGATCGGTCGAGCTCTCGACAAATCTGAATACACTGGTATTTGTGCACTCCTCGGTGCAGAATCAGGTGTCATGCCCGTTGAGAACAGGGATTCGTCGTGAACGCAGGCGTGGCCAGCGAAGTTGACCCGCAGTCGCTCACCAGCTCGCTGCTGCGCACCCTGGCGCTGTGCGACCTGGTCGACTCGACCGGACTGGTCGAGCGCCTCGGCGATCGCGAGGCGGCCGAGCTGATCCGCAAGCACGATCGCCTGGCCCGCACCCTGGCCGACCGCCATGG
>NZ_FOVF01000068.1 GCF_900115085.1 Dokdonella immobilis | reverse complement strand
CCATGGCGGTCGGCCAGGGTGCGGGCCAGGCGATCGTGCTTGCGGATCAGCTCGGCCGCCTCGCGATCGCCGAGGCGCTCGACCAGTCCGGTCGAATCGACCAGGTCGCTAAGGACCAGTGTCCGCAGCAGCGAACTGGCCGGATTCTCCAGGTTCCTGTGGGGTGGCTCGGCGACGCTCACGAATACGCAATCCTCGATGCAGGCTTCGCATTCTGCGCTGCCGACCGCCGTGTTGCCAGAATTCCGGCCCTCGCAATACCCCGGACCGAAAGATAGACTCGTGTGGCTGTTGAATCCTGCTGCCAGCCTGCTTCGAAGCAGCACGCTTCGAGCTGGTCAATCGCAGCGAAACAGTCCAATCAACTTCAGGGGGAAAGCAGTATGGCTGATGCCACACTTACCGAAAAACAGGCGGCCGAATTGATCCGCATGCTCGCCACGGATGACGATTTCAGGAATCTGTTCGAGAACAAGCCTGCCAAGGCGCTCTTCAAGCTCGGCATCCCGGCCGAAACGATCGTCGATCTCAATGCAATGTGCCTGTGTCCCGCAGCGCTGGCCGGGAAGAGTCTGTTCAAGGAAGCCTCGGAAAAAATGGACAAGAGCGTGTTGACCGCGACGACCTCGATGCAGACGCCAAAGATGTCAATGCCCGCCTGAGGCCTTCGACTCCGATTCGATCTGTCCGTCGAGACGGCGCAGTTCAGCGGCCAGTTCGGCTGGCATCGAATCCTCTGGCCAGAACCTGCGCAATTCAGCGAGGGACTTGCGGGCGTCCGCGGATTCCCGAAGCCGGATGGAATATTCGGCTTCGCGGAGTTTGGCGAGGTTCGAGGAATGCACATTGAGGGGGATGAACATTTCGCCGGCCGCCACTTCCGTATAGGCGCGGCCGCGATGCGATGCCAGCCAGCGGGCTTGCTCCCGCGCAGCGCGAAGGTCGCCTTTATCGGCCAGCAATCGCATCAGCAGGGCATGACTGGCATACAGTTCGTTGCCGTCGAACCCGGCGCGCAGGTTGCGTATCGATTCGTCCAGGTGCCCGTTACGCGCCCCGATCGACGCATTGACCAGATCGAGCAGCTTGCCCAGCGCAGGGTAGTCGCCAGCCCGGACACGCTCGCTGACGCGCGATGAAAGCCGGGCGGCGAGCACGTCGTCGCCGAAACGGGTCGCCAGCCACGCCCGGAACAGCAGGCTCGCATCGAGCGAGGCGACGTCATCATCGACGCCGGCGGCGGCGTCGAGGGCCACCGTCGGGACGCTGGCCAGAAGTTGCGCGCGTTGTTCGCTCGTGGCGACCAGCAGCTTCGATGCGAGAACCGCATTGTCCATCACCCGGGCATTGATCGGATCCAGTTCGCCGATTGTCTTTTCCGCAGCACGCATTTCCAGCGCGTGATCCTTCCACTTGCCCTGGTCGAGCGCCAGGGCCAGGTTGGTCAGATGCGCCGACACTTTCTGCCCGGGTGTGACCGACGGCCGTGCTGAGGACTTCAGTTCGGCAATCCGGGCATAGTCACGCTGGGCCGCGAAGCTCGCAGCAACATATTCATTCTGGAAAACCGTGCCGATCCGCTTCGCCTCTGCGAACTCGCGCTGTGCATCCTGATAGCGTTCCATGCCAAGGAAGAGCGTACCGAGCAGATAGTGGCCGGTGCCGGCGTTCGGGTTCTGCGGCACCGCGTTTCGCTTGTCGGCTTCAATCGCCGCGCGGAAATCATTGGCATGGATCCATAGATAGTAGGCGTATGCCCCCTGGGCCTGAAAGAGGTCCGGCTCCAGTGTGGCAAGTGCCTTCCACTTTTCCAGGGCGTCGCGCGGCGATGAGAAAACGGTAAGCCACGCCTGCGCCAGCAACCGGTCCTTCTCGCCCAACCGGTTCGAGGTGGCGAGAGCCAGGTCCAGCTGTTCCCTGGCTTCTGCCCTGCGATCCATGTCGAGGTAGAGATTGCCGAGCGCAATGCGGGCGCGCGCGAAATCCGTGTCGAGCGCGACGGCATGCTTGTACAGGATCTCGGCCTGGGTCTGATCGCCCCCATCGTCGGATTTCAATCCTAGCGAATAGGCGCGCAGTGCATCGAGATTCGTCGTGGTCACCTTCTCCAGCGGCCTGGACTCCTTCGACACGGTCGCCAGGGCCTCGCCGAGTCGCACGCGCAGGCGGCTGTTGATGGTGTCGAGCGAGGGCAG
>NZ_FOVF01000059.1:2500-4470 GCF_900115085.1 Dokdonella immobilis | reverse complement strand
CCGGACTAATACTCCGGTTGAATGACGGTACCCAAAGAATAAGCACCGGCTAACTTCGTGCCAGCAGCCGCGGTAATACGAAGGGTGCAAGCGTTACTCGGAATTACTGGGCGTAAAGCGTGCGTAGGCGGTTTGTTAAGTCTGCTGTGAAAGCCCTGGGCTCAACCTGGGAACTGCAGTGGATACTGGCAAGCTAGAGTGTGTCAGAGGATGGTGGAATTCCCGGTGTAGCGGTGAAATGCGTAGAGATCGGGAGGAACACCAGTGGCGAAGGCGGCCATCTGGGACAACACTGACGCTGAGGCACGAAAGCGTGGGGAGCAAACAGGATTAGATACCCTGGTAGTCCACGCCCTAAACGATGCGAACTGGACGTTGGGCACACTTAGGTGCTCAGTGTCGAAGCTAACGCGTTAAGTTCGCCGCCTGGGGAGTACGGTCGCAAGACTGAAACTCAAAGGAATTGACGGGGGCCCGCACAAGCGGTGGAGTATGTGGTTTAATTCGATGCAACGCGAAGAACCTTACCTGGCCTTGACATGTCCGGAATCCTGCAGAGATGCGGGAGTGCCTTCGGGAATCGGAACACAGGTGCTGCATGGCTGTCGTCAGCTCGTGTCGTGAGATGTTGGGTTAAGTCCCGCAACGAGCGCAACCCTTGTCCTTAGTTGCCAGCGAGTAATGTCGGGAACTCTAAGGAGACTGCCGGTGACAAACCGGAGGAAGGTGGGGATGACGTCAAGTCATCATGGCCCTTACGGCCAGGGCTACACACGTACTACAATGGTCGGTACAGAGGGTTGCGAAACCGCGAGGTGAAGCCAATCCCAGAAAGCCGATCTCAGTCCGGATCGGAGTCTGCAACTCGACTCCGTGAAGTCGGAATCGCTAGTAATCGCGAATCAGCATTGTCGCGGTGAATACGTTCCCGGGCCTTGTACACACCGCCCGTCACACCATGGGAGTGGGTTGCTCCAGAAGCAGGTAGCGTAACCGCAAGGGGCGCGCTTGCCACGGAGTGGTTCATGACTGGGGTGAAGTCGTAACAAGGTAGCCGTATCGGAAGGTGCGGCTGGATCACCTCCTTAAGTAAACGGCTTCGCCGCTGTAAGGCGTCCACACAAGTTACCTGCATTCAGAGTTCCGGTTGATGGAAAGATCAACGCGGGAGCGTCCTGTTTTGCGGTCCGGCGCGTGGCGCGGGGCCCAAACACCTGGGGCTTTAGCTCAGCTGGGAGAGCACCTGCTTTGCAAGCAGGGGGTCGTCGGTTCGATCCCGACAAGCTCCACCACCTGTCTACTCCCTTCTTTTTGGGTCTGTAGCTCAGGTGGTTAGAGCGCACCCCTGATAAGGGTGAGGCCGGAGGTTCGAGTCCTCCCAGACCCACCATTCTGAATGTAGCGCACACACTTTTGAAGCGGACCGGCGTTGAGGCCGGCTCTGCGTTCTTTGAAAACTTGGGACGTAATAAGCGTTTTGGCTCGAACGAGTCGAACGTGTCGTTGAGGCAAGTAGGCGAAGTAATTGAGATGAGTTGTTGCTGTGTGATCCTGAGGTAACTTGGGGTTATATGGTCAAGCGACTAAGCGCATACGGTGGATGCCTTGGCGGTCAGAGGCGATGAAGGACGTGGCAGCCTGCGAAAAGCTCCGGGGAGCTGGCAACAAGCATTGATCCGGGGATGTCCGAATGGGGAAACCCACTCCTTTTAGGAGTATCCCGCGCTGAATACATAGGCGCGTGGAGGCGAACTCAGGGAACTGAAATATCTCAGTACCTGAAGGAAAAGAAATCAACAGAGATTCCCTCAGTAGCGACGAGCGAACGGGGAACAGCCCAAAAGTTGCGCAAGTTCTAGGAGAAGGGTCTGGAAAGGCCCGCCATAGACGGTGATAGCCCGGTATTCGAAAGGGCTTGTGCGATGAAAGTGAGTAGGGCGGGGCACGTGAAACCCTGTCTGAACATGGGG
>NZ_FOVF01000060.1 GCF_900115085.1 Dokdonella immobilis | reverse complement strand
CATCCACCACAGCGATCAAGGCGTGCAATACACCAGCAAGGCCTACCAGCAACAATTGTCCGATGCCGGGATGATCGCCAGCATGAGTCGCAAGGGTATGCCCTACGACAATGCCGTGATGGAGAGCTTCTTCAGTTCGCTGAAACAGGAGCTCACGCACCACGAGCGCTTCGTCGACCGCGACCAGGCGCGCAGCAAGGTATTCGACTAAATCGAGGTGTTCTACAACCGACAGAGGCTACACAGCGCTCTCGGCTACCAATCACCGGAGCAGTTCGAGAAGATGGCGGTGTCGCCTAATTAACCCGTCCGAGAAATCGGGGGTAGTCCAAGTCTTGAATTGTGCATGGATTCAAGATTCAAGACCTGACCACAATCTTCAGAAGAAGTGCACGAAACTTGCTCCTGCGGGCTAACGCTGGAGCTAACCGGCCACATCAATCGCAAAGCGATTGATTGGTCCGCTTGAGCGAGCAGTTAGCCATCAGCTGCGATCAGTCCTGCGGCGAATCCTGTTGGTTGGCCGAAAGACCGACGAATAGGTTTCTGAGTCGCGGGATCAGGTCGCTGTAGTCAAGTTCGCTCAAGTTACTGGCCACCGCAATGACCATGCCAGTCTCTGGAAACAGCCAGAACTGGGTGGTTCCGCCTATGGATCCGCCACCGTGCCCGATCCACCTGGTCCCTTCTTTGTCTGCCACCACTCGGAATCCAATCCCATATCCTGTTGGCTCTCCGGATGTCGTTGACTGCTCCGTCCAAAGCAACTTACGCATTGCTGGACTCACCTGCGGACTATTCATGAGCGCCAAACCGAAGCGAACCAGATCGTCTGTGGTCGATAGCATTCCACCGCTGGCCCATTTATTGCTGTTATCTACCTCAGGCTCGTTGTAAAGCCGCCCATCTCGCCGAACGTAATAACGGCCACGATTCAACACCACTTCCTCAATGCGATCTGGCTCGGTCGATGTCATGCCAAAAGGCAATAGCACAGACTGATCCAGATACTCAAGAAACGGCTTTTCGGCGGCCCTCTCAATTACGACACTCAAGAGGTTGTAACCGTAGGACGAGTACCGCCACTCTGTACCAGGAACACAAACCAATGCGTCGCCCTGAAAGATCTCCAGTGCCGCCGCTGTACTGAGGTAACGCGTACGACTATAGGCCTCATCGCCGGCGTAGTGACGCACGCAAGCGAGATGCCCTGCCAACTGCGCGACTGTGAATTTGTGGGGCTTCGACGGGAACTGCGGGACATAGCGGCGAACGTCCTGCCCAAGATCGACTTTCCCTTGCGCTACGAGCTGAACAAGCGCGAACGCCGTTAAGGGCTTCGCTACGCTGCCAATCCGAAACTTTGTCCGCGCCGGATCAACTGCCACACGCTGCTCCACATCGGCAAAGCCATAGCCGGCTGACCAGACTTGCTCTCCGTGAATCCCCACAGAGGCCGATAGACCCGGAGTGCCACTTTCCCTAGCGAACTCGCTAACGATTCGATCCGCCTCCACTTTGGGATCGCTCGCCTGCACTTTGGGACAGCACGCTGCAAGCAGAACGAATGCGACGCAACGTAGGGAAAGCCAACGAAGGGCCGGCATGTTTGGCGACTGCACGCTTACTGTCTCCCGTGACGTGGAACTGTCAGTTACGATGGCTAACACCGGGGATAAGCCGCAGCGTTAGTGGTGGGCTTGATTAAACAGTTGGCAACTACTCGCGAGCTCCTACGGATTGAGCGATGTGGAATACTGCCCTACAGAGTAAGCCAAACGCGAGAATGATGAAGCCAGCGGACATTCCCCAGAACAGAATGCCGCTCGCCGGACCTTTGTAGATGGCCGACTGAATAGGGTTCGCGAAAAACGTGATAAGCACGTAGAAAACGATTGCAGAAACGATGGTCAATATACCAACCGTAGATACAATGCCGGCGACGATTCGGGAAACGATATACGTATTTCTAGAGGGATTCATTGGGTGGCTAACACCTGAGTTAAGCCGACTTGCGTAGTGGAGCCAAAGTCATGGCAAGCTTTTTCTGCCATGGCTTTGGTGTAACGAAGCAAGTTCGGCTTGAACGAATTGTTAGCCCCCTGCTGCGGCTGTGCAGAGATAACGCTTTGAATCCAATCTTTGTAATGGCTCAGGCGGACATTACAACTGATTTGACCATAGTGCCCGGGCGTCCTAATGGCGCTTTGAGGGTCTGACCATGAAGTCAGTCCGGCCAATAGCCAATCGTTCTCAGCCTGGATAAGGATTGGCCCCCCGCTGTCCCCACTTCCTGACCCACCCTCAAGGGGCAGGGCATCGGACGGCTTGTCAAAGATGTAGCAGAGCCAGCGGCCATGTGCACCGGTGATTTTGTTGTACGCGCGGCGAAGCTCGGTGCGGTGGGAATCACTAAATTCGTACCCAGTGACTCCGTTGCCCGTAGCGCCTTTTCCTATGATCTTTATGATTTTGCCGAACTCGTCATCGCTCCTGTTGGCTGCTACAGGGGTGACGCCAGTAACGGGTTGTGCCAATTTGAGAAGTGCGATGTCATCTGAGGATGAGAGCAGCACCCTAAATAGCGTCCAATCCCAAGTGGCCAGCGCCTGGTCAAGCAGCTCTTGCGGCGGTTTTTTGTATCCTGGGTGTATCACGAGACGTTCAACGTCCCTAGGTATCCCATTAATAGTTACCTGCTTGATTTGAGATTGCCACGTGACGGCATGAGCAGCGGTAACAACCCACTGCGGAGCAATCAGTACGCCATGCCCTTCGCCAGGCATGTCAACGAGAGCAGGAAGTTCGGACACCGCAACTCGATACTTTGAGTCATCAACGTCATCCCGAATGACGATCGCGCTTGCACTAAAGGACACAACAAGCAGTGCGAGCAACATGAGTCGGGTCATATGCGATTCCTTCGGAAGCGTCTCACGGGGGCTAGCACCAGAAATAAGCCGCCGCGTCAGCGGGCGGCTTGATTGAATAGTTGGGTTCGCAAGCTAGCGACCACCTGTATGCACAACACATCTATTCTCGAAGCACCCAGGAACGCTCATCTTGGCGATGTCTTGGCTGGAGACAAACGAATTGCTGTCGCACTTTTCGCTGAACACTTTCATCTGCGGAAGCAGGGTCTTCGCGAACTCATTCCGCACTGGGACTGTTGCGCCAAACGGATCTTGATTTAGAAGTACGCAGTCAGCTGCCTCGGCGCAATAGGAATTCTCGTCAATGCTTTTCAGAATATTGCGAAGCGTGCTTTCACACTTCTGGATCTGCGATGCGTCCAAAGGATGGATTCCCGCCTTGCGCAACTCGAAAGAATCGAGCCATTTGTGGGAGGACTTAGGCGAAATTGTCTGCGCTCTAACCTCGACGCATGTGACCAGCAGCAGCAAGATGAATCCGATTTTCATGCGCCTTCCATGTGAACCCAACACCGGAAATAAGCCGCCGCGTTAGCGGTCGGCTTGATTGACCAGTTAGCTTTCTCTAGGGCTCTAGATCAGCTGCATGCTGAAATCAGGCGTCTTTCCAGCTTTCAACTCTTCGATCCATTTTTCAATTTCACCGTCATCCATCTTCCAGAACAGCTGCACTCCCCGCAAGTAAGCGATAACGGCGTCTCTCTCCCCCGCCGCAACCAGCTCATTGGCGAGAAGCATGTTTGGCCCAAAGGAATCTAGCTGTGGTGAGCCTGGCGATTTCGCTGCTTCAAGGAGATGCATTATTGCTCCTGCCCTATCGCCTTTGGCCAGAGAGGAAAGCCCAAGAGCGGAATTGGCGTCGTGAACGGCATTTCCATAGTTCCAATTGCAGTGATACCCCTCCGCTGCAACAAGATACTCTTTTGCCAACGCCTGCATTTTCTTGAAGTCGTTTGCGCTCTGCGCCGCTTCAAGGGCGCTGCCGAGATCGTAGAAATGACGAAGTTTTGGGGTGACCGTAGCCGCTGGTGGGTTCCAAGACTGATCGGGCGATGGATTTCCGTCCTTGCATGAGGACTGAGTCGCGGCAAAACAGCAAGTTGACGCCAAGAGAAAAACAGCGAGTAAAATCGTTCGCATCGGCATCTCCATGAAAGCTAACGCCAGAAATAAGCCGCCGCGTTAGCGGTCGGCTTGATTGACCAGTTAGAACTCACTGCGAGAGGCCATACTTTTCATTTAAATTCAAGAAATGGTAGCCGAGAATGGACTCCGCGTTGATATCGATGACTACTACCAAATAGGCATTCTGTATTTCCGTGTTGATGAGTACGTGCTGCCAGCTACCGGAGGGATCCTCATAGACGTACTCGACATTCCAGTTGGACGTTTCCACGCCAGGAAACTCATGTGCCATCGCCTCTTCTGCGTAGGGCCAAATGGATACGACCTCCTCCGCAGAACTTGTGACATCGCGCATGGGAGGCGCAAACGTG
>NZ_FOVF01000066.1 GCF_900115085.1 Dokdonella immobilis | reverse complement strand
TTGTTGGCGCCCACGACCGGCGCGCGCATGGGAATCTCCATGGCCAGACCGCCGACCGAGCGACCGAACAGCGACTTCAGGTTGCCACGGCCATCTTCGGCAACCACGACATGCTCGCCCCAGACCGGAATGCCACGGAAGTACTGCTGGTAGCGATAGTGCCGGGTGCCATCGGAATCGACGGAGCTTTCGAGCGCACGCAAGGTGGACTCGCTATCGAAGCCGAGCGCCTCGGCATGGCGTTCGCTGCTCGAAGCGGCGATGCCGAGGGTCTGCGTCGCGGCGGCATAGCTGCGATTGAGACCTTCGACATTCTGCTGATGCAGATCGGTGCGGGTTGCTGCACTGGCCGATGCGGCCAGTATGCTCAGGACGAGCGGTGTCAGAGCAACAAGAACGGGACCACGACAATTGGACTTGATCACGGAATGATTCCCAAGAGGTGATAGGACAGCCGCGGTTGCGGCGGAATACATCGAGTACGCACCGGGCCAACGGCACACAGCGTCCTGTGGAATCGCGTCGCGACCCCAGCAATCGTATGCAAGTGACCCCTCCCCAAGCGCGCCAGAACACTTCCCAAGAGTCGTGGCGCCGCGCGCACACTAGCAAGTCGCCAGTGCCAAGTAATGACGCAGTGCAATGTGCGCGTCTTATACACCTATAGGGCGCCTGGAGCGCAGGCCGACAACGGCATGGCCACTGACCGCAGGTCATGGCGACATGGAGTGGTTCCGGTGCGGAACCTCGAGACCGCAGGCGGATGCCGCGACGTCAACCACTGCATGGCCTCCAGTGGAAGGCCACCCTGCCCTCACCCATCTGCAGCATGAGCACGTGGACCCATGACTGCAGGCACGCCGGACCGGGCCGGTATCGGCCTGAAGTTGGATGTGCTTGATGATCCGGCGCCAGGCCGAACCAGGCGTATGTCGGGCAATTGGACCGGTTCGCATTCCGGCCGGCTGCGTTGTGCTTCCGCAAACGGCCAGTCAATCAACCGGAGGGCCGCGAAAAAAAGCGGCGGCCGGAAGATCCGGCCGCCGCCTCAGTGCCAGTCACTGGCGTAGCTGAAAACGGACTACGGCGTGAAGCTGGTGCTCAGGGTCACGCCCGAGAACGCCGCATAGGCCCTGACCGAGACGTAGTACGTGCCGGCGGCAGGTGCCGCGAACGTGCAGGTTTCGGCATTTCCACTCAAGTACGGACGGCAGGTATAGCTGGACGTGGTGGGTGCCGCGCCAAGGCGCACATACATGTCGGCATCACCCGAACCACCCGCGATCGAGAACGAAAGATTGCTCGCGCCAGCCGGAACGACCAGGGTGTAGACCGAAGTCCAGTTGTTCTTGCTTGCCGACAGGCCACTGATCACCGATCCGCTGCAAAGCACCGTGCCGGACGGCGTGCAGCTGCCGCCACCGCCACCAGCGGTGTAGCTGCCGGTCAGGCTCATGCCACTGAACGTGGAATAGGCGTTGATCATGACGTAGTAGGTGCCCGCCTGAGCGCTGGAGATATTGCAGGTCTCGCCATTGCCGCTGGCCCAGGAACGGCAGTCGTAGCTCGAGGTGGTGGGTGCCGAACCGAACTTGACATAGAGATCGCCGTCGCCGGAACCACCGCTCGTCACGAACTTGAGGCCACTGGCGCCCGACGGTACGACCATCGTGTAGACCAACTGGTTGCCGCTGCTCGCGGCCAGGCCAGTCACCGTCACGCCGTTCTGCAGCTCGTTGCCACCGCCACCACCACCCCCACTGCTGACCGTGACAGCC
The DNA here is from genome assembly GCF_900115085.1 of Dokdonella immobilis. GTDB lineage: Bacteria > Pseudomonadota > Gammaproteobacteria > Xanthomonadales > Rhodanobacteraceae > Dokdonella > Dokdonella immobilis. Next base: position 629 of record NZ_FOVF01000066.1, on the reverse strand, counting down.
TTCGTGGTCGCATTGCTGGCACCGCTATTGTCGGTGACGGTCAGCGTGACGTTGTAGGTTCCAGCGGAAGCGTAGGTATGGCTCGGGTTGGTCGAGGTCGATGAACCGCCGTCGCCGAAATTCCACGAGCGCGATGCAATGGACCCGTCGCTGTCGCTGGAGGAATCGCTGAAGCTGGCCACGAGGTTGCTGGTCGTGAAGCTGAAGTTGGCGACCGGCGGCGAGTTGCTGACCTGGGAATAGCTGCCGGTCAGCGATACGCCGCTGAACGACGCATAAGCCTTCAGGCGCACGTAGTAGGTCCCCGCCTGGGCGCTGGAAATCGGACAGGATTCCGAGTTTCCATTGGCATACGGGCGGCAATCATAGGACGTGTCGGTCGGTGCGCTGCCGAACTTGACGTACATGTCGGCATCGCCGGTGCCACCGGACATCACGAAATTGAGATTCGTGGCTCCGGCCGGGACGACCAGCGTGTAGTTGACCGAATTGCCGGTCGTTGCGTTGATGCCGGTCACGGTCACGCCATTCGTCAACGGACCGCCGGTGCTGCCACCGCCGCCACCGCCGCCGCCCGGGCAGGCCACGCCAACCGAAGTGAAGGCCGCCGTCACCGCAGCCGCACTCAG
>NZ_FOVF01000071.1 GCF_900115085.1 Dokdonella immobilis | reverse complement strand
ATTAGAGTTAGTTTTGATGGGCGCAAGCTATTTTCCGGTTGGTCGTCTTATGAGACTACTCCGGCGAGTAGCACGACCGAAGCTTTTGAGCGGGTTTGGAATGCATTGCGCTTGCTCCTGTTGGGTGTCAATGACTAACTTTTCATTCGAGCCGAAGTGCTAACGCACGCGGCTCAATTCTGGTGTTGTGCCTCATGAGCAATGATTCGACAGCCAAGGTTTTGTTCCGAGTCCCGGATGATGACGGCGGCGCAACGGTCGAAACACTTTGGGCGGTTCCACTCGGAAATGATTGCTACAAGCTGGATAATTCCCCGTTTTATGCATACGGCGTTTCGTGGCAAGACACAGTCCTTGCGCCATTTGACTCGCAAGAACAGTTTTCCACCTTCCAATCCATAGTCACAAAGTCAGGCAACCGAACGATCAGGGTGCTCTTTGATCCGCCTGTTTCTCCTGGCAACACCTCGGATCAAGTTCTTCAGGGCTTAGTTGCCCTAGGTTGCAGCTACGAGGGTGCTAATCCAATGTACATCTCAGTAAATATTCCGGCCTTTGTAGAATTGCAGGCAGTTCGCTCGCACCTCATCGAGCATGACGCGCAATGGGAGCACGCAGACCCAACCTATGAGTCGCTGTTCCCGGATGAGGCACAACTAGTCAATCAAGCCGACCGCTAACGCGGCGGCTTATTTCCGGTGTTAGACATCAGCTCAACCACGAGGTCCGCAATGGGAACGCCATACGTTACGCCAGCAGCCTCAGACGCAAAATTTGCCATGCGTCGCCGAGTGGTTCGTATCGCATTTATTGCATGGCTTCTTCTATGGTTTGTACGTGAAGGCTTTTCTTCAATAGGTTGGCATGAGTTCGCAACCGCGTGCGGTTACCTACTCTTTTTCGGTGCGTTCTTAGTTCCACTGCTATTCGTTTGGCAAGCCAATTGCACATACTGCGGCGGCGGCATAAAGCTTGATGGCCGCACCTGTCAGCGTTGTGGCCATATCTTCGATTCGGGTCATTGAAATGTTTAACTGTTCATTCGAGCCGACGTGCTAACGCACGCGGCTCAATTCTGGTGTTAGGCCTCACATGAAGCGTCGTTGGGTCCTGCTGTCTTACATCACCGTGCTCGCGATGTCCGGCTGCTACGGCCCAGAGTCGCTGGGCAACAGATCCGACTGGGCTGCGCTTCAGGGCGTGGAGTACGAGCGACGAGCGCAAGTTCTAGGCGCGCCAGTTGTGCTTAAGGTCGGGGACTATCGTGTTGCAGGCATTCCACAGTCGAACGCACAAGGAAATATCTGGGTTCTTCTTAACCCCAGCGCAGACGAACCGCTTTACAAGCAGCTACCCGCAGGCAATTACACACTCACTGCCAAGCAGCTCGCCGCGTTCGGCTCGGTCGATCCCGGCGTACTAGCCCAGCTCCGACTACATGTGCAAAGGTGAGGGCTAACAGTTCCTCAAGAGACTTCCCGTCAACTCCGGGTGAGTGAGGCTGTGGCCCTGAGCTCTTAGGCGTTTG
>NZ_FOVF01000067.1 GCF_900115085.1 Dokdonella immobilis | reverse complement strand
GTAAGCGCCTGCTCCCGACACGTTGCGCACCGGCATGACTCGGGTTACGCGGCAGGCTTCCAGCGATGTGGCAGCAGAGTGTCGATGTCGCGATCAAGGGTCGTAGGCAATCGCGTGAGCACGTCGGTGAGCCAGGCGAGTGGCTCGTGGCCGTTGGCCTTTGCGGTGGCCAGCAGGCTCATGATGGCCGCAGCGCGTTTGCCTGCGGTTTCGGAGCCGGCGAACAGCCAGTTCTTGCGGCCCAGTGCGATGGGTCGGATCGCATTCTCGATCGCATTGTTGTCGATCGGGTAGCTGCCGTCCTCGGCATAGCGCGCAAGGGCTGGCCAGCGACGCAAGGTGTAGTCGATGGCCTTGGCCGTGCCGCTGTTGCCCATGACGCTGGGGCGCAGTTCGTCCAGCCACGTCTTGAACGCATTCAGCGCCGACACGGCATGACGCTGTCGATGGGCGAGTCTTTCCTCGACCGTCATCGCCACCGCTTCAGCCTCAATGCGATACAACACGGCGATGCGCTCGATCGCCGCTTGGGCGATCTTGCTGCCGCTGGCCTTGTACTGGTCGACAAACTTGCGCCGCGCATGCGCCCAACAGGCGAGCTCGGTCACACCCGTGGCGAACAAGGCTTTGTAGCCACTGTAGTCGTCGACCATCAGCGCACCGCCGTAGTCGCCGAGGAAACGCTGGGCATGTTTGCCGCTACGGCTGATGCAGAAGTCGAAGGCAATGATCGGCGGTCCGATGCCGCTGCGGTACGCAAACAGATAACTGCGATGGGTCTTTCCCGTGCCCGGCTCGAGCATCGCCACCGGGGTTTCATCCGCGTGCAGGATCGTTTGTGCCAGCAGCGTATCTCGCAAGCGATTTACCAGCGGCTGCAGGGCCACGCCGCACGCACCGATCCACTCGCCCTGGGTTGAGCGTGGGATGGCCACGCCGCTGCGGGCGTAGATGGCTTCCTGCCGATACAGCGGCAGGTGATCGACATACTTGGCCACGATCACGTGCGCCAGCAGATCCGGCGCGGCGATGCCGCGGTCGATCACCGTCGGCGGCACGGGTACGGCGGTGATCGTTTCGCACGCGCGGCACGCGTACTGCGGATAGACATCGCGGCGCACAAAGAAGGTCAGCGGCCTGCACGAGAGCTTCTCGCTGACGTGGTCATCGATGTGGGTCAGTGCGCCCCCGCATTGGTCGCACGCGCAGCTGGACGGCTCATGCCGGGTCTCGACCCGCTCCAGATCATCGGGCAACGCACGCCGTTTAGGCGCGCGGCGCGGACGCGAGGGGTCGGCAGCTGGCGGCGATTGCAGCGCTTCCAGCTCGGCCTCCACAGCGGCGATATCCGCTGCCATGGTCTCCTCGAACAACTGGCGCTGGGCCGGATCCATCTTCTCCGAGCGTGCCGCGAACTGCAGCCGGCGCAGCCGCTTGATCTCCGCGTTGAGTTTGGCGATGTTGGCATCGCGCTCGGTGATGGTGCGCTCGTGGCGGGCGATGATCTGCAGCTGCTCGGCAACCAATGCGCGTAGCACTTTGACGTCGGTGATGGCGTTGAGCTGCGCGTGATCCATGGAACTCAGAGTAGCTATTTACACCCGAGGTGCCAAGCCTTTTTGCGCACTCAATCGACGCCAATCAACGCCGGCACATAACCACGCAAACTGCTCCGCCTGCAGCGACCACGTGCGCGCCCCGGCGAGCGGCCAAATGAAACGACCCTGCTGCAACCGACGCACCGCCAGCCACGTACCCTGTGCATCGCAGCACAGCACCTTGATGCGCGTCGCGGCTCGGTTGCGAAAGACGTAGGCGCCACCGTCCAACGGATCACGATCCAGGTGCTCGCGCACATGCACCAGGAGCCGATCCATGCCGCAGCGCAGATCCATCGGTGCCGTAACCAGCCACCAGCCCGAAGGCATCAGCATGTCATCAACGCCTGCACCGTCGGCAGCCAGCGTGCCGCCGCCATACCGACGGGCACCTGTACCTGCAAGCCATTGGGCAAGTGCACCTCGATTGCCTCAATGACCGACTCCGGTTCGCCAACCAGGATGGGCACGACCGCGGGCGACGACGGCATCATTGGCTGCCTCCTCAGGATGCGCCGCCAATAGCCAAAACTTGGCAAACTCAAGGCGTGCCGACGGCAATACGCCGCCTGAGTCAGGCCACCGCTCTTCCATGCCGCCATGTGGCTCGACCAAAACTCCGAATTGCTGACCATCGCTGCGCTCCATTGAATACGGGCGCGCATCGAAGCAAATCGGAGCGATGACTTACAGGTGTCGTAGGCAGGCGCTTAC
>NZ_FOVF01000073.1 GCF_900115085.1 Dokdonella immobilis | reverse complement strand
CAGGCCGGTATCCGGGCTGGTCAGGGTCTCGAGCTCGTCAAAGCCGGTGTAGAGGTAGCGGGTAACGAGGTTGCGCGGGTCGGTGACCCGGCTCAAGTTGTCCTGGACGTCGTAGCCGTAGTCGACCTGCGCATGGTCGGGATCGACTTCGACAAGGGCTTCTCGGCACAGTGCGCCAAGCGCGCTCGCCGGATGACGCAATTGCGTCTCCAATCGCTTGAATGCATAGCTATGAGCATCCCAGATTCTTTAGTCACCCTCTATTTCAATAGAGAAAACAAATGACTCAAAGTTCGGGCGAGCTACATTTGCAGGACTCGCGTGGTAAGTCCGAATCTTTCCTTGCTCCTCTACCCAAAATCCCGAATTTCCTGTAAATCGCTCTATCTCTATTTTTCCATTTGGCAAAAGCGTCTCACAAGCAGTTGAAATACACAGCTCGCCCGAGCATTCAAAGGGATAGATCATCACGTCTTCGTAGTCTGGATCGGCCCAGGTTCGAAGAACTTCGACGCGATCTGAATCAGAAATGAATATTCCCCCCTCCTTCGCACGAATGTCTACTGCCTGTCTAACCTCAATTCCATAGTGAAGGAGGCGAACCGTGAGCTTCCCCTTCTTTGAAACCGAGATCCAATCAAAGGTCTTTACTTCATGATCCTGCCAGCGAATTGAGATCTCCCTAAGGGGTTTCCCCAAGCGCTTGCATTCCGCCATCATCGCCTGCTGAATTGTGACGTTTTCTCTTTCGTAGTTCTTGGCCATCAGCATCCGCACCTCTTTTTCAATCGGCGAAATGGATCAACTCTGGCGTGATCTGGTGGCCACCGTGGAACGGTTTCAGTCCCTCCCGATCGAAACGGTACCGGCTCATGCGATAGCTCCATCGTTTCAATTTCGCCAAACTCGTTGATTCTTTGAGGCCCTCGGTATCCCCGCCGCCGAGCCTCCTCACGCTGGAGTGGAGTGAGTGGTGAGCTTGGATCATTAACGTGCTTCTTCCAATGCCTTCTGCGGTCAGCGTCGGTCCATTTTGGCTTTGCAGACGTGCATTTTGGATCGCGCAGGAACCGGCCCAGGTTGTCCCTAAGTGGGCCTAATCGCCAGCATGAGTCGCAAGGGTATGCCCTACGACAATGCCGTGATGGAGAGCTTCTTCAGTTCGCTGAAGCAGGAGCTCACGCACCACGAGCGCTTCGTCGATCGCGACCAGGCGCGCAGCAAGGTATTCGACTATATCGAGGTGTTCTACAACCGACAGAGGCTACACAGCGCTCTCGGCTACCAATCACCGGAGCAGTTCGAGAAGATGGCGGTGTC
>NZ_FOVF01000069.1 GCF_900115085.1 Dokdonella immobilis | reverse complement strand
CTAGATGGCCTTATTACTGTACGCGGAGGTATCGCACACCGTGTAAAGCACAGCAAGAGTGTGCTCAAGCGTGATGTAATGTCGTCGGCAAACTTCATCAACTTTCTCGCCGCCAAAAGCAGCAATGCTGTTCGCTCCCACCTGTATTCCAGAGTCGGCGCCTATCCATGGGGCCGCTTTACTTATAAAGGCGCCGGGTGAGCGCTAACAATTCATTCAAGCCGAAGCCGCTTCGCGGCTCGGCTTAATTCAGGCGTTGGGCCGAATGAAAGCACTATGCGAGCAATGCCGCGAACGGCCGGCAGTTTCGGGCGCACTCAAGTGGTATGGCGCCCTGTTCCTGGGGGGCTGGTCGGGGTCTGGGTCGTACTGTGCAGATTGCGCAGGCGGTATGAACTTTGTCGGCCTGTTGGCCCTTACAGTGGTTGCTCTTGTTGCTTTTGTGCTTGCGGTAATCGCCTGGTAGGCGGCATGCTTCGGCCCAACTATTCAATCAAGCCGACCGCTGACGCGGCTGCTTATTTCCGGTGTTAGGCCTCATGATTGAAACTCCAATGCGCCGCATCTACTTCCATGTTTCGCCCGAAGCATTCAATCACGGTGAATTAAAGGCAAAAGGTAGCTTTGGCGCACTTCTAGCGAGCGACTGTCGGTATGTCCGCGATGATCCAGATGGCGAGTTCCTGCGAGAGAGAGTGCGCAGTACTCACTATTCCCACAAGCCAAGTCGCTTCAGGTCAAGTTTCGTTTTTGATTCTCTTCAGGATGCAGAATCTTTCCGGGATCGCCGAGGAATGCGTGAAAAGATCTATCGGGTTGCTTTTGCATCTGATCCAGTATCCATCCATCGCGTCTGCTATACGGCGTGGAATATGGGGCACTTCAATCTGGAAGTTCAGGCCCACGAGTTTTGGACTACCCCGCCAATCTATACAAGTGACACGGAGCTATTTGCGGAAGTGGATCTCATAATCTGCGGTGAGGCCTAACAATTCATTCAAGCCGACGCCGCTCTGCGGCGCGGCTCAACTCAAGCGTTAGGGCCTATGCCAAGCATCGAAGAACTCGGGAAGATCGTTCACGATTGGGCCGCAACTCAGCCTAGAGTCTCGGCCGCATATCTATTTGGCAGCAGGGTCAGAGGCACTAGTCGAGAGAACAGCGATCTCGATGTAGCAGTAGAGATTCTTAGCCCAAAGGGTTTGCCTGGCAACTTCTGCGATTGGGCTGGTCTCGCAGATGGGCAACGGGATTCCTTGGGGGCTTTATTGCCAGTCAGCCTCGATCTGACGCAGTACGAAAATCCCAAGGACACTCCCGTGGTGCACAAGGGGCTGTGTTCTGGCTCACTGCTCGTGTACTCAATGGGCCCTAACAATTCATTCAAGCCGACGCCGCTTGGCGGCGCGGCTTAACTCAGGTGTTAGCCACCTATGAGCATCCTCTCTACGTCCTCACCTCAAGCCTGGACGTTGGTCTTGCTCGTAAGCATTACCTACCTTCTTTGCATACTTGCACCTGTTATCTATTCTGCCATCGTTGTTCTGAGGCATCGTCCTGCGCTACCACGTCGTTTTCTGTTCGTAGGTACTGTTACCTCCCTTTGCTATGGGGTACTTGGTTTTGTCGGGCTCGCGCTGGAGCTCCCGCTCGCCGCATATCTCGTGTACGTAGCGCCGCAATTTGAAGCGTCTGGCAATTTCTCTGGCGGGCCACTCACTACAGTCGGCGCGTTTATAGTCAGCTACTGGTGGCTATTGCTCGGGCCGGCTTTGCTTGTGGTTTCGGTCATCACAACGCGGTACCTTGCAAAGCGCTGGGTTCGAGTCGTTGAGGCGCTGGGTGGCGAACTATTCCTCAAGAGACTTCCCGTCAACTCCGGGTGAGTGAGGCTGTGGCCCTGAGCTCTTAGGCGTTTG
>NZ_FOVF01000072.1 GCF_900115085.1 Dokdonella immobilis | reverse complement strand
CCTCGGCTGAGAGCGCGGATCGTCGCGTTGGGCGTCACCTCACTCTTCGCCTTCTACGCCTTTACCACCGCATTGCGTGCATTGGAGTGGTCGGACCCCTTGACCCTTAGTGCGACCAATGCAACCAAGCGGCCAGACTCCTCTTCAGCGCAATACGACTATGCTCGCATCCTTCTGGCATCGACCCTCAAGGGCGACCCCGAGCCCATGCGAAAGCGAGCGTTTGAAATTCTCGATCGAATGGCTGCCAACCCTTCGGCAGACGCTGTCCACAACCAGTTACTCATAGTGACAAGCGCAAAGCTTGGCTTGCCGATCAAGGATCAGTGGTGGGATTCACTCATTGCAAAATTGCAGGCACGCCCGATTTCCACGGTTGACGTGTCGGCGCTGGGAGCGCTTCTCAATTGCCTGGATGCAAAGATTTGCCCCCGCGATATTGAGCACTTCAAAGAGGCCTTTGATGCAGCCACCAGCCATCCGGGTGGCTACGCCCAATTGCTGACACTGCACGCGCGATTCGCCCTTGTCTATCTTGGTGACCTGGAACTGGCGGAGCGACAGTTTCGCTCAGCAATTTTTCTGTCACCAACGGACGCGGAGGCCCGCGCAAATCTCGTCACTTTTCTTATTCGCACTGGCGATCTGAAGGCCGCAGCACTGGAACTGCAGACTCTTCGTAATATGAACGGCCTGGGCAACCTCGACGGAAGACTCCTCGAACTGGAAATACAGCTAAGAAAGGCGACTGGAATTGATGACGAATCGCATAAGCTGCTATTCAACTAGATCCAAACAACTGAACACTTTGTTCCAGTGGGTTATCGCGGTCCACTGGCATCCCTGCTTTTCAGGCCATCACAAGTTCTTGTCGCATTTGACCGCGCATGTATTGCTCCTACAGAGTGGCTCCAAGCACGCTACACCATTCAATATCAATGAGTAGTTGGCTGACATTGAAGCTATGATTTTCGCCTCATTGACCTGACAGAGTTCGAACACAATGGTTGCCGAACCGCCGGGAAGGTGAAATTCATGAAAGTAGCCAAAATGTTACGGGCTGGAACGCTGCCTCGAAGATACAGCAAGGAATTTGGAACCGGATCATGAGAATGCCATTGTTTTCTGAAAATCGTGGCTGGCTAACCTTGGCGCTCGGCGGGATTCTATGTGCCGTCATCTACGCACCGGGACTTGCCGGATCATTTGCGCTGGATGACTCAATTTTCGTGGTCGGCAATAAAGGCGTTCATGTTACCGCCAACACTCTGAGCGACTGGATTGCCGCAGCGATGTCGTTTCCATCCGGATCCCACCAGGGACGCTGGCTCGGCATGCTGAGCTTCGCCGCAAACCACTATTTCACCGGCATGGATCCGTATGC
>NZ_FOVF01000076.1 GCF_900115085.1 Dokdonella immobilis | reverse complement strand
ATTAGAGTTAGTTTTGATGGGCGCAAGCTATTTTCCGGTTGGTCGTCTTATGAGACTACTCCGGCGAGTAGCACGACCGAAGCTTTTGAGCGGGTATGGAATGCATTGCGCTTGCTCCTGTTGGGTGTCAATGCCTAACTTTTCATTCGAGCCGACGTGCTAACGCACGCGGCTCAATTCTGGTGTTGGGCTTATGAGAATGCTATTTCAATTGATGCTTGCAATGCTGCCTATTTCGCAAGCATGCGCCTCATCGCGGCCATCTCAAGTGAGTTCTGGCGTTCCATCAGTATTGGAAAAAAAGCTTCATGCTCTCGCGGGATCGTCCGCAAAAAATTGTGGGTTCGCTTCGGGCGCAGAGAAATTGACTTCCGGTAATGCCTGCATGCAATCCGCTCGTGCTCAAGGCTCTCCGTTTACGTTTGCTTGGGGCCCTGCAATTGGTCAATCTGGTATTTGGTTTGCGTGGGCCGGGACAGATGACGGCAAGGTATATCAACTACTTCTCACGAAAGGTTCCGAAAACGTCAAGGACATTCTGGTAGCTGAGTGCGTAGAGTTCGAGATCACTGAAGAGAAGGGCGTGCACTGTACTATTGGTGGTTAACGGCAGCCCAACTATTCGTCCAAGCCGACCGCTAACGCGGCGGCTTAACTCTGGTGTTAGCGCTCACTACACATTATGGCGACGACCTCAAAGTTTCCTCCCCACATCTCTCAGTTCCACGAGAACCTAGGAGAGGTGACTCAGCTCATCGGAATTCACGCCCACTTAGGTGGCACGGGTCCTGGCAGGCGGCGTGACGTCGAGGTCCTTAACAAAAGTGCAATTGTTCTGCTAGTCGCGTGCTGGGAGTCATACGTCGAGGATTTGGCCAGCCTCGCTCTCGACTTCATGATCACAAACGCAAAGGATCATTCTGCTTTCCCCAAAGCGGTTCTAGATCGCGTTGCATCGCAATACAGCGGGCCAAATGCATGGATGCTTGCCGGGGATGGCTGGAAAAAGGCCTTACGCGACAACTATGCGGGAATCCTCGCAAAGACAGCAGGCTCGCTTAACACTCCGCGCTCCGCTCAAGTCGACGATTTGTTCGCAAAGACGATTGGGCTACAGTCGATATCAAAGTGCTGGCATTGGCGTGGCCGCACTAACGACAAGGCAATCGCCGCACTAGATG
>NZ_FOVF01000078.1 GCF_900115085.1 Dokdonella immobilis | reverse complement strand
CTACACAGCGCTCTCGGCTACCAATCACCGGAGCAGTTCGAGAAGATGGCGGTGTCGCCTAATTAACCCGTCCGAGAAATCGGGGGTAGTCCAACCTGACCCCTTTGGCTCCAATTCACCGGTTTTCGAGGATGGGAAAAAAAGTCTCTGTTCGGCTACAGCATGTCATGGAGATCATCCGTCTGCCCATTCAGTTGAACTCGTGTTCCCTCTTTCGAATAGTACAACTCAAACCCGCCCCCACCCTCTCCTTCTTCAATAGTGTCACAGTTGTCCAGCACCACGAGTATGCCAAAGAGAGTGCTATGAACAGCCCTTGTGACGATGCCCCTGACAATTGACTGTTCTTCGGAGGAGAGCCTTTTGTACCACGTGCTTGCGCCCAACTCATCGGCGCTAGAGAGCTTATTCGGCTTCTCAAGTTGTTTCATGCAACCGCTAATCGATTCCGGCATCAGAAACTTTCTTATTGAACTCACAAACTCTTTCCCGTCCACGTTGATTCTCCGGCTACTTACCGCCCTTCTTGAAACACTCTGGATAGAAGAGCTTATTGATGTCAATTAGATTGAACAAAGACCTTCTTGGTGCGCCAGCCTTTCGAAGCGCCCCGATATCGCGAGCAAGCAAGCTCCGTGCAGAACCGATGAAGGAGGATCCAGGGCTCGATTTTGGAAGTTTCTTGTGCAACTCGCGTTCGATGGCAATCGCCGGCGCAGTTTTTTCATCATATCCGGCGCACCCGCACTTCATAACTGCCTTTTGTGCAACATGATGGACATCGAGACCATCACCAGGCAATTCTTTGTTCTTGAGCGCATTGAAACTTCCCACCTCCCAAGGTTCAATTCCTTCTTTTCCAAGACCAAGGTAGTCCATTCCCTGTAGTGGGGCACTTTTGATATAAGCGTAAGTATCAACGTCACTGTCTAACCCAATTGGATCCGACTCCAGATACCGCCCGGTCCCCGGCTCATAGTCCCTGAAATAGTTGTAATGGCTCTGCGTCTCCGGGTCGTACTGCTGGCCCGGGAAGCGCAGGCTGTAGCTGAAGCTGGCCAGGCTGCTCGGTGCTTCGTTGGCTGGCGTGTCGCCGAACGGGCTCGAATCCCAGCGCCAGACGGTCTGGTG